>NZ_CALCZQ010000071.1 GCF_937903345.1 uncultured Emticicia sp. | reverse complement strand
AGAATATGGTTATTTTAAATAAAAGTATTTTTTTGGTTTAAACAAAACCTTTTGCTTGTTTTATATTCTTAAATTTAAAAACAAATTTCTAAAAAAATAGTAATAATTTTTAAGAGATAAAATATTGATAATCAACAAAATAATAAAATATTTTTGTTTACTATTTTTTAAAAAACAAATAAAATCCTTACCAAGTAAACATTTTTTTTAATTTTATTCATTAATCCTGTGGGAAAGATTTTATTTAAATATAAATGTTATTTAGCTTCAATTGTTTGAAATTCACCAAATTTATAAAAATCAATATTTAATTGTTTATTCAGATTTTTTTCGTAAAATTTTATCAAATTGTTATTATTATCAAAAATACTAAATTCTATTGAATTTCCATCTTGAGCATCAGAAATAGCAGAATAAACATGTACTTTGTAGCGAATAGATTCCCAGAGTTGTTCTATTTTTTGTACTTCAATGTTTATATGATAATAAAAGTTACCTTGAAGCCTTTCCTCAACTGAAAAGATAAAAGATGTTGAATTTAATGAAAAAACTGCTTGTCTATCATTTGCCTCATCACAATCAAGCCCTAAAATGACAGAATAAAAATAGATTGTCTCTTTAAGATTTAAGGTATAAAGTTGAAGTGAAATGCTTTTTGCCCAATGCTTTTCCATACTAATGAAATTACGGTCAAATTAAATCATTCTGAATTATAATTTGATTTGAATGTAAATTTATATAAAAAAGATATTTTTATCAAATATTTATAGTTTCATTATTTATTGACATTGTAAACAATTTTAAAAAAACAATTAGTTTAAAATACTTGAAGGCGGCTATTATACTACTTCAAAGAGGGAAAGTAATTATCTTGATATTGAATAGATTGCAAAAAACACTAAAATAAAAATCTATTTTAACATAAAATAAGTAGTGAGACAATATTGATCGATAAATTTGAATGATGTAATTTTTTAATTTTAGTATTTTTCCACTCCGACAAACCGTCAATTGTGTCGAATCGTTGGTGATAAGCGTCTTTTTACTCTGAATAATTTACTCACTTTTAATTTTTGATAAGCTGAAATTTAAAAATTGCTTATAAAAAAAGAAGAATAAGAATAAATGTTTTTAAAGAAAAATAAACATTTTTGATAAATTTTTCAATGACAAAGTTTGATTTACATCCTTAAAAAATTTTTATTAATATATTTTTGTAACCTATTTCATCAAAGCAATACTTTTTTTCATTTGTATTTAAATTATTAATTTTCGATTGAAATTTTTTAAATTTTAATACAAAAGTTCAAAAATTTATAAACCCTCGACTTTTACCTCTACTTTTCCCTTTGCCATAACCATTGCCACTATGCTAGTTGGGGTAAGATACACTTTATCTGGTTGTACAGAATCTATTTTTCCACTAAGCTTAACTCCTTTTTTAAACTCTGTGTTCATTGCGGTTTCAATGTTTTGTTTTGCAAATGTAATTAATTCATCTACTGGTAAGCCATACTCGTCTTCAATCATTTTTACTAACTTTCCTTCTAAGAGCCAAGCCGCAGCCTTTGCTAAGATATTTTTTGTCTTAATATCAAATTGTGAATTCGATAATACAATTTTTTTCTTTGTAGAATCATATACAGGAATTCCTGTTATATAGACTGCTCCTTTCAAACTACCTTTAATATCGACCTTAATAACTAAAAATTCGTTGCTCCCATAAATATCAATTTCTGTTATTTCAATTTTATATTTTCCTTCTTGAAAATCGTATTCTTTTCCAACAAACATCTTTTTTGCTTGAGCTGCTGCCTCGGTAAATAAAACATCGCTCATTAATCCAACTTGAAAATCATTTGGAATACCTGTTACAATTTTAAGATTTGGTACAGTACTTACAGAGAACGGTGTAAATGGACGGTCGCCGGTAAGTGTTTCAGTGATTGCTTTGATGCCGATTACTGACTTTATATTACGTCCAACAGTTCTTAAAGGCACCATCGAAATTTCCAAAGGGGTTATCTTAACCCAGGTGTGATATTCTTCTGAGACTAAATACGGTTGAAGAGCCGCATTCCAAGCCTGAATTACAAGAGGTTTAATTGTCATATTTTTTGCAACTGCATCATCAAGTGATTTGGCAAATTTCGTATGATTATTATCTATGATTTTACCAACCACAAAATCGAGTGGTACATCGAAACCCACGTTTAATTTTGGCTTTGATATCCACTCGTAGCCATTTGGGTTTGTAAAGGTTTGTACTGACCAATCAGGTTTTATAGTAAAACGGGTAGAAAATTTCAGATTCATCTCAAACTCCAAAGGAATGTACTTCATTATTCCGAATGCACCAATTCCTTTTTCGGCCCAAACTTTTATAGGAACGGTAAAATCGAAAACGTCATTTGTGGCTGCCGTTACAAGTATATTCGACTTTTTCCAAACTCTGCATTTGAAATTATCATTATTATCATCTGCATAACTATTGTCTTCATAAATCAAACCTATCACAGTTGCATTGATTTGCTTTTCAATGTCGTTCATCGCAATTTCGAATGGAATACTTATATTTGAAGGCATTTTCTGCACGAGTACGGTATCCTGTAAATATTTTTCGATTGGAGCTTCAGGGTTGGATTTCTGCCCGATTGCATAGAAAGATGTAAAAATAGTTGTAAAAAAGGCAACGATAATACATTTGGAATTCGCTAAACTACTCATTGGTTAATCTAATAATGGTTGGTTTGTTTTAAAAATAAGAATAAAAGGTATCATTTTATTTTAATTCGAGTAGCCCCATAACCAAATTTTTCTTTTTGGGCATCTTGAAACCACGCAACATTTTTATTTCCTGCTAATTTTTTTTGAATTTCTTGTTTCAATACACCATTGCCAACCCCATGTATAAATACAATTTCTTCCATACCCGAGGCAATTGCGTTCTCAAATTTTGATTCAAAAGTTCGCAATTGTATTTCCAATATCTGAGCATTATTCATGCTCAGGAAATTTGTATTCAGTTGTTCGATGTGTAAATCTATTGTAGCGGAAGGCTTTTCAAACGTTTTGAGAGGTAATTCTTCTATTTTTGACTGCATCATTTTCTCCTTCAACTCAATTGGATTGACTATTAATGGAGCATCTTCTGCGTCTAGCTGAAATAAATAACAATCTTTTGCAAGAATAGGTGCTGATTTTTTGTGACTGAAAAAAGTATGTGCCCGCAAACGCATTTTCTTAATAAATGTTGGTCTCTCAGTAAAATAACCAAAATTATAATATAATGACTGAAAAGTGAGATTACCCCACTCGTCGAAATCTTTAAGATCTAAATCAATTGGGTATTTCTGAAAAGTACGAGCAGTAAGAAAACCACCAAGTAATCCTCTATGTGTTTTTTCTGAACCAGAAGTTAGCAAAAATGGTAAATCCCAATCGCTATTATTAACAATGTGAAGAGAAACTAATTTATCAGTAATAGGCAAAAAAGCCAAATAAATTCCTTTTTCGGCTTTTACCTGTGTAATACTTCTTTCAATGAATGCTCGTTGTGGTGTTATATTTTCATGTACTTTCGACTGAGGTTTGAAAGCTTTGTCTTCTGCCTTAGAAACAACAGCTAGTTCTTTTCTTAATACAGGCAATTTAAACCCCGCCTCAATCTCAACCTCTACTACATCATTCTTCAAAAATCGGGTTACTATACCTTCTTCTTTTGAGCGAATGAGCCTTACTTTATCTCCTATATTCATGACCCTAACCGATACGTCGGTCCGCCCCAACAGGGGATTATAATGTTATGTTTTCTAAAAACTTTATGTAAAATTACGTAAAACAAGGGACAATGATAGTTAATTTTTAAAATTATAAAAGCAAAAGCCATTGCTTAACAAAGTTAAACGATGGCTTTTAATGATTATTTCAATTACATTTTTAAGGATTTGGAGGTATTTAATAACTTCCAAGGTATTTTCGTATGCCCCATTCTGCACTAGAAAGCAATAATAACACAAAAAACACCCACTTGAGATTGATAAACTCTTTCATTTCTTCAACACTTGTAACTTTATCAGCTGCTTTGTTTGATGATAAAAAGTCCTCAAGTTTTTCAAGTTGACTTGCAACGAAAAATTTACCATTATTTTGAGATGCTAAGGTACGTAACATATTAAAATCAGCCGTAGTATTAAGACTTTCCAAATCGATATTTCTCACTACAAACTGCCCATCTACTACTTCGCTTTTACCCAGAACCTGGGTAGAAGCCTTGTAGTGATAAACGCCTTCAAGCAATCCAGTTATCTCATATCGACTATTATCTTTCGTTGTAGTGTAGCTAAAGCTTCGTACTTTGCCTTTTTCGTCGGTAATATCAAGTTTGATTTCTTGGTTATAGATTCGCTCGTAAATATCGTTATAAGCCTCATTTTCGAAGATTACCTTTTCTTCTATTGAGAAATCTCGAGAGATTGGATAAACTCTTATTTTACGTTTATCATCTTTAATCGAAATCAATTGAAGAGTTTTCATTACAACTTCATCAATAATTTCTTGTTTATCAGTTAGCGAAAACTCTTCTAAACGCCACAACCAAAGGCCTTCTCCCGCCAAAACAGCTGTTTTTTGTGCGTCAGTAGTATTTGCTATCAATAATGGTTTAGGTGTTGAAAGCGAGCCTATTCTTTGATAAAGTATAATTTCGCTACCTGCCATTGGTTTATAATCACCAAAAGGAGCTAAAACAGGTGGAAGTCGTTCTAAAATACCTAGTTTATCGCTATCAAGATTAAATAAATTGAAGTTATTATTATACTTTGCGGTCACTTTATCAGCTTTACCAGCTTGAGCAGCAATCGAAAGTGTTTGCTGCATTCCATTAAAGCTTTTTATATTGGTTTGATTTCCTAGTACAAATAAGGTCGGTTTTCTTTGAGCAAGTAAACGACTTACTACATTTCCACCCATTCCATAAATATCTGGTAATTGGTGTAAAATCAAAACATCAAAAGGCTGTAAACCGATCTGGCTTAAATCATCGCCCTGAATAATTTTGATTGTTAACTCATACAATTCATTTTTTTCAATAATACTTTTTAAAGCCTTTAAGTCAGGATGCGGAGCAAGGGCAACGAGTAGTACTTTTTCTCTACCATCAACAATATCAATATAAGCATCTTTTACGTTATTTTTATTCGAAAACTCTGAATTTAAGGCCACGACTTCTACCGAAAAACGCTGCATTCCTTTTTGTTGAGCAGTCACATAAAATGTAATTTGTTTCAAATCATCTTCGATATTGAAGCTAACTACTTGTTTGTCAATTATATTGCCTGCTTGTTTCAATAAAACTGTTGTTGATTTTCCTTGAAAACCATAACTTGAAACCTCCACTTGAATCGGGAATTTATTACCTAGATATGCAATTTGATTGGCATTAATTGCATTGAGTTTTACATCTCTCTTTTGCGTAGTGTCTCCCAAACCTACTGCATGAAGGTTGAAGTTATATTTTCCGTAAGTTGGAGAAATACCTTCGTTAGTAATACCATCTGATACAAGAATTACATCGGTAAGATTTCTACCCTCATAACTCGACTTGATATTTGCCAGCATTTGAGATAAATCTGACCTTTTTTTAGAGAATTTAATATCGCTAATATTCTGAGTTTCAGCCTCTTCATCAAGACTTTGAATTTCAACACTTGCTCCTTTTGCTTCAATTGACTCTTTTAGTTGTTGGAGATTTTTATTTAATGCCTCTATTTTAGCTTGTCCGCCATGAGTCATAGAAGAAGAATTATCGATGGCCAAAACAACTATTGGTTTTTCTATGGTAGATTTATTTTTGCGTAAGAGCGTATTTAGTAGCAAAAAAGCCAATAAGCTAACCAAAAGTCCACGAACTATGGCTAAAACTAGATTTTGCTTCTTGCTAAAATTTTTCTTATTTTGATAGAGCACAAAGGAGTAAAGCCCACCTACTATCAAACAAAGCAAAATAAACCAAGGTGATGATTGAAAAATAAGTTCTGATTTCATACCCCTACCCGATACGTCGGACCGTCCTCCCAAGAGAAATTATGGTTTTATAGAAAGAATTAAAATTTATATTTAGCTGTGCAAAACATCATTATACACAACTAAATATTAAATACAATTATTTTGACAAAGCCTAAAATATTGTAAAACTCCCCGCTACATCAACATTCCACCATCAACCTGTATGGTTTGTCCTGTAATATATTTTGACATATCAGAAGCCAAGAATATGCACGCATTGGCTACATCTTCACCTTGACCTGCTCGTTTAAGTGGGATATTTTTCAACCAATCTTCCAAAGCCTTCTCGTTTAAATCACCAGTCATTTCTGTTTCTATAAAACCAGGAGCTATTGCATTTGAACGAATATTTCTTGAGCCCAATTCTTTAGCAATTGATTTTGTAAATCCAATGATACCTGCTTTTGATGCCGAATAGTTTGCTTGTCCAGCATTTCCCATCAAACCAACGACCGAAGTCATATTGATAATTGAGCCACTTTTCGCTCTCATCATTGGCTTAGTAGCAGCCTTCGTAAGATTAAATACAGACTTTAGATTTACTCTCAATACTTCGTCCCATTGCTCTTCTGACATTCGCATTAAGAGCGTATCACGAGTGATACCAGCATTATTGACAAGTACATCGAGCGTTCCAAAATCAGCTACCACATCAACTACTAACTGCTCAGCGGCGGCAAAATCAGAGGCATCCGAACGATAACCTTTAGCTTTGATTCCATAAGTGGCCAATTCAGCTTCGAGAGCTTGACCTTTTTCAATGCTTGATAAATATGTAAACGCTATATTTGCTCCTTGTTCGGCAAATTTCTTAGCAATTTCACGTCCTATGCCACGTGATGCACCTGTAACTAAGGCAACTTTGTTTTGTAATAAAGTCATTATTAAAGGAATATTAAATTACATGATTACGGTTCAAAATTACGGCTTAATCGTTTGAGTTTACAGAAAAACTTTGTAAATTTTAAAGGAAATCAAAAAAATACAGCCTATGACAAACAAAGGAATTGAATTATTTTAGAAAATTAAAGCCTTTGATTTAGATGATGATTCCGCCAGTTTTAACTTTTCAGAACGACTCGCAAGAGAAAATGGGTGAAACAAAACCTATACCCAAAGAGTAATTGACGCGTACAAAAAATTTATTTTCCTCTGTTGTATTACAGATACAGGCGTAATACCATCTAACACTGATGACCAAGCTTGGCATCTGCATCTAAAGTTCACAAAGTCCTACTGGGTAGAATTGTGTCAAAACACTCTTGGTCAGCAAATTCACCATAATCCAATCAAAGGAAGAACCAACGAGAGAGAAAAATTGGAAAGCTAGTACAACAAATCTGTAAGTCTCTACAAAGAATGGTTTGGCGTATTTCCACCCAATGATATTTGGCATAATAATCAAAATCGTTTTATTAGAAATTAACTTCCAAAGAGTAAATCTTCATAAAAACTGGGTTATCCAAAAATCAAATATTCAATTAATCTAAAAAAACTTCACTTTTCTTGTATTCCATTTATTGTTCCAATCATCTTGCTTCAAGCAATCACTACAAAAGTAGCACTTTTAACTTTGCTTCCGATTGCAGCATTTATTTTTATCCTTTATGTGCTTGTTAAGGTTTCACAAAACCAATCAGGACAAAACGATGGCACTGGCACTAGCGGCTGTGCTTGCTCTTCGTGCGGCACTTCACGCGATGCTCATTCTGGAGGTGAAAGTGGTTGTGGTAGCGATAGCAAATGCTCAGGTTATTGCGGATGCTGTGGCGGTGACTAAGCCTCCACTTGTTCCTTATATAACTCTTTCCTTAATTCTTTACTAGTTTTTGTGCTACCATCAGGAGACCATCCTGGCGGCATAAAAAGGAGTTTGATTTTGGTTGTAAAACTCGAGGGCTTATTAAGGTCATTCCATAAATCTATCCAAGCATGAAAAACTATGTTAGCTGCTCCCCTATTTTCCAATGGGTAGGTAAGCCCATATCTAATTGGTAAATCATCAATCTCTTCTTGAAAAGTGCCAAACATTCTATCCCAAATAGATAAACACATACCCATATTCTTATCCAAATACTCGGTATTTGAGGCGTGATGAACTCTATGTTGAGAAGGCGTAACAAATACGTATTCTAAAAGCTTATAGGGCATTTTATGAAGTTTTGGAAAATAACTTGTATGAACCAAAATACCATAAATTTGCGTAATTGAATACATAACGGCTATATCGACAACCTCGAAACCAAACAATGAAAGTGGAATAAAATAAATAAAACGATAAAGAGGTTGAAACACTGAAGACCTAAAACCTACAGTTAAATTGAACTGTTCTGATGAATGATGTGTAACATGCGAAGCCCAAAAAAAACGTGTATAATGGTCAACTACGTGCAGTAAATAATACAAAAAGTCTTCGGCTAAAAATAATAATAACCAATATAAAATTGGATTTTGAATCTCCAAAAAATGAAATTTAAATAGATAAGCCAAAATTCCCCAAGTAATTCCTCTTGAAAGTAAGTCGAGTCCACCATTCAAAATCATTAAATAAAGATTGGTTATCGTATCTTTGATGGTATAATAATATCTATTTTGATAATTACTTAAAAGTATTTCGCCTACGATTACAATCGTATAAAGTGGTGTTGTTGTAATAATAATTAACTGCTCTAAGGTAAGACTTTTAATACTTTCAAACATTCTTTATCTTTATTTATAGGTTCTCAAAAGATTATTATTTACCAGCTACAACTATGACGATTTCACCTTTAACAGTGCGATTGGAAAAACTTGCAATTATTTCGGAGAATGTTCCTCGAACGTTTTCTTCATACATCTTTGTAATTTCTCTAGATACACAAGCTTGACGTTCAGGCCCGAAATATTCTATAAAATTCTCCAAGGTTTTGAGAAGCCTAAATGGAGATTCATAAAAAATCATCGTTCTTTCTTCATCGGCAAGTGCTTTCATTCGAGTTTGTCGGCCTTTTTTAACAGGTAAGAAGCCTTCAAAAGTAAATCTATCACAAGGTAAACCAGAGTTTACTAAGGCAGGAACAAACGCCGTAGGACCAGGCAAACACTCAACTTCAATTTCGTTCCGCAGACATTCTCTAACCAATAAAAACCCAGGATCAGAAATAGCTGGTGTTCCTGCATCAGAAACCAAAACAATTTTATCGCCTCTTTTTATTCTTTCAATGACTTTATTAAGTGTATGATGTTCATTAAAGGCATGATGGCTTTGTAAAGGTTTCGAAATTTCGAAATGTTTTAGTAAAAAACCGGTATTACGGGTATCCTCGGCTAAAATTAAATCAGCCGACTTTAAAACATTTATTGCTCGTAATGTTATATCTTCTAAATTGCCTATTGGCGTAGGTACTAATACAAGTTTCACAGAATTTTTTTCAACAAAAATACAAAATTTTATAGCCAATAACACCAAAATATGTAAAATATCAAAAGCAATTACCATATATTCTAGACAATTTTATCCAAAAATGAATAAAGTAATACCATTAAATAAAATTTTTTATTCAAAAGTTATATAATTTTCAAAATTTTCTGAAAATACTTGACATATAAATATTTAATTCCTAAATTTGAGAGATTTATTTCCTTTTAATCCTTATAAATTCTTTAAAACTATGATATTAGCAGCATTAGCACTCGCAATTGGTGGCATCATGATGACTAAAGTTCGAGAAACTGAAGAGCTTTACGCCCCAAAAGGTTATCTAACCAATTTACAAGCAAGACCACGTAATGTTTATTACTATTAGAATTGATTTAAAATAGAATTTACCGATAGGTTTATATAAAAATCGAATTCTTAGATTGTATTTTTAATTATTTTTCTTAAAATCGATAGTATTTATTTGCATTTTACGATAAAAAAATCTGACAATTAATACTTACAATTAAATGGCATTGTTTTTAAAAAAGTAATTAACAAATATTACATTCTAAATCGTAAAAAACTATGTTAATACTTACACTTGCCTCTATTGCTATCGGTGGTCTATTAATGACTCGCATGAACGAAGAAAAAGAATTGTACGCTCCCAAAGGTTATTTGGTAAGCTTACAATCACGTCCTCGTAATGTTTATTCGTTGTATTAAGATCTAATTTTTAATTATTTAAACAAAACATATCTCAAGTATGTGATGAATTCTATATTTTTATATTTTATGAGGTTAATGATTATTTGACTATAAAAAGTTGATATTTTATTAAAACCATCTAAAATTGTATTTGCTAATTTTAATCCGACATAAAATCGGACTGGATCTTTTTGTGGGTAATTCAATAAAATATATCGAAAATTGGTATTTATTGTAATTTATTTTCTTGCAAAAATATAGAGTTTAACAAAAATGTAATGATTAACATGTTGTTTTTGTTCCAGTTACAATTTTATTTTAAGAAGTAAAAAAACGGTATTTGTATTTTACCATAGACTGAAATATGTACCAAAAGTAAACCAAATGTACTCGATTTTAAAATAATTTCGTGATTGTTTTAACACTTTTCACGAAATTTCAGAAGATTATTGTCATAAATTTTCAGAAAACTTTGTAGTTTATGCCAAAAAATTTGAATTTTTAAAATATTTCAAAAATTCACAAATTATTTATCCAAAGTTTGTATTAATTTAACTGATGAACCACAAATCAAAATATACAAAACATCGCTATGACAATCGATTTGTTATATTGTATATTAAATAACCAGAGCAATTCCAAAACAAATCTAACTATTAATATTATGCTTGAATAAATAACATTTGTTAGCGTAAAAACACTTTTGCTACTGGTAAACACCAAAAAAAATTTGATTTATTTTATTCGAAAATCCTAGAATCGATAAATGCAAAATAAATTAAATTTGTCCTTAGATTTCAAGTATACATTTTTTTTAAATTAAAACCATCCGTAATTCTGGTATATACATTAAACCACTGAAATTTTTAACACTTTCAATTTATTTTATACCTCTACTTTCTATTTAGGGCGTTTTAAAAAATACTGCACCAATAACTATCATATGGAATATTTTACTTCCTTCCATAGCCTCAATTTATAGATAAATCATAGCTAAAATTAGATTAAATCCACTTGTATAAATTTACAAGTCGTTCTCATGTTTCTATTGCAAAATTCAATTCTAAGACTACACGTAAAAAAAATTAATATATTAATTAATTGGAGGTACAAATACACGAAATTAGCTATTTCGGCAAACGAAAAAGGATGAAAAATAAAAGATTTAATAAAAATTGTATAACAATTGGATTTAAAAATCATATTATAAGGCTTTTATAGGGCTTCTCCTTAGATAATTTGATATTTTTCTATTTTGAAACACAATAAACTACAAAATCAATAATAAAATCAACAATACCTGAAATGGCAAATCAATATTTTTTATTATTCGTATTCAAGATAACCCATCAACAAATTTCTTTAAATTCAAATGTTGTTTGTTTGCAAAAATCTGTATTCTGTTTATTAGATAAAACATATTGAGAAATTTAGAAAAAAGAAGTCAGTTTCAAAAAGAATTGTCGGAGCTAAGAAAATATATTCAGATAGTTTTCAAATCGCATAAACGGTTAAAAATACAAATATTTATTTCCAAGAATGAAATCTAAATTTATAAATTGACCTATAGTAATCATTATTTGAATTATATAAAAAATTGTCAAATACACAAATCATTCTGCTACTATTCTAAAAATCAAAGCCTTAGATGCGATTTTACTTACACCTTTACCTCGACAATAATATAACTTCCAACCTTTTTAACACCAAAGGATAATATTAAACCAATCAACATAAGCCCAAAAGGCAAAATGAGATGAATTAATCGTAATTACGGAAGTAATATAATATTAATAAGAATTCGAGATTTATTTGTACTATTTTGATTGGAAAGTATAACAAAAATGAAGGTTTTAGGATTTTTTTATACAATTATACATCTTTTAAAGCGATTAAGAATCAAATATATTACACTAATTACAAGAAAGTAGACTTATATTCAATTCTCAGGCGTTTTAAATCGCATTTTTGGGGCTGATTTTACCACTTGCGGATAAAAAAAACCTATTGTATAGGTTTTAAAACTGGATCGAAAAATCAAAAAAAACGTAACTGCTTAATTATCAACAAGTTATAAACATCAACAAACAGGTTTTTCACAACTTAATAATTAATTAATTTATCAATTGCTAAGGCTAAGTTTCGGTCATTTTTGGTAATTAAATTACCCGCATCGTGAGTAGTTAATGCAATTATTACTGTATTCCATACATTTGACCAATTTGGATGATGATTATGCTGTTCGGCCAACATAGCAACCCTTGTCATAAAAGAAAATGCCTCAGAGAAATCTTTGAAAATAAAGGTTCGTTTAAGTCGATTATCTTGTTCTTTCCATATAAAGCTTGAAATGAATTAGGCTTGGAGAAAAGTAAATATACAAAAAAAGCCGAATCATACGATTCAGCTTTAAAGCAGAGAGAGAGGGATTCGAACCCCCGGACCCTTGCGAGTCAACGGTTTTCAAGACCGCCGCATTCGACCACTCTGCCATCTCTCTATATAGGTCACTTTCTAATTGTAATACAAAAGTACAGCGTTTATTTCAAAATGTCAATAGTATATTAAGATTTTTTTTAATATTTTTTAAGTTTATTTACTAAATTTCATAAAAATGATACCCTCAATAACTAACTCATAATAATCTTTAGAGATAACCTTAATTTAGAAGACTATTTCTTCAAAACCATAAATAGGGAGCTACCAAATACACCCTTTCTAAATAATTTTTCCTCAAACTTTACTACTTGATATAAGAAGTTATTTATAAAATCGGCTGGAACGCTTACATCAGATTTTATATTTTTTAATTCAATAAGATTGAGTTTTAACTGAACTTGTTGTATAAACCTACACAACAAAATTAATGGTGAGAGTATAAAGCTCCAATATGTATAATACTCTATTTTAAGCTCCAAGTTCGAAAAGTTTTTTTCAAAATCAGATAGTCTAAAACGTTGCTTTCCTCCTACTGCAATATCATGTGTACCGTAAAAAATATTAAAAGCATTATTGTTTGTAATGATGATTCCATCCG
>NZ_CALCZQ010000070.1 GCF_937903345.1 uncultured Emticicia sp. | reverse complement strand
TTTTCTTGAGGTAGAATATACTGAAAAAATAAAGTTTCACAAGAACCATGTAGAAATTTCTTGTGAAACTACCCTCAAACACAATGATGTTAATCAATCTTTTACAGCAATTTTCAATACTACTTCGGCATCTGTCTACGCACAATTTTTGAAAGTATTTTCGGGAAATACCTTTTGAGATAAACACCAAAAACTTCTTTTCCTCCCATATACACTTCGTCTTTGTTTTTATAAATAGCATCCAAAATTCGGCTGGCACATTCTTCTGCCGCCATGCCATTGGCTTGGTTTTCGTCCATTTTTCCGAATTTGCTACCATCAGCCGCAACGGCATTGAGTGAAATATTAGTTCGGATATATCCCGGGCAAATGAGGGTTATGCCGATATTATCTTGGTAAACTTCTGAGCGTAAAGCATCAAAAAAACCATGCAAAGCGTGCTTTGAAGCACAATAACCCGAACGCATCGGGGTAGCGAGTTTGCCCGACAAACTACTTGTTACGACAATATGCCCATTTTTTTGTTTTCTCATCGTTGGTAAAACTGCTTTCGTAAGAGCTACTACACCAAAGAAATTAAGATTCATTATTTTTTGATAAACTGCCATTTCCGTTTCTGCTACCGAACTACGTTGCGAAATACCAGCATTATTAAACAATACATCAATTCGCCCAAAATGATGGATTGCTTGTTGTCCTTTTGATTCAATTTCTTCTGCTTTCTCGACATCAATTGGCAAAACGAACACATCGGCATCAGGAAGCCCGGTTGCTTTTTTTACTCTAAACAATTCATCTTCACGGCGAGCCGAAAGTATCAACTTCGCCCCTTCACTGGCAAAGGCATAGGCTGTCGCTTCGCCAATTCCTGATGATGCACCTGTAATCCAGACGACTTTATTTTCAAATCTTTTCATTGTTATCAATAATTTTATTTCTTTTTTTGTTTACTCTATATACTAGCAAAAGTAAGGTTTTTGAAGGATAAAATGATTGTTTTTGGCAAAACCAACGAATATTTCTGAACTTTGCATTGTGATGCGTACATTCGGTTCACATATATTTAGATTATAAGGATACCTTATAAGGTTATTATTTTAAAGAGACATGAGTAAACAAGATATAAGAAAACTTTCGACCGACCAGATAAAAGTTTGGCTTTCAGAAAATGGCGAACAAGGCTTCAGAGCCAAACAGATTTCGGAATGGCTTTGGAAAAAATCAGCTTGGAGTTTTGATGATATGACCAATCTATCGTTAAAAACCCGTGAGTTATTGAAAGAAAATTTTGAAATTCGGGCGGTTTCGGTGCTTAAAAAGCAGGTGAGCAATGACCGAACCATCAAATCGGGCTTCAAATTATTTGATGGGAATTTGGTTGAGGGAGTTTTGATTCCGGCCGACGACCGCATGACGGCTTGTGTATCATCGCAAGTGGGCTGCTCGCTCACATGTAAATTTTGTGCAACGGGTTATATGGCTCGCAAACGTAACCTTGACGGTGCTGAAATCTACGATCAAGTGGTGCTTATTAAACAGCAAGCAGAAGAACATTATCATCAGCCACTTACCAATATTGTCTACATGGGTATGGGCGAGCCGCTACTCAACTATACTGGTTTGATAGAATCTGTCAATTATATTACCTCGCCAGAAGGCTTAAACTGGTCGCCAAAACGAATAACAGTAAGTACAGCAGGAATTGCAAAAATGATTCAAAAATTGGGAGATGATGGCGTAAAATTCAATTTGGCACTTTCGCTTCATGCAGCAAACGATGCTAAACGTAACGAAATCATGCCAATTAATGAGAGCAATACGCTGCAAAATTTGGCGACGGCCCTCAATTATTTCTATAAAAAAACTGGCAATAGAATTACGTTTGAATACATCGTATTTAACGACTTTAACGATTCGTTGCAAGATGCCAAAGAGCTTTGGGAGTTTACGAAAAAAGTGCCTGCAAAAGTAAATATCATTGAATATAACCCCATTGCCGAAGCCGATTATTTAAATACCACCGAAGATAAACTGAGCAAATTTGCCAAGTTTTTGGAAGATAAAGGAGTAGTTGTAAACATACGCCGAAGTCGCGGAAAAGATATTGATGCCGCTTGCGGGCAGTTGGCAATTAAAGAGCCTTCTGTTTAGAACATAAATTATTTTCGTGGTGAAACAAAGTAAGTTTATCTATGGACAAGTCGAAAAGTTCGCTCAAGGATGATACGCCTAAATACAGATATTAGGCTATTTGCAAATTTGTCGATTAATAATATACCATTAATTATTTCTGTATTGATAAAGTATTTTCTCAGCTTATTTGTAATTTTTTAAAGAAAAAAGCTAAGTTTCTGGGCAAATAGAAAAGCCATCAACAAGATTTTTCTTTTAATACAAACTTTCTACTTAATTTATAAGTTATTAATTCAATCAAAAACCATAAAAAATTCCTATCATGGCACTAAACGTAGGCGAACAAGCCCCTGATTTTAAATTATTTAACACAGATAAAGCAGAAATAAACTTGGCTGATTATCGTGGCAAAAACGTATTGGTATTATTTTTTCCTTTGGCATTTACAGGTGTATGCACGGCAGAACTTTGCCAAATGCGTGATGATATAGCAACTTATTCGGGCTTAAACGCCGAAATCTTAGGTATCTCAGTTGACTCAATTTTTACTTTAGGAAAATTCAAAGCAGAGCAAAATCTCCCTTTCAATTTATTATCTGATTTCAACAAAGAAACAGCACAAGCTTATGGAGCATACTATGATACTTTCGTTTTCGGTATGCAAGGCGTGGCCAAACGTGCAGCTTTTGTAGTTGATACAACAGGACTAATCAGATATGCAGAAGTATTAGAAAGTGCAGGCGATTTGCCAAATTTTGATGCAGTTAAAGCCACCTTAGAGAGCTTATAATTGTAACGATTTGAATCGTTTCTTACAATATAAATACATTGTTACCGTAGTCAGCGATTTCAATGAATGAAAAGTACAAAAGTAAAAAGTCTATTGTCGGAAAAAATTTCTCTGATAATGGACTTTTTTTTTAAATCTATTCTTGAAAAGAACCCAACAAACTATTGACTATAGAAAGAATAAAACCAAAAATCAAAGGTTGAATAAACCCACTTACTTTGAACCCATCAACCAAATAATCACATAAATATACAATTAGCACATTGATAGCCAACGAAAACAATCCGAGTGTAAGAATTGTAATCGGCAATGAAAGTAGCTTCAAAATAGGCTTAACAAAGGTATTTAGAAAACTCATAACCAAAGCCACAATTAATGCCACCGTAGTTCCGCTTACTTTAATATCATTGAGAAATTGAGGCATGAAATAGATCGCAGCCGCACAACAAGCCAAACGAATTAAATAGTTTATCATAAAAAGATAGTTTTGAATGAGTGAATATTGGAATGATTGAATATAAAGTTAATGAAGTCTTATAATTTCGTCCAAGATTTTTTCGAATCATAAAAATTCATTAAGTAACTACTCCTATTAATCATGATTGTTTATGACGCTTCATCAGCACATCTATTACCTCATCGAAAGTATAATTTTTTTGCTCCAAAAGCACCAAATAATGATAAAACAAATCGGCTGCTTCGCCCAAAAATAATTCTTTATTATCATCTTTCGCCTCAATAACCAACTCTACGGCCTCTTCCCCTACTTTCTGAGCTACCTTATTTACACCTTTCTGAAACAATTCACTCGTATAAGACTTATCCGAAGGATTTAGCTTACGGTCTCTGATTACATCACGTAAATGATTGATAAATAATACCTTCCCGTCGTTAATTTCCTGAAAACAAGTATCATTGCCAGTATGGCAAGTTGGACCATCGGGCGAGGCATAAATCAATATTGTATCACCATCACAATCTATTAATACATTTTTTACGTTCAAAAAGTTATTCGATGTTTCGCCTTTAGTCCATAGTCTTTGTTTACTACGGCTAAAGAAAGTCACAATCTTGTCGGTCATTGTTTTTTGATATGCTTCGGCATTCATATACCCAAGCATTAGCACTTTTCCAGTAATCGAATCTTGGATAATCGCAGGTAGTAATCCATCGGGCGATTTATCAAAAGCTATCGTTCTATTCATTTATTAAATTACAATTTTTAGGAGCATTTTAGAAGACATTTATAAATTTATTTAGATAATTAGCTAAATATTTTTTTAATTAATCTTTCCTATTAGTTTTGCAAAAGTACAGATGTTAAAAACTTAAACTCACAAAAACATGAAAAAAATATACCTCATAGCCCTTTTTTGCTGCTCATTGACAATAGTTGCTCAAAAAAACACATCAGATAGTCTGATTTATATAACAACCGACGTTTCACCAAGCTATCCACAAGGATATAAAGCACTTTATTCATTCATTTGCTCAAATATTAATGTACCAGTTGCTGAGATTCCAACCGAAAAAAATAGAAATACTGTTTTTATAAAATTTGTTGTCGAAAAAAATGGAAGTAAAAATCATTACGAAATAATGAAAGGAATCAATAAAACTTGCGACGAAGAAGCGATTAGGGTAATGAAATTAATGTCAAATTGGACTCCAGGAGGGATGACTAAATATAATAAATTCCAGCCTTTACGAATGTACATGACTATTCCGATAAAATTTTTTCAAAATTTTTCAGCCTGCGAAGCCTCTTATAATCAGATATTTACAAAAAAATAATAAAAATTTTACAACTTTTTTATTTCAAACACTTGACAAGTAATAAAAATCGCCTTACCTTTGCACCACATTAAGACAGAAACTTTCAGTTAAAATCTAAAATGTAATGCGAAAGTAGCTCAGTTGGTAGAGCGTAACCTTGCCAAGGTTAAGGTCGCGAGTTCGAGACTCGTCTTTCGCTCGAAAGAGTAAGCACCTCATCGGTGCTTTTTTTTTCAAGAATAAGTTCAAACTTATTCGCCCCAATGGAATTGCCGAGGTGGTGGAACTGGTAGACACGCAGGACTTAAAATCCTGTGAGCTTTTAAACTCGTACGGGTTCGATTCCCGTCCTCGGTACGATTTGCCCCAAAAACAGGGTAAAAAGAACCAAACAAAAAGAGTGTAAAACGTTTATAACCAACGGCTTACACTCTTTTTTGTTTCCTATAATTATCTTTTGTTTAGTTGTTGTTTTTAAACAAACCGTCCCCAAACCGTCCCCGTCCCTATCGTCCCTTATTTTTGAGCAAAAAAAGAACCAAGTAATTATACTTGGCTTTACATTAATTTACTACTGTAACTCTATGTCAAAAATTAAAACATAAAACTCCCATGCGTGGAATCTGTGGCTAGGTATGGGGCAATTTAAAATTTATCTATACATTAATCATTGTATTTACATTAATATTGGATAAACAAAAATGCAAATGCGTTAATCTCATACACTATACTTCTTTGGTATTATTTAAATGGACTCAAAATTTTGTAATCTAATTTGTAATTAGACGCATTTATTATTTCAAATTTAGCCCCCTTAAAACCAATTATATTTCCTTCTGATAAATCATATTGTACATCTTGTGTAAAAGCTTGTCTTGCTAAGTTTTTATAAAATTCACGGTAAGAGAATTTAACTATATTTCCTACCTTGCCACTGTATATAAACTCTTGGTTAAAATCTGCTATTTCAATTGGGGTTTGAGTTACTTCCTTTTCTCTTAAAAATATTGGCTTTTCAGACACTATTGGATTATCACTTTGATTTAAAAAAACCATTGATTTAGATTCGACCGTTATTACTTGATTGGACTTTGGGTCAACACAAACACATAAATACATAAAACAATACTTGTCTAATGCTCCGTTTCCTTTGGGTGAAGCATCATCAAAAACATAATCATTTGTAACCTTTAAAGATTTTATTTTTCCATTCTTCTTGTACTGAATATCATCATCACAATATACTGCTCTTGTGTGTATGAAACTTTTGCTTTTAATAATATTCTCCCCTATATCAATAGAGGCTAACTGTCCAATATCGGGAGTAATATGAACCTCAACAGAAGTTACACCTAATTGAGCAGCAAGATTCAAAGTACAAAAGAAACAGAAATAAAGCAGTAAAAAATTTTTCATTAGATTTATGTTTGGTTAGTTGTTCTCAAATAATTTTAAAAATGAATCTCAATCGTATTAGTCTATTCTTTTTAATGGATATACTTAATTAGTTCATATATACTTTGAATAACCATATATTTTAAATAAAAAATCAAATGATTTACCCTAAAAACATAAATAGGTAACCCTAAATTAAAGGGCTACCTGTTCTTACCAATCAATCAGGAAGATTATACATTTTTTTCAAAGTCTCATAAGGAGTATTAGCACTTAATCTTCCAGTCTTTGATCCTCTTATTATAACCATTCTAAAATTAAAAGTTGAACCAGATGGTATGACACTTTTATTATCTATATATAAAGTATATTTCCATACATCAAAGTTACAGTCTAATTTAACAAAAGATGCTTTGTCGGTCGTATAGGCATATCCATTGTAAGGTAATGGAGAATAAGAACTACTTCTGTTGATGTAACAAAAAACGATATCTAAGGGATCTAATGCAGTTTTAAAATCATAATAATTTAATGTCTTAGATAAATCTAAGTCAAAATCAACAATTAAAGGCTTTGTAGAATTTACCCCATTTGTTCCGTTTAACCCAGTAGCTCCCGTTGCTCCCGTTGCTCCAGTATTACCTTGAACTCCTTGAATTCCTTGTGCACCAGTTGCACCTGTCACACCAGTTGCACCTGTATTACCCTGAACGCCTTGGGGTCCCGTTGCACCTGTCGCCCCAATTGGACCTACATCGCCCTTTTCTCCCTTACAACAAATTAAGAAAAAAGTTACGCCTAATAAAAACACTAAATTTTTCATTGATATTGATGGTTTTATGTCAATCCAAACCCTAAATCAACGATTAGTTATTAAAAGACGTGGGTTTGTAACATTATCGTATTTAGAGGCTCTGACAAAGCCCAACCTACAAATAAGCACAAATAGCCCACGCCTTAACGTGGGCGTTTGGTCTTATTATTCATGTAGGTATTTAATGGAAACTGTCAGATTTCTAAATACAGAATAAAAGCTAACGCCTAAAAACTTTATTTAGTGTGGTTTGTAAAATTAGTAACTTAATTTTTAAATTTCAATATTTTTATTTTTCTTTATCAAAATCAAACATTATAAAGCTTTAAAGTTAATATAAAATTAGTTGACTATTTTATCTGAATGAGTCTATAAAATTTCTAATTTAACTAAAAAAACAGCAAAGGAATGAAAACAAAGGTAAAAATGATTTAGGTAGCCTTCTTAAAAGTAGTATATCCCTAAAAATCTTTAAATTAGTTTCATTCCTTTTTATAAAATAGTAGTATTTAATAATCTAAATATTGACAAATACTGTCAAAACTTCACTCTTATTATAAGACTATTTAAAATCGAGTTTAAATTGTCTAACTTTATTTTCAAGTTCTTGTATCAATTCACTCGGTTCAAAAAGAAGCTCATTTTTAAATAAATCCTTTATCATACCTTTAGCTCGACTTGGATACTCAGGTCGTTCAAATTGCCCTCGTTTTCTTGTTTCTTCAATTAATTCCAAAACTTCATTTTGCCCACCTAAATCTATTATTGATTTCAAAGTTAATTGATTAAAAAAATCACTAGGTTTTAGCAATACATCTTCTCTAAATGCCATTTTTGAAATTTTATCAATATTTGAATATTCATCAAACCATTTTTTAAATAATCTCATATAAAAATCTTCATCATAAAGCATTCCTACATTAACAGAGACTTTATTAAAAATCTTAGGAAGTTGCTTCATGAACCTAACCTCAAATCTTAAAAGATTTTTTTGAAATAAACTTTCATCTATTTTTCCATTTTTAACTTTATACTCCAAATTTTTATTATAAAAAAGTTTAATAATGTTTGGTTTAGTATAATATAAACTGGTGCTCAACCCACATCTTTTATAAGTCTTACTATCACCAAAATAAGGGTAATATATCTCAGGTTCATATTGCATACTGAAATTTTGTGCAAAATCTATTCTACTCAATTTAGCATTTTTTACAGATAAATGAAGAGTATCAGATAATGATTCAATCGCTTGCTGTGTGTCTACCCTTGTAAGTGTTTGTAGATTGTTGCCAAAAAACCATTTAGCTAAACTACCTTTGATACTTACCCCTTTTTCATTTACACAAAGATTGAAGTTTTTCAAATTGCCTGTGATGTAATAACTTTCATCCCTATTATGTTCAACTACTTGACATAATAAGGGGGCAATACATTCCGTATTACCCCCGTGCCATAAATGCAATGTATCGTACATAATTAGTAATTAAAATACGGTCTTGCCTCAGCTCTCAAACGGTTTATTTCACTATCTAACTCACCATCTAACAAATGGCAATAAAACTCTCTTATGCAGTTTTTCCCACCCACCACAATAAATAATTCAATTCTTTTCAACTCCTTATCTGTTAAAAATAGATAGCCATCAAACCTAAATGGTAATAAAGGGTTTTCAGAACCATCTCTCAACTTTGTACGTGCATTTGGATACCCGTATGAAAATTGCAAACAATCTAAGTCTTCAAAAAATAAACTACTTAAATTTAACGTGCCGTTTGTTAATGCCATCATTGCAACTCGTTTCCCATTATATTCAACAAAATCATCGGTTTCTGTTGGGAATAAATAAATCATACCTTTCTTGTTTCTAAATGGATTTAAACCATTATAAAAACCAGATACCTCGGTACAATCTAAACGAGCTAATGAACGAATTCCATGCTTTTTCTTTACCTCTTCTTCTAAGTTCTCAAATAAATAACGTGCCGTAAGTATCATCTACTACGCCCTCCTAAAACCTCTCTCTCAAGTTGTTTTTTTGTTTTAATCGAGTTTTGTAATAACCATTGGTCAATCTCACTCTTTTCAAAGAAAAGCGTCTTACCAAAAGGGCAATAATATGGTACAGCCCTTTGTGAAGTTAGCTTATACCCCCATGACTTACTAACTCCCACATAATTGCAGAAGTCCTCAAAATTGAAAACTGTTTTTTGTGATAGTAAACTTTGTTCGATACGCTCTAAGCGTTCAATAATTTGTTCCATCTTGGAAACTTGTTAAAGTTTGAAAATGGTATTAGCTAATACTGTTATTGTCTTGACAGTTGCAAAATTGAGAAGAAAAGGAAGGAATAAGAATAGACAGTCTTAGACGGCTCTCAAACCGTCTAAGATTTTGTGAAAAGTATTGTTTGTAGATTTGTGCTTATCAAGTTCACGTTGACTATTATATGTTTTTCTAAGATTGTCAGAATTAATATTTTCAAAAACAATTTCAGCTGTTTTCCATCGATGTTCTTGTTCAAGTAATCCAATAAACATGGAAAGATTTACTTTATTTTTTTTCCATATTAATTTCTTAAAATCAGTATTCAATACTTCTCCATTAAAAGCATTTATGAAAATTTTTTCATTTGTGGAGCTATCCAAGAACCCATCATCTTTAAATTTTTGACATAATTGTATAAGTTGTTCTTCTGTATATGGTAATTTAAAACCTACATTTGAATTAGTAGTCTTAACAATAAATAAATGCTCTAATAGATATTTACAAAATCCATACTTAGCAAAAATTATCGCATCCTTTTTTTTAATTGATATACCCTCTATTTCATTTATATTTTTTAATAAAAACTGTTTTGCAGACTCCAAATTTTCTAGCTCAGCTTTTCTCTCAAATTCATAAAATAAATTTTGCAACTCTTTCTCAACTTCCTGCTGCTGAAGATAAAAATTATAATTATCTTGCTCTTTCACTTCCTCACTAGTTAAAGGATTAGGGTCTTCAATTTCTTCATAAAAACCATCAACCAATTTAAAGTTATCAATCACATCTAAATCAATTCTATTTTCTATTTCCTCAGCTGATAGCTTAATATTTTTCTTAGCTTGCTCTTCTTCAATTAAAGAGTCATTAATCATAGGATAAACAATATTTTCCCAATCAGCACGTATTTCATCAATTGAAGTTTTCATTTTTACACGAATTTGATAGAATAAATAAATGTGGAACAACTACACCCCATACCGCTATCGCATCATTTTGCCCAAGGATACAGGGGGGGGGGGCTAAAGAGTAGTTATTGTATTAATAGCTTTCTCCGTGTTTGCACCTGCCACCCCTACATAGCGACCTGTGTATTTGGATGAAGTATTCCCTATAACTTCCCTAATATTTTCAATACAATAAAAATCATGTTCCTTTTAATATTGGATAAAATCTATTTTCTCAAACATTAGGTTTAAAGTTTAATTTGTGGAATAGCGTTCACGGCTTTTGCTTTCATTTCATTTGAGATTCTTACATACTTTGCTGTATGCTTCAATGAAGTATGCCCCAATAGCTTAGAGATGGTCATTATATCGGTTTGATAGTATGCCAACAAAGTGCCAAAAGTATGCCTTGCACAATGGAATGTAATATGCTTTTCTATACTGGCTCTCTTTGCCCAATTATCAAGATTTTTGAGCGTAGCATTGTGTGTAGGTAATTTAAAAACATAGTCCTCTTTATTGGCTGGCATGCCCAATAACTCTTTTGCAGTAGGGTTTAAAACTATCTCGGCTTTGCCCCCGTCTTTGGCTTTATCTTTAGTCTTGCTTTGCTCAATGGTCAATACATCATTTGTAATATTTTTCCATTGTAAGGCTTTAATATCTACAAATCTAAGTCCTGTATTACAAGCGAAAAGAAATGCCCTCTTAACGTCTTTATTGCCACATTCTGCCACGGCTAAGGCTTGCACCTCTTCAATACTCAAAACATCTTTGGTTAGACTTTCATCTACTTTATCATTTTTTACATCTTGTGCTGGAAAGGCTTTAAAAAGTTTATCCCGTGTAGCTTGCCTTAACATCTTTTTGAATCGTGCAAAGTATGTTTGGGGACTTTCACCATTCAATTTATTTGAAAGATAATCTTTGAAATTATAGCAGAAACTTTCTGTTATCTCTTTGGCGGTAATATGCTTTGGTGCAAAGTCTTTGAAGTGGAGGAACACCCCCTGCATAACCCTCTTATCTTTTTTTTGATAGTTAACTAAGTAGGTTTCAAAGTAGCTGATAAAGTCTTGATTCTTGGTTTTCTTTTGTTCTTTAATCTCATCGACCTCATCTTTAAAAACTTGTTGCTCTCGCTCACTTCTAATAAACTCGGCTTTATCCAAAACGTCTTTGTTGTTTTGGCGGTCAAAAGGATTTTTAGGTGCATCTATCAAAAAAAGTCCTAAATATTCCTTTGTTCTTTTACCACTTCCATCATGCCAATCCAAGAGAAGACCAAACCTGCCTTCCGATGTTCTTTTTTTTCTAAGTTTAACTTTTTGCTTTGCTATAACATTTGCCATATATTTATACTTGCTATATTGTTGTTTAGTTATTGTTTACAATAGCAAATATATGGAATTATTTAACTAAATCGTCCCTAATTCGTCCCTTTTTTACATTTTTTGGACAAATATTTTTTACAAGTTGTTCACTACCAGTGAGTTATATTTCAAGGCAAAGTTCCCGTCCTCGGTACTGGTACAGAGGCTGAGGACATCTTTAAAACTTGACCCGCGGTACCAGGAGCTAGAATTACCCAGCTAGTACCATTCCAACGCATCATATCTCCAATTGTAGAACCTGCAGGAACTGGAACGGAAGCAGCTGCTGAAGTCCATGTGGTACCATTAGAAGTTAAAACATTGCCATTGGCTCCAGGTGCAACTGCTTGCAAAGTGCTAGTGCCATTACCTAATAAAACATTGTTAGCGGCTAGGGTTGTTGCTCCTGTTCCTCCGTTGGCAACAGGCACAGTACCAGTGATTTTTGATGAAGCGTCTACTGAACTAGCACCATTTAGTAATATTATCCAACTTGGAGTTTGTGGTGTGCCAGCATTGTAATAAAATCCAGCATTAGCATCTGTTTGATAAACAATCAATCCTGTTGCAGGTGAAATTATTGCAGTTCTTTGGCTGGCTGACATTCTTGGAGTTAAAAAACCTTGTGTAGTAGATGTTACATCTATCTTTGAAGAAGCATCAGGGCTATTTGTTCCTACACCCAATGTTCCACTTAAGGTTTGAGTAGCAGCTGTAATAGTTCCCGTGAAAGTTGGTGCCTCACTCATAACTACATTTCCACTGCCAGTTATTTCATTTGATACAATATTCTTATTAGCGTCTGTAAATAAAGCCTTTGAGGCAGTAGCAGTAGATAAAACAGGAGCAGATGAAAATGTTTTCACACCAGCGATTGTTTGGGCAGTTGTTAAATCAACCCCACTTGAACTTGGGCTTGCCCACGTTAAGGTTCCAAGTCCTGTTGAGGTTAATACTTGACCAGAAGAACCTGCAGCCAATAAACTAGTTGTCCCAGTTCCTGTTTGATAGGGTATTGAGCCAGCTGCACCTCCTGATATATTTGTGGCTGTTGTTGCCGTAGTTGCTGTAGTCGCTGTTGAAGCATTACCTGTTAAATCGCCAGTAAATGTTCCTGCTATCGCACCTGTTCCTGTAATAGTTGGCGATGTTAATGTTTTATTTGTTAATGTTTGTGTGGAAGTTAATTGAACAATATCGGTATTTGTTATGCTTGCAATCCTAGTAGCAGTACCTGCATTTCCATTTAAATCGCCAGTTACATTCCCTACAATCCCGTTGCTAAAAGTTTTTACCCCACCAAATGTTTGAGCATTTTTAGTAACAATACCAGGATTATCTCCATCTGCTGGTGCCAAATTTAAGACTCCATCACTAGTAACGCTTGCCCCTTGCGAGGAAGCAACATCACTGACCGCTCCAATAGAGGTGAAGCTCGTAACGGTTGTTGAGCTCAATATGACCCATGCCGTACCTTTGTAAAAATAGTACTCACCATTGGCAGTGGTACCACAATTAGTACAAAAGACAAGAAGGCCTTGTGCAGGACTTGGAATAGCCCTCATTTGTGCATTGGTCATTCGTGGCAGCAAAAAGCCTTTGGTAGTGGATTTTAAATCTAGAATGGCCGAAGCATTAGTGCCTCCATTTGGATTTATCTCTATTGATTGGGCAGATGCAACAAAAGAGGTTAAAATTGAATATAAAATAAGTATTTTTTTCATTACAGCGAGTTTTCTATTGTTTATTTATAATCTCATCAAAATAAGACATTTTGACGCAAAAATAGACGTTTGTAAATCTGTAAACAAAAGATTTATTGGAATTGTTTTGTCCTGAAATAGCTTAGCATCAAGGTGTTATAACCATGAATATCAAGCGGGCCTTGAAATGCTAAAAAAGTAGTATGGAGGGGTTGGAATAGTTCCGAAAATTAGTAAAAAAGGTATATAAATCATATTTTTTCATAGATATTTCCATATATCTATTTACAAATGACCGAATAATCATAAAAATATGATATCAATACCAAATGTTCTATTTGGATTCAAATTCAAAGTAGCAAGAGAATTTTTTCGGTAGATGAAGCTTATTTGCAATAGGAGAGATTTCGTGCTCTGCATTAATATTTACGGCGAAAGTTTGCCCTGATGCTATTAATAATTCGCCCTGCCATTTGCTTCCATACGCATCTCCATTTTCAGGGACACTGATGGCATTGGGCTCTCAAATTTAGACATCTTGATGCTTGATAAAAATACGAGTTTATATACTTTATTCAAATCATAAAACTTTGGTGAGCCATATCTACATTTAGATATCACTCACCAAATTACATTTTCTACTTATAACTTTTTTGCTCGTTTGCTCTTATCATTCACGGGCGGTGTTCTGCTAAGTGGAACGCGGATTTAATGCCATCTTTTTGTTCTTAATATTCTTAGATTATCCCTATTTGCTAGACCAACCTATTGAATGACTTAACACTTTTTTTAAAAAGTTATTCCCATTATCAAATTCGCCCCAACTGAAAATGTTTTATTCGCTCCAAATCGAAACGGAACCGGCATAGCCACAAAGAAATTGTGCATCGGGGTTTTGGCAATTACTTTACCAAAAACAGCCGTGTATCCAAACCTTCCCGACGTTTCAAAAGCCATTCGATTGGTGATAGTAAAACCTTTGGGGTATCTTAGAATAACCCCAGGATGAAACAACAAGTTGCTAACCGAAGCCTTGCCATTCACCGATTTGATAAAAGGCGTAATTTCAAAAGTAAAACCAATTTTGTCGCTATTCAAAATATTTATACCTACTGGAAAACCCACGGTATAATCTTTTTTGAAATTATAGACCGTTTCGTTTTGATAAGCAGTAATAATTGGATGAACTACACTGATATATCCTACCACTTTTGGATACGCTGTTTTGGCTTGTTGGGCCTTAAGATGGGATGAAATCGCAGTAAATAATATTAAAATATATAAATTTCTTAGTATCATGGAGGTATTTAAAATAGAAGGCTTTACAATGCAAAGCATTCAGTAAGGTTAAAAGAAAAAACTATTTACAACCCTATCCTAGAAAAACATTATCGTTTCCGTCGAATTAGCTTTGGATAGCTGCTTATACACTCATTTAATTAATTATACGTTAATACGTTAACTTTACCCAAATTGAGATTTAAATTGCCTAAATTACTTTAGGGACTACTATTGAATCGATTATTTGCCCCTGAAATCACTTTCTATTTTTCACCATAATATTGAATCGTTAAAACCGTAATATCATCAAATTGGGCATTTGTTCCGATAAATTCCTTCAAATGAGATTTAATTTGTGTATTTATTTCTTGTGGTGTTTCACTATTTTGAAGAGTGCCCAGTAAAATTTCGGCATTTTTCATACCAAAACGATCACCTTCCAAATTATTGGCATCAGGCACGCCATCAGTATATAAAAAGAGGGTTTCGTTGGGTTGAAGAATAAACCTTTCAGATTTAAATTCATAGCTTGGGTCAATTCCTAAGGCCATTCCAGATATTTTCTTCATCACTTCAACTTCTTTATTTTTTCTCAATATAAATGGTGATTCATGTCCAGCATCGACGTATTCTACTTCACCTATTCGTAAATCTAAAATTCCAATAAATGCTGTAACAAACATAAATGAATCATTGTCTTCTGATAAAAACTCATTTACATTTTTTACTTCATTTGCAATATTTGTAAAGCTTCGGTGAGAAAAGTGAGTTTTAAAAATGGCTTTTGTAATTGCCATAAACATACATGCCGGAACGCCTTTGTCTGATACATCACCTATTATAAAAAATAGTCGATTTTCGTCCATCATAAAAAAGTCAAACAAATCTCCTCCAACTGATTTGGCAGGTTCAAGAAAACCATGTAAATCAATGTCCTTTCGATTTGGAAAAGGTGGGAAAATTTTAGGCAACATTGACTGTTGAATCTCACGAGCTATCAGTAAATCATTTTGTATAGAAACCAATTGGTCACGGTCATTTTGATGACGAATAAGCATTTCGATATGCCCAACTGTTTTATTAATTGTAATATCCAAATCATCAAAATTTATTGGCTTATTAATAAAGTCAAAAGCACCCAAATTCATTGCTTTTCTGATATTATCCATGTCTCCATGAGCCGAAACCATGATGGCTTTTAGTCGAGATGTATCGTTTTTATCGAGTTTTGAAAGGAAAGTCAAACCGTCCATTTCTGGCATATTGATGTCGGCAAGCACAATCTCAATATCTTTATGATTATTCAATACCTCAAGTGCTTCTATTCCATTATGAGCAAAAACAAATTCAAATTTTTTCTCCTGAATTTGTTTTCTAAATCGGATTTGAATTAGCATTTCCATATCTAATTCATCATCCATACTAAGTATTTTAATGGCCATTTTTTTATTTGTTAAAATAGTTGAGTTTTATAAAGATTATCTAAAGTAAGTATTGAGACCAAGGACAAGCGATGGCAGACGGTTCGCATCAGGTATAAAACAATGGCTATCAACAAGTTATAGTATTTTAGTTTGTCGTTTAAAATTGTCTTTTTATTTAATGAGAAGAAAACAAGCGACAAAAACATATAAATTAATTTATTGATAATCAAGCTTTTATCGCTGCGGCGAACCATCCAGAATGCCGAATTTCGTTTCTTGTGTCTCAGTCAATAAAATAAGCGTTAGAACGGTTTGGTTTTATAAATTTGTTGGTATTTGAATCGTAAATTCAGTAAAAACATCTATTTCAGATGTTATGCTTAGGTTTCCTTTGTGCATTTCCATAATTATATCACGGCTCAATGTCAGACCTAAACCTGTACCTTTTCCGACTGGCTTGGTGGTAAAAAAAAGTGTAAAAATCTTTTGAATCGTTTCTTTTGAAATCCCGATTCCATTATCTCTAATCTTTATTTCAATCTTATCATCGAGCCTTTGGGAACTTACAATTATCTGCGGAACATATCCTTCAATACCCTTTTTGTTTTTTTCATCGAGGGCATAACATGCATTGTTCACAAGATTTAAAACTACACGGCTTATTTCTGTTTTTGATACATTGACCATACCTACATTTGGGTCGAGGTTAAAAACAAATGATGCATTAAATCGAGGGGCAGTACCTCCAGCTTTATCTTCGCCCCTAACTCCCTGATAAGCCAATTTTGTAAACTCTTCTAAAAGTTGATTTAAGTTGGTTGCTAAGAACTGAGGTGTTTTGTTTTCGGAACGAGTTTGTGCCAACATACTTTGAATAATTCGTTCTACACGACCACCATTTTCACCAATTTTAACATTCGCACTTTCCAATTTATCTAGTAGAAAAATCAAAGTTTCAGTATCCTCTGTCTTTGTTGTATCTTGCAGCTTCTCAAAAATCTCTTTGATGTCGCTTACTAAACCAATCGATAATTTTGAAAAATTATTGATAAAATTGAGCGGATTTTGAATTTCATGCAGGATTCCAGCCGTAAGCTGACCTATTTCAGCCAATTTATTTAACTCAACATATCTTTGCTTTAGCAAATCAATCTCATCAGTATGTACATCACTTGTATCCTTAGTCAAGGAGCTGCTTTGCATTGATTCTGTAGTTTTGTCTGTAGTCTCCATATTATGATAGTAAAATTGGATTAATAATAGTGGGTAATTGAATAGTTACTTCTGTAAATACTCCTTCTTGTGAATAAATACTAATTTTACCTTTATGTAATTCTATAATATCTTTGCTCATAAACATACCAAGGCCAGTTCCTTTTGATGTTGGTTTAGTTGTAAAAAAGGGACTAAAAATTTGTTGTAAATCTCTTTGAGGAATGCCTTTTCCGTTATCTCTTATTTTTAGAATAACATTATTTTCAAATACTAGCGTCGATATGACAATTTTAGGAGTAAACGATTTGTCGATGTTATACTTTTCGTTAAGAATATAAAGCGAATTGTCTATGATTGCAGTAATAACCTCACCTAACTCAGGTGGTAAAATACTCACTTTTGCATTAGTTTGAACCCAATCGAATTCTATTTCAATATCAACATTTTTATTTTTTGTTTTAAATTCATTAAAGGTGATTTTTGACCGATTTTCTACAAATGAATTGAGGTCAGTTTCAATAAAATCTTTTGATTTTTCTTTCAAAAGCTTTTGCATGTCTTTAACTATTCGCGTTGTATTATTGCCATGCTCATAAATCTTTGTAACACTGTTTTTAATCATTCCTAACATTGCCGCAAAATCATCTTTGATTTCGGGCGATATTGAAGCTTCGTGTTTAGAAAACATCTCTACCACCTCATCAATCAAAATAGTAGATGATTCCGAAAAATTATTGATATAATTAAGTGGATTCAAAATTCGGTCAACGATTCCTTTGGTTAATTGACCAACCGATACTAATCTTTCCTGACGGATAAGCTCTTCTTGGGTTACTTTGAGATTAGTTAAAGTTTCTTCAAGATTTTCAAGGATTTTTGTTTTAATATATGCAGCAATGAGGTGTTCTTTTAGGTTTTTTATCATATTAAAATCACTTAGGTCGAATGCATTTATTCGAGTGTAATTTTCAAGAATAATAAATCCTTCAGTTTTTTGCTCTACCTTAATCACAATCGTAACCATTGATTTAGGTACAGTCATTTTATCAAGTTGATTGTTGAGTTTATCAAATTCAATATCATTTTTGAAATAAATATCTTCATATACTTCTACTGCATTCTGCAAATAACGAGTTTCGGCTTGAAACAAAGTCAATTGAACATCACTTAAAGACACATTGTCTATCAACTCAAAATGAGCTTTAAACTTAAAATCACTTGTTTCTTTATTAAAAATCAAAGCACTTGCACTTTCCAGATTGCGAATGATTTTTAGCTGAGCCAACACTGTTTGAAATAAATTAGAGAAATTGATTTTAGAGTTAATTGACTGAACGATTAAATCAATTTTTTCGAGTTGGTCATTTTTACTTGATAATTCTTCTGATTGTTGTTCTAACTCGCTTTTTTGGTTCATAACTTCCTCTGTTCGCTCGCGAATGAGGTTTTCAAGTTCAACTTTTTCTTTTTCTAAAACCCTCAATCGCCATCGAACTAAATAATAGCTTATAATGCCAAATAAAAACATATAGATAAATAACGCCCACCACCTTAAATATAAAGGTGTATAAACTGTAAATGCTACCGAAGCTTCTTGGCTTATTGTACCTAAAACATTTTTGCTTCGAACCCTAAATACATACTCGCCAGGGGCTAAATTATTATATTCTTTTTGAGATAAAGTTGTCCATTCTGACCAGCTTTTATCGAAGTTTTCTAAGTAAGTTTGAAATTTCAATACCTCATTTGGATGGAAACTTGTTGCGGCATAATTTAGAAGAATACTATTGATTTTATAATCAAGTTCAATTTTTTGATTTGTCAAATTAAGGCTATCATTTTGAAACCCCTGATAAATCGTTTTGATGCCATTGAGGGTAATTTGCCTTATTTCAGCATTATATTTTTTATTATTAACTTTATAAGCATTGAAATCGAATCGAACAACTCCATCAGCACCTCCAAACCATACAATGCCATCAGATTCTGGATATATTACTTCAAAAGGCAGGTCAGCTATCGGCAAAAATGCCTTTGAAAGTAATTGAAAAGATTTCTTACTTTTACTATTCTCATATAATCTCAAGCCTTTTCCATCATCATTTGTAACCAAAATATTACCTTTAGAATCCTCAAGTATTTTTCCATAATAATTTGCTATAGCACTGCTATCGGTTTGAAAAATATTATATGGAACAAATTTATCTTGCTGGTTTTCATAACGAAAAACACCGTCTTTGTTATAAGCAATGATTCCTTTTGATGTAATTGTAATTTGATTGCTTGATGTTTCGGACAGACCTTTGTTTGCCGCAAAACTTGTTACTTCGTTGTTTTGTATATTTAATCGAAACAATCCTTGATTCGATGCTTCGAGCCAAATATTGCCGTTTTTATCTTCCGAAATACCTGAGATTTCAGCATTTAATTTTTCAACAGTCTGGTTACTAACTATTTTTCCATTGACGATTTTTAATATTTTTAAACCATTTTGTTGACCAACCAAAACAATACTTGGGTCGTTTTTTAAAACTAAAATGCTTAAAGCGAAGGCATCGGAAAGTTTTTGAATTTTTTTGTCTAAAATCCAATATATACCTCTATTTGTTGCTACAAGTAGTGCTTTTCCTTGCGAAGCTAAATCATAATATTGGGCATCAATACCATTGACTTTGGAGATTCCATAATTATTGATACTATATAAACTATTGTCGGCTGCAACAAATAAACGCTCGTTTGCTCTAACGATGGCTTTTACTTCGATTTTTACATTATTATAATCTACAAATCGTTCGATTGAAGAATTCATATCAAACTCAAGTATTCCTTCGCTTAATGCCATCCATAAATTGCCGTCACGGTCTTGAAACATAGCATTTGCTGTAATATCTTGCAAATTGCCATTGACAACACTTTTATTAATAATTTCTCCATTATTTGTAATCAACATAACACCACTTTTAGTTGTACTAATTGCGATACTCGAATCACTAATTATTACACCAGCAGTAGCTTCATTTGATTTTAAATAATTATTGGCTTCACACCTAATTGATTCAATTTTATTTTTTGTGCTAAGTTTGAACAAACCTTGTGTTTTTGTTAGAATCAAAAAATCGTTACTTGTTTTGAAAATACCTGTAATTTCTAATAATGCATTTTGGGCAATTAACTTTTGGCCATTTTCTTCCAAAAACAATAAACCTTTGTTTTTTAAAACTATAATTATCTTATTATTGACATAATAAGAGGATACAATTTCATCGCTGATTTTTAATTCGTTTATTTTTTTTGCTTTATAAATGAAAATACGCTTTTTACTAATAAAAAAAATGCCTCTTTTGGATTCAAAAATATTGACAATTTGACCAAAATCGTTTTTGATTTTAGCACTCAAACTTACAAAAACTAGATTGCCTTCTTTGTCGGGTTTTAATATACCAAACTCGCCGTTTGCTCCTACAAAAACATCTCCAGACTTGCTTTTCATTAAAGCAGATACACTCGTTATATTTTGGGTCTGAATTTTTCGCCAATTTATTCCATCGTATTCTAATACTCCCGCAAAATTGCCAAAGTAAAGTAAGCCTCGATTGTCTTGAGTTATGGCAAAGTTTAGTCGATGAGCGTTATAATCTCTTGGAGTAAATGTTTTGTATAATGGAATACCTCTTTCACCCTTTTTAAATTGATTTTGTGCTAAAATATCTACTTTTGGACATACCATAAGTAGTAAAACCAACCATAATATAATAGTTGTAGGTTGGAGTTTTGTTGCTCTCTGATATGTAACCAAATCTAAATTCATTAAAAAGGAATATATATTTTTAATTTAAGTACTGAGACAAAAGACATTAGACGGTTCGCCGTAGCGACGGTTCGCCGTAGCGATAAACTTCTAAAATCAATCTGATTCATCATTATTTATACTGTTGCCGATTCATCACTGATCATGTTTTTTTCAATAAGGAGATTATGCACTAAATAAGAATCTAAAAGTATTACCTCCGAATTAGAAATTGCTTTTATAGCGTATAAAACAGTGTTTTGTGATGAATCAGGTGTCAAATACCAATAGTTGTTTTCTAAAATTAAATGTGCACTTTTATCTGTTTTGATGAGTTCAACCTCTCCACTTTTGACCAACAAAAATGGTGGAACATCCTTACAATAAGGTTTCATAATCACAGTTTCATCGCTTACCATTTCAATCAACTTTTGAGAAATTGCAATTGGAATAAGAGCCTCAGCAGAGATTTTTGAAAACAAATCAATCTTTTGTAGCTTTTTAATTTTGTTTATTAATAAATTACTTTCACTAAAGTATTTTTCAATGTTTTTGTAAATCGTAATTTCTGAATCATTTTGTTGATCAATAGCTAATGATTTTAGGTCGGAAAAGATTTGTGGAGCTAATAATTTTAAGCCATAAATGGCAGTTTCTTTAATAATTATTGCATTTGAATTAGCACAAATAGTGAAAATATTTGATTGATTAGCTCCCTCAAAATTCATTAAATATTTAAGAGCAACTGCTTTGAGCGAACTCGAAACTTGGGAATAATCTTTATTTATAATATCTATTGCACGCTCTTTTGCTGAAAGTTTTTGTTGTGGATAATTGACTTGTGATTTACGTAATCGCTCTGTAACATCATTATTTTCAAAAATCGCTAATAGTTTTGTTTTAAAACTGTGGGTTAGAGCAATGTTAAATATTTCAGCTACAAAATCAGAGGTTTCGGCATCTCCATACTGATACATTCGATTGATTGAATCAAAACTATGATCGCCAGTGAGAAGCGACAATAAGTTGAAAAGTTTAGGAATTAAGTTATTATTTTCAGCCTTTAGTGCTTCTAGTAAATCATCATTGCCAGGTGTATCTGTGACATCGACCTGTGCAGCCAAAATCCAAACCATTAGTGCTGCTTTTTCATCAATTTGTGAAGTAAAAAACGGGCGTTCGAGAATGGCAACTTTGTAATTTAATTTTTTAAGAGCTTCATGAATTCTATCTCTAATAATTGGGTTGGGATGATTTATTTTGGCACGCAAAAATTTTATCGATGCATTAGATTCTATACACTCAATTATAGAAATGATTTTTAGCTGCGTAAAAACATTGATTTCTATTCGATTAAAATAAAGGTCAAATTCAGCAATTGCAGGCTCTCCTATATTTTTGAGTGCTTGAGTTGCGGCCTGTTCAAAATGTTTTGAGGAAAGATTATTAATAAGATAAGGCCATAATTCTAGTTTTTTTAGCTTCCCAGCGGCTAAAATAGCCTCAGTTTTTACTTTTTTACTATGATCCTGAAGCAATAATTCGATATGTTTGAAAGCATAATATCGTCCTGAATTAACTAATAAATCAACCGATTTTAGACGTTCGGCGGTTACTTTAGACGTTGTCATTTTGACAATTGAATCAAAATCTTCATGTTTTTCAATGGGTTTCTCTTCCGTTGTAAATGTTGATATAATATTTTCTTGTAACCTTATTTGCATTTTTTGAATCTTTTTGTCATCTACTAAAAGATTTTTTAAGACTTTTCGGTATAATGTTTGAGTTTTAAAGGCAACCCAGACCCACGCCAATAAGATAGTAAAGAAAATATATGAAATATAGATAGAGTCCATAAAGCTAAAATAAGTCAATATCATCAGTAAAACTCCAGCCAAAATATTGCCCAGTGCTTTAGGCCCGCCTTCTATTCGGCTCAGCAATTCTAAGCGTTGGGTTGGGGGAATGGGTTGAAATAGAATTTGAAATGAAGGTTCACTAATAGATTTACGAAATGAACTCATAAATAAGCGAGACATAACAATGAAAGCAAAAAACAAGAAGGTACTACCATAAAAAGTACCATATATTATACCTGCTCCAAAAAATATTGTCAGGCCTAAAGGTAAAATAGTTAAGGCCAATTTTAAGCCGTATTTTTCGATGATTCGCCCGTATAAAAAAGATTTTATTAGTAGTTCGATAATGGCACAAATACCAAAAAATAAACCTAGAAAACTGGTAAGGGTATCTTTTTCTGGAAAGATATACTTGGACTCAACTGAAAATATAAATTCAACAAAAAACAAACCAACAACTGGCAACATTGCCATAAAAAAAATAGCCGTATAGTAGGGCGATTTGAAGAAATATTTTAGTGCATTTTGTCCTTTTGTATTTGTTTTTTTAACTATCTCTGACAGTTCCGTTGTGTATTTTTTACTAATTCTGAAAACCATTAGCAGACATACAATTAAAGCAGCTACCGAAATGTATAATAGAAAATTAGTATCAATAAAACGGAGTAATAATGGTACAGATAAATAGCTGATAATCGATGAAAGTACATCGCCAGTTGTGATAAAACTGATGAGTCGTTTGGCTTGTTGGAATTTAAATATTCGCGATATAACCGCCCAAAACGAAATACCATTAACAAAAACAAATACTCGATTCCAGATAAAAAGAAAAAAGTAAACCCATTTATTAGCTGTGAAATAGTGTAATATTAATAAACCCGCAACAGTAATAATTAAGAAAACAATAAGTGAAAAAGAAACCTTTGAAAAGTTGAACCGACTTTGAAACTTACTTACAATAAAACCCAGTAAATAAACAACAATTCCACTGACAATATAGGCCTTTGGAAACATAGAACGCTCAAAACTATTAAGAAATAACGACATGGTTGCGGTATAAAAAATCGCAACCGATACTCCCATAAAAAATGAGTATTGAATGAAAGGTTTTATGATAGAAATATCATCCTCTTTCAGATTCAGAATGTCATATATTTTCTCTTTGTTTAACATTACTTATTTATATTCAGTACTTTAAAAAGATTTGTGTGTACCATCATTTGAAATAAAACCCAAAGCAAAACAGTAGGCTATTTCATGTTTAGTTTCATTAAAAAGAAAGGTCGCTCAGGCATTTCTGGAATATTTTTTAATTGTGAAATAAGGCTAAAGCCAAGTTTCTCTAATGATTCTAAACGTGAAAGTTGTGGAAATGCTATTATTTCATTTACACCAAATTCTTGTGCAACCTTTACTCTTTCCATATCCAGTAATTTGGCAAAACCACGCCCTCTAAACTCTGGTGATACAACCAAACGATTGATTGAGGCAATCGGAGAATTATTGAAAAGTAATCGATGCTCTAATTGTAAGAAATTTGCATAAGGCACATCCTCAATGAATTCATGAAAACTTAGTCGAGCTGATGCAACAATTATATTATTTTGTGTGATTATCCAATGTCGAGCATTTGCATCTATCTCATCTATCCACGAATCTTTTGAAAAAAAAATTGGGTCAATGCCTTTTTCATTTCGCCAAGTTTTTACTCTAAACCGACCAATATCATTCATTATTTCTGGGAAATATCCAGCAGAAAGAATAAACCCATCAGCAATAGAATTGGTAGTATTTTGTTTTTCCTTCAGATAATTCATATCGCTGGCCATTACATTCATAATCGTATTATTTTATATCAAATAAAACCCCCGCCGAAATATTACGTCGCTCTTGAGGAAACCTTGAAGCACTTGCCACACCATCGGCATCACGAATGCCTGGGTCGAAATATTCTTTATTGAAAAGGTTATTTATTGAAACTTGAAGCGAAACGCCATCAAAAATGTCGTGGTAACTAATTGCCGTATTTATGACAAAATAGGGAGCAAATACCTGAATAGGATTTTTACTCCCAGAAGTACCCACCCCCGTTTTTCTTGATCCCACATAATGAGTTGTGGCGTTAATGGCTATTTTTTTTGTTAGCTGATAATTTGAACCAAGGTTGAAAGAAAACTTTGCGATGTCGCTAATACGTAAATCAAGCAATAAATCTAAAGGATTGGTTAATGTAAAATTACTCCAAAAAGTCAATCGGTCAGATTGGTAATTTGCCTCTGCTTGTGCACCCAATATTCGCTGCTGCCCAATTCCTTGAAACTGGCTGGTAGTAGTGCCATTTTCTAAAACAACCGACGCCAAACCTACCGAATTGCTATAATTAGCTCGATAAGCTGATATATTAATCCCAGCTTTTTTAGAGATTTTATAGTTTAAGCTAAACTCCAAGTTTTTTACCTTTTCAGGTTGAAGTGTTGGATTATTGAGTTTTCGATCGGCAGTTGTTCCGTATTTCTGTAAATATGAAGCATCTTTAAAAGCTTCGGCATAAATAGCTTTAAGCGTAATATTTCCTTTACTATAAACTGCCGAAAGACGTGGGTTAAAAACAGCACCATAACCTCCATTTTTACGCACTTTATTATTATCAACTCTAAATCCTGCGACCAAATTTAGATTTTCAGAATAACGATAAGTACTCTGTGAATAAGCACCTAAATCATAAACCCTAAAATTATTTCCTCCAAGAAAATTGACATCCGTTGGTAATCCTGATTCTTCGGGCGTTGCAGTACCAGAAGTAATATAATTTCCTTGAATGATACTGTTTCGGTATTCAATTCCACTATTTATATCTAATTTTGGTAATGGGCTCCATAAAAGCCTTAGTTCTGAACGAAATTGATTCGAAACTCTATAATAATTGATGGTCGAATAAGAGGGTTCAACAGCATTAGCCAAATCTAAAAAACTTAGTTTATTATTAAAATAACCTTTATAAGTAGCCAAATTTGTATTACTATTTATCTCATGGAGTCTGTACGAGGAAATATTGATTAATTGAAATTTCTCGGTAAATACCTTATTATAAAAGGTTGCGAAACTTCGATAACTTGTAACCCAACGAGATAAATCACTTGAACTAAGTCGAACTTGATTGGTATACCAAGGAGTTGCACCTTCGTTGGTTTGCCAATTTGTAAAAGTCAAATAAAAATCTTTGAATTCGATTTTAGCTTTCACGTAATAATTTTTCGATACATCGCCAAACTTAACTTTCTCTCCATAAGCATTTCCATTAAAAAGCACATTATCAAGTTCGGCTGCTCGCTGCTCGCCTTTTGGTGTAAGCTTTATTGCTGTGGCAACATTATTGTTGTTATAATCAACACTAAATAAATCGGAGTTTGGATACTTTGTCGTCAGTTTATTTTTATCTATATAGCTTTGAGCATTAATGCCGGTTAAATCAAGTCTGTTGGTATAATCATTGCTAATTCTTGGGTCAAAATTCCATTCTGGATATTTCGAGAGACTCATTTCATTCGATTGAAATACTCGCCCAGTTATCGAAATCGCTACATCTTTAGCTTTTGCTGCAACCGTAGCATCAATTAATTTGCTATCCCAACTACCGAGCTTTGCTTGTCCTTTGATCCAAAGTTTATTATTTCCATCAATTGTTTCTCTATATTTTTTGGTAATAATATTGATAACCCCAACGAAGGCATTATTTCCGTACATGGTAGATGCAGGCCCAAAGACAATTTCGATACGCTCTATATCTGTCAAAGAATATTGTCTTGAAATAGGCACATTATCAGAAGCTAAATCGTTTTCTTCTACCCCATCAATGAGCATCAGCATGCGATCATTTGATGTAGAGCGGTAGCCTCTTACATAAAAATTTGAATAGCCTGGACCATTTCCTTTGGCCATATCTATACCCGACAAATCATGTAAAAGCTGTTCGAGGTTTTGATAGCCACGTTTTGTAATATCTTTTTCGGTAATGACAATTACAGTAGCAGGAACTTTCTGAATATTTTCAGCTCTTTTGGATACTGAAGTAATTTGAATAATTGATTCTTGTGAATCTTTTACGCGTCTAAATAGGTCTTTAAATTGAGGTGTAGCCGTAAATTCAGGCTCGAAATATGGATTGATCGTGATAATATTTTGTATAGCTAAAGCTGCTTGGCGTTCGGAATCAAGTGCTAGGTAAGTCATCGCCAAAAGTTTATATGCTTGAACTTGGGCATTTTTTGAAAATCCCTTTTCAATACAAGGCAATAAAAGATTAATTACTTCATCAAAATTGCCAGTGGCATATTTTTTTTCAGCTTCTGGAATATTTATCAACTCATCGCAGTTTTGAGCATACAATAAACCCGCCTGCATAGATGCGACAATTATCATAACTAAACTGAACATGTAAATAAATATTTGTCTCATGATGATTACTGGATATTGTTTATAAAAAATCCAAAAATGATTGTCCAAAAAATAATAGCAGTTTTCTTTTTTAAATTTTCTTCTAAATTCTTAATTGAATTTAAAATTCTTAATTACGTTCTATATCTTTTCCAATATATTTATCCCATTCCTCAACTGTCATTTCGCGAGTGGTATTTTTGGCTACTTTTTGATAAATTTCTTTGATGTCAATGTCCCAAACACGAATAGTGCGGTCTGCTCCATTGGCAATAATTTGCTTACTGTCTTTACTAAATTTCACACCATAAACCCAAGCATTATAGTCTGAAATAATGATAGGTTGCTTTTGTCTTCCAATTTCATCAAACTTAAATAAATGAACCGTCCAGTCGAAACTACTGCTTGCTACCCACTTTCCATCCGGCGAAAAGACAATATCACTTACTGTTGAACTATGTCGTCCAGCAATTGCAACACCCGACTTTTCGTTTACTTTTCCATTTTCAATGGTCCATTGATAAATTGTGCCTGATGTATTTCCAGTTAATAATTTTTTACCATCATTGCTATACGTAATGGCAGTTACACGTCCTGAAATATTATTTTCATAGACGTTTGGTGCTTTTTTCAAATTATCGACATCAAATATTAAAACCTTGTCTCTTGACCCACAAGCTATTTTGGTACCGTCAGGGCTTAGTTTTGCAGAATAAATATCAAAACCAGTATTTACAGTATTTAATGAATCAATTCGAGTATCAGTAACAAGCCAATTCCGAATAGAACCGTCGGTTGCGATAGAAACTAATTTTGAATTATTTTTTAAATAAATTAAAGAGCAAACTGGGCTATTATGCCCTTTAATAGCAATAGATGCTTTAGGGTCGACGGCCAAACTAAAAATTGAGCCTTTTGCACCACCCGCTATAATTCTCTTGGTATTGTTAGTTAAAGTCACTATTCTAAATCCTTCCGAAGATTTATTTTTGCTATAAGTTTGAACCAATAAGGGTTTATCTGTTGAATTGTCCCAGAGTTTGACGGTTGCATCGTCGCTACAGGAAGCGAAAAAATTGTCGTTTTTTTCATAATCAACGGCCACACTTCTAACTACATCATTATGCTTACGAATAACTAATCTTGCATCCGACTCGGCCGATTTTGACAAAGCATTAAAAATATCAGGATTAACCGCCTCGCCTTTATTTTTTATGTTAAGTTTGTATGCTTGTAATGCCAATAATGCTGCCAAACCATCTTGGTTTTTGTCTGGCATTTGTGTGGATTGTATGGCAATTGAACGGACAATGGCTAATATTTTTTGTTGTACAGCTTCTTTACGAGCAATATCGGCTATACTTTTTTGAGTTTCGGCATTGGATTTTTCTTTTTCTGCTATTTTCTTTGCATCTTCTGCTTCTGATCTAGCATATTCGGCTATCGTACGTTCATTTTCGGCTTTCGTACGTTCATTTTTTGCATTTCTTTCTTCTTGTTGTGCTTTTTTAGTTTGATTCTCTGCATTCAATTTTTGCTGTTGTGCTTGCTCGCTTAGTGCTTCAGCACGCTCTTTTTGTTCTTCAGTCAGTTTTTTTTGACCTTCGGCAATCTCCTCTTGCTGTTCGGCAATACGTTTTTGAGAAACTGCTTCTCGCTTTTGTAATTCTGCTTTTCGTTGTTCGACTAAAGCCAGTTTTTCTTTAGATAAAGCTATTTTTTCGCTTTGTTCTGCTTGTTTTCCAAGTATTATCGAAACAATGATAAATAAAACTGCAAGCAATGAACCAACTCCAAAAAAAATTGCAACCTGATTAGCTCTTTTTACTTCTTTTTTATTGCGAGCATCATTGCTTTCTACTTCAAAATCAAATATTTTTCGGCTATATTCGAGATAATTTAGGGCACGCTCAAAGTTTGGATCATACCTAAAAGCCCAGTCTTTTGTTGGACGATTCTCTTTTAGCCATTTCAGCCCAGTTTGTAGCTCAGGATTTACCCAAAGGCCTGTTTTTCCTTGTTGGTTCAGATCGGCAGACTGACTTAGTTTTTTGTATAAATTGGCAGATTCATTTTCTTCTTCAATCCACGTTTTGAGTCTTGTCCATAAATAGGCTATTCGCTCATGTGTAAGGTCAATAATTGAGGAGTCAGTAAGTGAGTTTGAGTATGATGGACTCAGAAATGATATACCTTGTTCGCGAAAATGGTCAAGGATATCGAGTAGTAAGAATTCTGGTAAACCCGTTATTTTTTTTATATCTGCCAATGTAGTTGGGCTTATTTCTACTAAATCTCCCGTTCCTAAAACTGTAAGCGATTTAAAAATTTTTTCAATTGCAGCTTTACGTTTTGAATCAAAAACATTTTGATAAATTTCTTCAGCGTGTCTATTCAATGAATCGTTCATTGTGCCAATGGCCTCATATTCATTTTCATCAATTGGCTGGTCGATGTTTTTATTTGCTTGCCAATAATTCCACATTCGCATTAATGCGTGCTGAAAAATTGGTAATTGGTCAGTTTTACTACCTAAATCTTTTAATAATCTATCTACTAATTTTGTTTCGATTTTGACTCCGCTTATCTCTAAAGGGCCTGTAATTGCCAGTAAAACCTCATCGAGGTTCATTTTGGGCAATAAATAATAACCTTTATTGATTACTTCGGTCAGTCCATTATAATTCGTGCAAGCATCCAAATAATCCGACCTCATTGTCAGTGCAACGTAGATTGGGAGTTTTCGTTGATTGATAATATTAACCAAAAAATCGATAAAAAGAGCTGTGTCTTCATCCTCGTATTTTAGATTTTGCACTCTTTTATTATACCTAAAAATTTCTTCAAATTGGTCAATAAAAATTAGGGTATTTTTATCAGATAAAAGTTTAAAAAACTCATTTTCCTCTATCGATATATTTTGTATAAATGCTTCAATATCATTAATTATAACTTGAGAGTCTTTTTCGAATGCAAGTTTGGAAACGTATTCAGTAAAAACTTTTATTAGATTTCTGTATGGCTCATTCCCTGGTTTTAAAACAATAATATGCCACTCTTTTTTGATTGAGTTATCTAAATTTTGGTTTTCTAAAGAAGGAATAAGACCTGCTTTTATCAATGAAGACTTACCACTACCAGACGAACCAATGATGGCTAAAAACCTTGATTCCTTGAGTTTATCTCTTAATTTTTTAATATGATTTTCTCGACCAAAAAACAATTTCGCATCTCTCGAATCGAAACTCCTTAGTCCAGGAAATGGGTTTATATATGTTCCTTTACTTATCATGTTAAATATTCAAGCCTATCAATTTAAAGGAGGTAATTTTTTAAAAAAATGCTAAGGTTTAACTTAGAAGCCTTACTGACCTATTGTTTTATATCTACTATGAAAATATTTCGATTACGATTGTTTATATATTCATACAAAAACTCGCTTACTCCATTAATCGTAAGATAAATACCTAAACCACCGATAGGCCTTTCATCGAGTGGCAAATCAAAATCTTCTTCATCCGGAAGTTCTCTTTTGGTTGGGTCAAATGGAGCTGCGTCGTCTTCAAACACTACTTTAAGGAAGTTATCCGTTTTTTCGGTAGTTACGTCAATAACTCCCTCCAATTCGGCTTCTTGAAAGCCATATAAGATTATATTAGTGGCGATTTCGTCAACCGCCACCAATAAATTATAACTTGCCTTTTTGTCTAAGCCCGCTTCTTGAGCTACTGCTTTTATATATTGCCTAATTGAATCAAGAGAGTCAATAACTGCAGGAAAAGTTTTTAATTCCATTTGCAAAAAGGTATTAAAATTGTATGAAATAATTTTTAAGGGTTAAGAGAGTTTGATTACTCAAATGCCTCTATTAACCATTATATTTCAGTCCGATTCAATACTTATTTTTAATTAACATTTTGAGTATTTAATTCATATTTATGATGCAACTGGTGGATAAACATCAACAATATTTACACTGTGATGAAGACCCGTTTTTTCAAGTGTATCAATAATTGGTTCTTGTGGCTTTACTATATAAATAGTTAGCCCAACACCCATTTTTTGTTTTGAAAAAACCAATACACGAAGGCCCGCAGAAGACATAAACGCAAGATGCTCTAAGTCTAAAACAAGTGCTGTTGGCGATTGAAGTGCCACTTTTTCAATTTCTTTCTGAAAAACTCTAGCTGATAAAGAATCGAGTTCGCCTGTTAAGGTAAGTTTTGCTACGCTATCGACAATTTCAGATGTTATTTTAAATTCCATGATATATTATGTTTTTTTGGTTGATATTAAATCAAGTTTATTTAGCTACTAGTATCACTATCGAACGAGAACCTACAAAAAATGCCGATTGATTTTCGAGTAAATGCTCTTCGCCCACTGCGTGTATATCTTCAGAATTAGCCATATCAGTATTGGCAAAAACATACCAATTTGTGCCATCTGCTAGGTTTGGCAACTCAAAATTGAGAGGTTCCCAATACATATTCATCGCTACATAAATAGTTTCATCACGTATAGTACCAGCTTTGGCATGGCTGCCACAAAGCATAAATCCTAAAACACGACTTGTTTCGGCCCAATCCGGTCGCCAGGCTTGGGTTCCGTGGAAACTAATATCAGGAATGCCGCTGTCTGCGTAATCATAATGACGGAAATGAGTTGCACTTCTTAAAACTGGATGAGCTTTTCGGAAACGAATGATTTGCTGTGCAAAATTGAATAAATCAGGATTTGACTTCAGCAATGACCAGTTAAGCCAATTCCATTCGGTATCCTGGCAATAGGTATTGTTGTTTCCACGCTGCGTTTGCCCCATTTCATCACCCATCAAAATCATCGGTACACCTTGACTGACCATTAGGAGTGAAAGTGCATTTTTGATTTGTTTATGTCGTAAGAAATTTATGGCAACATCATCAGTTTCGCCTTCTACACCGCAATTCCATGAGTTATTGTCGTTTGCTCCATCGTTATTGTCTTCGCCATTGGCTTCATTATGTTTTTCATTATAAGTAAACATATCTTTGAGCGTAAAACCATCATGGCAAGCCACAAAGTTGATACTGGCGGTTGGTCCTCTCGAAGAGTACATATCTGGCGATCCTTGGATTCGTTGCGACATTTCTCCAATCATACCAGGTTCTCCCTTCAAAAACTTCCTAACTGCATCACGGTATTTTCCGTTCCATTCAGCCCAACGTCCATACGCTGGAAACGACCCAACTTGGTATAATCCACCAGCATCCCAAGCCTCAGCAATTAGCTTACATTTTGCCAAAATTGGGTCATAAGCCAAAGACTCAAGTAATGGGGGATTACTTAATGGACTACCATCTTGGGCTCTTCCCAATATTGCAGCCAAGTCGAAGCGAAATCCATCAATGTGATAATCTGAAGCCCAATAACGAAGGCAATCAAGTACCATATTTCGTACTACTGGATGGTTACAATTGAGCGTATTTCCTGTTCCTGAAAAATTAAAATAATATCCTTCAGGCGTAAGCATGTAATAGGTTTTGTTATCAATTCCTCTGAAAGAAATGGTATGTCCACGGTGGTCGCCTTCGGCAGTATGATTAAAAACTACATCTAGAAAGACTTCAATTCCATTTTTATGCAATTCTTTGATGAGGGTTTTTAACTCATCTACTTGCATTCCAAATTTTCCTGTGGCAGCATAACCTGCTTTTGGAGAGAAAAAATTAACAGTGCTATAGCCCCAATAATTGACTAATAATTCGCCAGTTTCTGGGTTTTTACGGCTATTTTCCCATTCATCAAATTCATAAATTGGCATTAACTCTATGCAATTCACACCAAGTGATTTGAAGTAAGGAATTTTATTACGAATACCACTGAATGTACCTGCATTTTTGACTTCTGAAGACGGATGACTCGTAAATCCTTTTACGTGCATTTCATAAATCGTCAAATCTTCGATTGGGGTTTCGAGCGGATGATCATTTTCCCAGTCGAAATCTTCAAATGCTAATCTTGAACGATAAGGATAAACATCATCCCAGTTTGGATCAGCTCTCCAAGTTTCTCGACCGCTTAATACCTTGGCATAAGGATCGCTCAGAATAACATTTTTATCAAATCTATAACCTTCTTCGGGTTTGAATGGGCCATCCATTCGATAGCCATATTCTAACCTTTCATAATCAAGGTCAAAAACAGTCATGCAATAAACATCACCAATCTTGAATTCATCTGGAAATGGAATTTCTGCATAAGGTTGGGCTTCGCCACGCTCGAACAAGACTAATGTACAAGAAATGGCTGCACTCGAATATACACTGAAGTTTACACCATTGGGCACCATTGTGGCTCCAAAAGGGAGCGTATGCCCACGCCTAAACTTTATCCCCTCAAATTCGTGAGTTGGGTAATAATCAATCCTAATTTCTGCCATAGTTTTAGCTTATTTTAATAGTTTAATGCCAACTTGTAGGGTTTCGGCAATACTAAAGAAGTTGATAAAACCCGTGTTTGACATTACCTCTTGGATTTCTTCGGATACTCCCACAAGTACAACTTTTCCACTTTGGGCTTTTATCTGTCGGTAAATCATTAAAAGAACTCGTAAGCCAGCACTTGAAAGAAATTCAACTTTGGATAGGTCAATAATTACCTGAGCTTGACTATTGATAGCCGATAAGGCAGCTTTCTCAAATTCCTTAGCTGTTTTGCTATCTATACTGCCTTCAACGTTAAGTATGGCAATATTATCAACAATGCTTTCTGTTACTTTCATGTTTTTATCGTTTTATACAGTTTACTTAACAGGACTAATCAATACTTTTACCCGCACTTGCTTATCGGTTTTTGGAAGATTAACAAGTAATCCTTCTGCATCAAAATCAGTGTATGGCTCATCATCAATGAAACACTCACTGATATAAACACTACCCTTTGGAAGAATATCAGGCGAAACAAAAAGCTTGTTATCTTTAAAACCGTTTGGATATGGCTTAAAGTAAAAATAGGTTGGCTCTTTAGTAATAAGTAAGTTGGTATAAACTGCCGACAATAAACAAAGCTCAGTACTATGATAAGCACTCATTGAGTGACTTCCTTTAAATCGCTCAGTACCAAGTAGATACGGCATTCCATTTCCGAATACATTGAAATAAACACCACCATCGTCGGTATCTAAGAAAAATGCATTGTAAAATGAAGCAGACTCACGGGCAAGTTTTAAGTAATCATCGTCTTTGAGAATTCCGTGCAAAATCATGTAGGCAAGAATAGCTTGCTCTTGTTGCCACCAAGCCTTACGATCGTGCCAAACAAATTGGTGGCGACCATTGGTATATGTTTCTCTTTCCACCACATCATACCAGCCTCCTCGTTGTTGGTCAGAACCCGCTTCTGGCATAAGAGCGGCAATTTTTTTAGCAAACTCAAGGTATTCATCTTTCGGAACAATCGACTGCATACGCATTAAATTCCACGCGATTTTCAGATTATGTCCAACCACCGCACGATTTTGTTGCCATCCCCAAGTTTGGTCTTTACTCCAATCTTCGAAGAATTTTTCTTGAACAAATGGACTGTTTTCATAATCCGGGAAATATTTAGTAATAGTATCGAAAGTATATTCTAAGAAATCTAGGTGTTTTTTATCACCAGTGGCTAAATATAGATTTATCAAATATGCAGGAGCATGATCTCCAACCGAATTCCAGTTTTTTCTAGCACGATTATGAGCTAAAGATTCTTCACGAGGGTCTAACGAAATTGGGTCAATATGCGAGAAATAGCCTTCTTTTTCTTCATCCTTGAAGTATTTCTCAAACAATTCCATCGTTTTTTCAATATCCCACATAATGCGAGGGTCGCCTGTCAATCTATAAGTTTGCGTTGGGCCAGCAAGTGCATATATTTGTTCATACATTGGCAGTGAATCCATGTCATCACCAAATTCTGAAGTTAAAAGTTTGGTTTCCTTATCGCCTTCCACTTTCAAACCATGGTACCAATATACTAAGTCGGCATCTTGATCGTAGAATCTCATGTGATCACGTAGATAAAGTGTACCTAATTCTGCACCTTCCAAAAACGAGTCATTACCAGTAAGCATATAAGCCGATGCGAAACCATAAATCATACGAGAAATAGTGTCGGTCTCCTGCAAATAATCGCCATGCTTTGAACCAGCTAAGTTCAACATGGTACGATAATTTTTGTAGTCTATTTTTTGTTGAGGATAATCAAATTGCCATTTCAGATAACTTGTAGCAATTGATGAAATTTGTTTAATCCACCAGTCTTGCTGTTCGTGGCGATATTCATGCGGAGCAGTACTTGGAAAAATCAACGACTGCACTTCAAACACATAATCACCATCATTGATAGGCGGATAAAAAGTGCCGTATGAATAGACAAATTGACCTTTTTGAGCTAATAATTTGTACATTATATCACCAGAAGCATCTTGATAAGATTCATCGAGATTGCGAAATGTACGGGCATAAGCTGAAGGCGTAAGATTAACTTTGAAGACTCTTTTATCAGAAGTTTCAACGGTATACCAACGTTCTGCTACATTAAAATCGATTACGTACCCCGCAAGGGTATCGGAGAAAGTGAAATCAGGTTTCATAAAATGAATAGTTTTAGATTTATTAAAAAATAAGCCCAATTAAGCCTCGCTTTTTTGGTCTCTATAATTTTGTGTAATTTCAATAATATTATCGCCTGGGTCTTTAATCCAGACAGTTTTCCAACCTAAAATAAAATCATCAAACATAAGTGGACCTAAAGTAATAATGGCATCATCACCCATTTCGGCTAGTTTTGCATCAACATCATCTACTGAAAATGCTAAATGTCGCAAACCTGAATAATGTGGACCGTCGCCACCAACTGGGGGTAGCGGATTTTCTTCATCTGGTGGAAATACTTCAAAGTAAAAATTATTAGCATCCTTCAAAAAAACCAATTCTTTACCTTCTCCTAAATCAATTGTTCTTGCCCGTTTGAACCCAAAGTATTTAGCGTAAAAATCTTCAAAGGCTTTGAGGTCTTTTACGGTTACGGCTACGTGAAAAAAAGTTGTATGTATCATTACCTTTTAAACTTTTTCAGATAATATTTCAATGATTTTCTTAGCAAATAGATGAGCGTGCCCCCCTGAGCGACCTGTTACTAAATCACCATCTACGACTACATCTTCATTGGTATAAATTGCACCGTAAGCTTTGGCATCGCCAATGAGGTTATTATGGCAAACTAATTTTCGCCCTTTAACCAGCTCAGTTGCTGGAGCAACCAGCCATAATCCATGGCATATTATTCCTTTTAAAATAGTTGGCTCGGCAAAAACCCGCTTCAAAAACTCAGTAGCAGGTGGAATTTTATCGACATCTTCGGTATAGCGAAGGCGGTCAGAAACCATTCCAGAAGGAACAATGATAACATCATAACTTTTTAGTTCTTCTTCGCTCATGTTTTCAAAGCTTTTGTTACAGTCCATTGGCACTTTGTGTTCGTGGCCGTGGAATGTAATTTTATCTTGTCCCCACAAACGAGTCAAGAAATGTAATTCTGCTCCTTCTTCTGGAAAACGATATTGATAATAAAAAATCTCGTTTTCGTAGTAATCTGCTTCAAAAAGAATTCCGATTTTTTTGCCTTTGAGTTTCATCTATTTTTATATTTTTTGACTAAGATTATAGATTTTTATGCTAATGAACCATCGGGATGCTGAACCATACCTGCAAAATGTATCGCTATTCGACCATCTTTTAGCACCCAACTATCTGCAAAACGCATCTGACTTACACCTTCTTTGGTAGTCATTGTTATTTGCTCAGTAATCATTAAGGTTTCGGGGTCTTGGGTTTCTGCCCAAAAAATGATTTCTGTTTCGAGTCCATCAATTCCCAAAATTCCCTGCATGTGTTCTTTGATTTTTTCACGCCCTTTATAAATTACAGGGGTTTTCATGAAGCTACTTATCAGCAAGGCATCATCGGTATATTGATCGAGCAATGCTTCAATATTTTTATCAAGTATGAGTTGAATATGCTCACGGTACATATTCCCTAATTTACTATCAGGTACGTTTTTCATGAGATTTTACAATTAATTGAATTTTAAAATTGATTATACTATACTTGTATTAAAGCGTTGCCGAACCTTCATAATATTTAAGGTCATCTACTGTATATTTAGTAATAATTACATTACCACCTACTAATTTCACATCCCATGTTTGGAAAGCGTCTAAAGTTATTCGTTTGCTATACGCGTCTGGGCTATTCCAAACGCTTGCCTCCCATTTTACTACTACTTTTACCACCGCAGTATCGCCAGTGATAATTGCATCTGCTGATTTTACGGTATGAACTTCATCAAAGAAAATTCGAATCACACGCTGAAACCATCCTTCAAATCCTGCGTATCCATATACAGTTGCTTCTGGAAATACCATTTCAAGCTCTTCATCAGCCAACATTGGAAGTAGTTCGACCATTGGAGCGTGAACATCCAGCTTTTTATACCAAGCTTCTGCAAGTGATTGTATTGATTGTTGGGTTAACATATTTGTATTTACTTTAATGAATTATTTATAATTAAAAATTTCTTAGGTTTAATGTGCATTTGCCTCAGAAACTAATCTACTTTGCAAGCTTCTCAACCTAGTAACAGACCAAAAAATAATCGTAAACATGGTAAGTAAATCCAGACCTACACGCATTGTTTCATTGGGTGCATTTGTCCATTCTTTGGCAACAAATACATAATATATAAGTCCAAGAATGAAGTATATTACCATGATGGTAGCATGACTTTTAAGGTCTGATGAAAAGCCTGTTCGCTGCGATTGTTTAAACAAAAGTGGCCATAAATACCAAAGAGTCATGATAAGATGCCAAGCCGATAAACCCCAAATATAAATCTGGTATTTTTCTGGATTCTCTACGGTATAACACCACATATTTATTGGAAAAAGAGCAGCAAAACGACCAGTATCGAACAAAAAACGGTTGAAATTGTCTTTATACGGTACTCTTTCGATAAGTGCACTAAAACCTAACCATGCTGTAATGATAAAAAGGAAAGTCGTTAAAAATGACAGTAAAATCAATGTATCATTCCATTGAGTGATATCGAAAGTGGGCGATGTATTCCAATGATAATGATCATTCATTAAACGAAATCCATTGACTAAAATCAATGAAAATAATAGAGTAATGAGATTCGGTAATCTTATGAGTACTTTTGATAAAATGCTTGTTTCCATAATTGTTTTTTTTAAGACATATACTTTAATTAGCGAAGTTGCTCAAGCAAACCATAATCGTCCCAATTAGCCCAAGCTTCGGTGATTTTTCCATCTAATACATGGTACATCACAATACCTTTCCAAGTAGCAGTTTTGCCAGTTGCTTCAATGCCCGCAAAAGTATTTTTGTGAGTACCAGGAGCTGCAAATCTTACAACAACTTTATCTCCTTCGGCCACTAAATCAACTATTTGAAGGTCTAAGTCTGGAAATGCTCCATAAAGCATGTCCATTTGGCTATGCAATGCATTTTCTCCTTTGATTGCTTCAGGTACCGCCGAACGATCGATATAAAAACCTGGAGCTGTAAATTCATTGAATTTACTGAAATCTCTTTTTACAAGAATAGCGTCCACGTATCCCCGAACGATTGTTTTATTTGCTTCAACTGACATAATATTTGTATATTTAAATGCTTAAAAAATAATTTTGACTAATTCTAACTCAGAAATCGTATAGTTTTTTAATACCACCAATTTGATTCATTAAGCTCATTACATCATTTTGCACTCGTATTTCATTGATTTTGCCTTCTTCATTAAATCTAAAAAATGACATTCCGAAGATTCCTACATTTTTATCACTGGCTGGTACATTACGCCAAGTACCAATGTGTTTTGCACTCATTTGCCAAAATGCAGCAGCTTTCATTTCTTCAGCTACGATGTCACCTGCGGCAACAGCGTAAGTTAGGTTTTCAAAAATAGTTCTGTTTTTAACTACTAATTCCATAAAGGCATCACGACCATCAAGGTGTGCAAAAGCTAAAATGAACTGTAAATCAGGGGCAAGTATTTCTTCGGCTAATTTTAAGTCTCCAGAACTCCAGACTACCTCAAGAAATTGACGGACAGTTTCTGTATTTTTTTCGATACGATTCATGGCAATTATATTTTTAAAATGTTAAATTTATTTATCGTTATTAATGCTTCTGGAGCTGATTGAACAATGCCTACTTGAGTCAATAATTCTAACTTATCAGCCTTTGCTAAACGTTCGGAACTTTTGTTGTTTTAAATATTATGTAACGTGTAAATAACAAATTGGTCTTTTTATAGATTTATAAAATACTGACAATCAATGCCTTATGATTTTATTCAGACTCAATTGTGCTATCTTATTATTTACACGTTACTTTGATCGATTCTATATCAGAAATTATACAGTTTTGTTATTCCGTTAATCTGTGACATTAGACTAAGCAAATCAATTTGAATCCGAATTTCTTTGATTTTACCATCAACATCGAAACTAAATAATGAGGCACCTGAAACATTTATTTCATTACAAGTAGCAGGAATCCCATTCCATGAAACCACTTGTTTTCCAGTCATTAACCAAAATGCAGCACCTGAAAATTCTTCCAAAACTAGACCTGAATCAATTATAGTATATTTCAAATTTTCAAACACACTTCTTTCCTTTTGGATAAGATTTCTAACTTGAGTCAAACCATCTACATGTGCAAATGAAAGAATAAACTGTACATCTTTATGTATCCAGTTTTCTTCAAATTCAAGATTCGCATCATTCGAAAAGCATTCAAAAAATCTAATAATTGTGCTTTTGTTTTGTTGCAGTTGATTCATCACAGATGATTTTAAATTACGCTCCTGGAGGGGGTGGAACAACGCCAAGTTGTTGTAATAAACCTAATTCATCGACGTTTGCCCATCTTTCAGCAATCTTTCCTTCGTCGTTCATACGTACAGTAGTAGTTCCTGTAAATGTTAAGCTTTTTCCACTTGGCGGCATTCCCATTACTCCACCAGTATCAGTACCAGTGAGGCTCCAACGGTGAACAACTTTATCAGCCGTGAATATTTGATCAAGCAAAGTCAAATGAATATCAGGCATTGCATGACGAAACATTCCGATGATACCTTTGAAACTCGCCGAGCCTGGCTCAGTTTTGCTTTTTCCGCCTACAAATGAGTGATCAAGTGCATCGGTTGCCAATAAGTCTTCTCTAACATTGCCCGTATTCCAAGCTGTTTCAAAAAATTCTAAACAAATAGTGTTGTTTTCTACTGGTGAAAGTGCCATAATATGTATTTGTTAAAAGGTTTGATTAAATATTTTAAGATAGTTTATTTTTATTTTTTACACTTAAACTTCAAACAATCTATTGATTATCAAATGATTATCAGTTAATTTGGATGATTGTTAAAAGCTACTTCGGTAGGTAGAACACCTAAAAGCTGACCAACTAATTGTACACAAACTTTACCTTCATTAAGAAGCATGACATCATAGACTCTTCGCTCACCAAGTGAGCTTTTTACAGTTGCTTCAAACCAAACATAATCGGTATCATTGGTTATGTTTTGAACTGACAGAGGGGTAAATCCAGATTCTACTGCAAAAAGATTTTGAAACATTTCTCTTACAGCTTCACGCCCTTTAATATTGACATTGGATGTAAGCAAATGTATATCTTCGCTAAAAAATTCATCAGCGAGTCCGTTGGCATTATTTTCTTTATGAAATGTTAAATAATGTTCATGAAATTCAATTGCTTTTGTATTATCTGAAGGTTTGAAATCTAAAAAATCTTCTTCATACCAAATCGTACCTTGCCTTAGGCCTAAAAGTTGCAAATAGATTTTCCCTTCCCTCAAAAACTTAACTTCATACACTTTAACCGGCTCACCATACATACTCTGAATAGTCACTTCGAGCCAAATAAAACTTTGCCCAGTTATCAACTTATCAATGCTACGTTCGCCCAAGACACTTAATCTTTTTAGATATAAATGCACAAACTTCTTGACTTCATTGCGACCTTCTGCTTTAAAAGTAAACCCGTGCATGCGAGCATCTTCAGTATAGCATTCCTCAATCATTTCATCAATTAAACCTTTGCTTAAAAAGTCAATTTGCTTTTGCTGAAACGCTTCGGTTTCAATAAGGTTAGGCTGATTTTCGTCAGGCATAAATCAAGTTTGTTATGTATTGATTATCAGATACTTATGCTGGAATAACTCCGAGTTGTTGCATTAATCCGAAATCATTTTCATTGACGTGTACCGAAACAATTTTACCTTGACGAATAGTAAAAATATCAATACCAAAGTCTTTGATGCTATTGCCTGTGGCTGGTGCACCCAAAAATTCTCCTTTGTGGGTTCCTTCAATTTGCCAACGGCTCGCAACTTTATTTCCCTCAGACATTTGTCTTAAAACTGAAAATTTAATATCAGGAAATGCATTACGGAGATATAAAACAAATCCACGGAAAGCGTCGTAACCTGTGATTGGTTCTGGTTGAGTTGGAATAATAAAAGCAAATTGAGGGTCTAGGATTTCTTCTATTACTTCGAGTTTTCCTTCGCTCATAATATCACCAAAATAGCGATGTACCAAGGCTTCATTTTGCTCAGGAGTTGTCACTTGATGAGCTACTTCTTGCGGAGGTAAAACACCCAATTGTAATAAAAATCCTAGAGTATCTTCATGCCCTATCGACTCTACAATTTTTCCATCTTTGATTGTATGCCAAGTCATTCCGTCAATTTGGAAGTAGTTACCAGTAGCAGCCAAGTCTCCTTTTACAGTTAATAATGGTGAACCTGTATGGGTGCCACCACCAACCCAACGAGTTGTTACCCAGTCGCCATTGGCAACCATATCTTGTGGCTCAATATAAAAATCAGGGAAAGAGCCATGCAGCATATTTACCAATCCTAAGAAACCATCTGGCCCATGAAATGGCTCAGGGTGGGTTGGCAACGTAAATACAAAATCCTCTGATAAAATTTCATAAGCTGTTTCTTTGTTTACTTGATTCATGATTTCATGAAAGTAACGCCTTGAAATCGCCTTATTTGCATTTCCTTTTGACATATAAATAGTTAATTAGAGTTTATTATTAATAAAAATGAATAGTGTAATTTCATAAAAATGAAGCCATATTTCAGAAATTTAGTTATCTTCTAAAAGTCCATTTTTTGCATCATTCAATATCATATCTGCTGCCTTTTCACCTATCATAAAGCAAACTGCGACAGTATTTCCACTTGTGATATGTGGCATCACAGAAGCATCAGCTACTCTCAAACCTGCAATTCGCTTTATTCTTAGCCTTGAATCTACCACCGACATTGGGTCGTTGCCCATTTTGCAAGTACCAGTTGGGTGCCATAGTGTTGAGCTTTGTGAGCGAATATATTGATCAATATTACCTTCGCCCGGAGCTATTTCTCCACCATTTAAGACCGAAAAAGCTTTAGTTTTACTCAGTTTGCGTATTAATACAATTGCCTTTCTGAATACTTCCATATCGGCTTCTTCGTGCAAATAATTTGGATTTACCACTAATGTATCACTCGGATTATTTGATCTCAGCTTTACTTCACCAACACTTTTTGGTTGAACCAAAATGGGCAAAAACAAGCACACATTGCCACCAAAATCGGGTAATAATGGCGATAAAGGTTCAGGAATACTTGGTGTAAAATTGAGTTGTAAATCAGGAGCAATAGCATTGTCTTTTGTTCGAACAAATATTGCATTTCCTGTTAAAAGTTGAGTCATAGGACGCTCAACATTGGCTTTAAAAATCACTGGAAGTTGCACATGATCTTGTAAGTTTTGACCAACACCTGGTAAATCGAGTTGAACTTGAATACCAAATTTTAGCAGTTGCTCAGAAGGCCCAATACCCGATAACATTAATATTTTTGGTGTGTTGAGCGTACCAGCACTTACCACAATCTCTTTTGAAGCATATATTTGCTCAGTTCTGCCATTTTTTTGATATTTAACAGCATAAGCTTGCCCTTCACTAATCAAAATCTGTGTAACTTCCGCACCCGTAATAATTGTTAAGTTTGGTCTATTAAGAACAGGTTGAAGAAAAGCCGTAGCAGCACTTGCTCTTTTTCCATCGGCAGTAATATGGAATTGTAATAAACCAGCTCCATTTTCTTGCCTTTCGCCATTATAGTCCCAGTTTGGGCCATCATATCCTAGTTCAACAGCACCATTCAAAAACTCATTTGATTTCATTACTTCGTCAGGGCAATCTCGAATAGACAATTCACCTTCGGTACTACGATATGCTGAAGCTCCACCTTCATAAGATTCTATTTTCTTAAAAAAAGGCAATACTTCTTTATAACTCCAACCGTCAGCACCCATCTCTTGCCACTGATCAAAATTGGCAGCATTGCCACGAACATACATCATGGCATTGATTGATGTACTTCCACCAACTAATTTACCCTGATTAATCGTTAAGCCACGATCACCCATTGAAGCCTGTGGAGTTGTCGGAATAGACCAGTCGATAGACGTTCCCCACGATTTTACAAATCCACCTAGATCAAGTACATCAGCACTTTGTGTCCACTCTCCTGCTTCGAGTAAAACAACCTGAATATCAGGGTTTTCGCTGAGCCGATTAGCAATTACGCTTCCCGCTGCTCCAGCTCCAATAATTACGTAGTGACAATTAGATTTCATGATTTTTATTTAAAAATTTTCTTGGCTATAAAATCAAAAAACTTACATTTATTAATGTGAACAATTGGTTTGCACCCAATCTGGTTTGTTATCTCCTTCGAGTACTAGATCGATTAGGAAAGGCTCATCATTGGCAAACATTTGCTCGATTGCAGGTAAAATATCTTCTTCTTTTTCAACCCTAACGGCATTTACACCGAGAGATTTTGCCAATAAATCAAACCTAATAGCAGGGTATGACAAATCGAATGGCAAAGGATAAGGATGTTGTTCAATTGCTCGTTCTTTCCAATAAACATCAATATTGAGTTGAAGTAATTTGTAAGAACCATTATTACAAACAATAAACTTTGCACCTGCTTTATGTCTTACTGCCGACCAAAGCGTTTGAATCGTGTACATGCTTCCTCCGTCTCCCGAAAAACCAATGACAGTTTTGTCTGGATTAGCAAGTTTTACACCGATTGCTCCAGGAAAACCAACGCCTAATGAGCCGCCACGCGTTACAAAATAGTGACCTGCTTTTTGTGGTGGAATATATCGAGTAATGGCTGGAGAACTTGTAAGTGCTTCGTCAAAAATAATAGCGTTGGCTGGAATTTTTTGTGCCAAAATCTCAGCAAATTGTGACATTTGTAAGGGAAATTTGCCTATATTTTGTTTATCTTTTTCTATTTCTGAAGTAATTTTTTGAGCTTTTGCTGCTCCAATTTCTTCTGAACGAACAGCCGCAGCCTTTCTAAAATCATCAGTCATATTAGCTTCAAGAGCTTCTGCTAAAGCAGCTAATGACAATTTCGGATCGCAAACAATTCCTAAATCTACTCTATGATTTTTGGCTATTTCATAGTCATTCAAATCAAAATGAATAACTTTCGATTCGGGCGAATAAATATCACCTTCTTCCGGAAAAACCTCAGGCATCATGTAAGTACCAACGATTAGATTCATATCGCCTTTACTTGTGATTGGTTGGCTAAAAGTGCCAAACATGTGACCAGTCGTTCCGACATAAAGTGGATGAGTTGTATCAAAAATGACATCACCAAAATCAACACCATAAACTTCTGCACCAATCAATTCTGCGATTTTAGTAAGCTCTGGAATGGCATCAGAATATGCAACACCATCACCTATAAATAGCATTGGCTTTTGTGACTGCAAAATTGTCTCTGCAGCTTCTTGAATCAACGAATCAGCTGGCTGAACACGTTTAGATGGAATTGAAGTTGGAAAAACTGACTCTTCATTTATTTCATCTAAAATATTCATCGGCAAACATACATAAACAGGCCCCATCGGTGCTGTTGATGCTATTTTAATTGCTTTTCTGAGGGTTCTCAACAATGATTTTGATGATAAAACCATTGTCGAAAACTTCGTAACAGGAGCCATCATTGCTACCAAATCATTGGCCATTTGGGCATCCATGTTTACATATTGAGTACCTGCATCTGAGCCTATTACAACCAAAGGCGAATGACCACGTTTGGCTTGGTAAATAGCACCTACTGCATTTCCAATTCCTGGGGAGCTATGCAACTGTACAAGTGTTGGTCGTTGCGTATGTCGAGCGTGTCCGTCGCCCATCATAACAGCAATACTTTCTTGTAAAGTAAGCACATACTTCATTTCTGGATATTCGGCCACAGCATCCAAGAATCCTTGCTCCACTGTGCCGGGGTTTCCAAACATAAAGTCCATTCCATCAACCAAAAACTGCTCAATGATTTTTTGATTTCCTGTTTTACCAGCCATATCTTTTAACTCCTTTATCTAAAACATTTACGAATTGTTCACCAAACTCAAATGAACATTGAAGCGAGCGGGCAGTAATAAATGGATAATCAACAATTACAGATGTTTCTTTACCAAAATTTCCATGAAATTGACCTTCTGGACCAACTGCATCAGAAAGTATATATTCCAAACAATATGGCGGTGGCCCCATATTAAGGTCGGTATTCATAAAGCCAGTTCCGTCATGATAATCATATTCAATACAATGACCAGTTACATGCTTTCCTCGGATAATTGATTTACGTTCGTTGAAATCACGAGCAAAAACCAAAGGAGCAACTCCATAACAAATCGCACCAATTGGCATATTTTTGTTATAAAAGCCCAAAATAATATCATGTACACGTTGGTTATTTACCATATCAATGATTGGTCCACTACCGCCAACAAGTAACAAACCGGCATATTCTTCGGTAAGACCCGTTTGTGCAAGTTTTAAATCACTAAAGTATTTTTCGAATGCTCGTAGAAAGTCAGGAGTTGAAAAATATGGTCTTTCTGGCATATCTTCCGACATATTACGTCTAGTTTCTAAGCGATTTGTAGCTTCAAAAGCGATAACTTTTTCGGCTGCCTCCTTGGTTGTAACGCATGTTCCTAGCGGAGGATCTACATAAGTAGTATCATAACTTGGTGGCAAAGCAACTGCTTTTTTTCCTTTGTGAGTCATAAATTCCACAGTATAACCCGCAGCTTCTAATTTTTCGAGAGGGCCAACTAACTCAACTCCCCAATATCCGTACTCTGACAGAATTGCTAATATTTTCTTTGACATAAAACCAGTTTATTATTTAAAATTATTTATGAAAAATTTCAAAATATTTAATTTTACTATTACTCAAAACAAAAAATTTTGCACTTTACCGATTGCGTTAAAATCAGATGTAAAAATTCCTTTTTAATATAACTCTTTACTATATACGTAATTCTTTTTTTTAGGTACCAAACTCTTTTTTCGTTTGAACGCTAATTCGTGTGCAGTATCGTAATGTTCCTTCAACTGATTCCAAGTAAACTTTTCCAAATCATTATTTATTAGATTCCGATCTATGACTTTTGCTTGTCGAGCACGTTTCACAAATCGAAACATTATATCTGTAAGCTGCTCGACAGACTCTTGGTACGATTGCGTTTTACGATTAAGTACATAAATACCTCGGCTGTCATGGTCTTTCATGGTTTTACTTATGTGATCGCCAAAGCCTGAGAGATTACTTGATATAGTTGGCACTCCTCTTATCACGCATTCTTGAGGAGTATATCCCCAAGGCTCATAAAAACTTGGGAAAACCCCCAAATTACAACCCGATACAAATTCATCGTATTCAATTCCAAATAATGGATTTGAGCTTTTTATAAATTCAGGATGGTAAACAACTTTTACTTTATCTTTTTCACTATTTTGTAATTTTTTTTGTCGGCAATAATCGACTATTTCATCATCATGATATAAATCATGAGTCAAAATGCTTGGGGTTGATTTGTTTTTCCAACTTAAAATAGTTCGAGTACGTTTGTATTTTGCATATTCACTTACAAAATCATTCAAATCTGGCAAATTTGGCTCATCACTTGCTACTACATTTCTAAACAATTGGCTACCAACTTCACTCCGAATATTTTCAGAAATTTCTTCTAATTCATTGAGCATCATGTGCGAATGTAAGACCGAAGCATTGACAGAACGAATAGGCTGATTAGTAATTATAAATAGCACAACTGTGGTATCCATTCTGGCCATTTTCATTTTCTTATTTAGAAAAGATATTGCATCAATTGTGAGGTCAAACCCCTTGTTTTTATACTCAAAACGCCCCGAAATAAAGAAATATAAGGTTTTGCTAAGGTTAAATGAATAACTCGGAAAGAAATGACTCATTATAAATTTATCGATATTCTTTCGGTATTTGTGATGCAAATGCACTTGTTCGTGATAACCTAAATAGCTTACCTCTATTCCATTTGGACTTATTAAATCAGGCACACGACCTAAAAATTGAATACACTCTTGAGCAATAATTTCACTTACTACGGTGAATGTCCCTGCACTTTGTGCAGACATCCGCTCAAGACTCGCTTGGGTTTCTATTCCATAACTCTGTGCTTCTTTGTACCAATCAAGACCATCTATTTTACTTCTAAAATTTGGGTCGTTTTGAGCTAAGTACCTCCCTAAAAGTGTAGCATGAGTTGTAAATACCGTTGCGATATTTGCTTTCTTCTCGTACAATTTAATAAGTCCACCACCTGCCATCCATTCATGGAAATGAGCTACTATTTCTCCATTTTTGCCATTGATGTCTAAGAACTCACTTAGGAAGAGATAAACCATTTCGCCAAAAGCTAAAATTTGATTTACTATTTCTTCCGAACTCAAATCCCAAATTTGGGTTATTTCCTTCATTTCAGCTCTGATTGTTTCCAGACAGTGCCAAACACTTTTTATATCAAATAATATTACTTTTGGTCTGCCTGCTAATAATAGCCAATAACCATAATGAACATCAAAGCCGTAACTTCTTAATTTCTGAATCGCTAAACAAACGGGCGAATCATCTAAATAATATATTGGCTCAAACTCGGTTGTATTATCTGGCAAATAAGGCCCAATCATAAAATATCTATCATCCCATTTTTCTAACATTGCTGGTATCTTAGACCGTATTGATGAATAAATACCCCCAACCTGATTGCAAACTTCCCACGAAATCTCAAATAACACCTTCTGATTTGTATTTGAAACAATTGAATTCAATGTGTGGTGATTTAAGAGATTGGTTAAAAAAATATTAGCTAAAACAAGAATAAAATTGTTTTTTAATTCTAATTATAATCGTCAAGCAAAAAAAAATTCAAATTACCTTCTAATACGGTTTGTATATTTTATGTAAGTGAAAGAACAAAAGAAACAATATGCGATGCGGGATTCGTGATGATTATATGTTTAGATAAGATCCCTATTATCAAAAAATTAATACACTTTTGTCGCTAACTTTCGTCTTAGTACTTATCTCTTTGCAAAATGATTCAAATTCAATTTGTTAATAATTTTCTATTAAGTTTAATCAGGAAAATTAAGCTCTATTTTGTAACTTTATTTGTCAATTATATAATTAATATCAGAAAAATGATTGTAAACTATTTGAGTAAATTCTTACAAACTGATAATGAAATTTTTAAATTTTCATTCTAAATATTTTGACTATCATTTTACAAATCAAATGTATATGATACTCAAAGACAAAAGGAAGAAATGTAAACGAACTACAAGCTTTTTGTATATGAAATGCAGAATTTATATTAGACTTACTTCGAAAGTAAATATCTGTAAAGAATTAGTTATTACTATTTTGAAAAATTGATTTTCAAATTTATACTAATGTGATACAAACATTTAAACATTTGATTTGTGTTCATCGCTCTGATACCATCAATATCTATAAGATTGAAACTTTCTCATGAATAGTCAATGTATTTTCTATACCTTTGGATCGTCTTTTTAAAGATAATTTTATGAAACATTTTTCATTTTGTTAACACTCTTCTTGTCGTTCACATACATAAAAACTTCATTCGCATATTTTTTTTTATTTAAGGCTCTATTTTCTTTAATTTTATATATGTAAAATAGCTAGCAATCTAAAACACTACTTTTGTGATGATTAAGTATTAGTAATTTTTAATGTCTTAAAATCACACCCTATAAATACCAAACTAAAAACTATGAGAACAATCATCCAGGAGACACTACAATCAACTCAAAACGAGCATTTTTATACCAATTAACACTCTTTCTTATCTCTTTTGCTTCTTAGAAGATCCAATTGTGATCAACTTTGTTTGGTGGTGTGTTACCAAAAAAATACTCCAAAACAGTAATGCCTTACGATACCAAAATTTAAAATGACTTTTAATTGATTGAATAGCCTATCAAGTGATTTGCTCATAGATAGCTATTGTATCCTAATATCAATCATTTAATAATTTGATAATTTGGAGATAATGAAGATTAAACACCTGATAATGTGGCTGTTATGAAATTTACACATTTTCAATTCTTCAAATAACTTTATTTACAAAGAACTATTTTGGTTGCTTGCCTTATTGATATGATAAGATAATTGTTACTTAGATAATTAACAGCTTGTTTGGCTCCAATTACGATATGACAAAAGAATTTAAAGCTATCTTAATAATTTTTTTGTTTTTCCCATTAGTGGTTTATTCCCAACATGCCAAGGAGGATAGTTTGAGGCTTTTGTTGAAATCGCCTAAAGTTAAAAAAATGATTTTTAGCGATTTAATTGCTATTCAAAAAATTTATAATAGCTATGATCAAAAACTTCGAATGGCCTATTCTTATGAATTATTAGGTAGGAAAGATTTAATGGCAAACCAAAAACAAAAAGCTGAAGCATATTTTTTGGTAGCCAAAAATTTTCAATATTTTGGCGATAATATTTTGCAATCAAAAGCATATTTTGAAGAATCAATCAGGCTTTTTACAAAACAAAAAAACCTCATAAAAAAAGCTGAAGCAATTGATTTGCTCGGAACTTATTATCAAAATATTGATGAAGATAGCATTGCTATAAAATTATACTCGGAGTCGCTTCAAATTGCCGAGAGCATTGATGATACAGCAGGAATACTTCTACCTTATCGAGGTTTTGTTTTTATATTCACTAAAATGGGGCTATATGAGAAAGCCATTGCTTATGGTTTAGAAGGTATCAAACGTTCGGAATTTTTTCACAAAGAAATATCAGTAGCTTTTCTATCTAATAATTTAGGAAATGCTTATTTGCAAAGTGGACAATTTGAGTTGGCCGTTAAGTTTTATAAAAAAGCCTTGTCAATTAATTTAGATACAGAAAATATTGTGCGGAATTCATCTAATATTGGAAATGCCTATTTATACTTAAACAAACTTGATTCGGCCGCAAAATATTTGAATAGAGTCGAGGCTCTTTTACCACAAGTGAAAGTACCAAGAGTATTTATTTTTGCCTATTCCTATATTGCTAAACTCCGAAATCGTCAGTCCAAATATAAACAAGCCATTTTTTATGCCAGCGAAGCCACTCGTTATGCCAAAAAATACCAATTGGAGAGTATTTCTGATGTTGCCTATGAATCGCTCGTTGTTTCCTACAAAAAAACCAATAAGCCAGATAGTGCTTTGGCAGCCTTAGAGAATTACTGGAAAATAAAACAAAGATTTTTAGAAACGAGTAGAAATAAAACTATATCACTGGTTGAACAAGAATTTCAGAAATATAGAAAAGAGAAAAAAATAGAGTTGAAAAATGCTAAGATTGCTCTGCAAAATACAAATGAATTAATTAGAGATGGAGCCTTAGGCTTATCGATGCTATTGGGCCTTACGGTTGTTTTGTATTATAATAAATATAAACTCAAACAACGAACTTCCGAAGAACTAACAATTAAAAACCTTGAAATTGAACAGCAAAAAATACTAGTACAAACTTCGCTTGAAGAAAAAGATATTTTATTGAAAGAATTACATCATCGAGTAAAAAACAATTTTGCTATTGTATCAAGTTTATTGCGGATACAGTCCGATAAATTGGAAGACGAAAAGGCAATTCAGGCTGTGCGTCAAGGTCTGCAACGAATTGATGCAATGTCAATGATTCATCAACGACTTTACCTAACAGAAAAAATAACTAGCATAAACATCAAATTATATATCAATGACCTCGCCGAAAGTTTGATGAATGCCTATGGTTATAATTATGATAATTTTGATTTAGACTTTGATATCGAAAATGAAGAGCTGGATGTAGATTTGGCAATGCCTTTGGGCTTGATAATCCATGAGTTATTGACAAATTCATTTAAGTACGCCTATACGACTATTCAACAACCAAACTTAAAAATAAGCATAATAAAGAACGGTGGATTAACACTCGAAATTCAGGATAATGGAATAGGCATAGACATAGACCGTTGGACAAGAACGAGTGATACCTTTGGAAAAAAACTAATTACAGGGCTAACGCAGCAATTGGGTGGAACATATACCATTCAAAAAAGTAATGGTACATTTTTCAAATTACAAATACCAAAAGAAAAATTAAAATTTGTTGCATGAAAATCCTAATAATTGAAGATGAATTCATAATCGCTGCTGATTTAAGCGATTCACTCCGAAAGGATGGCTATGTGGTTGCGGGAGTATTTGATAATGGGCCGGATGCACTGATGTTCTATAAAACGAATGATATAGATTTAGTACTTTGTGACATCACAATCAAGGGAATTTGGGATGGTATCGAAACTGTTGAAAAATTGACAGAAATAAAGCAAGTCCCAATTATTTATTTGACTGCCTTAACCGATAAAGTAACTCTCGAACGAGCAAAGAAAACATATCCTGCAGCTTATATTTCGAAGCCCTTTCATAGCACAAATCTAAGAATGGCAATAGAAATGGCATTTAATAACTTTGCCACAAAAATTCAATTAGTTCGAAACTCAAAAGAAGAGATTTTACAAAAAGATGCCATATTGCAGATAAACGACGATATTTTTATTAAACAAAACTATCAGTTTGTTAAATTTCCATTAAGTGAAATTCTTTATTTGGAAGCTGAAAGTATTTATACAAACATTATAACGGCTCAAAAAAAATATGTAATTAGACAATCAATCAGTAATGTTTTAGAGCGTCTTCCTCTCAAACAGCTGGTTCGTGTGCATAGGTCTTATGCTGTAAATATCAATAAAATTGAATCTTTTAATGAGCATGAAGCGATGGTCAATAGTTTTTCTATTCCATTAGGCCGCACTTTTAAAGATGATTTTATGCGACACTTCCTGTTTCGATAAAAATTATGGTCATTGATTGAATATCTCAATCATTGGCTATAGACCAACTTAGACTATTTCTTGTTCATTACCTTGAGTAAAATTATAGAAATGTACAATATTCGTCGTGAGTAGAATGAGACAAGAAAGAAACGGCTGCTAAGTTGTTCTATTTATTCTGTAACTGGGGCGATGGTCCCTGATAAGCATTTATTTCAACATTTGTATGCCTGAGATATTTATAAAGCGTCATTTTTGAAACTCCTATTTCTGTGGTAATTTGATTGATGCCCATTTTGTTTTATTTATAATAGGTTTCGGCAAGGTTTGCTTTTTGTTCTGCATCTTTGGTCGTGCCTTGTCGGCTACCTCCTTTTCTTCCCCTTGCACGCACAGCTTCTAAACCTGATTTTGTGCGTTCACGAATTAAATCTCTTTCAAATTCAGCAAATGAAGCTGAAATATTAAAAAATAATCTTCCTTGCGGTGTAATGTTATCAATAGCATCATTAATGCTATTGATAACAACTTCTTTTGTACTGAATTCAGCTAATACTTCTAATAAGTGTTTTAGGGAACGTCCCAAACGATCGAGCTAATAAACGACCGCCTTATCTTCTTTACGCATATGATTTAAAAGTTTTTATAATTCGAGTCTATAGGTTTTAGCTCCCGAAGCGGTTTCTTTAAAAATCATTTCGCAACCCGCTTTGGTGAGTAAATCAGGTTGCATTTCTAAACTTTGGTCTATGGTGCTGACTCGGCCCTAGCCAATTTTCATATGAGGTTGATTTGTATAGATTTATTCATCTAAAATTAATGATAGTTATACTTAGATTTATATCAATTAAATGTATACTTTTTATTAACTCTATAGGCTGGGAATAATTGGAAGTTTGGTTTCTTGACATGGTCCAAGTTTGGTACAATCAAACGGGCGTTTGTTTATACTCTTTCAACAATGATTTTTTACCAAAATAGTGCTTAGTAAAGAAGAGCAACTTGATAGACTTCCTGCGAAAGTAAATTAAGTTACCTTAGAAAATAATTTAGCATTTTGAAAATCCGAGATTAGAGTAGATCACTTGTCAAATTTCTTATAATCAATATAAATTTACAAGCGGCTAATGTATAAATTAGAGCATGTGTAGTTTTAATATTTCTATGGCATACGCTTAATTTATACTATTTTTTCTAAATTCATGAAATGCATCTGAACCTTCAACTTTTGCCATTAGTTCAAAAAGAAATTTGTTACAACACCCAAATCAACGGATTTCTGATCGGTAAATTTCGAATTACTTCTTCATTTTTTGGAAAATGGTCTAAGCTTTTCCAAGTATCAAACCAAATCTTTTCTTTATATTTTTGATATCCAAAAATCAAAAAAGGCTGTGCCACAGGCCATTCATTCCAGTACATTACATCCTGTGGATTTTCTCACTTAGCTTTATTTTCTACAAAAGGATAAAGAAATTCAACGCCTTTTTTAAGGGTTCTGCCATCTTCTAATGTAAAATCCCAAAGACTTTCTTTTTTATCAGAAAGTATATGGCAAACGGTTGTCATGGCATCTAAATTGAACAGCGAATAGCCATAAGGTTTAGTTCTTTTGAGTTCGAGCGGAAAACTACCGTCCTTCTCTATTTGATTGGGTAATAAGACCGTTTTGAATCTGTTTTTACAATAATCAAGCATTTCTTGGTTTCCTGTAAGTTTGGCAAATGAGGCTACTTGCATTACCCAACACGTTCCGTGATTATTTTTGGCCTCACGTTCTTCTATGCCGTAAGGATGTGAATTTACCCAAACTATATATTCTGAAAACCAACCTTTAACCTTCTCTAAGTCTTGTTTATTGACAACTTTAGCATTTTGCATCACGAGCACCCCTTGTGCTACTTCCATCATTTGTATCATGTCAATTAAGCCTGTGCCACGTCCTGTTACTTTGCCTTTGATGGCTTGGGCGTAAAGTAATGATGGATTCATGTAGGTTTTTTCGTCAACGAACCAAGCATTGAGATGTTCAAAAGCCTTCTTGACATATTTTTCATCTTTGGTTAGCATGTACGCCGATGCCAAAGTGCCAATTATCTGACTAAACCGAATCATTGCCTTGCGATGTGCCACGAAATTATTGGGATTTGACTGCCCATCTCTTTGAATGTAAGGCCCGTTAGGATTGTCAGGATTTTGCCACCAATAATCGCCTTCAGAATAAAAATCATGTAGCCCCCCTGCCGAACGTTCACATTGATGAGCAGTAACTGTGGTTGGCTTCTCGGTCATCGCCATTTTTGCGTTGCTTAATATTTGATTTCTTAAAATTTGGCTTACGGTCTTGAATAACGAACTTTGTCCAATTCCAACAAATGGAAATAAAAAGGAAATGATCAACATTCTGGCAAAAACTTTCATTGAGTGTTTGTTTTTTTATAATTATAAATTTTACCTTAATTTAAACAAACCCGATTGCCAAAAATGACACTAACAAGCCAGTATTATAAACCCATTGAAAGTACATTGAATGTTTAAGCCTTCTAAGCTTTATCATACAAAACTACCATCAAAGGCGACGGCGGATAACGTTTGTTTAAATTTATTAGAAACGTCTTGTTGGTCTTGTCCTAAAACAGCTTGACACCAAGGTCCTAGCGTTTATAATTCACATCCCCTCAAGGTCTCATGGCCAAGACCCTGAAGGGAATGGAAATACTTAGCACCCATCATATCAATAGGCAAGGCTAAAAGTTTGTCTCTTATTAATCCTTAATTCTTACGTTAGAAGCTTGCAAACCCTTCGGCCCTTGTTTAATTTCATATTCAACCCTTTGGCCTTGCACCAAAAACCTAGCTCCTTGAATTTCAGAGGAGTGAACATATATATCTTTTTCACCTTCACCATCTGGAGTGATGAAACCAAACCCTTTTTGTTTGTCAAACCATTTTACAATACCTGAACGCATTTGAGCTTTTGCATCTTTAATTGCCATCTTTACAAGTTTAGCTCTTTCTGACATTGAAAAATCCTTCATATCCGCCTTTAAAACATCCGCTTTTGCAACAGCAGAAACTGACTCGGCTGTTTTCTTTTCATTTTCCACTCTTTCCGCTGCAATCACATTAAATTTCAATGCAAGCGTAAATAACAAAGTAACAATAATTTTGATTTTCATAAAAAATAGATATTATGGTTTTTCCCTACTCGTTAAGCTTTTCGGTTTCGCTCCGTTTTTTAAAGTGGTTTCTGAACTCCACTTGACGATAGAAATAAAACAATAAATGAAAAAAATATTTTGAAGTTTTTAAGGCACAAACATTATACCCAGTCGCCTTTGACTGTTCTATTGGCACATCACCAAGATGCTGGAGTTTGATTTCCCATCCCCTCAAGGTCTGCTGCCAAAGTGACACTGAGGGTACCAAAAGTTTCGTTTAGGAATTAGATAGGCTTAGAACTCCTCACCATATTTTTGAATAAGTAATTTATTTAATTGCAAACACTCTTTACGTAGTTCAACTAATTGGCCATTGATGTATTTGGTTGTATTTACTGGTGCAATACCTAAATTAACCAATTCGTTAATATCATCTGTTGATTTTAAATGGAGAGGGCGAGCACTGGAGGGCACTTCAAATCTCCTAAAATTAAATGTTTTGGTATTTTTTAATTTTTGGTTCATATTCATTTCTTGAACCGTAACTGCATCCAAAATGGCGTTGGTTTTCATACGAAAGTATGTTAAATTCAAGTCCATACTTTCTTGAAGTGATTCGGTATTTGCCACTCGAATTTCAATTAGTTGTAGTTGTTGAATGATTTCTTCATCTTCTACCAATCGTAATCCTCCAGCATTTTTTAATTGCTCTAAACCATTTTTAGAATGCTGAAAAAACGTTCTCAATGCCAATGTTTTAACTAGAAAATAGAATTTAGGCAGGTCTTTTGACACACCTGTCTCATAAAGTTTCGCCAATTCTTCACCATATTGTTGTTTATTAATATTGAAAGACATAACATTGTCAATTTCTTTTATATCCCTTTCTAAATCTAAATGGATATTTTTCAAAAACTGTATCTCTCTGTGTTTTTCAATTTGATGTTCTCGCAAATTCTCGGCAAAAAAACCTAAGGTTACCGCAGCAAAGAGCATCAAAAACTCTGAAATGTATTCTTTCCACTTTTTGGGATGATGAGAATGATGATGTACTTCCATATCTATAATAGCTTATTGTTCAGTTGATTAGCTCGAAAATTAATAATAATAAATGAATTTTAGATTAATTTAAAGCAAAATTATTATTAGACTTAGATTTTAACATTATGTAATTTGTTACGAAAACTTATGAAAGTAAGAATATAAAAATTAGGATAGGCTTGTTTGGGGTAATATTAAAAGAACATACAAAATTCGTCATTAATTGGTTGTAATTTTCAAATAAAATATTGGCCTCGTTCTAATATGGCTTGACACCAAGGTCCTAAATTACGACATTCCCAGCCCCTCAAGGTTTCATGCCAAAGACCCGGAGGGAACGGAAAGACATTATGTGTCTCTTCCATTCGAACACAAAATTAAGAGAGTTTTGTGTTCAAAAAAACTAGATAATCTAAAGTTTGGGTGAACTCTAATACTCAAAAAGTATTCTTTTGTCTCATAAAACTTCTTCAAATATATTCTTCATTATTTTGTAATTGTCTTAGGAAATTAAGTATTCAATACCTCTTACTTAATATTTCCTTACCTTTGCAATATGGATTATTTCAAAAAATTACTTGATTTACTAAAAACTGAGCGTGAAGAAGACCACGCACAGTACCGCAAACTTACCGAACAATCTTCCGTTGCTGAGCGTCGTGCTAATGGAATTACCTGGTATCCAATTGCGATCAGAGGCTCAGAAATGAGTCGAGGCGATTATATTACTGTTGAAGTCGAACGCACCACTCACCAAGATATCTCACATCAACTGCGTACGGGTATGCCTGCCGTTTTCTTCGGCAATCATGACCCTAAAACCGACCGTGTGGAAGGAATAATTTCACACCAAAATGGAAATAAGTTAAAAATTACTCTTCGTGCTGAAGAATTACCTGATTTTGCACGTGATGGTAAACTGGGAATTGATGTACTTTTTGATGACAATTCTTATGACGAAATGCAATCGGCTCTCAAATCAGCCAACGAATTAGCAGAAAAGCCCGAAGGCAATTTAGTCAGAGTTTTAATGGGTGAAAAACAGCCAACTTTCAACGAAAACCTACACAAAATTATATTTCCAAAACTAAACGATTCACAAAACCAAGCGGTAGATAAAATTCTATCAGCTAATGAATTAGCCATTATTCATGGACCACCTGGGACTGGAAAAACCACCACTTTGGTAAAAGCTATTAAGGCCTTAATTAAACAGGATAATCAGAAAATTTTGGTCGTAGCACCAAGCAATACTGCAGTTGATTTACTGAGCGAAAAACTCCACGAAGAAGGTCTAAATGTACTTAGGGTAGGTAATCCTGCACGAGTAACGGAGCGATTGATGGCCTTAACTTTGGATGCAAAAATGACCGACCATCCGATGATAAAAAATGCAAAAACGCTGAAAAAACAAGCCAATGAATACAAAAACATGGCTCATAAATATAAGAAAAATTTTGGAAAATCTGAACGTGACCAACGCAAAGCCTTGTTTGATGAAGCCCACAAAATAATGAACGAAGTGTCAAATACTGAACAGTATATCATCGATGATTTGGTTTCGAAAGCTCAGGTAATTACGGCAACTTTAGTGGGCTCAAATCATTATACGGTACGAAACGTTAAGTTTCATACGGTCATAATCGATGAAGCTGGGCAAGGCTTAGAACCCGCCTGTTGGATTCCAATTCTGAAAGCACAAAAAGTAGTTTTAGCAGGCGACCATTGCCAATTATCACCAACAATTAAGTCAAATGAAGCAGCAAAGGCTGGTTTAAGTAAAACTTTACTCGAAAAATGTGTGGCACTCCACCCAGAAGCGGTTACTCTTCTTGAAGAACAATATCGCATGAATGAGCAAATTATGGCACATTCGTCAAAGATTTTCTACCAAAATAAATTAAAAGCTCATCATTCGGTAGCTAAACATTTACTTTTTCCAGCAGACTCTCCTCTGGCATTTGTTGATACTGCTGGATGTAGTTTTGATGAAAAACTTGAAGGTACAAGCTCAACCAACCCCGACGAAGCATCTTTTTTAGTAAAACATTTGAGCGGTTTTGTGGAAGAATTGAAGAAAAAATTTAGCACTGATAATTTTCCTAGTATTGCCATTGTTTCGCCTTATAAACAGCAAATTACCATTCTTAAAGAGCAAATCGAACATACTCCCGAATTACAAGAAGTTTCGGTTCATATTTCAGTCAATACGATTGATAGTTTTCAAGGGCAGGAACGAGATATCGTTTACATCAGTCTAACAAGAAGCAATGCCGAAGGTGCGATCGGTTTTTTATCGGATATTCGTCGCATGAATGTGGCCATGACTCGTGCAAGAAAAAAGCTCGTAATTATTGGTGATAGTGGTACGCTGGCAAGTCTAGGTTTTTATGAAGAATTTATTAATTATACACAGGAAATTGGTGCTTATCAAAGTGCTTGGGAGTTCCTAAATTAATTTTGAATGATAGAATGAGTGAATGAAAGAATAAAAATATTCACAGAGAGTCGGTCGCTCACTCTATCATTCACTCATTCAAAATTGTTTTTATTCCCCTACTGGCTTCCTATACGCTTCAAAAGGAATTTTCAACAAACTACCCAAACGAGAATTTTCCTCGGGTTTCATGTGGGTATCAATGCCATAAATGATTTTATTTCGGTCGAGTGTCATAAACGTACCGAAAATCCTGTCCCAAATCGAAAAGATATTTCCGAAATTAGAATCAGTATATGGCAAAACATAATGATGATGTACTTTGTGCATATCTGGCGAAACTATCACCCAACTAATTGCATTATCAAGCCATTTTGGAATCACGATATTGGCGTGATTAAATTGTGATAACATTACCGAAATCGCTTGATACATAAAAACCATCCACATCGGGGCTCCTGCAATCACGATTCCTGCCGTGGTGAAAATAAAGCGAAATACGCTTTCTCCTGGGTGGTGGCGATTAGCCGAAGTTGTATCAACGTTAGTATCTGAATGATGAATTAAATGAAATTTCCACATCCATATTACTTTATGCTCTGTCCAATGCACAAACCATGCTCCAATCAAATCGAGCAAAAGCAAACCTACAATTGTATAAGCCCAAAGTGGCATTTCGGGTAGCCATTGCAAGATGCCAAAATTATTATTTACCGTCCATTCGGCCGACTTTAATAATATAAATGCCAAAGCAAAATTGATAATAATTGATGTTAGTGTAAAGAAAATATTGACTCCTGCGTGCTTAATTTTGTTATACTTGAAATTAAACAACGGAACGGCATATTCAGCCATCCAAAAGAACGCAATGCCACCAATCAGAATAGCACTTCGGTGCGTTGATGGAATTGTGTCAAAATAATTGATTATCGACTGCATAGTGGTTTATTAGGTTTTAGATCCTAGGTTCAAAATTAATAACTTATACCTTCTTATAATAATTTTATGAAGTCAATTGTTTAAAATATTTATATTTTTTCTTTAATTTGTAATATTGATTCAATTATCAATCAAATCAACATATTCTATGACGCTAAATTAACCTTTGCATGAAAAAGTGTATTTTCCTTGACCGAGACGGAGTACTGAACGAAGAACAGCACGACTATGTAAGTCGAAAAGAAGATTTTGTTATTAGAGAAGGTGTAGTCGAAGGGCTTTCTTTGCTTAAAAAAGCGGGCTATATGCTTATTATTGTGACCAATCAGGCCGGAATTTCTAAAGGACTTTATACTGAGAGTCTTGTAAGAGATTTCCACGAAATTTTGCAAGATGAATGTGGCGACATTATTGACGACTTGTATTTTTCAAAGCATCACCCAAATTATACTTCCAACTCGCTCCTGCGTAAACCAGATTCTCTGATGCTCGAAAAGGCAATGGCAAAATACGAAATCGACTCCACCCAATCCTATATGATTGGTGATGCAGAACGTGATGTAAAAGCAGGTAAAAAAGCTGGTGTGAAAACAATTCACATTACCGGAGGAAAAGAATCAACTGATTTAGCCGACTGGCAATTCAGCAGTTTACTCGAAGCATCTCGGTTTATTACGAAAATTATTTAAAACCAACTAGATATAATCAGTTCATCACTGCAACTCTGAAAATTCATTTCAAGATATACCTGATAATCAAATTAATAAATCTTGGGAATCTCTATAATCTTTGCTAATATAATAAATTACGCATGTATCTTATCAATAGTCGCTTTTGGGGCAATTTTGCCATACGCAGGACATTGCTGACGCCTACAAGAAGCCAATACTCCTACTACTAAAAGGCTCAAAATTAGTATTTTAACTTTCATCAGAATTTCATTTTTTGTTTTCTCAATAATTAATCATGTATGGTTTTTTTATGTTCCACACAAAACATTTTATTACAAACGTTGTTATTCAATAGATATTTTATGGGGCTACTTCTGTTACAATTTCTTCGGTTGCTTTTCTTAATTTTTTGAGCGTTGAGGCTTTAGGCGTTTCTGCATTACTTTTTGTCTTAAAACCCAAAATTTTCAACATCGAATCACTATCTTGTTCTGCTGAAAACAATTCTGTGGTGATATTTCCGTCTTCATCCAAATTGACCAATACGTGCTGCGGAGCAGGAATCAAGCAATGTTGAATGCCACCATATCCTCCCAATGATTCTTGATACGCTCCTGTATGAAAGAAACCAATATACTGGTCTTCATTTTCAATATCAAAAATTGGTAAATACAAATCCTCTGAGTGTGCCTCGGTATTATAAAAATCAGCCGAGTCGCAAGTCAAACCACCAAGGTTTACTTTTTCATACGGACTATCCCAATTATTGACTGGCATCATGATATATTTCTGACCGATTCCCCACGAATCGGGCAACTGGGTTATAAACGAGCCATCAATCATATACCACAACTCCCTGTCGTTTTGTTGTTTTTTATCGATAACTTTATAAATCACCGCACCGCTTTCGCCCACAGTATAACTTCCAAATTCGGTAAAAATATGTGGAACTGGTACGTTGTTTTTATTACAAATCCATTGAATATTTTCAATAATTTCGTCAATCATCGCTTGGTAATCGTAGTTGAAAACCAATGAGGTCTGAATAGGTAAACCACCGCCAATATCAATCGAATCGAGCTCTGGACAAATCTTTTTCATCTCGCAATATTTAAACATAAAACGAGTCAATTCCGACCAATAGTAAGCGTTGTCTTTGATACCTGCATTGATAAAAAAGTGCAACATTTTGAGCTTAAAGCGTGGATTAGGCTTAATTTTCTCCATATACAAACTATTAATGTCGTTGTAGCGAACGCCTAAACGAGATGTATAAAAAGCAAAATTTGGCTCCTCGTCAGTAGCAATTCTGATACCTACACTTACGGTTTCGGCCGTTGAATTTTCGAGATAATAATCTATTTCTTTTAGATTGTCCAAAATCGGAATACAGTTTATAAAACCATCATTGTGCAAAGCGGAAATATCCTCTAAATACTTCGGGCGTTTATAGCCATTCGAAATAATGTAAGTATTCTTATTTACCTTTCCATCATCATATAATGCTCTGATGATATTAATATCAAAAGCAGATGAAGTTTCGAGGTGAACATTACTTTTAAGGGCTGTTTCAATTACAAAATTAAAATGCGAGGATTTCGTACAGTAACAGTAGGTATAATTACCTTTATAGTTATACTTTTTCATGGCATTTCTGAAAAGTAATTTTGCATTATCAATATGCTCTGCTATTTTTGGCAAATAACTAATTTTCAAGGGCGTACCGTACTCCCTGATTATATCCGTTAAGCGAACGTTATTGAAAAGTAATGTATGATTTTCATCAACACCAAACTCACGAGTTGGAAACTCAAATGTTTGTTCTATTAGGTCTATGTAACGTTTCATAAATAAAAGTAGTGCGATTAATTGAACTCCTCAACAAATCGACTATTTGCTTTTACCGCTTTCGACGGATAATGATGGAAATGTGAAAAATATGTGCAAATGTCATATTAAATTAAGAACTTTGCAATGAAATTTGTTTGAATTTGAGAATTAAGAACGTAGAGTTTAAAATGATTGAAATTTAGTTCTATTTTACGTTAATTCTTAATGCTAATTCTTAATTGTCTCCTATGTCCAAAAAAATACATTTTATAGCTGTTGGGGGTGCTGTAATGCACAATTTAGCCCTTGCATTAAAAAAGAAAGGGTATCAAGTTACGGGTTCTGATGATGAAATCAACGACCCTTCAAAAAGTCGTTTGGCAGAAGCTGGTATTTTACCTGCCGAATTTGGTTGGTTTCCCGAAAAAATCACAGAGGATTTAGACGCGATTATTCTCGGAATGCATGCCTTTGCCGATAACCCCGAACTAGCCAAGGCTCAAAAACTTGGCTTGAAAATTTATTCATTTCCTGAATATATCCACGAGCAAAGCCTAAACAAACAACGTGTTGTGATTGCAGGAAGCCATGGTAAAACTAGCATCACGAGTATCATTTTGCACGTTTTGAAATATTTTGACCGTAAATTCGACTATTTGGTTGGTGCCCAAATAGAAGGATTTGATATTATGGTTGAATTAAATGATGATTCGCCTGTAATTATCATTGAAGGCGACGAATATCCAGAGTCGAAAATTCACCTCAAATCAAAGTTTTTGTTTTATAATCCTCATATCTGTTTGTTTAGTGGTATCGCTTGGGATCATTTCAATATCTTCCCAACTTTCGATAGTTATGTGCGTACTTTTGAAGAATTAGCTGATGGTTTACCAAAAGCAGGAAGTATTATTTATGACGAAACCGATGACATCTTAAAAGTAATTGGCGAAAAAGACCGAGCTGATATATCAAAATATCCTTACAAAGCACACCCTTACAGGGTCGAAAATGGCAAATGTATTCTCGAAACCAAAAACGGCGATGTACCTTTAGAAATTTTTGGTGAACATAATATGAAAAACCTCAACGGTGCGAAAATTATCCTCGACCGTTTGGGTATCACTGACGAAGAGTTTTATGAAGCAATCCAACATTTTTCAGGAGCATCGAAGCGTCTCGAAAAGCTTGGAGAAAATAGCAATACCCTTATATATAAAGATTTTGCTCACGCCCCATCTAAACTTGAAGCAACAACCAACGCCACAAAATCGTTATATCCCAGCAGAAGATTAATTGCTTGTTACGAATTGCATACCTTTAGCAGCTTAAACAAAGATTTCTTGCCACAGTATGAACATAAAATGAAGAGTGCAGATACTGCCGTTGTTTTCTATTCTCCACATACACTCGAAATGAAACGTATGCCAATGATTACGCCTGATGAAATTAAAAAATCTTTTGGCGACGAAAATCTGATGGTATTCACGGACGCTACTGAGCTAAAAACGTTTTTGATTAGTCAAAACTGGTTTCAGTCAAATCTTTTGATGATGTCGTCGGGAACGTTTGGTGGAATAGATTTAGTTAAATTAGCCAATGAAGTATTAGCCAATGAAGTATTCGAAGAGTTGCCGAAAGTAAAAGCGATATCTCAACCAAAAAAAGATAATTCCTGGGCTGGTTTGCTTTCGACTTTTAAAAAAGTATTTGAAAACTAATAAACTAGAATTTTTAGTGATCAACCACAACAGCTATTTTACGAGAAATATTCAATAAGTATTTTCGCTAAAAACGGTAGTTACAAGTTTCGATGAATACTAATAAATAATTTTCAATTCATTAATAAATGGATGCTAAAATTGAAAGAAAAATGGAAACCAAAAAGAATTCTACACCCCCTATACGAGCAACTATAAGATTCAGTTCATATCCAAATGAAATATGGAAAGAGTTTTTTCCTAAAGGAGCAAAGCGTCACTACATGATTTCTAATTTAGGAAGAGTTGCATCATTCGACAAAGGTTTGCATATTGATGGTTATCTCTTGAAAATTAGTAAAGGTGCGAGTGTAAGTGGTGCAAAAATAGCACTTAAAGTTTATGAAAAAGGTGAAGAGCTTACCCGTTATGGTCAGCCAAAAAGTATCATCATCAATATGTCGCTTAATATTCATAATCTGGTTGCTGAGGCGTTTATTGGCCAAGCTGATGAAGACCAAGTGCAAGTCATTCATTTAGATCATGATAAGTTTAATAACGAAGTAAATAATCTACGTTGGGCAACTAAAAAAGAAGCTTGGGAGCATCAGAAACTTGCACCTAATTACAAACCGCCTAAAAAAGGACGTAAACTCACGCCTGAAAGAGTAAGATTGATCAAGAAAAAAATTTTGGAAGGAAAAACCAAACAATCGCTTTTGGCCAAGCAATTTGGCATATCAGAAATGGGTATTTACCGTATTAAAACGGGAAAACTTTGGGCAGATATTATTATTTAGAGAATCAGTTAATGGGAGCCTGGTTATCGGTTATAAGAAACACTATCTTCCCAATAACCAGTTTTCCAATAAGTAATTACCCAAAAATCAGGCATAATTACCTGAAATATATCCTTGAAGTGATTCGATTTGAGATTTCTGTTCCTTAATAATTGAAGAAACAACATCATTGATTGAGATAATTCCAGTCAATACATCACCCTCGAGTACTGGTAAGTGACGAATGTGTTTTTCTGACATTATTTGCATAGCAAATTCCAATTTATCTTCCATTTCTACTGTAATTACTTTGGAAGTCATAACATCTTTTACCAATGTATTATCTGAATGTAGGCCTTTAAGTACAATCTTACGGGCATAATCTCGTTCCGAGAAAATTCCAGAAAGTTTTCCCTCATCAATAATTAGCAATGCTCCAATATTTTTATTAGCCATTTCTACTAAAGCATTAAATACTGTGGTATCAGAAGTAACCGAAAAAAGGGCATTAATTTTCTTCCCTTGTAGAATTTGACGGATTTTCATAGAATTCAGGAGTTAAAGGAGTTGGGAACAATAATTTTATTCAATTTGATAAATAAAATGAAATAAAACAATAGTTTGAAAAATAAAATTATATCATTAACTTTGCAGCCCCAAATAGTGTATAAAAATAGCTAACGTTCAAAAGTCGGTAGGTTAAGGTGAAGTAAAATACTTATTTCCAGTTTTTTCGCCGATAAAATGCAATTAACTATTCGATATAACAGCATTTGTAAATTTTAATTCAGTGTATTGTCAATTATAATTCAAAATCATGTACGCAATCGTAGAAATCGCAGGGCAGCAATTTAAAGTTGAAAAGGGTCGCACACTTTATACTAACAGATTAGAAGGTGATGTGAACGCTGCACTTGTATTCGACAAGGTTCTCCTTGTTGACAACGGCGGATCAGTATCAGTAGGTACTCCGACCGTTAGTGGTGCTTCTGTAAAAGCAACAATTTTAGAACACTTGAAAGGTGAAAAAGTAATCGTTTTCAAGAAAAAGCGTCGTAAAGGATACGTTAAGAAAAACGGTCATCGTCAGTATTTGACTAAAATTCAAATCGACGAAATAGTTTAATTAGCATACTTGAAAAAATCATTTGGTCAATAAATCATTTTTTGATAAAACCGAGTGATAAAATTAATTCTATCATTTATTAATCACACCTACAAGTTCTAAGTAGCAAGTAGGTCAATATTTCAAGAAATCATGGCACACAAAAAAGGTGTTGGTTCGTCGAGAAACGGACGTGAATCAGAAAGCAAACGCTTAGGTGTAAAATTGTTTGGTGGTCAGGCAGCTATCGCTGGTAACATCATCGTACGTCAACGTGGTACAAAACACAATGCAGGTGTAAATGTAGGTATTGGTCGTGACCATACTTTGTTTGCATTAACAAATGGTATCGTATCGTTCAAAAAAGGTCGTGATGGAAAGTCATTTGTAAGTGTTGGAGCGGAAGCGTAAGACATTAATTAAGAATGTAGAAGGTAGAAGGTAGAATGGTTTGTGCCAAACAATTTTTTATGTACTATTTTCTTAAAAAAATAAAAAACCTGTCATTTTTGGCAGGTTTTTTTATGCCTTGATCAAACTTATTTAGCTGTATATTTGTTGAAAAATAAAGTCTATTGAAAACATGACTTAATAACTTACTGATAATGAATGTATTATACATGCATTCATCATTCATCATACATCAATCATCATTAAGAAAATGTTGCAACGCCAAACAATGATTTATACAGAGCTTAGCCCAAATCCAAATTCTATGAAATTTGTGTTAAACTTTGAACTTGCTCCCGAAGGACTTACATTCGATTATCCATCTTTGGCTTCGACTGCCGAAGAATCTAAAGCCTCACCTTTGGCTGGTGATTTATTCCAGTTTCCTTTTGTAAGACGTATTTTTATTGCTTCTAATTTTATTACAATTACAAAAGATGACGAAACCGAATGGGAAGACATAGTCTATGATATTAAGAAGTTCATGAAAATATTTTTTGAACAAAACAATCCTATATTTGCTCAAAAAACCATTGATAAAAATACGCTTATTGTTGATGCAAATGATTCGGAGGTTATTGCAAAAATCAAATCAACACTTGACCAATATGTGCGTCCAGCCGTAGAATCTGATGGTGGAGCAATCAATTTTGCATCCTTTGATGAAATAACTGGACAAGTAAAAGTTTACTTACAAGGTTCATGCAGCGGTTGTCCGTCATCGACAGTTACACTTAAAGATGGTATCGAACGTTTGTTGAAAACGATGGTTCCTGAAGTGAAAGAAGTCGTAGCAGAAGGCGTTTAACTCAATTATCAATTAATAAAGCCAATATTAGCTAACAATTCTTTCCGCTCGTATTGCCGTTTTAATTAATTCTCGATAATTGATAATTAATAATTGATAATTGAACAAATGATAAAAATTGGCGTAATTAATGTTTCTGACCGGGCAAGTGCAGGAATTTATGAAGATATTCCAGGGAAAGCAGTTGTAGAAACATTGAAAGAATATCTAATTTCAGACTTTGAAACGGTTTATCGAGTGATTCCTGATGAACAAGATTTAATCTCTAAAACTCTCATCGAAATGGCCGATTTACACGGTTGCTGCTTAATAGTAACAACGGGTGGCACTGGTCCAGCTTTACGTGATGTTACGCCAGAAGCTACCGAAGCAGTCTGTCAGAAAATGATGCCAGGTTTCGGAGAATTGATGCGTCAGGAAAGTCTTAAATTTGTACCAACTGCTATCCTTTCCCGCCAAACTGCTGGTATTCGAAATAATTCTTTGATTCTAAACCTCCCCGGTAAACCAAAAGCAATTCGACAATGCCTAGATGCAGTGTTTCCCGCTATTCCTTACTGTATTGATTTGATTGAAGGTCCTTTTTTGGTCTGTAATCAAGAGATCGTCAGAGAATTTAGACCCAAACTTTGATAAAATATTTGATTAGAAATTTAAACTCATTCTTACGTAATAAAAAGCCCCAGTTCTATGTAGAAATGGGGCTTTTTGATGACTGCCAACTACTGATTACAATTTATTTTCTGTTTTCAAATATGTTTTGTTGCCATTTGAATTGATGTAATACTGGCCACCACGTGGTCCTTCGAAGATTGCACGACCTTTTCCGTCTTTACCTATTTGCTTGTCAGGGCCAGCTACTTTCTTCTTAGTAGAAGCATCTGCCTCTTTGCTGTCATCATTTTTTGGTTTCGGAGCTGGCTTTATTGTATTATCTTTATCGGTTGCTTTTTTGTCTTTCTTATCTACTTTATCTTTCTTATCTACTTTTTCAGTAGATTTTTCTTTTTTATCAGTCGCCTTCTCTTTTTTGTCGGCAGTTTTTTCTTTTTTATCATTAGCTCTTTGTTTCTTATCAGCAGCTTTATCTTTAGCATCATCTGATTTACTTTTTTTGTCGGAAGCCTTTTCTTTCTTGTCAGAGGCTTTCTCTTTTTTATCAGCAGCTTTATCTTTTTTCTTATCAACAGCTTTATCTTTTTTCTTGTCAGCAGCTTTATCTTTTTTATCTGTAGCCTTTTCTTTTTTCTCAGCTTTTTCAGTTTTTGATTTTCCTTTTGAACCGCTCTTAACGCCTTTTTTATCATCTTGACCATTTGTAGTCAACACGGCTAAACTTAAAAAGCACATAAATAATAGTGAAAACAGGTTTTTCATTTTATTAATTGGTTTAGTTTTTTGTAAAATACTCAGATATTTAAATTTTGTTATTACCCATAATTTTGTCAAATATAATTAAACTATAAAAAAAGACGCAATACTTTTAATCATATTTTTATCTATAAACGTTAATAATTAAACTTTTATAGCAAAAAACGAGAAATTTAATTCCTTTTTAATCTTATTATTATTTCCGATCATAGGTTTTTGTCAGAGATATACTTCAATTTCGGGAAAAGTAATAGTCAAAAACACTAGAAAGGGCATTTCACATGCTTACTTTAAGATTCCTTCGAAAGGTTATTCGTGCGAGACAAATACCCTCGGTGAGTTTAAATTTTTCTTTCCAAAAATTATCCTTGATTCAACCGTTATAGTCTCAGTGATAGGTTATAAAAAAATTTAAAAAAAGCAGCAAATTTTGATTCTACGAGCATAATCGAACTTGAGACCGCAGAACAATTGGCAACAGTCCAAGCAAGTGACTCTAAAAGTATTGTTAAAACGGCACTTACCAACTTTAAGAAAACATTTTCCAATTATGCCAATTATCAGTCTGGTTATTTTTGAAACTGTTGAGATAGACAAGCCGGGTTTTGTGAAAGTAAAAGAAGGCATCATAAGAATCGAACGCACACAGATGCAAAAAATATTGATATTGAGCCTGAAAAAATGAAGCTGCTCAAATCTCTAAAATATGAGTGGACAGAACAAACCTCCAAACGTAATGGGTGCGGCTATAGCAATGGAGCCGCAATCCTAACTCGTTCGCTCGAATCCATCGTACCTGATTATTTAGATAAAAATAACATCAACGATTATGAGTTTAAGATTGATTCGCTAATGACTTACTTTGGCGGATAGCTTGGTTTAATCGATTAGTTTCAAACCTGTTGAAAAAAGATTAAAAACAGGTGGAAATGACAAAATTAATCTGACTCAAAACTCGCATTGTATCGTCAGGATTGAATACGAGATAACTTCTGAGGGCATTAAGACTGTTTTTAAAGGAAACATTCTTGATAATACTATAATTGAAGATAGAAGCCTCAGAGCTTATAATCAATATCTACCAATGGGCAGATTTTGGCGACTACAAGACAATAAATTGATTTTTGAAGCAAAATTTGAGGATGTGCTCGAAAAAAAGTTTATTACTGATGTTATAGTGATGGTGCAATGTATGGCCAAAGAAAGCCTAAAAATGGAAAATCGGTCGGCGATTCAGTTGGGAGAAGAATTATTAACAACTTAGAATTTTTGAAGAGGTGGAAAGTTTGAAGAATCAATCTGAATTACATCCAATTATTTGATTCCTACATCTGCGATGTTAAAGTTTGCTGATAAACGATAGGTTTGCAATTAATAGCCCTAATGAATTTGAGGGCTAAGTGAACAACGGAAAAGTAAATTAATATAAAACCGATTTAAATCGGTTTTTAGCAAAAATCAATCCTTTGTTTACTTAGCCCTTAAATTTAGTTTAAAGCCATTTATACATTAAATCTAAAGTGCATGATATCACCATCGGCAACTACGTATTCTTTTCCTTCTATACGCAAACGACCCGCTTCTCGACAAGCTGCTTCCGAGCCATATTTTACATAATCAGCATAGGCAGTTACCTCGGCTTTGATGAATCCTTTTTCAAAGTCTGTATGAATTACACTGGCTGCCTGTGGTGCTTTCCAACCTTGCTGAATTGTCCAAGCACGTACTTCTTGCACACCTGCGGTGAAATAGGTACGTAAATCCAATAATTTGTAGGCCGAACGAATCAAACGATTTAAGCCTGGTTCTGTTAGACCATATTCTTCCAAAAACATGAGTTTATCCTCAAGATCTTCGAGTTCGGTGATTTGAGCTTCAACCGAATTATTCAAAATAATCATTTGAGCATTTTCGGCATTGGCAACTTTCTGCAATGCTTCCGAATATTTGTTGCCTGTATGCATTGAAGCCTCATCAACATTGGCAACATAAAGCACAGGTTTGATTGACAACAAAAACATATCAGCGATGGCTGGCATATCTTCTTTTGTTAGCCCTAAAGACCTTATGCTTTTTCCTTGCAACAACCACTCTTGGCAACGCTTCAAAACATCAAATTCAGCTTTGGCCTTTACGTCGCCACCTACTTTTGCCTGTTTTTCAGTTTTTTGTATTTTCTTTTCAACGCTATCCAAATCTTTCAACTGAAGCTCTGTATCAATGATTTCTTTATCGCTTACTGGATTAATATCACCTTCCTCACGCAAAATATTTTCATCTTCGAAGCATCTCACTACGTGAATGATGGCATCAACTTCACGGATATTTCCTAAAAATTTATTTCCCAAACCTTCGCCTTTGCTTGCACCACGCACTAACCCTGCAATATCAACAATCTCGATTTGTGTTGGCACAATTTTATTGGGTTTCACGAGTTCAGCTAATTTGCTCAAACGCTCGTCTGGTACATCAACCAAGCCTACGTTTGGGTCGATTGTACAAAAACGATAGTTGCTTGCTTGAGCTTTAGCACTATTTGATACTGCATTAAAAAGTGTTGATTTACCTACATTGGGCAAACCAACGATACCGACTTGTAAAGCCATATTTTTAATTCGGTTTGGCTAATTGGAATCAGACAAGCCTTTTGTTTAGTTTATTTATAAGAATCAGGGTGCAAAATTACGACAAAACCCTTAATTTTCAATTATCAAATCATAATTAAGTAGATTGTTTTGGTTTCTCATTGTTGAAAAGCTTGAAAAAGAAGTTTAGTGCCAAAATAAAATAGAGAACGCTTACGCCCACACAAGAGTAAAAAAATATCTTTTCAAACACCTCGACCGAAAGGCATTTAAAAAGATATTTGAAATAATGAGTTGAGCACTACTCAATCACATAAAATCTGGTGTAGACATACTATTCCCACTTTAGATCTGAGCCACTACTCGCATAATCGTCATTCTCAGCATCAACCGCTTCGGAAGTTGCTACAATTTCATCATGTTTAAACTGATCGAAATCGTAATCGGGCATTAACTCGGCTTTGATATGGTCAACAGTTTCTTGAAGAGCTTCGAGAAATTTGTTAAAATCCTCTTTGTAAACAAACATTTTGCTCTTTTCAAACACAAATCCACCATCTTTTTGAAAACGACGGCTTTCCGTAATAGTTAGGTAATAATCGCTCGAACGGGTGCTTCTTACATCGAAAAAATAGGTACGTTTGCCCGCTCTTACACGCTTCGAGTAAATTTTGTCTCTGTCTTCTCTTTCCACAATCCTTTTAGGTTTTAGAGTTTAGAATGAATTTCAAATATATGATTTAATTACTTTTATGAAAAATTTTTACAACGTTTTTTAGTTAAAAATAATATTATTTAAATTTCAAATAAAACAAAACCAACATTGATGAATGTTTTTTGTGGTAGTTCAAAATATTTATTGTTTCTGTAATTGCAAAAAAAATCGTAACTATGCAGTTTATAATCAATTTAAACAAAAAATGATATTAAAGAAAATAGCCTTTTTTTTCCTATTTTTCGCAGTTAAACCTCTGTTTTTATATAGTCAAACCCCAGTTTTAGGCTCTGAATTGTTTGGTAAAGCTTCATACTATGGCAATAAATTTTATGGGAGAAAAACTGCCAGTGGTGAAATTCTAAAGAAAAGCGGTCTGACTTGTGCCCACCCGAGTTTGCCTTTTGGTACTATGATTGAAGTAACAAACTTGGCCAACAATAAATGGTGTATTGTTAGGGTTAATGATAGAGGTCCTTTTATTCGAGGTAGGATTTTGGATCTCTCACACGATGCCGCCAAGGAGCTGGAAATGTTCCAAAATGGCACAGCTAAAGTAAAAGCAATTATAGTTGGTGATAATGGTATAGTAATGATTAATCGTCCTGAAAGTATTGCCGAAAACTCATTGGATCTGATTGGCACTCCAGAAAAAGAGGATAAAATCACGGTTATAACTCGGCCAATGGTGTCAAAAAAATACGTACCAAAACCAAAAAAGAAGAAAATAAAAGCAACAATACCGATCCAAATTGGGTCGAAGAAGAAAAAAAATAGTTAAACTGATGCCCTTGACAGCTAACAAAAACATACAAATATTAAATAGAAATTGAAATAATGTTAGATTTAGCGAAAATACGTGAGTATGGCAATGTTGAATTTTTGGCAAAGCAGATGGTTGAAGGTTTCATTACTGGTCTTCATAAATCACCATTTCATGGATTTTCGGTTGAATTTGCTGAGCATCGACTATACAATACGGGCGAAAGCACTCGTTATATAGACTGGAAGGTTTTCGGTAAAACCGATCGTTTATATGTAAAACGTTATGAAGAAGAAACTAATCTTAGGTGTCACCTATTGATTGATACGTCGTCGTCGATGTATTATCCAGAAAAAACGAATGGTAAAATAACCTTTAGCACGATGGCCGCAGGAGCAATAGCTTATATGCTCCAAAAGCAACGTGATGCCGTGAGTCTGCTCACATTTTCGGACGGAATCGAAATTCAAACTCCGATAAAATCTACACCATCGCACATTCATAAGATTTTTATGGATTTGGAGACAATCTTACAAAAGCCTAAACCGCTAAAACGAACCACGGTAGTTGAAACACTCCACGAAATTGCCGAAAAAATTCACAAACGCTCGTTAGTAGTGATTTTCAGCGATATGTTTGATGATATTAATAATTCGGAAAGATTATTTTCGGCAATGCAACACCTTCGTCACAATATGCACGAAGTTTTGCTCTTTCATGTGACAGATAAAAATACAGAAGAGGAGTTTAATTTTGAAGAACGTCCCTACGAATTTGTAGATTTAGAAACAGGCGAAAAAGTAAAAGCACAGCCATCACAAATAAAAGAGCAGTATAAAGCCGCCATCAAAGAGTTTTACCATGATTTAAAACTCAAATGCGGACAATATAAAATTGATTTCATTGAGGCAGATATCAATCAAGGCTTTGACCCAATACTTTCAGCATTTTTGGTAAAACGTAGAAAATAAATTAATTTGACTCAGTAACTCATTCTATCATTTTTTGATTTAAAATACTCATTAAAAACTTCATTGATTTTTTGTCAATGAAGTTTTTTTGTTTTTTAAAATTTATTGATGAATAAATTATTGGACGAAATAAATGCTCATCTATGAATTTATTCCACTACAAACCCGTAATTGGCACGGTTTTTAACCAAAAGAAAACGTAATTCGATTGTGTTACGAAGTTTATATAATTTCTATTGTCTGAGGTATTTTTATCAATATATCTTCCTCCCTATAAACTTTCTGGACTCAAGCGTGCGATTATCAAATTATCCATTAACATTAACTCTTGGCATGGCTATCAAAAAAACGTTTTGCTTATGTATGATAACCTTTACTATTGCATTGCATGAGATCACTATATTTGCCCAAATAAAGTCTGCTTATTTTTATAATGAAATTGAAAAACCTATTAATCTCTTTGCCTCGAATAGTAGTTTTGTTTTTAAAAGTGATACATCAGAAACAATGTTTTTCTCTTTTGAAGAAGGAAGAGAATTACCTTACAATCGTAAATATGTAAATACTGAAGACTCAAAAACTTCGACGGTATATGTCTGTGAAAACAATAATATTGAGCTTTCGACCCCTGATTTTGGGCAAGATGCTATTTATACGTGGAAGGGACCAGCAGGATTCTCTTCGCTTTCACGACAAATTAGACTCGATAAAATAGCCCCTTTTCAAGCCGGTTTTTACAATTTCACTATAAAGAAAAACGGCTCGACCATAATTGGAAAAATAAAGCTGATGGTCAAAGAAAAACCCAAGGCTATTGCCATAGGCGGACAATTTTGTTTTGGTGAGCCTGTGATCCTAAAAGCAGTTGACGCTGGAATTGGCGTAACATTACGCTGGACACTCCCTCCCACCGATTTTACTTCAAACACTCCTGAAACAACTGTAGAGAATTTGACCGTAGGAAGCTATATTTATTTTTTAAGTGTAGCTAAAAATGGCTGTAAGTCAATTGATACGGCCAAAGTTGAGGTAAAGCATATACCAGCACCTATTAGCAATAATGCAAAAAGTATAGTTGGACAAATGGCTAAGTTGGAAGCAAACGAAACAAGCAATCAAGTTCCATATAATTGGAAAGAACCTTATTTAAATACAATAAACGATAAAATTCCGAACCTAGTTGGGCTAAACATATGTGCCTATAAATATGAATTGAAAGAGATAAAAAATGGATGTTCGTCAATGAATATTTCAAAGGTTGAGGGCCAAAAAGATGGTACAATTATGTATTACCCAAATAGTTGGACAAGATAGTTAATTCATTAGAGAAATAATGTTTTCTAATTAATTATATAATTTTTATTGTAATCAAGGGTGTATTAAAAATTTATTATAAACACCAAAAGGCGGGTATGGTAAATGAATTATCCCATTTTGAGCAATAAAAAAATGGGTAAAAACAAATGCGTAAATTACAGATCGGAGAGCTCCTCCGCTGCTTTTCACAGCAAAAGATGCTATCAAGGCAACTTATAAAAAGCAAAAATTTGTTCAATTAGATGTGTCAATCAAAAGTAGGGCTGACGAAGAAGTTTTCTTTTCCAAACCCTCCTTT
>NZ_CALCZQ010000069.1 GCF_937903345.1 uncultured Emticicia sp. | reverse complement strand
CTTTGCATCAATTACAGGTATTTCTCAAAATAACCCAAACACAGAGTGTTACTAAAGCTGCTGAGGAACTTTGTTTGACTCAGCCAGCCGTATCAATTCAGCTAAAAAACCTGCAAGACCAATTTGAGATTCCGCTAACTGAAGTGGTTGGAAGAAAGCTGTTTATAACAGATTTCGGCAAAGAAATAGCCCTTGCGGCCGAGAATATATTAAACGAAGTTTACGCCATTAATTATAAAACGATGGCACACAAAGGAAAGCTCACGGGCCGCCTAAAAATCTCTGTTGTTTCGACTGGTAAATATGTGATGCCCTATTTTTTAGCAGCTTTTATTGCCCAAAATGAAGGTATAGAATTGATGATGGATGTAACAAATAGAGCAAAAGTGATAGAAAGTTTGGACAAAAACGAAGTTGATTTTTCGTTGGTATCGGTGTTACCCGATAATTTAAAAGTTGAAAATATTGAATTACTAGAAAATAAATTATTTTTAGTAGCAAATACAAAAAGCAAGTTTACTAAGAAAATCTACGATAAAAGTATTTTTGAAGATTTGCCACTTATTTATCGAGAACAAGGTTCAGGAACAAGGCTTGTGATGGAACGATTTATTGAAGAAAATAAATTGCCTGTTAGAAAAAAATTGGAACTTACCTCCAACGAGGCTGTAAAACAAGCCGTTATTGCGGGTTTGGGCTGCTCAATTATGCCAGTGATTGGCATCAAGAATGAACTTCTTCACGGCGATTTACAGATAATTCCAGTAAAAGGTTTTCCTATTACTTCGGTTTGGAATTTAGTTTGGATGAAAAATAAAAATTTTTCGCCCGTAGCTGCTGCATTTTTAAAATACATCAATGAACAAAAAGAAGTCATTATTCAGGAGAAATTTGATTGGTTTGAAAAGTTTTAAAAAGAGTATCATTTTATGGTATGGCTCTTTTTTTGTGATAAATACAAAGCATATTATTATTTTTTCTTTAATTTTATATCAAAATAACAATTGAAATGAAAGACCGAAAAATAGTTCGACATAAAGACATCGGCGACCAGTATTTTTATTTATTAGAATTAGGTAGAAAAATGACTCCAACCGAAAGATTGGTTAGCCTTTTTAAAATGCAAGAAGAGTATCGCCAGATTCATAATGAAAATAAGCAAAAAATCGAACGTAAAATCATCATAAAGAAACCCTCATGGATTTAGAAGATTCTGAGTTTTTACGTTTTGTTGGAAGTGCTAATGTCAATAATTTAAAATTCATGGTTATTGGTGGAATGGCACTCAATCTTCATGGTATCATGAGGCATACAAAAGATGCAGATATTTGGATTCGTCCAACTAATGAGAATAAGGCACTTCTTTTGAAAACTTTATTGGATATTGATTATGTCGAAGCTGAAATAGCTGATATTGGTAAACAAAATTTTACTGAACCACAGGTTTTTACACTCGTTGGACCGATTGATATTCTGACTGTTGTTCATAACAAATTTGACTTTGATGAATGTTATGAACGTGCGAAAGTCCAGCAGATTCAAGGTCACACAATTCGAGTACTTCATATAAATGATTTGCGTGAAGTAAAAGTACTTGCAAAAAGAAATCAAGATTTTCGGGATGTAATAATGATTGATGATTTTTTGAAGGATAATAAACGTCAAGAAGGTAATGGCAGCATTTAGGACAAAGTTTTGTTCTGGGATGTCTAGTCCTAAAAAAACCTTTCTCAAAAAGAGCCAAATCTAAATGGCTCTTTTTTTGTGATAAAATTAACGTTTTCAAAAAATCTCTTCGTTACTTTGTGTCTTTGTCACTCTGTGCCTACTTATAAAACCTATGTTTGTTGATGCCATCGAAGAAGTAGGACGATTTACTCGTCCGATTCAGTTTATTTCAAGAAATTATAACGAAAATATCGTCACTGCCGGTGCCGCTACGATGTTTTTTGTAAATGAATTTTCATGTGCCGTTACATGTAAACACGTCATTGATTTGATAGGAAATCGCTCAAATATTAATCAAAAATATGCTGATTTTAAACGAGAACGTTCCGCTATTACTCGTAATCATCAGTACCAAAAATTTATCAAAGGACTTGAAAATAAGTATGATTATACCGCCGAATCGATTGTTGAGCTCAATGAACGTTTTTTGGATTGCACGGCTGACTCAACGCTACGTTTCCGTTGGATAAATCACCCAAAATATGATTTGGCAATTATTGTTTTTGAACAGTTTCAGCAGCCACTTTATCAATCATTTGCTCGATTTACAAAAGATAGTTCGGTTTTGAAGCAAGGAAAGTCACTTTGCCGATTAGGTTATCCATTTCCCGAATTTACCAACTTTCAATATAATGCAGAAGCCGACGAAATTTCGTGGACAAACAATGGAATTATAGGAACGCCACGCTTCCCGATTGATGGAATGCTAACAAGGCATTTGGTAGAAAACAACGAACTTTACGGAGTAGAACTCAGTACCCCAGGTTTACGTGGACAAAGCGGCGGACCACTTTTCGACCGAAATGGTGTAGTTTGTGGTATGCAAAGCAAAACTAATGCTCTTCATTTAGGTTTTGATATGCACAATGCTTCGCACAATGTAAATGGAAAAACAATTAAAGTTAATAATCAACCTTTTCTGCATGTTGGGCACTGCATTCATGTTGATATCATCAAAACTTTTTTGATTCAAAATAGCATTAAATTTTATGAAGCATAAATCTTCATTAGATTTGAAAACTTTCTTGATGTCGTCAAATCTGTATTGAGTTGCAAACATAAAACAGACCAATCCTGCTAAAAAATATCAGTTTATTCGCTATTTTGTGTAACAACTAATAAAAAGCCGACTGCCAACTGCCAATAGCCGACTGTTTTTCCGTACTTTTGTAAATTAATAAAAAAACAAACGATGGATATTTTTGTAGGCAGTTTACCATTTAAACTCAAAGAGAAAGATTTAAAAGAACTTTTTGAAAAGTTTGGTGAGGTAACTTCGGCCAAAATTGTAAAAAATAAAGCTACTCGCCAAAATAAAGGTTTTGGTTTTGTGGAAATGCCCAATGAAGAAGAAATACGGAAAGCGATTTTTGAGCTAAACGGTTTTGAAATTATGGGGCGTAATTTAGAGGTAAGCATTTCGGAGAAAAAAGATAAATCGAAAGGAAAAACAACAAAAGCACCTAAACTAAACTCGCAAGGTAAATTATACGTAAAAGATAGTTATATGCCTTTCAAAGGAAATGATAAACGTGGAAAACGATGAAATTCGACGATTATAGTATTTCGAACGAACTTAAGAAAAATATTGCAGAGTTAGGCTTCAAACGACCTACAGATATTCAGTTTAAGTCGATTCCACCAATTTTGAAAGGTGAAGATGTATTAGCGATTGCCCAAACTGGAACGGGAAAAACCGCCGCTTTTGCAATTCCGATTATTAGTATTTTGCAGGAAATGAAGCACTCGGTGCGATATGAAGAAGGAGTGAAGTGCATTGTAATGGAGCCAACTCGTGAGCTGGCACTACAAGTTTCGGAGGTTTTTAAGAAAATGTCAGTAGGCACAAAAGTAGAAACACTTTGTCTTTTTGGAGGAGTTGAGCAAGCTCCACAAATTGAGAAGCTCGTCAAAGGAGTTGATATCCTGATTGCTACCCCAGGCCGATTGTTTGATTTGATTTATCAAAAACACCTTAAAATTACGGGCGTAGAAATTATAGTACTTGATGAAGCCGACCATATGCTAGATTTGGGTTTTATCAAAGACATTCAAGATGTAAAGAAATTTTTGCCTAAATTTCATCAAACACTGTTCTTTTCGGCAACAATTAATGAGCAAATCAAGAAAGTTGCTTATTCGTTGGTAAGAAATGCAATCAGAATTCAATTATCACCCAACGACCCCGTTGCTAAAAATATTACACATTCGGTAGCTTTTGTGGAAATGGACGATAAACGCTTTTTCTTGGAAAGAGTGATTAATGAAAATCCTGAAAGCAAAATTTTGGTTTTTGTACGTACAAAGGTGCGTGCCGAAAGAGTAAAATCTGCCATGCAGCGAGTAGGAATTGATACTGAAACGATTCATGGAGATAAAGAACAACAAGACCGACTTTTAGTGCTGGATAAATTCAGAAGTGGTGAGCTTAAAATATTGATAGCTACCGATGTAAGTGCCAGAGGAATTGATATTGCAAATGTGGATTATGTAGTAAATTATGACTTGCCTGATGTGCCTGAAAACTATGTGCATAGGGTAGGGCGTACTGGTCGAGGAATGCAAAAAGGTTTAGCGGTTTCGTTTTGTGCGGCCGAAGAAAAGCCAATTTTGTTCGAAATCGAAGGCTTTATGGGAAAGAAAGTCAGAGTTTTGGAACTTGATAAACAAGAATACGCCGAAACAATAGATTTCTCGAACGACACAGCCAATTATGATTTGAAGGCTTTGCTCAAAGAAGCTGAAGAAATGGAAACATTGAAGAAAAAGTCGAAAAAGAAGAAAAAATAATTGGTTACTGGAAAATTAGGGAATTAGTTATTAGAAAGTTATACAAATCAACTCCCCACTAACAAAAAATCAATTTCCCGATATCTAATTGCCCACTAACAAGTAATAAATAACTATTCATCAGAAATGAACGAACAACCAAACAATCCGTTGCATGGCATTACGCTCGAAAGAATAGTAAGAGAATTAAGAGATTATTATGGCTGGGACCAAATGGCTTACCACGTAAATGTCAATTGTTTTGCCAATAATCCATCACTCAATTCGAGCTTGAAATTTTTAAGAAAAACTGATTGGGCTAGAAAAAAAGTGGAGAATTTATATCTCCGAATGCTGCAAGAACAAAATGGATAAAAAGAAAACGTCCTGTTGTTTTGTGAATAAAATGAAGTTTAATTACTGTGTTGGTTTTGATCAAATGGCTTAAAAAAACTTCAACGCCTAAAATTGCATAGAAATTTAAAAAAAAATAGATAAAAATTAAAATTGTGTTTGATATCAGATTTATTTACTTACATTTGTGTTTTTAAAGTACTAATACAAATACAAAATGTCTAACGGAACAGTAAAGTTTTTCAATGAAACCAAAGGATTTGGTTTTATCAAAGTAAATGGCTCAAACCAAGAAGTATTCGTTCACGTGTCTGAATTAAAAGACCAAATCCGTCAGGATGACGAAGTTACTTTCGATATCCAAGAAGGAAAAAGAGGTTTAAACGCCGTTAACGTAAAATTAGCATAATTATATCATCACTCCGGTGAGTAGAATTATATAATTTACAGAAAGCCCCCGATGTTTCGAGGGCTTTTTTTGTGCTTAATTTTTAAGGTTTACTAGTTGATCCATCACCCAAACTCCTCGTCCATAAGTAGCGATGACCATTTTATTATCTCGTGGGTGAATGAATAAATCTTGTACTGAAACACTCATCGGCAAATTTGCCTGAACTGAATGCCAGTTTTTACCGCCGTTTTTTGAAGTATACACACCTAAATCTGTTCCACAATAGAGAATTGAAGTATTGAAAGGGTCTTCACGAATCACATTCACTGGCGAAGCTGGTAAATCTCCTGTGATTCTTATCCAAGTTTTTCCAAAATCTGATGTTTTATAGATATATGGTTTGATATTATCTTCTCGGCGGTCGCTGAGTGTAATATAAACCGTACCGTCTTTCGTTCTTGATGCTTCGAGCCTAGAAACATGGGCATTTTTTGGTAAGCCAGCCATTATTTTTGTCCAAGTTTTACCATCATCTGTTGTTAGATGCACATTTCCGTCATCAGTGCCTACATATAAAGTTCCTTGTTTAAATGGCGATTCTGCCAGAGCCGTAATCGCTTGATGAGCAATGGCATAAGGCAGTTTACCCATGCGGTTTTTATCATTGGTTGTTAAATCGGGACTTATGCGTTTCCAAGTTTCCCCCATATCGGTTGACTTGAATAAATACTGCATTCCGTGATAAATGGTTTTGTTATCAAAGTTTGAAATGTGTGTATAAGCTAACCATTCGCCACGATGGGTTTCTTCATCTTCAGCTTTTTTGATAGTTATATTTTTAATACCATCTTTTCCTTCTTTTGTCAAATCTCCTCGTTGGATTCTACCATAAAAAGCACTTGAGTACGTAATATTTGGGTCTTTTGGGTCAATCGCAATAATGCTGCCTTCACCACCTGGCACAAAATGCCAACCGTTTTTTTTATCTGTTACTCCATTCCATGCCTGCCATGATACATTAGCACCCATTGAGCCTTCATCTTGTACAGAGCCATGAATATTAAAAGGCGTTGCCATATCATAAGATACATTATAGAACTGTGTTGTTGGAATTTCCTTGAAGAAATTTTTCCAAGTTTTACCACCGTCATAGGTTACTACTATACCACCATCGTTGGCATTAAGCATATAATTGCTATCCGATGGGTCAATCCACATTCCGTGATTATCGCCATGAATGCGTGTATCTGCCGTGTTTCCACCTTTTACAGTGTTCCAAGTTTTACCGCCATCTGCTGACTCCGCAATGTTTAAACCCATGATAAAAACTTTATTTTCATTCACTGGGTCAACTCGAATCTGACTAAAAACCCAGCCATAAGTTCCACCAAATGTTTCCATTTGTTTGTCATTTTCGCTCATTTTAGTCCAAGATTCACCTTTATCAGTACTTCTATAAACTTCTGCTCCAAAAATAACCAATTCTTTTGGGCGGCCATAAGAGTCGAGTTCTCCATCATTTCCTTGGCGTTTGGGTGTATGATTATCTACATAGGCATATAAAACATTCGGTTTTGAGGCACACATGGCCAAGCCGATTCGGCCGGTGTTTTTTGTATCGGGCAAACCATTTTTGATAATATTCCAAGTCTTTCCTGCATCCGTTGATTTATAAAGATAATCGCCATCTTCAGGAGTTGGGTCGCTCCAACGCTTACGAATTCTATTCCACATTGAAGCATAAAGTGTGTTCGGCTCAGATGGGTCAATCAATAAATCTATACATCCAGTCTTTTCGTTTTGATACAAAACTTTGCTCCAAGTTTTACCGCCATCGGTTGTTTTAAAAACTCCTCGATCTTTATTATAGCTCCATTCGTTGCCACTGGCTGCCACATATACAACATCTGGATTTGTAGGGTGGATAACTACACGTGCAATCGTGCTGGTGTTTTCAAGGCCAAGGTGTTGCCACGTTTTTCCTGCATCCGTCGATTTATATATTCCCATGCCAGGCAGTGAGGCACGAAGAATATTGGCTTCACCAGTGCCAACATAAATTACGTTGGGATTTGATTGAGAAACGGCAAAGTTTCCAACGGCTTGCGTCCCGATTTCGTCCATTAAAGGCTTCCATGTTTTACCTGCGTCTTCTGTTTTCCAAAATCCGCTTGTGGCAAAACTTGCATAAATAATGTTTTTATTGCCTTCAATTCCCCAAACATCGGTTGCTCGTCCGCTGGTATTGTCTGGGCCGAGGAGTCGCCAATTGAGATTTTTATAAGGTGAATTTTTGAAGAGTTCGGCGTGTTTCTGAAAGGCAATCTTTCGGTCAATGCCTGATGAAGCACGGTTGTTTTGTGCGATGATTTGCTGATGAATGAATATCGCTAAAAAGAGCGTAAGTTTTTTCATGTTTAGGTTTGTTAGGGTAAAGAAGATAACTATTCAAGGCACATGGTTGTAAAGGTTCAAAGGTACAAAGTTTTGATATTAAAATGATTAACCGTATGAATCTTCGCTAACCATTTTTGTATGAGTATAAGAAAATGAACTATTGGTTGCCACAACCATCAATATAGGCTTTAAAAACTGCTCCTTGCTGGGTTTGAAAACCAGCAGTCAGTAAAATACTTTTGGCTGCATCATAAGTTACATTTGCACTTGAACTGACTATGTTTGTAGCTTGTATGGTTGTTGATGCTTCATATTTTTGATTGGTTGTAATTTGTGATGTAAGAGTATGTGTAGTTTGGCACGCTGTTCGTTTTAAAACCATCATAAAACCACCATAAGGCCGCATATTTAGACTAATTGTATTGTTGGCTTGAACTTGATAATTGATTTCGGAAGTGACAATATCTCGTGGATTTGCTCCATCGCTCAAAAGTTGACTGGTATAATCTCCAGTGGCAATAAATGATAATGGCAATGAAATATTTCGTTCTTGATTTTCGCCATTAATGCCCGAAATATACCAATTTTCGCCCTTTCGTCGAGCCATCACGACGTGCGTACCAGGGAAACCTTCTACCAAACGTGTTTCGTCCCAAGTTGTGGGAAAATTACTAATGATTGATTTGGCTAAAGTTGGTAAGTTTGAATAACTAGCCACCATATCTACCAAATGTGTTAAGCCTGATTCAAAAGTATTGAGTAAGGCAATTTCGTGAACGTCAGTTGTGAGATGTTCAACTCCTCTTCCCCAACCAATAATAGTCGGAGTATAATCCATTGGGCCGATTACATTTCTCGTAAAAGGTAAAATAGTATGGTGACGTGGTGCATTGGGCAAAAAGCTTCCATCAAAAATATAGGCTTCTGAACCTTTCACGGCTTCCATTGCAACTAAATTTGGATATGTTCGTGACCAACCTTTCGGAATAACATTTCCATGAAAATTTACCATTAATTCATATTCAGCGGCATCTTTCAGAATATCAATGTAAAGTTTGATTAACTCCTGTTTATCACTCTGAAAATAGTCAATTTTTACACCTTTAACGCCCAAAGCATGAATGCGAGCAAACTCTTCTCGACGAGCAGATTGAATGTGCATTAAGTCACGGGGTTGTTCAGTCTGGTCGTTTGAAGGTCCGCCCGAATTATACCATAACCAAAGTTTTACATTTTTGCTATTGGCATAAGTAATTAAGGCATTAATATCTCCGCCATTTCCCATCTGATTCCAATTGGCATCAATCAGTGAGTAGGGTAAGTTTAATTCTGCCGCTAAATCTATGAAGCTTTTTAGTTTGATGAAATTGGTAGGACTTCCGAGGTCTGACCACCAACTCCAAGTAGAAATGCCAGGTTGTATCCAAGTTGTATTGGTTATCTGTGAAGCCTTACTTACATGAGAAACGAAATTAGATTCAACCACATTATTGAGTTGTTTTCCAATCATAATAACTCGCCACGGCATTGTCCAAGGCAAAGTAGAACCTGCATAAGCAGCATAAGAATTGCCATCGTATGGGCTTGGTGCCGCAATCGAAAATGTTCCATTGCCGAAATAAGAAGATAGATGAGACGCATAAAACTTTTCGTCTAAATCAGCCTCGGTTAGCAATACCCAAGCATTGGGCGTTTGAAAAAGAGCAGGAAAAGCCAAGCCATTGAATTGATTAATAGCTTGATTAAGATTTAAGCCATTTTCGTAAAGTTTTTCATAAACAGGTCTGAAATTATCATAGCCCTGAATCCATGTTTTGCTGTTATTGACTGGAATTTGGAAAGTTGTTCTGTCTTCAGTTACGTAATAAGTATTATTGGAAGTTTCGGGGAAACGATATCGGACAGCTACACCATCATTATAGGCTCGAAAAGTGACTTGAAATTTGGAATTATTCGAATTATGAAAATTGAGCGTAATTTCGTTGGCGTTATTGCGGAGCTGTAATTGCTTGCCAATCAACATTGTATAGTTTTCGTCAATAGTTGCTGTACTGCTACCTTCAAATGTTAAACCATTAATAAAAGACTGGTCAATACGTGTAATGCCTAAATTAGAAGGCTCTATTATAGTTTGTATCTGATTATTCTCTAAGTATTCTACATTATATTTTAGTGTACCATCGGGTACGATACGTTGTAATGTGGCTCGGATTTTTGCGTCAGGTGAAGTAACCTGCCAACTCTGAGCAACTAAAGTATAGGAAAGAAGCCAGGAAAAAAAAGCGGTGTAAATGAATTTCATATATTATTGATAACGCACAATTGAATAATCAAAAATATATAAATTATGCTTTTAAACCAACATTTCTTTATACTGCATATTATAGAGATTTGCATAAAAACCATCGAGTTTTAGCAGTTCTTCATGGCTTCCTTCTTCCATGATTTGGCCTTTGTCGAGAACGATGATTTTGTTGGCTTTTTGAATTGTGCTGAGTCGGTGAGCAATGACAATTGAAGTACGTCCATACATCAGTTTATCTATGGCGTTCTGAATTAATTCTTCAGTTTCACTATCGACTGATGACGTAGCTTCATCTAAAACAATGATTTTTGGGTCATGGACCATTGCTCGTACAAAAGAAATAAGTTGTCTCTGCCCAACTGATAGCGTTGCACCACGTTCTTGTACGTTATAATCGTAATCGTTGGGTAATTGCATAATGAAATCGTGTACACCTACAAGTTTGGCAGCTTCTACGATTTTTTCTCTCGAAATTTTATTATCGCCAAGAGTTATGTTATTTTCGATAGTATCAGAGAACAAAAATACATCTTGCAAAACTACACCTATTTGTTCACGCAAACTACGTAATTCATATTCTTTAACGTCTTGACTATCAATCAGAACCGTTCCTTTATTGATGTCATAAAATCTTGATAATAAATTGATTATTGAAGACTTTCCAGCACCAGTTGCTCCTACAAAAGCAACAGTTTCACCATGATTTGCCTTAAATGAAATATCTTTCAAAACATAATTTTCATCATTATAAGCGAACCAAACATTTTTGAATTCAACTTCGCCTTTCAAATTGGCTTTTTTAGAACCATCGTTGGCGGTATAATCATCACTATCCAATAATTTTAAGATTCTATCCGTACTGACAATTCCCATTTGAAGGGTATTCATTCTATCGGCAATCATTCTGATTGGACGAAAGAAAATATTGATAAACATAATAAAAGCCGTAACTGTACCGTAGGTTACCTCTGCATTGAGCATCTGTTTTGCCCCAAACCACACTACCAAACCCGTACCCAAAGCCGCAATTACCTCAGCAACTGGATAATATATTGAATAATACATGATTGATTTAATATTTTCGTCGCGGTGTTTGGTATTGATAGCATGGAATTTATCAAACTCAATTTTTTCAGAATTAAAAATCTGCACGATACTCATTCCTGTAATATGTTCCTGCACAAAAGAATTGAGGCTCGATACTGCATTTCGCACTTCGTTGAACGATTTTTTTACTTTTTCTTTGAAAACATACGTGCTTACGAGCATAAAAGGAATCGTGCAAAGGCTAATCAAGGAAAGTCGCCAATCGGTATAAAACATTACCGAAATAATGAGAACTAATTGTAAAATATCGCCTGCAATGGCTGCGATTCCATCGCTGAAAACATCGGCCAGTGTTTCAATATCCGAAATCGTACGAGTAACGAGTCTGCCAATTGGAGTATCATCAAAGAATTTTAGACGTAAATGAAGGATTTTATGGTAAAGCTGCACTCGAATATCACGAATAATATTCTGCCCGAGCCAACCAGCCAAATAGGTATTGGTAAATTGTATGAGCGACTGAACAACCAAAAGCCCAATCATTATGCCCATCATTTTGGCAAGGCCAGTATAGTTGCCTGCCGAAACTGGGCCATCAATCGTTTGGCGAATCAACAGAGGTAGGGCAGGGGCTAAGACAGCACCGAGCATAATTGTCAGCACCAAACTGTAAAACTTAACATTATAAGGCTTAATAAATTGGAAAAGTCGTTTGAGTATATCCAAATCGAAGATTTTGCCAGAGGGTGAAGTTTCGTTTTTTTGTATTTCCGCCACAGATATTATTTATTGAAAGTATCAATTATTTAACCGATTTCGAAGCTCAATAGTTTCAAAATGACTGTTTTATACTATTAAAATTTGTGCCTATTTAGACTCAATTGTGTCTATTGTGGTAAAGAAATCACAACCCCAATAAGCCATAATCACGCAGCACATTCACAGGTTTATTATAGAAAAACAGCTCAAAGTCTTCAAAACCAGCAGCTTCATAATCAGCTTTTATTTCTTGGAAAGTATAAACCTTTTTGTTTTTTGTAGAAATTTTATCCAGTATTTCAACTAACCAATCGCCTTGAGCTTGGTTAAGTTTGATGCCAAAAGTTTCTTTTTTATCGTGAAAAGTAAGATGTGTGGTCTGAAAACTTTGTCCTTTTTTAGTTGTGCTTGAATAACTTACCAAAGGTTTTTTGCCCAGCCAAACAACTTTTGATGAAGGCTTTAGCATTAATTCGTCATCTTCCAGCAAAGCATTTTCAATGTAATCCTTTGGCACTTTCGTGCGTGGAATTTTGAAATCGAACCATTCTTGGAGCGGGTATTCAAAACAAATTCCGTGCATATAATTGAGTAATGATTTCTTTAAACCAAAGCTAAATGCCTCATGGTCAGTCCCTTTTGGGTCAGAGAAAACCAAGTCATTATTGGCAAAAGTGCCGATAGCATTACTTGCTTTTTGTACCGAGAATTGTTCGGGATACATTCCTACTGGGCTGTGTGCCGTCATGGCAAATTGATGCCAAAAGCCTGATTGCAATGTGCCAATCTCAAACATCTGTCGTACCATTTCGAGCGAATCTATGGTTTCTTGGGCAGTTTGTGTCGGAAAACCATACATCAGATAAGCATGCACCATGATACCTACTTCAGTAAAATTGCGAGTAACTTGTGCCACTTGAGCAACTGTGACTCCCTTTTGAATCAATTCCAGTAGTCGGTCAGATGCAACTTCCAAACCTCCCGAAACCGCAATACAACCCGATGCTTTGAGCAACTGACACAAATCTCGACTGAAACTTTTCTCGAATCTGATATTTGTCCACCAAGTTACTATTAGTTTTCGGCGTAATATCTCCAAAGCCAATGCTCTCATCAAAGCGGGTGGGGCAGCCTCATCCACAAAATGAAAACCATTTTCTCCCGTTTGAGCAATCATTTCTTCCATTCTATCACAGAGTAGATTTGCTGAAATTGGTTCATAGATTTTAATATAATCGAGTGAAATATCGCAGAATGTGCATTTTCCCCAATAACAGCCATGAGCCATTGTTAATTTATTCCAACGGCCATCACTCCACATTCGGTGCATCGGATTTACGATTTCGATAACCGAAATATATTTATCTAAAAGCAAATCGCTGTAATCTGGCGTTCCAACTTCTGACTGTTTAAAATCCTTAAGTAAAGAATTATTTTTGTAATTTACTTTTCCATCTTCAAGAATAAAAGTGCGTTTAAATGTTGGTACATTTTTTTCGTTTTTAGTTTTCTCAGTTGTTGAATATTCCCCATTAGGAGGTAGGGCCTTTATAATCTCTTCCAACGGAGCTTCGCCATCATCAAGAGATATATAATCAAAAAATTCAAAAACTCGGACATCAGATAACGAACGCAACTCGGTATTGGCAAAGCCTCCTCCCATCGCAACTTTGGTGGCTGGATAATTTTGTTTAACCCATTGCCCAATTCTGAATGAACTATACAGATTTCCAGGGAATGGCACTGAAATAACTACCAATTTAGGTTGAATTTCAGCCATACGTTCAGCCAAAATTTTTACCAAAATTTTATCAATATAGCTGTATTCTTGTACTAAGGCTTCATACAATTCGTCAAAACTATTGGCCGAACGCCCCAAACGCTCTGCGTAGCGACTAAACCCAAAATTAGGATCAACACACTCCATGATGAGGTCAGAAATATCTTCGAGAAAGAGTGTTGCCAAGTGCTTAGCTTTATCTTGCATCCCCATTGATCCAAAGGCCCAATCGAGGTCTTGGAGTTGTCCAAAACGAGATGCTTCCGGTAAAAAGTTTTCTAGACAAATTGCATTCGAAAGTGTAGGGTTTTTGCCTTGTAAAAATAAAATTACAGAATCAATTGTCTGAATATAATCTTCTTGTAAAGCAATAATCCGCTTGGAGTTTTCTGTAAAAACTTCTGTTTTTTGATTAATAAAGTAGAATAATTCTGTTAATCCTTTTTTAGAAAATAAAGCCAATATTACCTCAATTCCCAAATCAGCCTGAAAGCATGAAATGTTTTTGGTGTTCAGAAAACCCTTGATGTAGGCAGTAGCTGGATACGGCGTATTCAGTTGGGTAAAAGGGGGCGTTATTGCAAAAACGGTCTTGTTCAAGAAATTAGTATTATATGTTCACTTTTCCTCCATTGTACCTATATTCGAAATTATTTCATTCCGCCAAATACAAACTTTATCATTGGCTTTTTTACAGGTTACCTCTCTAATATGTATCCGTTTTTAGCTGTGAATACCAAGGTTAAAAACAAAATTCTGATATAGGTAATGGAAGTTGGTTTTAAAGTTCATTGGCAGTCTAAGGTAAAATTTTACTTTTGGAAAGTTTTACAGAATAGCTGCCAATTGTTTGATTCTTGCATCTTAATTACAATTGACAAGGTTTTGTCGGCTTGTTTTATCGTTCATTTATTATTATGTCCAAAGCCGTAAAATTGATTTTTTTGCTAAGCCTTTAAAAATATTCTCAAAAAAAGTTTTTTCAAACAATTGTCTTCTGCTCCTTGATAGATTTGTGAGTTGAGTCTTTATAAAGTGAAATTATACTTTTTTGACTAAATCCAAATGATAGTCAGAAGCTGCAAGAGGTTAGATAATTATTTTTTTCAATATAAAAGTAGTTCTAAATAACTTCTATATATAGACTAATAAAAATGCTTTGTGTATTTAAGTTGAAATGAAAAAGTATAGCAAAAACAATATATAATTGTTTCTTCTTGCAAGAATTTTTTGGTTTGTTGGACTTAAACTTTACATTTGGTAAACAAAATCCTGTGAGTTTTTTGGAAAACTCACAGGATTGAAACTTTTTTTTATTTTATGTAACGGAAATCTTGTCCATCTTCTAAGCTCAACAAAATTTCGTAATACATATCAATACAAGACTGAATGTCATCTTTATGGCACATTTCTACGGTTGTGTGCATATATTTTTGAGCCAATGAAATCAAAGCTGAGGCTACGCCTTCGCCCGAATAAGCAAACGAATCAGTGTCTGTTCCAGTCGAGCGACTGGCAGCTGCACGTTGGAATGGTATTTTTTTCTCGGTGCAAACATCAATCATAAAATTCAAAAGATTATTTTGAACTGCTGGTCCATAGGTAAGTACTGGTCCACGTCCACATGCTAAGTCTCCGTCAGTTTTTTTATTATACATAGGTGACTGCGTGTCATGAATTACATCGCAACAAATAGCTACATCTGGTTTCAGTCTGCGAGAAATCATTTCTGCTCCACGTAAACCAATTTCTTCTTGCACTGCGTTGACTACATAAAGTGTGAAAGGAAGTTTAATGTTGTTTTCTTTGAGTTTACGAGCAACTTCGGCAATTATATAGCCTCCTATGCGATTATCAAGAGCACGGCCAACATAGAATTTTTCGTTTAGTTCCATCAAAGTATCCTCAAATGTAATCACACAACCAACGTGGATTCCCATTTCTTCAACTTCGTTTTTTTTTGCGGCACCTACATCAATAAAAATATTTTTTAATGTAGGCTTTTCCTCGGTGGCAGACTCACGCACGTGGATGGCTGGCCAACCAAAAACGCCTTTTACGATGCCATTACGTGTATGAATATTTACCCGCTTCGATGGGGCTATTTGGTGGTCAGAACCACCATTGCGGCGTACGTAAATATAACCGTCTTCGGTGATATAATTGACAAACCACGAAATCTCGTCAGAATGAGCTTCAATAACTACTTTGTAGGGTCGTCCTGGATTTATGACCCCAACGGCAGTTCCATATACATCAACGATTTGTTCGTCGATGTAAGGTTTCATGTAATCTAACCAAATTTGTTGTCCTGGCGATTCAAAACCTGTAGGTGAGGCATTATTTAGGTATTCATAGAGAAATTCAATGTTTTTTTCTGCCATTGCTTGCTATATTTTATATTTTTAAACCAAAAGTAATCTTATAGCATGAAAAAACCTTGTTTTTTTTGAAAAATTGAACTTTTGAAAAGCTAAAAAAACAAAAAGGCATCACTCTAAATGGCGATGCTTTTTTGAAAAACAAACCTTAATCCTAAACTATGGAAAAATCAGAATGATAAATCGCAAAGTCTTATTTTTTTCTATAAATGGATTAATTTACTTTGTTTTTGAGAAGTTTTTACATTTTCTTTTGACTTATAACCAACGAATTTTGACTAAATTATCTCATTTAATCCCAGATGCAGCAATGTCAAGAATCTTAAATTCGGTTCGACGATTAGCTTGATGTTGGTCCTCTTTGCACGCTGCTTCATCATTACAATTATTTAGTAGTTCAGTTTCGCCATATCCATTTGCTACTATACGTTTGGGATCAATTCCACGAGCAACCAGGTAATCAAGTACTGCTCTGGCTCTATCGGTTGATAATTTCAAATTGAATGCATCGCTTGAACGGCTGTCGGTGTGGGAACGTACCTCGATTTTCATATTTGGATATTTTTTTAAAATCGGGATGAGCTTGGTTTCTAACTCTTTAGCTGCGTCCGATCTGATAAAAAACTGACCGTAATCGTAATAAATGTTTTCGAGTTTAAAAACATCGCCTTGACCCACCAAACCTAAGTTTTGCTCTACAGTTTTTGGACTTGTTCGAGTTTGGTTCACTTTTCCTAGATTTTCGGTATTTACTGCGTAACGGTCTTTACTTGCTGTTACCGAATAAACACCTTCTTTTTTAGGTTGGAATTCATACCCTCCATCTTCCCCAGTTACAATTTGTTCTTTCGAACCATCTTTGCCATTTTTAAGCGTTACAACTGCCCCTTGAATCGGACTTTGATTTAACTCCGAAACAACCTTTCCTTTGATTATCGGTGCTTTAGATTTTTCTAAATAAATAGTGATTGAAGTCTGATTTTTGAGAGAAGATGCAAAAGTTCCGTAAGCAACACCATTAGACTCATAGCCTTCTTTCAAGGTTTTAAACTCAAATTCAGAACCTGTCTCTAGACATAATGTTATTTTTCCATCCAAACCGGTAACAAATAGTTCTTTATTTTCCCCATTTTTCAATAGTCTAACATCAACTTCTTCGAGTGGTTTTTTACTTTCAGCATCGTAAACTAAAAGGTTTAATTGGCGGCATCCATGTCTGAACATATAAAGATTATCATCGCTATAACCGCGTTTACGGTTTGAACTAAAATATCCGCTTGAACGAGCCCCATTAGTGATTAATCCAAAATCATCTTTTTCAGAATTTATAGGTGCACCTAGGTTCTTTATATCATTTACAGGAATTCCTTTCTTCATTTCTACATAAAAAATATCTAAACCACCTAAACCTTCGTGCCCATCCGACGAAAAATACATATTCCCGTTTTCGTCCATAAACGGGAACATTTCATTTCCTTCGGTATTGATTTCTCGACCCAAATTAACGGGTGAACTCCAATTTCCTCCTCTATATTCTACCACATAAATATCAGTTCCTCCAAAGCCTCCTGGCATATCGGATACAAAATATAATTTGCTATCGTCAGGTGATAAGGCAGGGTGTCCGCATGAATATTCGTTACTATTGAAAGATAATTCTTTTACATCTCCCCAATGCTTATCGTTTTGGGTAGCCATATAAAGTTTCAATTTATTCATACCATCCGAACTTGTGCGACTGCGACCTTTATTGTAGTTATTTCTGGTAAAAACTAATTTTTTATAATCTTTAAAGAATGTAACGGGTCCTTCGTGATATTTACTATTAAGTGTTTTGCTGAATTGTTCGATTTTTGAAAGTGGCTTTTCTTTTTCTTCCGTAGCCATTGATTCTAATTTTTCAGAGGCACTAAACATCGAACCGCCTCCTGCTCCGCTAACTTGTTTCATCGCCATAATATTATCTTTGCGAAGTTCAGCGGTATCTGCAAACATAAATAAATCTAGAAAAGGCGTTTGGTTTTGCATGAAAACTCGCTTGATTGCTCCGCCTTCTTCCCGGGCTGAGACGAAGACCAATCCATTTTTAAAATACATTGGACTAAAATCTGACTGCCTAGAATTTAAAGTGTATAGGTAATCAATTTTGTAGGTGGCTGAATCTTGATAAAATTGGCTGTTATCCATATATGCCACCGTGAAACGACGTCCACGCATATCGGTCTTTTGTTCCTGGCCGTAACGACTATACATTTTTTGTGATTCTTTGTATTTGCCGTTATTGGCTAAAGCTTGAGCATAATATAGATATATTTCGCTTTCAAGATCTTTGCTGTGATGGTCAATTAATTCTGCATAAATACGCTCGGCATTCCGAGAATCCTGTACTTTTCGGTAGCTGTATGCGAGCTTTGTGAGCGTCTCTTTTATTTCGGGCGTACCAGTTTTGGCCGTGCGAAGATAATCTTCATAGCTACGAATGGCCTCTATGTAACTCATGTTGTCAAAACTGCGATTAGCAGCTTTCAAACGACCACTTTGAGCGAAGGTTTGTTGGGCATTTAAGATTATGAAAGCCAACAACCAGATATTGTATTTTTTCATGGGTGAAGTACTTTTTTTTATTGTCAATTAAATGGGTATGATTATAGCAATTAAATTGGTTTTATACATTTTTTAAAAACGCGTGCCTAAAAATAAAATGGCTTTTCAAATTGATTAAAAGGTGGTTTTTGAATGATAAAGTCTAAATAGCCGTATGAAGAGTAAATGCTTCCTTAAAAAAATTAGAATGTGTGAAATTTTGTAGTTTTTATGAAGGATCATGCCTTAATTCAGATGATTTGTTAAAAATTATATATTGTTTATTTGTCTATCCAACTTCAACTTTAAGCACCTTTTTAGTAGTATTATTAAGCTTGAACCTATCATCGGCTCGGTGATTGATTATCCAAATTATTGCATCTTTTGAAGTGAGGAGAAAAATGCTTTTTTTAAGATTGAGAGAAATCTTCTTATCAATCAAAAAGTCTGAAATTTTCTTTTTTCCTTTCATCCCGAATGGAATAAACCAATCGCCTTTTTGCCATTTGCGAAGTGTGATCGGGAAAGAAATTGTATCAAAATCGGCAAATAGAATGGCATCGTTTTTTTCAAAATTTGTTTCCATTTCCTCGATATTCATTATTGTAAATTTTAATTTATTACCAAAATAATCAAAATTTTGCCCTTCGTTTAATTCCTCTAAACCTATATTTAAAGAAATTGTTTTTTCTGATGATGAAGGTGAGCTAATAACTAATTCTTCTCTATCTTTTAAAAGCATGAAATTATCCGAATAAAACATTTTTCCAGAAAGTCCATCGAGGGAGTTAAAAATTTCTTTCGATTGAAAATAATTAAAACCAAATTCTTTTAATAATTCTTCCAAATAATAATTGGCAGATTGCCAGTGTTTTATAATTGTAATTTTCAAGAAAAAAATCCCGTTTTCTTCTCGCATTACCGCGGTTTTGAAATGGCTAAGATTTTTGCGAAAATCGACATCGAGTGCATGAAAACGTTCCAGATTTCGGGCAAAAGTTTGATCAAGATTTGGGTTGATTTTTTTTAATAATGGTATAACTTGATTTCTAATTAAATTTCGCTGAAAATCGTTAGAAGCATTACTACTATCTTCTCGCCAGGACAAACGTGTCTTAGTCACGTAATCATCAATTTCTTTCCGAGAAGCAAAAAGCATTGGACGAATAAGATGCCCTTTCTTTGCGGAAATCCCCTTCAAGCCCGACATTCCTGTTCCTTTCGAAAGATTTAGCAATACGGTTTCGATGCTATCGTTTAGATGATGAGCTGTTGCGATATAGTCAAAATTTAATTCTTGTCTCAAACTTTCGAACCATTCATATCGTAAGCTTCGAGCAGCCATTTCGATCGAAACTTTATTTTGCATTGCGAAGGTTTTTGTATCAAAGGTTTTTGTACAAAAAACTATTTTATTTTGTTTACAAAGGTTTTCTACGAAAATTTGATCGTCGTCTGAGTCTTTTCCTCTAAGTTGGAAATTACAATGAGCAACGGCCAACTGGAAGCTACCTTCGCTACGGTTTGCCCTACAGAAAAGTTCAAGCATCGCCACTGAATCTTTGCCTCCGCTAACAGTTAGCAAGACTTTTTCCGAAGGTTCGCATAACTTTTGCTCGTTAATATATGTTAAGAAGGCATGAAGCATGAATGCAATTACGTAATTTTGTGCACAAAATTAGAAGTTTCAATCGAAGATGATTAAAAATTGTATAAATAAAATTGTAATACTCCATCCCATCTTCACTAGGGAGCAGTTAAAAGCGTTTTCATTTTTCACTTTTCTTCCGCTCAGAGAAGTATTTGCTCGGTTGGCCGGTACTTTAGGTTTGTTGTTAATTTCTTTTTTTTCTTTCGCTCAGAAACCTCTCAATCCACCGCCGCCATCTGGCTCACGCATCAATTTATTGAGTGCCGATAGTTTAGTCGGCGTAAATCAATCACCTTATTACACTCGCCAGTTTTTGGGAAATGTCTCATTTCAGCACCGAGGAGCAATTTTGTATTGTCAAAGTGCCACTCAAAACGAAACTTCAAACACACTTGAAGCTTTTGGCAAAATTAGAATAATCCAAGGCGATACATTAACAATTACTGGTGATACACTTTATTATGATGGCAATACTCGTTTTGCCCGAGTGTTGGGAAAAAAGGTAGTTTTAACCGATAAAAAAGTAACCCTCACCACCCGTGTGGTTGAATACGATATTCAGAAAAACCGTGCCTATTACCCTGTGCGTGGTTTAATTGTGCAAGATTCCAGTGTTTTGAAGAGCGAAAAAGGTTTTTATAATACCCGAAGTAAGATTTTTAATTATAAAGAAAATGTCGAAATCACGAATCCTAAATATACAATTAAGTCGGATAGTTTACAGTACAATGCCCAAACTAAACTGGCACTTTTTAAAGCACCAACGTTAATCAAAAGCAAAGATGGCGATATAGTGGCCAATGCAGGAAGTACATATAATACTCAAACTCAGCAGTCGAATTTTAAGGGACGCTCAAAAATTGTCAACGAAGATTATACTCTCACGGGCGACACGCTCAATTTCGACCAAAAGACAGAATCGGGTTTTGCGAAAGGGAATGTGGAATTAGTCTCGAAAAAAGATAAAATTATTTTAAATGGAAAAGTAGGTATCCGAGATGGTAAAACTGGTTTTACTAAAATCATGGGTAATGCCCTTATGCGTAGTACAGCCGAGCGAGATACGCTTTATTTAAGTGCCGATGTACTTTATGCCTTTGAGCGAAAAGATAGTTTGGTAGCTAAATACGATACTTTAAACCAATCCAAAAAGGAAAATAAAAGCAATGCTGCCAAAATGGAGAAATTGCAGGCATTTGGACATGTAAAAATTTATCGTTCAGACATTCAAAGTCGTTGTGATTCACTGATTTATGATTTGAAAGACTCAGTTATCCATTTTTATTCTAAACCCATAATATGGAGTGAAAAAAATCAATCGGAAGCTGACACGATTCACGTTCAAATGAAAAACAACAAACTCAGTCGAATGAACCTCATAAACAACGGCTTTGTGATTGCGAAAGATACAGCATTAAATTTTAATCAAATTAAGGGTCGGAAGATAACGGTATCATTCAATTCAGAGACGCGTATAGAAACGGTAATGGTTGAAGGTAACGGCGAAAGTATTTACTACGCACTCGACGAAAAAAACAAGCTAATTGGTGTAAATCGAGTCGAATGTAGTAAAATGAACATGAAGTTTAAGGAAAACCAGGTTAGCAGGATATCGTTTTTAGGTCGCCCAGATGCCAAGCTAGTTCCACCTGCTGAATTGACCAATGATGGTAACCGTTTAGATGGTTTCGAATGGCGAGAAAAAGATAAACCAACGAAAGTCGAAATACTTGGTTTGACATTAAAAAATGAAAAAATAGTTTTAAAGTCTCTTTTGGAAGCCAAAAAGTAGATGAAAGAAAAAAAAATTGTTTTTATTGCAACCTTTTACCATAAATGATAGTCTAATACATAAAATATAATTTTGATTTAAACAACATTATCGTATATTTGTCATAGTCCATACAATTTACGTGTTAAAAAGTATAAAAAGGTAGAGAATCTATGGTTAAAAATTTACAAAAATATTTATCAATATTGATTGGAGTTGTCATCTTTGCCAACGCCGCCCTTGCTCAAGTTGAGAAAGGAAAATCTCGTTTAGATATAGGTAAGAAGCCAACATTAACTACTAAATATAGTATTCACAGAACTGATTTTATGAGTAAACCAATGCCTTCTGAAGTGAGATTAAATAAGCCTTTGGTGGTAAATCAATACTTTCGTAATGCCTTGTTGAACGGTTCCTTAAAACCATCAGTTGGTAAAGCCTCTAGCAGTGAAATTCCTTCAACTAACGATAGAAGCATTGGTGTAAATGAAAATAGTGATAAATTATATTCGAGCGAAAAAATTACAGTATCGAATATTTATCCAAATCCCGCAAACGATTACGCATCTGTTGATTATGTAATTACTGGAAACGTAATCGAAGCAACCATGTCGTTTTATAACTTACTCGGACATGAGGTTGCTAGCTATGAATTAGATAAATTCGAGCGTAAGCTAAAAGTTCAAACAACTAATTGGGATTCGGGAATTTACTTGTATCAATTGGTAGTTGATGGCAAAAAACTAGTTACAAAAAAGCTATTAGTTAGACATAACTAATAATATAAAAACATTTCATAGGTCGGATAATTGCTTTATTTTTAAGTTATTATCCGACTTTTTTTGCTTTGAATTACCTGAGAATGTTAAGAAATAAATTTTTTAGAGAAAAATTTAAAATTTACAAAATTATAAATCTAAAATTCATAAAAAAAATGGCACTACCTAATGTTTTTACTAAAGAGGTTTCGGCAGATATTCTTGATAGAATCAGCCATTTAAAGGTAGATTCTCAACCAAAATGGGGAAAAATGAGTGTTGCTCAAATGTTGGCTCATTGTAATGTAACTTATGAAATGACTTATGAAGATATTCATCCAAAACCAAATGCTTTGATAAAGTTTATCTTAAAAATGATTGTTAAAAACAGCGTAACAAATGAAGTTCCTTATAAACACAATTCATCAACTGCTCCGCAGTTTATTATCAAAGAAACCAAAGATTTTGAAGTTGAAAAGAAACGTTTGACTGATTTTATTATAAAAACGCAACAATTCGGCGAAAGTCATTTTGATGGGAGGGAATCACATTCATTCGGTGTATTGAACAAAACTGAGTGGAATAATATGCTTTATAAGCACCTTAATCACCATCTGAATCAGTTTGGGGTTTAAGCTGAAATGATGTTTTTTTGAAAAGCGTATTGAGATTCAATACGCTTTTTGCTTAATAGTTAGTCAAACGTTGCCGTTCTCGTCGATAATTCATGGGTGTTGTGTGCATGATTTCCTTGAAAACTCGGTTGAAAAATGATTGATTTCCGTAGCCTGATTGGTAAGCAATTAGCTCTATACTTTTATCGGAAAAGGACAGAGCTTTGCAAGCCTGCGTTATTCGGTATTCGTTTAGCACTTGTTTGAAAGTTTTTTGGGTATGTTTTTGAAAAAAACGACAAAACGAAGAATCCGTCAGATGCAGTAAATCGGCAATGGTTTGGCTACTGATATTTTCGGTGTAGTGATTCATGATATATTCAAAAACTCTTTCGATTCTCTCAGCTTGCTGAGGATTGATATTTCCCGAAACTACGCCCAAAACTTCATAATTGGCTCTCGAAAACTCGTCGAGAACCTCTATGAAAGTCAACCATTGTTTCAATGAATGACTTTGTGGTAATGTCTGAAATTTATTTCTGAAAACATTTTCAGTGGGAGAAAGTGGTAGTACAATGCCTTCTTGAGCTATTTTTATGAGTTGACCTACTTTTTCAAATTCTGGAAATTGCGTCAATAAAATTTTTAATTGTTTAGGCGTAATTTGTAGAACATATTCTTCGTAATGCTCGCTTTCAAAACCCAAATCAAAGCTTTTGTGTGGAATATTTGAATTGAGCAAAATCACTACGCCATCATCGTAAGCATATTCTTTATTGCCAATATATAATTGTCCTTTTCCGTGAGGCACGCAGACCAATTCTATTTCGGGATGAAAGTGCCACGACTTCATCGAACACGTGCGGGTATTGATATTATGATATACTCGTAGCGATAACCCCTGTGAGGGTTGAACTACTTCTAAAAAAGGCTTTTTGGTCTTCATTTGTGTATAAATATAAATTTTTGTTAAATTTAAGACAATTAGGTGTTAAAAATAGAAAAATTAAATACATTTTATTATTCATTGTTAGGCTAATTTTGTGTCAAATATTTCATGATATGCTAAATAAAACCTTACTTATTAATCGAATTGCGGTTTCTACTTTCTTTTTCGTAAATGGCTTTTTGTATGCCAACTGGACTTCACGTTTGCCCGAATTGCAACGATTTTTTGGAATAAATAATGCTCAGTTGGGTTCTGTATTGTTTTTTATTGCTCTCGGCTCAATAGTTTCGATGCCTTTGGCTGGCTGGTTGGGTAGTAAATTTGGTTCTGATTCTATTGTAAAAGTTACGGCGTTATTGTTTTGTGTGGCAATTCCTTTGGTGGCTATTTCGCAGAACCAATGGACAATTCGACTTTGCTTTTTCTTTCTTGGAGCAGCCTCTGGCTCAATGGATGTTACGATGAATGGACAAGCTGTTTTGGTAGAAAGGCTTTGGGGAAAAGTAATTTTCTCATCGTTTCATGCGGTTTTTAGTATCGGTATGGCAATCGGAGCGGCTGTAGGTGGAGTTTTCTCTAGTTTTCAAGTGGCATTGCAATCGCATTTAGTTATGATAAGTACTTTTGGTTTATTGCTTTGTGTTTGGGCCTCCACAAAATTGATCAAAGATACACCGACCGCCAATGAAACAATAGTTTCTGAAGGAAAAACTGATAAGTTTTTAGCCTTCAAAACAATTTTACCTTTCGGAATCATTGCTTTTTGTTGTATGACTGGTGAAGGATCGATGGTTGATTGGTCGGCTATTTTTATGAATAAAGTTGTCGGACAGAGTGAAGTGTTAAGTGCATGGGCATTTGGTACGTTTGGCGTGGCAATGACTATCGGGCGAGTATTTGGCGATTATTTTACATTAAAATTTGGTAAACAAAAACTGATGTTGATTGATGCCTTACTTTCAATTTTGGGTTTAGGAATTACACTCGCCTTTGTCTCGGTTTGGAGTACTTTTGTTGGCTTCTTTTTGGTAGGTCTTGGACTTTCTACAATTGTACCTATTGTGTTTTCATCGGCAGGAAATCTTAGAAATATAAGTCCATCGGCAGGAATTTCGATGGCAACTTCTATCGGTTATACAGGCTTCTTTATTGGTCCACCAACAATTGGCTATTTTGCCGAGGCTTTTGGTTTGCGTGTAGGCCTTGGTTTTGTGCTATTTTTGTTTGTGTTGATGGCTGGAATTTTGGTTGTTATTTCGAAAGAAAATTCGGTTGATTGATTCTATGAATCGAAGATCAAATTAGCTTTATCTCAAATTCTTCTCACAAATTTCCACTTGCTTTTTTATACCTCACATTTGCTACCAAGAAATTATAAATGCTGCTAAGGTATTGATTTTCAGAGTTTTGTAATGAATATTCAGAGTTTTTTAGGTCTGAAATTATGATTACACCTTTCTCGAATCTGAATTTATCGGTTTCCAAAATCTGTTGAGCGAGGGTGATATTTTTCTTGGCTTCCTCCAAATTAAGTTTCGATTGTTGCAAAGTATTCCAAGTAATTTTCGATTCGTAGTTAAAATCATTTATTAAACGTTCTATATTCAGTTGATTAATTTGCTTACGAAACAAAAAGTCTTGACTTGAAAGTTTTGTTTGCTTGCCATCAAAAATCGGAATATTGGCACGAATACCCACATAATTGGACGTAAACCAAGTTCCACTTGCAAAAGGATTAAAAGTATCGGAAATTTGAAAGGCTGAGTAATCTCCATAAGCTGATACTGTTGGTAAATTTTTTGTTTTTTGTTTTTGAAGATTCAGCTCATTTAATTTCAGATTAATTTCTTCGGCTTTTACTTCTGTGCGTTTGTCGCTATTTGTCTGATTATCAGCCGGGTGACGTTCCGTGATTTGAGAGTAATTTAGAATAGAGGTTAAGTCTTCGGCTGGCTCGGCTTTATCGTTGGTATTTAACTGATATTGAAGCGTAACCAAGCTCAATTCATAATCTTGAATATTTTTTGTTTGAGTTAATCTCGCATTACTGACATCGAGCATGAATTTATCTAAATCATTTTTTAGAATTGTGCCTTGTTCAAATTTTACTTTTGCTGCCTCAAAATAAGCGTTGGCTCGTTGCAGTGCAATTTCTGACAAACGTAACTTTTCTTTATTAAAAACCGCCAAAAAATAAGCTTCCGTAATGCTTTGTTTTAGATTGATTTTTTGCTGCTCAAGTGTGTTTTTCTGAGCATCGGTTTGCGTATCATTCACCAAACGGTCAATCTTTTTGTTGGCATCATACACTTTCTGCTCTGCTTGCAAAGCAAAAGTATTATTGAATGGACGCCCCAACCGCACTATCGTTTGTGACTCGCTCGAACCAGGTAAGGCAAAAGGTAAAACCGTAGTTTGGAGTTGGGTATTCCATCGTACATCACCGTTGGCACTTACCTGCGGCAGCCATTTTGCTTTTATTTTATTATTTTCGCTGCTTGCGATTTGAATATTTAAGGCCTGTGTTTTTAACTCAATCCGATTTTCTATACCTTTCTGTATCGCTTCATTTAACGTGATTTTTTGGGCGAAGGATGTAAATCTTTGTCCGAAAATATTTGTACATATTACAATTCCGAAAATTACTTTTTTCATATCTTTCTATATTTTCCCAAAGCTAAAAATCTTATTTGGATGAATGTTTTTTTTCTACCTAAAACGGAAAAATTAGCTAATAAAACTGTTTAGTTTAGGTTCTAAACACAGCGGCTGGTTCGAGTTTTGTGATTTTCCGCATAGCCAAAAGGCTTCCCAGCATAGCAATAAATAAAGTTACACCTATCAGAAAAACAACTATACCGAAAGTGACTTGAATATTTAGGCTGGTTTTGGTGGCTTGCACGAAACCAAAAAGCAAAAAATAGGCAACAATAAAGCCAACGATAGAGTAAATAGTTGCCTGCCAAAGAATCAGTTTTCTAATCACTCCATTGGTTCCGCCAATCGCTTTAATCGTTCCATAATCTTTAATACGGTCGTTAACTGCCGAAAACATCGTAAGTCCAACAATCGCAAAACCCGTGATGATTGCAAAAACCACTAAAAGTCCGAAAGATGCTACAATTCCGCTATTCAAGGCAAAATATTTAAGACTTTCGTCGGTATAGGTTTTACCTTCTCGGGCTTTCACACCTGGTATTTCTATGTTAATTGACTTAATAACTTGTTCGATGTCTGCATTATCTTGCCATTCTACTAAAAATGCAGATGCTTTGGTCGTTGGAATTTTACAGAGTTTTCTGGCTCTCTCAACAGTTGTAAAGCCATAGGCTACACCCAAGCCTTTTGCTCCTTTTGTTTGGCCAACTAATATAACTCGATTTCCATTATATTCAAAATGGTCGCCCATTTTAATGTTTTTATTCAAAATAGCGTCATAAGCATCGGTGATTACGGCTCCTTCTTGCAGTAAATCTTGCAGGTTTCCGGTGGCAAAATTCCAGGGGCCACCGGCATAAGATGGGGCTTGAGTGCCTATCATTGTAATATTCGTCTTTGTACCATTATTAAATTTGGCACTTCCACCGCCAACAATCAATTGATTGACTTTTTTTACGCCAGTAATACTCATCAATTCTCGATAAATACGCATATCAATCAGTGGTAAATCACTGACTTGTTGGCTCTTATCGCTTACAACCCAAATGTAGTTTTGGTTGAATTTTGCCAATGAGATGGTGCTATTTAAAAGTGAGAAACAAATACCAAGTTGCTGCCCAATCAGAAAAACGGATAGAATGATGCCGAACAAAATACCAAACATTTTGGCTTTGTCGTACCACATAAATTTGAATGCTTCTTTTAACATATTCTGTGGGGCGATTTTCCAGAATCGCTCGTTGAAATCTTTTTTATTGACCTTAAATTATTACTTTAACAATATTACACAATCAACTCGACTACCGATAAGTGGCATTTTTCCTGACTCCAATCTTATCGATACGTCACGTACGCGACGATCCTCTTGTTCAGTTGCTTGGTCTTTGAAAAGTGATTTTTGTTTTAAATAATCGGCAGTATAACTTACGGAGCCATGGGCTAGCGTATCGCCAGTTGTTTGTGAAATAATGAAGGCTTTTTGTCCGATTTGTATTTTTTCAGCATACAATTCGTCTACTTCAGTTTTTGCGATTAATGAGCCTTTAGGTGCAAATTCGGCAATTTGAGTGATATTATTTATGTAATCTCCTGTTTTTACAGTAACTTTTAGTACCTTTCCTGAAACTAAAGAATTAACTTTTTTCTGATTGACTATTGTACTATAATAAATAATGTCTGCTTCTAATTCTTTCATTCTACTCTTCGACTGTTCAATATTGGCTGTTGAGGCTTCTACATCTTTCATCAATTTATCAACCAAAGCTTTGCTATCTTCAACTGCTTGTTTAGTTTGGGCATTTCCTTCAAATAAGCGTAAGTTTCGTTGGTAATTTTCAAATGCATTTTTTAGGCTTACTTTGGCCACTTCCAGATTGGATTGTGATACTTCAATCATCGCTTTTTGTGTACCAATTTTGCTTTCAGATTGAAATAATTGTGCATTTTCAATACTATTATCAATCATTAATAAACTTTGTCCTTTCTGTACAATTTGATTCTCTTTAATTAAAACTTCCAATACTTTTCCATTTGCCCCTGCGGTCAAACTCAAAATACCATCTTCAGGTTCGATACGAGCAACACCCAAAATTTGGTTGTTAGTTGAAGGTATTGTTGCAAGTGAATCAGCCTTTGCTTTTTCAGCTTTTTCTTTTTCTTTTTTATTGCAAGAGCTTAATATTGTGATGGTTATGAAGAATAAAAAGTATTTTTTCATAGTATTAAATTCAATTGTTTAAATTCAACGGAAAATGTTTTTTTTCGAATTAATTTACTGAGTTTTTTGGTCAAAAATTTCAGTTGCAATGCCATTTTTCACTTCCACAACTCGGTCAGCATATTCTTGTAGTCGTGGGTCGTGCGTCACAACTGCTACTGATTTACCTTGTCTTGCCAAGTGGCGAAGTTCGTTCATCACAATAGCCAAGGAATCTTTATCGAGTGAGGCAGTTGGTTCGTCACAGAGAATTAGTTTTGGATTCGTGACTAAAGCTCTTGCGATTGCTATTCTCTGTTGCTGTCCGCCAGAAAGTTCTTTTGGTAAGTTTTTTCTTCGGTCGGTCATATCTACAACTTCTAAGGCTTTTTGTACTCTTTTTTTGATTACTGAACTCGAAACCCCTTGAAGTTTAAGCGGTAATCCTACATTGTCTTCGGCATTAAGCGGTGCAAGTAAATTGAAACTTTGAAAAACAAATCCAATAGTATTGAGACGAAGATTGGCCAATTCGTTGGGTTTAAGGTCATTGATATGCTTGCCATCCACCCATAAATCTCCGAATGAAGGATAAATAACACAACCTAATAAAGAAAGTAGCGTAGTTTTTCCCGAGCCCGACGGTCCAATGATTAGCATTAATTCGCCTTCGTTGAGTTTTAAGGTTGTTGCTTGAAGTGCCACGATGGTTTGGTCGCCAGTTTGATATTGCTTTCCTGCACCTTTTAGTTCTGCAATCATTATTTTTAGTAACTTTTTATATAAAACAACTTTTTTGTATAAGTGTTTTTTTTACGAATGTAAACAATTAATATAGATTTAAATCTGATATTGAATAGAATTACTGAGAAACGTGTCATTTTAGGAGATTTTGGCATTAACAATCATTAACAAAACTTAAAATAAACCCTTTGAAGAGATTTTGCATCTAAGTATTAGAATCCAATAAATAAGGAGGTATAATAGTAGTAAAACTAAAATAAGTCTGACTATGAGAAAACTAATGATTGTGGCAATGTTGGTAGCAAGTGCTGCCGTGGCCAATGCACAAAGAGGAAATGACCATCGTGGGTACGACCGCAACGACAATGGGCGTTATGAAAGAAACGATAATTATGGTAGAGGTGGCTACGATAAAATTGATAGTTATCAACGTGAGGCTCGCCGCCAAATTGCTTGGGGAATTGAAAGTGGGCGTATCACGTCTCGTGAATCAAAACGTTTATTGCGTGAAGTAGAGGCTATCGAATATAAAGAAAATCGCTACAAACGTGATGGTAATTTAGACCCACGTGAACGCCGTGATTTGATGGAAGATTTAGCAGTTTTGAACCGTTGGATAAATCGTGAAAAACGTGATAGTGAACGGGTAACCTACGAAGATTTCCGTCGGGGAAATCGTGGTGATGACCGTGGCGATGGTCGGTATAACAGAAGATATTGATTAGTTCGCTTATAGTAAGCAGTTACAGAAAAAAGTCTTGTGAGTTATGCTCGCAAGACTTTTTATTTGTGCAAATTGATGAATGAAAACCGTTAATTATCAAACTTCTTCAGTCTGCAATTGTTTTTCGTAAAGCTCACGGTAAGCTCCGCCTTTTTCATAAAGTGCGTCATGCGTGCCTTGTTCTACTACTTCGCCATTGTCCAAAACCAAGATTTTATCGGCCAGTTTTGCTGACGAAACTCGGTGAGAAATAATGACCGAAGTACGGTTCTGCATGATACGTTGGAGATTATTCAAGATAATATTTTCGGTGTTGGTATCAACCGCTGAAAGACAATCATCAAGAATCAAAATCTTTGGTTCACGGGCAATAGCACGGGAAATTGAAAGTCTTTGCTTTTGTCCACCCGAAAGCGTAATTCCTCTTTCTCCGAGTTTTGTATCAAATCTTTCAGGAAAATCCATGATATTTTGATATAAATCGGCATCTTTTGTGGCTTGGATAACTTGCTCGTTAGATAAATTTGGCGAACCGAATTTAGCGTTATTCATAATTGTATCCGAAAATAAAAATACTTCCTGCGGTACATATCCCATTTGGCTACGTAAGTATTGCACGTTATAATCTTTTATCGAAACACCATCAAAAAGTATGTCTCCATTGGTGGTATCATACATTCTTACAATTAAGTTGGCAATTGTACTTTTACCAGAACCTGTCGTGCCCAAAATTGCTACCGACTCACCTGCTTTTATATCAAGATTAAAGTTTTTGAGTGCTTGAATTCCCGAATCGGGATAAATAAAATCAATGTTTCGGAAACTGATATTTCCCTCGATTGGCTTCGTGATATTTTTCGTCGAAACGATTTCTGATTTGATATTCAAAAATTCATTGATACGTTTTTGTGAAGCGGCTGCACGCTGAATTTGGCTCGAAGTCCAACCCAATGCAATAAGCGGCCACGTAAGCATAAACACATACATGATAAATTCAGTGACATTGCCTGGAGTTAATCTTCCTGCGATGATTTCTTGTCCCCCCACATATACACATAAAACAGTGCTTAAACCAATAAGTAGGGCTGTGGTTGGCGAAAAAAGTGCGTCAACTTGTGTTAATGCCAATGATTTTGATTTATAAACATCACTTTCTGCTGTAAAACGTTTGGCTGAATCGTCTTCACGGGCAAAAGCTTTCAGAACTCTGATTCCAGAAAAGGCTTCTTGCACGAAAGTAGAAAGATTTGAAAGGCTTTTTTGAATTTCTTCTGAACGCTTATTCATGGTACTACTTACTAAAAATATACTCGCCGAAAGAACGGGCATCGGCAGTAAAACCCACCAAGTAAGGCGAGAATTGACCGAAAACATATAGCTCAAAACTAAAACTACCAACACCACCATATTCATCAAATACATCAATGATGGACCAACGTACATTCTGACTTTCCCGACATCCTCCGAGATTCTTGCCATTAAATCTCCAGTATTGTTTTGGCGATAAAAACTCAAAGGCAGGCTTTGATAGTGAGCATAAATTTCGTTTTTCAGATCAAATTCAATGTGGCGAGACATCACAATAAGCGTCTGTCGAACAGCAAAAAGGAAAATCCCTTTCAAGATTGCCATTACCAAAATCAACAAACCATAAATACCAATGCTAGTTGTGAAGACATCGTACATGGCTTTTTGGGTCTGTGAATTATTGTAGAGAAAATAAATATCAATCGTTTCCTTAACCAAATCGAGTGCATGACGCACAATTTGGGCAGGTATAATGCCAAAAAGGTTGGAAACGATAGTGAAAATGATACCCAAAATCAAGTACCATTTGTATTTTAGGAAATATTTATTGAGGTAAGCGAGATGTTTCAAGAGTTCTGAGTTATAAATTCCGAGTTCTGAGTTAGTTGACCCATAAAATTTTAACAACGTTTTTTTGTAAAATGTTGCAATGAGAGTTTTTTTACTCAAAATTTTATCTCGCAGCGATTATCATTCCTAAACCAATCACATAACACAAAAGCATGATATTGAGCATGGTTGATGTGCCTTTGGGGGCATTTTTAAATTCTTTCCATATATAGATTCCCCAAATTGCTGCTACAATTGTTGCTCCTTGTCCTAAGCCATACGAAATTGCAGGGCCCGCTTTTCCAGAAGCAATAATGTTGAACGACATTCCTTTACACCAAATCATACCACCCAAAATTCCCATTATGTGATTTTTGAATGAACCATTGAAGTAATCAGCATAGCTAACAGGCATTCCATCGAATGGACGTTTCATTAGCAAAGTATTGAACAAAAAATTGCTCAATAAAACACCAATCGCAAAAAAGAAAACAGCAGTATATGGGCTCAGTTTTCCCACTTCTGGTACATTGAAATCTGGAAACATTGATGCAGCCACATATTTATAGAAATAGCCCATCAGAATTCCCGCCACAACTGACAGAACTAAACCTTTGGTCGAAACGCTGCCTTGACCACTTTGCATTTTTCTATAAGCATTTGCGTTGAGCAAAATCGCTAAAACGATTAAAGCCATTCCGCCAAAAAGCAAGGTTTTATCGCCCACTGGATTGTCTAAGTAATTGACGATCACACCAATAACCAAAGCCAAGCCAATGCCTACTGGAAATGCGACCGACATTCCTGCAATCGTGATGGCGGCTACTAACAAAATATTAGCGGCATTAAATACAACGCCACCAATAATGGCCGATTGAATGCTTTGACTATCAGCCTGTTGTACGTCGGCCAAGAAACTTCTGCCACCTTCACCGTAGCTACCAAATGTAAAAGCGAAAATGAGTGAAGCAATTAAGATTCCAAACACATAGTCCCAGTAAAAAGTCTCAAAACGCCAGTCTTTTGATGTTAGTTTTTGAGTATTTGCCCACGAGCCCCAGCAGAGCATCGTGACCAGCGTAAATATAACAGCGAGCGAATAATCTTGAATGACAAACATGGTTTTATTAAGGTTAGGTTTCGTTATTTTTTGATAGTTTCAACTCCGCTCAACTACCAAAAAAAGTTGATTGAGTGAGAAGTTTTCGGTGGCTGAGCGATACCGAAGGCACCGAAATTAATCATTTCTTCTTATAAGGCCCGAAAGTGCCAATTGTCATTTTTTGCTGTGGTTTACTAGAATACCAGATTAATTCTGATAAATAGCAAATCATTTCAGGGTCGGGGTTGAGTAATTTTAGTTTTATCTTATGAGGTGCATCGCTAAGTTCGTATTTCCAACAAATTTCGTGGCGACGAGTAGTAAATTTTACTGGAAGTTTGACAGTTTCATGTAATTTTCCATCAACATATACTTCAATTTGGGCAAATTTTTCACTTTTAGAGTCCCATGAACTACCTTCTTTTGGTTTGGCTTCTCCTTTTACTACAAAGCCATTTCCTTCAAAATCCAATTCAATTTCATTTTCTAAATTTTTACCAATCCATTTTTTATCAAGCGGGTAATGGCCTTTGAAACTTTCCTCGAATCTCACAGCTGTTGGTAATTGACTTTTAATACTGACTGAATTGCCCAAAATTTTACCACCATTACGTTCGATATTTTGTAAAGCGTGTTTTGTGCCGATTTCATATACATCATTGAGTGAAGTGGAGGTATATTTAAAATCCATATCTTCGATTGCCTTCAGACCTAATTTCCAGTATTCAGGAATGGCTTTGTATCCCAACATTGCCCCCAAAATTCCGCCTGCTGAAGATGGATTACAATCTGCGTCTTGTCCGCAACGAGTAGTGATTTCCATCGTTTGGGTGAAATCACCTTTTCCGTAAAGCAAGCCCAAAACTACATAAGCCGAGTTGATAGTTGCATCAATGTTGAAAGGTGCAAAAACGCCGTCGGGACAACCAATGTCATTTGTCCATTTTTGTTGCAATTCAAACCAAGTTTTTTTCCAATTATCAGGATACATTTTGTGCCATTTTATTACATCGGTAATACATTTATAATACTGTGATTCCTTCGGAATGGTTTTTAAGGCCTCATTTACAACATAATTTATGTCATTTGAAGTCAAAGCCAACGAATACATTGCACCGATATATACGCCACCGTACCAGCCATCGCCGTAGTTCATGATATGACCAATTTTATCAGAAATTTTTGAGGCCGTATTAGGCATTCCGGGCGACATAAGTCCAGCAAAATCGGCTTCTATCTGATAATCAATGCAATCGGCGTGCGGATTATTGTGCCAATGTCCTGAAGCAGGTGGCATAATGCCTTGCAAAATATTGTAGCGAGCCGCTTGATTGGCGTGCCAAAGCATATAGCCTGCATTGGCATAAGATTTAGCGTGCGATTCAACAGGGGCATTGAGTCCTTCACGCTCAAAAACTTCTACAAATGTCAAATCCATATAAAGGTCGTCATAAACTCCAGGATTATTAGTCATAGTTTTTTGAAGTAAGCCATCATACCACGGGATTTTTTGGTAGTCGTTAATCATTGTGCCGTTAAATTTGAACTCAACTGGAGCTCCGAAAGTAACGCCGATAGTCTGGCCTGCCCAACCCCCCATGATTTTATCTTTGAGCTTTTCTTTGCTCATCGTTATCATTTTTTGTCCATAAGTAATTGTCGATAATAGGCAGAAAATAATTGGTAAAAATTTGTTTTTCATGTTATGGTTGAGTTTTTTGTGTTTTTTTGTCTTTTGTTATTTATCAATCTCACCTCGCAAAGGAGCAGAGGATTGAGCTCCCATACGAGTAACTGAAATGGCTGCTGCTTTACAGGCAAACTCAATGGCTTGTTCTAAATCATTTCCTTCATAAAGTGCAACCGCCAATGCACCGTTAAAAACATCACCAGCGGCAGTGGTGTCAACTGCTTGAACGGCAGGAGCAGCAATTAAACTATTGGTTGTCGAATTGTGCAAATATGCTCCCTTTGAGCCAAGTGTAATAATTACATTTTTTACTCCTTTTTCGTGAAATTTGAGTGCAGCTTGTTCGGCAGTTTCGAGGTCTATTACTTTTATTCCTGTGAGTAATTGTGCTTCTGTTTCGTTGGGAGTGATTATGTCGAGATATTGGAAAACAGTCTCGTCGAGAATTTGTGCTGGAGCAGGATTTAAAATTACTTTCGCACCATTTTCATGACATTTTTTGATGGCAAATTCTACGGTCGGAATCGGTATTTCGAGTTGCAGTAAAACTGTGTCATTCGTCGAAATTTGATTAATCGCTTTTTCTACTTCAGATATTTGTAAATTTCCGTTTGCTCCTGAAGCCACCGCAATACTATTTTCGCCTTTGGCATCAACCAAAATCAAAGCCACACCCGAAGGATTTTCTGCATCAATAAATATAAAATCAGTATTAATACCTTCTTTCTGAAATCCTTGAATGGCTTGTTTTCCGAAAATATCATCTCCAACTTTACTAACAAAAGTTATATCTGCTCCCAATTTTGCAGCAGCTACAGCCTGATTTGCTCCTTTTCCGCCTGCATTCATCAGAAATTTTCCTCCAATAATAGTTTCTCCAGGAGCTGGTAACTTCTCAGATTTTACAACCATATCGGTATTTGAACTCCCGATTACAAATATTTTTTGTTTCATCTTCCTAAATTCTGCTTTAAATACACATCCATTATTCGCTTCAAAAACTCATCGGTATTGATACCTACACCAATTTCTGAATTGGGATTTTTGGTTTTATCAATGCGAGTAAAACCTTTGTCGTCAACTTCAATAAAAACTTTTTCGGTTTTGAATAAATCAGGATAAAGTGCCATTCCGATAGCTACGGCATCAAAAAGTGTAGGAGTAGCCGTATTTGACCAAAGTGTTTTCAAGCTACAAAGTGCATTTGTAAGCGGACTTTGGCGGTAAAGCAATCTTTCTTGCATCATCTTATCCCATTTCACAAAAGTGGTTATGTCAAGCCCTGCATAGACGATGTTTGCACCCGAATTGACAAATTTTTTGGAAGCCTCAATATCTACTTTAACATTCCATTCTGGGTTGATAGTGGGGCTTCCGTTGTAACCTACATAAAAAGAACCAAACATTGCAATCACTTTCTTGGCTAATTTTAATACTTGTGGGTCTTTTTCAATAATATCTTTCATGTTGGTCACTGGCCCAACCGAAAATAAAATCACTTCGTTAGGATATTTACGTAATTGCTCTATGATAAAATCTGCTCCTGATTGCCGAATCGGTTTGACTTTATTGAATCCTTTTGACCAATAATATTGCTCGGCGTACCAATTTGCACGCTCATCTATGTTTGAAGTATTTCGTCCCATAGCTACTGGAATCTGTTCTAAGCCAGTTTCGTAGAGCAATTTGCAGGCTAATTCTGCACGGTCGTTGGTGCGTCCGTAACAAGTTGTTATGCCCAGAATTTCAAATTTATCCGTGCTGGCCAACATCAATGCTATGGCGTAGGCATCGTCAATGTCATCTCCTAAATCGCAATCTAGAATAACTTTCTGTTTTTGGGCTTGTGCAGAAATGAAAACTAAGAAAATAATACCTAGTAGAAGAAGTTTTTTCATGAGGTTTTGGTCAAAAATTATACTCAAATTAAATACAATTTTTTCATTGTTTAATTCAATTATACAGCATCTTTTTTTTAATAAAGCTATTTCTTTAAAACTGTCAAATCGTGATAGTAAAAATTACCGTATTTTTTCTAAATTTATCCTACATTTTAATCTAAAAACAACAAAGTATGTTTCACTTTTCAAAAATAAGTTTCAGTTTTTTCTTTTTACTGACACTCAATTTTTCAGTTTTTGCTCAACAAAACGAGAAAGCACCCTACGTCGTCATGGTTTCATTCGATGGTTTTCGATATGATTATGTTGAAAAATACAATACGCCCAATTTTAAGGAGTTTATTAAGCAAGGAGCAGCTGCCGAAATGATGCTGCCGTCGTTTCCGAGTAAGACTTTTCCGAATCATTATACACTCGTCACAGGGCTTTACCCTGGTAATCATGGCTTGGTTGATAATACATTTTATGATAAAGGTAGAGATACATTTTATTCGATTCGTCAGCGTGAAAAAGTTGAAGACCCTTATTATTATGGAGGTTTGCCGCTTTGGCAATTGGTTCAGCAAAACGGAATGAAATCGGCATCCTATTTTTGGGTAGGTTCAGAAACTCCGATTGGTGGGCAATTTCCGACATATTATCATAGATTTGATGATACAGTTCCGCACAAAAAACGTGTAAATGCAGTTTTCGATTGGTTGAAATTACCTGAAGCCGAACGCCCACATCTGATTACGATTTATTTTTCGATGGTTGATACCCAAGGCCACGAATATGGCCCTAATGGATTGAAAACTAAAGAGGCTGTTATGGAAGCCGATAGTTTGGTTGGAATGATTGTTGAAGGTTTGAAGAAAATTGATTTGCCTGTAAATCTAATCTTAGTAGCCGACCATGGGATGTATGAAATGCAAAACAAACCTGAATATTTTATTTATCAAGAAGATGTTTTGGCAGGTATACCGAAAAACGATTTTATTTTTGTGAATAATAGCACCCACGCCAATATTTTCATAAAAAATATAGCCAAAACAGATTCAATTTATAATGTAATCAAGGCACGAGAATCGCATTTTAAAGTCTATAAAAAAGCCGAAATTCCTGCAAAACTACATTTAAATCAACATCCACGTATCGGTGATTTGTTTTTTGTAGTTGAACCAGCCTATAGCATTTATTCAAAAGAAGCATTGGCCAAGAAGCCAGAAACGCGTTCCGTTTGGGGGGTACATGGCTTCGACCCTTCTGTAACACCCGAAATGGGAGCAATTTTCTACGCCAAAGGACCAAACATCAAAGCTGGAGTAAAAATCCCAGCCTTTGATAATATTCATGTTTATCCATTAGTTGCAGCCATTTTGGGCATTACTCCACCGAAAGTAGATGGTAATATCATGGTTTTGGAGGGGATTTTAAAGAAATAACTGTCAAAATATTCCATTTTTAAATGCTTGGGGCTATATAAATTCTAATCCTTTTCTAACATCATGCTAAGCTTGCTTTAAGGTGGATGTTATAACTTTGCATCATAATAAAATAGAACAAAGTCTTTGGGGAAAGTTCAGTTTTTAGTTTAGCATAGTCCAAAAAAGCAGTTGATATTCGACTGCTTTTTTAATTTAAGAAATATTTCAGAAGAATGATTAATTTAGGGTTCTTAATTGATTAGTTTATACATAATGATAGAAAATAAAAAAATACTTATAGTAGAAGATGAATTAAAGGTGGCGTCATTTATCAAGAAAGGTTTACAAACTCAAAACTTTGAAGCCGAAGTTGCCGAAACGGGAAGCGATGCCAAGCGTTTTTTTAGTGAAAGCCCATTCGACCTTATCATTTTGGATATTGGTTTGCCAGATATGAGCGGTTTGGAGCTTTGTGAATATATTCGCAGTAAGAATACAAAAATTCCGATTTTGATGCTCACAGCGTTGGGTACAATGACTGACAAATTATCAGGTTTTGAGGTTGGTACGGATGATTATATGGTAAAACCATTTGATTTTATGGAGCTTTTGGTGCGTGTAAAAGCTTTGTTGAAAAGAACATCTGAAATCGAGCAGCCTTCCGAAATTCTTCAAGAAGCAGATTTGGAGCTTGATTTAAAAGAAAAAGTGGCTCGCCGAGATGCTAAAATTATTGAACTTACTGCCAAAGAGTTTAGTCTCCTCGAATACTTGTTAATTAATAAGGGGCGAGTGGTATCAAAGGTTGACATTGCCGAAAAAGTTTGGGATATAAATTTCGATACGGGTACAAATTTTATTGAAGTTTATGTCAATTATTTGCGTAATAAAATAGATAAAGGTTTCTCTAACAAACTCATTCACACGATTGTAGGTATGGGGTATATGCTAAAAAACAAATGACGATTCGTAGGCGAATGGTGGTGCTATTTTTGGGCATCTTTTCGGTTTTATTACTTGTTTTTTCAACAGTAATTTATTTCGAGAGCGAAGTTTACCGACAAAAAGAATACAAAGTCCGTCTCAGTCAGGAAGCCCTTACGGCTGCCACTATCATATTCAATAAAAATGAAATAAGCCCTGATTTATTGAAACTTCTTGATAAAAACAATGTCACGGCTCTCAATCAAGAAGAAATCATCATTTATGATATTGATGATAAAGTAATCTACGAAAGTGGCTCTGATACCCCAAACTTAAATCATGAACTGCTTAATAAGATTAGAAAAGAAAAAGAACTTTTTTGGGAAGAAAATGAGCTCGAAATGTATGGCACAGTGATCAAAAATAACAACAAGCAATACATCGTTTTGGCCTCTGCTGTTGATAAATATGGCCTAAGTAAACAAAAAAATTTAGCTTTGACTTTGGGTGTTTCGGCATTGCTGTTGGTTTGTATTAGTGCCATTACAGGTTGGCTATTTGCACGAAGAATGCTGCTTCCAATTCAACAAATGATTAAGAAAATCGACAGGATTCGTGCTTCACAACTCAATTTAAGACTTGATGAAGGAAATAAAGCTGACGAATTGGAGCAGCTTTCGATTCGCTTCAATCAGATGCTCGACCGTCTCGAAAAAGCTTTTCAAACTCAGCGTTCATTTGTTTCGCATGCATCGCATGAGTTACGTACACCCCTCACAGCCATAACTGGTCAAATCCAAGTATCTCTTTTAGCCAATGATAACCAAGCCGATTTGAAGCTCATGATTCAGTCTGTTTTAGATGATGTTCAACAACTTAACAAGTTGACAAATAATCTTTTAGACCTCACAAGTATTGATTCCGATGATACTAAATTTAAACATACTTTGGTAAATGTCTTGGAGGTTATTTGGCAAATTCGAACCGAATTATTGAAAAAAAATCCTGATTATCAGATTTTGATTAGCTTAGATGATAGTGCCGAACTAATGCCCGAAATACAGGGCAACGAAGGCTTACTTTACACTGCTTTAATTAATTTGATTGAAAACGGAGCGAAATTCTCACCAAAACACACCGTTGAAGTAAAAATCAAGATAGAAAATCAGGCTCTGCTCATTGATTTTCATAACGAAGGCTCCGAGATTCCTGCCAACGAACTTAATCAGATTTTTGAGCCTTTCAAACGTGGTTCAAATTCACGTAATACCAAAGGTCATGGCGTTGGGCTTTCGCTTACTCGACGAATTGTGCAGCTTCACAAGGGAGAAATCAATGTGGTTTCTTCAGAAATTGAAGGTACGACTTTTACTCTTTTATTACCCAAATGAAAAGTCAAGGTGTTATTATTTTATTTTAAATGCTTCGGTAAAGGTATATTTAAACTAAAGTTATCGGAAATTGTTGTAAAACGCTTTGAAGGAGTGATTTCCGATCCAATCGCTAACCTCATATCCTCGTCATCATCGTTGGGCATTCCTGTATGCAAACGTTCTGAGACTTCCTAAATATCAAAAAACAAAAATATTGTTTTATTTTCTTCACTTTATGTTCGCTTAGGCATTCTACTCTTGGTCGTTCGGTTTGCTATATCATAATTTTATGTAAGATTTATAATTCAAGTTTAAAATGATGATTTACTATTTTCATTCCTTTATTCAAATAAAGGCGGTGGGCATCAAATCTTTGGTGTCCTGAATCAAGATGCACTGCTTTAAGATTTTCTGATTTCGCCTTTTCAACAACAAAATCAAATAACATTCCTGCATGACCTTTGCCACGTGCTTCGGGAAGCGTCGAGAGGTCATCAATGTAAATATATCGACCGTCGAAAAGTGTTGTCAAATAGCGGAAACCACAAGCCGAAATAACTTTGTTCTCTTCTTCAATATAAATCAACGTATAGTTTTCTGCCTGCATTTTTTGCATTAAATCCAGAAATAATTGGTGCGTAAGATGCGGACGCAGAGCCTGCATGGCATCGAAACATTTCAAAAAATCTTCTTTGGTTTGAGCGGTTTTGATTTGCATATCTAGTTTCTGTTTGAAATTTCTCATACAAATATATACCTTTACTTGATGGATATGATCAGCCAATTTTAATAAAATGAGTAGTTTGGTTTTATTTCCAGACAAATCACCTGTTGAAGAATTAAAAAAGTGTGTTTGGGTTCTGACAAAAAGTTTGGAAATAAAACAGTAATTTTCTCTTAACGACTTAAAATATTTTATGGTATGGTAGCGAAAAATGAAATTTTAGAATTGCCAAAAACCTTAGCTGAATTCATTCTTTGGGAACCGGAGGATGGCCTAAAGTATGAATGGTATGATGGAGAGTTGATTAAGTTTACAGGAATGAACAGAAAACAACTTTATATTTACGAAGTTTTGAACAATCTTTTTATTGAAAAGGGTTTGTGGAAACGTGGAACTTTCGTGGCAGAATATGATACTATGCTTACTGGTATTCAAATGAGAAGACCAGACATTGCTTATTTGACAAAAGAGCAAGTAGCAAATACGAAGAAAGAAATTGATGAAATTCCTAAATTTGTAATTGAAGTAATTTCTACAACGGATAATCACTATAAATTAGCAGATAAGATAAGTGAATATTACAAGTACGGAGTATAAGTAGTTTGGTTAATTCTGCCTGAGAATAAAATGGTGAATGTTTATACTACTCGAAAAACTGTAAAAATTTGTACGGAAGATGATATTTGTTCGGCAAATCCTGTATTACCCGAATTCGAAATAAGCGTCAATCAACTTTTTGCTTAATTCCAAATAACATCAATTCTTTATCATCATCGCCGAACTTTATCATTTCCTCAAATTGCATTCCGATTTTCTTGATTAGCCCAATTGATTTTTCGTTTTCAGGATTTACAATGGCTATTATTCGATTGATTTTCAGATTATTAAGTGCATAATCGAGCGTAGCAGACGCTATTTCGTAACCAAATCCTTTGCTGATAAGATTGGGTAAAAAAGCAAAGCCAATATCAATATCGGGCAAAGTATCTCGTTTTATCAAGCCACACATTCCGATAGTTTGATTTTTGCAGTCCGACGATCCGATTTTCTCATCAACTGCATAAAAACCAAATCCATTTTCGGCATAACTTTTAATGCTCCCGGCCAGCAAATAGTTTTTAGCATCTTCAATCGAATGTACATTTCTATCTCCGATAAATTGTAGCCAAGTGGGTGTATTTAGTAATTCTAGAATAAAAACTGCATCTTCGAGGGTAAATTCACGTAAAATTAATCGTTCGGTTTCGAGTATTTGCATAATCTGAGTGAGTTTATACTTAACCAAAAATGGTTTGCGAAAATTTAAATATTTAATTGCCTCATTATCAGTACTTTGAACCTTTGCAACTCTGTGCCTTTTGAGTATAGCAGTGTTTTTTTGAATAGTTTCATCAATAGTTTCTTACTCAAAAATTGATTATCATTTCAAGAAAGCTCGAAATACAGCACTCAAATTTTGTAAAGTTTCAGTCACAACTTCTTCATTTTCAATAGGGATTTTTAAGAATATTTTTCCAGCCTCATCTCTGTAAATGAGGTGCTCAAACAAAACCTTATTTTCTTCTGGATTTTTTAATGTTTGGTTTAATTGTGTGAAAAAATGTACACCTGATTTGATTAATTCTTCACTTGGGCTGCTTTCTAATTGTATATCACTTGTTTTTGGGTTACTTTCCTGCACATCATCATCGCCCAAGAAAGTTGTGGAATTTTCTGGCAGTTCAATTATTGATTTTTCTATATTATTGGTGAAATTTTGCTCTTCAGCTTCGTGTTCTTCGGCGGCATCAATAATTGTATTTTCATTTTGCGGTGCATCTGTTAGGTTTTCAACAGAACTCATAAATTGCTTAAATTTATCTTCACCTAAGAAAATAGTATCTTCGCCGCCATCAAGCACACCTTCGGCCATTGCACCTTTAAATTTGAGCACATCGAGCATTTTATGCTCAATCGTACCTGTCGAAATAAGGTTGATGATTGACACATTTCGTTCTTGTCCCAGCCTGTAAATGCGAGCGATGCGTTGCTCTAAAATTGCTGGATTCCATGGAATATCAAGATTAATTAGCAAGGATGCAGATTGCAGATTTAAACCTACACTACCAGCATCCGTCGATAAGAAAACTCGGCTGTCGGGGTCGTTTTTAAAGTTATCGAGTAAATCTTTTCTCTTTCTACTTTCTATTCCGCCGTGTAGGTTTTCAAACCTAATTCCTCGTTCGGTAAGTTCTTGTGCCACGAGCCTTGTCATGCGTTCCCATTGACTGAAAACAACTACTTTTTCGTCCGAATTTTCAAAAAACTCGTCCAAAATATTCATTATTTCTTCAATCTTCGTATCGTGTCGAGACTTTTGGTCGAGTAAAAACGTGCTATCACATACCATTCGCATTTGGCTCAAAGAGAGCAACAACCGTCGGCGGTCGGTTTCATTCAAAAAACCAAATTTACGCCATTTACTTACCAATTTTGCCACATTATCGCTAAAACCATTATGAATATCCATTTGTTCTTGTGTCATTGGTACAAACAAATTTTTATCCATTCGCTTCGGTAATTGCGATAAAACCTCTTTTTTGGTTCGTCTGATGAGAATATCAGATAGTAATTTAGATATTTCGTTGAGGTTTTTGTAGCCCACTACTTTTCCAGAATCATCTGTAATTTGATATTGATTCAAAAAACGATAAACAGGCCCCAAACGAAAAACATCAATAAGCTGAGTAATCGAATAAAGTTCTTCGAGTTTGTTTTCGAGCGGCGTACCTGTAAGTATAATTGCGTAAGGCGTAATTAGTTTTTTGATTTGTTGCGAAACTTTCGTTTTCCAGTTTTTTATACGTTGTGCTTCGTCCAAAATCACCATATCAGCTTCCATTTTATTGAGCAAATCAAGGTCTTGGATCATGGTATGGTAGCTCACAATCACATAAAAAGCATCAACATACTGGTACTGTGCCGTGCGTTTGATGAGAGTTCCTTCTATTACATGAACGCTGGAATCGGTAAATTTTTCAATCTCAGATTTCCACTGATATTTTAGGGAAGTCGGACAAACAATCAGCACCCGATTGATGCCCAATTCTTTTTTGTATAACTCGGCAGTAGCAATGGCTTGGAGTGTTTTTCCGAGACCCATTTCGTCGGCGATGAGGCTTCGGCCTTCAATAGCGGCAAATAATACGCCTTTTTTCTGATATGGAAAAAGCTCAGTTTTTACTAAACTCTCAAAAGCTGGGTCGTTTTCTTCTTTTGGAATAAGTTTCAAAAAGAAATCTCTGCGGTGAATTTTATCTCGTTCGCCAATCACAAAGTCGAGTGCATCAGCGTAGCACCTAAAACTTTTACTTATTTTCCTTGCTTCTTCCAGAAAAACCTCAAAAACCGCGAAAGATTTGGGTTTTAAGACCTTATTTTCATCGAAATAGGTTTTTATTAAATTGAGATATTCATCGCGGTTTTCATTACCAATTCTGATTTTTATCTGCTTTCCATTCAGATAATCTAAATAAACCGAACTATATAGTGGCTCAAAAACACCATCTTTAAAGGCTTTTTTTGAACCATGGACATTGCTCAAATAATGCAGCGTAGCACTGATGTGCTTACAAACGCCCAAACGATTGGTTTTAAAATCGAGACATTCACAGAAATTATGCGTATCGTCGGCACTTCTGATGGCAACCTTATATGAATTATTAGTGAGGCTATTAGTGACCTGAAAGTCAGAAAAGATTTTTTCAGGGCCAATATTCGTAATCAAAAACTTATTATCCTGTCCAAATTGCTTTCGTAGGGCAATCTGCCATTCGTCGAGTGTTAAATGATCAGGCTTTCTATAATATGGTATTTTCTTTGGCGTTTCTACCTTTTTTTTCGTGATAGATTTGCGTTTTAAAACTTTATGAGTCGCCATTGCAAGGTTTTTTGGGGTATCTAAAATCTGCTCTAATTTACGAAAATTTCGTGATTAGTAAATTTTTGGAGTATTTCAGGATTCAAATTTTACACAAACATATTCTAATGCCAAACATTTAGTTACCTTTACCAAAAACCCAAAAAAACCTTGTAAATCGGCAAGACTTACAAGGTTTTTTTGGGAAAATGCTTACACAAGAACAGAAGTTTGAGCTTCTTATCGAAGGAATCGTGGCCAAAGGCTATGCCGTTTGTGATGATTTTTTAGAACCATCCGAAGTTAAAAATCTCCTTAATACCTTTGCTCAACGTTACGAATCAGGTAAATTTAAAGATGCAAGTATTGGTAAACAAAGTGAAGCCCATAAATCCGCCCTCGTGAGAGGTGATCAAATTTTATGGCTCGAAACCAACTCCGTTGATGTCGCCGAACGAATGTTGCTTAATAAAAACCAAGCCTTTGTCGATTACCTCAATCAAACGTGTTATTTGGGCATTGTTGGTACCGAAATCCATTTCGCCAAATATAATGTTGGCAAATTTTACCGCCGTCATCGAGATACTTTTCAGGCTCAAAAAGGAAGAATTTTATCGGTGATTTATTACCTAAACCCCAACTGGATTCCTGAAAATGGAGGAAACTTGATTATCTACACATCAGAAAATGGCATTGAAAAAGGTATCGTCATTGAACCACTAGCTGGGCGTTTAGTCTGTTTTGAAAGTGAAAAACTCGAGCATGAAGTAAGCGTAGCCTTTGCCGAAAGATTTAGTGTAACTGGCTGGTTGTTGAATAGGGGGTGAAACAGTTGCATCACACCTATTTTATATATTAAACCAATAAGTAAGTTTCATCACCAAAGCTCGACTTTTGCTATTTAGCAAACCTAAATTATAAGGTTTTTCGAGAATTTCGGGGTCGGTTGCGAAATAATTATCTGTATAAACAATGAAGAAATCACTGGCTGGTTTGAAACGCCATTGAAAACGTGAATTAATATTGAAATTATTGGCTTGATTGTTATACTGTACAAAGGTTGTCCAGAATACATTTTTATTGAACGTTATTTCAGCTCGAGGACTCACTAACCACAATACCGCAGAGTTGTAAGGCTTTGGCAACTTGATTCTACTATTTGTGATATCAACCGAAAGTAATGCGTAGGGTATAAAACGATAATTTATTGTACTTCCAAACGATACAAAATGTCCATTATAATATTCTCCGCCTCTTCCGCTTATATTGAAGAAAAATGGTTTATTAGTATTCGATTGAAAGTTAAAACGAGTTTGTTGATAGGCAAAACCTTGATTTTTAGTAAGTGGTTTACTTCCAGTGTTTGTTGGGTCGAAATCGCTAAACAAATAGGTGTACGCAAACCTATATGGGAATAAAGTCAGGTTGGCATTATTGGTAAACTGAAACATAAAAAACAACGGAGTAAAATCATAATCTATGGTTTTAAAATCAGTTTTTCGGGTAAAATAATCCCAATCAATTCCGATACCAAAGTTGTTTAACACTCTATTTATTTTTGTACTTTTCGGATAAAACGTGTACCCAAAATTTGATTCGTTTCTAAGGAAGTTTTGTCGAGGAACATATCCCACTGGAGCAAAGTAATTTTCGCCTACATAGGTACTACCCGAACTGATAAACCATGTCGGCGAGTCTTTTAATATGATAATTCCTGCCGAATTTTGGTCTTTTAAAGTTGAAGGGGTAAATGACTGGTGATAAAATAATTTATTTCGCCAATATCCATTTCTCGATGCCATATTATAATCTAAACCCACAATTCGATGAAATTTCAAGGAATCTACTGCCTGTTGAGTCTCTAATTTACCAATGGCATTTTCTTTATTGACAACCATTAGCGATATATTTGACCTAGTAAACAATTTTCGCTGAATTGCTCCAACGGTGTAGTTTGCTTCAGCTAACCCAATTTTATCATTGAATTTAGTACCTTTGGTTTGCATTGACATCAAACCAATCCGCCAATTATTAGTAAGTTTGCCGCTGAGTCTTGCTCCACCCAAAATCTTTACTTGCTGACTATTTCCTGTTATTGGATTTTTTGTAATTCCGATTCTCCGAGAAAAGAAAGGTGTAACATTATCTGTACCAAATGTTCCAAAAAGGTCATTGTTTTCTAGAAAAAACTGCCTTCTTTCAGGAAAAAGAATTTCAAAACGGCTTAAGTTTGTTACTTGTCTATCAACCTCAACCTGTGAAAAGTCGGGATTGATCGTGATGTCTAAATTTAATGAAGGCGTGACCGCAATTTTCGTATCAAACCCAATATTTGCTTTTCTTTCTAAAGGTTGTTCGTTGATAAAGTCTTGTCCAACAGAAGCTATACTGTAAGGAATTATTGAAACATTCGGGCCTGGTTTTGGTGGGGCATCATCCCAAACTAAAGTTCCCGAAAATGCTAAATCTGTGCCTTTTCCACTTCGTGGCAGCTGTGCCCAAGACGAACGCTCATTCAAAAGAAGATTATTACGAAAAAAGTTTATATTCCAAGTATTTTGTCCATTTTCCGCCAATTTATACCTAATTGTTTTAAACGGAATGGCACACTCAACCACCCAATGGTCATCGTAATTTTTTACGGCCGTGTACCACTTATTATCCCAATCATTTGAAACTATATTTCCGTTTGAAATTAAAGCCTCCCGTTGCACACCATAAGGATTTACCGCAAAATGAAAACCATTTTGTTTATCTCTAAAAGTATCAATATTGAAAACAACCAAATCTGTTCCTCCACCAGATGGGAAGTCTCTTTTTAGAGAAAGTACCGCATATTTCCTAGGTTGATCAACCACAAAACTGTAATATAAGAATTCCTCGTCGAAGGTAACACGTGCGATAGTTTGTTGTATAGCCTTTGAGGTATCATAAGGAAATTGCTGACGAAACGGTGGAGTTTTCTCGGCAATTTTCCATGTGTTTTCATCTAATATTCCATCAATTTTTATCTTCTCAGAAGTTCGCTTGATATGGATTTTATATTTCTGTTCATTTATGGTTTGAGCAGATAATTGAAAGTAAAAAACTATAGGGAGTAGCAGTAAGAAGGAAAGTTTTATTTTCATTGATTTTCGGTGATGTAATAACTATTAAAAGTAGGTCTTTTTGTAAGAATTGGCCTTGTTTTGAGAAGAAAAAACCAATTACATAGACCAAAAATACAATTTGGGAGATTTGATGGTTGCTTTGTTTTTTTGATTCATATTTTTTTAAGCTAAAAATTATGACTATTTAAAGAATTTATTGATATATTCACGACTCAAAAAATCAATCCTAATAAAATTACTAATGACACTTGGACTCGAAACGCTCGATTACGCCATTTTTTTTATCTATTTCGTTATCGTATCTTCTTATGGCTATTGGATTTACAAAAACAAAGGCAAACAATCTGCCGATAGTAAAGATTTCTTCCTAGCCGAAGGCTCACTGACTTGGTGGGCAATTGGTGCATCAATCATCGCCTCAAATATCTCTGCCGAACAGTTTATTGGCATGAGTGGCCAAGCTTTCCAACTCGGTATCGCCATTTCAGTTTATGAATTGTTGGGTGGTGTTTCTCTGATAATTGTGGCGGTGTATTTTCTGCCAATGTATCTCAATAATAAGATTTTTACAATGCCACAATTTCTGGCCAAACGCTACGATAAGCGACTGGCCACAATCATGGCAGTTTTTTGGCTTTTTCTTTACATTTTCGTCAATCTTACTTCAATAATTTATCTTGGCGGTTTGAGTCTGGAAAAAATGACAGGTTTTAGCTTTATGACTTGTGCTATCTTCCTAACTGTTTTTGCCCTTATAATTACCCTTGGTGGTATGAAAGTAATAGGTTATACGGATGTCATCCAGGTAGTTTGCCTGATTTTTGGCGGTTTGGCAACTACATATTTAGCACTTGATTTACTTTCAAATAAAGTAGGTACAGGAGCAGGTGTTTTTGAAGGTTTACATTTAATTGCCGAAAAAGCCGATAGTCATTTACACATGATTTTTAAGCCTAATCAGTTCCAAGTTCACGATGGAAAGGGTGGTTTTATCGATGCCTACAAACAATTGCCGGGTATAATGATGTTTATTATTGGTGGACAATGGGTAAATAACCTTAATTATTTTGGTTGTAATCAATACATGACTCAGCGTGCATTGGGTGCAGATATTTCTACGGCTCGAAATGGTGTTTTGTTTGCGGCGTTTATGAAAATGTTGATGCCATTTATAGTGGTTTTGCCTGGTTTGGCAGCTTATGTAATATTCCAAGAAAATGCCGATGCTTCTATCGTAAATGGTATTACACAAAATGGTATCGTAAAACCCGATAATGCTTATCCTGTTTTATTAAATTTATTGCCTGTTGGGCTGAAAGGTTTGGCATTTGCAGCCCTTACAGCTGCAATCGTGGCTTCATTAGCTGGAAAAGCCAATAGTATTTCAACGATTTATGTGCTTGACATTCACGCTAAGTTTTTTAATAAAAACCTTACCGAAAAACAAACTGTTTGGACAGGTCGTGTGGCTATCGTTATCGCCTTTATTATTGCTCTGATTGTTAGTCCAATGCTGGCTAATTTCGGACAAGCGTTTGAGTACATTCAAGTGTACACTGGTTATATTTCTCCCGGAATTTTGAGTATTTTCCTACTTGGTTTTTTCTGGAAAAAAGCTACTGCAAATGGAGCTTTGACTGCTGCTATTTTGAGTATTGCTCTTTCAGCAGTGATTGCAAATATTTACCCTGAGTTCCCATTCTTAAATCGTATGGGCATTGTTTTTTGGATCTGTTCTTTGGTTCACGTAATCATTAGTTTGATTGAAGGAAAAGGTAAAGACCAAGAAAATGCATTTGAAGTGGAGAAAAAATGGTTTAAAGTTGATAGAACTTTCGCTATCGGAGCCGCAGTTGTAGTGGTAATCTTTACGATTATTTATACGATTTTTTGGTAAGAATAAAGTTTTGAAGAAATGGTACTTTTGAGAGTTTAGCTCAGAAGTGCCATTTTTTTTGCTTCATCAATCATTAGTCATTCGTTGAGTTGAGATTTTATCAAAACCATGTTTAAATACCTATTTCGCCCGTTTTTTTTGGCATCTGTATGTTTTTCATTGCGTTTGTCTAACAATTCGCCCTATATTATTCAAATCGCTGATAGCATAAATATCATTTATTGAAGTAAGTCTGAGCAAAAAAACTTTTCAGTTTATTGATTTTAATTAATCGAACGATATAAAGCTTTACCTTTCTCTCATCGCCTTACTCTGCCGAATCATTTCAACTGTAAAGTCAATCACACTTGTATTGTTTTTGAGCAATTCTTCACGGTTGCGATTAACTTCGTAATCGGGTTGTAGGAAAAATTCTTTATTTATTTTATTTGGTAAATTATGACTCATTCTCATCAGTGGTGTATGCACAATATATTTAGTGTTTGGTAGCTTGAAATCTAGCCAATTTACCGCAAAACTTCCCCAACTTGCACCACCCACTTGCTGACCAATGATTTTTTCAGGAATTCCTAAGTCTTTCGCCAAATTGAGCGTAAAACTGGTTGCCGAATAGCAGCCAGGGTCAGTAATAAAATATGTTTTTCCCCTGTAAGCCAGTGCTTTTTCGGGTTTGTGTTTGTAGTTTCGTTTGTTTACTCTAAACATAAATTCATCTTTTCGTTTCATAAATCCCATCCAAGTCGTGAGCGGTGGTCCAAGCAAATAGGGTTTTGCAATCGTAAAATATGCTTTCTTTTTGAAAGCCAGTGTATCGATTAAAGTAAAAGGTTTTGGAGAAAGGTATTTCAGAAAACGTGATACATTCGGAATAAATCCACCACCATTGGCTCTAAAATCCACAATCAAATGTTCAACTTTTAGTTGTTTTATGGTTTTGAATCTTGCCCGCAAAACTCGCTTAAACTTTTGATTACTCACATCCAAAAACTTTCCAGTCATTACAAATGAAGTAATGTCGAGCTTAGCAATATGATTTGCACTATCCATAATTTTTAGCGAAAGATTCGGCCGATTGAGGTTTTTATAGTGTTTTTTATCAATTTTCAGAATCTCACTATTCGTCTCGCAAGCCACTTTTTTATTTAAAATACTATCATTTTTCGGTAAACGATAGCTAATTTTAATCGAATCAAGTTCTCCAAAATATCTTTTGTAATAAGTTGGAAATGCACTTGAAGTATAATAATCTTTTACGTTTTCATTGCCGTTATCAGTTGAAACGAATAACTTGAATTTCTGAATAATTTCATTGATAGGCTCATCATTAAATGCCACAACTTCTGCCCCACGAATGATACTCGAATCGTTGGAATAATTCAAGGCCAGATAGTAATTTTTGTCAATTTTACGAAGATAGAAAGGTACAAATTTGGCGTTTTTTTTATTGAATCGCTTCTTATCGTATCGTAAATTTGTATGTCCATCTTTTACGTTTATAACTAATTGCGATAAAATCCGAAACGTTTCTAAATAGCTAAGTGGTTGATTGATAGAATTATAGAGTGAATCGTATTTTTTATTATAGTTTTCTCGGCTCATATAATAATACATTCCTGGGTGGACTTTCTCGAACCGTTTTTTTAGAAACGACATATCTTCCCTGATTTGCTTAGGGCTAAAAGTATCTTTTGATTTTTGTGCTTGCAGAAAAAGTGGAAATAATAAAAGAATGAAAAACTTTTGCATAGTGGTTGGTTGCTGGAATACTGGATATTAGTTTATTGGTTACTTGTGTATTTGTTACTGGTCATTACTTACTGGTTTTTGCTGTGGACTGTTGACTGCGGACTAAAAAACTATCTAATTTTAACTTTGTTTTTAATCAAATTGAGGGTGTATTTCAGCACCGCATCTTCATTATTCAAAAAATCTTCAAGGTTTGGATTTACCTCAAAGTCAGGTTGAAGATTTGGTTTATTGTATTTTTTTGTATCAATATTATAGAGAATCCTGCCCAATGGTAACGAAATTTCTAATGCTGTATTTGGTAGTTTTACTGAAGAAAATTGAGCTGCAGAACAGCCATCATAAGCACCCCCACAAGTCATACCTACGAAAGTGCCAACACCCATATCATGAAGTTTTGAGACCAATAAAGCTGCAGCCGAAAACGTACCACCATTCATGAGCACATACACGTTTTTATTAAATCTAAATTCATCATGCGGGCGTTGCTTTTGTTGGTATTTACTCTCCAAATAACCATCCGAATCTCGTACTGTAAATTCATTATTAAGTCTTGAGGTTGCTTCTTTAGCCAAATATGTGTTGTATTTTTTATAATCTTGCTTGAGTCGTTGCAAGCCTTCATCTCGAAAACCTATTTTGTAGGCATCGAATGATTGATTTGCAAAATATCGCAGAAAGAATATAGAATAATCAATAATTCCACCTGAGTTGCCTCTTAAATCCAAAATCAAGTTTTCAATTTTATTCTCTTCCAGCCTTCTAAAAATCTTTCGAGTTTCGGCTTCAAAATTGGTGCCTCGTTCAAAATCTTTTGAACCATACATAAACGAACGAATATCGACCACAGCAACTTTTTGGCTCGAATCAATGACCCGGTAAGATACAATTCCTAATGTATCTTCGTCAACATCAGAGTATCGAATTTCGATCATTTTCTCCATAAATTCTACACTCTGTCCTTCGATTTTACTGGTTTTTGACTTAACTTGTCCTTGTTTTTGATAGCTTATAAGAAAATTTTCTTTTTCACCTTTCCATAAATAATACAATTTTCTAAATTCTCTAATTGAATAATATTTTCTCGCATTTGGGTTTATACCATCGCCATTGTATGAAGATATATTTTCCAAATGCTCCAATATTTTTTTTATTGGTTGCCCATCAATTGCTAAGATTTCAGTACCTCTAGTTATTTTTTTATTGGCAGAATAATTACGAGAAACCAACAATTGATTGTTTATTAAACGCACACTAAATGGAAAAAACTTTGTTCGTTCGGTGAATGAATTACTCTTAGAAAGTAATCTGCGGTCGGGCCTAATGTGCGTATGCCCGCATGCAACTGCCTGCACCAAGGGCAAAAATAAAAAATATGCTTCTCGGAGCGAATATCTACCCGAAACTCTCTTCAGCAGAGAATCTTGAATGAAAGCGAAACGCCCCTTTGATATATATTTGTATGGGTCAGGGTGGAATTTTTCAATCTCGTTTTTCAGATTTCCAAAGTCTTCTATTATCTGTTCTGCCGAGTAGCTTTGCGAAAAACATCTCAATTGACTTACTAACATTAAAATAAGAAAAATACATCCTGCTTTTGTATTCATAATAAGCTTTTTTCATCAACTCAAATCTACTCTAAAATTATTGTTTTTTTGTTTATCAAACGAATTATTGTTGCTTAGGAAGCTAAATGCCAATTTAGTTGTTAGGGGATGTTGTTTTTTTTTACTAATTTTGTGCCATAATAAAACTTCAGTTCTTTGAACGCCTATGCTGAACAGACGCCTCATACGGATTCGTGCGATGCAATCCCTTTTTGCTTATAAACAAGCAGAGGGTGCGAATTTCCAATTAGGTTTAGACTTAATTGCCGACCATTTTTCTCCGGATTTGAATTCGATGGAATATCAAGACAAAGAGAAACTTGAAGGATTTAAAAAATTAGGCCAAAATCTTTTTCAAGAAGCTTTTTCACGACAAGAAATCGAAAAGTTTGATGCACCTGATGAAGTGTTGAGAATGGTCGAAAAAGCAAAAGAATTTTACCTTCTTAAAAATCGAAAAGACGTACAACATTACGCCAGCCGCATGGTAATAGAGGCCGAAAGGGTATATGAATTATATTTGCAAATCTTATTGCTTTTTATAGAGCTTTGCAACCGTGATGATAAAGATAATAATAACGAAGGAAAATCAAAGCTTTCTGATAATCAAGTTATTAAGGCTTTAAGTCAAGAAAAATTACTCGAAATCCTTTGTAGTCGTAGGAGTATTAGCATGGTCAATGAACAGGTTTTTGTAGCGAAGCTATACCGTGAGGTAATTCGTTCAAACGACCGCTTTCAAGAATATTTATCGAAAACCAATCATACGCTCGAGGAAGACTTTGCGATTTTGAAATATCTACTCAAAAACGTAATATTGAAACACGAAATTTCCTGGGAATTTTTCGAGAAACAAGATTTATATTGGATTGACGACATAGAAACGCTCAGAGCTGCCGTTACCCATACTTTTCAAGGTTTGGTAGAGGATGGTAATTTAAAATTAGTAGTTTTGGACGTTGAATGGGACGAAAGAAAAGAGTTTTTACAAACTTTGTATCAGAAAAGTATTCTCGAAACGAAAGATTTAGAAGAAATTCTGATTCCAAAACTTAAAAACTGGGAAATCGATCGTATTGCCACTACTGACCATATTTTATTAAAAATGGCGGTGGTTGAAATGTTAAATTATCCGAGTATTCCAGTAAAAGTGACAATCAACGAAATCATCGAAATCGCAAAAGATTATAGTACACCAAAAAGTGGGCAATTTGTAAATGGTATTTTAGATGGTGTATCGAAAGAGCTCAAAGAATCGGGTAAACTTCGAAAGAGCGGTAGAGGTATGTTGGATAATAAATAGGCGTCAATTATCATTAAACAATTATCAATTAATAATGAGCGTTTTATAGAGAGTAAGTATTCACTCATTCCATAAATCATTTATTCCCTCATTGAATTTTATGAGCAATTCATCAAGAACTTTTATCACATTTTTGGCCGGAGTAGCTACAGGAGCAGCCATTGGAATTTTGTACGCACCCGAAAAAGGCGAAGTAACACGCGATAAACTATCGTTTCGTTTATCAAAATACCGTGAACAATTACAGAAATTTATTAACGACCTAATTGAAAGAGGCGACGAAGTGGCTATGGAAGTAGTGGGAGGCGATAGTTCGGCTAAAGCAGAAGGGCAAAAAGTAGTAAGCGAAGCCCGTCAAAAAGCTGAAAAATTACTCGAAGATGTAGAGTCTTTGATGAGCCAAATCAAATCGAAAAACTAATAGGATTTATAAGATTTTAAAATTAATAAGATTTTGTATTAACTTTGTAATGCATTTTTAGCGTCGCTCTAATCGAAATTAATGTTTATTTTTAATATATTATACATTTAATACACAAAATGAAAAAAATATTTTTTGGTCTTACTTCAATATTTATTTTGGCAGGATTGAATTTTTCTTGTAACTTAATAGGTTCTAAAAGCCAAGCTGGAATGAGTCAAGAGGATTCATTAGCGGCATTGGCTAATGCTCCAATAATGGAGTTTGATAAAGAAGTGGTTGATTTCGGAACACTCACTGAAGGTGATACAGTTTCGCACGTATTTAAATTTAAAAACGTTGGTAAAAGTGCCTTAACAATTACCGATGTGCAAGTTCAGTGTGGGTGTACAGTTGCTTCAAAGCCTGATCATCCGATTGGGGTAGGGCAGTCAGACCAAATTACGGTTCGCTTTAATAGTCAAGGAAAAGCGGGTACAAACAAAAAATTTGTGACAATTTTCTCTAATGCTAATCCTCCACAAACAGTTTTGGCTTTCACAGCGATTGTTTACGGAAAAGACATTGCAGATACCACTAAAGCTGCTTTAAAGGCACTTCCGAAGAATTAAAAGCTAAATATTAGCCACAGAAAATTTATATAATCTAACCAAAAAATCAGAAATAATGATTCTTTTACAAGCTCAAGGTGGAAATGGTATGTTTTCGATAGTGATGATGGTCGGTATGATAGCCGTTTTTTACTTCTTCATGATTCGTCCACAACAAAAAAAGTCAAGTGACCAAAAGAAAATGGTAGAGGAGTTGAAAGAAGGTGATGAAATTGTAACTTTCGGTGGATTGCACGGTAAAATCGTAGCGAAAGACGAATTGACTGTAACAGTTTCAGCAGGAGGAGGTGCAAGATTGACTTTCGATAAAACTGCAGTCTCAAGGAAAAAGTAAAAATTAAAAAATAGTCCGCTATCTATGATCCACAGTCATCATAAATCAATTTTTATGTTGTCTGTGTGTTTTCGTATTTTGACTTTTATGATGAAAATTAAAACCTTAGCACTATGTTTTTTAGCAGCCTTTGTATTTTGGCTATTAAATTCGCTAAATAAGTCGGGATATTCGGCAAATATTAGCTATCCCCTCAACATTAAGTATAATGATTCACTTTATATTCCTACAAAACCTTTACCGAAGAAATTGAATGTAAATATTTCGAGTACCGGCTGGGATTTAATGAAATACAAGCTATTTTCAAATGCAACTCCACTGGTATATGAAATCAAAAATCCATTAAAAATATATAGATTAGATAATACATCTTTACTTGAGTCGCTTACTATTTTAATGCAAAGATCTAAATTAAATTTTATTCTTGCAGACACCACAACTTTGCATTTTGAGCCAAAACATAGGAAAATAATCAATCTGAAAGTAGATAGTTTGGGTATCGATTTACAGAAAAACTTTGTGATATCAAGCTTTATAAATATTTCGCCAAGAGAGATTTATATAGAAGGTCCAGCGTCATTTTTGAAGCGTTATAATGAGACAATTTATCTCAAAGTACCAGCCAAAAGATTGTCTACCGATTTTGACGATAAAATAACAATTCCCTTACCTCAAAATGCTTTAGTAAAATTAAGTGCCGAAAATGCCTTGGTAAGTTTTGAAGTAGCTGAGTTATTGAAATAGTTTGCCTCATCTTTAAAAGAGAATACAATTATGGCATCTGAAACTACACGTCGGTTACAAGCAACTCCGATGAAAGAAGCTATCGAAGCATTTTTGAAAGCATTCGATCTAAAAACTCGCTTCAATGAAACTTATTTAATAGCATTTTGGGGACGAATGATGGGTCCAACTATTGCTTCTCGAACCAAAGAAATCTACGTTAAAAATCGAGTTTTATATCTCAGAATTGACTCTTCTCCACTTCGTCAAGAACTTTTTATGGCCAAGACAAAGCTATTAGATCTTATAAATAAAGATGTGGGAGAATCAGTAGTTGATGATGTGGTGTTTCTCTGATTTTTTAGTAAAATTGTATTGTTTCTGAAATAAAATAGCAAATGTTGGTTATTCGTCATTCAATGCACCATATTTATGAAAATAAAGGACTCCCTAGTAGAGAAAGAACGTAATCGTCAAGATTTAGGATTCGGCACAAAAATGACTGACCGCCAAACCCGCCTGATTACTGGTAATGGTCTTTTTAATGTGAAGCGAATCGGTCAGTCGTTTGAAGCATGGCTTAATCTCTACAATCGCCTACTTACAGTTAGTTGGGGTACATTTATTGCCATGGTACTCTTAGTTTATTTGATGCTAAATCTTTTTTTTGCAAGTCTATATTATTTCATTGGAGTGGAGCATTTGGCGGGTGTTAACATGACCAACCCACTCTCACAGTTTTGGGATGCCTTCTTTTTTTCAGCACAATCACTAACTACCGTTGGTTATGGGCGTATAGCTCCCGTTGGTTTTACCACAAGTTTGGTAGCTTCAATCGAAGCCCTAACTGGTTTAATGATGTTTGCCCTTGTAACTGGTTTATTATATGGTCGTTTTTCTCGTCCAAATCCTCGTATTTTGTTCAGTCGAAATGCTATTATTGCTCCCTATCTAGATACAAATGCATTTATGTTCAGAATGGTCAACGAAAAGAGCAATCAAATTATTAATATGACTGTAAATTTGGATTTTTCAAGAATAGAAGAAAAGAACGGAGTAAGAAACAGACAATATTATAGCCTAACGCTAGAACGTTCAAAAGTCAATTTTTTTCCTACAAACTGGACAATTGTTCATGCTATAACTGAAGATAGTCCACTTTATGGTGAAACGGCTGAATCGCTCGCTGATGCTGATGCCGAATTTATGATTTCGACAGAAGGTGTTGATGATACTTTTGCAGATGCGGTTCACAAACGGCACTCCTATTTCAATGACGAACTCATTTGGGGAGCAAAGTTCAAGCCAATGCTAGAACACAAAGGTGATGAAAGTTATATTTTAGATTTACGTAAAATTCATAACTATGACCTTGTATCTTTGAATCCTTGACAATTTATAAAGTAGGCTTTAGGCAATATGCTATAAACAAATTAAAATTTATAAAAAGCATATAGCTTCGAGCATAATGCTTATTGCGAAAAATGAACTCACTAATTTCTCCTCCTTTTTTAAAAAAAGGTGATAAAGTAGCTATAATAGCCCTTGCCAGCAAGCTAAATCCCGAAGACATTAATTCGGCGATCAATCTCATGCAAAAAAACTGGGGTATAGAAGTTATAGTAGGCGAATCGGTAGGTGCATCCTATTTTAATTTTTCAGGAACCGATGACGTTCGTTTAAGAGATTTTCAACAACAACTTGACAATAAAGAAATTAAAGCCGTTTTTTCAGCCAGAGGTGGGTATGGGAGTTCTAGAATTATTGATTTTGTTGACTTTACCCAATTTAAGAAAAATCCAAAATGGATCATTGGATTCTCTGATATTACTGTTATACATGGACAAATGCAAGTATTGGGCTACCAAAGTCTTCATGCCCCCATGCCAAAAACTTTTATGCGAGATTATGATTCGGTTCAGAAGCTCGAAGCATTTCTTTTTGGTAAAAATATGCATTACACAATTCAAACTAATTCATTTAATAAACAAGGAATAGGAGCGGGGCAAATTGTAGGAGGAAATCTTTGTATTTTGGCACACTTGATTGGCTCAAAATCAGAAGTCGATACCGATGGTAAAATTTTGTTTGTCGAAGATATTTCTGAGTATCTCTATAATATTGATCGTATGATGATTCAGCTAAAACGTGCTGGAAAACTTAAAAGATTAGCAGGCTTAATTGTAGGAGATTTTTCGGATGTAAAAGAAAACGACGAACCGTTCGGTAAAACTTTCCATGAAATCATTTCAGAGCATACAGAAGAATATGATTATCCAATTTGCTATGATTTTCCAGTTGGTCATGAAGCTATAAATTGGACAATTCCTTGTGGCAGATTTGCTTCTTTAAGCATTGATAGTGAGGTGGTTAGATTAGAATTTGAGCTATTGGTATAATAAGTTATTGTGTTTTTATATAGCCTTCAAAATGTATTTTTGATATATTTTGAAGGCTTTTTTAATTCTTAATTTCTTTAGGATAATTCATTTTAATCTATTGTAACTATTAGTCATAATTTTTTTATATTTGCAAAATAGTATGCAAGCATACCTTATTTTTTAGAAACAATAATATTCAAGCATCTAATGGAAATTAATTATAAAGTAGAAAATAACATAGCGATTATCAGTTGGAACATGACCACTTCAGCAATGAACGTTCTTAACGATATTTCGATTCCTGAATTTGAAGGGCATCTCGAAAAAGCATACTCCGACCAAGAAGTAAAAGGAATTATCATCACTTCTGAAAAAAATGAGTTTATTGCTGGAGCTGATGTAAAGATGATTTTGCGTAATAATAGCAAAGACCCAAGCGAAATGCACAAGTTTTCACTCGAATTTAATGCTATTTTCCGTAAACTAGAAACTTGCGGAAAGCCAGTGGTTGCTGCAATGAATGGTACTGCTTTGGGTGGTGGGTACGAAGTTTGTTTGGCTTGTCATTACCGCATTGCTCTTGACAATCCAAAAGCAGTTATTGGTTTGCCCGAGGTTCAACTTGGTTTGCTTCCTGGTGGTGGTGGAACACAACGTTTACCACGTATCATCGGCATGGAAGCAGCTTTGATGTTGATGGTTGAAGGCAAAAGAATATCACCAACTGAAGCTTTAGGCTATGGTATGGTCAATGATATTGCTGCAACTCGTGAAGAAATGATGGAAAAATCCATCAAATGGATTTTGGCTAATCCGAAGGCTATTCAGCCGTGGGATGAATATAACAAGAAAACCGGAGAAATCAAGGCTCGTGAAAATTATAAGGTACCAGGTGGAAATGTGCAATCACCAACGGGAATGCGTACGTTTGCTGGAGGAACCGCCATGATTATGGAGAAAACCAAAGGTAATTATCCCGCACCGATTGCAATTCTTTCGTGTGTTTATGAAGGTTTACAAGTAAATATGGATAGAGCGATTCCGATTGAGGCACGATATTTTGTAAAAGTTGCCACTTCTAGAGAAGCAAAAAATTTGATTGGAGTGATGTTTTTAGGAAAAAACGAAGCTGATAAAGGGGCAAGTCGCCCGAAAGGAATTCCTACAACGGATGTAAAAAAATTAGGGATTTTGGGTGCTGGATTTATGGGGGCAGGTATTGCCTACGTATCTGCCTTGTCAGGAATTGAGGTTGTTTTGAAAGATATAACTCTTGAAAATGCCGAAAAAGGGAAAGATTATTCAAGAGGTTTGGTTCAAAAAGGCATTGTGAGAGGAAAAACTACTGCAGAGAAAGGAGAAAAAGTTTTGAGTTTAATAAAACCAACATCAGATGTTGCCGATTTGAAGGGTTGTGATTTGATTATCGAGGCAGTTTTTGAAAATCGCGAATTAAAAGCAAATGTAACCAAAGAGGCAGAACCAATGTTGTCGGAATTAGGTGTCTTTGGTTCAAATACTTCTACAATTCCGATTACAGGTTTGGCAAAGGCATCGTCAAAACCTGAAAATTTTATCGGTATTCACTTTTTCTCACCAGTTGATAAAATGATGTTGGTTGAATTGATTCGTGGTGAAGAAACTTCTGATTATGCTGTGGCATTAGCAGTAGATTTTGTTAAAAAAATTCGCAAAACACCAATTGTTGTCAATGATTCTCGTGGATTTTATACTTCTCGTTGTTTTAGTACATACACTACTGAAGGAATTGCTCTACTAAAAGATGGTGTAGATCCCGTTTTGATTGAAAATGCCGGGAAAAATGCTGGAATGCCGGTAGGAGCCTTGGCAGTTTCAGATGAAGTCGCTTTAGATTTAGCCTTAAAAATTTCTAAACAGTCGATTCTTGATGGGGCATTAAGTGAAGAAGATGGGGCTTATCAAGTAACTCGAATGATGGTTGAAGACTTAGGCCGATTTGGCAAGAAAAACAAAAAAGGTTTTTATGAATATCCAGAAGTTGGTAAAAAGTATTTGTGGGAAGGATTGGCCGAATATTTTCCTGTTTCAAAAAATCAACCTGATGTTGAAGAAGTAAAAAAACGCTTACTTTATCGCCAAGTTGTGGAATCAATTCGTTGTATAGATGAAGGTGTTTTGATGACAAAATTAGATGGAAATATCGGTTCGATTTTGGCATGGGGTTTCCCACCGTATGCTGGTGGAACGCTTAATTTTGCAGGTTTTGTTGGAACCGAAACTTTCTTAAATGAAGTAGAACGCTTGGCCAATACTTATGGTGAACGATTCAGATTAAACGAAAAACAAAAGGAATTAGTGCGTAATTTATAATCATTATTCTAAGGTATTTAAAAGATAAGGCAAGGTAACTTGTCTTTTTTTATGAATGTGCATTTGATATTATATTTTTATAACCTTAAAATTTCATTTTTATATTAAAAAATTAGAAAGTTAGAAAGTTGATAAATATTATTTAAATAAATATAGTTTGGCACGTTTTTATCTATTGTAAATTGACGCAATCGTATAAATAAGTGAAATATTTTTTAACCTTCATTTGCATTCTAACGTTAGTTGAGACAGCAAACGCTCAAGTAATGTATCGCACACGCTACCGTACAGCCATTATGGCCGAATCATTTGCTATTAGCCCGCTGGGGTCTATAAACGTAGAATATCTCCCAATTCGATGGAAAAACAGCTTTTTAGCATTACGTACCGGTTTTGGTTTCTTACCAGGAGGTAGGTCAGTAGGACCTGGACCATCGGTTAAAGGTTTAGGTGTTTCTGTTCCAACATCTGTGACTTACAATTATCTGATCAATAATCTTCGTAGAGGCATCAATAATCGAGTCGCCGTTAGATGCCAATCAGCACCATCAAAAATTGCTTCGGAATGGTTTATTGAAATAGGAGGAGGTCTAACTCCAATTGCTTATGGAGGTTCTGATATTCGCAGCTATTCATTTGGAATTTTTGGTCTGAGGGAACAAGTCATTTTTGATATTCCGCCACATCCAAGAGTTGTTTTTTTTAGAGTTAACTTTACCCCCTCTTATTCTTTTGGTCAATATGAATTACGCGGGGGACTCAGCTTAGGTGTTTCCCTTTGAAATTTATATCTGTTCCGCATCCCAATTAAATCCTTGATTGAAACGTAATCGTACCAGATTAATTTTTGTCTGAATGCTTCAATTACTTTATTCATTAAAACTGTTGCTTTAATGCAACAGTTATATTGTCTTTAGATGTAGCGAGAAAAAGTCCATTTTTTATGGACAACTTTGAATTCAAAGGAGCTGATTTGAAATATAATTGTAAAATTGACATTGCTAATAACTGCCGAAAATCAGATTAGATTTATATTCAAACGAAGCATAGGATATTGGCACTACTTTATGCTGGCTATTTCCATAAAATTATTTAAAAGATTTTTATAATCAGCAATGTTTGTTTGCTTTTGCGTTTCTGACCAGTTTAATTCAATTGCCATTATATTACCAACTGCTTCAACCGAACTTAAGGTTGCTTTCCAGTCGATTAATTCCATACGGGTACGTCTGGCAAAAAAATCTCTTAGACTACCTACCATTTCTTTACGAATCGTGTAAAAAATTTCAGCCTTTATGAAGGGATAGTCTTTGTGGATACGTTCTGTTTGGTTTGAAAATTCAAAAATTTCGTTGGCTTTTGTACCATATTTTTTTAACAAATGCTGACATATATCTACGTCAAGATTGTATTTTTTCTGAATATTTTTCCACTCTTCAAAATTATAATTTTCACCTCCAATCAGATAATGTTGCTCAGTCGTAGATTCTATCTTACTGCCTAAAATCTTACAGGCTTCATCAATTGTATCTTTTGCCATTAGGCGATAAGTGGTCCATTTTCCACCCAAAAGGCTTATTAAACTTGATTCTGTGTCATATTCAACTTCGTGATCACGGACGAGTTTTTTTGTTGCTTTTGAGCCAGACGAAGCAATAAGTGGGCGTAAACCTCCAAAACCAGATTTGATTTCTGATTTCTCCGGTACTTTGGCTAAATATGGGCGAAGGGTATCAAGCAAGAAATCTATTTCTTGATCTATAAGAATAGGTTCTTTTTCCAAATCGCGATATTCATCGTCGGTTGTTCCAACCATTACTTCTCCTTCAAAGGGAATCACAAAAATTACTCGTCCATCTTTGGTTTTTGGAATCAACATTGCATCGTGGCTTTTCAGCACTTCAGCAGGAAGTATAATATGTACTCCTTTACTTGGTCGCAAGCGTTTTTCTTGTTTGGGGTTTGCCAAAAGCCTGATACTATCTGCATGCGGGCCAGTACAATTGATGAAAAGCTTTGAATTAATTCTGAACGGTTCGCCGTTTGATTCTGAGTTATGATTTTTGATTTGCTTCAAATTGTCATTTACAATTGCCAACCTCAACCTACCATTGCCATCTTTTTCAAAACCTGTAATTAAGGTATGATTTACCACAACTGCACCTGCTTCGTCGGCTGTGTGAGCGAGTGCCAAACAATAACGAGCATCATCAAGTTGCCCATCATAATACATGACCGAACTGTGAAGCTTAGGAGTAAGCGTGGGAATATGCTCAAAAGTTTCTTTTTTATTGAGCCATCTCGCTTTAGGCATTGAATCGTTCTTTGCAAAGAGACCGTAAATGGTTAGTCCGATTTTGAAATAAAAGCCTTCAAACCAACTAAAAACAGGTGTAATTAAAGCAAGAGGATGTGCTAAATGTGGGGCATTTCGAATAACAGTGTGGCGTTCTTCAAGGCCGTGTTTTACTTGTCGTAGTTGGGCAAAATCAAGTTTTTTGAAAGCTTGCTCTAAATACCTTACTCCTCCATGTATTAGCTTCGTTGATTTTGAAGATGTTTCAGCAGCAAAATCTTCTTTTTCAATCAATGCTACCTTCAAACCTCGTAAAGTCGCATCTAACGCACAACCTGCACCACTTGCTCCTCCACCAATGATGCAAATATCAAATTCTTCGTTTTTTAATCTTTCGAGATTTTTTGCTCTGTTCATGAAGAAAAGTTTATTAGAAAAAGCTTATCAGGTTTGGTATTAACTCGAATACTAAATTTTTATCATTAATTAATTCTTAGGCTAAATTAGCTTTTTTGCAATATAGGCATTTTTTTCTCAAAAATTAATCCATCATCAGCTCTTTTTCTATTTTCTCAACACCATTAGAAATATTTACAATATATGATTGTAATTGAATATTGAAAGCCTTATGATAAGCAAGACTAATATTTTTTATAAAATCATCAGCAGCATCTGCTTTAATTAAATTTAAAGTACATCCACCGAAGCCACCGCCCATCATTCTAGCACCTATTACAGCTTCAAAGTTTTGACTTTGCTCAACCAAAAAGTCTAATTCTGGGCAGCTAACTTCATAATCCTGGCTTAGACCTTGGTGGGTTTCATACATTTTTTGTCCGAAAGTCTTTAAATCGTTATTTTCGAGAGCTTTGCAAGCAATATCTACTCGTTCGATTTCTTCTACAACGTATTTGCAACGTTGATATACGATTGGAGGTAATTTATCGGCCTGACTACGCAGCATAGGTATAGTTGCATCACGCAAACTATCGACTTGTGGAAAAGCAAATCGGAGTATGCGAACACCCTCTTCACACTCAGCTCGACGTTTATTATATTCACTATCACCAAGGTTATGTTTTACTCCAGTATTACACAAAATGAGTGTATAATTAGGAAAGTTAAAGGTAAAATACTCAAAACTGAGGTTTTGGCAGTCTAGTTTTATAACCGAATTTGTTTTGCCATGAATACATGCAAACATATCCATAATTCCACAATTTACACCAGCAAATTTATGCTCGGCCTGCTGAGCAATAAGTGCAATTTCAAGTTTAGAGAGTTCTAAATTATATAACTCATTGAGGGCAAAACCAATGCCACTTTCAACTGCCGCCGAAGATGAAAGCCCTGCACCAAGTGGAACGTCCCCACCAAATACAACATTAAAGCCTGTATTGATTTGTTTTCCTTTTTCAAGAATTTCTGCTAATACTCCAATGAGGAAATTTGCCCAACTTTTTTCAGATTTTTGGATATTATCTAATGAAAATTCATAAGAATCGTCCAAATCATAAGCATAAAGGATACATTTTTTGTCTTTTCGATTGGAGATTGCAAAATAAATCGCTTTGTTAATGGCAGCAGGTAGAACAAAGCCATTATTATAATCGGTATGCTCGCCAATAAGATTAATTCGGCCAGGTGCACGAACTAATAAAGTAGGATAATCCCCAAAATAGTCTTTAAAACTTTGGGTAAAAAGCTCACTTGACATTTTATTATCAATCATTTGTTTTTGGTAAAAGAGTAAAAAAAGAAAGTCCCAAGAAACATTGGGACTTCTATAAAGTTTTAATAACTTAATCACTTTTGATTCTTTCTACTAAAATCAAATATAAGATTATTTTGAATTAATAAAAGAAATAATATCGAAATATATTTAATTTACACGCTGTGTAATCATTAAATTAGAGCTATTTGGTCAATAAAATGGAAATGCAATTGTTTGCACATTATTAAGAAAATTATATGAATGATTATAATTTTTTTTCTCATAAATTAGATTTAAAAGTTCGAATACCATGTTGATTGATTCCAAAAAATATGTGCCCTTTAATTGAAATTGCAGATCGTACATCGCCTTGTAAATTAAAACCTGATTGACGTTGTGGAATACTCAGAAATTGTCCGTTGCCATCACCTTTTAGTAATAGTCCATAGTTAGCATCGTATTTGCCAAATTTTAAACGAGACTTGTTTAAATTGCCACATAATACGAGGTCTTTTCTACCGTCTTGATCATAATCGGTTACTATAATTGTATAAATTGGAGCATACTGAACTTCAATTGGTAATGTTTTTTCTTCAAATTTACCTTGTGCGTTTTGCGTTAGGAGAACCGTTTTTAAATAGTTAGCTACCAGTTTTTTAGCGTCTTTTAGTTCATCATCACCAAAAATGTCTGTCAGTCTAGCATTTGAGTAGCTTTCATAAGATGTAAATTTTGGGCGTTTAGTTGGCACTTGCTCTAATAATTCGTCACGAGTTAAGTATGGATAGCTTTGTGCCTGAATATAAGTACACAAAATAGGGTCAATGCTACCATTATCATCAAAATCTTTGTAATAAAGCTCGATCGGTTGATTATCGCTTGCTTTTGCTTGACTATTAAGGCCTAAATTTCCTACCAATAAATCTGGCGAACCATCACCGTTGAGGTCTTCAACTATTAGTTTATTCCACCAACCAGATAGTTTTCGGTCAAAATAATTATCAGTTTTATTTACCAATTTACCAATGTTGTTTTCAAAAACCGTTATTCGCATCCATTCTCCTACGATAACCAATTCTTGTTTTTTATCTTTATTTAAATCAACAAAAGCGGCATCAGTTACCATACCAATGTATTTTAATTCTTCAGGAGTATTTTCTTTAAATTGTGGCGTAGAACTGTTTCCTTTGCCTTCATTGATTAAGATATAACTTCGTGGAATGTTTGGATATTTTCCAATAGAAACTCGTCCGCCCACAAATAGGTCGGGTTTTGAGTCTCCATTGATGTCGGCTACTCGAACACATCCTGTGCTAGTGAGCATAGAAGGTAGGGAAGAAGGGCTAAGTTGGAAATCGCCCTTGCCATTATTTAAAAATAGCTGATCTTGGAGATTTGGGTCGTTTTCGGTGAAATTACCATAACCTCCATAGGCCACATAAATATCTTGAAAACCATCGCTGTTGGCATCGAAAAAGACTGCATCGCTTACATCGGCATTTGGATTTGATGGAAATGCTTTCTTTGTGAATTGTAAAGAAGTACCGTTTGTCTGAATGTAAAGTTCGCTGCCTTTTCCGTAGCTTCCGCCCACAAAAACATCTTCAAGTCCATCTTTGTTAACATCGCCTTTTACTATTACAGGACTTATGAATGATTGAGAATTGGTCAATAAAGGTTGTCTTTTAAAATCATTATGTGTGGTTTTATTCTGAAATGAAATAATGGGAGATTTTGTTTCTTCAAAAAAAGTATTTTTTGGATTGACTGGATTTGTTTTTTTTAAAGCATTTTTTTCCTCTAAAATTAATGTCTGATTGGCCTTTATATTTTTCAAAACTTGACTTTTATCGGAGTTCCAAACAATTCTTATTGAGTCTATTTTGGTGTTTTTACCCAAACCAAAATTCATAGTAAAACTTACATTCGATTGATATCCACGAGTTGGCATTTGTTCTTGGTATTGGGAATTTCCTGGAGCAAATAGATATACCTTTGCTCCAATTCCCATTTTATTTTCGTTTTCGCCATTGAGTTTTAATTTTAAAAACTGATTGCCGAGTTTTGTATTTGCTTCGTTTTGATAAATAAATGCTGGCGAATTAATGTTATTGACGACTAAATCTAAATCACCATCATTATCCAAATCTGTATATGCGGCACCGCTACTATTCGATTGCTCGCCCATGCCCCAATTGGTGGTTTGGTCTTTGAAAATCAGTTTGCCATTATTTCTAAAAATATAGTTTTTTACATTGGATGAAGGCATTTTTTGTACCAACTCAAGAACATCGGTTCGTTGGAAACCACCTTGTTTGGTTGCCATGAAATCATCCATATATTTCAAGAAATCGAGGTTAGTGTAATCGTGTAAATAACCGTTAGTGATGTATAAATCCTTAAAACCATCGTTGTCGTAATCTGCAAAAAGTGCAGCCCAACTCCAGTCAGTATTTGAGATTCCTGAAACTTGACCAATTTCACTAAATGTACCGTTTCCATTATTGAGTTGGAGCATATTTCGCATATATTGGTAATGAAACCCTGACCTTACACCTAAATCAAATTTGTCATAATTATCTGGTGCCATCAAAAGCTTCTGACGTCGATTGTCTTCGGGAAGCATATCGAGCGTGAAAATATCGGGAAGGAGGTCATTATTTATATCGGCTACATCATTTCCCATTGAGAAGTTTGAGGTGTGGCCGAGTTGCTCATGGCTTACCTCTCGAAAGCTTCCGTTTTTATTATTAATGTATAATCTATCAGGCACAGCATAATCGTTACTTACATATATATCTGGCCAATTATCTTGATTAAAATCCGCAATTCCAGCTCCCAGGCCATACGATAATGCCGAACTTTGGATGCCAGCTTGTCGGGTAATATCTCTGAAAAATCCTTTATCATTTTTAAAAAATCTTGAACCACTTACTGCATCGTCAACTTTTATGAGGGCGGCTGTTCGTGCCTCATCTAGAACTGGAAGTGATTTTATGTTATGATTTAGTAAAAACATATCTAAATCGCCATCTTTATCGGCATCGAAAAAGTAAGCATTTGTGCTTGATGCTGGGCTATCAAGACCAAATTTTGCAGCTTGTTCTACAAAAGTCGGAATACCATCGGCTCCATTACCTTGATTGATGAATAGTTCGTTGGCTTTCTTATTGGCTTGCAGATTGCCCGAATGACAAACATATATATCCAATTTTCCATCGGCATTTATATCGACCATTGTTGTGCCTGTTTTCCAAGGACCTTCTCTTCCTGCCACGCCTGCTCGGGTGGTTATGTCTAGAAATTGCATCTTATTTTTATTGAGATACAATTTATTTTGCTGCATATTACTCGTAAAATAAAGGTCTTCAAGGCCATCCCCGTTGACGTCACCCACTGCTACCCCTCCGCCATTATAGAAGTATTCGTACATCAAAACATTGGTATTCAGCCCTTCGTTAATGATATTCTGAAAATCTATATTGGTTTTGTCTGGAAATAGCAGGGTAAAGATTGGCTCTTGTTTCTCGCCTTCTTCACCTGAGGTATTTTGTTCAGAGGAAGACTTATTACAGGAAATCAAAAATAGACTGATTAAAAATAGGTATGAAAGGGTAGAAATTTTCATTTTATGAGAAATCATTTCTCCAATTTTGAGAAGTGAGTATGGTTAATTTTTTTATAATAGAACAAATATACGAAGTTGTGTTGTGATAGAAAAAATAGAATGATGAAATAAAAAATGGGTTGTCTAAAGCTTCACAGCTTTAGACAACCCATTTTTTGATAACCAATATTAGTATCCAGGATTCTGTACTAATTTATTATTACGGTTCATTTCATCTCTATGAATCGGTAAGAAATAAATTTTGTCATCCCAGTTACGATTCTCTTTACCCGGGTCAATTTTACCGACAGTATAAGTATAATCGTAGCTTGTTGGGTCATATTTGTACGTCGAAACAGTCTTGCCTGCCTTCAGTGTTCCTTTAACATTAATAATACTTGCTTTGCGGCCAAGCGTTGTTGGGGCAATCATCCAACGACGTGCATCATGATAACGTTGTTCTTCAAATACCATTTCAACACGACGCTCGTTGCGATAACGCTGGCGAAGAGCATCACCAGTTTCGGTAATTGCTGGCATACCGGCACGGAAACGAATCTGATTCAACCATCTTTTAGCTTCAACATCTTCGCCCAATTCGATACAAGCCTCAACATAATTGAAAACTGCTTCAGTGTAACGCAAGAACGGCCAAGGAATTTGCTGCCAAGAGTTTTGGTCAACTAAACCCGGATTTGGGTCTGTAAACTTACGCATATAATAGCCTGTATAACTACCATTCCAGTCTTCGATGCTACTTTTACGTGTATCTAAACCAAAGTGAGTTTTCTTTGCTCCACCCGAAACAACTTCGTATTCACCAGTTTGAATTTGATTAGCTGGGTCAAGAGGAGAAGCACTTGCTGAACGTGGCTTCCACGGCGAGCCTTCATATAAAATAGTTGATCTCAAACGAGGGTCACGGTTTTCGTAAGGAGATTTTGCATGCTCTGGCTTGTTCCAATCGAACTTCGAACCATCCATCATTTCGTAATCATCAATTAACTCTTGGATTGGCGTATTACCTGCCCAATTGTTGTAGCCATTTGGTCCATTGAAAAGACCAACTCGACCTCCATCTTCGTTTTTACTTTGAATGAAGTAACGTCCAAAAATGATTTCGTTTTGTCCACCATTTCTTGCTAATGATTGATTTTGGTAGTTAGTAGCTGCTTGGTCAGCTGTAACTGGAGCTGTAAGTCCTAATTGGAAGCCAAAGCCTGGTAAATCCAAAACTGCTTTCGCCGCAGCCTTTGCCTTCTGCCAACGATCAGTACGAGTACCATTCACTAGACCCATTAATTCAGGCTTTGCGACAGATGCCATCGCTTTAGATTTCACTTTTGCAGTAGGAACGTCATATAAATCACTTGCTGCATAAATCAACATACGTGATTTTAGAGCAAGAGCTGATGCTGTAGTTGCACGACCTTTTTGTAATGATTTTCCATTCAATAAAGTAGCGGCTTCATCAAGGTCTTTTATGATGAAGTTTAAGCATTCTTCAAAAGTATTTCGAGCAGACAAGAAATCGGTATCATTTAAAGAGAATGCTTTATCAACTATTGGCACACCACCATAATATCTAACTAATTGGTGGTAATAGTAAGCTCGCATAAATTTGGTTTCTCCTTTCATTCGCTCAACAATATTTCCAGTATTTGCAAATTGAGGATTCTCTAAATTTTTCAATGCAAGGTTACATGCTCTGATACGAGAATACATATTTACCCAACTCAAAGTACCATTAATCCAACCTGGATCAGCAGGATTACTTCTCCCTTCTGTAATAGTAGTAATATTTCTTCCAGGATGCGTAAAAATAGTTTCATCAGTCAAGGATGCGAGCATTTGCTCATTGAAACCACCAACACCTAAGCCCCCATAAAGTTCACTTACAAAAGCTTCCGCCAAAGATGCATCTCCCCAAACTACATTCTCCGATAATTGATCGAGAGGTTTGGTATCAACAAAATCATCATTACAGCTTACCGTAAAAAACGAAACTGCAAAGAATGACAAAATTAATTTTTTATACATTTTCATTTTTCTAATTAATTAAAATTTGATATTTAAACCTAAGTTCATTACTCTTGATTGAGGATAATACTGACCGTTATTGTTCGTATTTTCTGGGTCATATATTTTTAGTTTGTCAATTGTAAATAAGTTAACCCCACTTGCATACACTCTCATACTGCTAAAACCAACTTTTTTGCCAATTGTTTCAGGAATTGTGTAACCTAATTCAAAGTTTTTTAAACGTAGGTAGTCAGAACTTCTCAACCAATATGTGTTATTGTTTGAATAGTATTGGTCTGAACGGTTAGCAATACGTGGGTGAACATCACTTGGATTGTCAATTGTCCAACGATTTTCGTAAATATCCGATAAGTAATTTCCGATATTTCCCATTTCGCCTGTTCCTATATATTGTCTGGCTCCTGCTGCACCTTGAATCAAGACTGTTAGGTCAAAGTTTTTGTATTGACCACCTAAGTTGATACCGCCTTGGAACATCGGAAGTTGGGTAAAATCTGTTCTTACTTGGTCGTCAGGTGTAATTTTACCGTCGCCATTATAGTCCTTGTATTTCATATCTCCAGGGCGAAGTTCTTTTACAATTGCCGTGTAATCAATTCCACGAGCATCAATTGCTGCTTGGTCTTTAAAGACACCATCGTAAATATAAGCCATGAAAGTATTCATCGGGCGACCAGTAGTACGTTGCCATTCTGGAGCTCCAGGAGCTTCATCCCAGAAATCAATTGTGTTTTTGGCATATCCACCATTTACACTAATGTTGTATTTGAACTCACCAGTTTGTCCACGGTAGCCCACATTAAAGTCAAAACCACGGTTTGAAACTTCACCAAAGTTTTGAGCAGGAAGTGTGATACCTGTTGATTGTGGCACCGAAGCATTTTTGAACCAGAGGATTTTTGATCGTTTATTTACAAAATAATCTAACTCAAAGTTGATTTTTCCGTTAAATAATTGACCTTCTAAGCCTATATTTGAGTTAGAAGCTACCTCCCAAGTGATATTTTCGTTAGGAAGACGCGTTTCAAACAAAGTTTTTTGTTCAGCATCACCCAAAATATAACTACGGAAGCCATAAGTAGAGAGATATTGGTAGGTAGCAGGTGTACTTGAATTAGGAAGGTTTACTTGGTCATTACCCAATTGTCCCCACGATCCTCTTAATTTCAAGAAGCTAATGAATGATAGGCTTTTCATAAACTTCTCTTCTGACATTACCCAACCTGCCATCACACCTGGGAAGAAACCATAACGAGTGGCTTTCGGGAAACGGTCAGAACCATCATATCTCCATAAAAATTCAGCTAAATATTTCTCTTTAAAGTTATAGGCAACACGTCCAAAATAATTGATACGAGCAGTTTCAAAACCGCCACCACCATTGTTTCTCTCTAAGTCACCACCAGCAAACATTTGGTCGAGAGCAGGCGAAATAAAGTAACGACGGTAAGCATTAAAGTTATTTCCTTCGATGGTTTCAGTATTTGTTCCTGCCAAAACTGTTAGTCCATGGTTGCCAAATGTACGCTCATAAGTAGCAACACCGCCCAATAAAATATTCAATTGGTCGTCATAAGATTGATTCAAGTTTGGTTCGGCTGGGCCTCTTTTACTTGCAACCAATTTAGGAGTTGTACCATCGGCCTCAAATCCTGAACCTTGTTGGTAAAGCGTCCATGGAATTTGCCATAACTTTCTTGTTCCGAGTCTTTTATCAATTGCCGCTGTTCCAGTAAATTTCAATCCTTTTACCCAAGGAATTTGAATGTCAAGTGATCCATTTGTCTGAATATAATCTTGCTTTTGGCGGTCATAACCCGATAGGTCGGTTGTGATTACAACTGGGTTTTCACCGTTTTCGATATCAGGTCCAGGAAGACCATTTGGCCAAAATGCTTGCTGTTGTGGTTTTCCACGCATTTGCATTCTGAAAATTGCACCTGCCGAACGAGTTGGATAGTTACGAGCTTCTTCACGACCCAAAATACCAATATTTAAGTTAATATATTTGTTGATTTTAGCATCTAAATTCAAACGAATATCGTATTGTTGGTAATTCGTTGCAGAGTTTTTGTAGAAAGCGTCTTGGTTTTGGTAACCAACTGATGCTAAGTATTTCACGCTTTCCGTTCCACCCGAAATTTGCAAATTATGTTGCGTTTGCGGCGACCAAGTTTTCAGGGTAGCTTTGTACCAATCAGTATTTGGATATAACCAAGGATCAGAACCATCAGCATACTTTTGTATATCAGTAGGAGAAAACGGAGCTTTTCTGATTGTACCATTTGGACGTGTAAACGAACCAGTAGATTTATAAGCAGCGTTTGCACCCGCCCATTCGCTCACAGGTAATCCATAGATATCAAGATCATTAAGCATACTTACGTATTGTGAGGCGTTGGTTAATTTAGGAATTACTGTTGGTTGAGAGAAACCTTGGTTGGCAGAATATGAAACTACTGGCTTACCTGTTTTTCCACGTTTTGTTGTAATCAAGATTACTCCATTTGCAGCACGAGAACCATAAATAGCTGCGGAAGCATCTTTCAAAACTGATACACTTTCTATATCGTTTGGATTAATACGGTCTAGTCCACCCGCACGATTTGGGATTCCATCAACCACAATAAGGGCATCACCATTATTCAAGGTATTAGAACCACGAATACGAATAGCTGAACCATCGGCACCTGGCTCACCACTACGGTTTACCGCTACAACACCCGCCATACGACCTGCAATTGAGTTACTCAAGTTTACAGTTGGCGATTTGATTAATTCAGAGCCTTTTACTGAAGCGACCGAACCTGTGATAGTTTCTTTTTTCTGAACACCGTAACCAACCACAACAACTTCTCCAAGAGTTTTTGTGTCGGTCATCATTCCTAGATTGATTGTTGCACGATTTCCGACAACAACTTCTTGAGGTTCGTAGCCCACGATACTAAATACTAATACCGCCTTACTGTCAGCCACAGTAATTGAATACTCACCATTGGCATCTGTTGTTGTTCCTTTTTGTGTGCCTTTGATGAGAATGCTTACTCCAGGAAGAGCGTCTCCTTTTTCAGCATCGGTTACCTTTCCCGAAACTTTTTGCTCAAGAAATTTTCCTGAGCCAGGTTTGGCAAAAGCATTTGGAACAGAAAATGCTCCTAAAGCTCCGAGAAGTAGTACTACTAATGCCCGCAGAGTAAATTTTTTCATAGAAATTTTTGATTAAGGTTAATGAACATTTTGTTTTAAACTTCGTTTAAAGATATATTAAAAACTTTTAATGTGTCTATGAAAAATAAGATAATATTTAGACTAAAAGGTATTATATTGAGAAATGTATATTCATTAATAAGCTTTTATTTAATAATTCGGTAATACAATCGTTTGCACAAATCACAATATTTTGATAATTATTTAACTTATTTTAAACTTGAAGGTTA
>NZ_CALCZQ010000068.1 GCF_937903345.1 uncultured Emticicia sp. | reverse complement strand
GAATTATAAAACTTCCTACAACATATATTCCCACACATGCTGCTAATAAAAGTAAAAATGTATTTTTATTCATGGGTGGAATTAAGGGTCAATTTTAAATATACTTTACTGCTAAAATAGCCTACTGATAATCCAATGATTGATCCAACGAATATGTCTAATGGATAATGAACACCCACATAAATACGACTGTAAGACACAACTATTGCCCAAATCAACAAAAAAAGTGTCAATCTGTTTTCAATTTTATTCATTTTAAACAAAATTAAAAGTGCCGACAACAATGCAAAACAATTAGAGGCGTGACTCGAAACAAAACCAAATTGTCCGCCGCAATTACCTACTACATGTACAATATGTTGAATTAATGGATCATGACAAGGTCTAAAACGATGAAAATAAGGTTTCATCAACCCTGAAGTAATTCTATCAGCTAATCCTACCGAAATTAGGACAAACAAAATACTTCTAACAAAATCAAAACGAATTTTATTATAAAGAAAATAAATTATATAAAGATAAAGAGGTATCCATGTAAATCGATGAGTTACCCAAAACATTATGGTGTCCAAGAATGGTGAATGAAAGCCGTTTAGCCACAAAAACCACTCATATTCTGAATCCCTAATTACTTCAATCATCTTAAACATATCCTAAAACTGATCTCACATCATAGATTGTCTTTTCAGCAATTTCACGGGCTTTGGCCTCACCATGCTTTAATTTAGCTTCTAAAGCCTCTTCATTTGCCATGTAGTAATTAAAAACCTCTCTTTCTTTTTCAAATTTCTTCCACAAAACATCAAATAATGCCTGTTTGGCATGGCCATAACCAAAACCGCCTGCCAAATATTTCAAACGCATTTCTTCGATTTCACTTTGTTCGGCAAGCAATGAAAACAATTTAAAAGTTACGTCAGTGTCTGGATTCTTTGGTTCTTCGAGCGGTGTACTATCCGAAATAATAGATTTAACGGCCTTCAATAAAGGTTTTTCAGCCATAAAAACATTAATGTAATTATTATACGATTTACTCATTTTCGTTCCATCAGTACCTGGAATTAACATGACGGTTTCATCAATCAAAGGGTCTGGTAATGTCAGAACTTCGCCATACGTTCGATTAAATATGGCGGCAATATCTTTAGACATTTCTAGATGCTGGCGTTGATCCTTCCCAACTGGAACAAAATTAGCTCCATAGAGAACAATATCGGCAGCTTGTAAAACTGGATAAGTAAAAAGTCCAGCGTTTACATCTGAAAGTCGGTCAGATTTGTCTTTAAATGAATGAGCATTTGCTAGCATCGGATAAGGTGTTTGGCAATTTAGGTACCACATAAGTTCGGTGTGATAACCAGCCAATCGAGACTGACGGTAAAAAAAATTCTTTTCGGCATCAAAACCACATGCCAACCATGCCGCTGCAACCGCAAGAGTATTTTCTTTCATGACTTTTGCATCTTTGATGGTGGTCATGGAGTGTAAATCTGCTATAAAAAGAAAAGATTCATTCTGTGGGTTTTGTGATAATTTAATGGCAGGCAAAATCGCTCCTAATATATTTCCAAGATGCGGAACACCGCTAGCTTGAATGCCTGTTAATATTCTTGCCATATTTAATCAAATAAATATAAAATAAAATTTTTACAAAAATAGATAAAATTACTAATTCTAAACCATCATTTGCTTCAATTTTAAGAAACAAAAAGTAAAAGTATATTGGTAATGGTTTCATGCAGATTAAAAGGAATATAAACAAACTAAAGAAAAGATTGAGTACTCGTAGTAAATAATTTTCTCAAAAACGGCAATTTTTAAAGAATATTTTATAAATACTTCATTATAAAATTGTATATTTCGCATCAAAAATAAATTGTTATAGGATAAGAAAATTCCCTTACATAAAATATATAGCCTTTGAATCTTGCCTCGATGGCAAAATTTCTTTTGAGAGGATGGACTAAATTTGAAGACGTATCTTGATCATATTTATAATTTGTTATTTTAATTAAAGGAATAAATCTTAATCTAAAACGAATCTCAATAGTACAAAACCTAAGCTTAAATTATGAGTCAATTTTACTCTCCAACAGCCATTCAAGGCGGAATCGACGAGTACAAAGGCGAATGGAAAGTCGCTCAGATTAGTCATTTACTGAAACGCACCATGTTCGGATCTAGCCCTGACGACATTGCCTATTTTCAGAAAAAGACAGTCAGCCAAACAATTGATGAACTTTTGGCTTCTCCAACTCCAGTTGAGCCACCACTTAATTATTATGAAACACTTGACTATAAAGACCCACAAGGTATCAAATTTGGTGAAACTTGGGTTAATGCGATTTATGGTGATGGAACGGTAAACTCTAAGCGAAGGGCATCTTATAAATATTGGTGGGTCATGCAAATGGCTAATCAGAAGAAAAGCATTCATGAAAAAATAGTATTATTTTGGCATAATCACTTCGCTACAGAAATCAATGATATAGATGATGCTCGATATGTATACATCCATAATACTGTTCTTAGAAAATTTGCTTTAGGTAACTTCAAGGAATTTGTCAAACAAATAACGCTTGACCCAGCAATGCTTAGATATCTAAATGGAAGGTTAAATACTAAAAATGCTCCGGATGAAAATTATGGCCGTGAATTGCAAGAACTTTTCACAGTTGGCAAAGGCAGTGGCTCAAAATATACCGAAGACGACGTAAAAGCCGCCGCTCGTGTACTTACTGGTTTTAACATCAATGCTGACAAAATGGTATATAATTTCAACATTAATAATCATGATACAACCGATAAGAAATTCTCATCTTTTTACAATAATACAGTTATAAAAGGAACTAGCTCTGCCGCAGGTGCAGAAAAAGAATTAGATGATTTGCTTTCAATGATTTTTGCCGTTGATGAGGTTAGTAAATTTATTTGTAGAAAACTCTATCAGTTTTTTATATATTACGATATTACACCTACAGTAGAAAAGGATATTATTGAGCCACTTGCAAAAATTTTCAGAGATAATAAATATGAAATAAAACCTGTATTGGCGGCTCTCCTTAAAAGTCAGCATTTTTTCGATGCCAATGTTTACGGGTCGATGATAAAAAGCCCACTTGATTTGGTAATTGGAACTCTCCGAGAATTTAATGTAGCATTTCCTTCACCAAAAGATTTTTTACAGGAATATTATAATTTGTTTGGCGAAATGGTTCGTCAAGGTCAAATTATGCAACAAGACATTGGCGACCCACCGAATGTAGCAGGTTGGTCAGCTTACTATCAAGCTCCAATGTTTTATGGAATTTGGATAAACTCAGATACTTACCCGAAACGAAATCAATATACAGATACCTTTATTAATTCTGGATTTACAAAAAACAATAAGAAAATCCAACTTGATGTAGTTGCTTTTGCAAAAAAAATGCCTACACCAAACGAACCAAATAAATTAATTAGTGATTCGCTCGAAATATTATATAAAGTACCTGTCACAACAGAACTTGTACAGCAATTGAAAAAGGATATACTTTTGAGTGGGCAATCAACAGATTATTACTGGACAGAACTTTGGGATACGATGATTAATAAACCAAATGACACCAATACACTCAATATGGTGACGACTCGCCTTCGAAATTTATTTAAATACTTGATGGCTTTACCTGAGTACCAATTGAGTTAATCAACCTGCAAATAAAACAACCCTTTAAACATACATTGGGATTCTATGAAACGTAGAGATTTTATACAAAATACATTTGCAGGTGTTGTTATGCCTGCTTTATTGAATGGACTTTCGTTCAAAGCCTTTGGAAATGTAGATGATGCGGCTCTTGGCGATGAAAACATACTCGTTGTTGTGCAATTGTCAGGAGGAAATGATGGCCTAAATACAGTCATTCCGATTGATAAATATGGACTTTATCAGAATGCAAGAACAAACATTGCAATACCAAAAGAAAAACTTTTGACCATTCCTCAAACTGATACACTCGGACTAAATCCAGGAATGACATCTTTTCAGACGATGTTTAAAGAAGGGAAAGCCGCATTGATACAAAGTGTTGGCTATCCAAATCCAAATTTCTCTCATTTTAGAGCAACTGACATTTGGAATACAGCTTCTGACTCAAATATTTATGTGAACAATGGTTGGACCGGAAGATATTTAGCTGTTGATAATCCTAGTTATCCGACTGGTTACCCAAGTTCAAAATACCCGGATCCTTTAGCAATTCAGATTGGCTCGGTTGTAAATACAGCATTACAGGGGCCAATTCAGTCAATGGGAATGGCTATTTCAAATCCGTCAAGTTTTTATAATCTAATATCGAACAAAGTAGAATCAACACCCAATACGTTGGCAGGAAAAGAGTTGAAGTATTTGCGAGAAGTGGCAAATCAAACAAATCTTTACGCTAATTCGATTAAATCGGCGGCTACAAAAGTAACCAAGCAAGCTACTTATCCGAATACTGGTTTGGCAAATCAACTTAAAATTGTAGCTCAGTTGATTGGGGGAGGTTTAAAAACAAAGGTATATTATGTTAGTATTGGAGGATTTGATACACATAGCGATCAGGTTAATACGAGTGATACCACAACCGGAACTCATGCTAATCTATGGAAAACCGTGAGTGATGCAATCAAGGCTTTTTCTGATGATTTGTCTGGATTAGGCGTTTCTAAAAAAGTATTGGGCTTAACTTACTCAGAATTTGGTCGAAGAGTAAAATCAAATGCTAGCGGCGGAACTGACCACGGTGCGGCCGCTCCGATGTTTATGTTTGGCGATTTAGTAAACCCAATTGTGATTGGTAAATCTCCAGATATTGCGGCTTCGCCAACTACCAATGATAATCTTACTATGCAATACGATTTTCGTTCGGTTTATGCCTCGATCCTGACTCAATGGTTTTGTCTCGACCAGTCTTATGTGGATGATGTATTGTTAAAAGATTTCCAACCTTTGCCGCTCGTTCAAGTGCAAGCCTGTGGTAAAATAACAGCTAATGAACCGATTACGTTAACCGAAGATCTTATAAGTAATTACCCAAATCCGTTTTCTGATTCAACAACGCTCACTTTTACTTCAAAAGGAGGCCATACGATGATTCAGATTTTTGATAATATTGGTCGAGTGATTTCTGTGCCAGTTGATGGTGAATATGATGCTGGAAGTCACGAAGTTATGGTTGACACAAGAGATTTTAAGAGCGGGATGTATTTTGCTCGCTTGCAAAATGGAGAAATACAACAGGTGAGACGAATGGTTAAATAATATCAAAAGAGACGTTGCCCTACTTTCAAAATGGCAACGTCTCTATTAAATCATTATTCGATACAACTTAAAATAACTTCACAAGAAAATCTTATTTGATCTTCAGTAATGATCAATGGTGGTGCAATTCGCATTGAATTATCACAATATAAGAACCAATCAGTAATTACGCCTTTTTCAATTGCACGATCAATGATTGGCTTTAAAACTTCAAAACTTTCAAATTCTACTGCTAACATTAGTCCTTTTCCTCTTACCTCTTTGATTTTTGGATGAACTAACAATTTTTTAAATAATTCAGATTTCTGCTCAATAAAATTGCATTCTATCAAACGACAGTTTGAATGTATACATCCCGACTTACAATTTCTGGGGTCATACAGCATAATTTCATCAAAAATTGCATTTAATGTTGCCAAAGAGGCAGCACAACTAACTGGATGCCCACCAAATGTAGTAATATGCCCTAAGATTGGATTATCTTTAAAAACCCCCATAATTTCGTGAGAAGCTATAAATGCTCCTATTGGCATTCCTCCACCCATTCCTTTAGCACATAGCAAAACATCGGGCTGAACATCATAATGCTCAAAAGCCCAAAACTTACCCGTACGCCCAAAACCCGACTGAATCTCATCAAAAACCAATAAAGCTCCAACTTCATCACAACGAATTCTTAGTGCATTCATATAGGTATTATCAGCCTCATGCACGCCTGACTCCCCTCCTATTGGTTCGAAAAAAACTGCAGCCGTTTTATTGGTTATTTTTGCTAAATCACTACAATTATTTCTTTCTATTTTGTCAATAGACGAAAGTAAAGGTCGGAAATTGCGTTTAAAATGTTCTTCACCAAGTGAAAGTGCTCCTTGGGTGGAGCCATGATATGCTTTTGTGCAAGCAACAATATTAGTACGACGAGTAAAACGTTTTACAAGTTTCATTGCACCTTCAACTGCTTCTGTCCCTGAATTTGTAAAATATACATTATCTAAACCTGTACCTTTTAATGTTTTACACAATGCTTCCGCCAATTGTACTTGCGGCGACTGTACATATTCGCCATAAACCATCAAATGCAAATACATATCTACTTGATTTTTTATCGCAGCTACCACTTTCGGATGCCGATGCCCAACATTACTTACAGCAATACCTGAAATTAAATCTATGTATTTTTTTGTATCACTAAATAAATAAACGCCTTCAGCTTTCTGGATTTCAAGTGCAAGAGGAAAACCTGAAGTCTGAGCAATATTTTGAAGAAAAAGTTGACGATTTGTCATAAATTAATGCTTTATTTTTACAAAGTTGGCATTAAAAAAACTCGCAAGCAAAGCACACGAGTTTTAAGTACTAACCTATTATTTATGAGTCATTATTTACTCCGAAAAGAAAAATTTGAATATGTTCAATCCCTATTATCAATTAATTAATAAAAGAAAAATATTGTTTTTTTTACTTTCATTAATTAAATCCTTCACGAAAATAACAGATAAAATGTAAGCTATTAGACACATGAGACAAAATGCCAAAATTATGCGACTATACTTATTTACTTCCAATTCTAAGCAATAACTCGTCAGAAAACTGCTCACTTACAGGTATCAAATGGGCTCCGATACTTATCTTAAGGTTTCTAATGGATTCAATTTTATTCAAAGAAACAATATAGGATTTATGCACTCTCATAAAAGGCATGGTCGCAAATTTCTCTTCTACGCTCTTCATTGTCATACGCGTAATTATTGGCCGCGGTTGAGTGCTTACATAAATTTTTATGTAATCTTTTAAGCCTTCAATATACAAAATATCGGCATATTTAACTTTTACTAAAGAATATTCTGCATTGACAAAAAAATGTTCTTCTTGTAATATTTTGGAGGTGTGAGCATTTTCTTTTAATAAGAATAACTCATTAGCTCGGTTACAGGCCTTCAAAAAACGCTCAAAAGATACTGGTTTAAGTAAATAATCAATTACATTAAGGTCGAATCCTTCAAGTGCAAACTGATCATAAGCTGTAATGAAAATTACCATAGGATTTGATACCATGCTCTTTACAAACTGAACGCCAGTTATTCCTGGCATCTGGATATCCAAGAAAATCAAATCAATATTTCTGTTTTCTGCTTTTTCTTTTTGAATAATATCAATGGCTTCAAAAGCATTTTTACATCTTCCAGCAAATTCAAGGTAAGGCACTTGATTGATATTATCTTCTAATAAATCAAGTGCTAATGGTTCATCATCAACCGCTATACATCGCATGTCCTTTATAAGCGAAACCGCCCGTTTTGATTAATAATAGGTTTTTGTACTTCTAAATGTATAATCTAAGGCCAATTATTTAAAATTAAGACTCAAATCAGTAATATAAAGATCTTCTGACTCTTTTACATTCAAAAAATATTGTTTTGGATAAAGTAATTCTAAACGACGTTTTACATTATTAAGGCCAATACCCGAAGCACCATCTTTTGAATCTTTTTTATCGGTATTAAATTTATTTGTCACTTTAAATCTTAACTCATCATTAGTTGTTTCTAATTCTATTTTAATATATGGATCTTCAATCATACCAATACCATGTTTAAAAGCATTTTCAACGAAAGGAATCAAAAGCATTGGCTCGATACCTTTACTGGAGTCCGTTGATTTTACTGCAAAATCAATATTTACGTAATCACCGAATCTAACTTTTTGGAGGTCGATATAGTTTGAAAGATATTTAATTTCATTTTCCAGTGAAATACGCTTGTCATCCTTTTCATACAACATATATCTAAGTAAATCTGCCATTTTTAACAAAACTGGTTCAACCAAATTAGATTTTTTTCGATTGAGTGAAACCAAGCTGTTCATAAGATTGAACATAAAATGCGGTGAAATCTGAGAACGTAAAAATGACAATTCTGACTTCAAACGTTCATTTTCATTTTCTCGTTGAATCTCCTGTTGGCGTTGATAATCAGAAAAAAAACAATAGGATGCACTGATACCAAATACATATAGGTACTGAATAAAGGCATTTACATAAAATAAACTTTTATTAATATCATTTCCAACAAAGATGATACGAACAAAATACCGTCCCCATAATAACACTAAAATTATAGCAATCAGACTCAAAAAATACTTAATCGGTTGTTTTTTATATATTTTTGGAAATAAAATCTCCGAGTTTAAGTAGAACAAAATAATTGAAGAAATTGAAACATACATCCAATAAGTTGTGTTCGTATATGGGTTTACTCTCGTTCTTGATGAGTCATTCTGAAAGGCATTGAGTAAAGGTAATGCGGTATATCCTATCCAGATTATAATATGTAAAAACACATAAAGAAATCGATTTTTGAACATTGCTGATTTTAAAATCTAAGGTAAGTTGGTTAGTGATTGATACAATGATATAAAATATTGACAATAGTCAATACTTTATAAGATAAACCATTTGGAAGTTGAGACTTAAAAAGGCTATTAAGCGACAAAAGCCATAATCTGGCAATGGATACTTTTATACGTTTCAAAAATCAAATATTATTATCTTCAACAAACCGAACACTTATGGCTGCCAATAGAAAACAAACACCTCCACCAACTACTGCATAAATAGCCTGATTATTATAAAAGTTCAGGACAATTGGCCCACCAATGATTCCATTAATAATTTGAGGGATTGTAATAAAAAAGTTAAAGATTCCCATGTAAATACCCATTTTCTTAACTGGAATTGAACCTGCCAAAATTGCATAAGGCATTGCTAAAATACTCGCCCAAGCAAAACCTACGCCGATCATAGGTAGTATCAACCAATGATAATCTGTGATAAAATAAATACAGATCAAGCTCAAACCTCCTATTATTAATGAATATGCATGCGTGTTTTTGCGACCATATTTTGCAGCAATCTTTGGCAAAAAGAAAGCATAAACCGCAGAAACTGCATTATAAACACCAAAAATAACTCCAACCCAGTTTCCTGCATCATTGAACTGATCTGAACTTGAATCGGTTACTGGAAGCTTATAGATATGCTGAGCGATGGCAGGTGTCATAAAAACCCACATTGAAAACAACCCAAACCATGAAAAAAACTGAACTAAACCAAGTTGTATCATAGTCTTTGGCATATTGCCAAAATCTTTTAAAATATCTAAGAAACTTCCTCTTTCAGTTTCAGCTTCATTTTCTTCCTCTCCTTCAAACTCAGCCTGCTCTTTTGGCGAATATTCGGGTGTTTTTATGATTGTCCATAGAATACATAATAGCAGCGAAACCGCACCAATAATAAATGATAAAATTAGACTAAATGGAATTTTTCCTGCTTCAGATGTTTTTTCAAAGCCAAACCATTCGGTCAGAACATAAGGCAACCATGAACCAATGACTGCCCCAATACCGATTAAAACTGTCTGGATAGAGAAACCAAGAGTTTGCTGTGAATTATTAAGTTTATCAGCAACTAATGCCCTGAATGGCTCCATTGCAACATTAAATGCAGCATCCATTATCATCAAAAAACCAGCTCCCACCCATAAGGCTGGTAAAACACTGACAAATAAATCGGCATTTGGCATAAGCATCAAACCAATTGATGCCAAAATTGCTCCTGCTAAGAAAAAAGGTCTTCTTCTTCCTAATTTTGTCCAACTTCTATCGCTATAATGTCCAATAATTGGTTGAATAACCATACCAGTAAATGGTGCTACCAACCAAAACCAAGAAAGATGTTCTACATCAGCACCGAAAGATTGTAAAATACGACTGGCATTGGCATTTTGGAGAGCAAATCCCATCTGAATTCCCATAAAACCAATGCTCATATTCCAGATTTGCCAAAAACTTAGAAGAGGTTTGTTTATTTTAGTCATGATTTTAAATATAAGGTTAAAGTTGAATATTAAGGTCTTTATTTTATCTCTAAAACGGTTACACTGTTGGCCGGTAAAGTTATTCTGATTGCTTCGTTGGTTGAAATTGATTTTATCTGATGATTAATCTCAGTTGAATTCAAATTTTTCTCAAATATCGCATTTACAGAATAACTCACAGGTTCGTTGATATTAATTTTCATCATCTCCCAAGCCTCTCGAGGAATAAAAACCCCTGTATCGTATGATTTTTCTAAGTCAAAATTGCAAATAAACAATAATCGAGAATCACTACCCTTTTGGTTATCAGTAAATCTAAGATAACTATATATTTTCTGGTCGTTATAATTTATAGTTTGTCCATTTCCGTTTACGTATTGCAAATCATAGAATTTGCCATTTTTTATGGCTTCATTTTCATTTGTAAATTTCAAAATTTGGCCATAAATTTTACGTATTGACTTTTGTGGTGCTGAAAGTTTTCCGCCATCATATTGATGATTATTTACCCAATTCTGAAATTCTGATAATCCCCAATAATCGAACATCGTTGTGCGACCATCATCACCGCTGAATCCTTCGGCAACAGTTGGTTTTACACCAACTTCTTGACCAAAATAAAGCATTACTGGGCCAGTATGCAAGGTTGCACTCACAACCATGGAAGGAATGGCTTTAAAAGGGTCATTGGCAAAATATTTAGATGCAATGCGTTGTTCGTCGTGGTTTTCTAGGAAACGAAGCATTCGATTTGAGAAATCGCCGGATTCGTTTTGCCAAACGCGAGAAATATCATTGGCGTTGCCATGCCCTTCCATTAATCTACGCAGTGCATCATAAAGGCCAACTTTATCATACAAATAATCAAATTTTCCTTCAAAAAGATATTGTCGATAAGTTTGAGGATTGTATATTTCAGCAATAAATATAATTGCTGGATTCACTTTTTTGATTTCAGGAATAACCCAACCCCAAAATTCAAAAGGAACCATTTCGGCCATGTCACACCTAAAACCATCAACGCCTTTTTTAGCCCAATAAGTCAAAATATCACGCATTTTTAGCCATGTGCTAGGAATAGGTTCAAAATTTTTACTTCGATTATTGAGATAATCTACACCATAATTTAGCTTTATTGTTTCAAACCAGTCATTAATGCTCGGTTTTGCAAAAAACACATCATTTCCAGTGGCTTTTGCCGGAATTTCGTTGTAGTTTTCTTTTGGAAAGACGGGAGGATTTACCTCACTTGGTACTACAAACATTTGATCTTTGATGTAGTAGAAATTATTGTTTGGGTCAAAAGTTTTAGTTTTATCATCATCTTCGCCAAAATCTTTGATTCCTTTAGGTTTTTTGTCAGAATGATAACTTCTAGCTACGTGATTCGGAACACAATCAATGATTACTTTCAAGCCATTTGTGTGGCTGCGTTTCACCAAAGCTTCAAATTCTTTCATTCGATTTTTCACATCAACGGCCAAATCTGGGTCAACGTCATAATAATCTTTGATGGCGTAAGGCGAACCTGCAATTCCTTTTACAACCAAAGGATTATCTTGCGAAATACCTGACATTGAATAATCAGTCATGGTTGCATGTTCGATAATTCCAGTAAACCATACATGCGAAACGCCAAATTTTTTCAATTCTTGTAAAGCACTATCATTAATGTCATTAAACTTGCCACATCCATTCTCTTCAATTGAGCCGTAAAATTTATTGGTTGCTTTTAGATTCCCGAAAAGGCGTGTGTAAATTTGATAAACTATTAATTTGTCAGATTTAGGCAGGTTAGGTTTTTCTTTGGTCATTTCTATGGTTTTTTGAGCTATTGCAAAATGGCAAAATGCCAAAAAGACAATCGCAATAATTTTATTCATTTTACCTACAGGTTAAAGTTAGTTTCAAATCTAAACAGTATTTTTTTATGAAAAAATAGTTTGTTTGTGTTATTTTGCCTTTGAAACGAATACTTTAACACTTATGAAAACTACAAAATGCTTACTCCTTCTTGTTTTTGTACAATTAGGCACACTTTACCATTCTTTTGCACAAAAACCTGATATTCAACGCATTAACCCAACGAACTGGTGGGTTGGCATGAAAAACCCTTACTTACAAATATTAGTTTATGGCAAAAATATTAGTACTACAAATGTTAGTTTAAAGCCATACGTAGGTGTAAAATTGAAGAAAACGCAAACAGTTGAAAATCCGAATTATATTTTTGTTGAATTAGATATATCTAAAATTGCCAAGCCTGGCAATCTTCAATTGATTTTTAATAATGGCAAAGAATCGTCAACAGTAAACTACGAAATACGCCTACGTACCGCCAAACCTCAGGCTGTAACACAAGCGGATGTTGTCTATTTACTGATGCCCGATCGCTTTGCTAATGGTGATGAATCGAACGATACATACGAAGACATGAATGATACCCAAGCTGACCGTAAAAGTCCTTGGTTGCGACATGGTGGAGACTTACAAGGTATCATTGACCATCTCGATTATTTCAATGAATTGGGGGTAACGGCTCTATGGCTGACTCCAATTATTGAAAACAATACCCACCAAACAAATGAAGGTGGAACTTTGCGAAGCTCTTATCATGGTTATCATTTTACAGACCATTATCAAATCGACCGTCGTTTTGGGGGAAATGCTGGGTACAAAAAGCTAATCGAAGAAGCTCATAAAAAAGGCATTAAGATAGTTCAAGATGCAGTTTATAATCACGTCGGAGAGGATGCTTGGTTAGTTAAAGACCTTCCAGCCAAGAACTGGTTACATAATTGGGATAAATACACCAACACTTCCTATAAAGATCAACCTTTGATAGACGTAAATGGCTCTAAATTTGATAAAAAAGTAACCGAAGAAGGTTGGTTTACTTCTTTTTTGCCTGATTTGAATCAAAAAGAGCCTTTGTTAGCCAATTATTTAATTCAACATGCACTCTGGACGATTGAGTATTTCAATATTGATGCTTGGAGAATAGATACTTATATTTATAACGACATGGAGTTTATGAATCGCTGTAACAAAGCCATTCTTGACGAACACCCCAATATGCTTTTGTTTGGAGAATCGGCTGTAAATACCGTGATTAGTCAGGCGTATTTTACAAAAAACAATCTTACTATTCCGTTCAAATGTAACCTTCCTTCAAGTTGTGATTTTCAAGTACAAGGAGCCATCAATGCTGCTTTGAAAGAAAATTTCGGTTGGAATGAAGGTATAAACCGACTTTATACCACACTTGCACAAGACTTAGTGTATCAAAACCCAGAAAAACTTGTACCATTCGTAGAAAATCATGATAACGACCGATATTTCTCTGTAATTGGAGAAGATTTTAATAAATATAAGTTAGGTTTGACTTGGCTATACACCATTCGTGGCGTGCCACAAATGTACTATGGCACTGAGTTTCTGATGAAAAACTTTAAGAACCCAACCGATGCTGAGGTAAGAAAAGATTTTCCGGGTGGCTTCAGAACTGATGTCGAAAATAAATTTTCAGCATCTGGAAGAAATGCCCAAGAAAACGAAGCGTTTGAGTTTAATAAAAAAATATTAAACTATCGTAAAACTTCGGAAGCCCTTACAAAAGGGAAATTTATGCAGTTTACACCTTTTGATGGCGGAGTTTACGTATATTTCAGATATACTGAAAAGCAAACTGTAATGGTTGTTAGTAACACCAAAAGCACAGAATCTATTGTGCCAACGACTAATTTCGCTGAAATCATAAAAAGTGCAAAATCAGCAAAAAACATAATGACTGGCGAAACAATCAATGAAATTTCAAACATCAAAGTACCCGCAATGACGGCTTTGATTATAGAACTAAAATAATACAAATTTTCAAATTGCATATCGCAAAAATGGAATTTTAAACATAAAACAATTTAGAAAATTGTTGGACAAAAAGATATGATTAAAGGTTTTTTATTCGATTTAGACGGTGTAATTGTAGAAACAGCAATATTTCATTACGAAGCATGGCGAAAAATGGCCAATGATTTGGGTTTTGATATTTCCGAAGAATTTAATGAAGGTTTAAAAGGTATTAGCCGAATGGATTCTTTGAATTTAATTCTCAAACACGGAAATAAAGTGCTGTCAGAATCAGAAAAAAATGATTGGGCTGCCAAAAAAAACCAACATTATTTATCCTTGGTTAGTAAAATGACTTCTGATGATATTTTGCCAGGTGTAAAAGAGTTTTTTACACAAATCAAGCAAACCAATATAAAAATTGCTTTAGGCTCGGTAAGTAAAAATGCCCAAATGATTCTCGAAGGCGTTGGATTTATTAATGATTTTGATGCAATAATTGATGGCACAAAAATCTCAAAAGGAAAACCAGACCCAGAGGTTTTTCTGAAAGGTGCTGCGGAATTAGGACTTTCACCCGAAGAATGTTTGGTTTTTGAGGATGCCGTAGCAGGTGTAGAAGCTGCGAAAAATGCAGGAATGAAGGTGGTAGGCATTGGCAATGCCGAGGTTTTAACAAAAGCAGATATTGTTTTTGGTGGATTTGAAAAGATTAATTTAACAGAACTTTTAAACAAGATTTCAAAAAATTAAAAATTAATGTTTTCTGTTTTTTTGTGTGTTTAAAAAAAATCCCAACAAATTAACATAACAAAAAAACTTTGTAGAATTTCAATAATGCTGGCTATAATCAACGAAAATACATTTAAGAATGAAAAATTATATAACACACGATGAATGGCGTATCGTAGAAAATGGTTTCTATGCTGAACATAACGAAATTACAGAAAGTTTGATGAGTTTGGGTAATGGACGAATGGGAGGACGTGGAAATTTTGAAGAGACATATTCAGGCAAAACGCTACAAGGAAATTATGTTGCAGGGGTTTGGTTTCCAGATAAAACGCGTGTTGGTTGGTGGAAAAATGGTTATCCAAATTATTTTGCAAAAGTTATCAACGCTTGTAATTGGACAGGAATTGATATAGAAATAGAAGGAGAAAACATTGATTTGAATACCGCAAAAGTACACGAGTTTACTCGAACGCTTGACATGCGTACAGGCGTGCTGGAGCGAAATTGCACAATTGAATTAGCGAGTGGAAAAATGCTAAAAATTCATTCACTACGTTTTTTAAGCTTAATTGATGATGAATCTGGTGTTATAAAATATTCAATTACTCCGCTTAACTTTTTCGGTTTGGCCAAAATAACCGTTTCTTTAGATGGTGATGTTTCTAATAAGGACTCCAATCACGGAGAGAAATTTTGGAACGAAATTTCAAAAGAAACTGGTCATGGTGAAGGTTTTTTAACACTCGAAACTAAACAATCTGCATGGGAAACAGTCCCAACTTTTCAAGTCTGTACAGGAATGAAGTTTGATGTTTATCAAGCTAACGAAATAATTGACTGTCAGACATTTCCCATCAAAAAAGAAAAATATATTGCGAATGAATTCAGAATCAACCTTTTAGAAGGTGAAGAAATTTCAATCGTAAAATTTGCCGTAAACCTTTCATCTGAAAATCACTCAATTGATGATTTAAGTGAAAACACAAAAAAATACCTTGAAAAGGTTGCAAGAAAAGGTTTTGAAACAATGTTAACCGAACAAAGAGCGGCTTGGGCTAAAAAATGGGAAGGAAATGACATTCAAATTGAAGGAGATGTAGCTGCCCAACAGGCAATTCGTTTTAACATTTTCCAACTTCAACAAACATACACGGGTGAAGATGCACGTTTAAATATCGGACCTAAAGGCTTTACCGGTGAAAAATACGGAGGTGTGACTTATTGGGACACAGAGGCTTATTGTTTGCCATTTTATTTGTCAACTTCTGAACAAAAAGTTGCTCGAAATTTATTGATATACCGCCATAATCATTTAAAAAAAGCCATTGAAAATGCCGAAAAACTTGGTTTTACTGGCGGTGCAGCTTTGTATCCAATGGTGACAATGAACGGTGAAGAGTGCCATAATGAATGGGAGATAACTTTTGAAGAAATTCACAGAAATGGAGCAATCGCTTATGCAATATTTGACTATATCCGTTATACAGGTGACATCCACTATTTAGAAGAATATGGTTTAGAAGTTTTGACAGGAATTTCAAGATTCTGGGCTCAACGTGTAAACTGGTCGGCAGAAAAAAATAAATATGTGATGCTTGGTGTAACAGGACCAAATGAATACGAAAACAATGTGAATAATAATTGGTACACCAATTATTTGGCAAAATGGTGTTTGAGCTATACGATTGAAAGTTTTGAAGGTTTAAATAATACTAATCATCATAAATTTCAAGAGATCATCGGTAAAACTCAATTGGATTACTCTACCGAAATCGAAAAATGGCAACATATTATCGAAAATATGTACTTTCCGTTCGATGAGCAACGCCAAGTAATTTTACAACAAGACGGATTTTTAGACAAGGAATTATTAAGCGTCGATGAGATTTCTACTCAACGACCAATCAATCAAAAATGGTCTTGGGATAGAATTTTGCGTTCGTGCTTCATCAAACAAGCCGATGTATTGCAAGGAATGTATTTCTTTGAAGAAGATTTTTCATTAGAAGAATTACGCAGAAACTTTGATTTTTATGAACCAATGACTGTTCACGAGTCATCACTTTCACCCTGTGTTCATGTAATTCATGCGGCAAGACTCGACAAAAAAGAGAAGGCTTATGAAATGTATGTTCGCACGGCTCGCCTGGACTTGGACGATTATAACAATGATACTGAAGATGGCCTCCATATTACTTCAATGGCAGGAACTTGGCTCTCGGTTGTGAAAGGTTTTGGAGGAATGAGAGTTAAAAACAATATGCTTTCCTTCGAGCCATTTTTGCCCGAACAATGGCAAGGGTTCTCTTTTAGGACTGGTTTTAGAGAAAACTCACTCAAAATATCTATCAGCATAAATATAATTAAAATTGAAAATATCAGTGGGAATGAGATCAAAATTTTAGTTTATGGAAACGAAATTTTAATTCCTGCTAATGACCATAAAATAGTCAATTATTAAAAAAACTTAACAGTATCCTATTTCTTCAAAAAACGCTGTCAGAATCAAATCTGACAGCGTTTTTTTTAGAATAGACTTTGTGCGAAAGTCCAGAAAAACTCCATTATGATAAAACCCTAACAAGAAATTAGGGAATTAGAAGATTCCGATTAAAGAAATTTGGCATTTTAAAAAAAAAGAAAACCCAATTACCAAAATAAAAAAAGGTTTTTGAAAATTATTATCAATACGTAGAGATGTTGTGTACAACATCTCTACATGCAAGGTCTCTACACAATAAAATTATTTTGGTTGTTTTAAAATTTTCTACAAAACCTTCTCATTATCAGTAACATACACACGAGTACAAACGCTAAAAGTTCCACCATTTGGGTCTTTGTATTTGGTTTCTAAATAAAATGCTTGGAAACCTTTCTTTGGGTGAGACATTGAAATTTTAATTTTAGGTAAATCTTTCAACTTAATATTCGAACTCAACCAGAGATTATTTCTAAAATCTCGGTCAGAAGAAGTCGTTTGCCATAAGGTTGCTTCTACCAAATTTTCAGCAACAGCATTAACTGTCAATTCTGAAAGCACTTTGTTTGAACTTATTTCCCACGTATTTACCGGATATGCTTGATTTAAAACTGTAAGTCCGAAAAAAGCACTTAAAGACTCAAAAGCCTGCTTTCCACCACCTAAATTATGACCAACATTTGGCACATAGTGTATCATGTTTTTCCCTGGAATTTCACCCAAATAATGTTTAATGGCATCAACCGTCCAATACTCGTCATTAGTACCAATAAAAATCATTTTAGGTACATTCAACTTACTTCTATAAGAAAACGGGTCAATCATTGCAGTTATAGCCTTACCCTCTTCGGTATCTGTTCCTTGCGGAATCCCCAATTTCACATAGTCTTCAATCTGTATGCTGTATTCTCCATAAGTTGTGTACTGATAATTGAGAGTAGCTGGCATATTAAGCATATCAATCACCATCGGAGCAATAGCCTTCACTCGTTTGTCATCAATTGCAGCCGAGAGCCAAGTTGTCCAACCACGTTTTGAAGCACCCGAAATCACAAAACTATTAACCTCATATTTTTGCTTTTGCCTCGTAAATTCTTGTACAGCATCCATTGCCCTAACTGCCGATTTTACCATCGGAAATAACAAAGGCCAAGTGTAATCTTTATCTTTTTTAAATTGATGTAAGGTATAAGAAATTAGTGCATCTTCGGTCAAATTACCAAAGAACGGTTGGTTTGGTACTTGACGAATAAGAGCAACAGTTGCCTTGTTTTTTTCGGCAAGACCAGCTAACGAAGGCCATAAACCGTCTGATTTTGTCCAATTGGGTTGTTCATCCTTATTCGAGCCACCAGTAATGAACAACAGTGCATCACTGTATTGTCGGTTTTTAGGTACAAAAACAGTTAATTGATGTCTCCAAGTATAATTATGCCATTTTTGAGAAGTAAGCAGTAACTGGTAAATTTTTACATTTCCCATTGCAGAAGAGTCTTTTAATTCCCACTGAAAACTCTTGTCGTTATTTGAAATATAATTATTCAGAGCAGTTTGTGGTGTAACTACTACATTTTGGGCAAAGACTCCAATATTTAAAAAAAGGAAAGTAAAAAAACTAAAAAAGGTCTTGGTTGAAATTGATTTCATGTCTGATAATGGGTTTGTTTAAAGAGGCTGAAAAAAGTATCGTAATATTCTTGATTTTTTTTAATAAATACTCAATAAAATCTAATAAATTTGAATTATAAGTTTTCCACAGTTAAAAAACCATGAGTTAAAAAATTTAATTTATAGTTTTTGCCCTGCTTTCATCGCAATATCAACCTCAACTATTGAATATGAGAAATTATTCCTTTTTTCAGTTTTTCCTACTTTTCAGTACCCATTTTATTTTTGCACAAAACACTGCTGTTCAGTATTCTACGCTTATTTTTCCGCTTCAAGAAAAACACGTACATGCCAGTAGTATTGTTGCATTACCAAACGGTGATTTTTTGTGCGTTTGGTTTAATGGAAGTGGTGAACGCACTTCTGATGATGTAAAATTGATGGGTGCAAGGCTCGAAAAAGGTAAAACCAATTGGTCAGAGCCATTTATAATGGCCGATACGCCCAATATTCCTGATTGCAACCCTGTGCTTTTTTTAAACCATGAAAAAAAGCTTTTTTTGGTATGGATTGCTGTTCAAGCCAACAAATGGGAACAATCAATTTTGAGATTTCGTACTTCCATAGATTATCATAAAAGTGGTCCACCAATTTGGAATTGGCAAGATAATATTTTGCTGAAACCCGATGATAATTTTGCAAAAGAAGTAGCCCAAAGATTGAAAGAAACACCACCCAGTCCTGCAGGATGGGCAGGTTACGCTCCAAAATATGACGAATCAATCATTTCGGCCAGCAATGACCCCGCTAAAAGAAGTTTCGGCTGGATGACTCGCATAAAACCGCTTCTATTAACAAATAAACGGATCGTTTTGCCCCTCTATTCAGATGGTTTTAATATGTCTATAATGGCAATTTCAGATGATGATGGCTCAACATGGCGACCAAGCTTACCTTTGGTTGGCCGTGGACCGATTCAGCCAGCAATTATTCAAAAGAAAAATGGCAATCTTTATGCACTCATGCGAGATAGCGGTGATGACCCTGCACGAGTACACACAAGCGAGTCGAATGACAACGGTGAAACTTGGCAAGTAAGCACAAAAACTGCGATACCGAATACTGCGAGTGTAGAGCTTTTGGTGTTGCTAGATGGTCGATGGGCTTTTGTTGGAAATGATGTTGAAGATGGACGATATAGAATCGCCCTATTTTTGTCGGATAATGAAGGAAAAACCTGGAATTGGAAAACCTATCTCGAAAAAGTTGAACCCAATAAAGGTAGTTTTTCGTATCCATCATTGATTCAAACTGCTGATGGATTGCTACATATTACTTATTCGTTTCATCTCGAAAAAGATAAAAAATCTATCAAATATGTGGTTGTAAATCCTTTGAAAATTACGAACCATTGATTTAATTAAAATATCAAGCCTTCAGCCAATGAAAAAAACACTTATTTTTCTTTTTACACTAAAATTCTGCCTTGTTTTGGCTCAAACCAAACAAGCCGTTTATCAAGACAAGCCTTTTCTGCAAGATTATAGCATTAAATATTATACCAAAGACAACGAAGTTATTCCACAAAAAGTCTATTCAGACCGCAATAGCAATATAAAAATATTTTCAAAGGCAGGCTTATTGGTTCCACATAATGGCCAGTTTCTCTCTGCTGGAAATTTGCTGCCTGATCAGACTAATCGAACAATTCAAAACAAAAATATTAAAGGAATTAGTCTATACGAAAATCAGTTTGTTTTGCTGGATGATAAAACAGTTTTTAGCAATGCTTGGGCAGGCAGTTTATTCACCAAACACGATTTACCCGATGCGAAATTATTTGTCGGTGGGCAAAACTTCGGTTTTCTACTTTCTGATGGAAAAGCCTTAGAGTTGATTGATAAAAGAAAGGTTTTATGGAAATTAGATAACTTTAATGATGAAATAATCGACCTAAAATTTCAAACTACAACTAATCTTTTTTGGATTTTAGGCAAAAAATCAATCTCTACTTTTACGGCAGAAACAAAGAAAATAAACTTAATATTTGAAGGAAATAATTTCACCGCTTTTGATTTTTCATCTGATAATAAAAACCTATACATTGGCACGAACGATGGCTATTTTTTAATTGATATTGGAACAAAAAAACAATTGGGTATCAAGCAACTAAAGCTACCTTCAACAGAAATTACAACCATCAAAAGTATTGGAGAAAAGGTTTGGTTCGGAACTACAAACGGAGCGTTTGCTTTGAAAAAAGATGGAAAATTTGATTATTTCAACGGCGAACGCTGGCTAACAAGTAATCAAATCAAGCATATTTCCGAAGGTCCAGACAAATCAGTTTTAATTGTGAGCGACAAAGGGCTTTCTCAAATTTGTTTCAAGAAAATGACCTTGCACGAAAAAGCCGTTTTCTTTGAAAAACAAGTCAGAACTCGACACATCAGAAATGGTTTCAATGCCTCACTTGATAATATGGAAAAGGGAAATCTATCAACTGGCTATTTGGCAGACTCTGACAATGATGGACTGTGGACTTCAATGTATTTGGGTGGAGAGATTTTTCGATATGTGGTCACAAAAGAAGCTGATGCTTTACAAAATTGCCGAGAATCATTGGATGCAATGGAACGACTCTATTCTATAAATCAAATAGCAGGTTTTCCTGCTCGTTCGTTTGAACGAGGTGGATTTATAAACCAACTTGCCGACCCTGACCGTTGGCAACATTCACGCGATAAAGAATGGGATTGGAAAGCTACCACTAGCAGTGATGAAGCTATTGGGCATATTTTTGCCTACGGAGCAATGGCCGAACTCATTAAAGACACCGACCTAAAAAAACGTTCGATTGCACTCATTGATACGCTCATGGGTCATATTATAAAAAACGACTTTTACCTGATTGATTATGATGGAAAACCAACTGCTTGGGGGCGTTGGAATCCGAGTTATGTAAACGCTTTTCCGACAAACATTGGTGACCGAAAACTCAATTCATCGAATATTATTGCTATGCTTCAAACCGCTTATCATTTCACCAAAAAACCTATTTATAAAGAAAAAGCTTTTGAATTAATGATAAAACACGGCTATTTCGAGAATCTGATGCGACCAATGAAGCAAATTGGTTACGCTGCCGAAGATGCCGATGAACACAGTAAAAAAATGTCAGATGCGTGGAATCATTCCGACGATGAAATGTATTTTTTGGGCTATTGGGGATTATATCGTTACGCATTTAATGATACGCTCAAAACTCATTACAAAAAAGCAATCATTGACCATTGGCAGGTAGAAAGACCCGAGAAAGAAGGTTTATGGAATATCTTCACGGCTTTGACAGGCACAAAAGATTTTGATTTAAACGAGGCTATATGGTATTTAAGAGAACACCCACTCGACCTGATCGACTGGACAATTATGAATAGCCACAGGAAGGATATTGGGAAAATTTCTACTAATTTCCGCAGTCAAACTATAAAAGAAGTTCTTCCGCCCGATGAGCGACCGATTCAGAGGCACAATGCAAATATGTTTAATTTGGATCGAACAAAAGGAAATGGAACCTCGGAGCATAGTGCGGGCGATATTTGGTTGCTCCCTTACTGGTTGGGCAGGTATTTAGGTGTGATTAGTCAACCACAAAAATAATTTTGGCACACCATGAAAAGCTATAGTGTTTTAATTTTTGTCTTATTTACAAGCTGTAAACCAATGTTTTTACCCGAAATACAACTCACAAATGACCTAACTTACAACCACGATTTAGATAATAATGATAATTTTTCACCAGATAATCAATGGTTAGTGTATGATATACGCACCGGTGATGGTGGAATTGCAGCTTCATCAAAAATTGAAAAAGTTAATGTAAAAACTGGTGAGAAAAAAATTGTGTATGAAATAAAAAACAATCAAGCATTTGGGCCGGGCGTTGGAGCAGCGAGTTATTCACCCGTTGCCAATCAAATTGTTTTTATTCATGGCTTGAATAGTATAAGCGAGAAAAATCCTTACCAACAATGGCGACGCACGGGAGTAATGGTCGATGAAGCAAGAAATGATCATCCGGTTTATATTGATGCCCGCGATATAAATTCGCCATTTACAAAAGGTGCATTAAGAGGCGGAACTCACAGACACGAATTTAGTGGCGACGGAAATTGGATAGGTTATACCTATAATGATGCTATCATGAAAGCCTTGGAAGATTCGACTGGAGAAAACCATAATTTAAGAACAATTGGGGTTTCAAAAAAAGGAAAATCTGTTTATATTATTGATAAAAATAATGGAGAAAATCTTTCAGGCGAATGGTTTTCGGCATTAATTGTGAATGTTGTGTCTAAACCCAAATTTGGAAGTGATGAAATCAGCAAAGCCGCAGGCGATAGTTGGGTTGGAAAAAATGGTTATCTTAAACCCAATGGTACTCGACAATTGTCTCGTGCATTTATCGGCACAGTAAAAGCAGAAAATGGAGAAAATGTAGATGAAGTTTTTATCGTCGATATGCCTGAAGACATAGCAATTGATGGCGAATATGGTTTCTTAGAGGGTTCTGAAACCCAATTGCCAAAACCTCCTAAAGGTACATCTCAAAGACGTTTAACTTTTACATCAAAAACCTCACATGCAGGCTGTATTGGAATTGTAAGGTCAACACTTGATGGAAACTTGCTTGCATTCTTGGCAAAAGACTCAAAAAACATGAATCAAATATTTACAATTTCACCAAACGGAGAAAGTCTTAAACAAATTACTTTTCACGAATCTAATGTTGAAGGAAGCATCCGTTGGTACCCTTCAGGCAAAAGTATTTTTTATATTTGGAATGGTAGTATTTGCGAAGTTGAAATCAACGATCAAGATTTTGATAAGCGATTAAAAATTATTTCAAAGCCAATGAATCCTTCACCAAGTAATTTAGTTTTATCGCATGATGGAAAAACTTTAGCCTTTAATCGACTTTTAGAAGATCCAACCAATGGCTTAAAAAGCAAACAAATATGTTTGATAAAACTTGATTAAGCTAATACAGACCACTTTGGCAAAGAACACCATAAAATAACAACATTCAACCTTCCTAAAACAATGAATTTATTACCTAAAGGGCTATGGCCCGTGATGATTACGCCTTTTAAACCGAACAATCAGATTGATATTGTTGGCTTAGAAAGACTAACAAATATGTATCTTGATGCTGGCTCAAATGGTATGTTTGCCAACTGCCTTTCGAGCGAAATGTATCAACTCACAACTGACGAACGACTATTATTGACGAGTAGCGTTATGAAATTTTGCCAAGATAAAGTGCCAGTTGTTGCCACAGGAACTTTTAATCGTGGCGGAGCTTCAAACATAGAATTTATAAAAAAAATATACGATACGGGTATAAATGCAGTAATCTTGATTACCAGTATGCTCGTAGAGCCTGATGAAAATGATGATGTCTTGAAATCTCGCTTAGAAGAAATAATGCGAGCAACTGAAAATATCCCTTTAGGTGTTTATGAATGTCCTGTTCCATACAAACGTCTTTTAAGCACCGAAATGCTAAAATGGATGGCATCGACTGGGCGTTTTGTTTATCATAAAGATACGAGTTGTAATTCAATCTCATTAGAGCGGAAGTCGGATGTTATAAAAAATACAAATTTTGGCCTTTATAATGCCGATACTGCTACTGCCCTTGATTCCCTCGAATCAGGTGCAAGAGGAATTTCGCCCATTTCGGCCAATTTTTATCCAGAGCCATATAGTCATTTATTAAATGAGTTTTTCACGAATGGCCGAACCGAAAAGCTGAATCAATTGCACGCCATTCTGACAATGATGGATAGAGTAACGCATACTTTTTATCCGTTCTCGGCTAAATTATTCTTACAAAAAAGAGGCCTGAAAATCGAAACCAATAGCCGAATTCCGACAGATATGCTTACAAATGTAGATACAATAAGATTTACTTCTTTGATGGATTCATTTAAGGTAATTTCCGAAATGTATGAAATAAAATCGGTAATATAATTTTAATGGAATGAAAACCCAAAAGGATTTAGACTTTTTGGGTTTTCACAATTTCTTCAACTCAGCCTTCCAATTTGTGCCACTGCGAACTGAATATTTTTTTGAAAAATCATCCATATTGATTCCAAAAGATAAATTCAGTAAACTATTCAAGTAGCAGAGATTTTCTCCTTCTTTCACATCTCCAAATGTATGCACATAAGGCATCATTCCTTCATAAACTTTCTTTTCACCATCAAATATTTTTACCAAAAGCTTATCGCCAATCTTTAATCCTAGCTGATTCATTATTTTTTGATTGATATTTGTCCATACATTTCCATACTGAATATCTAAAATCGGAATTCCACCAGAAATAAAGCCATTTTCAAATGTTGGTTTTGGATAATCCAACTTTACTAAGGTATTATTGTCTACCTTCTCTCCTACTTCTTCAAAAGAAATCTTGTTTGATGCCAGTTTTGCACCAGAATAGGCAAATACATCACGCCCGAAAAAAGTATAAGAATTTTGAGAACTGGGCAAACGATTAGCCTCAGAAATCTCACGAATTTCATCAATTCCTTCGTTTTCAGCCACTAATGTAAACAAACCATTATCGGGACCAACATAATAGTGATTGGCTTTGGTTTTCAAAATAATTGATTTGCGTTTGGTACCCACTCCAGGGTCAACCACGCACACAAACACAGTTCCATCTGCCCAATATGGAGCAGTTTGCTGCAGTCTGAAAGCACCTTCCCAAATATTATATGCTGGAATTTCGTGCGTAAGATCATGAATCGTCAGATTCGGAGCTAAATTCAAGGCTACGCCTTTCATAGCAGCTACTGCACCATCTTTTACGCCAAAATCGGTCATCAAAACTATCGGCGAATTTCGATTGTACGTTTTAGTATAAAATGCTGATAATAAGGAGATTACAAGAAAAATAAGCAGAGATAATATTACCTTTTTGGACATAAGATTGAAAAGCTATGATTTTGTAGGCACAAAATAACAAGGATACAGCTTTAAAATTGTATTTTTACGGAAATTTTATTCGCTCATTCAAGCAATCACTCATTCAAAATTCAAGAAATGTCGGAGTTTAACCATCGTGAAATTGAAAAAAAATGGCAACAAGTTTGGGAGGAAAACCAAACTTACAAAGTAGAAATCGACCACACTAAGCCAAAGTTTTATGTGTTGGATATGTTCCCATATCCATCGGGGGCTGGCCTGCATGTCGGACATCCACTTGGCTATATCGCAACCGATATTTATTCAAGATACAAACGTCTAAAAGGGTTTAATGTGCTTCACCCAATGGGTTTCGACTCGTTTGGCCTTCCTGCTGAGCAATATGCGATTCAAACAGGACAGCACCCTGCCGTCACGACCGAAAATAATATTACTACTTATATCAGTCAATTAAAAAAAATTGGTTTTTGCTACGATTGGAGCCGTGAAGTGCGTACATCGGATGCTAAATATTATAAGTGGACACAGTGGATTTTCATGGAATTGTTTGATTCTTGGTACAATAAGGACTCTGACAAAGCCGAATCTATTGAAACTTTATATGCAAAATTTGAGCAAAATGGAACATCGGGATTAAAGGCAGCTTGCAATGATGAAACTTCAAGTTTCACGGCCGAAGAATGGAAATCTTTTAGCGAAACTGAGAAATACAAAATTTCACTCGATTATCGCTTGACTTATCTTTCTGATGCTGTTGTAAATTTCTGCCCTGCACTCGGAATGGTTTTATCAAACGATGAAGTAAAAGATGGCGTTTCGGAGCGTGGTGGCTACCCTGTCGTTCAGAAAAAAATGCAACAATGGGTGATGAGAATTACCGCTTATGCCGACCGTTTGATTAGCGGTTTGGACTTGGTTGATTGGTCAGATTCTTTGAAAGAACAACAAAAAAACTGGATTGGTCGCTCGGTTGGAGCAATGGTAAAGTTTACTCTTGAAAACAATGCTGATGCTAAAATTGAAGTTTTTACGACTCGTGTTGATACCATTTATGGCGTTTCGTTCATGGTTTTGGCTCCAGAGCATGAATTTGTAGCTTCGTTGACAACTCCTGAGCAAAAAGAAAGCATTGAAAATTATATTTCCGAAACTCAAAAACGTTCTGAACTCGACCGTATGTCTGATGTAAGAACCGTTTCAGGAGCTTTTACAGGCAGCTTTTGTATCAATCCTTTTAGCGGAGAAAAAGTGCCTATTTGGATTGCAGATTATGTTTTGGCAGGTTACGGAACGGGTGCTGTGATGGGTGTGCCTTCGGGCGACCAACGTGACTGGAATTTTGCAACACATTTTGGTTTACCTATCATACAAATCCTTGATGCTCAAGCAGATATTGAAACCCAGGCTGATGCTACCAAAGAAGGTAAGTACATCAATTCGGGCATGATAAATGGCCTTGAATACAAAGAAGCTACGGCCAAATTGATTGCTTTCATGGAAGAAAATGGCATCGGAAAAGGTAAGGTAAATTATCGTTTGCGTGATGCAGTTTTTGCTCGCCAGCGTTATTGGGGCGAACCTGTGCCTGTTTTCTTTAAAGACAATCCAGGCGGTGAACCGCTTCCTTATTTGATTGATAAAGAAGATTTGCCTTTGGTTTTGCCAGAAATTGATAAATATCTACCAACCGAAGATGGCGAACCACCTTTGGGCCGTGCCGAAGGTTGGAATTATAAAGGAAATGAATACGAACTAAGCACCATGCCAGGTTGGGCAGGAAGTAGCTGGTATTGGTTCAGATACATGGATGCCCATAACGACCAAGAGTTTGCCTCGAAAGAAGCGATTGATTACTGGCAAAATGTGGATTTATATTTAGGTGGAACAGAACACGCCACTGGACATTTATTGTATAGCCGTTTTTGGAACAAATTCTTGAAAGATAGAGGTCATGTTCCGCAAGAAGAATACGCCATGAAGCTCATCAATCAAGGGATGATTATGGGACGTTCGAATTTTGTATATCGCTTGAAAGATTCAGAAAAAGTAACTTTTGTGTCTTATGGTTTAAAAGACCAATACGAGACAACAAAACTTCATGTTGATGTAAATATTGTAGAAAATGATGTTTTAGATGTAGAAAAATTTAAAGCAACTAGAAATGACATTGGCGATGACCCACAATTTATTTTGGAAGATGGCGGTGCGTCGCAAGGAAAATATGTTTGTGGTTCGGAAGTAGAAAAAATGTCAAAATCGAAGTACAATGTGGTAAATCCCGATACAATTGTTGAGAAATACGGTGCTGATACATTCCGTCTTTACGAAATGTTCTTAGGGCCATTGACCGAAAGCAAGCCTTGGGATACTCGTGGTATTGAAGGAACGTATAGATTTGTACGTAAATTATGGCGATTGTTTTTCGACCAAAACGGCAAAAATTTGGTAGTTGATGCTGAACCAACCAAAGAAGAATTGAAGGCTTTGCACAAAACAATCAAAAAAGTAAACGAAGATATTGAGTCATTCTCATTCAACACCTCTGTCAGTTCGTTTATGATTTGTGTAAATGAGCTTTCTGACTTGAAATGCCATAAAAAAGCCATTCTTGAAAAATTAGTTGTAATTCTTTCACCTTATGCACCCCATGTAACAGAAGAATTATGGCAAATTTTAGGCAATGCTGATAGTATTACAGTTCAAGAATTCCCTATTTTTGAGGCAAAACATTTGATTGAAGATTCATTTGAGTATCCGATTCAGATAAATGGTAAAGTGCGTGCAACGCTCAACTTCCCTGCCGATATGAGTAAAGAAGAGATTGAAAAATTAGTTTTAGAAAATGATTTAGTATTAAAATGGTTGGAAGGTGCAACGCCAAAGAAAATCATTGTTGTACCGAAACGGATTGTAAATGTGGTGATATAATTTTTGAAAAGCCCCAAGAAATTGGGGCTTTTTTTGGGTTTCTGTGAAATATTAATTACCCATAGAACTTGATTATAACTGACAACAACTAGGCGGATTTTAAAATATTATTTAAAAACTTTCATTTACCGCCGTTTCTGAAATTAGGATTTTCACCAAACAAAAAGACCATTAGATAAATTGGCTATTTGAGTTTATTTCCGAAATTTGGATTTGTTTTTTTCAAATCAAGAAAAATATTGACAACTATATTTAAAATAAAAACTAAAGTTTAGCCTTCGTCTATATATTAACACAATATTTGCTCATTCATAGTTTGAATGGTTGCATTAATAAAGTTGCAAAAACTCGTATTATAAGCCCAGCATCACACATGACTATTAACAGGTGTATATTAGGCGTTCTCTAAAAACCAGTATATTTCTAATCGAAAAATAGAAATTTATGTGCGAAGAAACACCAAAACATAAATATTCAATAGAGGAATACCTCGAAATGGAGGCAAATTCTTTAGAAAAACTTGAATATCATGAGGGAGAAATTTTCGCCATGGCTGGCGGAACGCTCAATCATAGCTTATTATCGAATAATGTTGGCGGAAGTCTTAGACAAGCTTTAAAGACAAAAGCCAAATCTTGTCGAACTTACAACAGTGATGCAAAAATTGCGGTTTCTGATGAAAAGTTTGTTTATTCTGATACTTTTGTGGTGTGTGGCAAAACTGAAACTTTTCCAGAAATGCCTCATGCGGTAAAGAATCCAATTTTAATAGTTGAGGTATTATCAGATTCAACCGCATTATATGACCGACAAGGTAAATTCCAAGCATATCAAAAAATCACTTCTTTTAAGGAGTACATTTTGGTATCTCAAAACGAGATTTTAGTCGAAACCTACTATAAACCTGAAAATGCTATTTTTTGGCAATATCGTTCCTATACGAAAATCGAAGATATTATCGAACTAAAATCAGTCGATGTAGAAATTTCACTCAATGATATTTATTTGGATTGGGAGAAAACAGCGTGATATTTATTTCAAAATGCTCAAATCTAATTCAAAGCCAACTAATACATTTTCGCCAGAGAGTTTTTGGTCAAAGCCCACAACAATTTCAACTTCTTTATTTTCTCTAAAAATATACGTTTTTTGAGTTTTAGGATTGATCAACCAAGCTAATTTACAACCATTTCCCATCCATTCTTCTTCCATTTTTTTAGTAGAGTCTTTCAAATTATCTGTGGTACTCATTAATTCCAAAACAAAATCAGGACAAACAGGAGGAAATTTAGTCTGTTGTGCTAAATCTAATTGATTCCAATTTTCATTATTTACCCAAGCCACATCCGCCGAGCGTGCCGCTGAACTTGGCAAACGAAATGTTGTTGATGAATCAAAACCTTTACCAAGTTTTGCTTGACGATTCCAAATTCCGAATTCAATATTTAATTCAAATTTCAAATTTCCTGTTATTCCTCCTGTATTCGGCATAATTAAAATGTTTCCTTTTGCATCTCTTTCAAATTTTAGACTGTCATTTTGTGTACAGAAATCATAAAATTCGTCATCGCTTAATCGGAATCTGTCGTATTTTAACGCTACATATTGTCCCATTTTGATTATTATTTTAGGTGAATTTAGTTGATTTTAAAGTAAATACAAACTTCACTCAAAACAAAAAGCCCTTTTCGATAATTGAAAAAGGCTTTTTGTTTATTTTTATTCCCCATAGGAGGTGTAAATTACTTCTTTCCAACACTCAACGCTATTCTACTGTTGGCAACACGACCTTCTTCAGTATCGTTTGTTGAAACAGGGTTTGCTTCTACATAACCTTCTGCCTCTAAACGAGCATCACTAATACCTAATCCGACCAAGGCCGATTTTACAGCTGTTGCACGCTCAGTCGAAATTTTCAAGTTTGCTGCATCTTCGCCAGTATTATCAGTATAGCCACTCACTTTGATAGTTACATTTGGGTATGCTTTCAATATTTCAGAAATATTTTTCACTTCATTCATAGAATTCAAATCGATAGAATTATTTCCCGATTCAAAGTTTAAGGCCTTGAAATTGAACAAATTGTTTTTCCCGGCAACTGAATTCGACTCAATAAAATTAATTACTTGATCTTCAATTCCACCTTCCAAGAAATTCAAATTAGCACCAGTTGATAATTCCTTATTAATACTTACTGGCAAAGTCGCTTCAACAATTGCCGTTTCAGAAGAAGTAACCGCAATATAAGGAGCAATTACTAAGGAAACGATTGACATCAATTTAATCAAGATATTCATTGACGGACCAGAAGTGTCTTTGAATGGATCTCCAACAGTATCACCAGTTACGGCGGCCTTGTGTGGCTCAGAACCTTTCTTATGTTTCACACCGTCAATCATCACACCTTTTTCAAATGATTTTTTGGCATTATCCCAAGCACCACCTGCGTTTGATTGGAAAATCCCCATTAAAACACCTGATACCGTTACACCTGCCAATAATCCACCCAAAATCTCAGGAGATGAGGTATCTGCAAAAACACCTTTAAAACCAAATCCAACTAAAACTGGCGTTACTAAAGCAATTGCACCTGGCAGAATCATTTGCTTGATTGACGCCTCTGTCGAAATCGCTACACATTTTTCGTATTCTGGCTCAGTTTTGTATTCCATGATTCCTGGAATTTCACGGAACTGACGACGCACCTCGTTTACCATTTCCATAGCAGCTTTACCAACTGCCGAAATACATAAAGCACTAAAAATAAATGGAATCATTCCACCTACAAACAAACCTGCCAAAACTGGAGCCTTATAAATATCGATTGATTTGATTCCTGCAATACCAACGAATGCAGCAAACAAAGCCAATGAAGTCAAAGCCGCTGAAGCAATCGCAAAACCTTTTCCAGTTGCTGCAGTTGTATTACCAACAGCATCCAAATTATCAGTACGTTCACGCACTTCTGGAGGCAATTGTGACATTTCAGCAATACCACCTGCATTATCTGCAATCGGACCGAAAGCATCAATTGCCAATTGCATAGCCGTTGTTGCCATCATACCAGCCGCTGCAATAGAAACGCCATAAAGACCAGCAAAATAATAAGAGAAAATAATTCCAGCCGCTAAAGTCAAAATAGGAAGAACCGTAGATTCCATACCAACTGCCAAACCACCGATTATATTTGTGGCATGTCCTGTACCCGATTTTTCAATGATTGAAAGCACTGGACGTTTACCCATTGCAGTGTAATATTCAGTGATGATTGACATCAAAGCACCAACAATCAAACCAACTACAATTGCCATAAATACGCCATTTGAAGTAAATTCGTGTCCACGAAGCGAAAGTGTTTCAGGTAAGATATGTTTTACTAAGAAATAAGAAGCAATAAATGTTATGATTACTGATGCCCAGTTTCCAAGATTTAAAGCTGCTTGTACAGAAGATGTTTCAGATTTTATTCTAACAAAAAATGTTGAAACCAGTGAAGCTAGCAAACCAACTGCTGCAATTGCCATTGGTAATAATACTGGAGAAAAACCTCCAAAATTGTCAGAAACACTGATTTCTTGACCCAAAACCATTGTTGCCAAAATAGTAGCCACATAAGAACCAAATAAATCTGCACCCATACCCGCTACGTCACCAACGTTATCACCAACGTTATCAGCGATTGTGGCTGGGTTACGAACATCATCTTCTGGAATTCCAGCCTCTACTTTACCAACTAAGTCAGCACCTACGTCTGCCGCTTTTGTGTAAATACCACCACCCACACGGGCAAAAAGAGCGATTGATTCAGCACCCAAAGAGAAACCTGCTAAAACCTCGATAGCGATTCTCATTTTTTCGGAAGTTAACAGCTCACCTTTCGCAAAGTAGTTATAAAATATAATAAATAGTAAACTTAAACCTAAAACTGCTAAACCTGCAACTCCCATTCCCATTACAGAACCACCAGTAAATGAAACTTTGAGGGCTTGTGCCAATGAAGTACGAGCCGCTTGTGCAGTACGAACATTCGCTTTTGTTGCGATTTTCATTCCAACATAACCTGCAAAAGCAGAAAACAAAGCACCAATCAAAAATGCAATTGAGATAATCCATGAAGATTTGTCAGTTGAAGAGCCGAGCCATGCCAATAAAATAGCAGTCGGAATAGCAAAATAGGCCAAAACCTTCCATTCAGCTTTTAAAAATGCAATCGCTCCATCGGCAATATAGCCCGATAGTTTTTGCATATTGGCATCTCCAGCAGGTTGCTTCGAGACCCAATTGAATCGCCAAGCAGTGTAAAGTAAGCCAATAATTCCACAAAGCGGAACAAGGTACATAATCATCGAATCCATAAGTAATCGTATTTGAGTTTAGTGAGTACTGTAGTTAATATTTACGCAAATTTAAGTTAATTGAGTTGTTAAAAAAAGTCTAAATTCAATTTTAGTATTTTTTTGATAAATAACAATATTTTATCGACTTCATTTAAAACAAAAAACAAATTTATTTAACTAATTTGTCAAAGAATAATACATAATAAATAGATGACATCAATAATTTCTTTTTGATTCGGTGTTTCTTTATTAATTTCGAAAGACAAACATAAATTCAAATGAATTAGAATTAAACCAATGACTCATAAACCTTACTCGATGAAAAAAATTACGGTCCTTCTTATTTCTCTTATTTCATTTTCGGTTTTTTCACAAACAAAACAAATGAATACAGGCGAAATCCTTCAAGCAATCAAAAGATTAAATGTAGTGGGCAATGTACTATATGTTGCGGCTCACCCTGATGATGAAAACACCTTGTTTATCACATGGCTTTCAAAGGAAAAAATGGTGCGTGCAGGGTATATTGCTATGACCCGTGGCGACGGTGGACAAAATTTAGTAGGTTCTGAACAAGGCGAGTACGTTGGTTTGTTACGTACGCACGAACTTCTTGGAGCAAGAAGTATTGACGGCGGTGAACAATATTTTACCCGTGCCAACGACTTTGGTTTCACAAAGACCACAGATGAGGCAATGGCAACGTGGGGAAAAGACCAAATTCTGGCTGATTTAGTTTGGCGTATTCGTAACTTTCAACCAGATGTAATTGTTAATCGTTTCCCACCTGATGCTCGTGCGGGTCATGGTCATCATTCGGCATCGGCAGTTTTATCAGAAGAGGCATTCAAGGCTGCGGCCGACCCAAATCGATTTCCTGAACAATTAAAGTTTGTGAAAACATGGCAAGCAAAACGCTTAGTTTGGAATTCGTTTTCTCCGAATTTTCAAAATAACCAACCCGAAGGAAGCTATATCAAAATTCCACTTGGAGATTACAATCCACTACTCGGAAAATCTTATACTGAGATTTCTGCCGAAGCTCGTAGTATGCACAAAAGCCAAGGCTTTGGCTCAGCAAAAACTAAAAATCAACGTACAGATTATGCACTTCACAAGGCTGGTGAAGAAGCAAAAAATGACTTATTTGATGGAATTGATATTTCGTGGAAAAGAATGAATGGCGGAGAGAAAATAGAAAAAATGGTCAATGATGTTTATACTAATTTCAAGGCTCAAATTCCCTCAGCATCTGTTCCTGCTTTGATTGAAATTTACAATACAATTGTAAGTATAGAAGATGCTGAACGCAACCCAAATGTTTGGACAACTTATAAGAAAAAAGAAGTGCAAGAATTGATTTTAGCTTGTGCAGGATTATGGTTTGAAGCAAATCCGACAGATTATTCAGTTTCACCAAACGATAAAATCAAAGTAAATGTAAATGTCGTAAGTAGAAGTAATGCAAAAATTACACTCGAAAAACTTACATTTAAAGGAACAGGAAAAGATACAACCATCAATAAAAAACTCGATTATAACGATGGCTTGAACATAATAACTGAACTGCAAATACCTATTAATGTACCAATTACTCAACCTTATTGGTTAGTGGAAAGAAAAGAAAATGGTTTTTATAAAGTGAACGATCAATTATTGCGAGGTTTACCAATGAAACCTGCCGATTTAATTTGCGAATACAGTTTCACTATTGAAGGCAAAGCATTTACATTCCAAACTCCGCTTACATATAAATTCGTTGAGCCTTCGGACGGAGAAATCTATCGTTATTTCGAGGTTCGCCCAGAAGTAACTGCAACAATAGCCGAAAAAGTTTATTCATTTGGCGATAATAAGCCAAAAGATGTAATTGTAACCTTAAAATCAGGAAAAAAAGGTGTGGTAGGAACAGTGAAATTGGATGTTCCAAATACATGGAAAGTAGAACCTGCCCTTATAAATTTTGATTTAAAAGAAAAATACGAAGAAAAAAAAGTGACTTTTAAAGTTTTTCCTTCGTCAACTGCATCAGAAATAACAATAAAAGCTATAGCCCAAACATCATCAGGCTCCTATGATAGAGGTATTGCCAGTATCGAATATAAGCATGTACCAACACTTACACTATATCCCTTTGCTGAAGCAAAAGCTCTTCGTATCGATTTAAGGAAAAAAGGCAATAGAATTGGCTACATAGCAGGTGCGGGCGATGAAGTTCCTGCGGCTTTACAACAAATTGGCTATCAAGTAACAATGCTTACGCCAGTAGAACTAGCTAAAGATCTAAACCAATTCGATGCGATAATTATTGGGGTTAGGGCTTACAACACCGAAGAACACTTAAAATATTTCCAGGAAAAACTCATGGAATATGTTAATAACGGCGGAAATATAGTGACCCAATATCAAACAAACGCTTTTTATGGTGTGTCTAAAGTTAAAGAAATCGGGCCATTCCCTATGGGTATTGGTCGAGGTAGAGTCACCGATGAAGCTGCCACAATGAAAATTTTAAAGCCTCAACATCCATTACTTAATTCACCAAACAAAATTACTGCTAAAGACTTTGAAGGCTGGATTCAAGAACGTGGTTTATATTTTGCTGACAAATGGAGCGATAAATACGAAACGATTTTTTCCATGAATGATGCCAATGAAACCGAACTCGAAGGCAGTGTATTATACGCAAAATATGGCAAAGGAAATTTCGTCTTTACAGGTTTAGCTTTTTTCCGTCAGCTTCCTGCGGGCGTGCCTGGAGCTTATCGCTTGTTTGCCAATATGATTTCGGTAGGAAAGTAGGTTGGAAGACAATTGACGCAATACTTGAAATGTAAAATATAACACGCTGTACTACCAAATTTTTGTATTTGAATTTATCAAATAATAATGGCAAATTTATGTTGATGATTTGATAATTTTAAGACTCCAAAAGTTAGAAAAATTGTCAAAAATTATTTAATAAGTAATGAGACAAAATTGAAATGATATAACTTAATGATAATAAGTATTTTATCTAAGGTTTCGAATAGCTGCGGCGAACCGTCTTATGTCTCATTACTTAATCAAAAATCTATAAAAGTTTTATAAAAAAGGGCTGAATTGAAATTTCAATTCAGCCCTTAATATTTAAAAGAAACTTTATTTTTTTGTCTTAGGAGCAAGAAATACAATCATTCTTTTACCTTCAAGTTTCAATTCACCTTCGGGCTTTCCATAATCTTCTAAACCCACAATAAATCGTTTCAACAATTCAACGCCTTGGTCTTTGAATACTATCTGACGGCCAACAAAATGAACATAAGCTTTGACTTTTGCATTTTCTTTCAAGAAACCTATGGCGTGTTTCAGTTTAAAATCAAAATCATGGTCATCAGTTTGGGGACCAAATCTAATTTCTTTGATTACAGTCTTTGCAGCTTTTGCTTTTATTTCTTTTTGCTTCTTTTTTTGGTCATACTTAAACTTAGAATAGTCTATTACTCTACATACTGGCGGATTGGCCGTTGGTACGATTTCAACTAAATCTAAACTTTGGGCTTGTGCCATAGCAAGAGCTTGGGATGTTTCAAAAATTCCCTGCTCTACGTTATCACCTACTAAACGAACCTGTGGTACACGAATACGTTGGTTGATTCGGTGTTCGTCTTCCTTCTGTACTGGTTTTCTGAAATTACGATTGAATGGTTGTTGTGCCATTTAACGATTTTAAGGTTACTAAAAATTGATTTTTACGAAAGTACTAACTAATTTGTATAAAACAAATATTATTGATTCAAATATTAAAAAACCGAGAGGATTATACCTTAAACTGAGGTATATTTTTGTATATTTCAGCTTTTGCATAAACAATAAATTCTTCTATTGTCATAGAGCCTAAATCACCCTCGCCTTTTCTTCTAACAGAAACTTTACCGTCTTCTGCTTCTTTTTCACCAACGATTAACATCAATGGCAATTTATTTACCTCAGCGTCACGGATTTTACGACCAATTTTTTCATCACGATGGTCAACGTAGCCTCTAATATCTTCTTCTTGCAAAGTCAAGAATACTTCATTAGCGTAGTCTTCGTATTTTTCTGAAATAGGTAAAATAGCTATTTGATCAGGTGATAACCACAGTGGAAAATTGCCAGCGGTTGTTTCAATCAAAATTGCAATGAAACGTTCCATCGAGCCAAATGGAGCACGGTGAATCATTACTGGGCGGTGTTTTTGGTTATCAGAGCCAACATATTCCAATTCAAATCTTTGTGGCAATTGATAATCAACTTGAATAGTTCCCAATTGCCATTTACGACCCAAAGCATCTTTTACCATGAAGTCAAGCTTTGGCCCATAAAAAGCAGCTTCGCCTACTTCTTCAATAGTTTTAAGTCCTTTTTCGGCTGCTGCACGACGAATGGCATTTTCGGCTTTATCCCACGACTCATCCGAGCCAAAATATTTTGTTTTATTTTCAGGGTCACGCAAGGAAACCTGTGCAGAAAAATCTTCAAAACCAAGGGATTTAAAAACATAAAGAACCAAATCAATTACTTTTTTGAATTCAGACTCTACTTGGTCGTCAGTACAGAAAATATGTGCATCATCTTGAGTAAATCCTCTTACACGGGTTAAGCCATGTAATTCTCCACTTTGCTCATAACGATAAACAGTCCCAAATTCAGCCAATCTTAAAGGCAATTCTCGATAACTCCGCGGTCTGGCACGAAAAATTTCACAATGATGCGGGCAATTCATTGGTTTCAACAAAAACTCTTCTCCTTCCTCAGGTGTTGTAATAGGCTGGAATGAATCTTTTCCATATTTTTCCCAGTGACCAGACGTTAGATATAATTGTTTGCTACCAATATGAGGCGTAACAACTTGTTGATAACCAGCTTTAACCTGTGCCTTACGCAAGAAATTCTCCAAACGCTCCCGTAACATTGCTCCTTTTGGCAACCATAATGGCAAACCCTTTCCTACTTTCTCCGAAAACGTAAACAAGTCAAGTTCTTGACCCAATTTACGATGGTCACGACGTTTGGCCTCCTCCAAAAGTATTATATAATCTTCTAACTCTTTTTGTTTTGGAAACGTAACTCCATAAATGCGAGTTAACATTTTATTATTTTGGTCGCCTTTAAAGTAGGCACCCGCCACATTCATAATTTTAGCAGCTTTGATAAAGCCAGTATTAGGAATGTGCGGACCACGGCATAAATCAGTGAAATTTCCTTGCGTATAAAATGTAATAGAACCATCTTCCAAACCTGAAAGTAAATCTAATTTATAATCATCGCCTTTTTCTTCAAAATATTTTATAGCATCGGCTTTAGCCATCGGAATTCTGATAAAATCATTTTTCAGACGAGCCAATTCCAACATTTTATCTTCAATTTTCTTAAAATCCTCACTCGAGATGGTTTCGCCACAGGTATCTACATCATAATAAAAACCATTTTCAAGAGGTGGACCAACCCAAAACTTCACTTTTGGATATAAAGTTTCTAAGGCCTCAGCCATTAAGTGAGCCGAGGAGTGCCAAAATGTTGATTTGCCGTCAGCATCATTCCAAGTCAAAAGTTGTAATTTAGCATCAGTTTCTAATGGCAAATTGGCATCTTGTACTATCCCATTTACTTTGGCAGCTAATACATTTCTTGCAAGCCCTTCACTAATCGAAAGGGCGATTTCATAACTCGAAATTCCTTTTGGATAATCTCTTACGCTTCCGTCGGGTAATGTAATTTTAATCATATAAATTTATCAACAATTAAGTAGCAAGCCACATTTATATTTCAATGATGTTAATGTATTGAGCTTTAGATGGTTTTCGATTAAATAGATTATATGCAAAATCAAAATTTTAAGCGTCGTGAAGTATCCGTTTTGATATTTACCTTCTTTTTGGGTGTTATAATATTTACTCTAATTCTTGCCGTATCTAAAAGTCTTTTGGGTTCATCAACAACTGATTTTGCTTTAGACACCGCAATTGGAGCTTTTTTTACCGGAATCGGAATTGGTGCCGTATAAACACCCAATGCCGAATTTACTTCTCCAGAAACTCTATTTAGAGCGATTATTGTTTGTGTGTCATTGGGATCTTTTTCAACCTGAGCTTTTAAAAATTCTTCTGCTTTAGTCAATAAACCGAGTTGTTCAAGAGTTAAGGCAATCGAATAATTAATTTTTGGTGTTTCAGGATTAGCGTCTAAAACCTTCTCATATAATTTCAATGCTTTATCATAATTTTTTCTACGGAAATATATTGAAGCTGAATAAAGAATTGCATCACTTCTCTTTTCATCCATTTTAATTGCTTTATTAAAATAGATAAGTGCTGAGTCTAGGCGACCAAATTTATTAAAAACCAAACCCCTATCTACCAAAAACTCAGAATTTTTAGGAAATTGTACTAAAGCTGAATTATTAACTGCCAAAGCTGAATCGTATAAGGCCCTATTTCTAAGCACTTCTGTCAGAGAAGAATAAGCCAATTTGAGAGAAGGCTTCATTTCAATTGCTCTATTCATTTTCAATAGGGCGGTTAGCGTATCCCCTTTACGGGCAGCCAATGTACCTTGATAAAAGAAAGTTTCGCCGTCAAAGGGTGCCAATTGCAAAGATTTTGCTAAATATTGTTCAGCATTTTTAAGGTCGTTGCGTTGTTGTGACAAATCACCAAGTAATGTATAAAGTTCAGGGGTATCAACATTCAATATTTCAGCACTTTGAGCGAAAGCAAAGGCTTCACGATTTTGTTTCATATCCCGCAAAATCAAGGCTTTTACAAATAAATATTTTCCTGTATTTTGTTTAAGACGATCGGCACGATTTATATCTTCAAGTGCTTTTTGTGACTCACCCATTTTATTTAAAACTATCGCACGTTTATAATAGTTTTCGGCTAAACTTGGGTTCCTTCTGATAGCATCAGTTAGGGCTTCAAGCGAGGCAGTATTTTGAATACTTTCTGTTTGGAATGGTGTTGGAGGGATTTTCGAACGCTCACGATTGTCTTGTCCACAGGCGTACAAGAGTGCTGAAAGTGCGATAAATAGGTATATTTTTTGATTATTAGACATCCGATTTTACTGACAATTGGGTCATAGCAATTCAAAAATCGCTTAATTGTGAGATATTTTTTTACAAAAATCCGAATTTTTTCTCACAAATAAAATGAAAAGTTGAGAGATATGAATTCATACTTATGAATTTAGCGTTTTATATATTATTTTATCATTTAAAACCATTGATAATCAACAACTTAATTAAAATCAAAGTCAATTTTTCAATTATTGAGTAAGTTCATTAATTGTAGAAAATCAAACATAAAGTTAACCTGTATTTTAATTTAGTGATTTTATGTCTTAAAAGAGACAAAATACCTTTGGAAAAGCTTTTTACAATAAATGCAAAACTTGATGATCAGTTTTTTACATTTCTTATTAAAATGTAAAAGGGATTTAATTTAAAAATGTTATTTATATAATCTTGATTACAACTTAAATACGATAACTCGTTTCTTGAGTGGCAGACATCACTAGATCGAACATCCACATAATAAATACATCAAATATTTTCAAATGAGTTTTAAAATATTGGTTAATCTCAAGGCTTTTATATCTCTTTAAAAAGGAATGATAAAAAGGCGATTGAGTTGTTACAAAGGTTAACTATATATTGTATTTACAAATTAGAATTAAGAAAATATGAGAAATAATTTTTCTATTACAGTAATACTCACACTGAAGAAAAACGAAAAAAAACACCCAAGGGCAATTTCTTATTGTAGTTGTCTTTTAATACCAACTCTCCCATTTCAGCGTTTTGAACATTTGGGTAATTTTGCTGGATGATAGTTTCTGCAATAACAGCCGAAAAACCCATCGAATAAAGATTTAGAATAAAAAAACAATGATTTTCATCAAGAAGTTTCAAGCAATTTTTCAATAATTCATTCAAACCCTCTTCCAAAATCCATTTTTCACCTTCAGGCCCACGTCCATAAGCGGGAGGGTCGAGAATGATTCCATTATATTTTTTTCCACGTTTTACCTCTCTCTTTACAAATTTCAGTGCATCTTCAATTACCCAGCGAATATCCGACAACCCACTTGCCTCCATGTTTTCTCTAGACCAAGAAATTACCTGTTTTACCGAATCGACATGAGTGATATCAGCTCCATTGGCTTTTGAAATCAATGATGCTCCGCCAGTATATGCAAACAAATTTAGCACTTTTGGGATTTGAATAGCTGAATGACCACTTTTCATCAATGATAACTTATTTTCGATAAATTCCCAATTAGCTGCTTGTTCAGGAAAAATACCGACATGTTTGAAAGATGATAATGATAATTTAAATTTAAGTTTAGATTTACCCTGTAGATAGTCCATATACCACTTCTCAGGCATTTTTTTGATATTATGCCACTCGCCACGTTCCTCTGGGCTTAGTTGGTCACGACCTTTAGTTTTCTTGAAAATAGCAGATGCTTTTTGTTGCCAAACTTCATCGGAAAGTGACTTATCCCAAATTGCTTGAGGTTCAGGTCTTGCTAAAATAAAATCGCCGAAGCGTTCGAGTTTCTCACAGTTTCCAGAGTCGATTAACTCATAAGAGCTGATATTTGGTGTAAGTAAATTATACAAAACAATGCTGTTTATAAATGTTTATAAATTTATCTAAAAGGAAGAATTTAGCAATTTCGATAGATAGAAAATTTTCTTTATGTTGGTTTCTGGAATTAGACACTGCCTTTTTTGGGGTCTTGAAGGTTTTTCTTTCGAGACAGACACTACTTTTATTATCTCAAAATTAACACGACTTCCATCAGCAATGAAATAAATTCCATACCAATTTTTTGAATTTTAGTATTTGGCAATGCATTGATTGTTTTCTGATTCACTAATTTCAGTAGAAAGTTTGTAAATTTTGTTTTATATAAAGTTTAAAAGATTTGTTTCAATCAAATTCCCTAAGTTAAAAATTGCCACAGAAAGTTGATTTTGTATGGCTAAAACATTATCAAGTTCAGAAGAGGTCTGTTTCATATTGATGCATGATGTACAGGAAAATTTCCATGTAAATGAAAATTTGCAGCAAAACTATTAAAAAATTTATAACTTAATTTAACCTGCCTAGTTTTTGTTCAATATCCCCAAAAACCCAATTTTCCCACACGCTTTTTAAGAAAGTATCAAATTTTATAATCAGAGCTTTGTTACTATTTTTTTTACAGCCAATAAAAGACCTTCTTTTCCCAACGAGATTGCTTTTGCTAGGTTGGCTTACCACTTACTTCTATCTCCACAATTTTTGAAAGGACTGTAGCAGGATTACCCTCATTTAATTATTGGGATTTTAATGAGTGTAAAGCTATAACATTAATAAGAAAAATTATTTTTTAATAGGAAGAAGAACCTCGCGTTTTAAGATTAAAAATATGCCACAACTATTTAAGAATGGTGTGGCATAAAGAATTTTATATTTTAAAATGCAATTTTATTTAAATAAAAGACCCTTCTACTTCCTTCGTTTCGATTTACTATTCGTTGATAGCCCCAAGCTAAATAATAATTTTGATACCAATATTCAATTTCATCTGTAGCGGTATCTCTTACTTTATCACCTTCTTTTTGAGTGTCAATATCAATCGTTTTGATACCTTCTATTACCTCATTTCCTCTTACTATTTTAGTGGCGAGTTTTCCTTTATTGCTATAAACCAAGGAAATTTCATCGCCTTCATAACGAATTTTAACTTTCTCTTTTAGCTCCATACTTTTTACATTATCGAAACTAAAACTATTATCCCAAACAAGTTTTCCATCTAAATCAAATCCGGCAATGATAGCATGAGTGTATTTAAAACCATCAAATTGTTGGTTATTATTACTATAATTTGAATACATCCACGGATTCCATGCCCATGAATTTAGCCCATAATAACGAGAAAAACGCATCGCATTTAATGAATTATAACCTAACCCAAAAGGCGATCCAAATGCACTTCCATAAAATGGCGAGCCGTAGTTATTATAATTTCTAAATTCTGGATAAAAAACCTCTGCAACTAAAACATATTGATTATCTTTTTTGATAATTTCATGAACTAAGACCCTATAATTAAGTTTTAAATCATCGCCTTTGCCTTTTTTCTTTTTGATTTTTTTTTCAATTTTTTCTTGTTGTTTAGTTGGCAAAAATTTGAAAAAGTTTTTAAAATCGGTAAAACTGTGCATTTTCAAGTATTCTGGAGTTTCTCCATCTACTTTGCTGATATATAATCCTTGGGACATCGGTCCACCATTTGATTGATATCCTTTAAAACCATAGTTGCCAATCATCAATTGAGTTCCATCATTCAATGAAAATAGTTTACCTGTCAACAATCCGTAATCTTCTTCTGGTTCGACAGTCAATTGTTCAACAATTTTCCCATTAGGATTTATCCGTTTGACGGCCATATAGCTTGAGCGACCTTTTTTAACAGAATACGAAACAATAAGCAAATCATTGATATTGTCATAATCAAGCGACGAAATACTGGCTGTGCCTTTAATTCCACCCGCTAAAATACGTGGTTGCATTTTATTAAAATTGACACTCATCAAAACTGGCTCTTCTTTTACCATACCTGCTAAATAAGCAACTTCGTTGAAAACTTTGAATTCAGAAATTTCAAAACGACGAATATTTTCAAAGAAAAACTTTTGAATAATTCCAATTCCAGTCGAAACTTTTATAATTTGGTATAGGTCTGAATTGTATTTACTAAATAGAAAATAAACGTCACGGCCATCTCGATAAAAATCGACCATTGATTGATTTTCTTCTAGTTCACCATTTTTTGACCAGCTTTGATGAAGTTGATTATCTAATTTGGTAATGTTAAAGTTTATTTTTCCTATTTTAGTTAAGAGCAAAACGCCTTCTTCACCAAGTGTAATCACCTGAAAACCTTGGTCATCACCACGTGTGGGTATTTCTACCCGCTCCACACTTTGTGCATTAGCATCAAATAAGCTAATGATTAATATTATGATAAAATTTAAACTTAATAACTTCTTTTTTAATGTGTTAATTTTCATATCCTTTTGAAACAATGATGTCAAACTCTTCTTTTTTAAGTTGCTGAACAGAGAGACGAGACTGACGAATCAACGATACATCTTTCAAGCGTTCATCGGCTTTAATGACTTTTAATGTTACACTCTTTGGTAATTTTTCAACGGGAGCTAAATTAACAACAACCCATCGAGCATCATCAGTGGTAGGATCTGGATAGGCCTCTTTTACAATTTTTGCAATACCGACTACCTCAACTCCTTCGTTCGAATGATAAAACAAAACCAAGTCGTCAAGTTTCATAGCAGCTAGATTATTTCGAGCCTGATAGTTTCTAACGCCGTCCCAAGTGCCTACGCCTTGACTAACGAAGTCGTCCCAAGAATATTTGAAAGGTTCTGATTTTACGAGCCAGAAATTCATTGGTTGATGATTAGATTATAATTAATTTTTCTCAATTTTAACAATTACCCTGCAAAATTAAGGTAAAAATGATATAAATCTAAGCATATTTATTATTATTGCGTCTAAAAAAAACAGCAAAATTTATCCCTCTACTACTTCATATTTTATTGGATTTTTCCATTAAATAAGATATAAAGAATTATTCTAGTTGAGTAAACAAAAAGCATTTCCGTTGTTAAAAATTGAATAATTAAAGTTGTGAAGGGAATTGTACTCTATTTATTTGTACAATTTATTATTCACACCTCATTTGGACAAAGTCCGAGTGTCCTTTGGCAAAAATCTTTGGGAGGAAGTTTCTATGATAAGGCTGTTTCAATCATTGAATTAGAAGATGGAGGGTATATTGTAGCTGGTCATTCTCAATCAAGCAACTTTGATCTATCAATGAATCATGGGGGATATGATTGGTGGATTGTTCGGCTAAGTAATGATGGAAACATAATCTGGCAAAAGTCTTTGGGTGGTAGTAATAATGAATATTTAAGAAAAATCATAAAAACTTCAGATGGAAATATTCTTTGCATTGGCGATACACAATCAAATAATGGCGATATCACGCATTATATCGACCAAATTGATTTCTGGGTAGCAAAAGTTGATTTATCTGCTAATCTTATTTGGGAAAAGTGCTATGGCGGAGTGAATATTGACATAGGTAATTCCGTCTGTACAACTGATGATGGAAATTTTCTGATTGTAGGTTCAACAGAATCTCAATATCCATATAACAATCATGGTTTATCTGACTTTCTTTTAATTAAAATCGACCCAGAAGGCAATGAAATCTGGCAAAAAACTTATGGTGGTAGCGGAAACGAAAGCTGTAAATCAATAAAAAAATGTAGCAATGGTGATTATATATCAATTGGAAACAGCACATCTATGAATGGTGATTTGAGTAATAATTATGGAGAACAGGATGTTTGAGTGCTAAAAATTGATAACGAAGGACTGGTACAATGGCAACAAAACTTTGGAGGCAGTAAAGATGATTTTATTAATAATTTCACAGAAGATCATGAAGGCAATTTTGTAATAATTGGAGAAACCTATTCCTTTGACTTTGACGCCATTGAAAACCATAGTGGAAATGGAGCAAGAGATTTTTTTATTCTGAAAGTTTCTACTCAGGATCAAAAAATATGGAACCATTGTTATGGTGGCAGTGGTGATGAATATGCACGAGGTATTATAGAAAGCAATAGTAACGAATACGTTGTTGTAGGAGAAGCATACTCGAATGATGGTCAAGCAACCAATAATATAGGCAGTGCAGATATTTGGATAATCAAGCTTGACTCTATCATTGGCGAAATTATTTGGCAAAAAAAATTTGGAAGCGAAGGCCATGAAGAACCAAATGATTTGATACTTACTTTTGATAATAACTTTTTATTCGTTGGAAATACACATCCTGTTCAAAACTTTATTGATGTAACTCAACACTACGGCGATGATGACTTTTGGATAGTAAAGCTTTTAAATAATGATTGTGTAAAAAACCTTATCCTAAAAACAGATATGTTATACGGAAACAAGAATTTTATTTCTTCTGAAATAATATCAAGTAGTGCAAAAGTTCTCAGTTCGACCTCTCAAATTATATTTTCGGCAAAAAAAAATATCCTCTTACAAAGTGGATTTTCAACTCAAAATGGGGCTGTTTTTGAGGCTAAAATTGAAGGTTTTAATTAAAAAAATAGCGAAGAGCAAGCCCTTCGCTATTTTTTTAATGTTTTTTTATCAGTTTATATCTTTCTTCTTGCCAACACTAATAGCTGGAAGCTGATTTTCAAGTACCATTTTATTGAATGCTGGCACATCTTCATCTATGACTTTTTTGAGCTTGTCTGTGGTTTTCTCCATTTTTTTAGACAAATCATCAAACGCTTCATAAGAACCTTTTGTTGGTTTAGCATCAGCACTTGAAACTACGCTTGCTACACCCGCAATTTTATCATTCAGACGAATAGGATAGGCTAATAAATCTTGCGTTGCACGTGCCTTGTTCTGAACCAATGATTGTTCCAAATCCTCTAAATTTTTGAGCATAGGCTTAGTCAATTTTTGAAATTTACCAATCAGGACTGTATCCTTTACGCTCTTCATATAGTCAGATACAGCTTTTTTAATTTCACGCATTTGATTAATTGCCTTATGGTTTTCATCTAATTTTCTATGAATTTTTAACAATAAATCAAACTGTTCTTTTAACTCGGCATCAGTTACAGGATTACGTGGGTCTTTTTTGATTTCAGCAATTTCTTCTTTTACAATATTTTTACCTACAACCAATCTAACCTTATAATTTCCTGGAATAACCTTTGGTCCGATCATACTACCAGCCCACATCGGAGAGCGTTCGCCTGAAATTTCGGTAGCATCAGCATAACGCATATTCCAGACAAAGTGATTCAGTCCAGCATTTGCTGAAATTAATCCAGATTTATTTTGTTTAGTATCTTCATAAAAATCTTTTGATGCCTTTTGCTCTTCTCCTTTCACATCTTTTTTACTCGAATAGGTGATGATAGTATCGTTTGTCATTGTCAAAAACTGCAATTTAACCTCATCTTTTGGAGCACTTTTTAAGTAATAATTTACTAAAACACCATTGGGAGCATTTTGTCCTTCGTCTTTTGGAACTCCACGACGGCCACCGCCATCACCACCTTGCATTCTGTACGAATGGCGTGGCTTAAATAAGTGAATATCAGCCACTGATTTGTCTTTGATTTCGTGTAATGGAGTCAAATCATCTAAAATCCAAAACGAACGACCATGTGTAGCAATAACCAAGTCTTTTTCACGCTTTTGAACTTGCAAATCACGAACCGAAGTAATTGGGAGATTATTATTGATTGGATTCCAAGAGGCACCATCATCAAATGAAACATATATCCCTCTTTCTGTTCCAGCATATAACAAACCTTCTTTATTTGGGTCTTCACGCACTACACGTGTATATTCATCTGTTGGAATTCCTCCAATAATACTCGTCCATGTTTTACCATAATCGCTTGTTTTAAAGAGATAAGGTTTTCTATCGCCAAACATATATCGAGTTGCAGCAACGTAAGCTTTTCCTTTTACAAAATCTGATGTATGAATGGTCGAAATCAAAGCAAAGTCGCCTAATTGAGAAGTCGGAATCGTAATGCTTGACCAGTTTTTACCATTATCACGAGTTACATGAATAAATCCATCATCCGAACCAGCCCAAATATTTCCCTTTTCGATTGTAGACTCGGCTAAAGCAAATATTGTAGCATAAATTTCAGCACCCGTTTGGTCAAGAGTAATTGGTCCACCAGTAGCACCAGTTGTCTTTGGGTCATTTCTTGTCAAGTCTGGACTAATTGTTTCCCAAGAATTTCCGCCATCATGAGTAACGTGAACGTATTGTGACGTTGCATAAAGGCGAGTTTCATCATGAGGAGAAAAAATAATCGGATATGTCCATTGAAAACGGTACTTCTTCTCGGCTGAAGTATGTCCCATATTATTTTCAGGATATACCATGATATTTTGTTCTTGGTTATTTTCGACATTAAGTTTTGTCATATAACCATCATACGAACCACCGTAGGTAATTTTTGAGTTTTTAGGATCAATAGCTATATAGCCAGACTCACCACCTGAAACAGGATACCAATCACGAATCCCAATAGAGTTAGCATCAGTGCGGCTTGCAATTCTGACTGTACTATTATCTTGTTGAGAGCCGTATACATTATAAGGAAAATCATTATCAACATGCACATGATAAAACTGAGCAGTTGGAATATCAATATCCGAAAATGTAAAGCCGTCATTGAAAGTGACTTCAGCCCCGCCATCATCACCAATGATAAAATTCGATGGATTTTTTGGGTTTATCCAAACATCATGAGTATCACCATGATGCACATTAAGATTCCTAATAGTTTTTCCCCCATCTGTTGATTTGAATGAGTTTACATTTAAGATAATCAAAGCATTTTCATTTTGGGGGTCTGCTTGAAGATTCATGTAATACCATGGTCGTTGCCAAAGATTTTTGTTGTCATTGACCAAAGTCCAGTGCTCACCAGCATCATAAGAAGTATAAAGACCACCCTTTACATTTTCAATCATAGCATATAGACGATTTGAGTTGGCAGGAGAAATTGCAATTCCGATTTTACCTAGAAGTCCTTTTGGCATACCAGGTTTTTCATTCAGTGACTCCCAAGTATCGCCTCCATCGACTGATTTGTAAAGACCACATCCAACACCGCCACTACTCATACTGTGGCCATTGCGATAAGCCTGCCAAAGTGTTGCGTATACAACTCTTGGATTATTTGGGTCGAGTCTCACATGATATGCACCAGTGCTATCGTTTTTGGCCAAAATATGTTCCCAAGTTTTTCCACCATCTTTACTTCTAAAAACACCTCTTTCTTTATTTGGTGCAAATGGATTTCCTACAGCCGCTACATATACTAAATTATGGTCTTTAGGATGCACCTCTATTGTTGCTATAGCATCAGCTTTTGGCAAGCCAACATGTTTCCATGATTTACCGGCATCCGTTGATTTATAAACACCATCGCCATAGCTAATATTACTACGCATATCAGCTTCGCCCATACCGACATACACAACATTAGGGTCTGAAGGTGCAACAGCAATTGCACCAACTGAACTTGATTTAAAGGTACTATCACCAATATGGTTCCAATTCATTCCAGCATCGGTAGTTTTCCATACACCACCACCAACAGCCCCAAAATAATAAGTAAGAGGTTGGTCTACATGACCAGCAACTGCCAATGACCTTCCTGCACGAAACGGACCGATATTTCGCCAAGAAAGGTCTTTATATAAATTGTTATCAATTTTTGTTGTAGTAACATTGGTAACTGCTTGAGAAGATGGCTGAGGTGAGTTTACTTTCTTTTTCTGGGCAAAAGCAGAAATTGACAAAGTACAGCCCAATAATAATAGGGAGATTTTATTCATAATTAATGAAAAGTTTAGGTTTGTGCGTAAAAATACGTTCTAACTAATAACAAAACAAAAAAAATACCGAAATTTGTGAACGATTTGACCTACCCATAATTATACATATTAAAACTTAAGAAATATGAATTTTATAACTTTCTCCCCATCAACTGACTTTGCCACATTTGTTGAGCATTGGTCACAGTTATATGACCCCAACTCAAACTGGGAGGCAAACTATTATAAGCACATTAAATTCGGTAAACCTTTTACACATAATGATATTATAGAGCTATTTGAATGGCAGAGTCAAGCGGGGCTTGGAAAGATTCGAATGACAGCCATTAAGGACAAAATCTATCCTCATCTTGATTATATTAATGATATGAAATTTGAAGAGAACTTGGATTTAGTAGTTTTTAATGAAAAGTTTAATGAAGTAGCTGCAGTATCAAGGACATTGATTTTGCACATGATAAAACCAGAGTTTTATCCAATTTTCGATCAGAACGTGCATGTTGCCTATAATTTTATACACGGTATTGAAATGGGGCCAAACGATTATCCAATAAAGGCAGAGCCAAGATTAAAGTTTTATTTTAGACATTTTGTTCCTTTCATAACAAAGGTTAAAGGCGATATCTCTATGAAAAAAATTGATGAGGCTCTAGATACATTTGGTCAATTAATAAAAAGAAATCCTAAACTGAAAATATAATTTTAGTTTATATTATGTCAATTGATGGCTTTTTCTGAAATTTGTAAGCAAATTATTCTTCCTATTTATGACCAACAACCAACTCGAAAAAATTATTGATAATTTGGACACCGTTTTTAGAGGTGATGCTTGGCATGGACCATCTGTGATGGAGTTTCTGAATTCGATGCCATTTGATATTGTTGATGTTCAGAAAAACTTTTCTAAACATACAATTTGTCAAATTGTTTATCATCTATCAGCATGGCGAAACTTTGTTTATGAAAAACTCAGTGACAACGTTCGATATGATTTAGTTGACGAAATCGATAATTACGGAAGCGAAGAAGAAATAACCAAAGAAAATTGGTCTAATTTAGTATTAAATCTTAAAGAATCACAGGAAAAACTGATTGAAAAACTCTCAAAATTTGATGATAGTTTGTTAAATCGACTTGTACCTGGCCAAGATTATGATTTTTATAAATTATTGACTGGTTTGATTCAACATGACACTTATCATCTTGGAATGATTTGGGTATTATGGGATTAAGTTTTTTTAAAATTTAAACTATTTCATTGTCAACACACACTTCTACCTGAATGAAGTAAACTTAAATAAATTAAGATTTAAAGATTAAATATAGTATATTCTCAACTTAAGGGAATCTTTTATTATGGAAGAATTGCAAAAAAAAGAACTTGAAAGAATCAAAACATTACTTAACGCGGCTTTTCATGGGGGTGCTTGGCATGGCCCTTCGGTTTTAGAAAACCTCAAAGATATTAAACCAAAAACTGCTGGCACTCGACAAAAGACTATTCATACAATTGCGGAGTTGGTTTATCACATTACGACATGGAGAATTTTTGCTTTAAAAAAAATCCAAGGAGATGTTGAATTTGAAATCAAAACTGAAAAACAAAATTGGGGAAATATTAGTGAAGTTGACGATTTTGAATGGGAAACTCTTCAGATGGAGCTTACCCTTAGCCATGATGAATTGATGAGTGCTTTGGAAGAAAAAGATGATTGTTTCTTAAATGAAATAGTTCCAGGTGCTGAATATGATTTTTATACTTTGCTCCACGGTATCATTCATCATGATTTATACCACAATGGGCAAGTAGGTATTTTAAAAAAATCAGCTTCAAAAACAAGTAAATTTGACGATGAGGATGAATTCCGAACGACAAGTTATTTTGAGGACGAATATTGATTTCTTTAGATTAAAAACAGAAAAAGGTCTGAAACTTTTATGGTTTTAGATCTTTTTCTGTAAACAATCATCTAAAAATCAATTTTATTAAAACTCCCACCAAACTTTTTCAGGATATAAACTATCAAGCACCACAGGTTCACCTATCATTGGTGTTGTTAGTTTAATTTCATTATTTGCTACAGCCTTTAGACGTTTAATTGGCTCATTCCAGGCATGATTTGCTAATGGAAATTTAGCCCAGTGAACTGGCATTAATACCTTAGCTTTCAAATCTCTCGCAGCCAAAAATGTCTCCTCTGGAAGTGTATGAATATTATGCCAAAGCACGTTATATTGACCATTTTCGAGCATAGCTATATCAAATGGGCCGAAATTTTCACCAATTATCTTGAAATGAGTATCATAACCCGAATCGCCACCTAGAAATAGATTATATCCATGAATATTTAATACAAAAGAAGACCAAAGTGATTTTGCACGAATGAAACCTCTTCCAGAAAAATGTCGAGCTGGTGTAGCGGTTATTACAATATCATCAGCAACTTTTATGCTTTCCCACCAATCGAATTCAACAATTTTGTCGGGACTAACACCCCAACGCTCCAAATGAGCTCCAACACCTAAAGAAGTATAAAATTTATGAACTTTCGGTTGGAGCTTCAAAATGGTCTCAAAATCAAGATGGTCATAATGATCATGTGACAAAAACAAAATATCTATTGCTGGAAAATCATCAACTTGATACCCATTAGAACCTTCGAATGACTTAACCATAAAACTCACTGGCGAAGCACTTCCACTAAAAACTGGGTCTATTAGAATTGTAGTTTCTTTGGATTTAATAAAGTAAGATGAATGACCAAACCAAACAATTGTTGGTTTTTTGGCAATTAAATTTTTTAAGTTGGTTTTTATTGATGGAATTTCTTTTGGAGGCTTAACATTTGAAGGTTTGTTGAAATAATCTTTTAATAAAGTCACATAACTTGCATTTTCTGCCATTACGGAAGTAATATTAATATTTTGAAACGCTCCATTTTTATAATTGGGCGAATTCAAAACTCTTTCTAGCCTTGCTCCTACTGAATCTTTACCAAAAACAGCTTTTTGCATAAATCCCCAAACTGCCAAAATTAAAAAAAGTACAAATACTATTATTAAAATCATCATTTTTTAAAAAGTTTCATTATTTATTAGTTGTAATAAATTAACTATTTTAAACAATATAATAGTTCCAAATACAAAAAACGATTATTCTAACCCCTAAAAATGCTTTTTTTTAATTGAATTTGGCAAATTGCTAAAAATTTTAGATATTCGAATGTGTAAACTTTCCTAAGCAACTATCTGAATGAAATAAGCCTTTGCTTCTTTCATGAAAATTACAAATCCAATGTCTCTCATTAGTAATAACCTTAAATACTTGCGTCGAATCAATGGTTTGACCCAAGAACAATTTGCTCGGCGAATCGGCACTAAAAGAGCCAATGTAGGTGCTTATGAAGAATCAAGGGCAATTCCACCAGTCGATACACTCAAGATTATTGCAAATACTTTTGGTATTACAGTTGATGATTTTGTAAAAAAAGACATACGTAAACTACGAGAAACCCCTGACCTCACTTTTGGTTTTGAATCAAAACCATTTTATAGCAATGACCCTATTGAGTCTTCTTCAATTTTGGTTGACATTGATCCTTTTGATATTCCTATAAATAAACTACCTAATAACATTTTACAAGAATCAACGGGCGATTTTCCGTATTTTGCTCAAAATTCAGCAAATCCAAAATTCGATACTTATTCTGCCCCATCTATTGGCGATTTAATGAAAAAGTTTTTGGACGACGAGCCACCAGTAAATATAGAAAGAAATCAAGAACCAAAAACAGCAGAAAGAGTCGCACAGATTGTAAATTTAAAGCCAAGTTTTGAACGAGAACCTTACGTTGCACCTCAGCAAAATACGCAGTCAAACAATTCACAATCTTCCAATTATCAGACAATAAATCAAAATATTTCATTAGTTAGACGTTTTCAGTTTAATGAATATTTAGTCAAATACTCTGATTTCCATTTTTTAAAAACATTATCACTTTTTAATATTCCTAGCCTAACCAACGGAGAATTTCGAGCATTTGAGGCTGGCGAAGATTTTGCTTATGAAGGAGCCCTACTTATTGGCTCATTGATCAGAAACTGGCACGAAATATCCGACGGAAAAAACTATATTTTAGTAACAAAAACACAAGGCATTATTTATCGAAGAGTATATAATCAAGTAAAAATTAAAGGTACGCTCCTACTCAGCACCGATAATAATCGTTTTCCGAGTTCAGAAATTTCTTTTACGGATGTAATAGAAACATGGGAAATAAAAGCCTTTTTGAGCCTTATTTTGCCTGAACCATCAACGCCATACAGCAAACTCGGAAATTTAGTAGATGAAATGAAATTTGAACTAGAACGTATCAAAAAATAAATGCAAATTAGATCGAAGCAACCTAATATCGGTACCACAATTTTCACAGTAATGTCGCAATTAGCGGCTGAAACTGGTGCATTAAACCTCTCGCAGGGATTTCCGAACTATAATTGTTCGCCAAAACTAATCGAATTGGTCAATCATCACATGAAGCAAGGAATGAACCAATATGCTCCTATGGCAGGTATTTTGCCTTTGCGTGAAATTATTGCTCAAAAAACATATGATTTGTACCGATTGACTTACAATCCAAACGATGAAATTACTATTGTATCGGGTTGTACAGAAGCACTATATGCTGTTATGACAGCTATTATTCACCAAGATGATGAGGTAATAGTTTTTGAACCTGCATATGATAGTTATGTACCATCCATTGAACTAAACGGAGGGAAAGCAGTCTATATAACACTTTTACCTGAAAATAACTTTGCTATTGATTGGCAGCTTGTAAAATCAAAAATTACGGCTCAAACTAAGGCAATTATGCTAACAACACCGCATAATCCGACTGGAAAATGCCTAACCCAAAATGATATTAATTCTTTAGCAGAGATAATAAAAGATACAAATATTTTTGTGGTCTCGGATGAGGTATATGAACACATAATTTTTGATGGACGAAAACACATTTCTCCTGCCATGCACGCCGATTTGAAGGAACGCACATTTATATGCGGTTCTTTCGGCAAAACATTTCATACAACGGGCTGGAAGTTAGGCTATTGTCTGGCACCAAAAGCACTTTCGGTAGAAGTTAGAAAAGCTCATCAATGGATTACATTTTCTTGTCCGACACCATTTCAATATGCTTTTACCGATTTCTTGAAAGAACCAGATAATTATCTTTCAGTAACGCAGTTTTATCAAGAAAAAAAAGACAAATTCATCCATTGGTTAAAAGATTCTAGGTTTGAATTTATTCCAGCGGAAGGGAGTTTCTTTCAAATGGTTTCGTATAAAAATATAACCAACGAATCAGATTATGATTTAGCGGTAAGATGGACAAAAGAAATCGGTGTGGCCTCAATTCCGATTTCTGTTTTTTATGCCGATAAAATTGATAATAAAATATTAAGATTCTGCTTTGCCAAGGATGACGAAATGCTCGAACGAGCGGCTGAAAGGCTTTGTAGATTATAGTGACTTCATTAAGTCCACAGTAAATCTAATGACTGTGGACTTACTAAGGTAGCAATATTACATTTTCATTATCTTCAAAATTTTATTCGGCTGAATCAACAATGATTTTCCAACTTCGTACCAAAGTTCGTCACCTGCATTCAGAAACAAACCTTTGTGTAATGGCTTGTTTCTGTGTGCATACTCGGCCTCAAATTCGCCAGAAAATGTATTTTTTAAAATAAAATTGAGTTCATCCCAAGCTAAAACCTTTGTTTCGCTCGAACCATCAATTATATTTTTACGAACTAATTGCAATTTGCGTTCAATAAATGAGGCACTTACAAAAACCTCCACATTTTCACCCGACTGATTTTTCAAAAAAGTCAATTTTAATGATGCTTCTCTTCCTGCCTTTTCATAAACTGCTTGTTGAAGTTCTTCAATTAAATATTTAAAGGCGTCAGTGTTTTTTGGATAAAAACTTTTACCGTTAAAATCCACTTGCCAAAAATCTTGATGTGGCTCTAATGACTTAATAAATAGCTCATTAGCCGATTTTAAACTACCAAAAACAACATCTGACCAAACTTTTGGAAGTGTGCCTTTCCAAGTAAAATCATCGTTTGAACTAAACCCTTCATCAAAAATATCATCTTCTGTTAATTCTTCACGGTCAAGGTAAGTTAATTCAAAACTTAAGGCTAATTCTTGTTCATAACTTCCGTTTATCTCAATGGCATGAGCAAATGGTGCTGGAATATTTTCAGCCGTTTGATATTTGAGGGAGAACGTAGGCATTTATTGTTTTAATTTTATCAATTTTCCCCGTGGGAGTTTCTACTATTTTTTCGACAAAAAACACTTCCTTCGGAACCTCAAATTTAGGCAAAATTTCTTTAAAACCTTTTAAAATATCAATCTTAGTTATATCTTCTCTACCAGACAAGATCGCGATAGTCTCTTTTTCTAGTACAAAAATTAATCTTTCGCCTAGGTTTTCATCTGGTAAACTAAATACAAAATAGCGACCTTTAAGCTCTTTTTTGTCAGTTTTAAGCTTATTCAAAACCAATTCTGCTACCTTTTCAATTTTTTCAAGCTGTATTTTCACACCGCCGCTATTGATTACATTGTCGATTCTGCCATGTAAAACAAAACTACTACCATTGATAATTTCGGCCACATCATTTGTTGTAATCCACTGGTCATCAGTAGTTTTGGATTTTATCATCAAACAACTTTCATTCGTGAGCTTAATGTCAACACCATCAAGTGTATTAAAAAATTCTTCTTTTTCTGAACCATTAATTCGTTTAATAGCTATATGTGTAAGTGTTTCACTCATGCCATAGGTGACATAAACTGGACGATATATTTTTTGTATTTTTTCAAGGATGGCCTCATTCACTGCTGCTCCACCAATGATAATTGCTTTGGCCGAATTTAGGATATCAGAATAGATGGGTGTATTATCTAGCAGTGTCTGAATTTGTAAAGGCACAAATGCAAAGAAATTCTGGCCACGATTAGCTTTTAGAATATATAAATGCTTTTCAATTTCTTCAAAAGGATTGGATTTTGGCTCAACAATCAACAAATCCATACCAATTTCAAAAGCTCGAACGAGCATCATCATTCCAGCGATGTAATCAATATTTAAACAACAAAATGCTGTATCACCCTCTTTTAAATTAAAGGCTTTGGCGGTCATTTTTACTGATGCCAACATCTGTTTACGCCGAAGTAAAATTTTCTTTGGCTGACCTGTTGAACCAGAAGTTTGAATCTCGAAGGTTTCTTGACCAAATTCCCACGCTTTTTTGAATTCAAAAACTTTCTTGAAGTATGGATTATTGGGCTGGGTATTAATACACGATCCGTCTTTTTCTAAAAAAATCATATTCTAAAATAAAAATCCCTTCTCAATTTGTTAATTTGAGAAGGGTTGAATAAATATTTTGCAAGACAAAATTAAGCAAAAACTCTTAAAGTATTGTTAGTTGCGTCAAAAGATGTATTGAAACGTGCTAAGGCAGAAGTAGCTGGTCCTTTGGTAGCTACTCCAGTAGCTGAAAATGTTGAACCATGATTTGGACACAAGAAATCGTTACTCGAAGAGCGATAATTAATGGTGGTTAGCTCATGAGTGCATCTAGAATCAACGGCTATCCAGGTACCGTTTGTATCATTCACACGTGCAATAATTACATTTTGGGCTTTGATGACCACAAAATTCCCTTTTGTTTTTAAACCAGAATATGCGGCATCATTGATATTGATTGTGAAATCTAGTTTACCTGTACTTGTAGTTGGGTTGGGGTCTGGAATTTCACCACCTTCACTACAAGACTGAATGCAATTCATGAGCATAATTGCCCCAAAACTAAACCCAACCTGACGCATAAATTCTTTGCGATCAATCATTTTTATTCCCATTTTCTGAAATTCAATGTTATTTTTGGTTATATCTTGCATATTTTTTATTCTATTCTTTAGAGGTTAGTGTTTATATATGTTTTCAAAAATATTGAAATAATTAAACAAATACAAACTTTTGTTTGTTGATACAATAAAGAATAAATTTCCAAAAAACAAAGATTAAGTAGATAAATAATGCAATATTTTTATTTTTTATAGTTTTTTTATCCATTATATTTGCAATAAATAGATTATTTATCAATTTAAATACATCAATATTGATACTTTTTTGTATCAATTTCGATATTTTGGGTTCAATAAAAAAATAAAATGACTCTTAAAAATGGAACACAATCCAATAGATAAAATAAAAGTTGCCCAAAACCCAGGTTTGATGGAATATGCACACACATCGGGTGGAGCAGTTATTCGCCCAGAAGATATGGGAAAAGTAAAGGGAAAAGCTCAATTGGCGATGCGTCAACAAACCCATGAGCAGATAAGTAAAATTTATCGCCAAATGGAGTTACTGGCTCTTCAAGCCAAAGAAGTACAAAATAGAGTAGAGGTATCGGAACGAATTTATAATGCAGTGATTGGTTTTGAGCCGATCATCGGACATATTTATTATTTATACGAAAAGAAAGATGGTTCTGATATTCTCTCAATGGTAGCTCCTACCGAATGGGGACGAAAATTCCCTTTCAATCAGTTTTTGGCAAAAGTATTTTTATTAGCAGACCATACATGGAAAGTTGAGTTTTTTGAAGAAAACGACCGATCTGATACGATTGATTTGGATTGAAATAATTATATTATCGAACTATACAAAAATGGCGAGCTGAAATTCAGCTCGCCATATCTATTAGCAAGTAAATCAAAAGCTTTTATCCACGCAATGCACGAGGGATTGAAATAAAGGCCACTGGATTGCTCGCAGATTCCAAAATTATTACTCCGTCGATTGATTCGATAGCACTCACTTTCACTGATTTACCTAGGTCTAAATCTTTAATATCAACATTGATATAATCAGGAATATTTTTGGCTGGTCCTTGAACGCGGATTTTTTGCATTTTCTGAACCAATTTACCCCCTTTCTTTTGACCTTCTGACGGGCCATGTAATTTTACAGGCACTGCAACTTTGATAACTTTCTCAGGCGTAATTTCTAAAAAATCGGCATGAATAATGCTATCCGTAGTTGGGTGGTACTGTGAATCCTGTAAAATTCCAGTGTAGATTTTTCCTTCGATATTAATTGTTACTTCGTAAACATCTGGAGTAAACAAAAGGGGACGAAATAAATACTGTGGAACATAAAAAGATACTTGCTCAGTGCCTCCATATAAAACACACGGAACCATTCCTTGACCACGCAACTCTTGCGATGCTGTACGACCGAGATTCGCTCTGTTATACCCTACAATCTCTGCTTTTTTCATATAGTTTTTTCTCCTTACTCTCAAATCGGAGTTTTTTTAAAGTTTATTATGCCTTGAGAGTTCATTTAAAGGCATAATCTTAGGCATTAAAGACCTAAAATTTGTTGATTATTTATAAACAATGTGCTAATAGACCCATTATCACGAATTCGTCCAATTGCCTTACCAAACAATTCAGCAACCGAAAGAACCTTAATTTTTTCGTTTAATTGACGCAGAGGAATCGAATCCGTAACTACTAATTCTGTCAAGACAGAATTAGTAATATTTTCATTAGCTTTACCTGATAAAACTGGATGTGTACAAAAAGCTCTAACCGATTTTGCACCTTTCGCCAAAATCAATTCAGCTGCTTTACATATAGTACCACCAGTATCAATTAAATCATCAACCAAAATTACATCCGAACCTTCAACCTCACCAATTAATTGCATTGAAGCTATTTCATTGGCTTTTTTACGATGTTTATCACAAATCACAATATCTGCATCGAAGTAAGATGCAAATTTACGGCAACGAGAAACACCACCAACGTCAGGCGAAGCAAATTTGATATTCGTCAAGTTTTGAGCTTTAAGGTATGGTACAAATACCGAAATACCCTCAAGATGGTCAACTGGAATATCAAAAAAACCTTGAATCTGACCAGCATGCAAATCCATGGTCATCACTCGGTCTGCACCTGCGGCAGTGAGCATATTTGCAATCAATTTTGCAGCAATTCCAACGCGAGGCTTATCTTTTCTGTCTTGTCTAGCATAACCGAAATAAGGTATAACTGCACAAACATAATGTGCTGAAGCTCTTCGAGCAGCATCAATTAGCATCAGTAGCTCCATGATATTATCGCTCGGTGGAAATGTAGACTGAACAATGAAAACATCACAGCCACGAACAGATTCATCAAAACTCACTGAAATCTCACTATCAGCAAAACGGTTGATGCTCACGCCTCCCAAATCTTTACCGTAATAATCTGCAACTCGGCTTGCCAAATATTTGGATGACGTACCAGAAAAGATCTTAACTTCTGCCATATTATTGCTTATGTCTCGAAAATAAAGTGCAAAGGTAGCGTTTTTGCTGAAAAATTCACCTATGTGATTGATTATTTTCTTAAATTTTACATAAATTTGCAATACTAATGGATTAAACTGTTGAGAGCAATAACCAACAAAAGATTTAAATTGATGCAGTTGTCGCTAGTGGACGAAGTCCCGGAGTTAAATAAAATTTTCTTTTTGGATGTTTTTGCTAAATCATTTTTCGATTCCGGCAGAAAACGCATGCGTTTAAATACCATTAATGGCCAAAGTGTACCCAGAGACTTAAAGGTAAGTTGCCCTTCAAAATTAGTAGATAATTATCCAGCAGGAACAATTTTTAAATTAGATGCCCGCCTAATCCGTCGTGGAGATGGCAGTCATCCTTATTTTGTTGCCGTCAATCGAAGCAACTTACAGAGAGCTATTGAATTTTTTGATTTAAATCTAAAAGTACAAAACGGTTTCGATTACGAATTCCCTAAAAAGAAGGAAAAAAAAGATAAGAAGGAAAAAATCAAATAGTCATTTGATAAGTGAAGTAGCATTAGGCAGTATTTTATGAAAAAAATTCTCTCTTGGACATTTCTTTTTATTGTCGCACTTAAAATTGGCGGTTTCCATGCCATTTTGAGTGTTGAGAAAGAAATGGTAAGACGGGAGATGAAAGAAAAAATAGCCACAAGTATTGATATCAATAGCCTTGTTTGCATCATTGGCACACCACAAAATCTTTCAAAAATTGAATGGGAAGAAGCTGATAAAGAGTTTTGGTTTGAAAATGCTCTGTATGATGTTGTTATAACTAAAAATCAGCAAGGTATAAACTACTACTATTGTCTTTCTGATGTAAATGAAAAAGAAGTTATTGCTAAAATTGAAGGGTTTACGAATAGTTTAAATGCTCAAAATCCTATTAGTAATACTACAAAAGAAGTATTGACCCTCATTCTTCAACCTACACTCTATAATTATTTCTATCAGCCTGACTTCAACAACATTAATTATTTAGTATCGACTAAGTTCAAACCCATCACTTCTTTTTATCATTATTTGCCAATCTTCAAATTATTTGAACCTCCACAGTTATAGTTTTTAGTTAAATTTCCTATTTCAATCGTTACAGCTTACTGTATTGAGTAGAAGCTTATTTATTAAACTTATCTCCACGAATATTTTTCGTTGGAGTTATATTTTCTTGCTATCAAAACTAAAAACTATTTTCATGAAAAGATTTATTATTTTATTATATATTCTTAGCCCTTTTTCGGCATTATTTGCTCAAGAAACACCAAAAGCACTCGATGAAGTGATTGTTAAGGAAAAACGAAAAACAGCTAAAGAAAGAGGCGAGTTTAAGCGTCACGCACAAAGCGTTGAAGCACTTACAGAGGAAGATTTGAATCGCAATAATCCTGCATTTATTGAACAAAGTTTGGGTACAATGGCAGGCGTTCAGGTTGATAAAAGAACGCAGTTAGGTGGTCAAAGAATTGTCATTCGTGGCTACGGCAATGACCAAAAATTTAATAACTGGGGTGTGAAGGCTTACTACAATGGTATTCCGCTAACAACCGCTGATGGTGTCACTATCTTAGATGATATTGATTTTGCATTGCTAAATAATATCGAAGTAATCAAAGGGCCAGCCGCAACTATGTATGGCGGTGGAGTTGGTGGTGTTGCTCGTTTTTACCTAAAACCATCAGAAGATAAAGGTGTAACACTTACAGAAAAAGCTGCTGTTGGTTCGTTTGGGTTATTCCAATCTAATACCCGCTTGGATATTGTAAACGATAGTTCTTCAATGTTTTTGAGTTATGGACATTTACAATCAAATGGGTATCGTCCACGTGGTAATAGCTTAAAAAATTATCTTACATACATGGGCGAGTTTAAGCTCACAAAGAAGCAAACGGTAATTGCGTACATCAGTCATAATTTCTCACACGAAGGAGTAACAGGTCAGATTTCGTATGCTGATTATTATGCAGGTATTGATAATGGAAACCCAGCTTATGCCAAAAAGAATGCTCGAAATGACATTTTAGCTACTCGTTTTGCTCTTACGCATCAGTATGCTTTCACATCAAAAATCAGCAATAATACTTCTGTTTTTTATTCTAATCAAGACTTTAAACGTGTTGCTGCTGGTGCAGATGAAAGCAGTTTAAATCCAAACTTTGGACTGAGGTCTGTATTTAGTATCAAAGGAAATTTCGGAGAAAATATAACCAATGATTTGAATCTTGGAACAGAGCTACAACAATCTCGTTCGCTTATTTCTAATTATCGTTTCTTAGGTACAGATGATGCCAATCCGTTGAAAGTTCAAGATATTTCGAGAGGTTCTTACTTTAAATATACGACCAACCAAAACTCGTTTTTTGCTCACAATCGTACAAATTTCAATAAATACGATTTAGCATTGATTTTGGGAGTAAGTGCCAATCATTTAGATTATAAACGTGTCGATTTATTAGCTCCACTCGGTTTGGTTGCTGGTTACAATAAAGATTTATCATTTACAAAATCTTTTACAACGTCAGTCAACCCACACATTGCTTTGCAAAAAACTATCAATAAACAAATTTTGAATTTAAGTTATAGTGAAGGATACAACGCTCCGACCGCCAGTACGGCATTTATTGGCACAATCAACAAAGCAAATGATGATTTGTTGCCAGAAAAAGCACGTATGTGGGATTTAGGTGTGCAAGGTTTATTATTCAATGGTAAATTAGACTATCAAGTGTCAGTATTTACGATTGATATTAAGAACAAACTTACGCAACTTTCGGGTGTAAATCCTGCAGGTGGAACTTATACTTATTTTGCAAATACTGGTAATCAACTCAATAAAGGAGTTGAACTTAGCTTGGGCTATTTGATTATTCCAGGCAAAGGTGATGGTTTTATCAAAAAAGTTGAGCCGTTTTTAAATCTTTCGAGCTACAACTTTACATATACTAACTTCATAACAAGATTTAGTAATGCTCAGATTGATTATTCTAAAAAACAAGTTGTAGGTGTGCCAAAAACCAAGTACGCTGCTGGAATCGACATGGTATTGAAATCTGGCATTTATTGGAATAATACCTATAACTATATGGGCGAAGTTTATACAGATTTTGCGAATAGTAACTTAATAAAAAGCTTTGGACTATTTAATAGTAAAATTGGTTATAAATATATGTCACCTAAGTTTGATTTTGATGTATATGTAGCGGGCAATAATCTTACCAACCAAGTAAATTACACATTTCTATTTTTGGGTAACAATATCAACGATTCAGACCCAGGCAATGGATATACGGCTGGTGTTGCAACTGATGTGAACCCAGGTCCAAGCAAAGCTTACTATTTTGGCGGTGTAAATGTTAGATTTAAATTCTAATATTTCAAAAATACCAAGCAAATCTATAAATTTAGCAGCGTTTCTACGGAAAATTTACGTCTTAGTTAAATACATCCATCTAAACGTAAATTTTCCGTGATTGCAGTAAGCTCCGAAATTTACTTAATCACATTAAATCGAAAGCCACTATTGAACTCAAATTGGTTGATGGAAGTAGTAGAAGGCTGCCTAAAAGGCAAAGAAAGTGCCATGAAAAAATTCTATGAGCATTTTCAAGGCTTTGCTTTGTCGGTATGTATGAGCTATTGCGAAAACCGTGACGATGCTTTAGAGATAATGAATGATGGTTTTTTGAAAGTTTTTAAAAGTCTGGATAAAGTTGAAAATATCGACCGCATAAAACCATGGCTTAGACGCATTATGATTAATGTTGCGATTGACCATTTCAGAAAAAATATCAAAAACCATACTACTCAACTTCCTGAAAACATTATTGAACCAAATTTTGGCGAAACATCGGTTTATGCCAAATTATCATCTGAAGACATAATGTTGGCTGTACAAAGTTTGCCTACCAATTATAGATTAGTTTTTAATCTTTATGCCATTGAGGGCTATTCGCATAAAGAAATTGGTGAAATGCTCAAAATGGCAGAAAGTACATCTCGTGCCAATCTTTCTTTGGCAAATGGATTACTTCGTGAGAAGCTCCAAAAAATGCTTTAAATTATGCAAGAAGAACAACAATTTTATCGGTTTGTTAGGGATAAACTTGAAGATTTTAGTTCAGAGAAATCACCTGAGGACTGGAAAAAGATGAAGCGTAAATTACTCATTAGCAAAGTTTTACGTTTCTTTTTTCCTACTTTTGGCTTGCTTTTACTTAGCTTATTGTTTGTATTTGTGAGTGAAACACCTATCGTAGAGCTGTATATGAGCAGTAAACCTTTATCGCTTGAACTTACGCCGTCCGAACCAGAAGAAATAACTAAAGCTACGAAGCAAAATCTCCCGCCTCCTACCCAAAACACACAAGCAAATATCGAAGAGCCTGTTTCAAAATTAAGTGAATCACCAGTTTTTCCTGAATTATATAACGAAACTCAAGAATTTAGCGAACAAACCGAAACTGAAGTAAAACTCAATAAAATTACTAATAAAAGATTGGTTTTTAAGGATAATCTCGCGAATGATTTAGCTGAAAAAGAAATCAGATTCCTTTCAGCAAGTGCAGTTTCGATGAGCGATAAAATTTCGAGAGTTCGGGAACTCGGCAAAACTTATGAACTTACCTCGTACGATGCCCTTGACAGAAATATTAATAAATGGAAAAATGTAGTAATTGTATGTGATATTACCTCGACTATGTTTCCATATACAACTCAAGTTTTTGATTGGATGAACGAAAACGCCGAAAATACTTCGATCAAAGGAATCGTGTTTTTTACTGATTGTGACAGTCTTGGACGACAAACTCGCGGTCGTCTTCCCGGGAAAATGTTTACTGTTAGAAAAAAAGATGAGCTTATACTTTGGGACACTATGTTTGCCGCTATTAATAATACCGAAAACAATAAAGATAAACCAGAAAATAATATAGAAGCATTAATTTATGCCCAAAAGTACTTTCCTGATGCGGATGAATTTGTAATGATTGCAGATAATAGTACTCAGGTAAAGGATATGAAGCAATTATCGAAAGTGAAGAAAAAAGTGCATATTATTCTTTGTGGCGAAACTTACGAAAAGAATCTTGCTTTTCAGACCGATTACATACAAATCGCAAAAAAAACAAAAGGCACAATTCACACGCTCGAAGATGACATTGACAATGTCGCAAAAGTAAAGGAAATGAGTGTTGTGAGGGTCGGAAATATTTACTTCCGTTTCCATAAAGGAAAGTTTTATACAACTAAATTTTTGTCAAGACCAAATACCAACCTAATTCCTTAAAAAATAGCATTAAATACAGAAAGCCATAATATACTACCTCGGAGAGAGATGGTCTGAAACTGCATCAATGAGTTTTCCAAATTATCTCTATGACCTCATTCTGGGTCATTACTGTTGTTTGCTTTATTAATGCATTGCGTTTTAGGGTAATAAAATTGAATTTAGCTTCAACGGATTCTTGGGTAATTACGTGAGTGGCGTTTTTTTTGTGAAAAATCACCGCAATAAGGCCTACTGCTATCGGAATCTCAATTTGCTTTTCGTTTTCGGAAACTTCAACTATACGAGATCGAACTTCGATTAAAGACTTTTTAGCGGCTAAATATAAAGCTCTTTTGGCGTTTGGAATGCCAAAACCGATAAAATTATTACCATATGGGTATAAATTAGCTGACTTTTCAAGAATAGTACAAATTTCTTTGTTGGTCAGTGTTGGGTATACTTGCATAACACAAGCAACAAAACCCGTGATCACGGGGGCAGCAAGAGATGTACCAAAAAGTGAAAAACACGAAACATTAGGCTTCATATAAGTCAAAAACTCTGGACCAATACTACTATATCCCATTTTCATTCCTAACTCATTGGTTGCTCCTACAGCAATCACACCCTCAACATCGGCAGGTGTCGAGACGACTCGCCAAGAGCTATCATCGCCCTCATTCCCTGCCGAAACCACCAAAACCATACCTTTCTCATCGATAGCCATTTTGGCTGCTCGAGCGATGACACTCGTTTTACCATCCATTTGTTCGGGTATATAGCTCTCCTTTGGATTAGAAAATCCTTTTGCATAACCTAATGAAGTATTAATTAGCCTTACCCCCAAACTATCCATCCATTCCATTGCAGCCATCCAGTTATCTTCCTCCCCTCGAAATTCTTTGTTTCCACTGTCGGTTCGGGCCAAATAAAAATTGGCGTTCGTTGCAAGCCCAATTTGAATATTTTCTTTAAAATTCTTTCCTGTAATGGCGTTTAAAACTTCTGTTCCGTGAAAATCTGAAGCAGATTCTCGTTCGCTAAAATAGTCTATTTTCTTTGGATTCACATAATCTTTTACAGCCAAAATCTGCTCTCTATCAAACAAGTGTTTGAGGTTTTGTGAATTGTTTGTGCCGTAAAATCCAGCGTCAATTACACCAATATCAACTCCTTTACCGTTTAGACCAGCCTCCAAAAAATGCTCAATTCCAATTTGTTTCATCACAAAACCTACACGCAAATCGTCATTGCTTATTTTATCAATTTTAGCCAAAATTATTTGAGTATCAATTGGTATAATTTCCTTTACAAAACTGAGTTTTTTAACTTCATTATATTTAGTTACCGAAAGATTTGCAGAGACGGCATTTAACCATTTTGACTTTATAAGCGACTGAATATCAATGCTTTGCAAACTTTTAACATAAATATCTGAAACTGGCAAATCAGAAAATTGATTTTCTTGCAAGCCCAAAACTCTCCTATTTTCTTTACATTTATCAGAAATAGCAGATTTAGCGTGGGCATCTTTATCAGTGAACATAATCCAATATTTAGCTTGTTGGGCTTCGGCTTGAAAAATTTCCGAATAAAAGAAAATAAAAAATGAGAAAACTTGGGTGAATCGAAACATTCGTTAGTGATAATTTATAATTTCGCAAATATTCTAAAATTTCTACTTAAAAAAGGAAAATGCGTTACGAAAAAATTGATTCGAAACTATTTATTTCTAATCGGGAAAGACTTAGAAGTCTTCTCAAGCCAAATTCGATGGTAATTGTTCAATCAAACGACGTCTTGCCGACCAACGCTGACGGCACGTTTGGCTTTCGTCAGAATAACGATATTTTTTACCTTTCGGGTATAGACCAAGAAGAAACAATTTTAATTTTGTTTCCGGATTTTCCTGATGAAAAATTTAGAGAGATTTTAATGATGCGTGAAACAAGCGAACATTTAAAAATTTGGGAAGGAGAAAAACTTTCTAAAAAACAAGCAACTGAAATTTCAGGTATTGAAAAAGTGGTTTGGACAAATAATTTTGAAACAATCCTACGAAAACTCATCTTTCTTGCGGACAATGTTTACTTGAACTTGAACGAACACGATGGCGGAGAATGGAATCTTGAAACCCGTGAACGAAGATTTATTACAGAATTTAAACAAAAATTTCCGCTTCATAGAATTGAGCGTCTTGCTCCGTTGTTACACCAATTGCGAGTAATCAAACATCCAATTGAAATAGATTTGATTAAAAAAGCGATAGGAATTACGAATAAAGGATTTATCAGAATGGCGAAATTCTTGAAACCACAAGTTAAAGAATTTGAGTTAGAAGCAGAACTTACACATGAATTTCTGAAAAATCGCTCTCGTGGACACGCCTTTGCTCCTATTTTAGCTTCGGGCGGAAGTGCCTGTGTGCTGCATTATATAACAAATAATAATCAATGCCAAAATGACGAAGTGATTTTGATGGATTTTGGTGCGGAATATGCCAATTATAATGCAGACATAACACGGTGTTTACCTGTAAATGGGAAATTTTCTAATCGACAAAAAGAGGTTTATGAAGCAGTTTTGAGAGTGATGAAAGCTGCAAAAAAAATGCTAATTGTCGGCAATACGATGGAAAAGCTACGCAAGGAAGTGGGAAAAATTATGGAAATTGAGTTAATAAAATTGGGTTTATTGAATCAAGAGGAAGTTAACAAACAAAATGAAGATACACCGCTTTATAAAAAATATTTTCCGCATGGAATTTCGCATCACTTAGGGCTCGATGTGCATGATGTGGGTAATCGTTATGAAGTTTTTAAGGTTGGAATGATTTTCACTTGTGAGCCAGGCATTTATATTACAGAAGAAAAATTGGGTATCCGACTCGAAAATGATATTTTAATTACAGAAAGCGGCAATGAAGACCTCATGTCCAACATTCCCATTGAAATGCAAGATATTGAGGCATTGATGCAATAAAAATCCGCAAAGCGATCTATATATGTAATAGTACAAAATTATTCGACAAATTTGCAAACGAATATATTTCCATCCATCAACTTTACATCTGACAGCGTGCTTCCTGACTAAATGACGATAGTCTATTTAAATTATTTTATTTAAAATATTAAGCAAAGAAAGACTTTAACTCTAATTATTTACGAATTAACTATACTGATCAATCATCACCAAAAATCGTTTGAATTCTAATTTGCGAAATCATACCTTTGTCAAATAATCTTAAAATCAACTAACCAATGTTTTTTAAAAATACACTTTGTCTTTTCTTACCAATATTTACATTAAACTTCGTGTTTGCACAAAATGCTGATGAAACGATCTTTTTGCAGAAAATGAAATTACCTCAAGAAGAAACAATGGCTAAAACAGCAATCATGATTGCAAAAAGTTTTGTTGGAAAACCCTACAAAGCTGGCACATTGGAAGTCAACTCTAAAGAACAATTAGTATGTAACTTAAGAGATTTTGACTGCTCAACTTTTGTTGAAAACGTAATTGCCATGAGCTTAATCAGTCATTCTGGTTCAAAATCTTTTGAAAAATACAAAAATCAACTGACTGGGCTACGTTATAGAAACAGCATAATACAAGGATATGCATCAAGAATCCATTACTTTAAAGAATGGATCATTCAAGCGGAGAGAAATAATATTTTACTAGATATTACGAGCAAAATTGGAGGTATGAAACAGAAAAAAAGTTTGAATTTTATGACTTCTAATCGAGAATTATATCCGAATTTAAAAGATGAAAACACATATCTGGCAATAAAAGAATTTCAAAAAAAAATAAACGAATCTGATTTTTATTTTATCCCCAAATGGAAAATCGAAAAAATTGAAGCCAAGATTCAAGACGGAGATATTATCGCCATTACCTCAAATGTAGATGGATTAGATTTTAATCATGAAGGTTTTGCGATTCAGAAAAATGGCAGAATCTATTTACTTCATGCCTCTTATGAACAGAAAAAAGTAATCATTTCTTCTGAACTTTTAGTAGATTATTTAAACAGAATCAACAAACATTCTGGTATATCTGTGCTAAGATTATTGTAAATTTATCAATTTTCCATTTTTCATTACAAATTTTACTTTTCGAATATCCGAAATATGCTGAAATGGATTTCCATCAACCACCAAAATATCTGCTAAAAGCCCTTTTCTAATACGTCCTACCTCATTATTGACATGAAAAGCATCTGCATTTACACTTGTTGCTGATTTTAGTGCCTCTAAAGGGTTCATTCCGTATTCAACCATCATCTCGAATTCTCGAGCATTATCACCGTGTGCAAAAACGCCAACATCACCACCAAAACAAATCTTTACTCCCGCATCCATTGCTTGTTTAAAGGACAAACGTTTTTTCTTTATTCGCTCAGGTTCTTCATCAACTCCCTTTTTCCAACCTCTATACTGACTTATAGCATCCCCTGCCGCCAACGTCGCACACAAATAAACTTTTTTTTCAGCCATCAATTTCCATACTTCGAGAGTGCCATTATCACCATGTTCTATAGTTTCTACACCTCCTAAAATTGCACGTCTCATCCCTTCAACTGTCGAAGCGTGAGCAACCGTTGGTCGCCCAGCACTTTGAGCAGTAGCTACAATGAGTTTTATTTCGTCCAAAGTAAATGTAGGAGCGGCTTCACCACGCAATCCCCAACGATAATCAGCATATATTTTTATTAAATCTGCTCCATGCCCAATCTGATTGCGTGTTTTTTTTATCAGATCATCAATTCCGTCTGCTTCTTCTGCTCCCTGAGGCACTTTTATATCAGGTGAAAAGTTTTTCGGAGCATAACTACCCGTTGCAATCAATGCTTTGGTAGCAATCAGTAGCCTAGGCCCAAGAATTACACCATCATCAATGGCTTTTTTTAATCCGACATCATCAAACTCTGCTCCTTCAGTACCTAAATCACGAGCAGTCGTAAAGCCCGCCTTAAGCGTTTTCTCAGCATGAATAACAGCTCTTGCAGTTCTGTAAGAACGAGCTTCTTTCAGCACTTGGTCGTCCCAAGCTACTACGTTATAAGGATGCAAGAAAAGATGGGTATGCCCTTCTATAAGGCCTGGTAAGAGCGTTGAATTTTTTAAATCAATAATATTAATATCTTTTGGCAAATTCTTTTCGATATTCGATTGACTATCAAATAGTTCTATTTTGTCACCTTTAATTATTACCCCATATTTTTCAAATATATTTTCGCCATCAAAAACTCTTTCAGGACGAAGATAAATCAAATTTTGTGCGTATAATTCATTGAAGATAATGATTGAAGATAATAATAATAGAATTTTTCTTTTGTGCATTTTTTTAAAAGATGAGGTGCCAGATAATCAATTTATATTAAAATATTTTATTTTTTATGGTATAGTCTCAGTCCAATAATACCAATTGATACGAATAAAAGAGCCATTGTAAGATTGGTAGTAGATTTATCTTGTAAATAAAGTTTCATTAAGAGAAGAAAGATACCGCAGAAAATTGCAACATAACTTGCATAATAAGAAAGTCTATCTTTATCCATTTTTAAAGGGTTTTTGAAATTTTGATCTAAATATAATCAATTTTAATTTTCTTTGTAATAAAATGTAAGAATCTAACTTAATAGTGAATTTACTTTAATAAAGCATGATTATTGGTATTGGAGGTGTGAGCCGTTCTGGAAAAAGTACCCTCGCTAATTTATTGGTAACATATTTCAGAAAAAATGGAAAAAAAGCTATCATTTTACATCAAGATGATTTTGTTTTTCCTGAAACTAAAATTCCCAAAATAAAAAATAAAACTGATTGGGAGTCGCCACAATCTATTGATTTTAAACAATATAATGAAGTTATAGAACTTTTTAGAACCCGATTCGATATAATAATTGCCGAAGGATTGTTTGCATTTTATGACGAAAATATTAATCAAAATTACGATAAAAAATTTCATGTAAAAATATCAAAACGTACATTTTTGATTCGAAGGGCAATGGATATTCGTTGGGGATATGAACCAACATGGTTTATTGACCACGTTTGGCAATCTTTCTTAAAATATGGAAAACCAAGTAAAGTTTTAAAAGGAATTGTAAATATAAGCGGTGAAGATGAATTTGATATGGAAAAAGTTATAAGAAGCCTTAATTTAGTTAGCAGTCCAAATTCTTAATCGCTTGGATGACCCCATCATAATTTTCAATTCTTAATACATTGCCGTATCTTTGTGTTTTAAATAAAAAATCAGGTCCATGACAATCATTGATGGTAAAATTATTTCGGCTCAAGTCAAGCAAGAACTCAAAGTAGAAGTAGAGAAACAAATAGCGAATGGTGGCAAAATTCCACATTTAGCAGCAATATTGATTGGCGACAACGGTGCAAGCGAAACTTACGTGGCGAGTAAAATCAGGTCATGCGAAGAAATTGGTTTTAAATCAACACTAATTCGCAGAGATTTATGTACTACCGAAGACGAAGTTCTCGAAATTATTCAACAACTCAACAACGATGATGATGTTGATGGTTTCATAGTTCAGCTTCCTCTTCCTGCCCACATAAACGTAGATAAAATAATTGAGGCCATCGAGCCACGGAAAGACGTTGATGGTTTTCATCCAATAAATATTGGTCGCATGGCCAAAGGATTACCTGCCTATATTTCTGCAACACCTTTTGGAGTTTTGGAATTAATCAAACGCTATAAAATCGAAACTGCTGGAAAACACTGTGTTGTAGTTGGAAGAAGCCAAATTGTAGGGTTGCCAATGAGTATTTTAATGCAACGAAATACTTACCCAGGAAACTGTACGGTATCGTTAGTACACAGCAAAACAAAAAATCTTACTGAAATAACCAGGCAAGCTGATATTTTGGTGGCAGCCCTTGGCAAGCCAGAATTTATTACTGCAGATATGGTAAAAGAAGGTGCAGTTGTAATTGATGTTGGTCTAACGAGGGTGATTGATACTTCAAAGAAAAGCGGCTTCGCACTAAAAGGAGATGTAAAATTTGATGAGGTTGCCCCGAAATGTAGCTTTATAACACCCGTACCTGGGGGTGTTGGACTTATGACAGTGGCAGCGTTAATGTACAATACCTTACTTGCAGCAAGAAGAGAAATATATAAATAAAACCTTGGTGGTATGATAAAATCATGCCACTCATTTTATAGTTTCTTATTTGTGATTAACTGTAAATTGATGTGTAATTACCTTACCATGAGGCAAAATCAACTCTACAAAATAGACTCCATCGTTTAATTTTTCAATATCAAACTCGTTATTCGTACCATTTTCGAGTTCGCGTATCTCAAGAACCTTGCCTAGAGAATCCTTTAAAATTATTTTCGTTCTCATTTCAATCATCAATAAATATGGCATTTTAATGATAAATATTTTGCCATTTTATTATAAAGACGATTATTTGATTGAAATATGTTGCATGAGTTAGATTAAAATTAGAAAATATTCATTGTGACATCAAAGAAAAACATCACCAGCTTTTTATTATTGAGATATAGCTTCCGTAATTATCCTTTATCAAATCACCGTGGTCAACTGAAATATTCAAATTCAAATCTGCTTTTAATTTACGGATTGGTATTACGGTATTAACCGAATAAGAAATTTGATCAACTGGCTGAATTACTTTTCCTAACAGGCTTGTATTACCAAAATTTCTACTAAACGAAAGTTTATTAGAGAAACTTATTGTACCAATTTGGTTTAATAAAGCCCCATAAAATGCCCATATTCTATTGTTATTAACAAAAACATTACTATTACCAAGTTGATTCTCATTTCTAATATTTTGTTCGGGAGTTAGAAAAGGAGTTCCTAAGGTTCGTTGATTATATGACCAACCATCAAAATATTGTTGATGATTAAACAGAAAGCTTTCTTCGTTTGGGTGCCTATCTGGCAAATTTAGTAGCCTTCCAATGCCTGCCACGTATCTGCCTTGATTTTTAGTAAACAAATATTCAAAGACCACTTTTTTAAACGAAGATTTTGGGTTTGGCGAAAAACTCAAACCATAAATTCCATCATCTGTATTAGTTAATCCAAATAATTGACCATCTTCAAATAAAAACTGTCGGTATACCAAAAGTTTGCTATGCTTAAATTTAAATTCAGCAGCAGCGTCAACAGTGCCCAGTTGATTACCGAAATGATTGGCAGTTTCGAAAGCATTATAGGTATAATGTTTATTGGTCTGTCGCCAAAGTCCTTTCAATGGTAAAACCACATTTCCATAAACATACCAATCGGCAGGAAACTTACCATTTAAAAGTCGGTCATCTCCAACCGGAAGAATATTCTTGGGTGTTCCACCCCAAGTAACATTATGCACAAATCCACCATAAAGATTTAACATCGAAGCAGATTTTCCTAATCTAAAGTATAATGACTTTTGGTGCAAATAATGTCCTTTAGTAAAAGTCTGATTACCATACCACCCATGAGAGAAAGTGCCTTTAAAACTCAACCAATTAAAAAACAACTTCGTGTAATTTGGCATTCCAATCTGCACTTTAGGAATAGGCATGGCGTTTCCTGACCAAGATGCCGATCCAGATGAAAGAAGGGTATCAACAATTCCAAAAATTTCTTTTCTTCGACCAGCATATAATTCAAATTTTCCAAGTTTAGTACAGAGAAAACCTTCGGGAAATAAGAATTGAGGATTTTTACCAAAAATCGTAACGACTTCAAAGCCGTAATCAAATCTAAAAAATCTATTAAGTGTATCTTTATGAGTTTTGATACTTTGGCGACAAAGAAAGGCAGGCAAGTCACTCGGAATACTTCCAAACTGATTGGCACTTTGCCAAAATGGTAGTTTATTCGTTATTGAAAAATAACCTCCTATTTCAAATCTATAATCAAACTTTTTTGGTGGATGCAGTTGAGCATTACATACCTCAAATAAGCTTAACCAAAAGACAAATATTTTTTTCATGTTTGATCTATTATATGTTAAAAAATTAACAAAAATAATGCCTACGGTAAAGTTCTATCCAATGAAAATAACATTTGGTAAACAAAAAGCCTAATTTGCTAATTGAGGTTTTTATGAATTAGAAATCCACTGCATGACAATCCCCGTCACATAGCCACAGTAGGTGCCAACTGCATTGCCCAGTATGGCCAGTAAAACACCAATTGGAGCAAGAGCAGGATTAAAGGCTGCTGCCACTACCGATGCAGAAGCTACCCCCCCAACATTAGCTTGTGAACCAACGGCAGTAAAGAAAAAAGGAGCCTTTACTAAATATGATGCAACAATAGTAAAAAATGCGTGAATTAGAATCCAAATAAAACCAATAAAAAACAATAACGGATTTTTTAAGGCTTCAAAAATATGCAGTTGCATACCGATGGTAGCAATCAGGAAGTATAAAAACAGAGTCCCAATTTTAGAAGCACCGAATTGTTCAAGGTTTCTTGCTTTGGTATTAGAAAGAGAAAAGCCAGAAAGCGAAGCAATAGTAACAATCCAAAACGATTTTGAGGCTAAACTGTAGGCTTTTAAATTTGGAAAATTTAATTCAATGAATGGAGCAATTAAATCAGCAACAAAATGAGCAAAGCCAGTTATTCCAAACCCGACCGCCAGAACCATAAATAATTCTTGAAAGGTCGGATTTTTCTGTTTAGTACTTTCAATTTCAACTCTTTCTTGTAATGCTTTAATAATACTAGCATCCGCTTTCATTTTTTTATCTATAATAGCCGCTTTTCCAACAAAATATAAGAGAATTCCTAACCAAATTTCAGCAAAAAGTACATCGATTAAGCTAGTTTGTGCAAACACCGATGGTGATGGTTGAAAAATTTCTTTTAATGCCAATTGATTTGCATTCCCACCCGTCCAACTTCCTGCGATGGTTGCTAATCCTCGCCAAATTTCTTCACCATCTTTTCCCAAAAAATTTGGGTCGAGTATTTTTCCAACCCATATCGCCACTGGCCCACCAACCATCACACCCAATGCCCCAGCAAAAAACACGAATAATGCTTTTCCACCAAGCTGCCTGATTGCCCTAATATCAATACTTAATGTAAAAAAAACCAAGCAAGTAGGCAAGAAAAAACGAGAGGCTATTTCATCAAGCTGCGAATCAGCAGCCGAAATAACATTAAACGAACTCAATAAACCTGGAATAAAAAAGCAAAGGAGAATAGATGGTACAATCTTATAAAACTTTTCAAACAGCCTAACTTTAGTTGAAAAAAATACTAAGGCTAAAGTTGCCATTAAAATACCAAGCACTACAGCATCGTTTGTAAAAAAAGCTTTTTCTTGTATCATCATTTTGGTTTGTTTCAGTAGGAATCACAAAGTAAATGATTCTTGATTGGAAATAAAACAATAGCGTTTTTAAAACATAAAAAAACACGCAAACCTCAATTCGGGATTGCGTGTCGCAATTACACTTCATCAACAAACTAAAAACCAAATAATATTTTTACTAAGCAAAAATACTCGAAAAAAAAGTATGAAAGATATTTATGAAATAAAATGTTCTTTCATACTTTTTTTTCGCTTGCTGTAAGAGGGGGAGTCGAACCGCCCACGGTGTAGTTAGCCACAGTACAAATTTGGTGGTCCATCCCAGTCGACTAAGAAAGTCCGGCATTATGCTGCGTTTGTCCTATATTCACCACCCCCGAGACAGGAGGGCATGGCTGCCAATTTCATCACCTTACAATATAAATCATAATTTAAGACATGTTATAATTTAAGGTGCTTTGTCTTATTTTGATAGTACAAAGGTAATATAAAAAAGACATATGTTGCAAA
>NZ_CALCZQ010000067.1 GCF_937903345.1 uncultured Emticicia sp. | reverse complement strand
AGGTACTCACACCGCATATACTATTTTACTGATTATCAATTAGTTGTCGTTGTTCATGACGCGTCAACGTCACAAGTTGCAAAATGTTTTTTGGCAGGGCGACCGTTAATGCCAAAATCCCTCTTGCAACGGTTCAAATTTAGAAAGAATCCCGAACCTAAACAACAAATTTTTGATTTATTTTCATTTGTCAGATTCTGCAATTCAAATCTAATAGCTGTTAGAAAAAATATCCGTATTTATCCGTAAATATACGAATGGAGATACGTATTTTTTTTAGCACCACCCCATTTACTATAATAGCAAAAGTGTTTTAGAAATAGCTTCTTTCAAATCTTTTTTTACACCTGTTTGGGCTGCAAAATCATTCCATTTACTAATAGCTGCATGCACCTGTTCAATGATTATATCTGCCTTTTTGATGTTCATTTTTTTTGCTACTTGCAGTAAATCATTTCGGGTAATGTCCATACGTTTACCATTAATACTTAATGAGTGTTGACTTACCCATGAACTTCCTGGGCGGTATGAATGGCATACGTCAAACGCTGGTGACAACTTCCACTGTCCAGTTTTATCCATGATAAATGAAAAATTCTTCGTGTGGTCATCGCAATTTCTTGCCATTACATTAAACACCATTCTGCGGTACAGTTGTTCTGCATCAGTATAAGGCAATAACATACTTCGCATGGTTTCAAATAGCTGCTCGTAACTAAATAAAGTAATCTCATTGAAGTCATTGTGCGCAATAGCGCAAAAACTTTGAACATGTAATTTTCCTTTACCATGTTCTCTATCAAAACGCTTCGTCATAAAATGTGCTCTGTCATTTTCTTCCAGCAATCTACATTCAGTCATTTCAATTCCTGCTTCTTTTGCCATTAAGTAATATGCCATTTCAACTCGGCCGTAACCTGATGAAGTACCTATTTGTTGATCGGTGACACCGTCAAATTTTAATAGCCAATGTGTAAACCCCTTTGGCGCATCTGCCTGACCTGAGCGAATCTCATTCGTATCGGGATTAAAAGCAATTACAGCTTTTGCCCTAGCTCCACCTGCTGAAGTACCGATTTTTAAAATATCACTTAACGCTTTTGCTTCATCGCTAGAAAGGTTGGCGTTAAAATTTTGTTTGCCCAAAAGTATTTCCTGAGCAATATGAATCAAGCTATTTAATTCGATTTTAGTAGGCCCATTATTTGCTTTTGGCAACACAGGTTCAAATTCTAATGCACCCATTCCTCTTTGGCCAATAAAGCAAAGCAGCTCAACTGGGTTCATGCTATCCGCAGGGCGACCATTGCTTGCTAACCAGGCATTAATTAAACTATTTCCGTATTTATCGGGTAATACATCGGCTAATAATCCAGGTAAGCCCTTGAATGTTGATGTTCCTCTTAATTCAGGAAAGGAAAACACCTGTTTATCTGCACCGAAAATCGGCATTTTTAAAGGAGCTAAATCCCAATTATTAGCAAGAAAGGAAGTTTCATATTCAAACGAAGCCAAGCCATTGCTATCATCCCAAGCAATTGCCCCAACTCGTTTGTTCCAAATGTTAATGTATGCAGTTGTAATCATTACCAATCACTTTTAGGTTTTTTAACTTGAGTTTCTTTTGTGGCACTTGCTCTCTGACGCTTATTCTGTTCCAATTTTGCTAGCTGTAAAGGGCTTAGCTGTTGTTGCTTTATCTCAAAATGCTGCAACAGTTCAAGCTGCTCCAAGGCTCTTAATATCTGTAAAAATGAAAGCATTGTGCCACCACCTCCGTTTTCGATTTGAACCATTGTAGAACGGTTGATTCCAGCCGCAGTAGCAACTTGCTGTTGTGTTTTGTTCTGCTGCAATCTTGTTTGTTGAATAAACTTACCCAACAATTCTAGCAATGCAGGGTCGCTCATTGCGTGCCAATATTTGATTCCTTTTTCCATCGTTCAGCGTATTATTAATGTATAATGTTGAGTTATGCCAACATGTAAACAAACACATTCATGTGGGCATATTCCGCCACAAATATACAAATTATTTATTAATGTTGGAAATTAGCAACAATAAATTCAAAAATCTATTAGATAAGCAATTGTAGCAAGACAGTTTTTAAAGCACCCAAAATATTCTTCCAAAATTTATCATTTTCAATCCAGCAAATTGATAAAAAAACACACTCCTATTACAAAAAATATTTTCACTTACTCATTCGCTGCAAAGCATTGATTTCACTCGTTTTTTTAGGGCAATTTTTAAAATCATATCTCTAGGGCAATAGGGCAATTCATATATATATATGATTGCCCTATTGCCCTGGGTGATTTTGGGTAGAAAACATATAACAAAATAAATTGTTGTTGACCCTATTTGACAATATAAAAAAATACATTTGTTTATTTAACGTAAAAAATTTTTAATGAGAGAAACCCTGATCCCAATTATCAATGAGCTGGCCTCACGCAGAGTGGAATGGTCGCCAAAGCAAAGAGTGAAAATAAATCTCTTTGAAGAAGAACTTGAACCAGGTATCCGTATCAATACCTTTGGCTCTATTAACCAATACAGGCTCTACCTGGCTAAAATTTATGATGAAGCCAAGATTGTTATTGAATTGGAAATTTCGCAGTCTATTGCACCTTTGAATGCAATGGGATTGCTGGAAGATTATTTGATTCTTATAAAAGAAAATCAAATTACCTACCTGCCTGATAATTTTGACTTCATACTTTTTTCGGTCGAATTTAAAAGTGCACCCCAATTCAAAGACGCGGCAAATGATGCCATAAAAAAAACTTCAATATTTTGTAGAAGCACAAAAAGAGCTCCTTTCCAAGCTTGATTTGTTTATCCGTGCAAAAATTAGAATTGCCCGACAAAACAATCTGCCAAGGGCTGATTTAACTAAGCATCTACAAGCTGAAATCAACCAAATCTTACCCCAACAAACCTCCTTATTTGTTGAACAAAACAGACCAATTCCCAAACTGCACTGGAACAATTCTGACACTGCTTTGCTCGAATTAATGATTGCTTTGCAACGTTCAGGAGCCATAGTTGCTGAAGAAGGAAAGCTAAGCCAACGACAAATATTGCAGATTGCCGAATGGCTGTTTAACCGACCCATTAAAGCCCCTAGCACCAAACTTAATCAAGCCCGAGAACGCAAAAAAGACAATGCCGTTTTCCTTGAAAACCTAAAAGGACATTTTCAAGCCTATTCTCAAGAGCTGGATGAAAAACAACGGAAACGTAGATAATATTTATTTCACTTAGGTTAAGCTTAACCTAAGCCTTTTCCATTTTTTGGCTGATTATTCTTGCACTCGAATTTAAAAAATGTTTGCATGGAAACAATCACACTATCCAGCGATGTGTATCAACAACTCATCGTTACACTAAGAGAGCTGCAAGATAAAGTAGCGGAACTAAGCGACCGAAAGAAATTTCTCGCTAAAGAATATGTTGACAGTTGGGAAGCCTGTCGAATTTTAAAAATAAGTCGAAGAACGCTCGAGCGACATCGAGACGATCACAAAATCCCTTGTTTCAAAATGAAACGAAGGGTGTTCTACCGACTTATGGACTTGGAGCATTACCTGTTCCAACAAACCGACCAATTTAAAATCGATTTACTTCATCAATAAACCCAATTCTCAACATGTCATTAACGAAAGAAAACATACTTAAAGAAACAACAGCAGGCCTAGATATTTTTAAATATTTTATCAGAGGCAAATGGAGAGTTGGAAAGCCTTTCCTAAATCCGTTTTACAACGACACCAAGGCATCGTGCTATGTGTATTTTGATAACGGTACTAAAACGTACAAGGTTAAAGATTTTGGCAATGCCGACTTTGCAGGAGATTGTTTTTACTTCGTTGGAAAAATATTCAATAAAGATTGCAGCAACCGTGAAGATTTTATCGACATTCTTGAAATCATTGACCGTGAATTACACCTGGATTTACAAGACCGTAACGACCGCATTCGGGAATTGAAAAAAGACCTGGGCAATAAAATTAAATATGCCAGCGAGCTAGAACCAGCTATTCCAGCTGAGCATGTGGCTACAACTTTTATACCCCCTATTACTCAACCCATGACCGATGCTGAATTGCAGTTTTGGCAAAGCTATGGCATTGATAAAAATGTGTTGCAGCTATTCGGTGTAGTGAGTATTAATAGTTTTGAAGGAACCAACAAAGAAGGTAAGGCTTACAAGCTATTGTCAACTGAAACGGAACCCATTTTTGCTTATCCTGGAAAACGATTTATAAAACTGTACCGACCAAAATCGAATTACCGTTTTTTGTATGCTGGTGAAATGGTTGACGGTTATGTTTTTGGATTGGAACAACTGCCTACACGAGGCGATATTTTATTTATTACTGGTGGCGAAAAAGATGTGATGAGCCTTGCTGCACGTGGCTTTAATGCGATATGCTTTAACAGTGAAACAGCTACCATACCTAAAAATATCATTCGTAGGTTGAGTTTTCGTTTTAAGCATATTACACTACTGTACGATTGTGATAAAACTGGCAAAGAAGCATCCGAAAAACACAGCAAGACACTCAAAGATTGTGATGTGAAATGCCTCATGCTTCCGCTTAAAGGAACCAAAACAGAAAAGGATATTTCAGATTTTTTTAAGCTCGGTTATACCAAAGAACAATTGATGAAATTGTTCTGCAACATGCTTGATAAAATTTATGAAGAAACCATGGCGATATTGAAATCTTGCGAAATTGATTTTAATAATCCACCCGTAAAGCCCGAGCCACTTATTACCATAAATGATGTAACCATAGGCTCTCCAGGAAACTTACTTTGCATTACAGGAAGCGAAGGCAGTGGAAAAACAAACTACCTGGGCGGTTTAATATCAGGCGTAATTCGCAAAGACGGTGATGTGATTGATACCTTGGGAACAGAAATCAAAAACAATAGAACAGGAAATGCTGTGTTGGTGTATGATACCGAGCAATCCGAAGACCAGCTCTTTAAAAATCTCACCTTTATTTTGAAACGAGCCAATTTAGATTTTCCGCCTACCTGGTTTAAAGCCTATTGCCTGGTTGGTATGTCACGTAAAGAACGGATGCAAGTTATTTTTCAAAGCATGGATCGGTTTTATTATGAATACAGCGGCATACACATGGTAGTGATTGACGGTATAGCTGATTTAATTGCAGGTGTAAACGATGAAACACAATCGGTGGAATTGGTGGAAGAACTTTTTAGACTTGCAGGTATTTACAAAACCTGTATTGTAAGCGTTTTGCACCTTAGCCCAAGTGGTATGAAACTAAGAGGGCATCTAGGTTCAGAGATACAACGTAAAGCTGCTGGCATACTTTCTATTGAAAAGGAAGACAACACCAATACCAGCGTTGTAAAAGCTTTAAAAGTAAGAGACGGTAGTCCACTTGATGTGCCGTTAATACAATTTGGCTGGAACAAAGAATTGAATCGACATGTTTTTTTAGGTGAAAAAAGTAAAGCCGATAGTGAAGCTCGAAAAATGGAAGACCTGGCAAGTACGGCACGTGATATTTTTAGCTCCAAACAATCATACAGCTACCAGGATTTGATAAAAGCCATCATGGATTTGCTGTATGTAAAGGAACGCATGGCTAAGAACTATATTAAATACATGAAAGACCTTAACATCATTGAAAAAGGAGCTGGAACTCACGGTGAATTTACCCTAGTACAGCTTCCTTTCTAACAATATTTCTGTGGTTCTCCACGAAATTGCCAGTTTCGTCCCCCCGTTTTCTGGTAAAAGTCCTGCGGTTTTCCGTGGGACTTTATTTTTTACCACGGCATTACTTGATATTTCTTTGTTTGACCTCAAATGACAGAATATTTTTATTTAT
>NZ_CALCZQ010000066.1 GCF_937903345.1 uncultured Emticicia sp. | reverse complement strand
ATGCTAAGAATATTTTTGTATTAACTAACTCTATTGATTTAAAATATGAAAATCTTTATAAAAGAGTTTTAACTGATAGTAATGAGCCATTGAGGATCTTATTCTTAGGAAGATTAGTTGATAGTAAAGGGACTAATGTAATAATTGATGCTATGGAACTTATACAAAAAATTGGTATAAAGATAAAGTTTATATGTGCTGGCGATGGTTTAGATAAAAACTTCTTTATTCAAGAGATGTCAAATATTCTTTATGAACATTTTGTATATGTTGGAGTTGTAAGTGGAATGAAAAAAATGGAATTGATAGATAAGTCTGATATACTTTTATTGCCTTCAATTCATGGCGAAGGTTTACCTGTGGCATTATTAGAAACGATGGCTCGAGGAGTTGTACCTATAACTACAACCGATGGTTCAATTTCAGTTGTGGTCGAATCAGGGAAAAATGGGCTTATTGTTGCTAAAAACTCATCTCAGGAAATTGCGAATCAAATTGGTGTTTTAAATTCAAATAGACTTTTGTTGAAATTATTGAGTGATAATGCAAGTGAAACAATTTTAAAAAATTTTAATCCCAATATTTACATAAACACTTTAAACAAAATTTACGATAATGGATAAAATACTCGTAACTGGTGGAGCTGGAATGATAGGTTCTAATCTTGTAAAAAAGCTCGTAATGAACGGCAAAAAAGTCATAGTAGTAGATAATTTGTGGAGAGGTAAGGTTGAATATTTAAAAAATGATGAAGACGACTTCGTCATAGATATCGAAAAAGATTTTTTTAATAGAGATCTTTCAGTTATTGGAGCTTGCGACGATTTAGTTGAAAAAGTCGACTATGTTATTCATCTTGCAGATATTGTTGCTGGAATCAATTATGTTTTTAATAACCAGGGTGATTTGTTCAGACAAAATATATTGATCAATTCTAATGTAATTTCTTCTGTTCGACGTTCACAAAAGAAGATAAAAGGGTTTATTTATGCTGGTACTGCATGTAGTTTTCCTTTAACCAGACAAAACTCTTTAGAAGTCATTCCATTAAGAGAAGATGAACTTTACCCTGCACTACCAGAATCAGCATATGGATGGAGTAAATTGATGGGTCAATATGAAACCGAGTTATTGGAGAAAGAAACGGGAATTCCTACATGTAGTTTAATGTTCCATAATGTCTATGGGTCTCCCTGTGATTTTGGAGAAAGAAGTCAGGTTATTCCTGCATTGATAAGAAAAGCCATTAATTATCCCAAAGAAGGGTTTATTGTTTGGGGTAGTGGAGAGCAAGGAAGAGCATTCATTCATGTAGATGATGTCGTAAATGGGATTGTTCTTGCTATTGATAAAGGCTTAGAAAAAGGAGCTATTCAGCTTGGTCCATTTATATGTACCTCTATTAAAGAAATTGCTGAAAAAGTGGTTGAGATTTCTGGTAAAAATATTGAAATTATATATGACACAACTAAGCACGAAGGAGATAAGGCACGAAGTGCTGATTATTCAAAAGCTAAAGAATTACTTGGATGGGATCCAGTAGTGTCATTAGAAAATGGTTTGAGGGAACAATTTGAATGGATCAATAAACAAATTAATTTTGAAATTAAAATTAGTAAAAACTAAGTGTGTCTTGTCTTAATGCATTATTTTGTAAAAGTTATGAAAGTATATTTTAATGTCAAACTGGAGTTCGATAAAAAAAGAGTTAATGAGACTATTGAAAATGCAATATTTGATAAGACAAAGGGATATGTCTGTTCTATTGAATCTAATAATTTAACAGTTGCAAATAAAAACATTGAATTTTTAACGGTTGTGAATAATGCCCTAGTCAATATTTGTGATGGTTCAATGTTATCAAAAATTTTAAGCTTTATCTATAAGGAAAATTTTGCATCATATATTGGTGCGGATTTGTTTCTAGAGTATATATATAAATGTAAATATAGGCACTTTTTTTTGGGAAATACTGCTGCTGTTTTAGAAGGACTTAAACAAAATATGTCTAAAATTGACTTACGAATCTTAGAAATGCGATTTGAAGAGTTACCATTTAGAACAGTTGAGAATTTTGATTATCAAAGTATCGGTAATATGATTAATGAAGATAAACCTGATATTATTTGGGTCTCTTTAGGTGCTCCAAAACAAGAGTTTTTTATGGGCCGTTTACTACCATATTTAGATCAAGGCGTAATGTTCGGGTTTGGTGCTATTTTTAATTTCAATTCAGGGGTTGGCTCTGTAAAAAGAGCTCCACATTGGATGCGAAAAATGAAATTAGAATGGTTTTATAGAGCAATAGAAGAACCCAAAAAGAATGTACCAAGGTATTGGGGGTTTATTAGGTTATTACCAAAACTAATTCTTCAAGAATATAAAAGAATTAAAATTGACAATTCAAAAGGATTATCATCATGAACAAAAATTCAAAAATATACATAGCTGGGCATCGAGGAATGGTAGGTTCGGCTATTACTCGCCAATTGGAGCAAGAAGGCTTTACTAATTTGGTGTTCAGAACCTCAAAAGAGCTTGATTTGAGAAATCAACAAGCTGTTTTTTCTTTCTTTGAGACCGAAAAGCCTGCATATGTTTTTTTGGCAGCCGCCAAAGTAGGGGGTATAGTAGCCAATAATACCTACCGAGCTGATTTTATTTATGATAACTTAGCCGTTCAAAATAATGTCATTCATGGAGCTTACCTACACGGAGTTACTAAGTTAATGTTTTTGGGTTCTTCGTGTATTTATCCAAAAATGGCTCCGCAGCCCCTCAAAGAAGAGTCAATGCTCACCGGTTTGCTCGAGCCAACCAATGAGCCTTATGCCATTGCCAAGATTGCGGGTATCAAGATGTGTGAGGCATACCGTGCCCAATATGGCTGTAATTTTATTTCGGTGATGCCAACCAATCTGTATGGCCCCAATGATAATTATGATTTGCAGAATTCACACGTTTTACCGGCCATGCTACGGAAATTTCACGAGGCTAAAATAAAACAAGATACTGCAGTAAATTTATGGGGGAGTGGCTCACCCATGCGTGAATTTATGTATGTAGATGATTTGGCCAATGCCTGTGTTTTTTTAATGCAAAATTATAACGAGGAGGCTTTTGTAAATATCGGAACGGGTACAGATATAAGCATTAAAGCATTGGCTGAAATGGTAAAAAAGATTGTCGGCTTTGAAGGAGGATTGATTTGGGATAGCTCAAAACCTGATGGTACCCCTCGCAAATTGATGGATGTTTCGAGATTACATGGTTTAGGTTGGCATCACCAAATGGAGCTAGAGCAAGGCATTGCTTTGGCGTATCAAGATTTCTTGAAGAATCATGAGTCACTTAGGTTATAATTGGTAAACTGCTTATTGGTTACTGGTGAACTGGTTATTGGTTACTTGTTACTGCTTATTGGTAAGTTGTTTATTGGTTATTAGCGTTCCTAAGTTTTGATTAACTATAAGGACAATATTAAACAACGAATTTAAATTCAATCAATGTTGATAGCGAGCACAACATCTCGTATCTCATGTCTCATGTCTCATGTCTCATGTCTCATGTCCTTTGTCTCGATACTTAACTAGAAATAAATACACATTTTTTATAAATTAACACATTTACCCATGAAAAAAGCCCTCATAACTGGAATCACAGGTCAGGATGGAGCCTATTTAGCAGAATTTTTATTGAATAAAGGCTATGAAGTACACGGCATCAAACGCCGTAGTTCGTTAATAAATACCCAACGCATTGATCATCTTTACGAAGATTTACACAACAAAGATGTAAAGTTCATGATGCATTATGGAGACCTATCGGATTCTACCAATATCATTCGTATCGTACAAGAAGTGCAACCCGACGAAATCTATAATTTAGGTGCAATGTCGCATGTAAAGGTTTCCTTCGATGAGCCAGAATATACTGCTCAAGTGGATGGCATCGGCACTTTGAGAGTCTTAGAAGCCGTCAGATTATTGGGTTTGACTAAAAAGACAAAAATATACCAAGCATCTACCTCCGAATTATATGGTTTGGTGCAGGCCGTTCCACAATCTGAAACCACACCATTTTATCCCCGCTCACCTTATGCAGTAGCAAAATTGTATGCTTACTGGATCACGGTCAATTATCGTGAGGCATACAATATGTTTGCCGTCAACGGTATTTTGTTTAATCATGAGTCGCCCTTGCGTGGAGAAACCTTTGTAACTCGTAAGATTACTCGAGCGGCTGCACAAATTGCACTTGGGCAACAAGATAAACTCTTTTTGGGTAATTTGGATGCCCAACGTGACTGGGGTCATGCCAAAGACTATGTAGAGGCCATGTGGCTGATTTTGCAACAAGAAGTACCAGAAGATTATGTGATTGCAACAGGAATTACTACCCATGTAAGAGAGTTTGTAAGAATGGCCTTTTCCGAAGTAGGTATCGAAATTGGCTTTGAAGGCGTAGGAGTAGAGGAGAAAGGAAGAGTAGTGGCTTGTCATAATCCGCTGTATCAAGTGCCAATTGCAAAGATAGTGGTCGAGGTTGACCAAAAATATTTCAGGCCAACCGAGGTAGATTTATTAATTGGCGACCCAACAAAGTCAAAAACAAAACTCGGCTGGGAGCCTAAATATGATTTGCCAGCTTTGGTGAAAGATATGATGCAGTCAGATGTGGCTTTGTTTAGTAATTAAAGAATGTTGGGCATCAAGCAGTTTGGCAAGTACAGGAAATTTGATGCATTTTTAAAATTAGCATAATTATAAAAATGCAATCTTTTAAAGGCCTTAAAAGTCGTGAAAACTCTTAGTATCTGATTGATCATTTTTTAAAAATTTAATCATCAGTTTACCGTTTGATAAATTATGATACCGTTGTATAAATAAATTATGTGAATGTGTTTATTTATTCGGAGATTCACATTGATTAAATTTTGGCGATAAATATACTTATCGTTTTTGCGGTTGTTGCTTTAATAAAAGAGGTGACAATTATTCTTCCATGCTTTCAAAGTAATGGCATGTTTTTTTATTGCCAATTAATATTGGAAGCTTAATGAATTCTTGATTACGATTAGGCAAATTTATTAAACTGTATCAATTGAAAAGTGATATATGACAATGAATAATACACCAGCAATTTCGATAACATTTATAATTTTTTGTGTTTTTTTTGGATGGAAATTATCAATGGCAAAAGTGCAAGATTCGACTCATATTTTTAAACCTATGAGTTTGGCATTGAATTTTTCGAGTAGGGGATACGGTGCGGAACTTGGTTTTTTGATAAATAAAAATCCCCAATTGGGACTCAGAATAAATGCAAGTTATTTTTCCTTTGGGAAGTCGCAAAACATACAATTGGACAAAGGCACTAATTTGGATATTTTTCCAAACATACAAACATTAGCCATTGGAAGTTTGGTTGATTATTATCCCTTCAAAAGAAAGGCTTTTCGATTAAGCGGAGGCATTAGTTATGATGCGATGCAGCAGTATCAAGTAGCATTTAGTTCGGCGTCTGGTTTAGATTTAGGCGGATTACAAATTGCTGGTGACGATTTTGGTAATATTAATTTCGGTATAAAATGGAATGCCATTCGTCCTTATTTTGGTGTAGGCTTTGGCAGATCTGTAATGAAGCACCGAGTAGGTTTAGGATTTGATATGGGAGTGGCGTACATGGGAAGTCCGAAGTTAAGTTTGCTTTATGAGGGTTTTTTAGAAACCACCACAATCGACAATGAGATGAAAAAGATTGAAAGCAATATGCGTGGATACAGTTATTATCCATACTTAGCTTTTCAATTAAAATATAATTTGTATAAAAGAAAGAGGTAGGAATGAACCTTTGTTTAAATAAAATTTTGAAAACGATAAATGGTTTATCGTTTTGTAACATATAATTTCTATGTATAGTAATAAGTTCTACATAGTGATATTATATTTATCATTATTGGGTCTCATGTGCACAAATCCGCTCGATGGATTTGTACTCGGCTTCAAAGAACCGCTTGATAAGTCAACTATCAGGTTACAATTTTCTTTGCCGAATGATGGTAAGCTTCCTTCCGATTTAAACTTTCAAGTTGTTGGTCAAGATGCTGACAAGATTGTAACAAACCTCAATACTAAGAATTTTAAAATTAGTAAGGAAGGGGTGTTGATTTTAGCAGTATCGCCCGAATTTGTGCCAAGTAGTAGTAATCCAATAAAGTTTACACTGGTGGCCGAATCAAAGGATTATACTAAAATTATAAAAGAGGTAACTTTTACATATATCAATAATTATAGCTTCTATTTTGGTTTTACAAAACGTAATGTGGCCGGTAATGCAAATGCCAACCAGCTTGTACTCGATGTATCAAAATCTAAGAAACTCGAAGTACTTTCATTTAATAGTAGCGAAAAGGTGCAAGTGAATGTCCCTGATAATGAAGTATTCTTGAATGCTAAAAACGAAGCAGTAAACGGATTAATAGATGTAACACTCAACCATTTTAATAGTAAAAATTCAAAGGGGTTCTTGCCAGCAGGTGGTGTAGCAACCAACCCACTTGATAAAGATAATAAACCTCTAGTTGAGCCATTTGATTTTTCTCAAACTGCTGGGGCAATATCAATAGAAATGAGTACCAAAAGCCATGAAATTATTAAAAAATTTAGTATACCCATTAAAGTTAATTTGGATATCAGTAGTACGATTTTAAATCCAATCACCAATAAAAACATTAATGAAAAAGATAAGTTAACTCTCTTTAGCTATGATACAGATACTGGTGTTTGGAAAGAAGAAGGAGAACTTACCGTTGAAAAAAGTACTCAGACAGGAGGATTAGGAGTAGCATTTGATGTTTCGCATTTAACCTATTGGATTGTTGGCTGGAAGCGAAATATTTGTCGAGTTGGACCTTCTTATACACTAAAAAGTGAGGTCAATGATTTGGATATTGTGTATTATAGCCAATTAATTGATGCCAGCAATAATCAGTTGATTAGAGACTATTATATTTCAATTAATAATGGTGCAGTCACCTCTATCAATTTTATTCCGAAGGTAGCTGAGAATGTTAAGTTTAGAGTGTATGACTACAATAATTATTATGGAGGCAATAGTAAAGATTTTATCGTAGAATCGCCTGTTTTACCAATTTGTGGGGCAAATCGTGTAATATTAGATGTAAGTAAGATACCAACACCCAAATCTGTTGAACTTGATATAAAAGTGGTTTGTCAACAAGGAAAAGTAGTAGATGAAGCAAGTTTGCCTGCTCAAATGCGTGTTCAATTTAGTTTTCCTGATAAAAATGCATGGCGAGATTTGGGAATTTTGACCAAGAATAACAAGAAAATAAAGACTTACCGCCTAAAATTGGGAGAAGAATACGACTTAAGAGGTAGTACTGATGGCGGAGTTACGTGGCCCTATGTTCAAAAAAAATATTTAATTAATAAGCAAATTTGGAGTTTTAAATTATCTGGTACAGAGTATTGTAAGTAAATTATGTAGGATTCCACAAATTATGTATTTGCTTTTAGTTATAAGCAGTTATGTATATTTATTCGATAATTTTTTTCAGAAAAAACTGATAGTCAGTATTTTATGTTAGCGTCGACTATTGACCATGGACTACTCAATATCAACATTTTTAATTAACATTTTGATTTTATTTTCAAAATAAACAGTGTTTTGAGTTCAATAAAAGACAGTATCGATTTTGAATGCTTGCGATAGCACTTTTTATAAAGTAAATAGCTTAAATGCCAGCGTTGCATTCGTCAGCTGAATCCATCAAATCCAAAAATAACGACTATGAGAGCAGCCTTAAGTAAATACCGGCACAAAAGACAGGTGATAGATATTCTATTTTTAGGAGTATCCTTCTATTTTGCTGTACTTATTAGTCACAAAGAGATGTCTAATCACCAACTATTAATAGCTGTCATCTTGATGTTTATTTGGTATTTTACAAGTAAATATACCAATCTCTATGATGATTTTCGAACGACCACCTACGTGGAAGAATTACTAGTAGTTATACCAAATATTCTTTCTCAATTGATTTCAATCGGCTTTATCTATTTTGTCATCAATGACCACGCCTATGTTCGGACTGTCACATTTTTTTACATTATATTCTTGTCGCTATCGTTAATAGTTAAGAAGTATTTTATGAAGCAATGGCATCTTTATAATTGGGTAAAGGGAAAAGATATAAAGAACCTGTTGATTATTGGAAGTGGCGAACAAGGAATGGCATTTTATAATACTGCTTTACATAATAAGCAATTTGGATATAATCCTATTGGTTTTATTGAAGAATATCATCCTACACACTTAAATGGTAAATATAAAGGAACAACCGCAGACCTTGAAAAAATCATTGAAGAATATAAAGTAGATGAAATTATTATTAGTTTGGCAGAATATGACGCAGAAAAAGTAAAAAAGCTATTGGTGATTGCTGATAAATATGCCATAAGAACGAAGATAATTCCTGAGTATTTTCAGTTTTTTTCAATCAAGTATAAAATGGATATTTTTGGGCATTTACCAATAATTACTGTGAGGGCAGAGCCGCTCGAAGAGTTTCACTGGTATATGTTAAAGCATATTTTTGATTTAATTTTTACCTTAATATTGTTCGTTTTTGTGTTTAGTTGGCTGTTTCCAATCATAGCCCTTGCCATTAAGCTTGACTCGAGAGGGCCAGTATTTTATATTCAGGAACGATGGGGAAAAAATGGAGTGCCTTTTAAATGCATTAAATTTAGGTCAATGGTACATCATGCAAGTACGGTAAGAGATGATGGAAAATTTAATCAGACAGTTAAATATGACTCAAGAATCACAAGGGTAGGAGCATTTATTCGTAAAACTAATTTTGATGAATTACCACAGTTTTTTAATGTTTTATGGGGAAATATGTCAGTTATTGGTCCTCGCCCCCATGCAGTGCAGCATAGTATTGAAAGTAAAATGCAAATCGATAATTATTTGTTAAGGCATTTGGTTAAGCCTGGTATCACAGGCTGGGCTCAAGTGAATGGCTATCGTGGTGAAACAAGTGATATTTTTATGATGCAGAAGCGAGTAGAGTTTGATATTTGGTATATTGAAAATTGGAGTCCTTGGCTCGACCTTAAAGTAATCATTATGACGCTTTATAGTATGATAAAAGGAGATTTGATGGCTTTTTGAAAATAATCCTCAGTTACAAGAGTAATATGTAAATAATTTTATGGGAAAAAATAGAAAAAGGCGGATTTTAAATCTGCCATTTTTTTTTAAACTTATGTCGATTAAAGTAGCCATAAGTTATATTTTGAGGTATGTATTTTTTTACACAAGAAATTACAAATATGGAATTTTGACATAAGCCATTACACTTTATTACTGTCAGCCAATAATTAAATGTCATTCCAATTTATAATTAATACAGAATATTTGTTGAATTTTGTCTTGAGAGTTGATGAAAAGTTTGAACTAATGTATTTGATTTTGTTGAAAATTTCAATTTAACCAGATTTATTTCATGAAATTATCCATGTAAATTAATTGAAGAGAAAAAAAGATTGAAATTAATACGAACACGCTGCTATACTTTTCTTCTCAAATTTTTAACAAAAATGTATGCTACAAAAGGCTAAAATTTTTAAATGGGTATTTTAGCAAAATTTTATTTAATTCAGCGTCAATTTTTCCTTCAATAAATAGTTTTAAATGCCTGTCGTGGTGCAAATCTGTTCCTAAGAAGTCAATATAGCCTTCTTTAATCAGTCTAAAAGCTAAATTTTTTATTGGTTTACCGTAATATCCTAAAAGTGATGGAATATTTATTTGCATTAAACAGCCCAATTCCCTTATGTAAGGAAATATCTTATGGTTTTCATGCCAATAGTTATATCGTTCTGGATGAGCTAATATAGGAGTATAGCCTTTTGTGAGTAAGTTGAAAATCCCTTCTTCAAAATTTTGAGAAGGAGTAATGAATGACATTTCGAAGAGTACATATTTTTTATCGCCGAAGCTCAAAATATCATTATCATTTATTAACTTTTCGAAATGAGCATCGAAAAAATATTCTGCTGCGGCTTCAATTTCAATTTTTATATTTCTTTTTTTTAATTCTACTTTTAAATTTTCCAAGCCTTCACGAATAATTCTACTATTATTTGGATATAAATCCATCATAATATGCGGCGTAGTTATGACTTTTTCATATCCAAGCTCAATCAGATTTTCTAAAAAATTAATACTGGTATTGATATCCGGACTTCCATCGTCAATTCCTGGAATAAGGTGAGAGTGTATATCAACTTTTAGGATTTCAGCGAAAGTTAATTTTGGAGTCTTTTTGAAAAAAGATAGCATTTAGATAATTTTATTATAAATGGGAATGAATGTGGCAAATAAATAATCATTAAAAATAGGATAGAAGCGTGGTCAGTTCTATTGATTAGTTATAGCTTGAAATCAAAAATTATAGTCGAAATTTTTTTCTAAGACCTCCTTGTGCAGGATTGATAAAAATTGTACTAAATTAATAATTGTTGAGGTTTTTATTATGGGAAGTCCTTAATTGTGAAAGAACTCTTTAAAAAGCTTAACTTCTTTTGAATTTAATTAAAAAAAAGGTGATTTCAAATTTTGAGAGCTGCAATATATACTTTATCCTAATTTTTGGAAAAGGTATATAACTAAAATACCTATTGTACCAAAACAACTATCATGCGATGATTGCGTATATTACAAGTAAGAAATTAAAGAGTTGAAGTTCCTGCAATTTTATAAGAAAGTCTTAATAATATCTCTGAAAATCAATAATAAATACACAAGTACGCCCACGATGATTTCATTTCGGTACTTTTTAAAGAATTGAACTAGCTTATCCATAAAACATAAAAAAGGCTACACTATAAGAGTATAAATTTTATCATAATTGCTCCCTTTACAGAAGAAAGATGCAACTTTATTGCGATGATTGCGTATACAACTATATGGCAATTAAAGGCTTAAACTTGGTGCAATTTTACAGGAAGTCTATTAACCCCATGCCACATCCAAACATTGCTGCGACAAGGGCCAGGTGAATTATCAATATTGCCTTTTGCCAAGTAGGTCTGTCATTCCATTTTTTTTCTGGATTGAATGGGTCAAATGCCATTCCAATCCCGAGAGAAGCTGCTGCTTGCATATAATCTTTAGAAAAAAATGCTTGAAATAGTCCTAATAGAAAAAAACCAATGTAAAGGAACTTGTTAAATGATGCGTTCATTTTGAGTCTATTTGATTTATACCAAAATTAAAAATTCTTGTAGAAAAAACAAAACATGCAACTAGCCTGACTATCGAATGTCTAGTCCTAAATTAAATAAGCGTTTTTTTCATAACAGCGGTTTTTTTACTATTTATTGGTTTTAAAGTTTAAGTGATTAATGTCTGTCTCGTCCTGAATCAGCTTGACACCAAGATGCTAAAGTTTGCTATTCCAATACCCTCAAGGTCTCGTAAAGACCCTGAGGTATGGAAAGAATATAAATTACGTATTTGCACAATTATTCAACTAAACTATATTTTAATTTCCAGCCTTTCTCGGTTTTAACAGTATCTGTTAAAAACCAAACCAATAAGTTATGGGTTAAAGACTCGATGATTGGTGGTTTTTCTGTACCCGAAAACTTTGCCAATAGCCTTTCTTGTAAAGTTCTTTCCCCATCAAAAAACCAAATATAATCAACATTTGGCTCAGTATCCATTTCAAGCATGTCAATACGAATTCTTTTACCTTTTGGTGCCGTTAATTGCCACTGACAAGTACAATTATTCGCATAATTATCAATACCACTATTATCAGTTAAAATACCGTCTCCATTTACTTCAAGTTTTTCAATACCTGTGCAATAAAGTTTGGTAGAATCTATTGTTTCCATGTAATATGATAATGAAGTGGATTTATTTTTCACCCCGGACATTAATTCAATATCAAACATAGTCCCTGGCAAGTAGAGTCCACCAATTAAATCTCCAACCTTACCCTTAAAACTTATTGTATCGTTGTTATAGACAGAAATGGCAGCCTGTTCATTGATAGTATTGGATTGAAGATGAATTCCTTGAAAGGCACCCACAGGATGAACCTTCCAATGTTGAATTTTTCTGGATTTCTGAATATAAATTTTTCCTTTTGCTCTTAAAGAATCAAAACTAAGATACCTAACTGAAGGATTGGATAAAAAAGAGATGGCTTTTTCAATATTTGGCACACCAGCTCCTAATTTACCAGTATATGTAAGATTTAAACTATCAATTGGACTTGCCGTGTTTTTTAAAGCATCCTCAATTTCTATTAAACTAGCTTTCGGATAAAGTAACTTTAAAATTGCCACACAACCCGTAACCAAGGCGGTAGCGGGTGAGGTGCCACCATCATAAATAAAAGCATTATCTGCTTCTGGATAAGCACCATAAATATTTTTACCTGGAGCACAAACATCTACCCGCATCCCAAAATTAGATTCTTTTGTTTTCTTACTTACTGAATCTGTTGCGGCAACACAAATCACTCCATCTATCAAGGCAGGAGTTAAAATTTCTTCAGTAAAAAAATTTCCTGCCGAACCAATGATGATGGTGCCATTTCTTATCAAATCGTTAATGATGGCTTTGTCGTCATCTGTTATCACACCGCCTGACCATGCACAACAAATTATGTCTGCCCCAATGCCTTTAGCGTACCTAAATCCCTTATATCCATCTTTCAAATAGGTGTTACTGGTATTATCTGAAACAGTTTTGAGCGGAATGATTTGTATATACTGAGCAGCATCCTCGCCAAAAACATATTCAAGTGCTGAAGTAATGATACTAGTTATATAGGTCCCATGATAAAAAATAGCCTCATTCCCCTTTTTAACCGAAACATCATGATCATTATCTGATACATCCCAACCCTGAATATCATCTACAAACCCATTTTTATCATCATCCTGAAAATTACCCGGTACTTCTTTTGAATTTCGGTACAAATAATTTTTTAAAGCTTTATGCGATAGCCGAAATCCATCATCAATCACCGCAATTTTTATGGGCACCCCATTGTTTATCTTGTGTTGCAACAAATGCAATTTTTGATAATAGCCAAGGTTGATATTAATAAATTCCCTTTCATTTTTTTTTTGATTGACCCCAACTTGAGCAAATACATAAAAAGGACTACAAAACAGAAAAAACCATCTAATAAATCTCATGTTAATTGTATGAAACTGTATGGGTATGTGCCGGAAGATTAGTTTGTAAAAGTGTTGTTGTTTCAGAGCCACCTGTTTGTCCAATTTGATAATTAGAGAATCCAGGCCTTTGACCTTGACCGATGGGAAACCTACCTCTTAAATCAGGCAACGCAAATGTTGTTGTCCCATTTCCGCCATAAAATGTGCCGAGAAGCGAAAAAAGAGCTGCGTTTTGGGCGATAGCCACAATACTCCCATCACAGTCTGCCCAACCAGTAGGAGCGAAATTATAAGGCAAAATTTCTATTTCACCTATAAATGGGTCTCCTCCATTTCTTGTTGGATAAATACCTTGTAGGGCAATACAATACCTTACAGGCAAATAAGGTGGTAAAATGCTAAAAGGTAAATTATTTCCAGCTTGATTTATTGTGAGTGTTCTAGAGACCCAGTTGGTTCCATTGGCAACTAAAATATTATTATTAATACTGGGTGAAATTGTTAGAACTGCACTTGTTCCATTACCAACTAGTAAATTATTTGCTGTTAATGAAGCAGAACCTGTACCACCGTTGGCAACAGCCAATGTTCCTGTGATTTTTGATGCCGCTACGTCTGTAACTTTCGAATCTGTAATTGCACCTGCGGCAATTTTTGCATTTGTGACGGCATTATTTGAAATTGTTAATGCGGTTGAACCTGTTACATCGCCTGTATGCGTTGCATTAGTTACTAATCCGCTATATAAACTATTCACCGCATTATCTCCAGTATTGGTGC
>NZ_CALCZQ010000065.1 GCF_937903345.1 uncultured Emticicia sp. | reverse complement strand
ACGTGTGCTCTTCCGATCTCATAATAGTAGGTACCGTCAGGTAATAAACCGTCCGTTTCTAAAACAATATTTTTCACATTGGCTTCCCCACCCCAATCGTTTTGATAATTTTCCTTTTCATAAACGAGATTACCCCATCTATTATAAATAGCAATTCGATTATTGTTTTTCGCCTTTATACCAGGAATAATTAGTACATCATTTCTGCCATCACCATTTGGTGAGATACCTTCTGGTGTAAAGGTTTCGCATTGATCAGCATCAATATAATTTGGAATATTATCTTTATCGCAATCTGGTAGATTACCGTAATCTAAATCATCTTCTAATTTATCTAGTATCCCATCATTATCACTATCTATATCCCTAAAATCCATTATTCCATCTCCATCGGTATCTACCGGTACATTTGGATTGATACCTGCCTCCACTTTATCTTGAATACTATCATTATCTGAATCTAAATCCACATAATCGGGATTGCCATCTTTATCTGTGTCAACCGGGACACTTGGGTTAATTCCAGCCTCAACCTTATCTGGAATACTATCATTATCTGAATCTAAATCTATATAGTCTGGATTACCATCGCTATCAGTATCTACTGGTGTATTCGGTTTAATACCAGCTTCTACTTTGTCTGGAATTCCATCATTATCTGAATCTAAATCCAAATAATCTTGTTTCCCATCTTTATCGGTATCTACCGGAATATTTGGATTATTACCCGCTTCCACCTTATCAGGAATAGTATCATTATCTGAATCAATATCTAAATAATCTGGTTTACCATCGCCATCGGTATCTACTGGTATATTTGGATTTGTACCTGCTTCTACTTTGTCAGGAATTCCATCATTATCAGAATCTAAATCTAAATAATCAGGTTTTCCATCGCCATCGCTATCTACTGGTATATTTGGATTTTTACCTGCTTCTACTTTATCCGGAATTCCATCATTGTCTGAATCCAAGTCTAAGTAATCGGGTTGACCATCATTATCACTATCGATTGGTTCATTCGGATTAGGTCCTGCTTCGACACTATCTGGAATTCCATCATTATCTGAATCCAAATCTAAATAATCAGGCTTGCCATCACCATCCGAATCTAATGGTTGATTAATAACTTTACCTTCCGAAACAATTATTGTATTTTTCTCTATTTTATCTGGAATACCATCATTATCTGAATCTAAGTCAATATAATCTGGTTTTCCATCGCCATCAGAATCTACAGGCATACCATCTGAAGCACGGCCTTCTATACCATCAGGAATACCGTCATTATCACTATCACCATCTATATAATTGGGAAAGCCATCTTTGTCGGTATCTACCACACCCTCTACTCTATCGTAAATGCCATCGCCATCGCTATCAAGATCTAAAAAGTTAGGAATTCCATCTCGATCTGAATCAATGTTAGACTCTACTTTATCTGCTATTCCATCACCATCACTATCCAAATCAAGATAATTCATTATGCCATCTCCATCGGAATCAATGTATCCTTCGTTTGCATCCGGAATTCCATCATTATCACTGTCGGTATCCAAATAATCAGGTATAGAATCCCCATCTGAATCGATATTTTTTTCAAGATTATCCAGAATACCATCATTATCACTGTCTGTATCGAGGTAATTTGGAGTGCCATCTCCGTCGGTATCAGGGCAATTAGAATAAACAGGACACTCGATTTCGTTAGGGATACCATCATTATCACTATCACAAGGATTAAGCGTGAAGGTAAATGTTTGGGTAGAAGAAGAACCAAAACTGTCAAAAACCGAAATCGTAATTAAGGAACTACCAAATTGTTTGGATGAAGGCGACAAGGTAAGTATTTTATTTTGTCCTGTTCCAGAAACTTGAATTTCAGATCTTGAAATGATTGCATTATTCGAAGAATTAATAGATAAAATCAAATCTTCTGTGGGTGTTTCATTATCGCCAATTACAAATGGCAAATTTCCAATGGTATTTAAACAAAGGTTTACATTATTCAGTGGACTTAGGTAGGGCACCGAATTTGCAGGTAAAACTGTCAGTACAAAACTGATATATTCTGACGAACCATCTGCGTAGTTTACCTCAACTGTTATAACAGAATTTCCAACCAAACCTGGAGTCGGAGTAATGACAATTGAGCGATTAGTTCCAGTCCCTGAAAAATAGATACTTGCCGTAGGCACTAAGGTCAGGTTGCTAGAAGATCCTGTTACAGTTAGTGTCGCAACATCATTGCGAACCACAAAACTTCGAGACGGAGTTGTGCTGTTGACGTTGATTGTCTGATCCGGCAAAAAGCCAATAGTCGGGGGTTGTGAATTTACCGTTAGTGTGAAATTAGTCGATGCTGTCAAACCATCGCCATCGGTTACAGTAATTGTTATTAAAGAACTACCTGATGTACCCAAAACTGGTGTCAGTTTAATGGTGCGGTTGCCATTTGAACCAGCAAGTACAATTCCTGAAAGTGGCATTAGAGCTAAATCTGACGATGTTACATTCAGAATTAAACTGGAATTAACGGTTTCTACATCAGAAATTGTAAAGGCTAAAGGTAAAGTAGAACTATTTGAATTGATTGTCTGTGGTGAAATTGGGCTGATTGTGGGCGGAGTTGATGAAGAACAAGTAGTTATCGTGGCTACAGCCTGACTTCTAGGCGAACTTACACAACCATTTTGGCTACATTCAATATAATAATTGGTAGTAGTACTGATACTAGGTGTTGTATAGCTCGTTCCCGATGTTAGGGGACGTCCGCCTGTCAATGATCCATACCAATAAATCGTCCCTGCTCCACAGCCAGTTGCTGTCATACTTACTGTAACTGGTGTTCCACCTGTAATACAATTGCTTCCTGATCCACTTGGTGCACTCGGTATGGCATTAACCACTCCTGTGCCAGTGGCTACATTGACGGTGGTAGCTCCAGCTGATGTGGCCGAAATATTCCCAGAATCACCATTTGTAGCATTGCTTTTTAACCTCACATAAACCGTCGTGGAATTTACTACACCTCCCGACTGAGTAAGGGTGCGGGAATCAAAATAATTGACCCCTCCATCTATTGAAATTTGATAACCAGTAGGTGCTGCTAATGCAATATCCGCAGTCAGACCCGTGCCAGAAATGCTAAAAGTTTGAGAACTTGATTCGACTCCTGCACAAGTTGTAAATGGACTTAAAGTTCCCGATGAGGTAATTGTCGCGGAAGAACAAGACGTTATCGTAGCCACAGCCTGACTTCTGGGCGAACTCACACATCCATTCTGGTTGCATTCAATATAATAATTGGTAGTAGTACTGATACTAGGTGTTGTATAGCTTGTTCCCGATGTTAGGGGACTTCCGCCTGTCAATGATCCATACCAATAAATCGTACCTGCTCCGCAGCCAGTGGCTGTCATGCTTACTGTAACTGGTATTCCTCCTGTAACACAATTGCTTCCTGATCCACTCGGTGCACTTGGTATTGCATTGATAGTAGCCACAGCCTGACTTCTGGGCGAACTCACACACCCATTCTGGTTGCATTCAATATAATAATTGGTAGTTGTACTGATACTCGGTGTAGTATAGCTCGTTCCCGATGTTAGGGGACTTCCACCTGTCAATGATCCATACCAATAAATCGTACCTGCTCCGCAGCCTGTTGCCGTCATGCTTACTGTTCCGGTTCCACAATTGCTCCCAGACCCACTTGGTGCACTCGGTATTGCATTGACTACTCCTGTGCCAGTGGCTACATTGACGGTGGTAGTTCCAGCTGATGTGGCCGAAATATTACCAGCATCACCATTTGTAGCATTGCTTTTTAACCTCACATAAACCGTCGTGGAATTTACTACACCTCCCGACTGAGTAAGGGTGCGGGAATCAAAATAATTGACCCCTCCATCTATTGAAATTTGATAACCAGTAGGTGCTGCTAATGCAATATCCGCAGTCAGACCCGTGCCAGAAATACTAAAAGTTTGAGAACTTGATTCGACTCCTGCACAAGTTGTAAATGGGCTCAAAGTTCCGGATGAATTAATCGTAGAAACAGCAACATCTGTGATCGTACCTGTCCCAAACGCCCCAGAACTATTTAAAATAGTTCCTCCTGAAATCGTACCAGTTTTTAGAGTAAAAGTTTCCGCAGATTCTGTTGTTGCATCATTTGTTATCGGAACTCTTATTTGCATACTTGTAGTGCCCGTGGGAATAGATAGTGTAGATGAAATTGAAAGCCAACTACTTCCACTCAAATACTCCATGCTTGATGTGTAATCTGAACCTGCTGTGGCTGTACCTGCAATCAAAGAAGGTGTAAATGTTGTAACAGCAGTATTAGCGACTGAAAGACTTATTGTAAAAGTCATATACCCAGCATTTTCTGAGGCTGTCGGGCTACTTACGCTCAAAACAGGCAAAGAAGCTTGGTCAGAAAGAACAGAATTTAAGCTAGAGGGACGAAAATCAGATGAAGTGCCGACATCTGGGCTTGAGCTTGCAGCTATACTTGTATACCGAGATTCGTACCCCGGAACTACAAAAAGATAAGCCTCTGCTGTTGGATAATTGGATGGTACAAAGAAAAATGCCATAGGAGAACTTCCGGTTTTTTCTTGTCTAGAAACAAAACCAGGTATAGTTTGCTGAACATTATTAACGTCAATATACACCAAGTTACCCGCTACATTATTTCCATTAGCTGCGGTATAGAGAGCATCGGATGGGTTGCTAGAGACGAATCTATAAGCGGAACCAGTAACCAATTGTATATTGGTAATAGAAGATTCTTGAATATCATAACCAGCCGATGGTGCAGTTCCTGCTTTGTAAATTTGATTAAAATAAACAGTAGCTTGTTCTACTGCTACCACCTTGCCATTATCGTCAATGGTGCTATGGTCATTTTCAATCATCATACGCATCAAGTCTGATGTCGATATTTTATTCCCAAGTACTATATTGGCAAATAATTCTCCCTCATCACCCACTCTATCCGAAGAAGAATATGTAGCATCTAAATAATGCCCGAATTCTTCCAACAAAATTTTGCTTACATCATAAGAACTAATGCCTGAATTTAACCAGTCAGTATTCAAATAAATGGTTGGTTTTTGAGTTGTTCCTACTGCCGAGAAAGCACCCATCGCACCCTTCATTTGAATATCAGACAAAAAAGTTATATTTATTTTATCAAGAATATCACAATCAACATGATGATTTAACTTTGAATAATCATTCAAAAGTTGTTCGGTCGTTTTTATAGATTCCGATGCAATCGCCAGATACTTACTATCTACTGAAAAATTCTGGATTTCAAATCTTCCTTGCTTTAAATAAAAAAAACCTTTTTTGGTAGAAAAATCTTTTGAAAAACTACTAAATGAAATTGTATGAAAAATAGTAGTTAATAACAAGACTGGATACACAAACCTAATAAATGAGGCAATATATGTTAAAATCAATAACCAATTCTTAGTAAAAGCGTTTGGGTAAAGATTAATTAGTCTATTAAAAACAAATAGTTTTTTTTCTAAACGAACTATTTGTTTGTTAAAAAAGTAATTATAAATCATAATAAAGAATATTGATCGTAAAATAAATGAGAGGTTTTAAAATATAATGGGTTACTTGATTTCAGATCAGAATTTTTGATATTCTAAGCTTTTATTGGTAAACTACTAAATTAAAATTTCAACGTGCTTTAACTATAAATGCTATAAAAAGGCGGAAAAATAATTTTAATTAAATAATGTAAATTAAGATTTAGCATTAGTTTAGATGAACCCAGTGATTAATCTATTTTGTCATCTATCGAACGTGTAGAAACATAATTTGAATATATTCTTAATAGGATCAAACTCAAAGTCACAACTTTTGAGTATAGATAATTTAAAATATGTTGTTTAAAATACAAATAAACTTTGCGTTTGTGATTCAATCAAATAAAAATCTATAAACAAACTTCAATAATCGTTTAATGGTATTTTGTTTATATAAACAATGAATCAGCTAATACAATTTAAAAATAGGAAACGCATACTATTCAACCAGAATTTCAGGCATATTCTCTATTCAAAACCAGCTAAGTTCATATTTAAACAGCAATTCCAATCAAAGTATAATTATCACCGATTATTGCACTTTTCCTTGAAATAACTTATTGAAAATAGTAAATAAAGCAGAACAATTGAAAAGTAAAATTAATCTGGCTGATTATCTGTAACCAAATTGTATAATTAACATGATTTTTTAGAAATAAGCTATCATGGCGGCTCCAAAGGAAGCCCAATATTCGATTATTTAAGTATGGTTTAAAAATGGCAAAGCGTTGAATGAAGTTGCCAGAGGATTAAGGATGGAGAATCAATTTTAAAGTTTAGAATATTCAGTATTTAAAGAACTTAATGTAAGTATTCCTTTAATGCTTTTACTTTTCTTCTTGCAAGAATACTTTTGTTTCGTTTTTTTATAATAGATAAGGCTTTTTTGTGTGTTTCAAGATATAATTTAAAAAAGCAAGACTTAGCAATTATGATTTATGCAAACGACAAAACAAATCGAAATTTTAGTTGCATTTATTTGAGTATTTTAAAAGAATAAATACCCGAACATTTTGTAAAAGATGAATGGAAGAGTTGGAGCAAATGTAATGTTAAAAACAAAAAAATATTTTTTGAGAACCAATAATTAAAAATTCACCACAAAATAAATTTTTGACTTCTATTGTCGCTAAATAGTCCAAAACAATACTTTTCAAAATGCAACTCTTTAATGCCCGCAACTCCAATCATTCTGAAAAATTATTAATATTTCAAATCATCAATCAAAATTGCAAGTTTTGGGTATATATCTCAATATCACTTTTTTTCTTCAACCAAAACTCCCCAATCATAATTATTAATGAGATATTTTAATCGAAAAACTGAAATGATGTAACTTATTGACAATTAGTATTTCATGTCTTTTGCCCCAGTACTAATAAAGGACAATTATCAATGAGAAATATTTTACGATTATTACTTTCAGAAAAACAAAAATTTAAAAAAAATATAATTTTTATGTAAACATCTTAAAAAAATGTTGTTAATCAATTTTAAACACAATTAAATCAAGTAAAAAAAGTCTTTGGGTAGACTTCCAAAATCGCTAATTTTATTTGAAGGTCTTTTACTTAATTTTCGCATGTCATTTATTAGAAGCCTTTTATCAATTAAAAAACCAAACGCTACCCTAATTAGTCATAATCTTACGTTATAGGCTAAACGTTATTCGAAAGCAACCAAATAAAACTTTGTGTAAGTTTGAGTATGAGATTAAACTAATGTTACACGAATTCAGCGATCAGATAATCCTTGTTTTAGTCAATTTCGGCTATTTATTTAACGAATAAATTTACTTTTTTGGTAAAATCGTTAGTGTTTTGTAAATTTCATATGCTATTATTAATAATATGTAAATTTTGCGAGTATAAAGTGAGTAAGATATTATTAAGATATATATTCCGATCACAAGTAGGAAAACTTTAATCTAATTATGAAAGCATTTTTAAAACTTAAAATTGCCAATTACAATATTTTTAGTGGTATTAGTGGACTAAAAAACCTTCTTTTCAATACTTCTCAAAAGAAAAAATTTTTGCAATATTTCAAGATTTTTTCCGAGGATGTAGATGACCTAATATTAGTCACTGATACGAATCAAAACTTCATATTTGTTGAAGAAACTTGCAATCGTTTTTTTAGCCCAATCGAACTAATCAATTTTAAACATTTTATCTCTCGCAATTACGCTGCCTATTTCAAACAAATGTTTGATGATGCCATCAATAAAGACAACTGGAGCTGTCCCTACGTGGAATTCCCAATTAAAGAAAAAAACGAAGAATTTATTTGGGTTAGACTTATTCTAAGAATTACCAAAATTCAAAATGAATTATTCATTACAGGAAGAATGAAGGGCATAAATAGTCCATCTAATGACTTTTATCGTACTAATCATTCAAACATCTGGTTTAATATTATTCAAAACAGTAGTAATGGTGTTTTTGTAGAAGACTCCTATCGCCGAATACTCTTTTTGAATAAAGCATTTTTGATATGTTTTGATATAAATGACGAGCCATCATCATTCAATGGAAAAGATAGTAGAATAATTATGGAAAGTCTAAAAGACTTATGTGTGAATCCTAATTTATTTTCAGCAAGCATAGAGCAAAAAATCGAGCTTAAAGTTAATGCTAGAAGTGAAGTCATAAAATTAAAAAATGGCAAAACCATTGAAAGAGATTATGAGACTATTCTTAATCCAAATGGGGAATATATTCATATATGGCATTATAAAGATCTTACAAATACTTATAACTTCAATGAAAAAATTAAAGAAAGTGAAGAGAAATACAGAAAAATAATTGAAAATATGCAACTAGGTATTTTAGAAGTTGATAATACAGATACTATAACCAATGTTTATGATCATTTCTGTCAATTAACGGGATATACCAAGGAGGAGATAATCGGAAAAAAAGCAAACAAACTTTTGCTTAAACCAGAGGACAGAGAGTTAATTAAAATTAATCTAAGTAAAAGAGAAAAAGGGATTAGTAGTACTTATGAAGTTCCGCTGCTTAAAAAAGATGGAACAACCGCGTGGCTATTGGTTAGTGGCACCCCAATTTTTGATCATAATAATAAATTAATTGGTTCGATCGGTATTCATTATGATATAACCAAACGAAAACAACTTGAACTAGACCTAAAGCAAGCAAATGAAATAGCCAATAAAGTAAATGAAAATGAAAAGCTATTTTTGGCCAGCATTACCCATGAACTAAAAACCCCAATCAATGCCATATTAGGGATGGGCGATTTGCTAAAACTAACCCAACTTAACAATGAACAAATTGATTATCTAGATATAATGGAAACATCAACTAAGTTTTTACAAAAGTTGATTTCTGACATTCTGGATATATCAAAAATAGAAACAGGTCATGTAATGGTGCAAACTCAGTCGTTTGATTTAAAGAAAATGCTTACTGAAATTACACGAAGTTTTGATTATAGCTTATCGAAAAAAAACATCACCTTCAAATTTGATTGGAATCTTAAACTTCATAATTATTTACTTGGAGACCCCCTATTTCTTCAGCAAATAATTATAAATTTATTATCAAATGCCGAAAAATTTACTGAAATAGGCTCAATTAAATTAGTTGTTGAAACAATAAAGGAAACAAACGAACGAATAAAAATCAGATTTTCCGTTGAAGATACTGGAATAGGTATGAGTAAAGAATATGAGAATATAATTTTCGAAAAATTCGTGCAATTACCTTCAACCAAACAGCATAAATCACAAGGAAGTGGGTTGGGTTTATCGATCGTAAAATCATTACTTGAAATTCAAAATAGTACTATTCAGGTATCCAGTTCGGAAGGAAAAGGTTCAATTTTTACATTTGACATAAATTATGAGAAAGGATCTGAAATTATCGAAAAGATCGAAAAAATAGAAACCCCAAATAGGTCTGGAAAGGTTTCGTTTGATAAAATAAAAGTACTTATTGTAGAAGACAATATCTTAAATCAAGAATACTTAAAACGACTTTTTCGCAAATGGGATGTTTATCATGAAATAGCAAGCTCGGGCGAAGAAGCAATTAAAAAGTTTTCGCATACTCAATTTGACTGTGTAATGATGGATATTCAGCTCCCTGGTATTGATGGTTTTGAATCATCAATAAATCTCCGATCCGCTTTTCAGAATCGTTCTTTTTTTATACTCGCAATGACGGCAGTAGTGTATCCTAATTTAGAATCTGAAATATTAAGGCATGGCATGGATGATATTATTAAAAAACCATTTACAATTGATGAACTTTATAATAAAATATCTACTTATTTTGAAAATACTATGCAAAATAGTAAATCCAATCAAACATTTTTTTTCAACAGCGAATTAGACACAGAATTTTTAACGCAATTTTATAAAAATGATATTAGCTATGCAATTGATGTATTTGAGCAGTTTTATTCAAATTATTTAAAAGAGTTTGAATTAATCGTTCAAAATAAAAATAACACTCCAGTAGAAGAGATAAAAAAACAACTTCATTCAATCAAACCTTCGTTCAAAATGGTAGGCTTAACTAAGGTAGAATCGATAATTGAAGAAGCTATTAAAAACAATGATACAGATGCTGATACCCTTAGAAAGCTATTCGCGAAAAAAGATTTAGACAATATTAGTTCATTAATTGAAATGCAAATTTGGGAGTTAAAAAAAGCGAAACAGTTAGAAAACAAAACAATCTGAAAAAACCATAGCTCAAAAATTCCATTGAACTCAATAAACGAGAAAAGAGGCATTAGTATATAATGATGCCTCTTTTCTCGTTTATACAATTGACAACTCAGCTAGGTTTTTATCTGGTATTATATATGGATTTGTGATTATGTTCGTAACCGCAAATTGTTTGTAAAGCTCAATGGCTTTCAAGTCATATTTTATGGCTGCTTCTTTTTCGGTAATAAATTTTCCTAAATAATTAAGTTTACCATCTATTTGTATTGCAGATATATACTTTCCATTATTTTCATATACACCTCTATATTTGGAAGTTTTGTTAGCAAAGTGGCAAAGTCTAATATGAGATTTGGTGTGAAAGGGTATCTGCATTAAGTTTTCTTTCTGGCAGTTTAGCGAATTACCATCAATAAACAAAGTAGTATACCCTTTTATTAATCCACCTAAAACAATATGATGCAAATAAATATCTTGTTTTTTAGGATAATAGATAGTTGTTCTAATATAACTTTTACCCTTTGCATTGCAGATATTCCATTTATGATTAACTACTTCTCCATAAATCTCATCATCAACTAAAATTTCAATATTATTTTTAAGTTGTATTATTTTCATAGAGTTATGCATTTTTTTTTCTCAACAAATCAAAAATAACTGCTGTAATCATCAGTAAAAATAATAATCGGTGAATGACAGGATATTCTCGGTGTATGAATTTTTTATTAAAAAAACCAAGAAAAAATGAGGGCTATTTCATCGCAAAAATTATAGTATACTCTACATTTACAATATCGTAAAAGAATTTTCACTGTATTTCACGCTTGATGAAGTATTTATCTTGACTAATACTTAGCGGTGGAGCTGAATCCATATATTTTCTGAAGTAATAATAAAAATCAGATTTGGTATAAAACCCAACTCTTAATGCTTGGTCTTCTGTTGGCAATGAATTAAACGCCTTATCATTCGAGAGTTCTAAAAAATAATAAATTCGATAGCGATTAAGAAATTCCATGAAATCCA
>NZ_CALCZQ010000064.1 GCF_937903345.1 uncultured Emticicia sp. | reverse complement strand
CAGGTTCTGATTTATGGGTTACATCAACTTTTAAGACAGGGCTTAAAAATACAAAATGGAAATTTATTAACTCTAAAAATCAGCCATTTACAGGAGCAACAGGGCATATAAACCTAAATGGCGATTCAACTAAAATTACATTAGCTACAGATACGGGAATTTATGAGACTGATGGTGTAAATTGGAATAAACCTCTCAATCTTTTAACAACAAAGGGACTTGTAAAAACAGATGGTTCTTATCAGGTTAAATATGATTCTCAAGATAACTTATATTATTTCAGTTTTCGCAAGCATGTTATAAAATTTAATGGGAAAGACACAATCAATTTAACTGAAAAATTACCAATAAATGTAAGTGAATTATTTGATTTTGTTTTAGACTCTAATGATAATCTTTATGTAATAAGAGCGTTCAATGAAAATAATTTGTTATACTTTGGTTTTTATAAGCTTATTAATGGGAAATGGGAGACATTACCAAGATTACAAATGTCCAGACCTCGAACTTTAGATTTGAAATTTGATTTATCTGACAATTTGTATGCTCACATAGGTGGCGATGGAATTTATTTATTGAATAGAAACAGTTGGGAATTAATCAATTCAAGTACAAAAGAAAGTTTTGATGGGGCTTATACCATTGACTTAAAAGGAAACGTATGGTGGGCGACTGTAAATAAAAGATTTGTATATAGACTAGATTTAAATAAAAATATAACTTCTTTCATAGCAGGAAAAGATTTACCTGATGGACAATATATAAGTTTAGTTTGTGATAAAAATGGAGTTATATGGATGTTGGCTGAAGTGAATTTAAAGGTAGTTTTGCTGAAATTTAATGGTGAAAAATGGGTGCTCGCTGAGAATGTATATGATTTACCATTACCACTTCGTGAGTTTTATGGATATGGTATGATAAGTGATTATTCAGGTATGTTAGTGGACAATAAAAATAGAATTTGGATTTATAGTTACTTATTTGGAATTTTTATTTTTGATGAAACTGAAAAAGTGAAACAGCAAAAAATAGTTTTTGAAAACATTCCTGAGTTATTATCATCGAATAAGCCTTTCAAAATTACTGCAAAAGCAACCTCCGAATTACCAATTCTTTATAAGGTTTTATCTGGCCCCGCCAAAATTCAAAATGATTCTGTTATATTTACTGGTAATAGTGGAAAAGTTGTAATCCAACTTTCACAAAAAGGAAACCAAATATTTGAACCAGCCCCAAATGTTGAGTTTGAATTTACTGTGAAAGGTTTTCAAACTATAAATTTTGATAAAATTGGAGATAGAATATTATCATCAAATACAATAAATCTTAACGTATCTTCTACTTCAAAGTTACCTGTTAGTGTACAAATTATATCAGGCCCTGCATTTATCAATGGAAATTTAATAATATTAACAGGCACAGGAAAAGTTAAAATAAAAGCCAAACAAGAAGGTAATGCCGAGTTTTTGGCTGCTAATGAAGTAATTCAAGAGTTTTGTGTAATTCCTGCCAAGCCTATAATTTCGGTGAATGCTGCCAATAATTGGATTTTAGAAGTAAATGCTGATAAAAACTTGCAATGGTACTTTAATGGAACAAAAGTAGAAAATGGAATAAAAAATACGCTTCTGGCTACTCAAAACGGACAATATAAGGTTGATGTCTTTAATTCAGATGCTTCATGTGCATCAAACACCTCAGATATTTTCCAATTACTTATTCTTACAAACGAAGATGATAAGAGTCAAACAATCAAAGTGTTCCCTAATCCTGCCGATGATTGGGTGACAGTTGATTCAGAAACCCACTTAAACATAAATACAATCAAAATATATGATTTGAAAGGAAGTTTACTTTATACGAACGAAAAAACTGAATTGCCACACAAAATAAAAATACAACAATCTTGGCAAGGAAATGTATTGCTCGAAATCAAAACAACTGATAAAATCTATCTCAAAAAGTTAGTTTTACACTAATAAAAAAGATTATTAATGCTTTTTTAGCGAATTGTGAATTGAGAATTGTGGTATAATTCTCAATTCACAATTCTTAATTCCTAATTCTTCTCTATCTTTGCAAAAAAAACATTAGAAAAGTGAGTAAATACGCAACCACCGAAATCACAAGTGCCGAAATTCCGTCGGATAATCCTGTGCATCAACGTTTATATTTTCCTTATGTAGAGGCGTCAAAGATTATTCATGGAAATGTTTTAGAGTTGGGCTGTGGCTGGGGACGTGGCGTTGAAACCCTTATCGAAAAATGTGACCATTATACGGGTCTTGATAAAAATCAACCGCTGATTGACCAACTGCAAGCGGCTTATCCGAATCATACCTTCAGTACGGCCGATTTGCCACATCTTTCTGATTTTAAAGATAATACCTTTGATTATGTAGTAACTTTTCAAGTTATTGAACACATTCAAGATGACCATAAGTTTTTGGCTGAAATCGCTCGTGTGTTGAAACCAAACGGACGAGTTTTATTGACAACTGTCAATCGACCATTTTCACTGAGTCGAAATCCGTGGCACGTGCGTGAGTATGATACGCAAGAATTACGGACATTGATGCAAAAATATTTCTCGAAAGTAGAAACAATGGGAGTTGGCGGCAACAAAAAAGTGTGGGATTATTACGAGGAAAATAAACAATCGGTGAATAAGATTATGCGTTTTGATGTGCTTGATTTACAACACCGCTTGCCCGCTTGGATGCTTCGAGTTCCTTACGAATTTTTGAATCGTTTCAATAGAAATAAACTAATGGCCGAAACTGGCAGTTTGGCGGCTTCGATTGATGTAACTGACTTTCAAGTTTCTAACGAACCTGAAAAATGTATTGATTTCTTTTTTGTGGCAAACAAGTAGAGCAATTTTGTAAATTGCTCCTTGCTACACGAGAAACAATTTGAAAAATTGTTCTACAACTCAAACTAATTTGCACCTATACCTCCACATACCTTTTTGCCGTCGTGCTTGTAATTACTGTGATTTTCATTTCAGTACGAATCTGGCTTTGAAAACTACAGTTGTAGAAGCAATCTGTAAAGAAATAGATTTGCAGGCAAATTACTTGAAAAACAAGCGATTAGAAACTATATATTTTGGAGGAGGAACGCCTTCATTGCTTAGTTTGAATGAATTGCAGGATATTTTTGAGACAATCAAGAAGCATTATACTTTTGCTGACGACATTGAAATAACAATGGAAGCCAACCCCGATGATATAACCCAGGACCGTCTGGAGGTTTTACAACGATTTGGATTTAATAGACTCAGCATTGGCATTCAGTCTTTTGATGATAATCACCTAAAATATCTCAATCGTATTCATAATTCTCAACATGCCGAAGATTGTGTGCGTTTGGCTCAAAAAATGGGTTTCGAGAATCTTACGATTGATTTAATTTACGGCATTCATCCATTGCTGTCGCTTCCTGAAAAACTGCAAAAAACGCAGGCAGAGTTGACACATGGCGTGCATCAGATTTGGCAACGAGATTTAGAAAAAGCAATTTCGCTGAATGTTCCGCATATTTCTTCTTATTGTTTGACGATTGAGCCTAAAACTGTTTTTGGTAAATGGTTGCAAATCAATAAGATACCACCGATTGACGAAGAATTTGCTTCGCAACAATTTGACATTTTGGTGAATACTTTGGCTGAAAAGGGCTATGAACAATACGAAATATCAAATTTTTGTAGAGATAATCGTTATTCTCGACACAATACTTCGTATTGGAAACGCCATGAATATTTGGGTATTGGACCTTCGGCTCACTCTTTCAATGGTGACTCTCGCCAGTTTAATGTTTCGAATAATCCAGCATATATCAAGGCTCTGACACTCGGACAAATACCTGCAGCGTATGAGATTTTAACTTCAGAAGAAAAAGTAAACGATTATATAATGACAGGGCTACGCACCAAATGGGGCTGTGATTTGGCCGAAATTGAAAAAATTGTTGGCACGAAATGGCTAAAATCTAATGAAGAAGTACTTCGCAAAAATTTTTCTCAAAACTTTTTGAAACTTGATAATCAACTACTTACGTTGACACAAAAAGGTAAATTATTTGCAGATAGAATAACCAGCGATTTGTTTTTGGTATAATTAAATCAACCGCTCATAAATTTTCTTTACCTGTAAATCTCCAAATCCATAAATTCCTTCTCTCGCAGAAAATTCGGCGAAAATTTCCTTGAAATCTTTTGATTGAGTTTCGATAATTTCTTTAATAACTCTTTCAGGTCTGCCTAATGAATTTTTCTTTGGAAATCTATCAATATGTGCTTGGCAAACCTCTTCTAAATATTGAAAACAATCAGAATTTTGTTTCGATAATTCTTTCAATTTTAAGAAGTCTTGACTTTGATAAGCAGCCCAAAGGTTTATTCCTAATTCAAGGTCAAATGATTGAAATATTGATTTTGATTTGAAAGCTTTTTCTAGTATTTCGGTTGTGGCCATGCCAAAGCCTTTCCAAATATCAGCTTCTTTTTCAATGATTGGAAAAACTCTGAAAAGTTTTAAATCAGCTCGTTTTGACAACAAACTAATTACAAACCACAGATTTGTTTGACAAAACAAATCATTTTCAAACCATAAATTTACCTCCGAATCTATTGGTATTCGTTCGATTTTTAAAAATTCTCTCACTACTTTTTGATAATAATCATTTGCTCCAAAAGTATCCGAAATAAATTTAGCTCTAACTCTCCACAACTCTGATAAATTATCGGCCGAAACATTTCCATCAATCAGACATTCTCGACAGATGATGAAATCTTGATTGATTTTAGTGACTTTTAATTGTTCTGCCAAACAATCACCGTTTAGAATGTGAAAGGTTTTCATAAGAAAAGTTTTTCATAAAAAAAGCCATCTTTAACGATGGCTTTATTAAAATTCTTCTGCTAAACTACTGTTTCTCAGCGAAAGGAATAACTAATTTTTCTCCTCTTTGAGCTACGTTTTTCGACTTTTTATTAGCTTGCATAATAAGCGATTGTGACACATTATATTTCTTGCTCACTACTCTTATTATATCGCCAGGGCCAACGGTATGTATGGCTTTGATACGGATTTTTAGTTTTGTTACACCAACTTTTATGCCACTTTCATCAATACTAGGGTTTAATGCTTTTAGGGTTTCTTTCTTGATATTATACCGATTTGCTATGCCAAAGAAAGTTTCGCCTTCTCCAACTGTATGTGTGTATGACTCACCTCCAGCTGGAATTTCAATTTTTCGTTTTTCTACAATCGGTTTTTCTTCCTTCTCTTTTTCCTCTTTTGGTTTTTCTTCTTTTGGTTTTACTTCTTTTATTTCGGTCGCATCGATTTTATTGCCCACCTTTGGTACCGAAACCTCTGGTAGACCTTCGGTAACAGTTGGTGTGTTAGAAGTCTGGCTTGTTGAAACTTCTTCTTCGGGTTCATTACTTATGGCTATTGCAACAGTATCGGCAGGAACTGCTGTTAGGTCATCGCTACCTGATGTATCATCTGACATATACTTCCAGCCAATGTAAAGTAAAGCACAAATAATACCTACAAGCACTAATAAAACAGCCATTGGCAGGTTACGAGCAGGCTCTTTAGGACGTTCATTACGTTGTTCTCGATTTTCTCGGTCTTCGAACTGCATTGGAATAGGTGTTATAATTTATAAATAGGAAAACATATTATTTAATTATATACTATTAAAATCAATATTTTTTTCTTACTAAAATAAAGATAATTATGTACTGATCAGTATAATTTTATTTCATTTAAACTTAAAAAAATCTTTCTTTATGATTTATTAAACCTCCTGTTTTTTGTATGGTTGTAAGTCTAAGTAACTCACATTAGAAACTTAAATAATAGGTAATTAACGATGAATAATATCACCAGGTATCCATTCTAATAAACTGTATTTGTACTGTTTATAAAAATCTTATACCCATTCAATTATTGTTTTCACAAAATTTCTGACTAGAAATATTGGGTTTATAAAGATTGAGTGCAAACATATTGCTGGTTCATTAATTTTATGGCCCCAAATGAGCTAATTTTTTTAATATAATTGCAAAAATACAGGCAAATTGCTAATCAATAACAATTTTCAACTGCTTATTTTCATCCGCCTAAGTTTCGATCAGTTAAAGTTCTAAACAATTCCAATGTTTATTTAACTTTATTTTTTGAAAGCTGATGGATTTATCATAAAGTTTGAAAATCAATTCAATTTATTTGATTTTACTTTTGAGTATTTGAAAAAATTTTATTTTGACTTCTGCAATTCTTCGTTCATTTCATCTACCAAATCCTTCAAACCTTCTCTATATGCCCTCAATTTTTTTGCAATTTCCTCATCATTAGTGCCTAATATTTGAGCTGCCAAGATTCCTGCATTTTTTGCTCCATTGAGTGAAACTGTAGCAACTGGTACCCCTGCAGGCATTTGAAGAATCGACAATATAGAATCCCATCCATCAATCGAATTACTTGATTTAATTGGAACACCAATAACTGGTAAAGTTGTACTTGACGAAACCATTCCAGGCAAATGGGCAGCTCCACCTGCACCTGCAATGATTACTTTCAAACCTCTCTTGCGAGCAGACAAGGCATAGTCAATCATTTTTTGTGGTGTACGATGTGCAGAAACAACCTCTTTTTCGTAAGGTATTCCGAACTGTTCTAATATTTCAACTGCTGCCGACATTACTTTCCAGTCGGATAAACTACCCATAATAATACCAACCATCTTGTTTTAATTAAGAATTAAGAATTCTACATTCTCAATTCATTTCGCAATTACTTTTAGTTTTTCTTTTACAAAAATGACCTTTTCTTTTAATTTATCAAAATTTTGGTCGATGATCGTTATATGTCCCATTTTTCGGAAAGGCTTCGTAATTTTCTTTCCGTATAGAAAAGGATGTACACCTTCAATGGCTAAAATTTCATTCATCCCTCTATACATAGCTTCTCCTGAATAGCCTTCTTCACCCAATAAATTAACCATAGCGGCTTTCGAGTGAGCTTTAGTACTCCCCAATGGCAAATCAAAAATGGCCCTTAGATGTTGCTCATACTGCGAAACGTCGTTGGCCCTTAAGCTCTGATGTCCACTATTGTGTGGACGTGGAGCAACTTCGTTGATTAAAATTTTCCTATCTTTAGTTAAAAACATTTCAACTGCCAATAATCCAACTATACCAAATGCTTCTGCTGTTTTGACGGCTATGTTTTCGGCTTCTATTTCAATTTCTTTCGAGATTTCGGCAGGAGCAAAAAGATACTCAACTAAATTGGCCTCTCGATGAAACACCATCTCGACAACTGGGAAGGTTTTGATTTCTCCGCTAGGATTCCGAGCAACAATAACGGCCAGCTCCTTCTCGAAATCAATCATTTTTTCTAACACGCTTGGTTGGTCAAATGCTTTTAACAAATCGGCTTTTGTTCGTAAAATTTGCACACCTTTCCCATCATAGCCACCCGTGCCAAGCTTATGAACTGCTGGCAGAAAATCAAGATGGTTTTTAACATCAGCTTGGTTTTCTGTTAGAATAAAATCGGCAGTAGGCAGATTATTGTTTTTATAAAATTGCTTTTGAATGCGTTTATCTTGTATCAATCGGAGAACAGCAGGTTGTGGATATACTAATTTTCCTTGCTTTTCTAATGCTTCGAGTGCCTCAATGCTTACGTTTTCAATTTCAACTGTGATTATATCACAGTCTCGCCCGAAATCCATTACTGTGTCGTAATTTCTGAGCGAACCATTTACAAATTCATGTGAAATGTGCTTACACGGAGCGTCAGGGTCAGGGTCGAGCGATTTTGTAGTGAAGTCGAAGTCAATAGCAGCTTGTATAATCATTCTGCCCAATTGGCCACCGCCAAGAATACCAAGTTTTTTTGAGTTATCGAATTGCACGAAGAAGTTTTTTTGTGTAAAGATAAGCAGGGCTGTCTCGAAAAACAATCTAAAAATATCGGTAAAACTTTAATTCTGCATTTTTTTTGATTAATATTTCAAAGATTGGAGGAATGAGAATGATGAAATTCGCTATCACACTGCAGATATTTAATTTTTTGATTGTTTCCACGCATTTGATATGCGAACCCTGAAGCTAAAATGCCAGTAGGCAAAGCAAAAAGTGCTACACCAAGCATGGCAATTAAACCCCCGATGATTTTTCCGATAGGAGTTATGGGGCAATAATCTTCATCGCCAATTGGTGTCATGGCGTTTACACCCCACCACATTGCTTCTGGAATACTCGAAAATTTATTTGGACTTCATGCTCGAAATAGAAAAGGGTACTTGAAGAAATTATTAGGAAAAAAATGATAAACACAAAGCTTAATACGAGTTCCTCGTACTTTTCTTTCATGACTTTTTGAATCACCCGCAGGGCATGAAAATACTTACTTACGCTGAATAAACGAAGCATTCTGAGTAGGCGAAGAATACGAATAAAGCCAAAATCCCTTATAAATAATAATAAAAAAAAGGTGCAATTGAAAGTAAATCGACTAATCACTATACTGAAATTATAAACTTTAGCCGACCTTTAACAGGATGCAAGAAGGCTGGGTTTTCTACACAAGACCATAATCTCAAAATGTATTCAATTGTGAACAAAACGACGGAGAAAACTTCAAAATCAAGCAAAAATTGGTGGTATTTGTGGTGAAGACTTGGAATCGTATCTAAGATAATAGCGATTGCATTGAGAGCAATAATGATCATAAGAAAGATATTCACCCAAAAACTCAAGCCTAGTTTTTGATGCCAAGTTATTTGAAGAATATTGTATACGTATTTACGCAATGATACATTCGGACTCATCAAATATAAGGATTGTTAGCTTGTCTAAATTAAAAAAAATACCATTACATCTATCAAAAAAGGTCAATGATTACTCATTGACCCCATTTACATGCTCAATTGATTATAAAAAATAAGATTATTGTTCTGATTTCTTTTCGAAGTAAGCTTTGCTTTCTTTTTTGCATTCTTTGTCCAATTCTTTGTTGCAGCATTTCATTTCTTTTTTTGCTGCTTCTCTGCGTGCTTTACGAATACCTTTTTCTTTCCCAACTGCTAAAACAACAGTTGAAGCCGATGCTACCAAAGCCAAGACTACGATTAACTTCTTCATGTTTATAATATTTTATGATTTTAATTGGTAAATAGATTACTTTTTAAATCTCAAATATTATACCAACTAGTGCTAAAGCACAATAAAAATCGAGTTGGCGAACCGTTATAATTAAGTTTCCATGATATTTATCAACAAATAATAATATACTCTTTAAAATATGGACGATATAATTAGAAATTCGTTTGTTTGAAAATCAATTGATAACTAATGTATGCGTAATTTCGGCGGTTGGACTAAATTGTGCCGTAGCCGAACAGTATTTTTCCATTGAAAGTTGAATGGCACGCTCAACTTTTACTTGGTCTAGATGACCTTTGAATGCAAAATGTATAGTTATCTTGCGAAATGGACTCATTTCTGTTCCCTCGATTTTTACTCGCTCGCCATCAACCGAAATTCGGAGGTCTTCAATCACTTGGCGTTGTTTTTTCAAAATCAAAATTACATCGATTGCAGTACATCCTCCTAAACCCATCAAAAGCAACTCCATTGGTCTTGAACCTAAGTTATGACCGCCGATATCAACGTTGGCATCTATGTGATTTATTGTACCTGATGCCCCAATGGCTTCAAAATGGAAGGCATCATCTACTCTTACTAATTCAACTTTCATTTGTATTTTATTTTTATAATAACATATTCAAAGTAAAATAAAGTTTCTCGAAACAGGAAATCAATTCTTTAGAATCTTTCGTAGTGACTTTTTATGTAGGGTTCTATATTTTAATTATTATAATCAATTTTTGCCTGTTGGAATGTCGAATTTGCACGTTCCAACAAAATCCAACAGAATCTTGGTCCAATCATTTTATCGATTAATTTATAAGAAAAGTGATACATTTTGAGTCAAAACTTTACGTTTGCTTGAAACCTGTTTTTGCCATTTTTAATATTTTTCTACAGTAATTAGTCGAAATTGAAACCTATAAATTCATTTTTATAAAAATATTATTGTACTTTTCCAATATTTTAATTTACAAAAAAAAGAATAATTGCCAAATATAATTTGGCTATACGTTGGTTTGGCAAAATATTAAAGAAAAAACTTGACATGTATCGAATTATTATTCTATATTTGCATCATAAAACAGCAAAACAATGAGAAATAATATAGACAAAGAAACTTACATGTGGTCATTTAAGGTATTCACTCTACTTGGAATCCTACTTTTGTTAGTCAATATCTTTTTGTACTTTTCATTAGAACCAATGCACGCAATGGCATTTAAGTTTGCTAGTTTTACTTTTTGCTTGTTGCTGGCTGTAGTAGTCTGGATGCGTTTAGAATACCTTAAAGCATTTCAGGAAGCTACATATAAAGCTCGTCGTGTACCAATGTGGGCTTCGATTTTTGTATTTGTGTTTACCGCTTTCTCAAGATTTTTCTAATAAACTTATCTAAACAAACTATATAAAATCTGAAAGGGTAAAATGACTTTGGTTGTTTTGCTCTTTTTTTATGAAGTTTTGTCAGTTTTTCTATCCTTGAATACCTTAATTTCTGCCTTTTTGTCGTTTATCTCAAAAATTATTTATTAGATTTCAGTCATTATTTCCTAAAAACATACATCAGCATAATTTTTGATGATAGTTTAGCTTCGCACAATTAATAATAATTGTGGATGACAAGGTTGTAAACTTGTGCTACTAAAACAACATAAAACCATGAATTTTAATCAATACACCATAAAAGCCCAAGAGGTGATTCAAAAGGCTTCTGAAATTGCCCTTTCCAACGGGCAACAGGCCATCGAAACGGGGCATATTCTGAAAGCAATTTTAGATGAAGATGTAAATACTTCAACTTTTCTTTTGAACAAACTAGGTGTAAAACTAGAAATAATTCAAGCGAAACTCGAAACGATTGTTGCGACTTATCCAAAAGTTTCAGGTGGAACAGCCCAAGTTTATCTGAGCAATGATGCCAACCAAGCTCTAAGTAAGACTACTAATTTCACAAAAGAATTTGGTGATGAATTTGTAAGTGTAGAATTATTGCTTTTAAGTTTAGCCGCAGGAAAAGATTCGGTAGCGAGTTTGTTGAAACAGAATAATTTAAATGAAAAAAACTTAAAAGTAGCTATAAAAGAATTAAGAGGAAATAATATTGTGAAGGATCAAAACGCCGAAAATACATACCAAGCCCTTTCTCGATATAGTAAAAATCTAAATGATTTGGCACGAAAAGGCAAAATTGACCCAGTTATTGGTCGTGATGAAGAAATTCGTAGAGTTTTGCAGATTCTCTCACGTCGTACAAAAAATAATCCGATTTTATTGGGTGAGCCTGGGGTAGGAAAAACCGCAATCGTTGAAGGTTTAGCTCAAAGAATTGTGTCAGGTGATGTGCCTGAAAACTTAAAATCAAAAACTATTGTATCACTTGATATGGGTTTATTGATTGCTGGGGCAAAATATAAAGGTGAGTTTGAAGAACGTCTGAAAGCCGTAATCAAGGAAGTGACCGACTCAGACGGAGAAATGGTTTTGTTTATTGATGAAATTCATACACTTGTAGGGGCGGGTGCTGGTGGAGAAGGAGCGATGGATGCAGCAAATTTATTGAAACCTGCTCTTTCTCGTGGAGAATTACATACTATTGGTGCAACAACGCTCAACGAATACCAAAAATATATTGAGAAAGACAAGGCCCTTGAACGTCGTTTTCAGACTGTTGTAGTCGATGAACCAAACGTGCAAGATGCGATTTCTATCTTACGCGGAATTAAAGATAAATATGAATTGCACCACGGTGTAAGAATTCAAGATGATGCTGTGATTGCGGCAGTAGAGTTATCGGATAGATATATTTCGGATAGATTTTTGCCTGATAAAGCCATCGATTTAATGGATGAAGCGGCATCAAAACTTCGTCTCGAAATGGATTCTATGCCCGAAGAATTGGATGAATTGAATCGTAAAATAATGCAACTCGAAATTGAGCGTGAAGCCATTCGACGTGAGAATAATCGTGAAAAAGAGTCAGTTTTAAACAAAGATATTGCCGATTTTAGCGAAAAACGTGACGATTTGAAGGCAAAATGGGAAAATGAAAAGGGTTCTTTGAATGAAATTCGTTCACTAAAAGAGCAAATTGAGCAACTGAAACTTGAAGCCGACCAAGCTGAACGTGCAGGTGATTATGGAAAAGTGGCTGAGATTCGTTACGGAAAATTGATTGAAACAAATAAAAAACTCGATGAAATTCAGGCAAAAAGTGACCAACAACCAGCCAATTTGTTAAACGAAGAAGTTACGGCCGAAAATATTGCTGAAATTGTTGCACGTTGGACGGGCGTACCTGTAACTAAAATGTTGCAAAGTGAGCGTGAAAAATTATTACACTTAGAAGACGAACTTCGCCGAAGAGTAGCAGGGCAGGAGGAAGCTATTGAGTTAGTAGCCGATGCGGTACGTCGCTCTCGTGCGGGTATGCAAGACCCCAAAAAACCAATCGGCAGCTTCTTATTTTTAGGAAGTACTGGTGTTGGGAAAACCGAATTGGCTAAGGCTTTGGCCGAATATTTATTCAATGATGATTCGGCAATGATTCGTATCGACATGAGTGAGTATCAAGAACGCCATGCAGTAAGTCGTTTGGTCGGTTCACCTCCAGGATATGTGGGTTATGAAGAAGGTGGACAGCTAACCGAAGCCGTTAGACGTAAACCATACAGCGTGATCTTATTGGACGAAATCGAAAAAGCTCACCCTGATGTATGGAATATTTTATTGCAAGTGCTTGACGAAGGTCGTTTGACTGATAATAAAGGCCGAACTGCCAATTTTAAGAATACAATTGTGATAATGACCTCAAATATCGGTAGTCATTTCATTCAAGACAAATACCTCGAATCGAAAGGCGATGATAAGGCTTGGCATTTATTCTACAAAGAAGAAGCCAAAAACGATGTTATGAATTTGCTTAAATCATCGGTTAGACCTGAGTTTTTAAACCGTATCGACGAAATCGTATTGTTTGACCCATTGACAAAAATTAATATTCGTCGAATTGTGCAGATTCAGTTTAAACAAATTCAAGCTCGTTTGGCCGAACAAGGTATAACGCTCGAAGCAACAGATTTGGTTTTGGATAAATTGGGTGAAGAGGGCTACGATATTACCTTCGGAGCAAGACCACTCAAACGAGTGCTTCAACGTAGAGTTTTGAATGAACTATCGAAAGAGATTTTATCTGGAAAGGTGCAGAAAGATTCAGTAGTGATGATGGAACTCGGTCCAGAAGGTGAGATTTTGTTTGAAAATATAGCTGCTGTCGAAGAGGTCTTATAATAGTATAGGGTAAAATAATTAGATTAGGTTTAGTAGTGTGAAACTCCTGCGAGATGATTTTCTTGTAGGAGTTTTTATTTCACTTCAAAACATCCATATAAACAGGAAATAATTCCTCGTGGGTCATGCCTGCTATGGCTCGTGTATCGTAAAGGATTTTAATAAAATTATTGTCAACCTCGGTAAATGCAGTTGGGTCATATTCTAAATCAATTGTATCCCACATGATTGATCGTTTGGTTGGTACATGCGAAAATCCAATAGCATGACCAATTTCGTGGCGTGTAATTAAGCGGCGATCGAGTGTTGGAAAAACATTTGTTACCCATATTACAACTTTTTCGAGTTCATTTTTTGAGCTTGAAATTGAAATAAAGGCAGTTCCACCAACCTGTAATTCTCCTTGCAAACTCAATTTGTATTTTGATTCAAACTCAGTGTCACGTCCCGAGAAAATTTTGATGTTGGCTTTCGATTCGTCAGTAGTTTTGATAAATTTTGATGATTTACTAAATTGATTAATTTGAGTAAAAACGCTGTCCGAAATAGAAATTAGGCTACTCGTTCCGCTACCATCGTTGTCAAACCAATAATAAACTTCATTTTTAGGCCATTTTTGTATTTTTCCTCTGCTTCCGCCAAGTCCAGCACTTTTGAAAGTATTAAATACAAACTGACCATCAGTAGTACTTGGCTGCCAAGCTGCATCGACTGGCGTTGGTGTTTCGGTTTTGCTACAAGACAAAACAAAAACTAAACTGATAGCGATAAGAATTCGTGAATACATATCATTACTTTGGTTGAAAGTAAACGTTAAAATTCAATTATATGTAGGAGGTTTGATAAAAATCAATCTTCTTTACCCAGGATTTTCTCCCAAAGTCTTCCGTAATCAAATTCATCTTTTGGCCACATATCCGAGTTATGAGATTTTGTGACTTTAAGCGTTCCATTTTGTATGATTTTTCTTGTTTTTAATACTTTTTCCAAGTTTTCTTGCACTTTAATTCCCGCACGGTCGAAATGATTTTTGGTGAAAGAGTTATTTAATCGTTCAAAAATTTTCTTTTCGTCAAATGCTAAAGGTTGGTCAGTGCCGATAATCATAAAGCCATCAATTTCATAGATATAAGGAAAAACTTCAGCAAAACCATTTCTTATGCGGCCAGTTGCTCCCCAAGTAATCGCCAAACCACCTTTTTTAAGCCTTGATTTTAACAATTTAAAATACTCAACCGAATACAGATTTCCTGAATAAGAAGATTTCGGACGTAAGGCATCGGCCTCCAAAATATCATAAAGTTTTGGGTTTTGGTGTAAATAATATCGTCCGTCTTGCAAAATTACATTGACTCTTTTGTCATTCATAATATACAAGGCTGTACTATCTTTTGTTCTTTTAACGTACTCCTTCAAGGCTTCTGGTTGATTCAATATTACTTCAAAACAGTCTAATGATTTGGTTTCGACTCGGCCACCGGCATTGTAAAGTGTGCAAGCAGAACCAAGTCCAACAATACCTATATCAACAGGTTTTGGATGAATCAATGTAGGTACAGCTCCTAGTGTAAAATGAGTAATATCTCTGTTAAATGGAAACATACTTTGCCCCAAACCATTGACGTATACATAAGATTCTTCGCCAAGTGTTTTTATAAATGATAGGGCTGTTTCGTCTTCTTTGACGATAAACTTTTTTTTGTCAGCCATTCCACTTAATTTCATCCAAAGTTTTTCATTGTTTGGCAGTAATACTATGACTAAAATCAAAGACAAACCCATCAAAATTCTGGATATTAGGCGATTGAATTTATTACGATGTAAAGCTATAACATAGATTAAACCAATCAGGCTTATCAATTTTATAGTCAGAGAGGTTCCTAGTTGATTAAAGCCGATGAGTGTCACAAACCATGCACCAATTGTTGAGCCTATAATGTTCACAAATTGCAGCCAACCAACTTTTCTACCAACTTCATCAAATTTATCTTGAATAATAAGCTGTGAAAGTGTAAAACTAAAACCCATAATAAAAGTTGGAACTGCCATCAGAAAAAATGGTATTAAAAACATCGTCGAGATGGCTATTTTTGGAGCAAACGAAGTTTCATAGCTTTGAAAATACTCAAACAAGAACGATAGTGCTGATACATCAGAAACTACCGATTGAAGCACTAAAATAGCTCCGATTGAATATATATAAAGAACATATTGGCTATTCAAAAATAGCTTCAAACGATTGTTTTGAAGTCTATTTGCCATTTTTACACCTGTGTAGGTGCCAATCGCCATCATTGCCAAATAGATTGATAGGATAATCGAAAAAGTAAGGGCAATTGATTTCATCATGGTTTCTATCATTCTAAACCAAATGATTTCATAGCAAATTGCCATAAAACCCGATCCAGTGTATTGAAGAATCCAATATGTGAAATTTGTGTTCCAGGTAAAAGGCTTTAGTGTTGTTTCTTTCTGATCTATTTGATTAAATGATCTTTCAGCGGCGTAATTTTGTGTTTGAATATAATAAATTAATCCTGCCGAAATGGCACACAAAAAGTTTAGTGCTGCTCCCAAGCGAACGGCATTTTCAAAACCGATTACACGGATAAGAATAAAAGTCGTAATAAATGTGCCGGTCGCAGCTCCAAGTGTATTGGTAAAATATAATAAACTGATATAGCTGGCCTGATTTATGGAATTTTTTTTCTCAAAGGCCTTTGATAGCAAGGGCAGAGAAAGCCCCATCAAAAATGTAGGAAAGAGCAGAATTAAAAACAAAGTAAAATAAGTCTGAAATGGAGATCCACCGACAAGTACATTTGACTGATAAAGCCAGTCGTAAATAATGGATTTACTGATCAATGCAAATATACCAATACCCAATTCGGCCAATATAAAAAACAAAATTGGTTTGTTTTTACCAACTCGATCAGCGATTTGTCCACCAGCCAAATAACCAAGCCCCAATCCAGCCATAAATGCTGACACAATCAAACTGATACTTACTGAACTGATTCCTGTGTAAAATACCAGCCATCTTTGCCATATTACTTGATAAATGAGTGCTGCAAAGCCAGAAAAAAAGAAAATAAATAATAAGGAAAACGAAAAATATTTTTGATGGTTACTTGATTTAAGCATTATAATGGATAGGCTTTTGAAAAGAAATTTAATAAATAAGTGTTTTAGTTATTTTTCCATTTAATATTACAACCCATACTCGGAAATTGGATTTCTGAAACTTTCTGATTAGCTAAAATAGCATTTAAGGCATTTCTTAAATCTTTTCCAGTAACTGGTTTTGGATTTTCAACTCTAGGACGAGAATCATCTAAGCGACCGCGATATTGTAATTTTTTTTCTCCATTAAAAATGTAAAAATCTGGTGTACAGGCTGCATCATATGCTCGTGCTACGTTTTGGGTTTCATCAAAGAGATAGGGAAATGTAAAACCTGATTTTTTAGCAAAAATTTTCATTGCCTCTGGGCTATCTTGAGGGTACATTGCAATATCGTTCGAACTGATAGCTATAAATTTTACACCTTTGGGTTCATAGTCATGTGCAAGTTTGATGAGTTCATCTTTCACGTGAATAACATACGGACAATGGTTACAAATAAACATTACTACCGTAGCCTTGTCAGAGAATAATTCATTGACTGACTGTATTTTATCTAACACAGCATTTGTCAAGCTAAAGTCGGGTGCTATAGTCCCGATGGGTAACATATTAGATTCAGTTAAAGCCATTAAATACAGTTTTTTAAATACTAAACGCAATTTAATCAATTTTTAGCTTATTTATTTGTAGAATTTAGATTTTAAATTGTCTAAAGTTTATACATAATGCAACCTTTTAGCGTTTTAATACATCTACTACAAAAAAACTAATTAACTATGGAAAAACAATCAAAACTTCGTTTACTGACTCTATCGGGAATATTTGTTCTGCTTTCGATTAGTCTTTTAAGTTGTTTTTATGGGGGTGGTTATGGCTATCGTGACCCTTATTTTTCAAGACCATCATATGGATACAGTACTTATTCAAGACCTCAAGTGCGAGTTTATGTAACTCCGCCAAGAAGATACTCTTACAAGGATTATAGTAATCGCGACCGAAACTCAAGTTATCAAAATCGCATTTATCGTAGAGAAGAAAGTCATGGTGGGGGTAGGAGCCATAAAAGAAGATAAAACAAAAAATGCCATCTCTGAAGGAGGTGGCATTTTTTGTTTCAAATTTAAATGAAGTTTTAAAAATCAATTAGCATCAAAAAAAGCTATTTAGCCAATTATAGCCAATCAAACGGAAATTTGGTATTTCTGTAATTTTTTAATTCCATTGTTGCACTCCCAACTGCAAAATCAACCTCGATTTTTATTGGCACACGATTTTTGTCATCAGACACCCATATCTTAATCGCGTTTTCACCGTCAAACATGCTATTTTTTGGCAAAATTGGGTTAAGTTTTATGACATTGATATTACCATATTTTGTATGAATAACTCCTTTTCCGTTATATTTCACCTTCATGTTATAGATTTCATCATCAAAAAACATATTCGATGAAACCGTTTCCCCAATTTTTACTTTCGTGAAATCTATTGTTCTCAAAAAGTAATAACCAGAAACTACATCATGCACGTTATCAGGTATTTTAAAAGCTTGTCGTTCTTTATTTTGTTCTCTAACTGCTGAATTGGTTATATGATCGAAAGTTATGATTTGCTCTTTTCTATAATTATTTTCCTGTAAATCCATTAAGAATTTTTGGGGTAAAATAGCCATGGTGTCAAGATAAGAACGGTATGTGTTTCTGATATGGAAAAGGTCAGTAATCCCAGTTGTTCGGCCAAAAATATTGACGCGATAACATGCTCTATTATTTACGGTATATATTTGTGAACTAACATCAACCGTTGCTTCTCCTACATTTAAAAATCCATATTTGACTTTATACTCAAAATATTCACCTGCCTTAAACGCATGATTTGGTAAATAGCGATAATTATCGCTCATTACAAAAGAATTTGCAGTTAGAATTAAACCTAATAATGTTATTTTTTTAAGAAAACTCATTCTTTGTTAATTTTGAAAAATGTTTTTATTTAGAAAACAATACTACCTTGGTATTTAGCTCTTAAATATTTTAAATAATTATAAAAATCGCCCATAAAAATTTTATCTAACTCATCTTTGAATTGATTTTGCTTACTTTGATAAGTTAAATATCCAATAAAGTACGCATTATTCGGCAAATTATTGCCATTTAAAATCCATTTTTTGCGACTGAGTAATCCTTTTTGAAATTCACCAGCTAATAAAGTATCACTTTTATTGATAATGGTACTAATCATTTCGATTTTTTGACGCACCTTTTCTGGATTGGTCAAATTTTTATCAAAATTTTTATACAAACTATCTAGTTTTTTTGCACCTCTCAGTAAATGTTGGCTGTAAGCATCGTTGTATTTTTTTGAGAACTGATAACGTTCCAATTCTTTTGAGTTTTTTCCGTATTTACTTTCTAGAAAATGAATTGCTCCATAATCACCAACAAAATCTGCGAGGTTTTCGTTGAATTCTAAATTGTTTTTTACAAAAAGAGTACCATGTGTTAATTCATGGATTACCAAAGCTGCCAAACGGCCTTCAGATTTTTCTAGCATTGAGCTTAAAATTGGGTCTTTCAAATATCCAAGTGTACTCCAAGCCGAAACTTCATTTAGTTGCGTGTCAAATCCTTGCTTTTTTAGTTCGTTGAGTTCTGAGTCAGCAATTTCTTTTTCAAAATGTCCTTTGTAGCTAAAAGTGCCCAAAATAGGGAAATTCCATTTTCTTGCTTTCAATTCAAAAGGCTCGCTGGCAGTAATGACCCACAAAATTGGTTTTTTATGTTGGTCATAATAGGACGTATAATTATCAGAAGGGTTTAGTCCCAAAGAATCAACGGCAAAACGTTTGATTTCTTCAATCAATTTAATGCGATTTTTTAATGAATCAGGAAAAGTCTTGTCTGCCAGAACTTCAGTGACGGTGCGAGTATTAAAAATGATTTTTAGCTGCCCTTTGGCTTGTCGGTAGGCGTAAACACTCGAATCGAGATTGAAAGCAATAAAAAGTGTAAAAGCTATAAATAAGCCTACTAAAGAATATTTGAGTGTTTTAAAAATTCTTTGTCTCATGCTTTAATCGCAATAGTGTGACGAATAACATATAAAAGTAAAATAGGAGTTCAATTTCTTGAAATCCATTTTATTTGAATCTCGATTCGGGCTAAAATCGCATTGGTGGACCCCCATACGATCTACTGATTACAAGTCAGAATTAATAATTATTTATAAAAAAAATGGATTTCAATTTCTTGAAATCCATTTTTTTTGAGCCTCCAGTCGGGATCAAACCAACGACCTACTGATTACAAGTCAGTTGCTCTATCAGCTGAGCTATGGAGGCATTTAAAATGAATTTAAATCAAATATAGTTTGAGTTTCATTTATTGTGGTGCAAAATTAGTGCTATATTAAGTATTACGCAAGCGTTTGTTAAACTTTTTTTGCATGTTTTTTTTATTAAATAACTAAGTATTTGGAAGTCAGTGGTTTAAATGTGAAATATGTTTAAAAAAATAGAGGTATCATCAAATACCTCTGTTTTTTTATTGATTATTCGCCAGCAGCGATGATAATTTTTATTTTTTGTTTCAATTCGGCTAATTCTTTTTCTGCTACTTTGATTTTGGTTTCGTACTCGGCACGAACCGAAGCTGCATTTTTAGATCTGGCAAAGAACTCGATATTGTTTTGCCATAAATGAATGTCATCTTCAATGGTTTTCATTTTACGACGAATATCATTTTCTTTCTTGTCCAATTCTTTTGAACCACCTCTATCGCCTTTGGTAACCACCTCAACTTCGTTTTGAAGTACCATTTTCTCTTTCTCTGCACCACTGATGCCTGTGCTACCTTTAACGAATGAATTGATGGCATCCACAAATCGACGTTGGATATTTTGCATCTCTTTGCGAGGTACAAAACCAATGGAATTGTATTGAGCTTTAAACTCAGAAAGCTTGCCAAGCTGAGAATCTCCCGCTTTCGAAAGAGCTTCAATTTCCTCGCAGATAATAATTTTTAACTTCAAGTTTTCCTCGTATTCTACTTCTTCTGCATTGCCTTTAGCACGTTTTCCATTGAAGAAATCATCGCAAGCTTTTTTGAATCGCTCATAAATTTTATCTTTTATCTTTTCTGGAACATGACCAATGGTTTTCCAGGTTTTTTGAAGTTCAACGACTCTGTCTGTAAATGACGCCGAAAAGTCTTCAGAAGCTACCAAGGCTTCTACTTGCTCACAAAGAGCGGTTTTGGCTTTGAGGTTTTGTTCTCTTTGAGTTTCTAATTTTGCAAAGAAATCGCCTTTACTACGGAAGAAGGTTTTTAACAAACCCCAGAAATCACGGCTGATATCTTTGCCTTTTTCTTTCGGCATCGCACCTTTAATTGAATTCCATTGATCCTGAATCGCCATTACCTCTTTAGTTTTGGCATTCCATTCGTTGATGCTATCTGAATTGAAATCAATGTATGATTTAAGATTTTCTACCAAACGAAGTTTAGCTGAATAAATTTCTTCTTGTAGCTGATTTGTTTGTGCCGATTGCTCACGACGCTTGTTATGTATAATGTCAAAAGCGGCTTTGAGACGCTTCCAAAGCTCATCTTGTGCTTCGCGAGCGGCCGGACCGATATGTTTATATTCTTCTAGCAAATCATTTGCCTGACGTAATGTTGTGTTGCTAAGTCCACCAGCTTCAATACCTTGAGAAATCAATTCAATTTTTCTTACAATTTCAGCTTTTGAAGTGAAGTTTTTCTTTCGGTCGAGGTCTTTAAGCTCATTTTGGATATTGCGAATACTGAAATACCTATCCACCAATGCATTAAAAGCAGACCAAAATGTTGTATTGTGTGGCGAATTTACATTTCCTGCATTTTTCCAATCTTCTTGAATCTTCTTAAATTCCTGCCAGTTGCTTTTTGTTCCTCCTTTTTCTTCTTCATCAACAACTTCGCGGAGGCGTTGTAATAATTGGGTTTTACGCTCGAAATAATTTTCCTTTACACGTTCTATTTTTTGAAAGAAACCATTTTTTGCATCTCTTATTTGGGCATTTATTGATTCGAAACGAATTACCAAATTGTCGTTTTTGTATTCAAAACCTTCGTTGTTGCCATTTTCTACAATATATTTTTTTTGAGCTTCCGATTTTTCACGAGCTTTTAAGTCATCAAAAATTGGCTTAATTTCTCGCATCACGGCATCAGCATTTTTTACATCTGATAGGCTCACGTTCTCTGATTTGATTGATGAAAGAAGTTTTTCACCAAGGTCAACAAAATCTTTCTTGGTGAAGCTACTGTAATCAATTTCTTGCGTTACAACTTCATTTGTTACTTCTTCAATTGGATCAATAGATGAATCTGCTTCGACTTCCAAAGACTCATTTCCAACAATTATATCTTGGCTTTTGGTAATTAAAATTGGTTCTTCATTGGCGGGAATTACCTCGGCCATTGCTTTTTCTTCATTGATATTTTCTACATTTTCCGTTATTTCCGATGTCAGACTTTCTACCTCTACAACGGTATCTACTGAAACTTCTGTAGGTGACTCAAGCGTTTCTGTTGTTGGATCCTCAACGGTATTTACTGTTTCTTCAACCAAATTTACGGTTGAGTTTTCGATCGTTTCTTTCTGCTCGTTCATAGTATCTTTGGCTGTTTCCTCAATGGTTTTATGATCCACATTTTCTGTAGAATTTCCTACCGTCGTTGAAGGTGTTTCTTCATTGGCAGTAGCATCCGTGGCATTTTCTGTCAAATCCAATTCTTTATTGGTCATTTTTGATTGTTCTATAAAGTTCTCATTAGCTTTGCAAATGTAATAAAATTATGTATAAAATACCGAAGGTTTCTAAAACTTCATTTTGTACATGTGTGTTATATACGAAAAAATAATTAAAAACGTTGCAAAATAATGAATAAAACAGATGTAGCTGCCCTGAGGCAAACATATTCTCAAAACGAACTATTAGAAGAAAATGTTTTAGAGAATCCGTTTAAACAATTTGAAAAGTGGTTTAAGGAAGCGTTTGATGTTCAAATTTTAGAGCCTAATGCTATGACACTCTCGACTGTTTCGGATGGCAAACCACATGCAAGGATTGTTTTATTGAAAGGTTTTGATGAAAATGGATTTGTTTTCTATACAAATTACTTAAGCAGTAAAGGGAATGAAGTGGCTCAAACTCCTTTTGTCTCATTAACTTTCTTTTGGAGTGATTTGGAGCGTCAGGTGCGTATTGAAGGAAGTATTGAGAAGGTAAGTGAATTAGAATCGGATTATTATTATCATTCACGCCCACGTGGTAGTCAGATTGGAGCTTGGGTATCTAACCAAAGTTCGGTAATTGCAGGGCGTGAGGTAATTGAACAGCGTTTAGCTGAATTGGAAAAAGAGTTTAAAGAAAAAGAAATTATTCCAAGACCTGCACATTGGGGAGGATATTGCGTATATCCTGAAAGAATTGAGTTTTGGCAAGGTCGCCCAAATCGCTTACATGACCGAATACTATATACAAAATTTGGTGATAATTGGAAAATTGAAAGACTTTCTCCTTAAATTTAATGATTAAATTCCTCAATGATAGAATAAGTGAAAAGGAAAATATACTATTTAGTTTAATTCATTCATTCTATCAATCAATCATTCAAAATTGTATTTATTCAACCTTAAAATCTATAAAATATGCGTTACGACTTCATCATAATTGGAGCTGGTTCGGCTGGATGTGTTTTAGCTAATCGGCTTTCAGAAAATCTAAATAATAAAGTTTTATTATTGGAGGCGGGAGGACCAGACAAAAAAATGGAAATTCATATTCCCGCTGGATATGCTAAGCTCTTTAAGACTGAAGTCGATTGGGGTTTTAGCACCGAGCCTCAAAAACATGTATTGAATAGAAAAATTTATTTACCACGTGGACGTACCTTAGGTGGAAGTAGCTCTACCAATGCCATGGCATATGTACGAGGTAATAAAGAAGATTATAATGATTGGGCAAAATTAGGAAATAAAGGATGGGGCTACGATGAAGTACTACAATATTTCAAGAAATCAGAAGCAAATGAGCAGATTTCCAATACTTACCATGGAAAAGATGGACTGCTAAATGTGACTTATGCAACAAGATTTGATACGCCTTTTTCGGATGCTTTTGTGGCAGCTTGCGATGAGGTTGGCATTAAGCGAAATGACGATTATAATGGCGAAAAGCAAGAAGGGGCAAGCCGCTTGCAGTTCACCATAAAAGATGCCAAACGTTTCAGTGCCGCCTCCGCATTTTTGAAACCAGTTATGCACCGTAAAAACTTGACTGTGCAGACAAATTCGCCGGTTAAGCAAATTTTGATTGAAAATGATAAGGCAGTTGGTGTGGAGTATTTTTCGGGCAAAAACAATACCGAAAAAGCTTTTGCAAATAAAGAAGTAATTTTGTCGGCAGGTGCATTTGCTTCACCACAAATATTGATGCTTTCGGGCATAGGTGATGCTGATGAACTGAAGAAACATAATCTATTCTGTAAAAAAAATCTTTCGGGTGTAGGAAAAAATCTGCAAGACCATCTTTTTTCGGGCGTAAGTTGTTTGTCGAACCAAGAGCTTGGGCAAAATCATCATCTGAAACCTTTGAATCAGTTGAAAGGATTGATGAAATATGTTTTTTCTAAAAAAGGAGTTTTTACAATTAGTCCGCTCGAATCAGCTGCATTTTGGATGACCGATGATAGCCCCGACCGAGTGAATTATCAATTTCATTTTGCTTCTTTACAAGTCGGCGATGGTTATGATTATGATTTTTATGATATGAAAACCTTTCCGTTTAATGATGGATTTACAATTTTGCCGACACTTCTTCGTCCAGAAAGTAGGGGTTATGTGACTTTAGGTAGTAATAATTCAATGGATGCTCCGATTATTCAACCTAATTTTTTGGAGGCCGAGCAAGACCAAATCACGCTTTTAAAAGCTGCCAAAAAAGCTATTGAAGTATTGCAAGCTCCTGCTTTCGATCAATTTAGAAAGAATTTACAGACTCCACCAGATAGAAGTTCGGACGATGCGATTATGTTGCACCTGAAAAAACAACTCGAAACTGTTTATCACCCGGTGGGAACATGCAAAATGGGTATTGATGAACTGGCAGTAGTGGATGACCAACTTCGGGTAAGAGGTATAGAAGGATTGAGAGTGATTGATGCTTCGGTCATGCCAACTATTGTTTCGGGAAATACGAATGCTGCCGTTTACATGATTGCCGAGAAGGCGGCTGAGATGATATTGAAGGTAAATTAATTGATAATTTTTAGTTTAGGTAATAAATGGCTTCATAAAATTAGTTAGCGTTATGAGGCTATTTTTTTATTCCTCATTAAGCTCAAACTCAATGACAAACTCGCCTAAAATAACATCTACTTAGCTGGTGAATACCTAAGTAAATTTCAAGGAAGGCTTAGCTCAAAGGGAGGCCTTCCTTTTGTTAACCATCAAAAAATATTACCTTTGTGCAAAATATTAGATAGCAAATAGAGCATAAATGAAAATTTCATACAATTGGTTAAAGAGCCTGATTGAAATTAATGAATCGGCCGAGGAAATTGGTAAATTATTGACCGCTACTGGCTTAGAGGTAGAAGGCATCGAAGAAATTGAATCGATAAAAGGTGGTTTGAAAGGTTTTGTGGTGGGCGAGGTGCTTACTTGCGAGACTTTTATGGTGAAAGAAAAACAACTTAGCCTTACAACCGTTAGCATCGGTGCTGAAACTCCTTCGACGATTGTTTGTGGAGCTGCCAACGTAAGAGCAGGACAAAAAGTAATTATTGCCACGCTCGGAACTACCATTTACTTCGGCGATGGAAAATCTTTTATAATCGAAAAACGTAAAGTCTATGGACATCCATCAGAAGGAATGATTTGTGCCGAAGATGAAATCGGGATTGGGCATTCGCACGATGGAATATTGGTTTTGGATACTACTTTACCGAACGGTACGCCTGCGATGCAATATTTCAAATCAATAGGAAAATCGTTTGAGGCTGACTATCAAATCGAGATTGGTCTTACACCAAACCGTGCCGATGCAGCTTCACATTTGGGTGTTGCTCGTGATTTGCGTGCAGTTTTAGGTCGTGAAATTACAATGCCTTCAATCGAAAATTTCAAATCAGTTTCTCAACCAACAGATTTTCAAGTAGTTTTAGAAAATACCGAGGCTTGTCCACGTTTTTGTGGTTTAGAAATTCGTGGAATTATGGTAAAAGAATCGCCAGAATGGTTGAAAAATGCTTTGTTGGCCATAGGTTTGAACCCAATCAGCAATATCGTTGACATCACAAACTATATTTGCCATACACTCGGCCAACCGATGCATGCTTTTGATGCTGACGAGGTAAAAGGGCATAAAATCGTGGTGCGTGTGCCAGAAAGCGGAACAAAATTCACTACACTTGATAGTACCGAACGCACACTTTCGGGTAGCGATTTAATGGTTTGTAACGAAGAAGAACCGATGGCTATTGCAGGTGTTTTTGGTGGTCAAAAATCTGGTATTAAGCCAACTACACAAAATGTATTCTTAGAAGTTGCTTATTTTAGTCCAGTTTGGGTGCGTCGAACTGCTACTTTTCATGGTTTGAAAACTGATGCATCCTTCCGTTATGAACGTGGTACAGACCCAAATATGCCCCCATTTGCGATTCGCTTGGCGGCTGTTTTGATTCAAGAATTGGCAGGAGGCGAGATAATCGGTGAACCAATTGATGTTTATCCGAACCCAATTGCTAATTTTGAGATAACAGTTAAGCACAAAAATATCAATCGGCTAATCGGTAAAAACTTAGACGACCGTTTGATTCATAAGATTCTAAAAAGCCTTGATATTGAGATTTTAAGCGATAATGGCAGCGAAATGCAAGTTAGTGTGCCACCTTATAGAGTTGATGTAACTCGTGAAGCCGATGTAATTGAAGAGATATTGAGAATTTATGGTTTTGATAATATTGAGTTATCAGAAACGCTCCAAACCGATTTCTTATCATCGTTTGCCGAGAAAGATGTCGATAAATTACAATTCCGTATCATTGAATTGTTGGCCGCTAATGGTTTCAACGAAATACAAACGCTTTCAATTACACGACCAGTGTATAATCAAGCACTTGAAGCCACCGCAAAGGGCGAAACAGTAGTGCTTTTGAATCCATTGAGTGAAGAACTTTCGGTGATGCGTTCGAGTCTCTTATTGACGGGAATGGAATCGGTGGCGTACAATATTAATCGCCGTCAGAAAGATTTGAAGTTGTTTGAGTTTGGTCGTAGTTATTTCAAGAATGAAGACAAATATAAAGAAAACAAGCATTTAGGAGTTTGGATGACAGGAAATCGTCAGTCAGAATCTTGGGCGAGTCCGAGTACGGCTTTGGCATTTCATGATTTAGCTTTAGTTGTGCAGAAAGTCTTAAAAGCAATGAAAGTCGTTAAATTTGATACACAAGAAGCAGATTCTTCTGTTTTTCAATATGGACTCACTTATTTAATCAACAAAAAGCCAGTTGTAAGTTTGGGTTTAGTAAAATCTCAATTGGCTAAATTGGCCGATGTAAAGCAGGCAGTTTTCTACGCTGATTTCGATTGGGAATATTTATTGAAACAATATTCAGGAAAAGTAGCTTTTGTCGAAATTCCGAAGTTTCCAGAGGTTCGTCGTGATTTGTCTATTGTGATTGATTCTGAAGTGAAATTTGAACAAGTTTCGGCCATTGCAACCAAAACAGAAAAGAGTTTATTACAAAACATCAATGCTTTTGATGTATATGCAGGCGAAAAATTGGATAAAGGAAAAAAATCTTATTCAGTTAGCTTCACATTACTCGATAAAGAAAAAACCTTGACAGACGACGTAATTGATAGAACAATGCAACGTCTCATTGCTGCTTACGAAAAAGAACTGGGTGCGGTGATAAGGAAATAATAGAATTTAAGGAGGACTTCATTTCAAACAGAGTCTTCCTTTTTTATTTATCTTTTAGTAAATTTTAAATCCCAATAAAAACTTAAACAATTTTGTGATTGAAAAAGTGTGTAATATCGGCCATTTCAACAGCTATTTTAAACGTTTAAGTCGTAATTACAGCAAATACTATGGATTTAGTGATTGTTAAATACTAAATAAAAACAAAATTCCTTTCGGAAAAAGCAGCTGAGGGGGAATCAAGAAGCCCTTTCAAGTTTGCTGACGGCGGCTAGTGAGGTTGCTCTCGAAAAAGAATCCATTGCCGGTTAAGATGGTTTTAATGTTAAACTTTTGAACAAAGTTGGGACATTCATACATTTTCCACAATTGTTAAAAATGGAGTTTTGAAAGACGACATTAGTTCTAAATAAAAAAAACAATTCAGAACTTATTACTCTAAATTCAGCACTCTTGACAAAGTTCAATCAAAACCCCATTGGTGCCCTTTGGGTGCAGGAAACACACCAATTTATTATCCGCACCTCGCTTCGGAACTGCATTTAAAAGCGTGAAGCCTTCATCTTCCATACGTTTCATTTCGGCCAAAATATCATCCACTTCAAAGGCAATATGATGAATTCCTTCCCCTTTTTTCTCAATAAATTTAGCAATTGCACTATCAGGATTTGTAGCTTCGAGTAACTCAATTTTATTGGCGTTTATTTGAAAAAAAGAGGTCGTAACTCCTTCGCTTTCAATGCTTTCTGATTTATAAGGAGGCACGTTGAAGAGTTTTGTGAATAATTCATTTGAGGCAGTAATATCCTTCACTGCAATACCTATGTGTTCGACGTTTGTTAGCATATTGTGTTTTTTGCTAAAGTAGTATATTGCTTTTCTTTCACCAAAAAGAGAATTGACATTTTTGATTAATTCTAAACCTTTACAAATTCTTCTTTTTCAATTCATTCACCGCAAAGTTGGCCGCACGAGCGGTTAAAGCCATAAATGTAAGAGATGGGTTTTGATTTCCAATAGAAGTCATACAAGCACCATCGGTAACAAATACGTTTTTACAAGAATGAAGTTGATTCCATTCATTTAAAAGTGATGTTTTTGGGTCTTTCCCCATTCTTACACCGCCCATTTCATGAATATCAAGCCCAGGGTTTTGTTTACTGTCAAACATATTGATGTTTTTACAGCCAGCTTTTTCGAGCATTTCTGATGCTTGCACGTGAAAATCTTTCATCATTTTCATATCATTCTCGTCATACCCAATTGAAGTTATCAACTGCGGAACTCCCCAAGCATCGGTTTTGTCCTTACTTAATCTAACATGGTTCTCCTTTTTCGGGATTGTCTCGCCTTGCATCTGAATATATACGCCCCAATTGTCGCTAGGATGGGTAAGACTTTCCTTCAAATCTGCCCCAAAAGCTTCAGGTTGCGAGGCTCTTTGCCATGAACCCCGTCCTGCAGAAAATGCCACCATATAACCACGCTGAAAATCGGTTTCTTGTTTTTCAACGTTTCTGAACGATGCCATGAAAGCTGATGTTGGTCGGCGGCCGTAGAAGTATTGGTCATTGTAGCCCTCAAAAGTTGCTCCACCTTGACCACGATATTGGTGGAACGCAATATATTGTCCCAAAACGCCACTGTCATTTCCCAAACCATTAGGGAAACGATTCGAGGTAGAATTTAATAAAATCAAATTGGTGTTGAGAGCGGCCGCATTTACAAATATGATACGAGCCTTATATTCAATGCTTTCTTTGGTAATGGTGTCTATCACTCGAACGCCCGATGCTTTGCCGAGTTTTTCATCATATATAATTGAATGAACAACTGAGTTTGGTCGAATCGTCAGTTTTTTAGTTTTGGCAGCCCACGGCAAAGTTGCAGAATTTGAACTAAAATACCCACCAAATGGACAGCCACGTTCGCACAAACTTCGGGCTTGGCATTGCCCACGTCCTTGTTGGTGATGAATTTCGTTGGGTTTTGTCAAATGAGCACATCGCCCAATAATCACTTGGCGGTCTTGATAATTTTTCTTCACTGCCGACTGAATGTGTTTTTCAACACAATTCAACTCCCAAGCAGGCAAAAACTCTCCATCGGGTAAGTTTTTGATATTGTCTTTATTACCTGAAATTCCTGCAAAACGCTCAACGTGGCTATACCACGGAGCAATATCTTTATATCTGATTGGCCAATCTACTGCAAAACCATCACGAGCAGGAGCTTCAAATTCGTATTCACTCCAACGTTGGGTTTGTCTTGCCCAAAGCAAAGATTTTCCTCCAACTTGGTATCCACGAATCCAGTCAAAAGGTTTTTCTTGGATATAGGGGTGCTGTTCGTCTTTGACAAAAAAATGATGTGTGGCTTCTGAGTAAGCGTAGCAACGATTGACAATGGGGTTTTTCAATAAATCTTCTTTTGTATCTCGTAGTCGATGTTCAAACTCCCAAATATTAGTCATCGAAGTTGGATAATCTTTTACATGTTCTACCATTCCACCACGCTCCAAAACGAGTGTTTTTAGCCCATTATCGCATAATTCTTTGGCAGCCCATCCACCACTTATGCCTGAGCCGACTACGATTGCATCATAAGTTATGTTTTTATCGGCATCAATGTTAAAATTCATAGTTTTGTTGGTTGAATAAATAACAAAATTATAAGAATTTCGGACAAGAACAAGTGCAAAACGTCTGTTTAAGAATAATCATACCCCTTTCGTAAAGTTTCTGAACCATTTATCATTTATTCATATACCATTCAACTAAAACGCCTTTATTTCGAGCTATTACATTTTTTTGGTAAAATTATTTGATTTGAGTATTTTGTTTTTATCGATTCATAGAAATAAATGACCTAAAAAAAAATAATTTCGTCGTATTTTCGTCACTAAAGGAGTCCTTTTTACAAACGAATTAGAAAGTTCATGCCATAAAATATGTGCATGAAAGAGCATCATCATTTGTAGAAATATGACTTAATAGCGGGGCGGTTTTTGTGACGAGCGTTTCAATTGAGAATTGCCTGACTTTTAAAATCCACTAAATAAGCAACACAAACAGCTGAATAAACCAAAAACCAGATTAATGATAAAAAGCTATTACATTATAATTTTACTTTTATTGACTACACAACTGTCTTATAGTCAGTCGATTGAAAAAGTGAATGGTCAAGTACAGAATGAAAAAAAAGAACCAATTGTCGGGGCAACGGTCATTCTTTCTAAAGATAGAACTAATAAACTTATCAAATCAACTTTTACCGACGCTGCTGGTAAATTTGAGTTCGAGAAAATAAAACAGGATACCTGCATAATCACGGTTTCATATATAGGTTTTCAACAATACGTGGCCGAAAATATTATTTTATCTGCCTCCAATTCTAATCATGATTTAGGAGTTATTTCACTTACCGAAATTGCTAAAAACTTACAAGAAGTGACTGTAAAAGCTAAGAAATCGTTTGTAGAAAAAAAGATTGACCGAGTCGTAATAAATCCCGATGCTTTGATTGGAAACGCTGGTGCAACTTCACTTGAAATCTTAGAAAAAGCCCCTGGTGTACAGGTCGATGTAAATGGCCTGATTACGCTCAAAGGAAAGCCAGGTGTAGTAGTTTTTGTGGATGATAAACCTACTTATTTAGCAACTGCTGATTTGGCTGGTTATTTGCGTTCGTTACCCGCGGGCTCCGTTGAAAGCATCGAAATCATGACTAATCCGCCTGCAAAATATGATGCCGCAGGAAATGCAGGGGTGATAAATATCAAGCTAAAAAAGAACCAAGTGAAAGGTTTGAATGGCGGAATTAATTTGGGTTATGGACAAGGGCGTTATGCTCGAACCAACAATAGTGTCAATTTCAATTACCGCATCAACAAGTTCAATTTCTTTACCAATGCCAGCGTCAATCAAAACAATACGTATCAAGATTTGACCATCAATCGCCTTTATTATACACCCGAAGGTGCATATTCTTCAGCTTTTAGTCAAAATTCTTATATCAAACGCCAATTGGGGAGCAATAATCTCAAATTGGGTTTTGATTATTATCTATCGAAAAAATCTACCTTGGGTCTTGTACTGAATGGTTTTTATAATCCAACTTTTGTGCCTACCACCAACAAAGCACAGATTTTGAACCAAAATAACCAAGTTATGAGCATCATTGAAGCGAGTACCCCCAACGATAGAAAATGGAAAAATGGAAGTGTAAATTTAAACTACGCTCTCAAAGTTGATTCTTTGGGAAAAGAATTAACCTCAAATTTCGATGTGATTCAATATAGCTCAACCCAAAACCAACAACTCACCAATACCATTTTTACTCCCGAACTATTGCAGATTGGACAAACCATTTTAGGCTCATCGCTTCCTTCCGAAATCAATATCAAAACTGCCAAAATTGATTATGCAAATCCGCTAAAAGTTGGAGCAAAACTTGAAACTGGAATAAAGACAAGTTTCATCAAAACCGATAACACTGCCGATTTTTTTGATATAATTAATAGTCAAGAAATTCCAAACTATGAGTTTTCTAATCGTTTCAAATACAATGAAAATATCAATGCAGCTTATGTAAATTATTCAAAAAATTGGAAAAGATTATCGCTACAAGCGGGTTTACGCTATGAAAATACAAGTATCAAAGGCAATCAACTGGGCAATAAAATGACCAATGATTCAACTTTTAAGAGGGCTTATAATAGTTTGTTTCCCACGTTTTATTTGCAATATCAATTAGATAGCACACAAACGCACCAACTCAGTTTTTCGGCTGGACGTAGAATCGACCGTCCGAATTATCAAGACCTAAACCCATTTACTTATCCGCTTGATAGATATACCTATTACGGTGGAAATCCATTTTTGCAACCAACTTATTCTTATAATTTCGAGGTTTCGCACATTTACAAAAATTTCCTGACAACTTCGTTGGAATACAGTATTTCAAAAAACCTCATCTTTGAAACCAACGAACAGCGAGGTACAATTTATTACAGTCGCCCAGGGAATTTTGGAGAATTTACCTCTTACGGCATTTCGGTAAATGGCAATTTTACTATCAATAAATGGTGGACACTCCAACTTTACACCGAACTAAAAAATCAAGGCTATAACACCAAAGTTTACGGCCAAACCCTCGATGAAAGTAGATTTTATTGGTACGTTGGCCCAACCAATCAATTCAAAATCAATAAGAATTTATCGGCCGAGTTGGCAGGAAATTACCAAACAAGAGTGTTGGCTGGGCAGTTTCTGACGATTCCAGTTTGGTCGATGCGAGCAGGGATTTCGCAGAAAATCTTGAAAGACAAAGGCACATTTCGTATAAATGTTTCCGATATTTTCTATACCAATCAACCTGGCGGAGACATTAGAAATATTGCCAATGCCAAAGCAAATTGGCTAAGTTATCTTGATAGCCGAGTCGTGACGTTCTCATTTGCTTACCGATTCAGCAAAGGTAAAACCCTCAACGCACGCCAATCGGGCGGCTCAGAAAGTGAGAAAAGTCGGGTGAAGTTGTAAAAGGGTAAATATAAAAGCTGTTTTATTTTGATTATTGATTAAAAATATAACCACATATTTTTTGGTAAATATATTTTACTCAAATACTTTCTTCAAATCAATCTCAATATTTAGGGTTTTATCTTTCAGTATTTCGTCTACGTTATAAAGCTCATAGTGGGTTGGACTATCATAAACTAAAATCGCTTGTAAAGTTAGAATCACAATCCAGCGAGATTTTACGCCAAAATCGAAGTAAGGTTCGAGCTTTTCTATATTGTGATGCGGACTGAATTTCTATCATGAGCAAAGGGGGATCCTCAGGTCTTGAAGGGTTATTTTTGAAAGCAAGTGCTTGTTCAGTATAAACTATCAAATAGGGGGTATTTCCCAGCGGTTGAGTATTTAAAGTTACTTCTTTGGCAAAGCGATATTGATTTGGATAAGCAGTTTTTAAATTAAAAACTAAATAAACTGTATCTCATCATGAAGAAGTGAAGGCATAGGTTTTCCTCGTTCTTTTTCATCATCAGCTATTTTTTCGGGCGGCGTTCCGTTTTCTACTTCTATTTCGACCAATAATTCCATGATTATTCAGTTTTTAAGATATACACGAAAAATTAAATCATAAACAAAAAATCTTTTTATCTTTTTTTAAATTCTCACAAAATCCCCTTTTTTCTCCTAAATTTGGGCTAAAATTAACATTCATAAAAGCAAGTATCAAATCGTGGCCCGACCTTCCAAAGAAGAATCAGTAAAGCAAATCAAGGAAACTCCTTTAAATCGTCAATATAACCAAATAAAGTCAAAATACCCTGGTGCAATGTTGTTGTTTCGGGTGGGTGATTTTTACGAAACATTTGGCGAAGATGCCATTCGTGCCTCAAAAATTCTCGGAATCGTACTGACTCGTCGAAATAATGGTGGAGCTCAAGAAGAACTGGCGGGTTTTCCTCATCATTCGCTTGATAACTATTTATCTAAATTGGTTCGTGCAGGTGAGCGTGTAGCCATCTGCGACCAGCTTGAAGACCCTTCAACCGCCAAAGGAATTGTTCGTCGTGGTGTTACCGAGCTCGTTACGCCTGGGGTTTCGTTTAACGATAATGTTTTAAACCACAAACAAAACAATTATTTGGCTTCCATCCATTTTTCTAAGCCAGATTATTTTGGTATTTCGTTTCTCGACGTTTCTACTGGCGAGTTTCTAAGCACCGAAGGAAACACGGCGTATATTGATAAATTATTGCAAAGTTTTGCTCCTTCAGAAGTGCTTTATTGTAAAAAATTTAGGGAAGAGTTTCATATGCTTTTCGGAGATAAATTTAATGAGTTTACCTTTGAAGACTGGGCATATAAGTTTGATTTTGGCTATAATTTACTCCTTGATCACTTCAAAGTAGCCACTTTGAAAGGTTTTGGTGTAGAAACAATGCCCGATGGAATCATTGCGGCGGGCGTTATCTTGCGTTATTTGTCCGATACCGAACATAATGAAATGGGGCATATTTCTCGGATCACTCGCCTTGACGAAGACAAATACGTTTGGCTCGATAAATTCACGATTCGAAATCTTGAATTGGTTTTTGCCCAGCATGATGGTGGTATTCCATTGATTCAAATACTTGACCATACCATTACCCCAATGGGGGCGAGATTACTCCGCAAATGGTTAGTTTTACCGCTGAAAGAGCGTTTGTTAATTCAAGAAAGACTCGATACTGTTGAGTTTTTTGTAAAAAATGAAGGTATTCTTGAGCAACTTGTTTCTCTATTGAAGCCAATAGGTGATTTAGAGAGATTGATTTCAAAAGTTGCAGTTCGTCGGATCAATCCTCGTGAACTCGTGCAATTGAAAAGAGCTTTACTACAAATCGAACCAATCAAAAAACAATTGGATTTGGGTGGCAAGCAGTTTTCTGTTTTACAAAAATATATCACTCAATTAACTGACTGTCAGTATTTAATTGATAAAATAGAAAAGGAATTACGTGATGACGCACCCGTTGTAATGAATCAAGGCAACATGATAAAATCTGGGGTTGATACCGATTTAGATGAACTGCATAAAATTGCCTTTTCGGGAAAAGATTTCTTGATTGAAATTCAAAATCGAGAATCAGCTCGTACAGCCATTCCTTCATTGAAGATTTCTTACAATAAAGTTTTTGGTTATTACTTAGAAGTTTCAAATTCGCACAAAAATAAAGTGCCACCGGAATGGATTCGTAAACAAACACTTGTCAATGCCGAGCGATATATAACGGAAGAACTAAAAATTTACGAAGAAAAAATCCTGACGGCAGAATCGAAAATTTTTGAAATTGAGTACCGAATCTTCAATGAATTGGTGCTTACAGCTAATGAGTTTGTGGCACAAATTCAGCAAAATGCTCGTGTAATTTCTATTCTTGATGCACTTTCTTCATTTGCTAAAGTAGCGAAGAAAAATAATTATTGTAAGCCGCAAGTGTCTGATAGTAAGGTTCTTAATATTAAGGAAGGTCGTCATGCTGTTATTGAGCAACAGCTTCCTTTGGGCGAAGCCTTTATTCCGAACGACTTGTTTTTGGATGATCAAACCCAGCAAATCATTATTATCACTGGCCCAAATATGGCTGGTAAATCAGCCTTTCTTCGTCAAACAGCCTTGATTTCACTTTTGGCACAAGTTGGGTGTTTTGTGCCAGCCGAAAGTGCCGAACTGGGCATTGTAGATAAAATTTTTACAAGGGTAGGAGCGAGCGATAACCTTTCTCGTGGCGAGTCAACTTTCATGGTGGAAATGACCGAAACCGCTTCAATTTTGAATAATTTGAGCGATAGAAGTTTAATAATCATGGACGAAATCGGGCGAGGAACAAGTACTTACGATGGAGTAAGTATCGCTTGGAGTATCGCAGAATATTTGCATAATCACCCCAAATGCAAGCCTTATACACTCTTCGCAACACATTATCACGAACTCAATCAATTGGCCGAAGATTTTAGTCGCATCAAAAACTTCAATGTTTCGGTAAAGGAACTTGATAATAAAGTCGTATTTTTACGTAAACTCAAAGAAGGTGGTAGTGAACATAGCTTCGGTATTCATGTGGCACAAATTGCGGGTATGCCGCAGTCGGTTGTGCTTCGAGCGAATGAAATATTACATCACCTCGAAAAAGACCATATAAAAGAAGATAACAAGGAGAGAATCAGAGAAGCTCCCCGAACAGATATTCCTAAAAATAATTTTCAACTAAGTTTTTTTGAGCCAGCAGACCCAAAAATTGAAGAATTGAAAGCGAAATTAAAAGCAATTGACGTAAATACACTTTCACCAATCGAAGCCTTATTAAAACTCAATGATTTAGTGAAGCTGGTTTAAAAGACAAACAATCACCAATTTTCCGATAACCAATAAACCAATATGGCCTCATTCAACATTGACTACCCAGGTTCGTCAAATGAATTCATAGTAAATGCAACAAAAGCAATTCAGAACAAAGGTGGAATTTTTCAAGGAAATGCCAGCACCGGTTCGTTTAGTTTAAAAACACTTATTGGGGCTGTAAATGGCAATTATAAGGTTGTTTCAGCCACAAATAGTCCTCAAACGAAAGTCGAAATAACTATCACCAAAAAGCCATTGATTGTGCCAATGAGCAAGATTCAAGAGGTAATAACATCGTATTTTTAATAATATAATTGCACAATTCACTCAATTGTGGTTTGTGATACATTCAAATACACAATTCGATGAATTGTACTTTAAACCATGATAAAATATATTATTGTTTTAATATTTAGTGTTTGCTTTGTGTCTTGCAAAGACAAAAATGATAAAGCCCGTAAAATTGTCGATAAAAGTATCGAAGCACACGGTGGAACAATGTATGAAAAATTTACGGCCGAATTTGATTTTCGTAAGTTTCATATAAAACTGATGCATAAAGGAGGTGAATTTCAATATGAACGCATTTCAAAAGATAGTGCAAATAATGATATATGGGATGTTGTAAATAACAATGGCCTTTTTCGTTTAATCAATGGAAATCAAGTTTCTTTATCAGAAAAGGACATTTCGAAATATACTAATGCTGTAAATTCGATCGCCTATTTTGTGCTCTTGCCCTACAAACTGACAGATAAAGCAGTAAATCTTGAGTATCTCGGAGAAATCGAAATAGCTAATCAAAAATATGATAAAGTAAAAGTATGGTTCGATAAAGAAGGTGGTGGCAAAGATTTTGAAGATGTTTATTGCTATTGGTTCAACCAAAACACGCATCTGATAGATTATTTGGCATACACCAATGGCGGACCCAGATTTCGTCGTGTTAAAAACCGTCAAACTGTTGGAGGAATTGTTTTTCAAGATTATGAAAACTTTGCTATCACCGATACTACGCTGCACGCATACCAATATGATAAAGCATTTATTGCTGGTAAAGATTCTCTTCTTTCTTTAATCGAACAGAAAAATATTGTCGTTAAATAAAAAAATGCCATGTTTTTGAAAACGGAAGGCATTTTTGCTTTACTTCTCACCATTCATTTGCTTTAACCTTTCTTTATAAACAAAAACTCTCTGCTCATCAAATTCACCAATAAATTGATACTTTGAGTTAATGTGTTCTTTTAATACTTTGTTGGTTTCGTATCCAAGTTTATCTCGAGTCATGAAGGTGTTTTTAGTGGGGTGAGCATCTACAAAGACTGGGAATGGTTTTTCTTTTAATTCCATGATAAATTCCTTTTGGAAGTTTTTTTGTATTGAATCACTATACATTCCCCAATGTGTATTACTCCATCTAATACCTTGAATACGTTTTGTTTCTAGATATAACCTCCCATCATCACCCCAAACTACAAGCGATTCATTAGGATATGAATATTTTAAAATCTGCCGACCAGTTTCTGTCATTGTCAATGGTCTTAGTGGTTTATTAGAACTAATAAAGTCATTAGTGAAAGGATTAGATGATGTTTGGGCAACTGCATAAAATGTTGCAATTAAAGATAGTCCAATAGTTAAATAATTTTTAGAATATTTTGTAACGATATTGAGTAAAAAGGCAAATAGAAAGACAATCGGAAAAATAAAAAATAAAAGATAATGATGAAAAATAAATCCAGTTTTATAAACTGATGCGACTGTGCTCATGATAAACGATGCCAATAATAAATCAAGCAAGTTTGGTTTAAATTGGCGTTTGAATAACACACTATAAATAAGTAATATTATTGAAAGTAAGAATAAAACACGTATAAAAAAGTTGATTGGGTCACTGAACGAAACATAAATATTGTGCAATAATCCATAACTTTGATTGCCATAAACGAGATTGTTTTTAATGTAGAAAATCCAAATTTTATCAAGAAAATTATATTTATATCCAATCAGGACAAAGGCCACTAATGGTAATATTCCAGCAATCGTTAGTATGAAAGAATTTTTCAAAAAATCATTGTTATGCCGTTTTTTATAAGATAATATCCAATTATTGTTAAGCAAAATGCAATCGGAATTGCTTGTAATTTTGTAAACATTACACAGCCAGCCATTAGCCCGAATAAAAATACTTGCCTTATATTGATTGGTAATTTGCCTTTGTAAATAGATGTAAAAAGATGGAGCATTATACTCAACAAAAATATAGGCAGGTGTTCACTACTGAAATTCACAAAATCCCAATGTTTGGTTAAGCCCAAAAATGTGGCAGCTGGAAAAAGGCTTAAAAGAGCAATTGATGCTGTAAATGCAGATCTAAGTGCAAAAAAACTAAATAAAAAACTCCCTGTTAGTAAGATTATGCCAATCATTCGAGCAGAGATGTAATCATAAGGCTGTTTGAAGATTTCACAGAAAACATTTAATATATAAAAATTAAACGGCCCACTTGTACAACCATCGACCGATTCCCAGTAAAGAGGCGACTCTGCGAGTGTCATTGCTCCAGCCAGAAATAAATTTTCATCTGGATTTAGTGCTTGGTTGAATACAATAATTGGTAATCTTAAATAAACCAATAGAAACATCTGAAATAAAAATGCAATCCAAATCAAACAATTCTTTTTATACCTTTGATCAGGCAAAGATGGCGAGATGGCGAATAATGCAGTTGAAGTAAAAATAATAATCCCGCCTATATTATATAGTACAGGGGAGGCATCAAAAGAAATCATTTTTATAATGTAACTTCTTAAATGATATAAAGAAATAAATCTTGCGTGCAATCTAGGTGTTTAAGCGATAAACAGAAACAAAATTGTATTATTTTTTTATAATTAAGCCTCAATATTTTGTTTAAATAAAAAAACTAGCATCTCCTACATTTTCAAAAGAACTAGCAAGAGATACCCAATTTTGCAAAATGCTAGTAAATGTAGTTGTTTATTGGCATTTTAATATCTTAAAAATATGTTTTTAAAACCATTTTGGTTTTAATTGTTTCAATAAGTTGTAGATGGTATTTGTTAACGAGTTCATCGTTGTATCTTAAATTTATAGTTAACTATTAACTATTTTTAAATTTGTCGATTAATAATACCAAAATACTTTAGCTTTCAAAAGCACACAATTTTTAGAAAAATACATAATGTAAGTAAATTGCTTTTTTTAAGTTTGTAAAATATTTTTACTCAAGGAGAATTCACAATAAAATTAATTGCAACAAAATTAATTATAAGGCTTTTTTGTTGTACTATTCTAAGATTATAGGTTTTGTTAAATGAATAAATAAAAAAACTATCTTATCTTTGTCCTTCGATAGTCACGTTTAAACGTCGCAGCGACGAACCGTGTAGTAATCGAAACCCCCTTCTAAGAAAAAATGCCAAAAAATCCCAATCTTAAGTCAATTCTAATTATCGGCTCTGGCCCTATCGTTATTGGTCAGGCCTGTGAATTTGATTACTCTGGTTCACAAGCCGCAAGGTCGCTTCGAGAAGAAGGCATAGAGGTAAGTTTGATCAACTCAAATCCAGCCACTATCATGACCGACCCCCTCAATGCCGATTTTGTTTATCTAAAACCTCTGGAGAAAAAATCGATCGTAGAAATCTTGGAAAAACATAAAGCGATGGGTCGGCCTATTGATGCTGTTTTGCCAACGATGGGAGGTCAAACTGCTCTCAATTTAGCCATTGATTGTGACAAAGCAGGTGTTTGGAAAAAATATGGCGTTAAGTTAATAGGTGTTGATATAAAAGCCATCGAAACCACCGAAGACCGTGAGCAATTTAGACTAAAAATGCTTGAAATTGGCGTAGGTGTTTGTAAAGGCCGAACGGCTCGCTCTTTCTTGGAAGGAAAAGAAATTGCTCAAGAAATCGGTTTTCCATTGGTTATTCGCCCTTCATATACACTTGGCGGAACAGGTGGTGGTTTTGTAAACTCTCCAGAAGAATTTGATAAAGCTCTTAATAATGGATTGCATGCGTCGCCAGTACATGAAGTGTTGGTCGAGCAGTCAATTATGGGCTGGAAAGAGTTTGAATTAGAATTATTGAGAGATAATCTCGGAAATATCGTAATCATCTGTACAATCGAGAACTTTGACCCCATGGGTGTTCATACAGGTGATTCTATCACAGTTGCCCCTGCCATGACTTTGCCTGATACAGTTTATCAGAAAATGCGTGACATGGCGATCAAAATGATGAATGCAATCGGACAGTTTGCGGGTGGATGTAATGTTCAGTTTTCGCTTCATCCAGAAACCGATGAAATCATCGCTATCGAAATCAACCCACGAGTTTCTCGCTCGTCGGCATTGGCATCGAAAGCAACGGGTTATCCGATTGCAAAAATCGCGGCTAAAATGGCGATTGGATATAATCTCGATGAGTTGATAAACCCTATTACAGGAAGTACATCGGCCTATTTTGAACCAGCAATCGACTATGTAATCGTTAAAATTCCACGTTGGAACTTCGATAAATTCCCAGGTTGTGACCGCTCACTTGGTTTACAAATGAAATCGGTTGGTGAAACAATGGGTATCGGTCGTAATTTCCAAGAAGCACTACAAAAGGCTTGTCAGTCACTCGAAATCAAACGAAATGGTTTAGGTGCAGATGGTAAAGAATTAAAAGACCAAGAGGCTTTAAAGAAATCTTTGGCCAATCCATCTTGGAATCGTTTGTTTCACATTTATGATGCTTTTAAGGCTGGGCTTTCGTTCAAAACAATTCAGAATCTTACTAAAATTGATAAGTGGTTCTTGCGTCAAATCGAGGAAATGATTTTGCTCGAAAAAGAAATTGAGCAGGTTTCGATTGATGATATTTCTAAAGAATTATTATTGACTGCCAAGCAAAAAGGCTACGCCGACCGCCAAATTGCACATTTACTAAATTGTAAAGAAAGTCAGGTTTTCAATAAACGTATCGAGCAGAAAATTCATCGTATTTACAAGTGTGTCGATACTTGTGCGGCTGAGTTTGAAGCTAAAACACCATATTTCTATTCTACTTTTAGTACCTCACTCGATAATCTTGATAACGAGTCAATAAGTTCTAATAAAAAGAAAGTGATAGTATTAGGCTCAGGCCCTAACCGTATTGGACAAGGTATTGAGTTTGATTATTCATGTGTTCACGGAATTTTGGCAGCAAAAGAATGTGGATACGAGGCAATTATGGTGAACTGTAACCCTGAAACGGTTTCGACTGACCCTGATATTGCGGATAAATTATACTTTGAACCTGTTTTCTGGGAACACGTTTATGACATTATTCAACACGAAAAACCAGAAGGTGTAATTGTACAGTTGGGTGGTCAAACTGCCTTGAAAATGGCTGAAAAACTCACTAAATACGGCATTAAAATCATCGGAACATCGTATGATGCCCTTGATTTGGCCGAAGATAGGGGTCGTTTCTCGCAAAGATTAAAAGAAATGGATATTGCTTATCCATTGTTTGCCACAGTTCGGACGGCCGACCACGCAGTTGAGGTTTCTCGTGGTTTAGGTTTCCCATTATTAGTTCGTCCGAGTTACGTTTTGGGTGGACAAAGCATGAAAATTGTTATCAACGAACAAGAACTGGAGCAACATGTTGTGAAAATCTTGAACGAGATTCCTGATAATAATATACTAATTGACCACTTTCTTGAAAATGCGATTGAAGCTGAAGCAGATGCCATTTGTGATGGTGAAAATGTCTATATCATCGGAATCATGGAGCATATTGAGCCAGCAGGTATTCACTCTGGCGATTCTTATGCTTTACTTCCAACCTTTGATTTGAGTGAAGCAGTACTCGCCCAAATTGAGGAATATACGCGTAAAATTGCCGTAGGATTGAATACGGTTGGATTAATCAATATTCAGTTTGCGATTAAAAACGAGAAAGTTTATGTGATCGAAGCTAATCCTCGTGCTTCTCGTACAGTGCCGTTTATCTGTAAAGCCTACCAAGAGCCTTACGTTAATTACGCAACGAAAGTAATGTTGGGCGAGAAAAAAGTAACCGATTTTGATTTTAACCCTGTAAAAAAAGGATATGCGATCAAGATTCCAGTATTCTCGTTCAATAAATTCCCGAATGTAAATAAGGAACTCGGCCCAGAAATGAAATCGACAGGTGAAGGGATTTATTTCATTGATGATTTGACCGATGATTTCTTCTTGAAAGTTTATTCAGAAAGAAACCTTTACTTGAGCCGCTAAGGATTAGCCGCTAAGGATTAGCCGTTGTGGAATAATCGCGAAGATTAGCCGTTAAAGAATAGGTCTAATATAAAAGTAAAAGAGTCGTTGGGTTTTGCTCAACGACTCTTTTACTTTTAGGGCTATTTTTTGCAAAATAAAATATTGTTTTTTGTTCCTAAACAAATTTGATCGCTTTAGAAGTGACTCAAATTGATAAAGTACTATGAAAATGAAATAGTTATAAATTCAAAAATGTAAGCAAATCTATTAGTCTTTGTGCCTGCGTAGTGATTCAAAGAAAGCGTTTCCCGCCCTAAACCTTCTCAAGAAGGTATTTTATAAAAAAAGGAGAACAGGGTTTGCTATTCTCCTTTGTGCCCGCGTAGGGATTCAATGAAAGCGTTTCCCGCCCCAAACCTTCTCAAGAAGGTATTTTATAAAAAAAGGAGAACAGCGTTTGCTATTCTCCTTTGTGACCGTGTAGGGATTCAAAGAAAGCGTTTCCCGCCCCAAACCTTCTCAAGAAGGTATTTTATAAAAAAAGGAGA
>NZ_CALCZQ010000063.1 GCF_937903345.1 uncultured Emticicia sp. | reverse complement strand
CCCCAAAACCCCAAAACCCCAACTAAATGAAAACATCTCTTTTAAAAACCTAGATGTTCATTTTTAATTAATAATATTCGTATTTTTACAATAAATTTCAAAAATTATTCAAATAAGCGTACTTTTAATTATATGGATTTAACAATTGAAGAAAGTTGGAGAGTTAGGTTAAGAAACGAATTTGGAAAGCCTTATTTTGAAAATTTAATGATTTTTGTTAATCAAGCTTATAAGACTTCTGAATGTTATCCACCCTTAGGCTTAATTTTCAATGCCTTTGATAGATGTACATTTGAAAAAACCCGTGTTGTTATTTTAGGTCAAGACCCTTACCATGGTCCTCGCCAAGCTAATGGCTTAAGTTTTTCAGTGAATGATGGTGTTGCTTTTCCTCCGTCTTTAATCAATATTTTTAAAGAACTGAACGATGATTTAGGTGTGCCATTCCCAAAAAATGGTAATCTTGAGCGATGGGCCGACCAAGGTGTACTTTTATTAAATTCAACATTGACGGTGCAGGCATCAAGTGCAGGGTCGCATCAAAATAAAGGCTGGGAACAGTACACTGATGCCGTAATTCGATGTGTTAATGAAGAGAAAGAAGATGTGGTGTTTTTGCTTTGGGGAAAGTATGCTCAAGATAAAGGCAAGATAATTGATTCGTCCAAGCATTTGGTATTGAAGTCAAAGCACCCATCGCCTATGTCAGCTAATTTTGGGGGTTGGTTTGGAAATAAACACTTTAGTCAAACTAACAATTATTTGAGAAGCAAGGGATTGGCGGAGGTTGAGTGGTAGGAAATGAGTCACAGAGTGACAAAGGCACTTAGCTTCAAAGATATTATGTTAAAGAAATTTTTTTGGGAAGATAAAAAAATCAAAGGCACAAAGAAGTTTAATCTTTGTGCCTTTGCTACTTTGTACCTCTGTGCCTTATTTAATTAGCGAGAATAATCTACTCCAACGGATTTTATTTAAGAAACTTCCTTCGCTGTCGATTGACATCCAAATAAACACAGCTTTTCCTACAATATGGTCTTCGGGCACAAATCCCCAAAAACGTGAATCATCTGATCCATGGCGATTATCTCCCATCATAAAGAAATAATCTTGCTTGAAAGTATAGGAAGTGATTATTTTTCCATCCAAAGTAATTTTACCATCAGCGTATTTGGCGTTATCGTTACCATCAAAGGTTGTAATTACGCCTTTGTATAGTGCAATGTTTTTCTCATCTAAGTTTATGGTCATTCCCTTTTTCGGAATTGTAATTGGACCGAAATTGTCTCTATTAAATGGAAAAAGTTTTGGATTGTGAGGGAATGTTGGATAACGCATATCCGCCGAATCACTTTTAGGCATAATCATTGGTGTTACACTCTTAACAAAATCCAAATTTTTCATATCACTCACTGCTTTTGCTGAAGCCGTAACATAATAAATTGTTTTATCAGTCATTCGCATATCTTGCTCAAACTCAGTAATTTCGTATTTCTTGAAAATCTTTTCATTTACTTGCGTATTCGTTTCAATGGCATATTCCATTTGCATTTTTTCAGGATTGTCCGACATTTTACCATTGATAAATACTTGACCATCACGTACTTCGAGTACATCACCAGCAATACCTACACAACGCTTAATATAATTGGTACGTAAATCGACAGGGTATTTGTCAAATCCGCCAAATTCATCGGGTCTTTCTGGGCAACCGGGATAATTGAAAACTACAACATCGTTATTTTTTACATTCGTAAACCCCGGCAAACGAAATTGCGGTAATTGAATAAGTGTAGAATAAGAGGGAAGGTCGGTAAACCAAATTTTTTGGTGCGTAAGCGGCACTTGTAAAATTGTTTTTGGGGTACGTGAACCGTAGTGTAATTTACTCACAAAAAGAAAGTCATTGATTAACAAGCTTTTTTCCATCGACGCCGTTGGAATGGTATATGCTTCTAAAAACATCCATCTGATGAGTGTTGCTGCAACAACTGCAAATAACACCGAATCCCACCATTCTCTGATGGCTGATTTTTTCTTTTTTGGTTTTGTATTAGTCTGTACTTCTGCCATTGATATAATTATTAATACTTTAGAATCTATTTAAGGTTATTTTGTGGTTATTTCAATCCTAAAAGCTCGTTCATTCCAAAGACACCTTCTTTGTCTTTGAGCCATTCGGCCGAAATTACTGCTCCGAGTGCAAAGCCATGACGGCTATGTGCAATGTGCGTAATTTCTATTTGGTCAACGTCTGAAATATATTTTATAGTATGTGTTCCTGGGACTTTTCCTTCTCTTGACGACCAAATTGGTACTTCATTGGTTTCCGCAATTTGATTATTTACCCACGTAATTTTCTCCGAAAGATTGTCAATAATCCCTTCGGCTAATGTAATAGCAGTACCACTTGGAGCATCTTTTTTCTCAGTATGGTGAATCTCATTAGTAGAAACTTTAAATTCTTTGTATGGATTCATTAAACGTGCCAAAGTTTTATTTAGCTCGAAGAAAAGATTTACGCCAATGCTATAATTGGAAGCATAAAAAAACGCTGCTTTGTTTTCTACACAAAGTTTTTCGATTTCGGGTTTATGTTGAAGCCAACCCGTTGTACCGCTTACAGTCGGAATGCCAAACTCCATGCAATATTTTAAATTTCCGTAGGCCGATTCTGGCGAACTAAACTCAATAACGACATCAGTGTTTTCTCGATTAAGTGAAAGGATTTCGGTACGGTTACTTATATCAATTTTTAATGAAATTTCGTGACCTCTTTCTAAAGCAATTTGTTCGATTACTTTACCCATTTTCCCGTATCCTAAAAGTGCAATTCGCATACTTCCAGCTTGTAAATTATTTGAAATATTAAAAATTTAATCTAAGTTTTACACCAGCGGAAGTTCCGAATGATGAAGATTCTAAAGCAGGTTCAAGTTTTATCGAAATATCTTCATTCATGTCGAAACCTTTTAGGTGGGCAGATACATTTGCTTGAATCGCCTGTAAGGTCCAGCCGACTGCGATACCTATCCATGAAAGGTCTCTTTGTCGGCGGTATGCTTTAACCGCTGGTTCTATTTGTGTCTGTACAAATGGGCCACGTAACTCACCTTTTACAGGAATGTAAACCTCTGTTTTTTTTTCGATAATAATCTGTGATAAAAAACTTTTATAGAATTTATACCTGTCATTATTCCACCAAATGGTATAAACCCCGCCTACAGCCGCTGAATAAACGATTGGAATTACCCAATATTGTTTGTTGGTTGCTTGACCCCAACCTGGAAGTACCAAAGAGCGTAAAAGTACGGTTCGTGGGACACTTCTTTTGTTAGAACTATCAGTTTTTAGTGCGTTTTTAAGAAAACTTAGCTTCTTTGTTGTATCAACTACTGCTTTTGTAGTACTTAATATTTTGGTTGTATCAAGTTTTTGTGCAAAACTAGTAACTGAAATCAAGAAAAAGGCGATTAAAATCCTTATCATTATGTTTTAAATTTTTGATTTTATAACGTTCACGTTTGTGCGTAAATATATCATAAAATCAAGTATTTAACATTCCTTAACAAATCAATCGTTAACTTTAATTGCATTAAGGATTTTGTCGAGTTCTTCTTTTGAGGTAAATGGAATTTTTATTTCGCCTTTGTGTTTATCATCGGCTTTTACCAAAACTTTGGTTCCAAAATAACCCTGTAATCTGAATTGTAAAGAAGAAATCTCTTGTTTTATCGTCACTTGACGAGTTGCTTTTCCTTCTTCTGGAATGATCAATGTCAACCTACGTACTTCATCTTCAACCTTTCGTACTGACCAATTTTCTTGAACAATCTTATTGAAAAGTTTAATCTGCGTTTCGTGATTATCAATATTAATTAAGGCACGAGCATGACCCATCGAAATTTCACTATCTCTGACAGCCGCCTGAATTACATCTGGCAATTTCAAGAGCCTCAAATAATTATTTACTGTGGTTCGGTTTTTTCCAACTCTATCGCCTAATTCTTCTTGTTTCAATTGGAATTCGCTCAACAAACGGTGATAACTTAGAGCAATCTCGATAGCATTCAAGTTTTCACGTTGAATATTTTCGATGAGAGCCATTTCAAGCATTTGCTGGTCGTTGGCAGTTCGAATATATGCCGGGATTTTGCTGAATCCCGCCAATTTTGACGCTTGTAAACGTCTTTCCCCCGAAATAAGAGTGTATTTCCCAGGACTTGATTCTTTAACAGTGATGGGCTGTATAATTCCCAAAACTTTTATTGACTCGGCTAATTCTTGTAATGCTTCCTGGTCGAAATGTGTACGTGGTTGAAATGGATTAGTTTCAACTGATTCAATCATGATTTCGTGCATCGAACTCATAGCTTCCATCCGCCGAGGTACTGGCGTTTCAAAACTTTTTTCTGAACCTTTTTCCGAACCCGAATCCGATAATAATGCCCCCAGACCTCTTCCAAGTCCAGTCATGCTTTTTTTTGTATTTCCTAACCTAGGCTCCATATATCTTTGAAATAAGTAAATAAGCAAAGTCGCTTTTTACTCCATTACTAATTGTTGATAGATAATTGTTAGTTGTCAACTCCGAGTTTTCCATTTTTGACCAAAATTTCACGTGCGAGGTTCAGATAACTAATTGCACCTTTACTATCAGCATCTTGAGCAAGTGCGGGAACTCCATAGCTTGGAGATTCTGAAAGTCGGATGTTTCGTGGAATTAGTGTTTGAAAAACCATATTTTTGAAGTGTGTGGTAACTTCATGTACAACCTGGTTTGATAATCGCACCCTCAAATCATACATCGTCAGCAAAATTCCTTCAATAGTTAAAGCAGGGTTCAGGCGTTGTTGAATAATTTTGATGGTATTCAATAACTTTCCGAGACCTTCTAAGGCAAAGTATTCGCACTGAACAGGTACAATGACTGAATCAGCAGCGGTTAGGCTATTGATAACGATTAATCCCAATGACGGCGAACAATCAATAATGATAAAATCGTACATGTCTTTTACGTCCATGAGCGACTCTTTCATTTTTTCTTCACGTTTCGGAAGGTTAATCATCTCAATTTCGGCACCAACCAAATCGATGTGCGATGGCAGCAAATCAAGATTAGGAAAATCAGTTTCAATGATAATATCACGTGGACGAATATCGTCCACCATACACTCATATATGCTATTTTCCACCTCCTTTGGATTAAAACCCAATCCAGAAGTGGCGTTAGCCTGAGGGTCTGCATCAATGATGAGTGTACGGAATTCGAGAGCAGCCAAACTGGCTGCAAGATTAATTGTGGTTGTGGTTTTGCCTACACCACCCTTTTGATTGGCAATTGCTATTATTTTTCCCATTTCTTGTGGTTAGAGAAAATTACTGCCTCAAATATCAGACTTTTAATGTTAAGAAACAATTAAATGTTCCACGCTGTGGGTAAAATGTTCCACGATGTGGATAAGATTTTCCCTCAATTTATTAAATAATATTGAATAATTAGCGGTGAAGCTTAATTTGCTTTGCACGTTTTATGCTTATCTTTTTGATAGTCAAGTAGTTGTCTATTTTTGGTAATTTAAAATTTAAATTTGTTGTTACAACTACTTTTTTTCTTTTTAAATTCTTAAATCGTAAATTTGCAACATGCGTTATTTAATCGAATGTTCATATAGAGGGAGTTCGTTTCACGGTTGGCAGATTCAACCAAATGCAACCACTGTGCAAGCGTGTATCGAAAAAGGATTGTCAATTGTGCTCAAAGAAAAGATTGAAATTACAGGTAGCAGTCGAACTGATACTGGTGTACACGCTGCTCAACAATTTGCTCATTTTGACATTGAAAAGGTTATTGAAGATCCTTACAGGATTGTAAACAGTCTCAATGGAATTTTATCGAAAGATATTGCGATTCATCAAATAATGCTTGTCTCGAATGAGTTTCACTCACGATTTGATGCTACTTATCGACGATATGTTTATAGAATTCAACAACAGAAAACTCCATTTGGTTATGAAACGTCCTATTTTTTCAAATCCGAGTTAAATATTGATTTGATGAATAAAGCTGGAGAGTTAATGAAACGATATTTTGATTTTCAATGCTTTAGTAAGGTAAAAACCGATGTGCAGACTTTTAATTGTAGAATTGAATTTGCGTATTGGGAACAACTTGAACAAACTTTGTTGTTTCATATAAAAGCTGATAGATTTTTAAGAGGAATGGTGAGGACTATTGTAGGAACAATGATCGAAATTGGTGCTGGAAGATTGAGTTTAGCCGATTTTGAACAAATAATTATTTCTAAAAATAGAAATAATGCTGGCAGGGCAGTTCCTCCCGAAGGTTTGACATTGGTTGAGGTTGGCTATAAATTTTAAGGAATGAGAAAGATTGAAATAGATAAAATACGTAATGATCAAGATTTAGAAGATGTAAAACAACTTTTCAGAGAATACGTTGAGTTTTTGCAGATAAGTCTTGATTTTCAAGACTTTGAGAACGAATTGGCCAAGTTACCAGCTAAATACGCTGAACCCGAAGGTTCAATTTTCTTGGCTAAAGTAGGGGGGCAAGCAGCAGGTTGTATTGCACTTTGGAAACTCGAAGTTGGTGTTTGCGAAATGAAACGTTTGTTTGTTAAAACTGAATTTAGAGGTTTGGGAATTGGCAAAATGTTGGCAAATAAATTAATGGAAGAAGCAAAAAATAAAGGTTATTCAACAATAAAGCTTGATACTTTAAGGCGTTTAAAGTCGGCAAACTATCTATATGTTTCTATGGGTTTTAGAGAAACGCTTCCGTATAATTTTAACCCAGAACCTGATATTGTTTATTTTGTAAATGAATTAGTTTGATGGCAATAATAGGAGACGATTTAATACAAGCAATTGAGGTGTTAATGGCTGGCGATTTGGTTGGTTTACCGACCGAAACAGTCTATGGATTAGCTGGAAATGCTTACAATACAGAAGCAATTACAAAGATTTTTACCGTAAAAAATCGCCCGACTTTCGATCCACTAATCTTACATACATCAAGTATGGAGCGAGTGCATGAATTTGTTAGGGAGATTCCTGAACAGGCACATCTTTTAGCAAGGCATTTTATGCCGGGTCCTTTGACTTTACTTTTGCCAAAAAAAGAAATCATTTCTGATTTAGTCACCTCAGGACTTGATACTGTTGCTGTCAGAATTCCAAATCATCCTTTAGCTTTGGAGTTATTACAAAATTTAAACTTTCCATTAGCTGCTCCAAGTGCTAATCCTTTTGGATATATTTCCCCAACTTCTGCTCACCATGTGGATAATCAGTTGGGTGATAAGATAAAGTATATTATTAATGGAGGAGAATGTAAGGTCGGTATTGAGTCTTCGATAATTGGATTTTTTGATGGTGAAATCGTAGTACTTAGAAAAGGAGGTTTAGCAATTGAAGAAATTGAATCGATTGTCGGAAAGGTTAGAATTGAAGAAAATTCAACATCAAACCCAAAAGCACCTGGGATGCTCAAAAGTCACTATGCTCCACATACTCGGTTACTTATGATTGGTGATTGGTTATTGCTGGAAGAGGATATACGTAAAATTGGTTATTTGGGTTTTGATAAGTTTCACGCCCACATTCCTTTTGAAAACCAACTTTTGCTTTCAACATCTGGCGATTTGAGCGAAGCAGCCAAGAACTTATTCTCCTATTTGCGACTGCTTGATGCACGTGGTTTTGATAAAATATATACTGAACTACTTCCTGAAATAGGACTCGGAAGAGCAATAAACGATCGAATAAAAAGAGCAACGACCCGAGAATGATTTGCTTTGATCGTTGCAAAAATTCTATTTTTTTTATTTTAATTTTCAATAATTACAAATTCAACACGTCGATTTTTTGTACGATTATCTTCAGTATCATTTGGAGCAATTGGATCTTCTTGTCCTTTACCAATTGCTTTTATTCTATTTGCCGCTATACCTTTATTAAACAGATAGTTTGAAACAACCGTCGCTCTAAAGTGTGATAATGCCAGATTTAAGCGAGGATCACCGTTATTATCGGTATATCCAACTATTTCGAGTTTTAATTTTGGGTTTAATTTCATGATATTGAACAAATTATCAAGTTGAGCTAAAGATTGAGGCTCAATTTGTGAACTACTTTGCTCAAAGTACAAATTGCTCAATCTGAATCTTTTTCCAACATCTAAATTCTCAAATTTTTTAACTTTTACGTTAAAATCTTCGTCGGTAATAACTTCTGCCTTATCTATGTATGTTTTTTCATCTTTCTTTTCTACTTTTTTAATATCATCTTCTAGCTTTTTCTCGACTATTTTTTCTGGTACTGTCGCTACTTCTTTGAAGTTGTTCTCAATCTGATTTATTGGCTCGGTCTTTTGCTCTACTCTTTTTTGCTCTTCTGGTTTTGGCTCGACTTTCTTTTCAACCTCTTTCTTTAGCATTAATAACTCACGCTTGAAATCAGAATTCGAGGCTAGGCTGGTTACGTCCACGATTTCGGTATATACTTCATAACCAGGGGCTTCTACCTCTACCTTATATTTTTTGTCAGGAATTAGATTTGCCTGAAAATCTTGTGTTTCGAGAGAATACTTGGTCATTAAGGATTGATTTGCCTCATCGGTCAATTTAAGAGACACATTTGGGATAGGCTGCCTTTTTATTGAGTCAAGAGCCTTAAAGACAAAAGCATAGGTTTCTTTTTTTAGTCTAATTGTTATTACGCCATTTACAGCATTGGTAAGGTTTACAGTATCTTTATAAGTTTTATAGCCACTTGGGGTCAGCTCGATTTCATAAGTTTTGTTTTTTATAAAAGTAGCTTTCATTTGTGTACCGCCTTGTAAAAGTTTTCCATTAACAACTTCGCCGCCAGAAGTAATTTTAAATTCTGCTACTAAATCTTTTTTTGTCAAAGCGTCAACTGGTGCGAATAAAACCTCCTGTGTAGGCAATTTCTTGATTTTTATTTTAATGGTCTTATTAGATGTGATTTTTGGTAAAATACCTTTGTAAGGCAAGTAACCATCCGCATTTATTTCAATATTGTATGACTCATTATTTTTGAGTACTGCAAACCAGTGCGTAGAAAGTGGGTTTGCTACAATTGGAATGGTTTCATTATTGGCATTGAAAATCCTAAGGTTGGCATTTGCTACGTATCCACCTTTGGATTCATCTTGTACAATCAACTTGGTTTTATCAAAGTTATTTTTGAAAAGTGGAATTTCCTGTTCAAATAGGCTATTTGATGCCAATGCCTTCACATTGATTTTTTGTAAAGATTTTTCGTAGCCTTCTGCCTCAACCATTACGTAATAAGTTTCAGTAACCAGTAAATTCACAGTAAAACTGTTTTTTAGGTTTGTTGAAACAACGGGTTGGTTGGTATTAAAATTTAGAACAGAAAATACAGCATTGTTTAGGGCCAGTTTCTTTTGAGCTTCAACAACTTTAAATGTGAAACTGTAGTTATCTTTTTGCAATTCAACTATTTTTATTTCATTTTTTTCAGTTTTACCGGCCTCAAAACCTAAGTTATTGGAGAGCGTTTTGTAACCATCTGCCCAAACTTCTAAAATATAATTTTTCTGTGGGAAAAGATCAACTTTGTATTTTTGGTTTGCATCCGAAGTTCCAAATAATGCTTCTTGGTCAGGTCGAATTAGTTTATATTTTGCTTCAATACGCTTTTTAGTAATTCCATCAATCGCCAAATATAATAAAGTTTGGAATACTTTCTCTAGGCTGATACTAATCAATTTGCCGGAGCTCCGTTGGAGTGCCCCAGTTTTCTCCATATAGCCATTGGCTTCAATTTTATAGAAATAATTTTTGTTTTTTTCTAAAACTACCTTAAATTCCCCAGTTTTATCATTAAGTTGTAGTTGAACGGGCTGGTTTAAATCATCGAAAATTTTTACATCAGACCCCTGAATCATCTGTTTATCTTCACTATCGACTACCAAAATTATATATTCATCAAAAATGCTTTCGAGCATTATTTTCTGATTTATTTTTCCCGCACTTAAATTTTCTAAATTATATTGCTGCTTGTTGGTAATGTAGCTTGGATGGCTTACTTCTATAGTATATATACCTTTTTCAGTTGCCTTAAATTTTACGTCAGAGTCTGTTGCTCCTTGAATTTCTTGAATTTTATCTTTAATCGAAATTTTAAAATTTGCAGAAATACGTTTGCCTGATATTTTATCATACGCACCAAACGAAAAGAAGCTTTCTTCAAGCATAGTTATAACTAAATCATTTTGATTTGCAGCTTTAAAATCTAATTTTACTGAGGAAAAACCAGGTTGATCGATGGATAAGGAATAACTTTTCGTTGGGTCGAACGCAACAATGGCTTCACCTTCTGGCAAAGATTTATTTAATAAATCTAAGCTATCACCAATATTTGTTATTTTCAACCTTACACCTTTCAATACTTGTTTTTTATCATCAACGATTTGAATCTTTACGCTATTGACGTTTTTTTTTAGTCTAATTTCCTTGCGATAGGACCTTGAAGAGTCGCCAATTTCTATAATAAAACTTTCACGTTTGGGTTTATGACTATTCGAGTTTACTTCAACTGTATATAGGTCGGTTTTTGTTATATTCAATTTATAGTAGGGTACACCTTTTTCGGTTCTTCCAGTATAAGATTTATCTCCAGCAGTAATAGTAAAAGTGGCATCTATCTTGTCACCTGTTGTTTCATCAAGGGCATTTAGAATTAAAATGGTTGAAGGTTGAGGCTCCATTTCGAGCACAACATTTAAACCTTCTTTGCCTTGGTCAGTGTCAATTTTTTGTGTTTTTTCTTCAGTAATATAACCATCCAATTGAGCTTTAATTTTATAGGATTCTCCAGTCCTGACCATTACACTAAATTTTCCTGCTACTTCTGAGAGTGGAATTGCTTTTCCATCTGCAATCGAAAGAACAGTAAATTTTGGTCGTAACTGTATATTATTGCGTTTGTCTTTTGCTGATAAGTTGAGTGGAACCTCAATAAAAGGAGTGTTTCTACTTGTTTTACTTGCAAATATTAGGTTTTCCAAAACTGGAATATTAATTGAGGCAAGAAGTAAATATAAGTTAATAAAAATCAATGTCATGCTTTTTGGAAAGTATATGCGTTGGGTCAACAAATTTCAGAAAAAATCCATACATTTTAACAGTTTTACTAAAATGAATTGTATCTTTTTTTTAAATTATGTTTTTTTGCTAAATGAAAACATTTGATAAACAAGCAGTTTTGATTGAATTGCAATATTTGCCAAGTATAGAGTTTTTTAGTTGCATTCAATCATACAATGAAGTAATCTTCGAATCAAACGAAAACTTCGTCAAGCAATCTTACCGAAATCGTAGTTATATTTTGGGTTCAAACAAAACTGAAATGTTGGTTATACCTGTAATTGATGGCAATAAAAAGATTTTAATAAAAGATTTAAAAATTGATTTTAGCCAAAGGTGGGACATAAATCATTGGCGAACTATGAATGCAGCTTATGGAAAATCTCCTTTTTATGAGTTTTATTCAGATTATTTCAAAAATATTTATGAAAAAAAACACTCCTTTTTATGGGATTTTAATTTTGAAATCCTGACAATGTGTCTAAAGTTACTTCGAATAAACAAGACAATTCGTCAGACTTCGTATTACGAAAAAGAAGTCAATTCGACTGTTTTTGATGCTCGAAATCTAATAAGTCCCAAAAACAAATCAAATAGTAGTAAATTTTATCAAACAAGTCCTTATCAGCAAAATTTTGGCAATGAATTTGTTCCTAACCTTTCTATAATTGATTTATTATTCTGCCGTGGAAATCAAGCTTTAGAAATTTTAAAAAAATCCAAGCCTATTTGAACACACTTTATCAATAATCCGTTATATTGCAAAACATAAATGTTAATTAAGAATGTAGAATCGTGAGTACAAAAAGGTCTTTTTCAAGAATTGAAATATTTTACCTAAAAAAACCTACATTTTCTAATTATCGTTTGATTCGTTTTAATTGTAAAAATATTCTGATTGTAGCTTGCAAATTAATTCTTCATTCTACATTCTTCATTCTACATTAATTTCAAATGGAGCCTAAATTTTCACAGAAAGTCAAAGAAATCATAACCTTAGCTCGTGAAGAGGCGTTACGACTGGGTCATGATTATATCGGAACCGAACACTTGATTTTGGGGATGATAAGAGATGGTGAGGGGATTGCTCTAAATCTATTGAGAGATTCAGGCGTACAACTTGACGAACTACGCATCACTATTGAGCAAGCCACAAAAGGCACTGCTACAAACAATATTAAAAATTTGGCGAATATCCCGCTTACTCGCCAGTCTGAAAAAGTTTTGAAAATTACCCATCTTGAGGCTAAAATTTTTAAGTCTCAGCTGATAGGTACTGAGCATTTGCTTTTGGCTATTTTGCGTGATGGTGATAACCTCGGTGGACAAATTTTACAGAAATTCCAGCTTAATTACGAACAAACAAAGGAAATGCTTGAATATCAACTAACTGGACAGAAACCTGTAATGGAACGCCCAGAGACTGACGATGACGATGAAAGAATCTTCGGTGGTAATACCGGTGGATATCAGCAAAAGGGAGAACAGAAAAATCCTGAAAAGTCGAAGACTCCTGTATTAGATAATTTCGGACGTGACCTTACCAAATTTGCCGAAGCTGGTAAACTCGACCCTATTGTAGGACGTGAAAAAGAAATTGAGCGTGTTGCTCAAATTCTCTCAAGGCGTAAAAAAAATAATCCTATTTTGATCGGTGAGCCTGGCGTTGGCAAAACTGCCATCGCGGAAGGTTTGGCTCTCAGAATTGTTCAGAAAAAAGTTTCAAGAATTTTATTCGGGAAACGCGTCGTAACGCTTGATTTAGCTTCATTGGTGGCAGGGACAAAATACCGTGGCCAGTTTGAAGAGCGAATGAAGGCCGTAATGAATGAATTGGAGAAATCGCCAGATGTTATTTTATTCATTGATGAGATTCACACAATCGTAGGTGCAGGTGGTGCAAGTGGCTCACTGGATGCTTCTAATATGTTTAAGCCTGCCTTGGCTCGTGGCGATATTCAATGTATTGGTGCAACAACCCTTGATGAGTATCGTCAATATATCGAGAAGGATGGTGCTTTGGCACGTCGTTTCCAAATGGTGATGGTTGAAGCAACATCAATCGAGGAAACCATCGAAATATTGAATAATATTAAAGATAAGTATGAAGATCACCACCATGTAAGTTATACACAAGGTGCTTTGGAAGCGGCTGTTAAATTATCGGAAAGATACATTACAGATCGCTATTTACCTGACAAAGCAATTGACGTTTTGGACGAAGTTGGAGCGAGAGTACATATAAGTAATATTTCTGTTCCACAAGATATTTTGTTTTTGGAAGAACAAGTTGAGTTAATCAAGAAAGAGAAAAATCAGGTTGTGAAGAGTCAACGCTATGAAGAAGCTGCTCAACTACGTGATCGTGAGAAAAAACTTTTAGAGCAACTCGACAAAGCTAAAATGTCTTGGGAGGAAGAAGCGAAGTCTAAGCGTTATACTGTAACCGAAGATCATGTTGGAGATGTTGTGGCAATGATGACGGGTATTCCTGTGAAGCGTGTCAACATGAATGATGGCGAGAAGATCTTGAACATGGGCGATGCTCTTCGTGGAAGAATCGTTGGTCAAGACCCAGCAGTTGAGAAACTCGTGAAATCAATTCAGCGTACTCGCGTTGGATTGAAAGACCCTAAAAAACCTATCGGTTCGTTTATTTTCTTAGGCCCAACGGGTGTCGGAAAAACCGAATTGGCTAAGACCCTTGCAACGTATCTTTTTGATAAAGAAGACGCCTTAGTAAGAATTGATATGAGTGAGTACATGGAAAAATTCAGTATCTCTCGCTTAGTTGGAGCACCTCCAGGATATGTCGGCTACGAAGAAGGCGGTCAATTAACCGAGAAAATCCGTAGAAAGCCTTATTCTGTTATATTGTTGGATGAGATTGAAAAAGCACACCCAGATGTTTATAATATCTTGTTGCAGGTACTTGACGATGGCATTCTGACAGATAGCCTTGGTAGACGAGTTGATTTTCGGAATACAATCATTATTATGACTTCAAATATTGGAGTTCGTGACTTGAAAGATTTCGGTACAGGTATTGGTTTCGCAACTAAATCACGCACTGACAATCAAGATGATATAGTGAAAAGTACGATTCAGAATGCCTTGAAGAAAACTTTTTCACCCGAATTCTTAAACCGTTTAGATGATGTAATTGTGTTCAATTCATTGAGCCGTGAAGACATTCATAAGATTATTGACATCGCTCTTGGTCGTTTGATTGCTCGCATTACTAATATTGGCTATAACATCTCTTTGACTGAAAAAGCAAAAGATTTCTTGTCAGAAAAAGGCTATGACCAACAATACGGAGCGAGACCATTGAACCGTGCGATTCAGAAATATGTGGAAGACCCATTGGCGGAAGAAATCTTGAAAGGCGATGTTCGAGAAGGCGATACAATTATAGTAGATTATAGTGGGGAAGGTGAAGCACTTTCGTTTAGTAGAACCAACAAAGAAGAGTCAATCGAAAATAATCAGTAGCATTTTTTAATCTTGTTTTTAACAAAAAAGCACGGCAATCTGTCGTGCTTTTTTGTTTTTTAGAAATAATATGTCTGAAATGATAAGGAAAAGTCTAAAAATACTGAATTTTACTACGTATTTTTATAATGTTTTAAAAAATAATATTTGCAACTTTTCCACGAACTAAATATGGAGACAGTAAATGAATTAAAATATTGAGATAGATAAAAATACATACTAGCGTTATAGCTTGTGAGCCTGTTATTGAAATTAGGAAAATTTAAGTTAAACAGGAGGAAAGTTGAAAGCCTACGGTTATACGTGGGCGTTGCTTTATTTCTGTTGTTTGGGCTGTGGTAAGCCTCGGAGAACGAAATATTAGTGACGTTTTCACTTTTTTTCGTTTAAAACATGGATAACACTAAACTTAATAATGTGAAAAAAAATTTATTAGTTATAAAGAAAACACCTCTATTTATAATATTTTTTTTTAACTGCTATGGAGGAAGTAGAATTTATATTTTATCAGATTCTACTAATAGTATTAGACAAGATTCGATAAGTAAAATTGCAAGAATTGATGCAAAAAAGCACTTTATCAATAAAAAGGAAAATAGAATTGTAATTGCTGGAGCTTTTATAGGCACACCAATTTTAGGTTGGATTATCCCTTTATATTTTCAGAAAAAAGGAATAAACCATAACAAAATAGAAATCCCTAAATCAATATATTCAGAAGACCAATTGTATATTAATGCTTATAGAGAAGAGTTTTCTAAAATTAGAAGAAAAAAATTATGGATAACCTACGGCTTATCTTCATTAGGATTTATAATGTTAATGCTAATTCTTTACGCCATATTACTTTCCTATATTTTATGGATGTTAACTAAGTTTTTTAGTGATTGGTTTACAGGATGGTTTTATTAATTCCTTAACTCTTTTAAATAGAAATAACATGAAACAAATACTCTTTATCATACTAATTTTCGGTGGCTGTAAAGGTTCTAACGTTGAACCAAGTCCACCGACAGACAACGAAAGATTTTATTGTGAAATCGACGGAGAAAGGTATAGACCTAATAGTAATGGAGATATTTTTAATGAGGTATTAATTGCAGATTGGTATAAATTAAAAGGAACTTTTACGGTTTCTGCTTATAACTCGAAGACTTATAAAGATGTTCTTTTCTTTATCAACTTAAAAGGTCAAAAGTTAGAGGTTAAGAAGCACTATATTGATTCTCTCTATGCAAAGGCTTCATATTCAGGAGGATATATAAAAGTGAATGGCAATTCTATTAGGGAGGATTATTCATCTATAAAGGGAATTGGATTTATTGAAATTACAAAAGTAGATACACTTACTAAAAAAGTAAGTGGAAAATTTGAATTTGATGCTAAAAGCGAGATAGATAAAACAAAAATAGCTAAAATTCGTAACGGTCAATTTAACAATTTAACTTACTAAAACACATCATTCTATGAAGTATTTTTATGCCTCCATTATGTGGTTGGCTTGCTGTGACTTTGCATTTTCTCAAATTCCAAATTGCAATATTCCCACGCCAATTAATACAGAAATTGCTGATATTATCAGCCCTCTCGATAAATCACAAGTCCCCACAGGGATTCTTTATGAGTCTGTTTTTCCTTGGGCAGAACTAACCACTTATGATGGTTCAGAAAATACAAACACAACAAGTACACTTCATTTTATTCAAGCGTATAACGAAATCTATCATTCTTCATTTTCTCGTTCCTCTTTAATTCATACATCGGAACTTGGAACTAAACTAATAAATTTCAATACAGACCCCGACTTTCACCACCCTATTGGTATTATTGATTATAATTTTAATACAATTAACCCAGATGCAGTAGCAAATAACTTACTTTCAACAAGTAATGGAAAAATCTATGATGTTTCAGGTAGAAATGAATCTCCCTATGATGCTCAAAATGTCTTTATAGCAGTTCCTCTTTTTGCAGAAGGATTAGACCGCTTTTATACAGGATCAACCCATACTTTCTACTTAGATTCTGACTTTATACTTTCAAATAATGGTTTCAATCTATCAGATTATGAATACATAGATTTTGAAATGGATGGACAACTTTTACATCGAGAATCACTTTTGGGTTTAGGCAATCAACAAAATGGACGTTCAATAAAAGGACCTATTCGATTTTTTTCGTTTTTTATTCCATTCGTTACTGTAACAAGTTTTGCTATATTGACTATTAAACTCAAGAAGAAAATTTTTGGTGTAAAAATATCAAGAATTGAACTTAAAAAAGAGGATTTAAAGGAATTAACGCCTTGTAACGGACAAACTCAGATATTTGTAACTGGTGATTCATTTGATGGTGGGTATGGAAGCGGAGCATATGCTGCCAAAGGCAGGGGATATATTTTCTTTGCTGATAATAATTGTACTTCACAGCAAATAAAGAAGTTAGTCATTTTTGTTGATGGTTTCGACCCTACTAATTCACGAAAAGTTTGGGATATTTGGGACGGTAGAGTTAATCGAAAATTTCAAGAAAATGGTATTGATAAAAGATTTGGTGATGAATTACGGCAAAATGGCTATGACATTGCTATCTACGATTATGATGAGAAGGGAACAAATCGTGGTGGAGCTGGTTTCGTAGAAAATAATGGACTTGCCTTTGCCAAATTTTTGGAAACAATTTATAATCAATATCAGTCCTCAATTCAACAAGATTTTATTTTTATCGCTCCAAGTATGGGTGCATTAGTTGCTCGATATGCACTTGCTTATATGGAGAAAAATAACAAGCCCCATCATACCCGAACTTACATTTCTTTTGATGGTCCACACCAAGGAGCAGAAGTACCTCTTGGTGTACAACAAATGTTAGATATGGTTACACAATATGGAGGGTTACATATTTTTGAAGGTGTTCGAAATTTCTTACATCAAAATAACGGTGCAAAGCAAATGCTCGTAAATCACTCTTCAATGGGTTCAGAAGAAATTGAGCCACATCCTTACAGAACTCAACTTTCGAGTAATCTAAATTTAGTTAATAATTACCCTTCTATTTGTCGAAAAGTAGCTATTGTTAATGGAAATCGTTCGGGCATCTTGAAATCACAAACACAGCCCGATAATGAAATTATTACACCTTGTCAGCAAGAATTTGAATTAGAAATTATTAAGAATAAAAACCCAGTTTGTACTTCAAATTGTGATGTTGTTAGAATAAAGGCATATACCCAAACAGAAAGTAATCGTTGTGAATCGCTTGATTTTGCCGTTAATAATAAGACAAATCTCTTTAAATTAGTATTTGGGGGTGGACAATTTAAACAACAAAAATTTTATACATTGCCATTTAATAATCAAAGTTATGATATAGCACCAGGCGGAAATTTTGGTGCTGATGCTGACGTAGATATTGAAGGCGACCAAATAAAAGGACTAAATAAAATCCTGGATAAAATTACCTCAAAACAATTGGGCGTTCCTTTAAATTTACTTCCATTTACTAATTTTATGCCCACTATGAGTTCAGTAGATTATACTTTCCCCAATTCTGAAAACTATAATATTTACAAAAACTTTACAGGTGTAAATCTTTCCAAATGTGCAGGAACTACACCCTTTGATACTGTTTATGCCCCTCTTGACAAAGATTTAGGTCATGCTCGGAATGATGAACGCCTTATTAATGCTTTTAGAAATGAGATTTATAATTTACCAAACTCCATTTGTGCAGGAAATTGTCAAGATTATATAACACTTAATTCTACTATTCCCGATAACTCGACAGATATTTATCGAGCAGGGAAAGCTATTATATTAGAGCCTAATTTCTTTGCAAATGGAAACTCAAATATTCTATTTACCGCAATTATTGGTTGTCCTCAATTACAATTATATCAACCAAAGCCAAAAGTAAAAAGTCCAAATCAGATTTCAACAATCTGTTCATTACAACCATTTGAGTTTGACCAAGCTAAAAACTATAAAACTTGTAATGGAGGGAATACAACATTTCATGTTTTTGTACATAATATTGACATCAACACTTATACTGAATTTTCAACTGATGGAATAATATGGTACAAAGCAAATATCTTAGATAATGGCTTTGAAATTACTCTTCCAAATAGTACAAATGCTCAGTATTTTCAAGCACGAACTGCTGATGATAGAAGTAGAAATATATCCGGGTATTTGGATTACTGTAATTAAAATATCAGCGATATAATGCAAAAAAGCACGGCAATCTGTCGTGCTTTTTTGCTATTTTTGCAGGATGATCCTTGATTATATTAAATATCGTTTAAAAGCAAAAGACGAACATTCTTTGCATTCTCCTTTTGTATATGAGTTTTATACCAAAGTTATAAAAGACAAGTTATATTTTGCGGAATTTAATGAAATTGAGAACTTGAGAAATCAACTTTTGAGCGATAATCGTATCATAAATATTACAGATTTTGGTGCAGGAGCAAAAACCAATAAGAATATAAGGCGAACGGTTGAAGATATTTCTCGTAAATCGCTCAAAAAACCGAGCTTGGCACAGTTATTTTTCAGAATTATAAAGAATTATCAATATAAAAACATTTTTGATTTAGGCACTTCTTTGGGTCTCACGACTGCATATTTAGGCAAAGCAGATCAAAACTTAAAAGTTTATAGTTTTGAAGGTTGCGATGAGACTGCAAAAGTTGCTCACGAGAATTTCGGTAAACTTGCCTTAAAAAATATTGAAATAATAGTCGGAAACATTGACGAAACATTGCCCGAAAAATTACAGAACTCTACACAATTAGATTTTGTTTTTTTCGATGCAAATCATCGTTATGAGCCAACAATTCGATATTTTAGTCAATGTCTTGCGAAAGCACATGATGGCAGCTGTTTTATTTTTGATGATATTTATTGGTCGAAAGAAATGAAACAAGCTTGGCAATCAATACAGAGCCATGAATCAGTGAGTATTAGTATTGATTTATTTTGGATAGGAATTGTTTTTTTTAGAAAGAAACAACCCAAGCAACATTTCGTTTTAAAATTTTGATATAATTTAGAATTATTCCAAACTAAAAACTATACTTGCTTGTTATGCTGATGAGTGGCTTTTCAGAATCGCCTTAAGGAAGCTATAAAACGTGAAGTAGTTGAGGATTCTCCAAAAATTACAAATCTACAACAAAGAAAATATGTCAGTATTAGATATTAATAAAATTCGTCAAGACTTTCCGATTCTTGATGAAAAAGTAAATGGTCGTGATTTAGTGTATTTTGATAATGCTGCCACTACTCAAAAACCATTTGTTGTTTTAGAGGCTTTAGCAAACTATTACGGTCATTATAACGCCAATATTCACCGTGGAATCCACTTTTTGGCTGAAAAAGCAACCTCTGCATTTGAAGATTCTCGCTCCGCTATTCAAAAGTTTTTGAATGCAGCTCACAAAGAAGAAATTATTTTTACTTACGGTACAACTGATGGAATCAATCTAGTTGCTCAAACTTACGGACGTAAATTTTTGAAAGAAGGCGATGAAATAATTATTTCAACATTAGAGCATCATTCCAACATTGTGCCTTGGCAAATGCTTTGTGAGGAAAAAGGATGTGTTTTAAGAGTTATTCCGATTGATGATAAAGGCGATTTGATTCTGGAAGCATACGAAAAAATGCTTTCCGAAAAAACCAAATTCGTATCGGTGGTTCATGTTTCCAATGCATTGGGAACAATCAACGACGTAAAATTTATTATAGATAAAGCCCACGAAGTAGGTGCAAAGGTTTTGATTGATGGAGCTCAAGCATCGTCCCATATTACGATTGATGTCCAAACTTTAGATGCTGATTTCTATGCTTTTTCGGCACACAAATTGTTTGGACCAACTGGTATGGGCGTACTTTACGGTAAATCAGATATTTTAAATGCTATGCCGCCATATCGTGGTGGTGGAGAAATGATTAAGGAGGTAACATTTGAGAAAACTACGTATAACGAACTTCCGTATAAATTTGAAGCAGGAACGCCAAATATCGCTGATGTTGTGGCCGTAAAATTTGCAATAGATTATATTAATGATTTAGGTAAAGAAAATATTGCTGCTTACGAAGACGAACTTTTGAAATATGCCACTGAGCAACTTTCAGAAATCGGCGGATTGCGAATCGTTGGAAAAGCAAAAGAGAAAGTTTCGGTGGTTTCGTTTGTTTTAAATGGCATTCACCCGCAGGACGTAGGTGTTATTCTTGACCAACAGGGCATTGCTATTCGTACAGGGCATCATTGCACGCAACCGCTGATGAACCGCTTAGGCCTTCCCGGAACTTCAAGAGCCTCTTTTGCTGTTTATAACACAACAGATGAAATTGATAAATTAGTTGCTGGTATACATAAAGTAAAGAAAATGGTACTTTAAACACATATAACTTTTATTACCAAAGCACAATTGTTGGTATCTATTGATGACCTCCTAAAAGAATTTGAAAGGGAAGATGTTATTCAACGCATTTTAATTATTGATAAGTATAACAAAGGAATTCAGCAAATAAAAGAAGGAAAGACAATACCAATAGGTCAGTTTAAAAAGGAGTTTGAAACATGGCGACAGTCGAGATAAGTGAAGAAGCACGAGAAGACTTTTTAGATGTCTATTCTTCTTTATACGATGAAAGTCCTATTTATGCTGATTTTTGGGAAAAAGAATATTTTGTAGAGAAATATAGGATTTTATAGGTTGTAAGTAAGACCATCTTAGTTATAGAAGAATGGTGCGAAATCTTTGGGTTTGTGATTTTTAGAAATATATGACAATAAACGAAATACAAGATGAAATCATTGAAGAGTTTGAGCTCTTTGATGACTGGGAAGGAAAATACGAGTACATTATTGATTTAGGTAAAAAATTACCTAAACTATCTGACGAATTTAAAATCGAAGACAATATCATTAAAGGTTGTCAATCAATAGTTTGGCTTCATGCCTACAAGCAAGATGGTAAATTATACTTTGAGGCTGATAGCGAAGCAATTATCGTTAAAGGTTTGGTGAGTATGCTCGTTAAAGTCATGACCAATCATACGCCTGAAGAGATACTAAAATCAGATTTATATTTTATTGATAAAGTAGGTTTAGCAAGCCATTTGGCACAAACTCGTTCTAATGGTTTGGCCTCGATGGTAAAGCAAATGAGGTCTTACGCTGTGGCATACCAGGCAAAAGAAAACTAATTGAAACATTTTTCATAAATAAAAAATGACTGAGCAAGAATTAAAAGAAAGCGTAATAGTTGCAATTAAGCAGGTTTATGACCCTGAAATTCCCGTTGATGTATATGAGCTGGGTTTAATATACGACATAAAGATTTTTCCTGTAAATAATGTTTATGTTTTAATGACCCTTACCTCGCCATCTTGCCCATCAGCAGAGTCGATTCCTGTGGAAGTTGAGCAGAAAATCCGAGAGATTGAAGGCGTAAGCGACGTAAGTGTTGAACTTACTTTCGACCCACCTTATGCAACCGATATGATGTCGGAAGTAGCTCAATTGGAGCTTGGGTTTATGTAATTCGCCGAGCTGCCAAAGGCTATCCAAAAAATAAACTAAAAAAATGTTGCATACCCCAACAACATTAAAACCATTAAAACAAAGCTCTCCTTCAGGGGCAGGAGGGCAGTTTATCTTATGTATCCTCCTCATTTAGTGTCACCGATGAAAGCTGATTTAGTTAATGTAGGCTTTAAAGAATTATTATCTGCTTCTGATGTAGATACTTTTATTACCAACCAACAGGGAACATCGCTGGTTGTTATCAACTCCGTTTGTGGTTGTGCAGCAGGTACTTGTCGCCCAGGTGTAAAATTAGCTTTGCAACGCTCAGAGGCTAAACCTGAAAGTTTAGTAACTGTTTTTGCAGGTGTCGATACTGATGCAGTTCAACAAATGCGTACATACATTCCATTTCCACCATCATCACCAGCGATTGCGATTTTTAAAAACGGTGAGGTTGTTCATTTTATTGAAAGACACCACATTGAAGGGCGTTCCGCTGAAATGATTGCCACACATTTAGTAGCTGTTTTGGAAGAAGTTGTAGGTGAGGAAGCATAACTTTAGTTCTGGGCGGTCTGCCGAAGCGATTCTGAATTATTAGTTCTGAGTTTGATACTCAGTTTTAGCCGTTGTGACGGAGACTACTCATAATTCAGAACTCTCAACCGCTACGGCGGACCGTTTAAAAGTTTTAGAAGTTTGGTTTTAATAGGTATTTACCGTAAAAGTCGTTAATTACTTTTACTGCATCATCGGCAGTATCTACCAATTTGATTAAATTTAAATCTTCTGGATTAATATTTTTTTCCCTTTCACACATTATTTGTTTTATCCAATCAATTAGTCCTTTCCAATATTCTGTTCCTACCATAACGATTGGGAATCTTGCAATCTTTTTCGTCTGAATTAATGTTAACGCTTCAAAAAGTTCATCAAGCGTGCCGAAACCGCCCGGCATAATCACAAAGCCTTGTGAATATTTCATAAAACATACTTTTCTTGCAAAAAAGTAATCAAAATTTATGCTTTTATCGGGGTCAACAAATCTATTTGGCACCTGCTCGAAAGGTAATTTTATATTCAAACCTACCGATTTTCCACCGTTTTCGGCAGCACCTTTATTGCCCGCTTCCATCACTCCGGGCCCTCCGCCTGTAATTACACCGTATCCTTTAGCTACTAATTTGGCTGCAATTTCTTCTGAAAGTAAATAATATTTGTGGTCTGGTTTAGTTCTTGCGGAGCCATATATAGTCACGCATGGACCGATTTTAGCCAAACGGTCGAAACCATCAACAAATTCAGCTACGGTTTTTAATATTTGCCATGAATCTTGGCTTTGGATTTCATTCCACCCTTTTTCTACAAATGCCTCACGAATTAATTCTTCATCATTTAATATAATTTCTTTTTCTGCCATATAATTTTTTATTTGTGGTAGGAATTGTTTTTTTGAGTTAATTTTATTTTTATTCTAATTTAACAATTCTTATTTATTTTTTTAGAAGAATTAGATAATGAAAACGTATATTTGCAAAAAAAAGTTTAGAATACCAAAATGATTTTTTTTACCTAATTCCTTCCCTAAAAGAGAAATTCAGCTTAAAATTTTTTCAATCAAAAGTTTGAGGAATAAAACATTATGAAAGTAGCAATTGCAGGCGATCACGCTGGGTTTGAGTATAAAAATGTCATTCTTCGTTGGCTTCAAGAACAAAACTTTGAAACGGCTGATTATGGTCCTTATACGCCCGAAGCAGTCGATTACCCCGATACGGCACATCAATTGGCAAGTTCGGTTGAAAGCGGACAATATGAGTTCGGAATCTTGATTTGTGGAAGTGGAAATGGCGTTTGTATGACAGCCAATCACCATCAAGGCATTAGAGCAGGCTTAGTTTGGAATTTGGAAGTGGCAGAATTGATTCGTCAGCATAATAATGCAAATATAATATGTTTACCTGCACGATTTATTGATGTTGAATTAGCACTAGCATGTGTAAATACCTTCTTGAAAACTGAATTTGAAGGCGGTCGTCATGCACGAAGAGCAGATAAAATTTCTTGCTAATATACAAGATTCGGGATATGAGATTATCGATTGATTGAATCGTAAAGCCTTCTCAAATCCCGAATCTTGTGCCCCAAAACTAAAACTTCCTCTGATAAATTCCTTCCATATTCGTCTTCTGATACTCAGCTGCTAAAGCAGGAATTCTTTTGAATATTTGGGGGATAACGTTTTGTTTATCAATAATAATTGTTGGTGGATCTTTCTTGAAATTATCAAAAATATTAATGATACTTTCATAATTATCTGGATTTTCTAAGTCGATTTTTGAAAGGTCCCAATTGAGATAACAAGTTGCAGATTGACCAAAAGCATATTCATCGATTCTTTCGCCAATTACCAGCATTTTTTTACCCTTCATTCTTTCTGGAATTTCCTTTGGTTTTACTCGCATATCTGCCAATTGTTCAAAACCTTTGCCAAAAATAGGTGTAACTCCTTGGTATTGAACGAAAATGATAAATAGAAATAATAATGTAAAGAGTAACTCGGGTAAGAAAACTCCCTTTAAGTGCAAGAAAAAACCAGTGATAAAGAATGCAAAAAATGGTACAAAAATAATAAACTGCATAGGAGCAACATTTGGAGATAGAAATAATGCTATCAATGAAGCAATTCCCCAAATAAGCATAATTTGCTGTGTACGTTGTTGATAGCTATTATATTTACTTACTTGTGTCTGTCTCAAAAAACCAAAAACCGCTAACGCTGATGGAACCGTAATGGCAATAAAAGCACTTTTAAAGTCTTCTACACTATATTGCTTGATTTTGAAAATACCATTAAACCAGTTGTATTTAAACTCATCAAGACCTCCGTTTAGATAAAAGTAAAGTCCGGCCAACAATAGTGGTAAACTAAAACCTAAAATTGCCAAAAAGTGTTGACGAAGATTGGCATTAGTAAAAAATACAAGGCTACTCATTATCCAAAAAATAAAAACCATCGTTGGTTGATGAAAGAGCGATGCAATACCGATGTAAAGTCCAATCTCAAAAACTTCATCCGAAACACCCTCACGGCGTTCCATTTGTTTTACGAGTTTATTGAATGCAAAAAGTAAAAAGGTAGTTGAAAGTAAAACTGGCGAAAGTTTACTCATATCGAAAGAAAGACTCATCAAAAGTACATAAATTAGACCTGAAGCGTAGTTTTTTTCGAGATAAGTTTGTCGTGTATTACAAACAAAAGTAAAATACAAAGCCTGAAAATAAGTGATTAGAATGGCTATGAACTCATAAATGAATTGTGAACGCCCAAATGAAACATCAATTGCCCAATATACAAAAGACGCCAATGGCCCAACATTTGTCCAAACCTCTTTGTATAAAAACTGTCCATTATGGATTTTTTCTCCGACCAACATCCATTCAAGTTCTGGAAGTAATATCGGAAGTTTATGTCCCAAAAAAGGGACTTTAATTATCACTACTAGGAAAAGTAGTGAAAAAATATGAAACAAGGAGTTTAACCGAAAAAATGTTAACAAGGCTTTGAAAGATTAGTTTACGGTACAAAGTTATGAAAAAACTAACGGATGTGAGAAACTTTACTTTATTTAACCCGAAAATTTGCGGATATTTGTATAAAATTAATGATTGAATGCTTCAATGAACGAATGAAAATTAGAAATGACGAATTATTCAAGTGACGATTCACGAATAAGAAACATAATTTAAGATTTTACAATTCGCTCATTCGCTCATTCACTCATTCAAAATTAGAAAATGATGGAATCGAAAAGACAAAGACAAGTAGCAAAACAGATTCAAAAAGATTTAGGTGAGATTTTTCAAAAAGATTTGAAACAATTATTTAATGGAGCCTTTGTAACAATTACTGATGTGAAAACGACCCCAGATTTGGCTATTGCTAGGGTTTATTTGAGTTTTTTATTGGCAAATGATAGAGAAGGAGTTTTACAAATAATCAGGGAAAATACCAAGGTTATTAGAAACCTCTTGGGAGAGCGAGTACGTCATCAACTTAGAATTGTTCCGAATTTACAGTTTTTCATTGATGATACGGCCGAATATGCTCAAAAAATGGATGCTCTTTTTGCAGGAATTGTAATTCCGCCTGCACCTGTTGAGGATGAAGAATAAAATACAAAACCCACTAATTCTTTTTTAATTGTGAATCTTTCATTTCTAATAGCCAAAAGATATTTTTTTTCAAAAAGAAAAAAGAGTTTCATCAATTTCATATCGATTATTTCGATGCTCGGAATTGGAATCGGAACAATGGCATTAGTGATTGTTTTATCAGTTTTTAATGGCTTAGAAAATCTTAATCGCAAAATTTTCAAATCTTTCGATGCTGATATTAAAATTTCGCCTAAAAGTGGTAAAAGTTTTTTGCTTGATAAACCCAAAATAGCACAATTAAAAGCAATAAAAGATGTTTGGTATATTACTGAGGTAATTCAAGATAACGCATTGGTGAAATATCAAAACTCACAAATGGTAGTAACGCTTAAAGGTGTTGATCAAACCTTTCAAACATATAGCCCGTTAAAGAAATCAGTGGTAGAAGGGGATTTTTTATTGACGAAAGATAGTGTTGATTATGCATTTATTGGAGGAAATGTTTATGCTGCCTTGAATATATCGCTACAAAATATCGTTGAACCTATTGAAATTTGGTATCCTCGAAATAGAAAATCTATATCTTTAAACCCCGAAGATGACATTAATCGTGAAATTTTAAACATATCTGGCGTTTATTCATTAGAGCAATTTCACGATGATTTCGTTTATGTTCCGCTTCAGGTAGCAAAGCAGCTAACCGAATATGGCGATAAAAGAAGTGCCATTGAGATTCAGACAAAACCCAATGCTGATATTGCTCAAATTCAAGCTTCTATAAAAAGTATTTTAGGTGTAAATTTCTTGGTTCAGAATCAAGATGAACAAAATGCCTCATTATTTAGAGCAATTAAGATAGAAAAATTATTTATTTTTATAGCACTAATTTTTATAATCGGAATTGCTTCATTTAATATTTTCTTTTCTTTAACATTGCTTGTGATTGACAAACAACAAGATTTGAAAACACTTTTCGCGATGGGGGCAGATCATGGATTAGTAAAGCGTATTTTTTATTCCGAGGGTGCTTTAATCTCATTTATTGGTGCCATAGTTGGCCTTGTGATAGGCGGATTGATTTGTTATCTTCAAGAACGCTATGGTATAATAAAAATAGGAATTGAAAGCTCATATATTGATGCTTACCCAATAAAAATGCAAGTAGCTGATTTTGTGTTGACCGCCATATCAATTATATTTATCACGCTTTTGGCGTCGTATTTGCCTGCAAAACGAGCTGCAATGAATTAAGAATTGATAATTATGGATTTAATATTTAGATTAAAAGTTGAATTGTTCATTAAAAAATAAATCAGTACATAGATTTCAAATGAGAAAGATTCGCTACAATCGTAATTTGATATACCAAAAATGAATAAATTTTTCTTAACTGCTGTTTTCTTACAAATAATTTCTCATTCATTTTCACAGCAAATTCCCCTGCTGGATACTTCTACTCGCTGGATATTGGTTCATAACAAGATTGACAAAAATGAAATATTTTTAACTTCTTACAAAAAATCTAAGGTGAATTTAAATACTTTAGTTATGACATTTGGTGAAAACGGCAAAATCATTTACGATTACGAAACAAATTCAAAATATGCAGAAAATCTTGATATAAAATACCTCGATATTAATACCAAGGAAAGTTTTTGGTCATACGATACGCTAACTAATTCACTAATATTATCGATTCAAGGAGGTTATTTGACTTTAGATGATTTCAGATTTAAGCGTGAATATAAAATAGATAAAGTGAATGACGGTTATATTTTGATGAAGAGAAAAGAGCTTATTTCGAATGATTTGCGAAAAAAGACCTTAACGCGTAAAGAGGATAGAAAAAATGCTTCATCCAGGGTTTCTCCTGTTTCAGTAAGCATCAAAAATGTAAGAGAGAATGAATTTGTTTATGAAAAAAGTTCAAAAGTTAAAAATGTTTTGGACGGTGCAAGTGTTGTTTCAAATTCAGCTGAGCCAAAATTAAATTTTTCAGTAAATAAATCAACAGCTTTTCATGATAACGATGAATATATACCTGCTGAAACCTTATTCCACTCTCAAACGGATCCTTCAGAAAAAATAAATTATCTTGAGTTAAAAAAAACTTTGTTTGACCAATCAAAACGCTGGATTTTGATAAGAAATAAAATTGAGAAAGGAGATATTTATTTAACACCTTATCATGAATCTAAGCTTACTATTAATAATTTAGTATTGAATTTATCAGAAAATGGGACAATCCAATATGATTATGAAAGCGACCCTAAAATAAAGTTTTGTGCAGGTGTAGATTTTTTGGACATCGATACTGAACAAACTTCATGGGTTTTTGATTTTAATTATAATATATTTACTCTCACTCTTAAAGGTGGATATGCTAGTTTGGATGATTTTAAATTTAAGCGAGACTATACAGTGGAAGCATTTGATGATGGTTTCGCTCTGCGAAAAGTAAAAGAACATTATTTTAATGATTTTCGCAAGGCAAAAAAAACTTCGTCAAGCTATTCCAAAAAGCGAAAATAAATAAAATTATAGTAAATTAAACTTTTCTGTCTTCATCAATGAAACTTCTTCAAGCCACAATACTTTTCTTTTTTAGTTTTTGCGTTTTTGCCCAAGAAAATCTTGCCATAGTTCCCACAAAAGGACCATATAATGCTTCAAAAAATATTGATCATGATTTGATTCATACAAAACTTGAAATCAAACCCGATTGGAAACAGCAGTATCTTTATGGAAAGGCGTCCTTAACTTTTAAACCACATTTTTATCCGCAGAAGTCAATTAGTTTAAATGCGAAAAATTTTGAGATTCGTGAAGTTACAATCAAAGGTAAGGCTCTGAAATATGACTATGATAAAAGTATTTTGAAAATAGATTTTGGTCAAACGTTTACTAGAAAAGATACTATAAATATTCAGATCACGTATACTGCTAAAGCAAACGAATGTAATACTGTTGGTAGTGATGTTATTTCGGCTGACAAAGGATTGTATTTTATCAATCCCTTAGGAAAAGAGTTTGATAAACCTAAGCAAATCTGGACACAAGGCGAAACCGAATCAAATTCCTGTTGGTTTCCTACAATTGACTCGCCCAATCAGAAAATGACACAAGAGATTTTTTTGACTGTTGAAAATAAATTTACTACACTTTCCAATGGTAAGCTCATTTCTTCTAAACTAAATTCTGACAGCACTCGTACTGATTATTGGAAACAATCTAAGCCCGCAGCACCTTATTTGTCCATGTTTGCAGTCGGGATTTTTAAAAAAGTGATTGACCCAAGTTTCAAAGAATTTGAGGTTAGTTATTATATTGAACCTAAATTTGAGAAATACGCATTTAATATTTATGGTCGAACACCCGAAATGATTCGTTATTTCGAGAAAATTTTGTCTGTAAAATATCCATGGGAAAAATATGCTCAAATTGCTGTTCGTGACTATGTTTCGGGTGCAATGGAAAATACCACCGCAACAGTACATGGGGATTTCATACAAAAAGACACGCATCAATTAGTCGATGACAACGACGATGGGGTCATTGCTCATGAACTTTTTCATCATTGGTTTGGCGATTTGGTTACCTGTGAATCATGGTCGAATCTTCCTTTGAATGAAGCATTTGCCAATTATTCAGAATTTTTATGGGCTAACCATAAATATGGAAAAGATGAAGCGGATTTGATTTCATATATTGCCCTCAATCAATATTTAGATGAAGCCAAAGAAAAACTAGAACCATTAATTAGATTTAGGTATCTTGATAAAGAAGATATGTTCGATTCGCATTCTTATGCAAAAGGTGGTCGAATATTACATTTACTTAGAAATACTTTTGGCGATGAAGCCTTTTTTGAATCTCTTAAGCAATATCTTTCTCAATATGCCTTTAAAACGACAGAAATTGAAGATTTAAGATTGGTTTTTGAGAAAGTGACTGGACAAGATTTACATTGGTTTTTCGACCAATGGTTTTTGAAATCGGGGCATCCTATACTTGAGGTATCCCATGATTTTGCCAATGGGAAAGTAAAAATAACTATCAAACAAACTCAAGATACAGTGCATTCAACGATTTTTCGTTTACCACTTAAAATTTTTATAAAGTCTGATTATGAACAAGTAATGCACGAAATTATATTGCATGAAAAACAACAGACTTTTGAGTTACCTGCTATTTCTGTTCCAAAAATGGTTTTACTAGACCCAGAAAATACACTTGTAGGTAAAATCGAACATCAAAAATCAATAGATGAACTTATTTATCAATTTTATAACTCCGAAAATATCGCCACAAGATTAAATGTCTTAGAAACGCTTACTTTTATTCCTGAAAACGATACAACTCTCTATTATCCGCCATCAGAAAAGAAAATTAGACAGCTATTAATTGATGCAACCAAAGACAAATTTTGGCGAATTCGTCAATTTGCGATTCAAAAATTTTTCGATTATGATGGGGAAGATTTTTTGGAGGTTGAAAAAGCATTACAATATAGAGTAATTCACGATTTGCGTTCATATGTGCGTGCAGATGCAATTTTGGCCATGAAGGGTTTTCAGAATTCACAGAATACTAAACTTTTTCGTAATGCACTCACTGATTCATCTTACACAGTTCAAGCTGCAGCTATTGAGGCACTGTTATCCAGTAAGCCTGTTGATGCTATTGATTTAGTATTGAAATTTGATAATTCAACGAATCCGAATATTTTTGCGGCGGTTGCCAATTATTTTGCTGATGAAGCATCACCTCTTCGTTTTGATTGGTTTCAAAACCACCTCAAAGAAATGAAAGGTAATGATTTATACCAAGTTTTGGGTATATTTGGTACTTACCTAGTAAAATCAACGCCTGAAGTTCAGATTAAGAGTTTACCGTTACTTTCACAGATTGCCAAAAACGATTCACAATGGTATGTCAGATTTGCTGGAATACAAACCTTAAGTTTGATAAACGATATCAAAGAGGTAAAAACTATAATGAAAGAAATTATAGCTCAAGAAAAAGACGAGCGTTTAAAGAAAATTTATAAGCAGTTTAGGGATATTTAAAAGATACATTTTTTTAGTTTTTCCAATCCAAATGAATAGAAACCTTCAAGATGGTCTTAATTTTTTTTCAAAGGTGACTTGGCCACGAGCTTGGAACGCTTTGAAAAACGTGAGTAGTTATTTAGAATCTAAAATTACAGGCCGAACCATTCATCGAGGATTGCCAATTTCCATTTCCATAGAACCTACGACCTCATGTAATCTTCGATGTCCTGAATGCCCAAGTGGTTTACGCAGTTTTACTCGACCAACGGGGATGCTTCCAGAAAAACTTTTCATGCAAACCATTGACGAACTAGCCGATACATTATTATATTTAATTTTTTATTTTCAAGGCGAACCTTATCTGCACCCTGAGTTTTTAGATTTGGTAAAATACGCTTCAAAAAAAGGTATTTATACTGCAACTTCAACGAATGCTCATTATTTGACCGATATTACTGCTAAACAAACTATCGAATCTGGTTTGGATAGAATGATAATTTCAATTGATGGCACAACACAAGAAGTCTATGAGCAATATCGGGTAGGAGGAAACTTAAACAAAGTAATTGAAGGAACAAAGAAAATTGTGTATTGGAAAAAGTCTTTGAAATCTAAAACGCCACACATTATTTTTCAATTTTTGGTAGTGAAGCCTAACGAACACCAAATTGAAGATGTAAAATTAATGGCGAAAGAGCTTGGTGTCGATGAAGTTGCGTTTAAAACAGCCCAAATTTACGATTATAAAAATGGTTCATCACTTATTCCGTCTATTCATAAATATGCTCGATATGAACAAAACAGTGATGGAAAATATCAAATCAAGAACAAATTGCTTGACAATTGCTGGAAAATGTGGCACTCGTGCGTAATTACTTGGGATGGTTTGGTTGTTCCATGCTGTTTCGATAAAGACGCAGAATACCGAATGGGCGATTTAAAGAATAAAACTTTTAAAGCGGTTTGGCAAAGCGAATCTTATCAAAAGTTTAGAAAATCTCTCACTAATGCCCGTGCTGAAATTGAAATGTGTAAAAACTGCACCGAAGGAACTAAGGTTTGGGGATGAGAAAAGTTCTGAGTTTAGAGTGTAGAGTTCTGAGTTTTTCCTTACTTTTGAAAAAAAAATATACCTAACCGAGTATAGAGTTTTGGGTTTGAAAAAATAACTCAGAATTTATAACTCAGAATTTATAACTCAATTATGACACTTACTACAAGAATTAAATTAATGCTGATGATGTTTCTCATGTTTTCTACATGGGGAGCTTGGTACGGACAAATGGGAAAGTATCTTTTTACCACACTTCATGCAACTGGCGATCAAATAGGTAGTGCTTATGCCACTTTTTCAATCGCTTCTATAGTTGCACCGTTTTTTATGGGTATGGTCGCCGATCGTTTTTTTTCTGCCCAAAAAGTAATGGGCGTGTTAAATATTTTGGGTGCAATTATTTTGTATTTCTTGATTCAAAACCAAGACCCTGATACATTCTTTTGGTATATTTTGGCCTACACACTTACTTTTGCACCAAATTTGGCATTATCGAGTTCGATCGCAATGAACCAAATGCAAAATCCTGAAAAAGAATTTCCTTCTATACGTGTAATGGGAACAATTGCCTGGATAGTAGTAACAAATATTGTTGGTTTTTACGGCGTTGGCGATAAAGTGACTATTTTCCAGATTGCCATGTTTACTTCTGTTGCTTGGGCAATTTTTGCGTTTACTCTACCAAATACACCACCAAAGGCCACAAAGGCTACATCGTTTAGTCAGATTTTGGGAACCGATGCTTTTGTACTTTTCAAAGACCGTTCGTTTTTAGTTTTCTTTATTTGCTCTATTTTGGTTTGTATTCCGTTGTCGTTTTATTACGCCCACGCCAATTTATCTTTAACCGAATCGAATATGACTAATGTTGAAAATAAAATGTCTTTGGGGCAAGTTTCTGAGGTCTTATTCATGTTGCTGATCCCCTTTGCATTGAGCAAATTTGGTATAAAGAAAATGCTAATCGTTGGCTTAATTGCTTGGATAATCAGATTTGTTTGCTTCGGTTATGGCGATGGAATTTCTTCTGAATGGATGCTTTATTTAGCAATTATTCTGCATGGGGTATGTTATGACTTTTTCTTTGTAACTGGACAAATTTATACTGACAATAAGGCAGGTGAGAAAATCAAAAACTCTGCACAAGGTTTAATCACATTGGCCACTTACGGAATTGGAATGGGCATTGGCTCAATTCTTTCAGGTAAAGTTTTAGATAAATATACAGCTAAAGTGGGAGAAGTTAGTTCGCACGATTGGACAGCCGTATGGATGGTTCCTGCGGCTATTTCTGCGATTGTTTTAGTGATTTTTATTGTAGTTTTCAAAGATAATACAAGAGCAAAAGCTTAAATTTCTTGAAACAAATCGAACGATAATTGTATTCTGCTCATAAAAAAGCCTCTGAATTTTTATTTATTCGGAGGCTTTTTTAGTTTTAGAACTTAACTTTTAAATTTCAAAGATTCTATCAATTTCATGCGTGAAACTACCAATGTAGGAATCGTAATTACAGCCGTTACGAGCAATAAAGTGACGATATTTAGTATCAGAATTGTAAGCCAATCGAATGAAATAGGCACATAACTCATATAATAACTCTCCGAATCGAGTGGAATAATTTTGAAGGTTTTTTGTAAAAAACAAAACCCGATTCCAAAAATATTACCATAAATCATTCCTTTAATAATGATAGTCAGACCATTATAAATAAAAACTTTCCTAATTTTGGCATTGTCTGTTCCCAAGGCTTTGAGCATACCAATCATGGGGGTGCGTTCCATCATCATTACCAAAAGTACAGAAATCATATTAAAGCTGGCAACAAGTAAAATTAAAGCTATGATAACAATAATATTTCTGTCCATCAAGCCAAGCCAGTCGAAAATTGCAGGAAACATTTCTGTAACTTTTAGTAACTGCATATCTTGGTCTATATCATCAGAAATTTGTCGAGCTAGCAAATCAAGATTATAGAAATTTTTTAGAAAGACTTCATAATGACCAGCTGTTCCTCTATCCCAATCATTTATTCTCTGGATCAAAGCTAAATCTCCGATAATGAAGTTTTTATCAAATTCTTCTAAACCCGTATCGTAAATCCCAACTACCTTTACAGGCCTGATTCTGGGAGGATTTTGGATAAAATAAATTCTGACTTTATCATATAGTTTGATTTTCAGTTGATTGGCAATTTTTTTGCTGATTATAATTTCGTCAGAATATGTAGCTTGTTGCCCAGAGGTATCTCGAAAATTAATTTCTCGGCCTTCACTCAAATTTTCTTTAAAATTCGCCCAATCAAAATCTCGTCCGACACCTTTTATAATAATTCCAGCATGTTCTTCCGATGATTTTAAAAGTCCCGCTTTATTTAATACAGCCTGAACATGCCTTATTTCTGGGTTTTTTCTGTAATTTTGATAAAATTTTGTGTTTATTTCTATTGGAGTTTCTTCAAATGACTGATTCAATGTAATTTTACTAACTTGTATATGAGAACTAAGACTAAATAGTTTCTCTCTTATAGTCTGTTTAAATCCAATCAGAATACTAAAGGAAATAATCATAACTGATAGTCCAATGGCAATGCTCGAAATACCGATTTTTGTTACCGTTGAAGTAAAAGTTGTGGTCCTTGTTTGCTGAATACGTTGAGCAATAAATCGAGGTAAATTCATTATGTTGTGATAACTTATTAATTACAAAAATATCAATTTAAACTAAGATTAAAAAGACTAAAATTTTGATAGTAAGTTTTGTTTTTAATCAACTTTGCTTATTTCAGGTTTGATTTTAAAAATGTATGAAAATAAAACAGTTTTTGTGTAAAGCTTTATTGCTATCAATCCTCACTTGGGGAACAATCGAAGTTGTTTTTTATTTTGATCCCTACAAAAAATACGATTTAGAAACTTCATACAACGCAGTCATAATTGACAAGTACAAACGCCTTCAAGAAACGCCTTCACCCAAAATTGTTTTGATAGCAGGGTCTAATTTCGCTTACGGTATCAATAGTAAACTCATTGCTGATTCGCTTCAAAAGCCAGTCATAAACATGGCTATACATTATGATTATGGTGTAAAATTTATGCTCAATCAGATTTCTTCCGAATTGCGTAAAGGTGATACCGTAATTATGGGTTTTGAGTATATTATTGAAAGTGAGGGAAACAAAAGCGAGCAATTATTGATGGCAAGATATTTTCCTAAGGCAAAAGAATGGATCAGCTTTGAAGATTTTTTTGAGGAAATTCGAGAAAATGGACAAATGAGAATAAATACTTTTAAAACTATTTTAGAAAGACTTTACAAAAATAAAGAAATCAACTATCAGATTTCGGATACAACAAGTGTGTTTTTTCGAGGAGCAACAAATGAATATGGAGATTTGATTAGCCATTATAATAACCCACCGATGAAATTCATTCCTAGAGCAATTTTAAGCGACAAAGTGAGTCTGAAAGATGCTATTGATGATATGAATGTTTTTTATGAAACCATGAAATCAAAAGACATTAAGGTTTATTTTGTGTATCCGACCTATTCACAGAAGAATTATGCTTTAGATAAAAAGATTATTGATAAATATCAAAAAGAATACGATAAATATGCCAAGTTTCCTATTTTAGGTACACCATCTGATTTTGTTTTTGCAGATTCGTTGTATCACGACATGGCCTATCATTTGACCAAAAAAGGTGGCGAAATTCGTACACAAAAAATAATTCAGTTATTAGGTAAAACAAGTTTGTAATCTTTTATAAAACGCATTAGAATGGTTATTTGCCTGTCCAATATAAAATAAGTTATGCTTTTCAATTCGTTAGAGTTTTTGTTGTTTTTCCCAATCGTAACCATAATTTATTTTGTGCTTGGGCATAAAAATAGATGGTGGTGGTTATTAGCGGCTAGTTGTGTTTTTTACATGGTTTTCAAGCCTGAATATTTATTCATTTTGGGTTTCACAATAGTTATTGATTATTTCGCTGGAATTTGGATTGAGAATGCCTCGGGAAAACAGCGAAAATTGTTTCTAATTATCAGTTTAGTGGCAAATATTGGTGTTTTAGCTTTTTTTAAATACACAAACTTTGCCATTTTTGCCTTAGCACAAACAAATATCGCTCATTTCAAATTATTAGACTTTATCCTTCCGATAGGCTTATCGTTTCATACCTTTCAAGCGATGAGTTATACAATTGAAGTCTATCGAGGAAATCAGAAAGCTGAAAAACACTTTGGTTTGTATGCACTTTATGTCATGTTTTATCCGCAATTGGTAGCAGGCCCAATCGAAAGACCCCAAAACGTCTTATATCAATTTTATGAGAAGAAAAGTTTTGATTATTTGCGAGTTACGAGCGGGTTAAAGCTTATGGCATGGGGCCTCTTTAAAAAAGTTGTGATTGCCGACCGATTGGCTTTATTTGCAGATAAAGTATATAACAGTCCGATGGATTATGAAGGTATTCCTATTATAGTTGCTACGGTTTTCTTTACATTTCAGATATATTGCGATTTTTCAGGTTATTCTGATATAGCTCTTGGAACTGCCGAAGTCATGGGTTTTAAATTAATGAAAAACTTCGATCGCCCCTATTTCTCGAAAAGTATATCGGAGTTTTGGCGTCGCTGGCATATTTCACTTTCAACTTGGTTCAGAGATTATTTGTATATTCCATTGGGTGGAAATAGGGTGGGCAAAACTCGACAATATTTTAATCAATTTTTTGTCTTTGCCGTAAGTGGTTTGTGGCATGGAGCCAACTGGAATTTTATTATTTGGGGGGCTCTACACGGTTTTTATTTGGTTTTTGCTAGAATTACACAAAAACCTCGTAATGTGTTCAATAAAATTACTGGTTTAGAAAAATTGCCATTCTTGCTCAAAATTTTGCAGGCTTTCACAACATTTTGTTTAGTGGCTTTTGCTTGGATATTTTTTAGAGGAAATTATCTCGAACAAAGCCAATTATTGCATTTAGTATCTCATTTATTTTCAAATTTTCCAACTATTAAGGAGTTTTTAAATTTCAATTATATTTCACAAAACATATTTCTCAATTTTACACTTGTTGAATTCTTAATTGCCATAGGTTTAATAATTTTCATGGAAATCATTCATTACATACAAAGAAACAAAAGTATTCGTCAGCTTGTATCAACTTACCCAGTGGTAGTGCGATGGTCACTTTATTATCTTTTCGTAATGGCTTTCTTTCTTTTGGGTGTTTTTGATAAACCGGCTCAGTTTATTTATTTTCAGTTTTAACAGATAATAGAAAAAACTTGAACTTAAAACTGGCAGATTTGATTTTAGAATGCTGATAATGAGATACTTATATTATTTATTGACAGTTGACTGCTGACAGTGGAAAACAACTTATTTGGACACAATGTCATTTTCTTCTAACTTTGTATTTTAGAAATGCTACCATGACCGAACAAATCCTAATTCTTGATTTTGGCTCGCAGTTTACTCAACTGATAGCACGCCGAGTCCGAGAACTAAATGTGTATTGCGAAATACATCCTTACAATAAAATTCCATTGATTACTGCCGATATTAAAGGCATTATTCTCTCAGGAAGTCCATGCTCAGTTAGAGACAATGATGCACCAATTGTTGACTGGCAAGAATTTGCTAAGAAATTGCCGGTGCTTGGAGTTTGCTACGGAGCTCAAATGATGGCTCATACTGGTGGTGGTGAGGTTTCACCTTCAGCCATTAGAGAATATGGTCGTACGATACTTAATAAAGTTGATAATCGATATACACTTTTCAAGGATGTTTCGGATGATACTCAAGTTTGGATGTCGCACAGTGATACCATCACTGCTCCTCCAACGAGTGCCGAAATTATCGCTTCTACCGATACCGTAAAAGTAGCAGCTTTTAAAATAAAAGAAAAACCAGTGTATGGCATTCAGTTTCACCCTGAGGTTACGCATACTGTTTTAGGTAAAACGATAATTAAAAACTTTGTAGTTGATATTTGTGATTGCTCGCAAAGTTGGACCCCTGATTCATTTGCTGAAGTTTCTATTAAAGAATTGAAGGAAAAGCTTGGCAATGATAAAGTAATTATGGGTTTATCGGGTGGTGTTGATTCTTCGGTAGCTGCAATTTTGATACATCATGCAATAGGCAAAAATCTCTTCTGCATTTTTGTAGATAATGGTTTGCTTCGTTTGAATGAGTTTGAGGAGGTTTTAGAGTCATATAAAGGCTTAGGCTTAAATGTAGTTGGGGTTGATGCGAAAGAACAATTTTACACTGCATTGAAAGGTTTAACTGATCCTGAAGCAAAACGTAAGGCTATTGGCAAGACGTTTATAGATGTTTTTGATGCAGAATCGCATAAAATAGTAGGTGCAAAATGGCTAGGTCAAGGGACAATCTACCCAGATGTCATTGAGTCGGTTTCTGTGAAAGGGCCTTCTGCAACTATTAAATCTCATCATAATGTGGGTGGACTACCTGATTTTATGCAATTGCAAGTTATTGAACCGCTTCGTTTATTATTCAAAGATGGTGTTCGCGAAGTTGGTAAGGCACTCAATATCCCACAGAATATTCTAGGTCGTCATCCATTTCCTGGCCCAGGATTAGGTATTAGAATTTTGGGTGAAGTTACCCCAGAAAAAGTACAAATATTGCAAAAAGTTGATGCTATTTTTATTAATAGTTTGAAAAAAAGTGGTCTTTACGATAAAGTTTGGCAAGCAGGATCAATGCTTTTACCAGTTCAAAGTGTTGGTGTTATGGGCGATGAACGGACCTACGAAAGAGTTGTTGCACTTCGTGCAGTTACGAGTGTTGATGGAATGACTGCTGATTGGGCTCATCTACCATATGAGTTTTTAGCCGAAGTTTCCAACGAAATTATCAATAGAGTAAAAGGCGTAAATAGAGTTGTTTATGATATTAGTTCTAAACCACCCGCAACTATTGAATGGGAATAGTTGATTGTATAATTTAAAAGAAAGTCCAGCTTTGTAAAAACTCAAGGCTGGACTTTCTTTATGATTTGATGGGCTATTTAGTTTGTACTTACTTCACTCAACCTAAGTTTTTCTTTTGTTTCAGTTTCAGTGTTTACTTTATCAGTGACAGACAATTCTACCTTTTTGATCTTTAATCTTCTGACTTCCAAGAAATTTCCCGTCACAAAATAACATATTAATAAGAAAAGAATAAAGAAGCAAAGTTCTGTATTTGTAAAATAACTTCTTGCATAATAAGTTAAGACTGTAAAAATGATTGTTGTTAAGTAGAGTGTAAATGATGCTTGTATATGAGACAAATTATTATCAATCAACAAATGATGCATATGTAATCTATCTGCTTTGAATGGGGATTTACCTCGTAAAATACGGATAGAAAAAACTCTGATTGTATCAAAAATTGGAATAATTAAAATCACTACTGCTATAATCGGAGCACTTACAAATGAAATGTCAGCCTCCCATGCGTGCATTACATTTAAATGTATAAATTTAACTGCTAATACTGTAATTATATATCCAATAATAAGCGAACCAGTATCTCCCATAAATATCTTTTGATTTTGGGAAAAGTTGAAGCGAAGAAATCCGACCAACGAGCCTGCTAAACATAAAGCTAAACAAGCTAATGAATAATGATGATTTATCAAAAACCACATTCCAAAACCAGTACTCGCAATCATCGCTATTCCCCCAGCTAATCCGTCAATGCCATCAATTAAATTGAAAGAATTTATCATTGCAACGAAAATGAAAATAGTAAGTAGAATACTAATAATATAAGGAATATGACTGATTCCGAAAATACCGAATAAATCTGATATGCGGAGGTCACTACCAATAACTACAATAGCAGATGCCAAAACCTGAACTATCATCTTTTTGGTTGGAGAAAGTGCGTAAAGGTCATCTTTAACACCTAAAAAAAATAATATAACTGTGCCTGCAAAAACTCTATGTATCAATATACCCTCATCTCCAAAGTTCCAAATCATGTAACCTATTAAGATTCCTGCAAAAATGGCTACTCCACCAAAGGTTGGGGTTGGAGTTTTGTGAGAACTACGTTTGACTGGATTATCCATTAATCCACGAAGCCCACTAATATTAATAATTACAGGAATAGACCGCAGGCTAATGAACATCGCAATTATTGCTGAGATTAAAATTTGAATTTGCTTATCAGGGATAAGTGATTCGAATGTTGGAAACATCAGAACTATGTTTAATTAATATTAACGGGTTAGTATTCAATATACAAAATAAATACTTTTTTCAATCTTAAAACTAAAAAAGACAAATCTTTTTGTAAATTTATTTATCAAATGGTGATTTCTCTTCGTCTAACAAGCTGTGCTGGATTACCCTGATAAATGCTATAGGCATCTAAAGATTTAGTAGCGACTGAATTGACTGATAGAACCGAATGAGAATGGCATGTTACGCCCCCACATACTATAGATTTTGCACCAATCCAAACGCCTTCTTCAAGAATTATATCTTTAATGATGAGGTCAAAGTTTACCCTCTTATAATCATGGCTGCCTGATAAAAGCATTGAACCTTGTGATAGGCATGAATTATTGCCAATTTTAACCTTCCCTAAGTTATCAATCCATAACTCTTCACCCAGCCATACGTTATCTCCAATTTCTAAATTCCAAGGATATTTAATGTTGATGTTGGGTTTTAACGTTACATTCTTGCCAATTTTAGCTCCAAAAATTTTCAATAGTGATTTTTTTATAGAACTTGGAATCAAAAAATAAGAATTGATAAACAGAGCGTTCACAATATACCAAACTGCTGATATTAAAAAGCTTCTCGTAAGATTCGAATGTTTGTACCAATCGTTATTATATTTTTTTAAATCTGTTTTAAGCATTTATATGTATATTTTATTCGTTTTGTTACCAAATAAGCTGAATTTTTGTAATTTAACTGCTTTGTAGCTTGGCAATCAATAAACTACTTTTTTTTTGACCTTCTTCAAGTCGGTCGGATAAGTAAACTTTAGTCGCTTCAAAATGCTTTCTATAACTTTCTTTATCGCCCATTTCAACTATATTAGCCCATTCGTGTACGGCCGTATGGAACGCTAAATCTTCACCTCTAATACTTTTATCAAACAAGGCGGCTTTGATTGTTTCTTCGAGTAGATTTTCGTTTAAAAAAAGGTATTCAGCCATACCTACGCGTAACTTAAATGGCGGCGTTTGGCAAATTAAACTTTTATATGGATTAGTGCCGAGTTTATGCCACGTATCAACCATTGCAAGTAAACTTAGATGCGAATTTGGCTTGTGTTCAAAGTCTTGATTAAGGCTAAATTCACTCATTATTTTATCATCTAGCATCAATTTTCCACTCTTATCTTTAAATACACTATCTCGTGCAGCATATATTCTTTTTCTAAATTTTTTTTCGTTTTCTTCAATCATCATTTCAAAAAGCTCACTTTCTGCTTTTGCATAGTTTCGAACATCTAGTTTTGCATACGGATTTTGAAGTGCTAAGCCAGAATAAACGTGAAATTTATAACTATAAATACGTAATGTCATTAATAATTTAACATTATCAAGTCCATTAGGATGTAGGGAGTTTTCCCATGGATAAACCTTACGGTGCATGAATGCAGTGCCAATGCTCTCAAAACCAATGTGTGTAACCGCCTGAATATCAGCCATCATGCGGTCGTGAGCATGAAAATCTTCGACTTGGTGAATTGTTGAGCCAATGTCTCTTAGAATGGTTTCAGCTTTTTTGAAAGCTGATTGGTTTGCTCTATGATTTATAACAATCAAAGTCTGACCGATTGGACTAACTACAGGTCCAAAAAGTGCGTGACATGTAATAATTTGTGCGTCTTTCGGAAGGTGTTTTTCAAATGCCGCAATTTCTGGTGTTTTGACGGAGGTTTGGCCTGCAACAATTGCACCGTATTTAGTTGAAGGTCCACATTGAGCAGCTACCTTTTCAATATTTTCGGCTTCAACAGAATAAAGTATAAAATCACAGAGCCGAGAAATTGCGATTCCATCTGAAAGGATATTTATTTTATATACATTAAGTTCTGTTTCTAATGCTTCTCGGTATTGGGGTAGATCACAACCATAAACTTCATAGCCTGCATTAGCCCATATTCGAGCAAACATTTTGCCCATATCTCCCAAACCAATGATACCTATTTTCATAAAAAGTCCCCCAAGCCCTAATGAGAAATTAAAAATATTACTTTGCAATATAGCTAAAAATACCAAAATATAAAAGAGTAGGGGGGGGCTTGCTTTATTATTATTGACTGTATAAAATACTTATTTGTCTATTTTAAGCTTTGGGCATTTGGAATTGATAGCCTTACTTTTATTGAAATTATTCTGCATCGCAGGGGGGAGTACTTTTGGCAATAGGAAAAGTTTAATGATGCAATGTATTAGGGCAAAGATTATGAGACAACTGATGTGAGGTAGAATAATCGCTTTCAGTAAGTTAATTAATTTGAGTTTGTCGATTTGAATTGTACTTGTTTTTAAAATTACTTTTAAAATATTGGAATGCTTGTAATTGTGAGTTTGCTAGGCTTTGGAATCATTCAATGAATTTATTGAATTTTTCATTGAAGATTTAGGTTTTAAGCTCATTCTAATTTGGTTTTATTACTATAATAATTCTTTGAAGAATGAGATTTTATTGCCAAATGGGTCGCAAATTTCCATACATCGGCTATTCCAAAATGTAGTTTCAACTGAAGGGCGATAAAATTTGTATTTTTTTGCTTTCAATTCTTCGCAGTAATTCTCTACTTCCGGATAGTGAATCAAGATTTTGACACCTGGTGAGCCATCTCCATGATGCTCAGATAGATGTATTAATATACCATCCTTTGATATTCCCATATAAATAGGAGCATTATTTTCAAAACGGTGCTCAAATTCTATTTTAAAACCAAGCCATTCAATATAAAATTCGCGAGCTTTGTTCTCATCGAATATTCTAAGAATAGGAATGATGTAATTCATCTCATTTTGAAAACAAAAGGATTACTAAGGTAACCCTTTTGTTAAGGTAAATTTATTTATTTTCCGCCGATTCCGTATTTATCTACGTATTTTTTATAAAGTCTTTTTTGTTTATCATCAAGGTCAATTTTTTTGCCTCTAATAAAGGCATAGCTTACTCTGTTTGTACGCATATCCAAAATATCTCCGTCAGAAACTGCAATTGTTGCATGTTTTCCTACTTCGAGTGTGCCGACTTGCTTGTCGATACCTAAAATTTTAGCATTATTGAGTGTTATCATTTTTAAAGCATCTTCTTTATCCATGCCAAATGCTGCACTAGTTCCAGCTACAAACGGTAAATTACGAGTTTTATAAAATTCTTCAGTGTAGAACATCCCAGTAAGAACTCCAGCCTTCATTAAACGATTTGGAAGCTTGTATGGATTCCAAACATCTTCATCTGCTGTATTTGGCAAGCGATGTGTTGGTGAAACTATCACCGGAATATTATTATTTTTTAGGAAATCTAGAGCTAAATCTGCCTCTTCGCCTCCAACCACAACAATGTTTTTTATTTTGAATTTCTGTGCCATTTGGCAGGCTTCAATTATTTCTTTACCATAGTTTGTACGAATGTAAAGTTTTTTTGAACCATCAAATAAACCCTTCATTGCTTCTAGTTTAGCATTTTTAGGGTTTGGATTACTTATTTCACTATAAGCAAGTGCGTCGGCTATAAATCCTTGTAGTTCGTTTTTTTGTTCAATATATTTTTCATTCTTTTTCACCACAAATCTTGCTTCTTCTGCACTATACTGTCGTGCCATCAATGCTGGGTAACTTAACCAAACTCCATCATCTTTTTTAAGTGCAGCGTCTTCCCAGTTCCAGCCATCATATTCCATTACAGACGAGGTTCCCGAAATAATTCCACCTTCTGGAGTTGTTTGGCCTATCAAAACGCCATTGCCACGAACCGTAGGGATAACTTCCGAATCGGTATTGTGAGCAATCAATGAACGAATGTTTGGGTTGAATAGACCAGTTTCGGCTTGGTCGAAAGTTGAACGAACCGAGCCAATTTCAACAAGGCCGAGTAAGGCCGCAGGTGCGATAATGCCGGGGTATACAGATTTTCCAGCAACACTTATTACCTCGGTTGCATTTTTATCAAAACTTGTATTTGCATCACCAATCGAGGTAATGACTCCTTTATCAAAAACAATTGTGCCGTTCTGAATAATTTTTCCATCACCCACATGTATTGTTCCACCAACTAAAGCAATTTGTTTGGACTGCGAAGGAGCTGGTGCTGGGTTTTGTGCAACAACGACAAAATTAATTAATAATAAGCTTAGAAGTGATAAATGTTTTTTCATTGAATAGGTGTTGGTTTGATGAACAAATTTTGTGAAAAATACGGGTATTTCCAAATATCTATTCCATTTAATTGCATATTAGTAAAACACACCAAAAAGTTGGTTTATTATTCAGAAAAAAGGTTAATTATTTATTATTTTATAATTATTAAAATTTCTCAGAATGAAATACTAATTTAATTATATAAAATTTTTGCGGATGTTTATCTTGAAATATATCAAACACTGTTTGATTACGACGAAGAGTTTAAGTTTTACGATGAGCAATTAAGGAATAACGTGATTTAGAACGTTGCAGAGCTTGTCTGTGGTACCAGAAATAAACCAAAAGATCGCCTAAGTAGGTTGTTTATTTTAGTGTTTTATCTCTGAGGCACCTCTTGTCTCAAATCTCTGGCGAACCGTATCTTGTCTCAGTGCCCTATTTAAAAAATAAAAAAAAGGCTTTGAGATTCTCAAAGCCTTAAAAAAATTGTACTATGATTATTATTCAGTTCCTTTGAATAGATTTTCTCCAAATATACGTCCACCAGAAGCACAGCGGCTGCAATCTTCGGTATCCCCCATTTCAAGAATTGTATCGCAATGAATGTGTTGATTTCTTCTTGGTATCGCTCTTTGAGTTGGATTGCCAGTTGCTTTTTCAGAGAGCATTTTCAGCATAATTCGATTTCGCTCTTTAGCCAAATTTTCTCGCATTTGTTCATCCTTTTCAATATCAAAATAAACCGTACCCTCGATTATAGTTTTTTCTGGACGAGCATAGATTGAGAGCGGATTGGTATTCCATAATACAACATCGGCATCTTTTCCAACTTTGATACTTCCCAAACGATTCTCTAAATGAAGCATTTTTGCTGGATTGAGTGTTACCATTTTCCATGCTTCTTCTTCGCTCATGCCACCGTAAAGAACAGTTTTTGCTGCTTCCTGATTCAAACGACGAGCCATTTCTGCATCATCCGAATTGATTGCCGTGGTAACACCCACTTTAGCTAAAATAGCTGCATTATGTGGAATCGCCTCTTTTACTTCCATTTTATAAGCCCACCAGTCAGAGAAGGTCGATGCATTTACGCCATGTTCTTTCATTTTATCGGCTACTTTATAGCCTTCCATGATGTGCGTGTAAGTATTGATTTTAAAGTTGAACGACTCTGCCACTTTCATCAACATATTGATTTCAGACTGCACATAAGAGTGACAAGTAATGAAACGCTTTTTGTTAAGAATTTCGACCAAAGCATCTAACTCAATATCACGACGTGGGGGTGTTACCCCTGTTTTGTTTGCAAGTGCATTATATTCTTTCCAAGCTTTTTCGTATTCTTTGGCACGTTGGAAAGCATCGGTATAAACTTGCTCAACGCCCATACGTGTTTGTGGGAAACGACCAGATGGCGAAGGATTATTTCCATTTTTTACGTTTTCACCTAAAGCAAATTTAATAAAGCCATCTGCTCCTCTGATAAGTAAATTATTAGGATTTTCGCCCCATTTCAATTTTATCAAAGCAGATTGACCACCAATACAGTCAGCCGAACCATGTAATAATTGTGAAGAAGTAACGCCACCGGCCAATTGACGATAAATGTTAATATCTTCAGAATTTAAAGCATCTTCTTGACGAACTTCTGAAGAAATAGTCTGCACTTCGTTGATTGAAAACAAAGCAATGTGCGAGTGTTCATCAAAAATGCCATTAGTTAAGTGCTTTCCAGTACCATCAAGAGTTTTGCTTCCTGCTGGAGCTGTTAAGTTTTTGCCAACTTGAGCAATTTTTCCATTTTGCAATAAAACGTCAGTATTTGCTACAATTCCTTCTTTCTCGTTGGTCCAAACTGTTGCATTCTTGATTAAGAGTGTCTCCTGTTGTGGTTTTTGTTCGCTACCATAGGCTGTGAACGGATAAAGTACTTTACCAATCTGAGGAACTCTCACTTTGGAGGTATCTTTCTTAGCCACTTCTGCTTTGGCAGCTTCTTTGAAAGTAGCTTCCCATTTTACTTGTTTGCCATCACCTAAAATTGCTTCGCCTTTAATATTTTTACCATCGTAATAGCCGCTCAAACGTGTTTCGTTGGCATCTTTTTTCTCAAGTTTTGTGGTTATTGTCAGTAAATCGCTTATACGGCTTACTTTTGGTGTAGATTTTATGGTGTCATTGCTGATAAACTGATAATCAGGCTTATCAATTTTACCAGTGATGTTGAGTTTAAAAATTGATTTATCATCAATTTTTAAATCATAAACACCTCTAATATCAGTCACACTCATATCATTCAATATATAACGCTTGCCTTGTACCCAGTTTTCGTAAATTACATTGTCTTTATTGAAAAGATTATCAGATGTAATAATAAAGTTGGCCAACATTCCTTTTTTCAAGCTACCAACCATATTATCTACTTTCAATAATTTAGCTGGGGCTGAGGTAATTGCTTCTAGAGCTTTGCTTTCAGGTAAACCGTTTTCGATGGCTTTTCGTAGGTTTGCCCAAAATTCTGCTTTATTTCTCAAACCAGCTGTTGTAAAGGCAAAATTTACACCTGATTTTGCCAGAATACTTGCGTTTGCTGGTGCCATTTCCCAATGTTTCATTTCGGTTAGGCTTACCATCGATGCATCGAACGGATCTTCAACGTCGTAGGCCGAAGGGAAATTGAGCGGTATGATTAATGAATTTCCTAAACTTTTTATTTCATCGATTCTTTGATATTCATCGCCGGCACCTTTGATGATATATTGAACGCCAAATTCTTTCCCAATTTTATCAGCTCTCAAAACAGCCAGTTTATCAGTTGCCTCGTATATTTGTGGTAGTGCTTGCATTTCGTTGAAAGCATCCAAAGAAAGGTTTTTTTCCTGTGATTTACCGCCTTTTTTATACCATTCTGCATCATAGTAAGTTTGACGAAGTAATGCTACTGCACCCATCAACGAAACTGGATAAGATTGCGTTGAGGTACCTTTATTGAGTGAATAATGGGCAGAAGATTTTGCTTTCAAGAGTACGTTATGCTCTTTGTCGTCGGCATAAGAAACAAAGGCTGATGTTCCACGAACAATGCCATCAGCAATATGTACAGCTGCACTTCCGAAACCGATTTTACGCATTTCTTCTGCTTTTGCAGCATTTACTTTAAATTCTACCGTTGCATCTACTTCAGGTTTTATTGCTTGATTCCAGTCAAAAGCACCTTTTTTGTTAGTTTCGAGTTGAGGAGTACCTCCAAAACCTCTACCTCCACCTAATTGACGTTGAATTTCTGGTAAACCGTAATCTGAATAAATGTCAATCAAAGATGGATAAATTCTTTTGCCTTTGAGGTCATAAACTACCGTTCCTGCTGGAACCAAAAGGTCTTTTCCGACTGACTCAATCAAACCATTTTTGATATAAATCATGGCATTATCAAGAACCGTTTGAGCATCAACTACAATTGTGGCATTCTTGAAAGCATACTGAGATGGTCTTTCGTCATAAACGCCATTCCTTTGAAAGGTGACTTGGGAAAAAACGGAACCAGATATAAGCGAAACGAGTAGTAAGGTAAGAAGTTTTCTCATTGAATAGGTTTAATATATTTGATGAATAAATGATGTTGCGAATTTGATAAATTTTAATCAATAAACAAAACTATTCATGTTTTTGTAGCGTTAGTAGCCGAATTGCCCGAAAATAATTGCTAAAGGTGAATTTTAATCGACAAAAGCTACTGTTTCGTGAGTCGTTTTATTAATTAAAATTAATTATCTTTTGAAGAATTCTGGAATGAAATAATGCAAGATTAGGTTAAGGGAGTAGAAAGGAAATAATAACAAAGTAGGTAAACCGAAATTGAATAGTGCTCTACCTTTAAAAAAATTAATTATTTATCCATAAATAACATCCATTATTGATGATATGTAATACAAATGAGACATTGATTAGGTGTTCAGGTACCATATGGTAAATTTTATTCAGATAAAAACAAAATGACGATACATAAAAATATAATCATCGGTGCTGGGCCTTCGGGTTTGTCTATTGCTGGGCGATTGAGCAAATTAGGTATTCCATTTGTTCTTTTGGAAAAATCAGAGAACGTTGGCAACGAATGGCGGAATCATTACGACCGACTCAGCTTGCACACAGATAAAGTTCATTCCGCCTTGCCTCACCTGCCATTTCCTACTGATTATCCCACTTTTGTGCCGAAAGACCAATATATTCAGTATCTCGAATCATACATAAAGCTTTTCAAAATTCAACCAATTTATAAGCAAGAAGTTGTAGATATTGCAAAGAAGGAGGGGATTTGGCATGTAAAAACCACAAGTGAGGAATTTTTGGCTGAAAATGTAATTGTTTCAACTGGGTATAACCGAGTGCCGAAAATTCCGCATTTTATGAATGATGTTTTGTTCGAAGGAGAAATCATTCATTCTAACTTATATAAAAATGGCAAATGCTACGCTGGCAAGAATGTTTTAGTTGTTGGTTATGGAAATTCGGGAGCTGAAATCGCCCTTGATTTATACGAAAGTGGAGCAAAAACCTTTGTCTCAATTAGGAACCCAGTAAATATTGTAAATCGAGAGTTTTTGGGCCGTTCTACGCAAGGATTAGCTATTTTTCTGTCAAAATTTGGTAATTCATTTTATGATTTTATTTCTAAAATTTTCAAGCGACTTTCTACTGGCTCGATGAAAGGTACAGGTATTCCGATTTCTCCACTTGCTCCTTCCGAACAACTCAGAAAACAAGGCAAAGTACCAGTGATAGATGTAGGTACACTTCAGCAAATTAAGGAAAAGAATATTGTTGTTTTACCTGATATTCAAAAGTTTACACATGAGGAGGTACTATTTAAAGATGGCCAACACATTCGATTTGATGTTGTTGTGTTAGCAACGGGCTACCATGCACATTTAGAAAAAATAGTGAAAAACATTGCTCCTTTACTCAATGAGCGTGCTTATCCAAAAGAGATGTGGAACGATACTGAAACCTACAAAGGATTATACTTTTTAGGGTTTAATTTACCTTTAACGGGTATTCTTAGAGATATTAGTTTAAGTTCGGGAAAAATTGCTCAAAAAATCTTGGATGCTGAAAAAAAATAAAAATTATCTTACTAACAGGATGATGAAGTTAAAACATAAAAGCTTTTAAAGCTTCACGCATTATATTTGAAACGCCGGGAATAAGCATTTTCGGCGTTTCAAATATAAAATCAAATGAAAAACCCTTCATGAAGCAGCATGAATGGTTTGTGGTAAAATATGCTGACAATAAAATAAAGTCTAAGGAAGTGCGAATGCTACATATTTATTGCCCTTTTTTGTACCGAGTTTAGTGCCTCCACAAGCTATTACTACATATTGTTTACCATTCACTTGATAGGTGGATGGGGTCGCAAAACCAGCCGCTGGCAATTTTGTTTCCCAAAGTATCTTACCAGTTTTTTTATTAAAAGCTCTAAACATACCGTCTTTGGTTGCAGCAATGAATAGAAGACCACTCGCTGTAATCACTGGGCCTCCGTAGTTTTCTACGCCTGTATTGTCAATGCCTTTTTCTTTCAGACTTTCTTCAAAACCAAAGGGAATTTTCCATAAAAAATCTCCTGTGTTCAGGTCAATAGCACTCATTGTGCCCCACGGTGGCGAGATAGCTGGTAAGCCTTTATTATCTAAAAACTTGTTATATCCAGTACTTTTGAAAGGTAAAAACACAGGTTTTGTGTTTTTTGTAGAGTTTCCCACTTCTTTTTTTTCATCGCCGAATAGAAAAGAAACGATTGCTTGCTTTTCGGTGGCAGAAAGTGCCGTAAAACCCGGCATCATTCCTTTACCGTTGGTAATAATATTGGTCACAAATGCTTTATCTCGTTTTTTTGAAATATCAGTCAATGAAGGATAATTCGATCTAGGATTTCCCTTTCGGTCTGTTCCGTGACAGGTATTACAATAAGAAACATAAAGTTTTTCACCTGAACTAAAATTGGCGGTTTTATCTTCTTTGGGTGTTTCTACCATTGTTTGAATCCATGCCATTTCGTTGGCATTTATATAAAGAATACCTTCGGGGTCAGCAGCTGCACCGCCCCACTCAGCACCACCATCATAGCCTGGTAAAATCACTGTTCCTTCTTTGGTACCTGGGTGATAAAGTGAAGTTTTGTATTGCTTGAAATTTTGCACTAATTCTGCATGATTTTCAGCATAAGGACTAATTTGAGTTTCATCTAAACTATTAGATTGTCGTGCAAATGGTCCTGGTTTAGTCGGAATCGGCTGAGTTGGCCAAGAAATTTCTCCTTCTAATGTTGATTTCGGAACTGGCATTTCTTTTATTGGAAAAATCGGTTTGCCAGTTACTCGGTCAAACACAAAAACAAAACCTTGTTTGGTAACTTGAGCCACAACATCAATTTTTTTTCCATGGCGAGTTATTGTCATCAAATTTGGGGGTGCTGGTAAATCTCTGTCCCAAATATCATGATGTGTTGTCTGAAAGTGCCATAGTCTCTTACCAGTGCGAGCATCCAGTGCTAAAAGGCAATTTGCAAAAAGATTTTGCCCTTTACGGTTTCCGCCATAAAAATCGTAGCCAGCCGAGCCAGTTGGTACATATATTATTCCTCTTTTGCGGTCAACTGCCATTCCTGCCCAATTATTTGCCGCTCCGGTATAGTTGTTTTTATAAGCATCTTTCGGAAAAGTTTCGTAGCCAAATTCACCAGGGTAAGGTATCGTATGAAAAGTCCAAGCCAATTTTCCAGTTTTAACACTGAATGCTCTAATATCGCCTGGAGCAGCATCTGCACCTTCGGAAAGTCGAAGAGGCATCACGATTAAATCTTCAAAAATTGTTCCTGGAGTATTTGAAATAACGAATTTGTTTTGTGCAACCTCGGGCAGGCCTGTATGTAAATCTGTTTTTCCTTTATCACCAAACGTTTCAATTGGTGTTCCAGTTTTTGCATTTAAAGCCCAAAGGTTTGGCCCAGCAGTAAATAAAATTCTTCTGTCGTTGCCTTCTTGCCAATAAGTTACACCTCGGCTTGTACTTGCCCAGTTTTTATGCGGGTCTCCAAAACGCCAGATTTCTTTGCCCGTGGCTGCATCGAGTGCAAATGCCTGTACAGCAGAGCTTACACCATATAAAACTCCACCTACAATAATAGGATTTACTTGCATTTGTCCCGAATCGGGTGTTGAATAAGTCCATGCAACTTGCAACTTATTTACATTTTCTGGTGTAATTTGAGTTAAGGTTGAATAATGATTTCGGTCTGCACCACCTAAATACTCGGCCCAATCAACATCATCGGGTAAAGATTTTATTTGGAGTGCTGAGGCAATAATAAATACAATTATGCAAATCAGTATTTTAGGTTTCATATATTAAGGTAGTTTAGGTTATTTTTCTTCTTTTCGCTCATCAATATCATCTTCTGGTTCGTTATCGAAGGTTTCAAAGATTTCAGGGAATTTTGTCTTTAACCAACGATATTGTTTAGAATTTAGGAAAATGAATCTTGGCCCGATAGATTCTTCAACATCTTCTTCAGAATAGATTTGATAAAACATTCCATCAGCTCCATTATTTTCGTTAATTGCCCGATTTACTAAATCAATGAGTTTGGCAGTATCAAAGTCAAACAATTCATAAGTAATTTTTTCTTGTTTGTTTTTAGGTTTTGCTAAGGCCTTAACAAATTGTTTTTCATGATACTTTTTTCCGTTTGGCATCGTAAAATTATAAGTAAAACTGCGGTCGGAATAATTACTTTTCTTTAGAGTTTTCGTAAAATTATCTGTCAAATGAGTAGGGTAAAATTGATTCTGGGAGATTTTGCTCAAAGAATCAATAATCGATTTATATATATCCTTGTAAGATTCAACATTCCAGATATTACATTGTATAGTTATGTTTTTGAGGTTTTCGAGGATTGAAAGACCATTAATTGGAAATTTACGTAGGTTTACAATAAAGTCATCTTTTTGTTGGTGCGACATTTGTTCAATTAATGCAATTTGTGTTAGCTCATCGAGTAATGTTCCTAAGCTATCTCTACTATTTTTTGTGCCATACATAGTAAAATCGATAGCGTTATTGGGCAATGTTTCTTCTACAATATTTGCTTGTGTACTATCAAATAACACATAAGAAAGTTTCGGACTGCGATAATCACAAACAATTACTAAGCGATAAGGTGAGGCTATATCTGTTAAATAATCGTTTACGATTTTAAATTGATTTTCTCCGATTGATGGCAAATAAGTAGAGTTCTCTTTTTTTAGAGAATCCAAATTACTCCTAATGGTATTTTTCAAAGAAACGTACAAAGTTTGTTGATAGCTTTTTCCATCGATGCGAGCTGAAATGTTTTGTTTTTCATCATCTGTTTCGCTGTTATCGGAGTTGTCACGTAAATACTGGATTTCACTAAATTTGGCATTCGGCAAAAGTGATGCATTCAGCTTCTGTAAAATATAAGTGTAGAGTTCTGTATTAGATTTTTCGGCAAGTTCGTTCAAATCAATCACAACCACCTGTTTGCAATTTAATAAAATATCAGAAGGTTCTTTGGCGATTTTTAAATCTATTGGAGGGTTTTCGGCCAACATTTTTTCTCTTTTGAGAGCTTTTGCAAATTTTTCGACATTAAACGTAGCTATTTTTTGTTTATAATCGCCATCAATGATTGGTTTTTCGGGGTCATTCAATATTTCACTGTGTTTTTTCTCAATATACTCGGATTGTTTTTTTGTTAAGAAAATGTAATTTTCAGTTCCTCCATAAGTGTAAGCTCTGCGAGCATTGATTTTATAAAATTTGCCATCTATTTGGTTTTCTTCTAATGCCCGATTGATTTCTTCGAGCCATTCTTGGGTATTAAAGAAAAGCGTGCTAAAGTTTAGTGAAAACTTTTCTCTACTATTTACATCCTCTTCTTCAGCTTTAACAATTTTATTTTTTGATTCATATTTTTTACCATTAAATTTAAAACTGATAAATAATTCACGTTCTTTTTTAAGACTTTTCTTTATTTCTGTTTCAAAATTATCGCTTATTTTTTCCGCTTTAAAAACACCTCTAGAGATTCTCTCTAAGCCAATAACGAAGTTTTTGAACATCAGTATTTGTTCACTTTCCTTTAATGGAATTGGATTTACTTCGGCAATTATTTCAGGAAATTGGATTAATAAATTTCGTTTAATATTACGTTCATTTTTTTGTTGAAAACGCAACTCAACAATGGCGTTTTCAATATTCGAACTATCCGACGCAAGGATAAGTCCAATCTTTTGAAACTCTTCAATAAACGTATAAAGACTATCTCGACTTTTCTTGCTTGTAAAATCCGTTTTTGTTCTAAAAGGTCCTTCAAATAAAGAATTTATCTTATTTTTATCTTCTAATAAAGCATTCTGAGTGCTATCTACTATAAGCAAAGCTTTGCGACCATCTCTTACTGCTAAAAATGGATTGTAGTCATTACCAACCACAATAATTCTATTTGAAGAATGTTGGTCGGTCAGAAAATCATTGATTGATTGAAAATCTTTATTTCTAAAACCTGCCAAAAACGAAAATGCGGTTGCATAGGATTGAATGATTGAAGAGTCAATGTCTAAATCAGGTGGCAGGTTTTTTTTAATTGTTTTTATTAAAGAAAAATCTGTATCAGCTTTCTGAGTATATGTTTTATTATTGACTCGGTAGCTCAATTTAAACTTCTGTTGGCTTTCAGCAAAAGGGTTTTTGATTGGAATATTTGATACATTTGGATGAAAACTTTCTTCTTTTTTACTCAGTTCGCTTAGTTGAATGTCTTTAAAGTCAAAATTTGGAATAAGTTTTTGTTTTATTTCTTTCCAATAGGACTCATAAATTTCACTTCGAGTTAAATTTTTTTGTTCAGAGGGAATTAGAATAACATTTTTGCAATAGGACAAAATCTCCACTTTACTTTTTAGTTCATAGTCTTTGTATGAATTTTTGATATAATTGGCGTTACCTATTGATAGCATATTTTTGTGTTGTAAACTATCAATGAACGAAAATTGCCTTGCCTTCAATGAGGTATAATTTTCATAAAAGTAAGTTTGTCGGGCAGCATAAACAAAAAAGCCAAAATCTTTGATGAGTTTAATTTGGTCTTTTTTTAGCCAAACAAGCAGTTCATCATAAACTTTTTCGTCAATAAGATTTATTGCTTTGAGTTTGGTAGCTAATTCTCTGTACTTTTCTTTCGATGGTCTAAGGTTTTGCTCGATTTCCAAAAATGTCAGCGGATAATTGAGTTTTATATTCCCTTCAATTTCTGTTTTGAACAGCATCTTTTCGCCCAACATTTTTTCGGATAATTCTCGTAAACGAACGAGATCATCGGCTGCTGAACCAATATTTCGCATTATTTCAATTGCACCCAAAAAGCCTAAAATGGCCGTTCGTGATTTGATAGGAGAGTCAGGCAATTGATTTTTTAATTGACTAATTAAACTTAAAATACCATAGCTTTTCTGATAAATTTTATCTTCATTATTAATAATCTTTAAATAGGTGTCTTTGCCATATTCGGTTATGAATTCTTCTTTTTGGAGTGCTTCGAGGTAGCCTTCAATTTGTTTGTCAGTAAGTTTTTGGGCAAAAGTAGGTGCAAAAGTAATTATAGATAAAAGCAGTAAATAAATATTTTTCATTAGTCGATAAGTCTTTTTTATTCAAAAATAGATTAGATTCAATAAATAACCTATATTTTGAAAACACAAAAATAAATCGTTCCTAGATAATAAGATAATTTAAGGTCGTGGTTTTAATTTTTAAAACTTTTTGATAGTTTTTTGACGTTATCTTTAATTGTTTTTGCTTATTACCGAATAATATTTTGTCATTGACATTCGATTAAGCTAATTTTGTGTTTTGACCAAAGAAATTTTTCAATTAACATGCCAAATACAGATTCAATATTGAGGATTGCCCTCCAAAAATCGGGTAGATTAAGCGAGGATTCGTTTAGATTGTTTAAAGAGTGTGGAATTAAGTTTGAAAGTGGTACAGGAAAACTTAAAACATCTTCATCAAATTTTCCTGCGGAGTTTCTTTTTTTAAGAGATGATGATATTGCAGGTTATGTAGAAGACGGTGTTGCTGATATCGGTATTGTGGGGGAAAATGTATTTATTGAATCAAATCGTCAGGCCGAAATTACTTATCGCCTGGGTTTTTCAAAATGCCGACTTTCGATTGCTGTTCCTCGAGGTATAGAATACAATAGTATCAATGATTTTCAAGGAAAAAGCATTGCAACTTCTTACCCTCGAATCTTGGGAGATTATCTGAAAGAGCAAGGTGTAAAAGCTGAAATTCACGAAATAAGTGGTTCGGTTGAAATTGCACCAAGTATTGGTTTAGCTGAAGGTGTTTGCGATATTGTAAGTTCAGGAAGTACACTTTTGAGCAATGGTTTAAAAGAAGTTGAGACAATTTTTCGTTCGGAAGCAATTTTGATTTCAAACAAAAAATTATCAAAAGCGAAACACGATACACTCAACAAATTGTTATTCAGAGTAAAAGCTGTTCAAACGGCTCAAAATAATAAATATATTTTGTTAAATGCTCCAAATGATAAACTCCAAGACATTATCAATATGATTCCAGGAATGAAAAGTCCGACTATCGTGCCATTGGCAATGGAAGGTTGGAGTTCGATTCATTCGGTATTAGAAGAAAATCAGTTTTGGGAAAACATCGAAGCGATTCGATCCGCTGGGGCAGAGGGTATTCTAGTGATTCCGATTGAAAAAATGATTTATTGATTTTAGATATAAGATTCGAGACAAAAGACAGGAGAATTCAATCTTTTGAGTTTTGTATCATGTTTCAATCAGTATTAAATATATTTCAGTAAATAAAATGATAACAAGCATCGAACAATTAGACCTTACAAAGGCTTATACCTTCAAGGATTATCTTTCTTGGAAATTTCAAGAAAGAGTAGAACTCCTACGTGGTTATGTTGCTAAAATGTCACCTGCACCCACAAGTACACATCAAGAAATTGCAGGAACTTTACATTGGGTTTTACGAAATTATTTACAAAAAAAGCCATGTAAGGTCTTTTTTGCTCCATTCGATGTGTATTTGCCATCAATAAAAGGTGAAGGAGAAACTGTTGTTCAGCCTGATTTATGTGTCATTTGTGATACCACTAAAATTAAAAAACAAGGTTGTGTTGGTTCACCAGATTTGGTTATTGAAATACTTTCATTAGGAAATTCTCGTAAGGAAGTAAGCACTAAATTTCAAATATATGAGCAAGCAGGTGTGAAAGAATATTGGGTTGTATATCCTTATGAACAAGTTGTTCATCAATACATATTAGAAGGAGACAGATTTCAAGCATTACCAATGGCTGAAAAAATGATAAAAAGCCAAGTTCTAGAAGGTTTTGAAGTAGATATGGATACGATTTTTGATACAATCATAGAGTAAAGCATTTTTAGAAATAAATAAATGAATATTATATCATTTCCACAACGCTCTGAATGGAAGCAGTTACTTGCTCGACCTGTACAAGAAATGGTTGAAATTGAGCAGAAAGTATTGCCCATTTTACAAAAAGTAAAACTCGAAGGCGATGCCGCTCTCAAAGAGTTTGCTTTGAAATTTGATAAAATCGAACTTAATAATTTTCAAGTTTCTCAAGAAGAAATCAACGCAGCCGAAACTCAGCTTTCAGAAGAATTGAAGGTTGCGATTTTACAAGCATACAAAAATATTTATACTTTCCACGAAGCTCAAAAGCAATCTCCCGAAGTTATTGAAACAATGGCAGGCGTAAGATGCTGGAGAAAAAGTGTAGGTATTCAGAAGGTAGGTTTCTATATTCCGGGTGGAACTGCTCCTCTTTTTTCAACAGTTTTGATGTTGGGAATTCCTGCCCAAATTGCCGAATGTCAAGAACGAATTTTATGTTCACCGAGCAATCATCCAGCGATTTATTATGCAGCAAAATTAGTAGGAATCACCAAAGTTTTCAGAATAGGGGGTGCTCAAGCCATTGCCGCAATGGCTTATGGAACTGATACGATTCCACAGGTGTATAAAATATTTGGGCCGGGAAATCAATATGTAACAGCTGCCAAGCAACTATTGAGCAAAGAAGGCGTTGCAATTGATATGCCAGCAGGGCCATCAGAAGTAGCAGTGATGGCCGATGATTCGGCTGTACCTTCGTTTGTGGCTGCCGATTTACTCTCGCAAGCCGAACACGGTGCTGATAGCCAAGTTTTGTTAGTTTCTACGAGCAAGAAGTTTGTTTCTGCCGTAAATTTAGCTGTTTCTGGCCAATTGAATCGTTTACCAAGAAAAGATTTAGCTTCCAAAGCAATCGAAAACTCTAAGATTATTTTGCTCGAAAATCAAGAAGATTGTATAGATATGTTGAATGAATATGCTCCTGAGCATCTGATTCTAGCTGTTGAAAATTATAATGAGGTTGGCGAAAAGATAATCAATGCAGGTTCAATATTTTTAGGAAATTATACACCTGAATCATGCGGCGATTATGCTTCTGGCACAAATCATACCTTACCAACCAACGGTTACGCTCGTGCTTATAGTGGCGTATCGCTTGATAGTTTTGTCAAGAAAATCACCTTTCAAGAAATTTCAAAACAAGGAATTCTTAATATCGGCCCAACAGTAGAATTAATGGCTGAGGCTGAATCACTGGAAGCTCATAAACGAGCCGTGACATTGAGAATGGAAAGTTTGTTGAGTTGATTTAATTTCGGAAGGCTTCCCTCAAAGCGAAACCTTCCGTGGAACTATCTTTGTTTTATTTTGCCGAAAACTTATAGACTGTTGTCGTTGTATAAGTTTCGTTAGGTCTTAAAACAGTTGTTGGGAATTTTGCTTCATTGGGTGAATTTGGAAAATGTTGAGTTTCTAAACAAAATCCTGTACGAAAATTATAATTAACACCTTTTCCTGCAGGCAGTCCATCTAAGAAATTTCCAGTGTAAAATTGTACTGCTGGTTCGGTTGTTAAGACTTCCATCACACGCCCAGAAGTTGGTTCGTAAACACTCGCAATTGTTTTCAAAGTTTTGCTTGAATCGGTTGCTACCCAACAATGGTCATAGCCCTTGCCGTATTTAATTTGAATATCTTTTGCATCGTTGATTCTCGCACCGATTTTGAATGATTTTGTAAAATCAAACGGTGTTCCTGCTACTGCTTTCAATTCGCCTGTAGGAATTAACGTTTCATCAACTGGTAAAAAATTATTTGCGTTGAGTGTCACTTCGTGATCTAGAATTTCCTTGCTAAAATCGCCCGAAAGATTAAAATATGCGTGATTTGTCAAGTTGACAACCGTTGGCTTATCAGTATTTGCTTTATAATCAATCTTTAATGAATTGTCTTTTTGTAAAGTATAAACCACCTCAACATCTAATTTCCCAGGATAGCCTTCTTCACCGTCGGCCGAGGTATAGATGAGTTTTAGTTGAGGCTCTTCGCCATCAATTGGCGTTGCTGCCCAAATAACTTTATCGAATCCTTTTTTACCACCATGGAGAGAGTTAACACCATTGTTTTGAGCCAAGGTATATGGTTTTCCATCAAGCGTAAATTTACCCTTTGCGATTCTATTTCCATATCGACCAACCAATGCACCAAAAAATGGCGAACTTTTAAGGTATCCTCCCAAAGAATCGCAGCCAAGTGCCACATCAGCATATTTTCCATTTTTGTCTGGAGCTGACCAATAAGTAATAATTCCACCATAATTAGTAATTTTTACAACCATTCCAGCACTGTTTTTTAATGTATAAAGGTCTGCCGCTTCGCCAGTAGGAAGTTTGCCGTAGCTTATTTTTTCAATTTTATTTACAGCTTTTGTAGAATCACCTGAAGTAGATTCTTCTTTTTTTGAGGTACAATTTTGAAATAAAAATGCACTAAACAGTAGCAAACCAAGAAATTTTGATTTCATATTTTAAGGAAGAGTTTAAGATTGAATAGTTTTTTATAAATATGCTGTAAGTTAGCATTAATAGGCAATATTCTCCAAAGAATTGATAGAGTTGTTGTTGGAATTTCCAAACATACAGGTTTCGATGATGAGTATGCTTTATAAATGCAGCGTTTTTTGAGATAAAAATCATTTGCCAAAATATGTTGTGTGCAGCCTATCTGCACACAACTTTTTATTTTCAGTGAAGGCTAATTAAGCCACTTCGGCATTATGGTTGATTGCCTCGATGAGTGAAATAATGCGAGTCGATGTGCTGACATCAAAAACTCCCATAATACCGCTGGTATTGATGTCTGTAAAAGGTGAATCGAAAAGTTTGGCTGGTTCGATGATGCCTTTAACACTCAGAAAATTGATGATAGTATCAATGAATCTGATTTGTTGCGAATTGAGCGTTTGTTTACTCAATATTTCGCCAAAAGCCAATTTTGCAGCATTAACGTCTAAACCAACAATGTTTCTTATAAATTTTCCCAAAGGCTGCTCACCGTAGGCTTTAATAAATTCTTCTTTGCTGCCAATACTGCCCTGCTCAAATAAGAACTGCTCCAGCTCGTTTAGCTCGGTTTTAGTAATTGGTATATTATTTCGAAGTTTATGAATCGTCAGATTATTACTTTGTGCTTTCAGATATTGCTCTACTTTCCGCTTGTAGGTTTCTAAATCATTGAAATTATAGACCAATGGATGTTCTTTTACCTCTGATTGTATCAATTCATCTTCATACGAGGTGTAATAGATAGAAGTTTTTTCAGGCTCTAAAAACTTTATCAATTCACGTAATTCAAGTCTAATTTTCTCAATATTCGGAATTGTTATACGCTCCCAAAAAGCTTTTTCTTGAATCTCACTTATAAGCTCTTTTCGTTGTGCTATTGCTGGAATTCCTAGCTTTTTGCTAAGTTTTCGTGCCATTATTACCAAGTTTTGAATAAGGCTCATTTGGCGTTTTTCGCCTTTCAAAACGCTGAGTTGAAGGTCGAGCATGAGGGCATCAAAGCGTTTAGCTTGTTCGTCTTGGTCGGTTTCGGTAATGAGTGGAGCTATATGATCGAAAATAGCTTTGATATCCAAATCTGTTAGGGCATTCCATTGGTTTGTATCTTGGTATTTTTCCACGATTTCCCAGTGTTGACGCACCAAAAAACTCTGCATATTGAGTGTTTGGGTTTGCTTTATTAAATATTCAAGCAATTCTTGGGCGTACGCTTTTAGTTCCGTGTCTTCTTGGGCTGCCAATACTATCGAAAGCTTCAAACGCAATTCAAACAATCGCTGACTCAGCGATTTGCCCGTTTCGGTTTCAAAACCTTTTGGGTTATCATTAAAAAACTCAATATTTTCGCAGAAATCAAATATCACAAACTCTTTTTTATCAGCTTCAATACCAAACAAATCTTTGCACAGACGAGTGCCTCGTCCAATCATTTGCCAATATTTGGTTCTACTTCGAATTGGCTTAAAAAACACCAAATTACAAACTTCTGGCACGTCAATTCCTGTATCGAGCATATCAACCGATACGGCAATTTGTGGCATTTTGGCTTTGTCTTTAAATTTATTCAGGAGGTCGTATCTATACTCTTCCTGATAATCAATTACTTTTAGAAATTCCCCTTTGTATGCTGGATATTGTTTATTGAAACGTTCCTCGATGAACTTGGCATGCATGTGCGAGCGAGCAAAAATAATGCTCTTGGCGAGCTTGTCGCCACCTTCTACTTTGATGCCGTTTTGCATCAAATGCCCGATAACTTTATCAACGGTATCGGTATTGAAAAGCCATTTGTTAAGAGCGGCGGCATCTATTTCTTCAGGAAACTCACCCGTGAGTGGATTGCTAAACTGTTCTTCATAAATCAGTTTTTCTGCATCGCTGAGTTCTGCATATTTGATACCTTTTCGCTGAAACTTTACCGGTACAGAAATTGCTTTTGGTGGCACTAAAAACCGGTCGTTTACGGCTTGCTCAAGTTCATAGGCATACGTTGGATTATTAGGTTCCATATCAAATAAGCCATAAGTATCTTTATCACCTTGCGAGCGTGGTGTGGCTGTTAGTCCAATGCGGATTCCATCAAAATACTTGAAAATATGTCTATAACGATTATAAACCGATCGATGGATTTCATCGAAAACGATTAAATCAAAATGTCCTACGCCATACATCCGATTATCGCCATCTGCTTCGCCATCAATCATGTTTATCATTGTTTGGTAGGTCGAAAACACAATTCGGCTGCTTTCGTCTTCTTTTTCTTTGGTGAGGTCAACGGATGGCAGATTAGGCAAATAATCATTCAAATTTACCTTTGCTTGATTCACCAAGGCGTTTCTATCGGCCAAAAACAGCACTCGTTTTATCCAATTGGCTTTGCTCAAAAAATCAATGATTGAGGCCGAAACCCTTGTTTTTCCAGTGCCTGTGGCCATTACGAGCAAGGCTTCACGCTGGTTTTTTTCTAAAGCTTCGGCCACTTTTCTGATGGCCTCTTGCTGATAATAACGGTCGGTAATGGCGGCATTGATGGTCTGTGTACCTAGACTTTTCCTTGATTTTCTACGCTGCACGAGTACTTGTAGCTCATCTTTGGTATAAAAACCATAGACTTCTCTTGGGGCATAGTTGAGGTCGTCCCAAAGCCAAGTTTGGTAGCCATTTGAATAAAAAATCACAGGCCTTTGACCGTAGGTTTGTTGTAGCCCATCGGCGTAGCATTTGGCTTGATGTTGGCCTACTCGTGGGTCTCTTCTGGTGCGTTTGGCTTCTATTACGGCCAATGGTTTGCCATCGTCGCCCCACAAAACGTAGTCTGCAAAACCATTGCCTAAACTGCCATCAGCTTGGGGCATACAATTATTTACTGCAAACTCTCGAACATTGTTAGCCGACGTATTCCAGCCTGCTTCACTCAGCAGTAAATCAATATACCGCTGGCGAGTAAAGGCTTCGTCGGGGTCGGAGGCTGGTATGACAGTGCTAATATTTTGGTCTTTGATGGCCTTGATTCGCTCCAGTTCGGCTTCGAGTTGCTGGAGTTTGCTTTGCTGGGCTTGATAGACTTGCTCCAGCTGCTTCAGCTCTTCTTTTGATTTGTCTTTGCCGAGTTCCTTCGGTACGAGCGTTTCATCAAAGGGTTTGATACTTAGGCGAGTTTCGTTATATACCTGCACTACCCACCCCAAAAAGCCATGTAACAGTTTAAGACCGTGCAGTGCATCTTCGGGTTTTAGTTTAATATTGGTATGTACGGCATCATTGCCTTGCTTCCTAATCAGGTTGAGAAGCTTAAACTGATTGGGTGCTATGAGTTGTTTGAAGCCTGTATCGTGCATAAGTGAGCTGAGTCCGGTATCATGCGGTAATACTAACTCGGGATCATGCTCATAGAGCCAACGCACCCACTCCTCCAAACTCTTGCGGCAGAGCATGGCACAGTAGAGCGGTGCATGATACACATGCTGCTCTGCTTCTTGAGGAACAGCGGCCAAACCAGACCAAGGGCCAGATATAAACGAAAAATTGCTCATTTAAGTTGGTTTCGTTGCTTAATAGAACCTGTGTTCTTGTTTCACTGATTTTTCATTTTTGGATGAAATACTTTTTTTAATTGTAAGCTAGTACTTCCAAAATTAATTAAAAGACCAATTGGTTTGTTATATGCAACCAAATAGTTTTTTGCTTGTGCTAAATGCACTGGCTCTAAATCAATTACAGCTTTTAGTTCTACCACTATTTGATTGTTTACTATAAAATCTGCCCTTCGCGTACCTACCTGTATTCCATCATAAAAAATATCTTGTTCTTCTTCTCTAACAAAACCTAAACCTGCTCGCTGAAGCTCTATAGCCAAACATCTTTGATATATAACTTCTTGAAAACCATTCCCCAACGTATTGTGAACTTTCATTGCACAGCCGTTTATTTTGTAAGTTATTTCGTCAATTGTCATATTAATTTTTCTTTTGTTAATATTGTCAGAATCTTAATTTTTAGGATTTTAGGGATTTCTAACCAAACAATCCTGTAAAAATTGTCAGAATCTTGATTAACAGGATTTTAGGATTTACAGGATTACTTTAAAATCAAATAATCCTGTAAATCCTGATTCAGACATTTAGGATTTTAGGATTTCTAATCAAATAATCCTGTAAAAATTGTCAGAATCTTGATTTTCAGGATTTTAGGATTAACAGGATTTCTAATCAAACAATCCTGTAAATCCTTTAATCCAGCAAATCCTGATTCAGACATTTAGGATTTTCGGGATTTTTAACCGATAATCCTGTTAATATTGTCAGCATCTTGATTAACAGGATTTTAGGATTAACAGGATTTCTAACCAAATAATCCTGTAAAAATTGTCTGAATCTTGATTAACAGGATTTTAGGATTAACAGGATTACTTTCTAACCAAATAATCCTGTAAATCCCCTAATCCTGTAAATCCTGATTCAGACATTTAAAATTTTCAGGATTATTTTCTTACCAAAAATCCTGTTAATCCATTAAGCCTGCAAATCCCCATTCAGACAATTAGCTCTCCATTAAAGGCTTTTTGTAGTAGGGAATTGAAAAGGTTTGTTGAATAATCAGTATTTAACCTTTGCTTTTCAATGATTTTATATACCTTATCAATTAAATTCTCAAACTCTAATTGTAGTTTTTTGTTCGGGATTAATATTGATATTGATTTAATTTGAGCAAGACTTAAAAACTGCTGAGCTCCTCCAATACCTGTTAAAGTTTTTAGCTTAGCTTTGAAAAATTCATTATTCAATTGATGTTCTAAGTATCGCCCACTGAGTTTTGCTCTATTGTATTTTAATAATGCTACATTTTTCATACTAAATTGATAATTAACAGTGTTCATTGCAGCGGTTGCATAATTGACTCCAATGTTTGTATACAAAATGTCTCCAATTTCAGGATTACATCGTTTATATATTTCATTATGTACATCTTCTGTTACATAATCAGAATTATCATAGTCAATGGTAAAAGGTCTTATATGTTTACCCGTAATAAATTTTACTCCTTTAGTTAGACGCTCAGGAGTATCATGTGTTCCATCTGTTATCTTGTCACATACTTCCCCCAACTTCTTCACCTCCCAACCTTTTTCATTTTTAACTGGGTCGCCGAACATATCAATAAAAATAGCTTGAGCCAACTCATCGTATTTTTTGAGTAGGGCTTCATCTTTTCGGCGAAGGGCATCGGCGGTATCCAATATCTCAGCAATCCGCTTTTGTATCGGTAGCGGTGGGAGGGGGATTTCTAAGTTATCTAAATCTTCATTTCTTAAATTATTTATATTGGCTCCTGCTGACAAATCTGATATTGTATTTCTATATTCTAATGTTCTAAAATAATAGCTTAAGAAACCATGATTAATTTTATCATTTGGTCTTATTACTTTGCAAAAAGCCCCAAATGAAGCGTCTAACTCATCTTCTACCATTGCAGCCCGTCCTACAATTTTCTTACTTCCACTACTAGCAACAATAAGAATATCTCCTATTTGTAGTTTTTGAGTATCTGAAATACATTCATTACTTACATAAACTTTATCTGATAATTTAATTCCATCATCTGTAACATTATTTGCTCTTAATAGCATAGAATAATTTTCCCTTGGATTATCATTAACATCTTTTGGTGAATAGGAAACACCACGTATTTGTTTTGAAATTGTTTTAATCTTTACTTTCTCCCAAATCATGCTAATAAAGATTTAAGTTGGTTCAATAATTCGGCACGTTCTTGGTCAAGGCTCTCAATTTGAGCAATGATGGCATCGGGGCGGTCGTAGGTTTTCTGCTCATAAACTACCTCTTTGTAGCGGTTTATGCTCAGGTCATACTTGTTTTCATGTATTTCGGCCACTGGCACCATAAAACTCTGGTCGGTGCGGCTGCGGGTGCTTTCGGCAGCAAGGTTGTGGTAGCGTGCCACAATATCGACTATATTGTTGGCCTCAATGGGCTGGCGTTTGTCGTCAAGGCTAAGGCCATCGGCTTGCATATCATAAAACCACACATTATCGGTGCCGCCGCTATCGGTTTTTGTAAAGACCAAAATAGCGGTGCTTACCCCAGCGTAGGGTTTAAAAACGCCACTCGGCATCGATATAATTGCCTGTAATTTTTGGCGGTCAATAATTTCCTTGCGTATTTGTTGGTGGGCGTTGCTACTACCAAAAAGCACACCATCAGGCACAATCACTGCTGCACGTCCGCCCAGTTTTAGGCCTTTCAGAATCAGTGCCAAAAACAATAATTCGGTTTTTTTGCTATCTACAACGCTCAAAATCTTGCCATCAACGGCCTCACGGTCGAGGCTACCCTTAAACGGAGGATTGGCCAAGATGAGCGATGCTTTTGCAGTAAAGCCAGTATTGGCTTCGCTGAGCGAGTCCACATCAAAAAGTTGCGGATTTTCAATACCGTGCAAAATCAAGTTCATGCCCCCGATTCGAATCATGGTCGGGTCAAATTCCATGCCCATAAACATTTGGTTTTGAAAATGCTCTTTGGCGGCATCGGAATAAAGTTCGGTTTCAAAATGCTCACGGATATACTCGCCCGCAACGGTCAAAAAGCCCGCCGTGCCACAACTTGGGTCGCAGATAATGTCTTCAAGCGTTGGCTGGGTCATGTCAACCATCAACTTAATGATATGTCGAGGCGTGCGAAACTGTCCGTTTTGCCCAGCCGAAGCGATTTTACTGAGCAAATATTCATACACGTCTCCCTTCGTGTCACGGTCGCTCATGTCGATATTCGAGAGCATTTCTACCACCTGAGCCAAAAGGCGAGGCGTGGGAATCATGAAAGTTGCTCCTTTCATAAATTTACTAAAGGCGGCACTACGGCTACCAACATTGCGAAGGAAATCAAAAACGCCCTTTTCTTTCGTAAAAAGTTTGTGCATTTCTTCGGGGTCGATATTTTTAAATCTACTCCAGCGTAGTTCGTATTCGTCTTCGGTATAGATAGGTTCTTCGATGGTAATGCTGAGCAAATTGGCTTTTTGTTCTTTTTGGGTCTGAATCTCGTCGAGCCTACGCATAAAAAGCAAATATGTCATTTGTTCAATAACCGTAAGCGGGTTCGACAATCCACCCGTCCAAAACGCTTCCCAAACTTTATCAATTTGTGATTTTAATTCTCCAGTAATCATGAGTTAATTTTTTGAAAGTTTTTTGGTATTGATAATATAAAGGTAAAAGGTATCTGTGCAGTATATCTGCATAGATTATAAATATTTTGACTGTAAAGCATTTACTCGTTCTTTTATTCGATTTCTCAAATATTCGGGGCTTATCACTTCTATTGCTTCCCCACGAGAGAGTAGGAGGGTTTCGAGTTCAAAGTTTATTTTAAGATGGAGCTCAATCATTACCTCGTTTTCATTTCGCTCTAAAACCTTTTGCGAGCCATGAATAGGCTTTGTTTCTATATATGGCCATGTTTGTCTGGCAATTTTTAAGATAACTCTTTCAATTTCACGTCCGTCAACACTTACCCCAATGGCATCTTCAAAGTATGCTTCAAAATCAATGTTTTCATTGGAAATATATGGCGTGTTACTCTCCACAAAATGCAAAATTCTGTCAAGGGCAATATTTGAAAGTTTTTGGTATTGAGGGTTTAGCCCTATCAGAAACCAACGATTATTATATTGTTTTAAATAATAAGGGTGTATTTCCATCAATACAGGCTCAGCTTTATTGAAACTCTGGTAATCAATAGTCAAGGATTTTTTATATAAAATAGCATTGAATAATGCTCCAAAAAAATCAAGGCCTTTCAAGTTTTGGTTTTGTTCAAAGCCAACAATAGATGGGTTTGTCGTTTTATTGAGATTAAAAGAAGATGCTAAGCGAACCAATATTTCATCAATCCATTCAAAATGTGGCATACCCTTAAATCGATGAAGAATGGATAAGGTTTCTTTCAGTTGATTCGCTTCTGATTCATTAATAGCTTGTTTTTTTATAGAATAGTTTTTATCGAAATAGCGATAGTAAACACGTTTTCCTTCGGAATGCCTTTCCAGCGGGATTGTCCAGCCTTGTTCACTTTCCATAAACCTTATGTCATCAAATATCTGTCGGCGTTTGATTCCATCAGAAAGACCATTAAATTCATAAAGAGCATTATTACAAGCTTCTATCAAATCATCAATGAAATACTTGCGACCAAAATTGGCAAAGCATTGGTCAAGTGCGTGGTAACGTATAGTAGCATGTTTATTGGTTGGCATTTGGTGGTAGAAAAAAAACTTAATGCTAAAATACAATTTTAACAAAGAATATTGAAAAACACAAGATAGATTTATTAAACGGTAAAAATTAAACCCAATCTAAAAGATGGTTCGTGCATTGTTATTTGATTACGAGCCCTCATTACTTTATTTCGAGCCCTCCTTACTTTATGGCAATCGCCGCAATTTGATTATGAAGGTTTCAGATCATTAAGTAAAGTGAAGATATTATCCCAATCCAAGCAATAGGTCAGAAGAAAAAAGGCCTGAATTTTTCAAACTATCCAAAGACTCAAAATTGGCTTAAAATAAAAATACAACTACCTGATAATCAAATAGTTGTATTTTTAGGTAGTGGAGACGCAGGGACTCGAACCCTGGTCCGAACTTGGCAATTGTCGAGCCTTCTACATGTTTATTCGGTCTTATTTATTCGAAAATAGGTCGGTGTCCGACATACCAAATCTATTCCTTAGAAACCTAAATACTAATTACCAACAAGTTTCCCGCCAATAATCGCCTTTGCAGGTTCGGCACTCCGAGCTCCCCAGCGGCAAAGGTTGGCCGAGGCGGAATGTGGCGTATGGTTAATTTACTACGAAATTAAGCAGCCATGGCATACGAAGTATTGCCAGTTGTTTTTTGGAAGAATTTTTAACGGGAGAATCCTACCAACTCCCGACATGCTTTTACTCGCAACCACTCACGCCGTCAAAACCGGTCGTCCCCAATAATGATTACTGACGTAAAATTACACTTTTTAGTTCAATAACGCCAATTAAACTTTTTTTGAAAATAATTGACTTAGGCCGCAAGATTTTCAAATTAATTTCGTCTTAAAAGGAAAAGACTACAAAAGTTTTCTTTTGGACAGTTTTTCATATCTTTTCCTTACCCTAAACTGAATTTGTAATTTGATAAAAGTTTACGTTTAATTATTTTTTTTACCAAATCACTCTTAAATCTAATCAAAGTATGAATTTAAAATCAGGTATTTTATTTGCTTCTTTATGTTTTTTTAGTTCCGTTTTTGTTGCTTGTCAGAAAAATGAGGAACTAATTCCATCATCCATCAATACTGATATCCAAAGCAGTAGCGAAGTTCCGTTACTTAAAGTAGATAATGCAACTGTTTCAACCGAAACCATCGCTCTTGGCAAAGCTTTATTTTGGGACCCAATTTTATCAGGTAAGCGAGATGTTGCTTGTGCAACTTGTCATCATCCCGCCAATGGCTATGCCGATAATCTTGATTTATCTATTGGAGTAAATGCTGTTGGATTGGGTAGAAATCGACATTTTTTGAGTCCAAACACTTTTGCCTTTGTCAAACGCAATGCTCAAACAATTCTCAATACTGCATTTAATGGGATGGATGCCAATGGTATTGTAAATCCAGCCACCTCACCAATGTTTTGGGACTCAAGAGTGAGGAGCCTAGAAGCTCAATCTATTGAACCAATTAAAACACTTGAAGAAATGCGTGGAAATGCGTACTCGGAGGCTGTGGCAATCGATAGTGTAGTTGCCCGTTTAAAACGTATTCCGCAATACCAACAATTATTTCAGAGTGCCTTTGGCAATGCTCAGTCAATCACAGCTACGAATATGGGAATTGCTATTGCTTCTTTTGAACGAACTTTAGTAGCCAATAATTCGAGAGTTGACCGGTATAGAGCGGGAGAAAGAACTGCACTTACGGCACAAGAAATAAATGGAATGAATGCTTTTCAGACTGTTGGTTGTGCCAATTGTCACTCGGGCAATATGTTTTCTGATTTTCAGCTTCATGTACTTTCGGTTCCTGACAATACCAAAAATGCCCAGTCAGATGCTGGAGCAAATAATACTTATGCTTTTCGCACGCCGAGTTTACGAAATTTGAGACTTACCGCACCCTATATGCACAGCGGAGTTTTTCAAACTTTAAATGATGTGCTTGGATTTTATAACAGAATTGCAGGCGGTAATTCGCAGAATAGAAATGTAACGGATCGACAAATTGACCCACGCATCAGGAATTTAAGAATTGGTAATAATCAAGCAGCGATTGTGGCTTTTATCAATGCTTTATCTGATGATAACTTTGACAAGACAGTACCTACGAGTGTGCCAAGTAGATTGAGTGTTGGAGGTAATATTAGATAATAGGAAATATTTAAGGCTTTCGTGAACGCACGAAAGCCTTATTTTTTTGATTAAAACTTCATCGAAAGTCCGATTCGTTTTCTTGGAATATCAATTTCCATTACCTTTACCTGCACTTTTTGATGAACTTTCACAACTTCGTTAGGATCTTTTATGAAACGATTCGCCATTTGCGAAACGTGAATCAAACCATCTTGATGCACGCCTACATCAACAAAACAGCCGAAAGCCGTAATATTTGTAACGATTCCTGGAAGAATCATGCCTTCTCTTAAATCTTCAATTTTATGCACATCTGAAGCAAATTCGAAGGCTTCAAGAGCCTCACGAGGGTCACGTCCTGGTTTTTGAAGTTCAGATAAAATATCGCTTAGCGTTGGTAGGCCAACTTTATCTGTTACATAATTTTTCAGAATGACTTTTGATCTAAGTTGTTCATTGCCAATAAGTTCGGCAACTTTTACACCTAAATCTTTGGCCATTTTCTGCACAATTGGGTAGGTTTCGGGGTGAACCGCCGAATTATCTAAGGGATTTTCTGCTCCACGAATTCGTAAGAAGCCAGCACTTTGCTCAAAAGCTTTAGCCCCAAGTCTTGGCACTTTCTTTAATTCATCTCTTGAACTAAACGCTCCATTTTTTGCTCTATAATCAACAATATTTTGTGCCAAAGCAGGTCCTAAACCAGAAACATAGCTCAATAAGTGCTTACTTGCAGTGTTGAGTTCGACTCCAACTAAGTTTACGCAGCTTTCAACCACCGAATCAAGGCTTTCTTTAAGCATTTTTTGTTCAACATCATGTTGATATTGACCGACTCCGATAGATTTTGCATCAATTTTAACGAGTTCTGCCAGTGGATCCATCAATCTTCGTCCAATCGAAACTGCTCCTCTGACTGTAACATCTTTATCCGGAAATTCTTCACGAGCAATTGGTGATGCCGAATATATTGATGCTCCTTGCTCAGAAACCATGTGAACGGCTGCCTTCAGATTGCCATTTTTTATAACCGATTTTACAAGCGTTTCTGTTTCTCGACTTGCAGTTCCGTTGCCGATTGCAATAGCATCAATTTTATAGTCTATAATTAATTTTTTGATCACCGCTTCGGCTTCCATTTGCTTGGTAAGTGGATATACGACTGTATCATAAATCAAATCGCCTTGCTCATTCAGACAAACAACTTTACAGCCTGTACGAAACCCTGGGTCGATGCCCAAAACTCGTTTTTGTCCCAATGGCGATGCCAACAAAAGTTGACGGAGATTTGTTACGAAAATCTTAATTGCTTCACTATCAGCTTTTTGCTTTGAAATATTACTAAATTCGGTTTCGATACTCGGCTTTAAAAGTCGGTCATAAGAATCGCTAATGGCTTGTTCGACTTGCTCTTTAGCCTCGGGTAAACCTCTTAAATAAATACGGTCGAGGGCATCAACGCCACGCTCGGTTTCAATCGAAATATCAATAGATAAAAAACCTTCTTCTTCACCACGACGAAGTGCTAAAAGTCGGTGCGATGGAATTTTAGAAAGGGGCTCTGAAAATTCGTAATAATCTTGGTATTTTATTCCTGCTTCTTTTTTTCCTTTTTTAACTTTTGAGGTAACGATTGATTCTCGCTCAAATAGTCGTCTTACTGCATTTCTGGCTTGAATATCTTCATTAATCCACTCTGCCATAATATCTCTTGAACCTTGTAGGGCTTCTGCAATGTTTTCAACTTTTTCGTTCAAGTATTTTTCGGCAATTGCTTCAATATTTCTATCTTTTTGAGCAAAAATAATTTTAGCTAAAGGCTCAAGTCCATTTTCAATAGCTATACTTGCCCGCGTTTTGCGTTTTTGTTTATAGGGCAAGTATAAATCTTCTAATTCGTTGATGTACAAGGCATTATTTAGCTTGATCAGCAACTCTGGCGTCATTTTTCCTTGTTCCTCAATTGACTTGATGATAGCCTCCCTACGTTTGTCAGCTTCAATAAATTTGGTGTATAGGTCTTTCGTGTCCGCAACTTGAACTTCGTCCATGCTACCCGTCATTTCTTTTCTATAGCGAGAAATAAACGGTACGGTTGCTCCTTCATCGAGTAGAGCAATTGTATTTTGAATATTTTTTTCGGGTACGCCAATTGTTTGGGCAATTATTTGTATTTGTTTTTGGGTCATTTTTTCAACCTTTTTTATGAAATTTGTATCATAGTTTAAAGTCCGTTTGACTTTATTATTCATTTACAAAAATCCGATTAATTTATGAAAATGCAACTTGTTTTATTAATGATTCTTTCCACATTATTTTTTGCGAATTGTGAAAATGTGAGCGAATTGACTAATAAACAGTCAACTATAAGTGAATATGAAGTAACTTACGGAACAAGTTTTGGGATGTGTGTGGGTCCTTGCCGAAAAGAGTTAAAGGTGGTAAAAAACGAAATCATTTTTACGATTTTTTTTAATGAAGGAAGAGGAGCAACTGGCGGAACTCCAAAAACGTACAGTGAAGGACTTGAAGCAGCTTTAGGAAATTCATTGGTTAATAGTATTGATTATGAGTCATTTAAAAAGTTAAACGAGGTTTTTGGTTGTCCTGATTGTGCCTATGGGGGTGCCGAATGGCTCGAAATTTTGAAAGATGGTTCGAAGCATAAAGTAACTTTTGAATTTGGTAAGGCACCCAAAGAAATAGAAAGTCTGGTGATAATGTTACGAGAAAAAAAGGTTTACTTTGAAGCAAAATATTTAAAATAGAAGTTTGAAAATATTTAGTTGTGAATTTATTTTAATAACAGGCTGATAGTAACTGCTTTGTATTGCCGTTGACTATTGACTAATGACCTTGGACTTATTGAATGTATGATATTCTTGTAATTGGGGGAGGAGCGGCTGGTTTTTTTGCGGCCATTAATGCTGCTGAAAAAAATGATGGTTTAAGAATCGCAATTTTGGAGCGTGGGAGAGACGTTTTACAAAAAGTTAAGGTTTCGGGTGGAGGGCGTTGTAATGTAACACATGCTTGTTTTGAACCAGATAAACTTGTAAAATTTTACCCGAGAGGTGAAAATGAACTTTTATTGCCTTTTCAAAAATTTAACCCAACAAATACGATCGAATGGTTTGAGCGTAGGGGCGTGAAAATTAAGAAAGAAGCTGATGGGCGAATGTTTCCTGTAAGTGATTCGTCGCAGTCCATAATCGATTGTTTGTTAGGTGCCGCTCAAAGATACCGAATTGAAGTTTTGACTAATTCAAGGGTTGAGCAATTTGATTATTTGCCTAATGAAAAATCTAATTGGAAACTTCATGTAGCTGGAGAAAGAATTTTATATGCCAAAAAAATAATGATAGCCACAGGCAGCGATACAGCTGTTTGGGCTTTACTTGAAAGATTGAAAATTAAAATTATTCAACCTGTTCCATCACTTTTTACATTCAATATAAAAGATGCTCGACTCACTGATTTGATGGGTTTGTCTGTTCCAAATGCAATAATAAGTATCCAAAAAACAAACTTTGAAAGCAATGGGCCAACATTGATTACTCATTGGGGTCTATCTGGGCCAGGTATTTTAAAGCTATCGGCTTGGGCAGCTCGCGAATTAAATGTTGCTAATTATAAATTTACAATAACAGTAAATTGGCTGGCTAACAAAGAGCTTGGAGCTGTCATAAGCCATTTGCATAGTCAGATTAATGCACAACCTAAAAAAAATGTGATTACAAATGCCGAATTTGGCTTACCGATTCGGCTTTGGAAAAGTTTGTGTATCGCTGCTCAAATCGGTGAATTTCAGAAATGGGCCGAAACAGGCAAAAAACACATTCAACGATTAGCTGAGCAATTGACGACTTGCAAGTTTGAAGTAAATGGAAAAAGCACTTTTAAAGAAGAATTTGTAACCGCAGGTGGTGTTGATTTATCAGAAATAGATTTTGAAACATTTAGTTTGAAAAAATACCCAAGCCTTTTTATGGCTGGAGAAGTATTAAATATTGATGCCATCACGGGTGGATTTAATTTTCAAGCCGCTTGGACAGGTGGATGGATTGCTGGTCAAAACTTATGATTTTTTCTTTCGCCCACCTTGCAAAATTTCTGAAAATATTGATTTTTCGTTCATTTCATCTAAAATTATGGCTTCCTGCAAGATTTCTTTAAAACTGGCCTCTTTATTTTTAAAATCTTCCAAGTCTTTGAATGTAATGCCATGGATAAATTTTCGTTTTTTAGATTCAAGTAATCCTCGTTCGTTTGACATCTGAAAACCACGATGAAAGCCAACTTCAATTCCTCTATTTTTATTCAATACAACAAAATAACAAAGTTCGTTTTTAATGCCAAACATTGCAGTATTATACAAAAAACGCTCTTTCATTTTCGGATGAGCATTTAATATTGAATTTCTAAGTTGGTTCATTAATATTGAAATTACAGGCCCTTGACTTTCGATAAATTCTTCAATTGTGATGTTTTTATTCATTATTAAGTAGATTAGGAATATGAAATCAATAAATTTGTTTTCCACAAAAAAACTGATAAGCATTATTTTATGTTAGAGTGGACGGTAGACTTTTGACTGCTGACTAAAGAGGTGAAGTTTTTGTAATTAAGGAGCCAACTATCATTCCTGCTATACTGGCCAGTAATCCCCAAATCATTGAAGGAATATCGTTTTCGTAAAACTCAAAATATGTCCATACACCTGTGCCCAAAGTCATCGAAAGTATAGCACCGAGAGCACTGGCTTTTTTCCAATATAGGCCTGATACTAGAGGAACGAATAAGGCAACCAAACTTAGAGCCGAAGATTCACCAACTAGCTCATAAATTTCTGATTTATAGAGCGATAGGGCTACTCCAATTAAAGTGATACCAATTACCGATAGCCGCATGATTTTTAGTAGTTTTTTATCGCTTATTCTTTCACCGAATAATGGTTTGATTAAATTTTCCCCTAAAACTGTTGCGGGAGCTAATATTGCTCCACTACAGGTACTTAAAATTGCCGATAATAAAGCTCCAAAGAATATTATTTGCATACCGATTCCAGAGTGTTTTAAAACTAACATGGGGATTAGCATTTGTGAATCACTCTGTTTTAGGTCTACATATAAGATTGTGCCGCACAAAGCAATGATAAGCGGCATTGAAGCAACCGTCAGATACATCAACGCCGACCAGTAAGCACTTTGAACTGCCACTTTTTCAGATTTTGCAGAAAGTGTACGCTGAAATACGTCTTGTTGAGGAATTGACCCCCAGCCAATTGTGACCCAAGCTGCAAAATAAGAAACCCAACTTGTAAGTGTATTTTCTTTAGGAGTAAATCTAAAAAAATCAGGAGGAGTTCTAATTAAAATTTGATTGAATCCACCAACTTTATTTACGAGCTCGAACATAAGAACTAACATTCCAATGATAATGATGGCGGTTTGGAAAGTATCGGTAATAGCAACTGACCACATGCCGCCTACATAAGTATAAAACAAAACGATTGCAGCACAAATGATAACCCCAAAAATGAATGGTACACCAGCAATTGATTGTAAGACTATTGCAAGTGCAACGAGTTGAGCCGCGATCCAACTGAAATAGGAGGGAATCATAAATATGGCTGAAATCCATTCTACTTTTCTATCATATCTAATCTTGAAATAATCACTAAATGTTAATATATTTAGCCTGTAAAGCGGACGAGCAAAAAATAGTCCAATTAAAAATAAACATAATGCCGCACCAAATGGATCTTCGATAACTCCCAAAAGTCCGTGTTCAACAAATTTGGAAGAAGCTCCCATCACGGTTTCTGAACCGAACCATGTAGCAAATAATCCCGAAGCTACTACGTACATGGGCATTTGCCGGCCAGCTATTGCAAAGTCTCTTGAAGTCTTTACAAACTTTGAAGCGTACCATCCAACAAAAATTGTTATAAAAAGGTAGATAACTATAAAACTGATCAACATTTTTTGGTAAAATCTTTACTTTAGATTTAGTTTTATACAAAAATCAGAAAAAATACTTAATTCGATGTGACTTTATTTTTATTTTTCAGTCATTATTTATAAATTTCCAAATAGAATAACAAGTTTTAATTTATTTCTTCGCTGTGACTCATTTAATTGAACGTTTTACTGAAATTCTAAGAAAAGGTAAATATAATTCACAAACTATAGCTGCATATAGAAATGCTATCTTTGTGTTTTATAATCATTTTAGAGATTTACCACAAAGCAAAATAACTGAAGAATTAATTGCTGCCTATTTGATTGAACTTGGAGATAAAAAAGGTAGTAGCACAGATTCTTCTATACAAGCTGGAAAGGCCATAAAATTATTTTATGAACTTATATTCAATCGAAAATTTGGAATTAAAGCAAACGGAGATTCGAAAAGTGATAGCTTACCAGATATTTTGACAGAGGAAGAGGTGGCTAAAATTATTCAGGTATTGGATAATCTAAAGCATAAAGCTTTGATGTCGATTATTTATGCGGCAGGTCTGAAATTGAGCAATGTCTTAAACATGAAGGTCAAAGATGTTGATTTTGATAAAAAAGAAATTTCATTAATGCCCACAAAATCTGAAAAAGGGCGTACCTTGATGCTTCCAAAAAAAATAGTACCTATCTTGCAAAGCTATATTGAAAAATACAATCCACAAGATTTGTTTTTTGCCGGTGAAAATGGAAAAACATATAGCCCAAGAAGTGTGCAGTTGGTTTTTCAACAGGCAATGTCAAAAGCTAAAATAGAGAAAGATGCTTCGGTGCATACGCTTAGACATAGTTATGCTGTGCACTGTTTAGAAAAAGGAATGGATATACATTTACTTCAAACAATTTTAGGACATAAATACTTACAAACTACCTCAATTTATAATCAAATTGCACAGGTTGAGCTTGTTAATATTCGAAGTCCGTTTGAAGACCTTGATATTTAGGTTTAATTCATGCGTTCCTGTTAGCCTTAAAATGGCAATAAAATCCTAGAATTATAGACTTAGAATCTTTCAAAAATCAATATTTATTTAGTAGATAAATTTGAAAAGGCGTAAAAAATGTCCTTTTGAATTTTTATTTGCTTGTTTTTGAGTTATAAATTAGCTCAGACAATAATAGAATCTGTTAAAAAAATATTGTGCTTACATCAATAGAAAATATCTTGATTAAAGACAAAAGGAACTAAATTAAAAAACCTTTAATAAATAATTTTTCTGTAGTATTTTTGTTTTTTTTAAGTTTGCAGAAAATAAATTCCTCGAAGTATGGTTATCTAAGTACTATGCCATAATAAAAAAACTATTAAAATGAGTCTTGTTTGACTTAAATTAATCAGATTTTACTCGTTTTTTTACTTTTTTATGTATTCAAACAAAACAAATCCTTATAGATTTTTCTTCTTGAAGCTTTAGAAATCAATGATAAACTTGTGTAATAAAAAAGCATTCACACTTTTAGTATTACATTAAAATCGAATTTTTCAAACAGACAATTATATGTAAATTATTGTCGTCTTTTACTGTTTTAATTTTAATATGAAGTATTTTGGGATTCTCTTATAATTATTGAAATGAATTTGGTGTTTTTTAAAATAAAGTATTATTTTGCCTGATTAAAGAATATGTATTTTTAATATAATTAATGATAAAGTTTACTGCAAATATTGTCAATGTGTTTGATGGAACGGTATCGTTTGGAACATTGAGTATTGAAAATGGAAGAATCCATCAGATTTTTATTCTAGGAATAGAGAAAGAAGGTGAAAAATATATTATGCCAGGCTTGGTAGATGCACATGTGCATATTGAAAGTTCAATGCTAACACCTGTTCAATTTGCACGTTTGGCTGTTGTTCATGGAACCGTTGGTTCCGTTTCGGACCCTCACGAAATTGCTAATGTTTTGGGTGTTAGAGGAGTTGAATTTATGATAGAAGATGGGAGACGAGTGCCATTTAAATTCTGTTTTGGAGCTCCCTCGTGCGTGCCTGCCACAATTTATGAAACTGCAGGTGCAGAAATAACTGTAGGAGATATCGCTCATTTATTTAGTTACAAAGAAGTTGGCTACTTAGCCGAAATGATGAATTTCCCTGGGGTATTACACGATGATCCAATGGTGCTTCAAAAAATTGCACTTGCTCAAGCGTTTAATAAACCAATTGATGGCCATGCTCCGGGAGTAAGAGGTGCTGCAGCAAAAAAATATATAGATGCAGGAATAGAAACAGACCATGAATGTTTTACAAAAGGAGAAGCTTTGGAAAAACTAAAACTTGGAATGAAAATATTGATTCGAGAAGGAAGTGCTGCAAAAAATTTCGAAGAATTGATTCTTTTAGCTGATGAATATTATACCAAAATGATGTTTTGCTCCGATGATAAACATCCAGATGATTTGGTAGAAGGGCATATTAATCAATTAGTAAAAAGAGCAATCCACAAAGGAATTGATAGATTTAAGGTTTTACGCATGGCAACCATAAATCCGATTTTACATTATCGAATGAATATTGGTTTGTTGAGGGAGGGAGACTGGGGCGATTTTATTGTTGTAGATAATTTAGATGATTTTAATGTTTTAGAAACGTATATTAATGGAACAAAAGTTGCCGAAAATGGTCTATCCTTAATAGAAAATCTGCAAAGTGAGGTAATCAATAATTTTATTTGTGAACCCATTGAAAACAAACATATTAAAATTGCTGCTCCTGAGAATGTACAACGCATGAGAGTAATACAAACCATTGATGGGCAATTGATTACGAATGAGATTTTTGTTGAGCCTAAAATAGAGAATGGTTTAGTTGTAAGCGATTTAGACAAAGATATTTTAAAAATTGTGGTGCTGAATCGTTATAAAGTTGCTCCTCCAGTGATTGCATTTATCAATAATTACGGTTTGAAGGAAGGTGCGATTGCATCTTCAGTAGGACATGATTCGCACAATATTATTGCGGTGGGAGTGGATGATTTTTCTATTTGTGAGGCAATCAATTTAATCATTCGCGAGAAAGGTGGAGTTGCAGCCGTTAGTAATACTAAACGTGGAGTGCTTGGCCTTCCAGTAGCTGGTTTGATGAGTTGTGATGACGGATATAAAGTAGCTGAAAGCTATTCAAAAATTGACAAATTTGTGAAAGACCAACTCGGCACGACTCTAATTTCTCCATTTATGAGTTTGTCATTTATGGCTTTATTGGTGATTCCTACCTTAAAACTAAGCGATTTAGGACTATTTGACGGAGAAAAATTTGAGTTTGTTGATTTGTTTGAAAAATAAAAGAAATAGATGTATTTCTAAAATGTACATTTTTTCAAAATACTTAAAAAGGAAGTTTTCCTAAATCTACATTTCCGCCTGTCAGAATAATTCCTACTTTTTTGCCAGCAAATCTTTCTTTTTGTTTGAGAAGTGATGCTAATGGAACTGCACAGGAAGGTTCGATAACAATCTTTAAGCGTTCCCATATTAATTTCATTGCAGAGATTATTTCATCGTCACTAACTACAATAATGTCAGTTACATACATTCTGATAATCTCGAGTGTTTTATCTCCCAGATTTGTCAGTAAACCATCTGCAATGGTTTTTATATATGGTGCTTTCTCAATTTTACCACTTTTAAATGATAAAATTGCATCTGCTGCCCCTTCAGGTTCTCCTGCAATAACTTCCGCATTAGGGAGTAGATAATGTGCTGCTAGAGCTGTTCCGCTTAAAAGACCGCCACCACCTACTGGAGCCATAATTACTTCCAAATTTGGTACTTCGGCAATCAATTCTATAGTTGCTGTAGCCTGCCCTGCAATTACATCATAATTATTGAATGGATGAATAAATGTTGCTCCTGTTCGTTCAATTACTTGCTGAACCGTTGATTCACGAGCTTCCAATGTAGGTTCACATTCAATGATTTCTCCATCTAAGGCTTTTACCCCATTCTTTTTGATGTCTGGTGCATTGCTTGGCATTACAATGAAAGCTTTCGTGCCAACTGTTTTAGCCGCCAAAGCGATTGCTTGTGCGTGATTACCAGACGAGTGTGTGGTTATCCCTTTTTTTTGCTCTTCTTTTGTTAAAGACAAAACGGCATTCATACCACCACGGGCCTTGAATGCTCCAATTTTCTGGAAGTTTTCGCACTTAAAAAATATTTCACAACCTGCCAGTTTATTGATACTGGTTGAACTTAACACTGGTGTTAGATGAATAAACGGTTTTATGCGTTCGTGAACTAATTTGATATCTTCTAGGCTTGGTATCTGATTCATATTTTATAGAAATGCTCTCTTAATCATTCAAAATTTATCTTACGTAAAAAATAAAATCGGTTGTTGGTAAAGTATCCACATGATCCTTAAGTAGTAAAACCACTTGCCCTCTATGATACGAAGCGTGTAAAGCCAAATGACTTAGTATCTGTTTAATTATAGTTGTGTAATGTTGACCGTTCGAATTTTGATAGGCTATTAATTGCTCAAAATCTTGATTTTCAATAACTTTTTTGATATCCACATAATTAATTTCTAATAATTCGAGCATGATTTTCGTTTCAAAAACTTCCCATATTTTTAAATCGGTCTTCTCTCCATTGATACGGTCGAGCCAAATTCTTTGGGCTGCAATCGCATGCGAATAAATCTCGATTGCTCGTTTCTGGGTTTTTGAAGCACCTATCATACTTTCAAGTACTTTCAAATTTGCCCAATGCTCATGCTCAAAAATTTGTTTAAAATATTCCTTCATTATAATTAGAATGTTATTATCTTCTAAGTTTTTCTACTTCGGCCAATACTTCTTCAATACCTTTTAGCGGGATTTTTACCCAACTTGGTCTATAGTTTACTTCATAGCCAATCTCATAAACGGCTTTTTCAAGTAAATGGAAAAGTAAAAGATAATTGATTTCGTTATTATCCTTATAAAGCGGATGCGGACTTCCAATAACAGAAAGGTATTCCTCTAGATAAGTATCTTTAATCAATCTATACCAGCGGTCTGCGGCACTTTGTAATTGCAGTTCATTTATATCACTTGTTTCAGTCGAATTAAAAAGTTTTGCCGAAATTGCATAATGATAAGAGCGAATCATGCCGGCTATGTCTTTGAGTGGTGAGTGTTTTATTTTACGCTCTAAAATTGTGCTTTCAGGCTCCCCTTCAAAGTCAATGATTACCAAATCGTTTTCTGTAACCAATACTTGCCCTAAATGATAATCACCATGAATACGAGTACGATATGACAATAGTGGTCGAGTAAGTATTTGGTCTATGAAATCAAGGATTAAATCTTTTGATTCCATGAATTTCCAAGCCAAAGCTTGTGCTTGTCCGTCAAGACGTAAATAGTTGTCTGTTAGCAAGGTATATCTCTGCTCTAGTAGATTTTCCATTTTTTGGTGTAAAAATCTACGATATTGGCGATCAAATGGCTCGGCATTGAAATTCTCAGCACCACGAAGGGCAAAAAGAGACTTGTGCATTTCTGCTGTACGATGTGCGAGCAATGCAACTTTAGCAAATACCGATTCTTTAATCTGAAAATTTCCATCTAAAAAAGCAAGCAAGAAATCGTTTAAATAATCGCCTGTAATGCTCCAATCATCCTTTTCACTTTTGATTACTTCAACCATTACTGCAAAAGTTATTTCGCTTGTATCGGCACGTTTCCAAGCAATACTGCCTGCAAATCTTGGAATATTTCGGAAGTCAGAATGTTGAGTAATAAATTCAACCATTTCAGCTTCTGGATTGGCTTCTGTGAAAAGTTTCCGATATAGTTTCAGAAAATACTGACCACCAAATATCATAGCCGAATTTGATGAATCAATTGTGGGTAAAAATGACTCGATGATTTCTGATGCTGCAATAAATGCTTTTCCATTTAAGAAGATGAGTTTGTCATCATTTATTTGGTTAAAAGATTTTTTATGATAAACGCTTGAAAACAAGGCATTCCTGAAATTTATATCATAAATTGCATCTACTAAATACCCACCTTTGTCGTCCATGTTTGCCTTACTCAAAATACCTTTTGTTGGTATTTCTTGTGTGCCTTCTTCTACAAAAGATAAGGGCATAAGGTATAATTCGCTATCTCCTTCCGTATATTTAGATTCAAAAGTCATAAAAATAAATTCATCGAAATGAACGGCATCTTTTACTTTTAATTGCTTAATTTGTCGAGCTTTCCCTGCAAACCAACGGCATTGAGCTATATAAAGAGGTAGGATATTATCTTCTAAAACAGTATGTATATATTTGTCTTTTTCGAAGCCTTCCAAATCAATTGATAAAACAAATTCAGTCATACTATTTAAGTTTTTTTATTTAGGTTTCCGAAATTATGCACTCTTAACTGATTATGCAATGTTTTGGAGGTAAATGTTAAAGTAGAAATAAAAAAGCCTTACTACATTTATATAAGCCTAAGTTTTTATGCGAACTCGCTAATAAATAATTTCACAAAAAACCATCAAAAACCTTAATAGCCGGACCGATTAAATGAATATCAGAAAAGTCTTCGTTGAATGCAACTTGTAGATTGCCACCTTTAGTAATTACATTTATTGGACTTTTCATGCGATGACGCATATTTGCTGATAGGACAGAAGCCGTAACACCAGTGCCACACGAATATGTTTCGTCTTCTACGCCACGCTCATAAGTACGCACATAAATTGTATCATCGCTCAGGATTTCTACAAAATTCACGTTTGTGCCGCCACGAGACACCCATTCGGGGGAATATCTTATGTTTTTTCCTACTGAAAATACATCATAAGTCTCAATATCAGTTACATACGCCACATAATGAGGTGAGCCTGTATTCATAAAATCGTAGGCTTCGTGACGTTCAAGGCTATGAACCTCGCCCATTTTCAATGAGATTGCTTTTTGATTAGCCTGTGCAGTATGCTCGCCATCAACCGCTATAAATTTTGTGTTTTCTTTAAAAATTCCCAAATCTTCGGCAAAACGTACAGTGCAACGACCACCATTTCCACACATACTTCCTTCACGACCATCAGCATTATAATAGATCATTCTGAAGTCATATTCAGCATCATTTTGTAGCAAAATGAGTCCGTCAGCACCAATTCCGAATCTACGGTGGCACAAATGTTCGATATATTCTTGGTCAAGAGTGAAAGAATCATCACGGTTATCAATCATAATGAAATCGTTTCCTGTGCCTTGATACTTATAGAATTTCATGTTGTTTATAGGGTTGTTATAATTTAGTTTTGATTATCAAACTTTTTATTCTTGCACTTGCCATTTCGGAAGCTCATTCAAAATCATGCAAATTATAATATATTATTAATTAAAATCTAAATTTTTAACATGTATAATATATTTCCAGGATGTTTTCAGATTGCGATCAGCAATAAAAGAAGTTTTTTTTCAAAACTAATTTTCTTTTTTGGTAAAAAATTAAGTTTACAACTTTGCTTATTGGATATAAAAAAAGCCGCTCCATTGGGGCGGCCTTTTCCTACACAAAATTATGAAAAAGCTATTACTTTTATCTTTGTACTATTTTGAATATAAAAAGTTGTATTTTTTAACAACTTTATTTCAAAATGTTATTATTTTTTCTTTAATTCTTTGATACGTGCTGCTTTTCCTTGTTTTCCACGTAGGTAGAACAATCTTGCACGACGTACTTTACCGTAACGCACTACTTCGATTTTATCCACACTTGGTGAAAGTACAGGAAAAATACGCTCTACGCCAACACCATTAGAGATTTTACGTACAGTAAAAGATTCTCCGTTAGTACCAACGTTGCGACGTTGAATTACAGTACCAGTGTAAACCTGAATACGTTCTTTGTTTCCTTCAACAATTTTAACGTGAACGTTAATTGTATCACCAGCCTTAAATTCAGGCTGTGTTTGTCTCTTGCCAGCAAATTCTGCTTCGACTAACTTAATCAAATCCATTGGTTTGTTATTTACTTGATTATCAAATATTTATACGGTTAGTGAAGCGGCTGAACCGTACAAAGTCCAGCATTCTCCTAAACGGATTGCAAAGTTAATAAATCTTGATCGTAAATCCCAATCGAGTATTAAAAAAATCCAATGTTGTTTTTTAAAAACTCATGTATAAAAATATAAGTAAGTGCAAAGTTTTCTTTTAAAATTTATAGTTATGTTTTCGAAAGGTTATTTTTATCTACAAAGTTTTTGATATATATTTTTATCAAATCACGTACTCGTGCAAATTCGGCTACGATTTCCTCTTCCGTGCCAATATACTTTGGCGGGTCTGGAAAATTTTGATGAAATTTTTGAACTGACGAGCCATTGGAATTTTTCACCCAAATTGGGCAATTTTCATGGGCATTATCGCAGACAGTAATTACATAATTAAAATTAATGTTTTCGTATTCGGTTACATTGTTTGATGTATACTCGGAAATATCAACACCATCCTGTTTCATGGTTTCAATAGCTCTTGTATTTACTCCGTGAGTAGTGATTCCTGCACTATAAACCTTTACTTTTTGTCTATCTGTAAAATACTCTAAATATCCATGTGCGATTTGACTTCGGCAGCTATTGCCTGTGCATAGAACTAAGATGTTGGTCATGTTCTTTTTTAAGTATTAGTTATTTTAGGTTTATATCTAAGATACAATTTGAAATTTTGTCAGAGTAGGAATTGTTTAATTTAATCATTAACAACACCCACCGCCAGGAGTACAGCAGTCTGAAATATTTGAGCTTATTTGCGAAATATTTACTTTTAATTTTTCGGTGGGAATTCCACAAGAATCTTGTGCCAAACAATTGGTTTGTTTATTATGCAAAACAAAATCTTTTCCGTTGAAGGCTAATTCATACTTGCCGATGGTTTCGGCTTGGTATTCTACTTCTATTTCGAGGTCTTCCATTCCTAAAACTTTTTCAGAAAGTGCAATTATATCAAGCAATTTCTTTGGTTTTAGTCGGTGGTCAGTATCGTTGGCATTCCATAATTGGAAGTTGGCAACTTTTTCATTGCGAACTGTTCCACCACAATCAATAAAGTGTTTGGTGATTACTCCAACCTCGGTTACGTGAAAATGTTCGGGAACTTGTGTGCCATTTTCGAGTTGAAAGTTTACGCTTTCTGCAATATCTAAAATTTGCTTTACTTCTGAAAGTTTCATTATCTTTTATTTTAATTTGTTTAGCAACACTTATTTTGGGTGGACAATATCGGCCTAAATAAACCTTGAATTTTAGAAAAAACTGGCTCATTGATGCAATAGCAAATGGCATTTCCTTCAATATTGCCTTTGATGATCCCCGCATTTTTCAGCTCTTTTAAATGCTGCGATATGGTTGGTTGTGCCAATGGCAACTCATTGACAATGGCGTTACATATACAAGTATTTACTTTTAATAAATATTCAATTATTGCCACACGAGCAGGATGAGCAATGGCTCTGGCGAGTGTTGCTATCTCATTTTGATTTTCGGAAAAAAGGTCGGTTTTTGTAAGCCCCATGTGAAAACATATATGTATATTGCAATATTACGATATAGTTTGCAATAATAAAATAGAAATCATACATTTCTCATATGTTACTTGAACTTTAGTTGGGCAACACACGCTCAAAGCGAACGCTTCCTTTCGGTGTCACTTTTAAATGTCCAAGCTACAATTCTACTGGTTTTTTGTCCTTGTGCCATGTTGATGGTTTTTACTTCAATGGCATTTACTTTTTTTAGATAATAATAAATACTTGGCAAATGCTCTTTTTTTGAAATTAGACTTGTAAACCATGTAATTTGTTCATTGATTTCTTTACTTTCGTAAATCATGTTTCTGACAAATGTTTCTTCGCCGCCTTCGCACCAAAGTTCTGTATTTTGACCACCAAAATTGAGTTTGTATTTATCTTTCAGTCCTAAATTGTTTATTTTTCTTTGACTGCCAGCCGCTGCTTCTTCTGCCGAAGCGTGGAAAGGAGGATTACAGATTGAAACATCAAAAAACTCATCTGGTTTCAAAATATTGTTAAAAATATGTTTGCTTGAAGGCTGTAATCTACATTCAATTTTTTCAATCAAAACGGTGTTACTTTTTATGATGTTTTGAGCAGATTTGATAGCAATGGGGTCAATATCAGTACCAACAAAGTCCCAACCATAAGCCTTTGAGCCTATAATTGGATATACACAATTTGCTCCGACACCAATGTCTAAAACTTTGATTTTCTTGCCCGTAGGAATCTGATTTTTATTGTCATCGCCTAATAAATCTGCTATATAATGAATATAATCAGCACGCCCTGGAATTGGTGGACAAAGGTAGTTTTTAGGAATATCCCAAAGTGAAATTTGATAGAAATGCTTGATAATGGCTCGATTGAGCGTTTTTACGGCATCAGGATTAGCAAAATCAATGCTTTCATCACCAAATTTATTGAGTTTGACAAATTTTTCTAAATCTAAACATGAATCAATTAAAGTCTTGAAATCATAGCGAAAACGGTGAGGGTTTCGTGGATGAAGTCCAGATTTTTCGGTTAAATCTTTTGATTTTTGCTCTTTCGACTTTCCTTTTCCTAACATATACTCATTTTTTACAAAGAAAGACTATAATTTGCAGAAACAAAAATAGCATCCTCCCTACAATTGAGGTTTACCATGCGTTTTTTAAATAACCTTAAACAAATAAATGTTCTAATTTTTAGCTTTTGAAAAATTGGCAAAAGTAGTATCCGATGAGCAGACTTTTGGTGTTTACTTGCCTCATGGCTGTTTAGCTGTTACAAACTAAGCTACATTTTACGCATTTCAATAGTGTTAAAATACAGCAATCAATGGGTGTTTTTACTTGATTCTAATATTTTTATTATAAAATCTCTATTTCAAAAACCGCACTTTTATTCAATCTGCCAAACAGATGCGGGAAATACTCATTATTAGTAGCCAATTCATACTTCAGCTTTGCTGAAAGTTTCTCGATGTCAATGTGAAGTTTTAGTAAATTTGTTTGACCTGCGTAGTATCTTTCTAAAACTCCCGAAACTTGCTCGGCTGTGCTGAGGTGAATGAAAGTTTCTTCATTGAGAGTCGGACTTTCATAATAATCCAAGCCTTCAAATTTTGCCCACCAATTTTTGGTTGTGATATGATATATTGTTGCCATTTTATTATTTTTGTATGCTAAAACATACAATATATCATTTCATTTTTACAAAAAACACCCAATTTGGGGCATTTTTTAAATTTATAAGTTATTGATAACTGAGTGTAGTCGAAACTATGCTTTTACTTTGCCCCAACCCATTGTAGAAACCATCCAGTCGGGCAAAGGTTTTTGGGTTTTGCGTTTTTTTAGATTCAAATACCATCCGATTTTTTTCAAAACTGGTACTCGGTGTGTTTCTACAAATTCTATAAGTGTGCCGTCGGGGTCTTCTAAATACGTAAAACGTCCGCCTGCTTCGCCCATATCGAAAGTATCGTCACTATCAACCGTAAAGGGATAACCATTAGCTTCACATTTCTTTTTTAACGTGTTCATGTCAAGTGTATCGAAACAAACATGAATGAAGCCTAAATCTCCCCAGCTTCGGCCTTCAAAAATAGTTTTTGGCGGGCCTTCAAGTGTTTGTACTAATTCGATTTCAACGTTTCCGAGTAATCTACTAAAAGCCCCAGTGTTGTTCATAGGCTTTTTCAGAAGCACCCTGCGTAATTGTTTTTTATCAGCATTTAGTTCTTTCAAATCATCGAATATACCAGTTTTATCATATACCAATTCGCTGATACATAATACATCTTTATATAATTTGAGTGCTTTGTCAATATCACTGACGCCAATTATTACACCTAAAACTCCACCTGTGATACTCTCTTTAGGTTTGAACCACGAATTGTCCTGAACGATTTGTAGTTGATTGCCACAGCTATCTTTGAGCCATGCGGTTGGTTTACCCTCGGGCGATTGGGTTGTTGAGAGTTTCTGACTTATAGAAAATTTCTCTACATCTGAACATTTAATTTTTACGGCAAAAATGCCCAAATCGCCAATTTGGGGTTCAAACTTAGCTGCCAATGGTTCGGGACGATTTGATTGCCAGATTTCGGCACCGCCACCACCAGCCATATTGAGTGCTAAAATGGCTCGACGTTGGCGAATATTGCCTTTAGTGTAGCGTGTCATGAGGGTTGCTTCTGCAACATCATCAAAAAGAGGGACATTAAGTCCTAAGGTTTTATTATACCAATTAAATGCTTCTTGGGCATTTTGCACACCGATTCCAACTTGTTGAATTCCACTAATCAAATCTGACATATTATATTTAATAGGAGTTTTTAATGATTTTTACTCTATGACATCCTAATAGAAAATTCCCCCTATACATATCATATTTCATTCTCGGTAATCTAACATACTGCGATATGTTTTCATCATTTCTAATTGGGAAGCCTTTCCGCTTAGAAACATTCGCATGATTTTGAAATTTGCTTTCTGAACCCGAAGATAGGAATTAGTTTTGTATTTTCGGGCAGAAACAATCACATTTTTAGGAATAATCTTGAATTTTAGTACTTTATTTGCTCTTATAATAAATTCATAATCTTCCATAATTTGATAATCTTCTCTGAATTTACCAACTTTTAGAAAATCTTTTTTGCGAATAAAAAGTGTTTGGTCCCCACCACGAAACCAAATAAATGGCAGGCGTGTGCAGAACGCATTGACTTTCAAAAGCCAATAATCGGTATCGAATTGATAACGATAACATCCAAAATCATGTCCGTTTTTTATTGCTTTTAAAATATCAAAAGCATAGTCAGGGTTTACTTTTACATCGGCATGAACAAAATATAAAATCTCACCTGTAGCAATAGAAGCCCCAAAGTTCATCTGAAAGGCTCTACCTTCATGAGGAGATTTCTGGGCAATGGCACCTAGTTTCTGAGCAATTTCTTTTGTAGTATCGGTCGAATTTGGCGAATCTGCAATAATTATTTCATGAAGGTACTTTTCCCCATAAATCTTTAAGGATTCGATGAGACAACCGATGTGATCGGCTTCATTGTAAGTTGGTATGATTACACTTATTTTCAACAGATGCGGAGGAAGTTTATCTATGAAAAATAAAGTTAATGACGATATTTACGAATTAAAAACATTTTGAGATTTTAAAAAAGAAAATCCATGAAAATATTGTCGGTTGAACAAATTAGAAAAGCGGATGCCTTTACCATTCAATATGAGCCAATAGCTTCTATCGACTTGATGGAACGTGCTTCAAGAGGGTTTGTACATTGGTTTTGTGAAAATATTACGCAGAGAAATTTAAAAGTAAAATTATTTTGTGGACTCGGTGATAATGGAGCTGACGGTTTGGCAATTGCCCGAATGCTGCAACTTTTGGATTATGATTTAGAAGTATATGTGGTAAAATATTCAAGTAAAAACGTAGAAAATTTTCAGACTAATCAAAAACGTTTGGAAAAGCAATTGACTATAAACTACATTGAAAACGAAGAATTAGTCCTTGAATTTAATAAAAATGATACAATTATTGATGCACTTATAGGGTCTGGATTATCTCGGTCGATTGATGGTCTATTGAAATCAGTAATCGAACAAATAAATAGGAGTGAAGCCAATATTATTGCAGTTGATATGCCTTCGGGTTTGTTTGCCGATAAATCTAATAATTTGAATGATGTTATTATAAAAGCTACGCATACTGTTACTTTTCAATTTCCTAAGTTGGCCTTCATGCTACCTCAAAATGAAGAATTTATCGGTGATTGGTACTTAGTAGATATTGGTTTGCACTATGATTTTATAGAAAATATAGAAACACCTTATTATTTTTCAACACCAAAAGAGCTTAAAAAATTAATTAAACCACGCCAAAAATTTTCTCATAAAGGCATATTCGGGCATGCTTTACTAATCGCAGGAAGCCACGGAATGATGGGGGCGGCTGTACTTGCAGCTCGTGCGTGCATGCGTTCGGGTGTTGGAAAACTTACCGTACATTCTGTAAAATCAGGCTTGCCAATTATGCAAATCTTACTGCCAGAGGCAATGTATTGGGAAGCATGGAATAGTAAAGGCTCCGATTATATTGAGACCAAGTTTCACTTGGATGAGTTTCGTAATCGATATCAAGCTGTTGGAGTAGGGCCTGGAATTGGTGTTAATGAAAATATCGGAACGAGTTTGGAAAAACTTTGTGAAATTTGTCAAGAATTAGACATTCCGATGGTTTTGGATGCTGATGCCCTTAATAATTTTTCGACTGAAAAAAGACAATTAGGAATGAAGAAAATTCCTGAAAACTCAATTCTTACTCCACACCCGAAAGAATTTAAGAATATAATTGGTAAATCGTGGGACAATGATTTTGAAAAGTTGGAATTATTACGGAAATTTTCGATAAATAATAAACTAATTGTATGTCTAAAAGGAGCTAATACTGCGGTTGCCTTGCCTGACGGCACAATTCATTTTAATTCTTCAGGCAATGCAGGAATGGCTACCGCGGGCAGTGGCGATGTGCTTACTGGAATTATTACGGCTTTACTGGCACAAGGATATACACCGCAAGAAGCTGCTATTTTGGGCGTTTATCAACATGGTATAGCAGGTGACCATGCTGCTGAAAAATTTGGTATGACGAGTATGATTGCGAGTGATATTATTGAAAATATTAGATTTTAATAAGGTAGGGAATTTGAAATTCAAAAAGATACCGCTAAAGTTTTGAGTTTCAGCGGTAAAATGTCAATGAGGTTAAACTATCTGAATGTATTTTTAATCATAATTTAAAACTGGAGCGAGCCATTTTTCAACTTCTTCTAGTGTCATATTTTTGCGTTTTGCATAATCAACCACTTGGTCTTTGGCAATTTTACCGATTGTAAAATATTTACTTTCTGGATGAGCAAAATACCAACCACTTACCGAACTTGCAGGATACATCGCAAAACTTTCGGTTAATTCGATTCCAATTCTTCCTGCATCTAATAGATTGAATAAAGCTGTTTTTTCGGTATGGTCTGGGCAAGCAGGATAGCCTGGTGCTGGACGAATACCTTGATATTTTTCAGCAATCAATTCTTCATTCGTAAAATTTTCACTTGAAACATATCCCCAGAATTCAGTTCTTACTCGTTCGTGCATCAATTCAGTAAACGCTTCTGCCAAACGGTCGGCAATTGATTTGATCATAATTGATTGATAATCATCGTGGTCGTTATCGTATTGCTCGAGTAATGCTTCGATACCCAAACCTGCCGTTACAGCAAAACCACCTATGTAATCATCTCCCTCGCCTAATGGAGAGATATAATCACTTAAACACAAATTTGGCAAATTTTGGGCTTTCAAATTTTGCTGACGAAGGTGATGCAAAATAGCCAATGACGGATTTTCAATTAAATTGCCATTTTCTGACACTGCTTTTTCGCTTAAAATTCGATAAGCTATATTTTTCAATGCACCTTGTCCTGCTGAATTATATTCATATGATTCAAAATTATGCAAAACAATATCATCAACTACCGAATTTGCTGGATAAAAACCAACAATAGCTTTTGCTTTTAATGACTTTTCGGTAATTACTTTTTTGAGCATTGCTTGAGCATCATCAAAGAGTTTTTTAGCTTCTTTCCCAACTGTTTCATCATCAAAAATCTTTGGATATTTTCCAGATAATTGCCAAGTTTGGAAGAATGGGGTCCAATCAATGTATTTGGCAATTTCGGCTAAATCATAGTCATCAAAAACCTTTGTTCCTAAGAACTTTGGTTTTTTTACTTTATAATTACTCCAATCAATTTTTACATGGTTTTCTCTCGCTTTTTCAATCGGAATGAAATTTTTATCTTTTTGACGGCTTGCGTGATCAATTCTCAACTGTGCATATTGTGCTTTTATTTCGTCAAAAATATCTTGGCTTGTTAGTTCATTTTGCATCAAACGCCCAGCTACTGGCACACTTTTCGAGGCATCTAGTACATGAATTACTGGTCCAGAATAATGTGGGTCAATTTTCACAGCTGTATGAATGCGAGAAGTAGTGGCTCCACCGATTAATAAAGGCACTTTGAATCCTTGACGTTCCATTTCTTTGGCAACTCCAACCATTTCATCCAAACTTGGCGTAATCAAACCACTCAAGCCAATAATATCAACGTTGTGTTTTTTGGCTTCTTCCAAAATTTTATTTGTTGGCACCATTACACCTAAATCAATTATTTCGTAGTTATTACAAGCCAAAACTACTCCAACAATATTTTTCCCAATATCATGTACATCGCCTTTTACGGTTGCGAGGAGAATTTTTCCTGCATTCGATGAAGTCTCTGTTTCGCCTTCAACTTTATTGAGCAATTTCTCTTCTTCTATAAATGGCAATAAATAAGCAACAGCTTTTTTCATTACCCTCGCTGATTTTACGACTTGTGGCAAAAACATTTTTCCTTCGCCAAATAAATCTCCAACTACATTCATACCATCCATCAAAGGCCCTTCGATTACGTGCAGCGGCTTTTCAAAACCTTGACGTGCTTCTTCTACGTCTTCATCGATAAATTCAGTCAAACCTTTAATCAAGGCATGCTCCAAACGTTTGCCCACTGGCAATTCACGCCAAACATTATCTACAATTTGCTCTTTTCCTTTAGATTTCACGGTTTCGGCAAAAGTTACCAAACGCTCGGTTGCATCTTCTCGGCGATTTAATAATACATCCTCGCAAAGTTCCAACATGTCTTTCGGGATATCATCATAAACACCCAATTGTCCAGCATTGACGATACCCATATCCATACCTGCCTTGATAGCGTGGTATAAGAAAATGGTGTGCATAGCTTCACGCACTGGCTCATTTCCTCTGAAACTAAACGAAATATTAGAAACTCCACCCGAAACTTTGGCATACGGTAAGTTCTCTTTTATCCAACGAGTAGCATTAATAAAGTCAACTGCATAATTATTATGCTCTTCCAATCCAGTCGCAACGGTCAAGATGTTAGGGTCAAAAATAATATCTTGTGGAGGGAAATTTACCTCATTTACCAAAATATCGTAGGCTCTTTTGCAAATTTCAATTCTACGTTCATAAGAGTCAGCTTGTCCTGCTTCATCAAAAGCCATTACGACTGTCGAGGCACCGTAACGTTTTACTTTTTCGGCAGTTTCTTTGAATTTAGCTTCACCTTCTTTCAAAGAAATCGAGTTTACGATAGATTTTCCTTGAACACATTTCAAGCCAGCTTCAATAACCTCCCATTTAGAGGAGTCTATCATCAAAGGTAATCTTGAAATATCGGGTTCGGCAGCAATCAAATTCAAGAAAGTTGTCATGGCTTCTACACCATCAATCATTCCCTCATCGAGGTTTACATCAATGATTTGAGCTCCATTTTCTGCCTGATTTCTTGCAACCGAAAGTGCATCATCATATTTTCCTTCACGAATCAAACGGGCAAAGGCTTTTGAACCAGTTACGTTACATCGCTCACCAACGTTGATAAAATTAGTTTCCTTTGTCATTTTTAAAGGCTCTAACCCCGAAACTTTTTGAATCGGTTCAAATGATGGAATTACACGAGGTTTGTATTTTGCCGAAACTTCTGCAATTGCTTTGATGTGTGCAGGTGTTGTACCACAACAACCACCAATGATATTCATAAAACCGCTTTGCAAGAAATCTTCCACAATGACCGACATTTCGGCAGGGGACTGGTCGTATTCACCCATTTCGTTGGGCAAACCCGCATTTGGGTGTGCCGAAACCATGAATGGTGCTTCATTTGCCAAAATCTGTACGTACGGACGCATCAAATCTGCTCCCAAAGCACAGTTTAAGCCTATTGACAATAAATCTATGTGCGAAACCGAAGTCAAAAACGCCTCAGTTGTTTGTCCCGAAAGGGTTCTTCCAGAAGCATCGGTGATTGTTCCCGACACCATTACTGGTATATTTGTTTGAACGAATGCTGATAAATCTACTCTTGTTTGTTTGGGTATTGAACTACTTTTCAATGGTTTGACAGTATTATGTTTTACATCGAAAGCAAACAAATCAATCGCAAAAAGAGCGGCTTTTGCATTGAGCGTATCGAAGATGGTTTCTACCAAAAGTAAATCAGCACCACCATCGACCAAACCTTGGATTTGCTCATAGTAAGCTTCAACTAATTCATCAAATGTAATGGCACGAAAACCAGGGTCGTTTACATCGGGCGAAAGCGAAAGTGTACGGTTCGTTGGCCCGATTGAACCAGCTACAAAACGAGGTTTCGAAGGGTTTTTAGCGGTGAATTCGTCGGCTACTTCACGGGCAATTTTGGCAGATTGGAAATTTAATTCATACACATATTCTTCCATGTGATAATCGGCCATAGCGATTGACGTTCCCGAAAAAGTGTTAGTTTCTGCAATATCGGCTCCTGCTTCAAAGTATTTGGCATGAATTTCTTTAATAACTTCTGGTTTCGTGATAGAAAGCATATCGTTATTACCCTTTACTTCATGCGGGAAATCTTTGAATTTTTCGCCACGGTAATCTGCGTCAGATAATTTATATTCTTGAATCAATGATCCCATGGCACCATCAAGCACAAGGATTCTATCTTTTAGTATTTCTCGGATGTTTTGCTTAATCATAAATTGTTTTTATAAAATTCCTCAAATTCTTCTAAACGTAGAAGATTTAGTTTTGGAAAATCAATGGTTTTTAAAATACTAAAATGCTTGTCATTGCTTATCAAAAAATCAACATTTCCAGCAATGGCACAATCAACAAATTTATTATCGTCTGAGTCGGTTTGGATAATACTCCATTGAAAATATACTTGAATTTCATAAACATTTGATAAATCCTTTAATGAAGCAAGAAAAGCATCTGCAACCAATGCAGAATATTTGATTTTTAGAACCTCTTCGTATTCCAGTAAAATATCGTTAGTCAAACACAGTTCAATTTTCTTGTCCAGCAATGCTTCGATAATCCAATAGTTTTTTGAATTACTGGAAAGAGACGCTACTAAAATATTGGTATCAATAACCACCCTCATAGGTTCTCATCATTTAGCCATTCGTCCATAAGTTCGTTTGTATAGCCACGTTCTACCCAAATCTTATTTGCTTCGGTTATAGCTTTTTGCATAAAATACCGAGCTAAGTAATCTTTTATATGAAGAATGTCTTCTTCAGAAATATTAGAAGCATATACTTTCAGCAATTCCAACTGAATATTGCTCATTGGTTTTTGTACGGCTGTCATAATTTTATAATTGATTAGAAAAAAATGTTTAGTAAATTTAATTTTTTGCTGAATCAGAATTTCTGTTTTATTTAATATTTTTGAAAAATATTAGAAAATTGTATAGATGAAGAATAACAAAAATTATCTTACAAAAGTACGATTTAAAGATTGATTTTTTAAATAAATTACAAAAAATAGATAAATTATCTAAAATGCGGTTGTTTACTATGCTTTTTATTTTTAATTTTGACATAAATATTTGATAAAAACGACATTTTATCTATGCAAAAATTAGATAGTACCGACCGTGAAATTTTGAAGTCGCTGCAAGAAAACGCTCATCTGACCACCAAAGAATTGGCTTCTCGTTTAAATCTTTCGCCTACGCCCGTTTATGAACGTGTAAGACGATTGGAAAATGACGGCGTAATAAAAAAATATGTGGCAGTTATAGACCGTGAAAAAGTGGGAAAAGACTTGATGGTTTTTTGTAATATTCGCCTAAAAGAGCACGCCCAAGAAGCAGGCAAAAAGTTTGTGTTGGAAATTGTGAAACTGAATGAAGTAATCGAATGCCATAATATTTCGGGAGAATACGATTTTATGATAAAAGTTGTGGTGGAAGATATGAGAGAATACCAAAGCTTTTTAATGAATAAATTGGCATCACTCGAAAATATCGGTAGCACACACAGTACATTTGTGATGAGTGAGATTAAGAATGAAACGAAGTTGGATATTTAGACAAGAGACAATATATTTTTTGTCCCTTGTCTTATATCTAAAATCTATCTTACAAATCAAACTTTATTCCTTGAGCTAAAGGTAGTTGTGTACTATAATTGATAGTATTTGTTTGACGACGCATGTAGTTTCGCCAAGCATCAGAGCCACTCTCACGACCGCCACCAGTCTCTTTTTCTCCACCGAATGCTCCACCAATTTCTGCCCCAGAGGTTCCGATATTTACATTTGCGATTCCACAATCTGAACCAGTATAAGACAAAAACTGCTCAGCTTCACGCATATTTAAGGTAAATATTGAGGACGAAAGTCCTTGCGGAACGGCATTTTGTAGTTCGATTGCCTCATCAAGGGTTTTGAATTTCATTAAATATAAAATCGGTGCAAAGGTTTCGTGGCAAACTGTCTGGCTTTGAGTCTCAACTTCAACGATTGTTGGTTTGACGTAACAACCTGATTCATAGCCTTTTCCTTCTAAAACCGCATTTCCGCAAAGCACATTTCCGCCTTCAATTTTAATATTTTCGATGGCTGTTTTATAATTATTCACTGCATCAATATCAATCAATGGACCAACGTGGTTGTTCATATCTAAAGGGTCGCCGATACGAAGTTGAGCGTAGATTTTCACTAAACGATTCTTCACTTCTTCGTACATGCTTTCGTGTAAGAATAAACGACGAGTGGTTGTGCAACGTTGGCCAGCAGTACCGACTGCTCCAAAGACCACGGCAGGAATAACTACTTCTAAATCAGCATTTTGTGTAACAATAATGGCATTGTTTCCGCCCAACTCTAATAAACTTTTACCAAATCGAGCTGCTACCGCTTGCCCAACTGATTTGCCCATTCGTGTAGAGCCTGTGGCTGAAACTAACGCAACATTCGTATCGTTTGATAGCCATTCGCCAACATTTCTATCTCCAATGATTAAACAAGAAACACCTTCTGGAATAGCATTTTTGTGTAAAACTTCTTGGATAATATTTTGACAAGCAATAGCGGTCAAAGGTGTTTTTTCAGAAGGTTTCCAAACGCAAACATCACCACAAATCCATGCCAACATGGTATTCCAAGACCAAACTGCCACTGGAAAATTGAATGCTGAAATAATTCCAACAATTCCAAGTGGATGCCACTGTTCATACATTCGGTGCTGCGGACGCTCAGAGTGCATCGTAAGACCATAAAGTTGGCGAGATAGTCCGACAGCGAAATCACAAATATCAATCATTTCTTGCACTTCTCCCCATCCTTCTTGCAGACTTTTGCCCATTTCGTAGCTGACCAATCGACCTAAAGCATCTTTGTTTTCACGCAAAGCATCACCCATTTGTCGTACGATTTCACCACGTTTTGGAGCAGGAATTGTCCGCCAAACCTTAAATGCAGCATTGGCTTTTTCAATGACTTTGTCGTAATCTTCTTTATTGGCTTGCTTTACTTGTCCAATTAATTCGCCATCTACTGGTGAGTACGAACTAAGTAAATTTCCGCCACCTGTCCAACTTTCTAAGCCTGTACTGACTCCATTGTTGAGTAATTCGATTTTAAGTGTTTTTAATACTTGTTTCATTGGTTTTGTTGTTGTTTTGAAGTGTATGTATTGATTTCTCGAATAAATTAATCCTATATACTTTCTAATTTTGTAATCTATTCATTAAATTGAGTGCATTTTGCTCTAATTTTTGGTAATCCAATGCCTTGGGCAAGCAACGAACCATAAATAACCTTGATATTCTCATTTTCTGAGTAATAGCCTTTTATAATTTTTGAAAGTCTTTTTGAAGATGCATTTATTGGTCCATCGTTTATCATTTCGGGATTACAAAATTCATGAATTGTTGCCCCTAACGTAAATCTATCAAGGTATGGAGCTACTGCTTGAACGGTTTTCTCTATTCTCGAAAATATTTAAGGGTGATTACCTTAATTAAGTATAGAAAATCGGGCAAATTGCGTCCATCTTGCTTAAAATATTGATTATCATTAATGTCGCAGGCTCTTTTCAAATAAGATGTTGATAATGTATTTTGAAAATGAAAAACTTGAATATTTGACAACTGCGTTCTTAAAAACTCACCACCTCTAATAGAAGATGATTTAGCGATATGACTTTCTTCTAAATTACCATAGATGTAATAATTATAAAATGAATCATCCTTCCTTACAATATAACCAGATGCCTACTTTTCAATAAATAATCCACCTTCTTTAACTTGGGATAAATGGAAATAGTCAGCGGTAGTTAAATCTAAGCCATTGCTAAAATTTAATTTACCAAATAGGCTTTCTGTTGTCTTTCTTTTAAAATAGATAATATTATCAACCTTTTCTACTAAAATAAATTTCTGCAACCTTTGATTGAAAATAGCATTTATCAATTTAAAAAATGACACAAAATTGCTTTTTTCAGCACCGTTACTGCCAATCAAAATTTTGTTTGGGTTTAACTCCAATTTTAGTTCTTGGATAGATATAAATACTTATAGCTTTATGTAATCAATCATTTTCAACTATCATTTATATACATCTTTATGATGCAAAACCTTACAAATATAAAAAAACCAACCCAAGTCACCAACTTGCTGCAAAATATCGCTTTATTTATCTATATTTATGGCTTAAACCTACCCAATTAATAATATGAACGCTACTGAATTATCTTGGAAAACTTCTGATGGACTTAATATACACGGCAAAAAATGGGAGACGCAAATGCCTACAAAGGCTGTTATTTGTATCATGCACGGCATGGGCGAGCATATTAATCGCTATGAACATGTAGCTGAAATGTTTACCAGCAATGGCTATGCCGTAATTGGATGTGACCATCGTGGACATGGCAAATCTGAGGGTCAACGTGGACATTTTCCCGATTTTGATACTTTCTTGAAAGATGTAGATTCACTTTTGAAAGCTACTTCCGTTCATTTTCCTTATGCTAAACAAATACTTTATGGACATAGCATGGGCGGGAATTTGATAGCTAATTATCTCCTTCGATGTCAGCCTAAAATTGAGGGAGCGATTCTGTCTTCTCCATATTTTCAATTGGCATTTCAGCCAGCTCCTGCCAAACTTAAAGTAGGAAGGCTACTCAAGGGAATCTTCCCTTTTTTGTCAATGAGTAGTGGCTTAGATTCTTCAGCAATCTCACGTGATGTAGAAGAAGTAAAAAAATACAATGATGACCCGCTCGTACATGATAAAGTTTCGGCAAAAATGGGTATTGAAATGATTGAAACAGGGCAGTGGGCAATTGATAATGCTGATAAATTAAGGATTCCAACTTTGGTCTATCACGGTACCGCCGACCGCCTTACTTCTCATCAAGGTAGCAAACTTTTTGCTGAAAAAGCAGGTAAAATCCTTACATTTTTTTCCCTTGAAGGCTTATATCACGAAACACATAATGAACCTGAAAAAGATGTAGTTTTTGAAAAAATCATTCTTTGGCTGAACAATTTGGCTTAATTCAAAACTTCTGAGGGGCGTCATGAGTTACGCCCTTTTTTCTTCTTTTTTTTAATTTCTTTCATAGTAATTAATTAGAAAATATTAATCGGATAAATTTGCAAAATAGTTAAATGCCTGTCCATTAGCTTGAGCTTATGATTGCACTTTGGATTATTGACCGTGGACTATTTATGAGTAAGTGAAGAAATTATGCAAAACAGATATAAAAATTGAAGCATAACTGAAAAATTATTTTGTAATAGACTCTCGCGTTCAATTGTATGAATCGATCCGAAATTTTGAATATATTATAGAACAGCAATTATTAGTATATCAATAATTAAAGGTTTTTTTTACTTTTGTAATAATTAATTTCTTTAGATTATAAAATATAGGCCGAATATAATTTGGATAGCGTTTAAAATGGTCAAAGTAGAGGTAAGTTTTGATTATAAACTTAAAGTATTCTAAAGTATAGTAAGACTGAATTTAAAAAATATGACTCACTCAGATAAGCGTTCGTACTATTTTAAGATTGATACAACCATAAAGCGTATTCGTAGTTTTATGCAAAAAGGACTAACCGATGGTGGTATAGACCTTACCGTTGACCAATGGGTAGTGATTGACCATATCAAACCAAAAGCGGGAATCAGTCAGAATGATTTGGCCATTGATGCCGCTAAAGATGCCCCAACAATTACCCGAATCTTAGATTTATTAGTAGAAAAAGGATTGGTTCGTCGCCAAATGGCCGACGATGACCGCCGCAAATTTAATATTTATTTAACCGATGAAGGCGAAAATTTACACCAAAATGCCTTGAGTGTTATTGGTGAAATTCGCAGAAAATCCTGGGGTAGTTTAACTGATGAAGACTATGACCATTTGGTCAGAATCATGGATACGATTCATAAAAATGTAAGTGAAAAGTGAATTATTCAGGCGTTTGTCGCCACTTAAACGATTGATTATCTATGGCTCGCATAGTACAGAGAATTCCATTAAGATGATCATATTCATGTTGTAGGAGTTCGGAAATGGAATCGTCTACCTGCCAAATTTGCTGTTGCCATTTTTCGTCTAAATACTTGATTGTTAAATTTTTATGTCGATTTACTTTTACTAATAGATTCGGAAACGACATGCAATCATCCCATAATTCAAACATTTCTTCACTGAGGTATTCAAAAACTGGATTGATGATTATTTTGGGTTTATCCAAATTTAAATATATCAAACGCTTCATTACTCCAAGTTGAGGTGCGGCAATTCCTCTACCAAATTGATATTTTTCTCTTATTTCCTCCATTACGTTATGTAAATCTGATACCCATTCTTGTACTAGGGGTAATTCATACTCATAGACCGGTTCACAAACTTCATACAATCGTGGGTCACCGAGTTGGAGGAGGTCGTTAAGTTTTTTCATTGACATCAATTTAACAATAATTAACACTTACAAATAAACTAAAAAAACACTACATTCGTTTTTTTTGTGGAATAATTTCAATAATAAAAAAATGAAAAAACTGCTCATAACTATCTTAACTTTATCTTTTCTGAATTCTTTTGGTCAATTAATTACTAAAATGCCTGAAATTGACGACCAAACAAGTTATGAAACCGACATCACAAAAGTCGAAATTCGGGGTATTTATACAATCGTTTCTTTCAGCTATCAGCTTGCTCAAAAGAAAAATAATTCTTTTCAATTTCAGTTTCCTTTTCCCAATCAAAATCAACCGAGTTCAAATTATACTATTTCCTTCAATCCAAAAAGTTATTTGAATGGAAATGGCAAACGTTTTAAATATATTAAATGCACTGGAATTTCGGAAATGCCTGAAGAAATGAATGTTAATCCTAAAGAAAAATATCGTTTCACGGTTTATTTTGAGAAACTTGATGCGGGAATTGAAACTTTTAACCTGATTGAAGGTAAAAATCGACCAGAAGAAAGTCATCAATATTGGAATTTTTATGGTGTACATATCAATAATCCATTAATTCCAGCTCCAACAGATGTCAAGAAAAATGAAGAGCCAGAAAAAGAAATTATGCTGACAATTAAGGGAAAATTGATTGATGCCAAAACTAATAAACCAATAATTGGAAATGTTTTGTATCGTTTCGACTTTGATGCACAAAAATCCGATTCAATAAAAACCAGTGCTACGGGCGAATATTCATTCAAAATCAAACCTGAAGCCTATACTTTTATAGCATCGGCCAAAGGCTACGAAAATTCTCAAGAAAGCATGGATTTATCTAAAGTTGCTAAAAGTCAGCAATTTTCGCAGAGTATTTATCTAAATCCGGTTGATAAAGTTGTAAAAAAGCCAGAAACTGTAAAAGAAGAAGCTCCAAAAATAGACTATAAAATTGAGGTTGCGAAAGAAGAGTCTAAAGAAAATAGTCCAATTAAAATTGAAGAAAATAAATTTAGACTTGATAAAGTATTTTTTGAGATTGGTGAGGTAAAACTTTTACCCGATTCATACGTTCAACTTGATGGCTTATTAAAAATGCTCAAAAATGACTCCAAAATGTCTATTATAGTTGAGGGCCATACTGACAATGTAGGAGACCCGACCCAAAACAAACGCCTTTCGCTCGAACGTGCCTATAATGTGCGTGAGTATTTGATTAACAAGGGCATAGCAGGCTTTAGAATTCAATTCAAAGGGTACGGTGATACAAAACCTATTGCAGATAACAATACTGAAGAAGGCCGCAAGATGAATCGTAGGGTTGAGTTTGTAATTTTATAGAAAAATTAAAGATTATCAATAAAGAAACATAAAAAACGAGTATACTATCGATGATAATATACTCGTTAAATCAATCTATGTTTTAAAATTAAGCTATTTTTAAGGATTCGAATTTTCTTTTCAATAAAGCAAATCCTCCAAATAAAACTACTGAATAGAATAAATCTCCTAAGATTTGATTTTTTAAGAAGGGCAAACCAGCTATGTATGACGATAGTATACCACCTAAATTATGAGGGTAGGTTCCGATACTTTGGTCAGCTATCAACGATTCAGGATATAAAAAAGCAAAGTTTGTTGTTAAAAAGAAAATCAATGAACTAATTATTGAAGCTGAAATTACACGAGTGGAATTTACATTTCTAAGTAAAATCATTCCTAAAACTGAAATCATGGCAAAGGCCGCATAAACGATTATCATTCCTGAGTGAAAACCCCAACCAGTAGTGATTTCGAGGATTGTATCACTTAATAACATTACAGCCATTGGAACAAATAGTGCTTGCCAACGATTGGTAAAATATGCCCCACCAAACAATGCAATAGCTGCAATGGGGGTGAAATTAAAAGGATGTGGTATGAATCTGGCTATTGCTGCTAGCACTATGATTGCCACTAATGTTGAAAAACGGGTAATATTCATGATAAAAGTTTATAATTCTGAGTGCTTAGTTTTGAATTAACACAGAATATTATTAAGTGAACAAAATTACAAAAAAACTCAGAACTCAGAAATCAAAGTAAAGAATTATTTAAGTACCCAGGTATCTTTGCTTCCCCCACCTTGTGAGGAATTTACGACCAAAGAACCTTTTTTCAATGCTACACGAGTGAGTCCACCAGGTGTTACGTGTATTCCGTCACCATAAAGAATATAAGGGCGTAAATCAACGTGGCGACCTTCAAGACCATCTTCAACTAGGCAAGGGCTACGAGAAAGAGATATTGTAGGTTGGGCAATATAATTTCTTGGATTAGATTGAATTAAATTTCTAAATTTCTGGTGTTCTTCTTTACTCGCTTTCGGACCAATCAACATTCCGTAACCACCTGCTTCATTGGCTTCTTTTACTACCAGTTTTTCTATGTTTTCTAACACATACTTCATTGAATCGGGTTCTCCACACAGGTAAGTCTCCACGTTTGGAATAATTGCCTCTTCTCCCAAATAATATTTAATTATACGAGGTACATAGGCATAAACGACTTTATCATCGGCTACACCAGTGCCTGGAGCATTCGCTAAACCGATGTTCCCTTTTTTGTATACATCAAATAATCCTGGAATACCAATCAAAGAGTGTGGATTAAAAGTTTTTGGATCCAAGAATGTATCATCAATTCTGCGATAAAGTACATTAACTGTCTTGAAGCCTTTTGTAGTTCGCATTTTTAGGTAATCGCCAACAACAACTAAATCTCGGTAATCAACTAACTCGACCCCCATTTGTTGGGCTAAATAGGAATGCTCAAAATAAGCCGAGTTATAAATTCCTGGAGTAAGAACCGCGACGGTAGGGTCGGGGCGACCTGAAATAAAACTCAAAACTTCGAGTAATTTTGCAGGATATTCAGAAATTGAGCGGACATTAGTTTTTGAAAGTACATCAGGGAAAGTCTGCTTCGATAACTCACGATTTTCAAGCATATATGAAACCCCTGAAGGACAACGCAAGTTATCTTCTAGAACTGTAAAAACTCCATTATTATCTCTTATGAGGTCAGTACCAGTGATATGAATCCAAACGCCTTTCGGAGGAGTAAGTCCTTTGCATTCAGGTAAAAAACCTTTACTCGATTCGATTATTTCACGAGGAACTATCCCATCTCGAATAATTTTCTGCTCATTATAAACATCTTGTAAAAACATATTCAATGCAGTGATTCGCTGAATTAAACCTTTTTCGATATTGTCCCATTCCTGTGAGTCAATTACTCTTGGTACGATGTCAATCGGGATAATTCGCTCCGTTCCTCCGTCTTCTGAATAAACGTTAAATGTAATTCCAGCTGACACCATCGAACGTTCAGCTGCTTTCTGTTTATTTTTTAGGTTATCAAAAGCAAGATTTTCAATTGTTCCCTTTAGAGCCTGATTGCCTTCTCGAGAATTTCCTTCTGGAGTAATCATTTCATCGAAGAAATTTTCAGTTTTGTAATTTTTAAAATCGTAATTCATGTATTTCTTTGGTCTTTAAGTAAATGAAATACCAAAATATGATTAATCTATTAATAATCAAAAGCATTTGGCTTTATTTATATACTTTTGTAATCTGTTTGTCCTTAAGGCCAACCGCTATTCTAACTCTGACCTTTTCAATAAAAAATGCGAATCTTTTTTTGTCTTTTTTTTATAACTCATGCATCTTTTTCTCAACAATGGCTCGGAATATCGACAAGTAACTATTCAGGAACATATAATTTAGCTGGAAACCCTGCTAATATTGCAGATTCACGTTATAAGTTATTTTTGAATCTTGCTGGAGGTAATGTTGACTTCATTAATAATTATGCAGGATGGGCTGCTCCATTTTCTTTTTTTGGACTTTCAACCAATTCAGTTCCTAGTAGATATCGTGCTTCGAATGGATTGCCTATTTTTAAACCCTCGTATATAAGCGAAGCACTTAATCAACCAAATTCAGTTGCTTTTATAGCCTCTGATGTAAAAGGACCTTCTCTTATTTATACTTTTGAGAAAGCAAAATTTGCAATTGGGCTTACTTCAAGAGCAAGGATGTTGATTAATTTGAGTAATATTTCCTCAGATTTGGCTCATATTATGGTCAATGGTACATTCATCACAAATTTGTATGGTAGTACACAAGACAATAATTATATGACCTTAAATTTGAATGCATTTACAGAAATGGGGTTGACATTAGGTACTATTATTAGAGAACAAGACCAAGATTTCTTTAAGGTAGGCTGTACCCTAAAACGATTGAATGGCTTGGCTAATATTCATTATTTAGTTGATAATCTAGATTTTACGGTTGATGCAAATAGTACAAAAGCCAATCGTCAGGATGTCTTTTTAAGAAATGCCTCAGGAACTTATGGAACTACAACCAACGCGGCAATTCGTTCCTTTAGGCCTAGCCCAAGTTGGTTATTAGGTAATCTGCCACCAGGAATAGGTTATGGTTTTGATATTGGTGTTATCTATGAATTTAGACCAGAATTTGACAAATACGATGTAAAAGTAAACGGTAAATGGCAAAAAAACGGCACTAAAAATAAATATTTGTATCGAATCGGAGTTGCTTTGATTGATGTTGGTAGTATAAATTATAATAATCCTACCTATACAAATGTTATTCAGATTGATAAAACCAATGTTCTGATTCCGCCTGGTACTTTTACTAAAATTATTTCGCCCGATAGATTATTCTACCGAATGAATGATGCTTTTAACATTAATCAATCAGATTATCAACATAGTTTTGTGGTAGCTCTTCCAATGGCACTTTCATCAAATTTTGATTATAAAATTTCAGAAAACATCTATCTAAACGCTACCTGGATTCAGAGTTTGAGAAATCCAAAAACAATGGGAATGAATCAGCCATCAATGTTTGCTATTACACCTCGTTTTGAAAGCAAAAGGCTTGATATTGCTCTTCCGATATCTTTACAAAATGGTTATCGAAATCTTGCTTTTGGAGTTAATGTCAGAGTTGGTCCATTCTTTTTTGGCTCAGATAATATAGCAGGAATTGTAAATATTGGGAACCCGAAAGGAATTAGCGGATATATGGGTCTTTATTTGCCTATTTTAAAAAAACTAGCTAATATCTCAAATGATTGCTACATTGAAGAAAAGATAACCTTACGTCAAGAAATTAGAAATATTCTTAAAAAACATAACCAAAGAAGAAATTGGAATAGAATTCGGTAATATATTTTTACATTTTAATCGAATTTTAATTTTATTTTTATGACATACTATACTTAGTAACTGAAATTTACTGGAGATTATCAAAGGTAAGTTAGATTAAATTTATTAAATATGGCAACGATTAAAGTTTTATTGGTTGAAGATGAGTTGAGATTGGCAGAATATGTAAAAAAAGGACTAGAAGAAAGTGGCTTTACTGTCGATGTGGCATTTGATGGCCAAATTGGTAAAAGTATGGCATTAACTAATGATTATGACCTTTTGGTTTTTGATGTAAATCTCCCAAAAATTAGTGGAATTGATTTAACCAAAAAACTCCGGGCAGAACAATTCAAAACACCAATTTTGATTTTAACTGCTATGGGTACAACACAAGACAAATTGCTGGGTTTTGATTCTGGTGCGGATGATTATTTAGTTAAACCTTTCGATTTTTTAGAACTCATTGCCAGACTTAACGCCCTCTACCGCCGTTCAAAGGAAGTAAATGAGCTTAAACGAAATATTCAAGTTGCTGATTTGGAATTAGACCTCAATGAAAAAAATGCTAATCGAGGTGGATATATAATTCCGCTTACTTCAAAAGAATTTATGTTACTGGAATTCTTCATGAGAAACAACGGTAAGGTTGTTTCAAGAGTAGAAATTGCCGAAAAAGTTTGGAATTTAAACTTTGATACAGGCACAAACACTATTGATGTTTATGTAAATTTTCTGCGAAAAAAAATCGATCAAAACTTCCCTGTCAAACTAATCCACACAGTTGTTGGTAGAGGTTATATGATGAAAGGGTAAGCTAATAATGGTATTGATTTGATTTGTGTTGTTATCGATTTTTTGGACAATACCTGATTTGCATTTAATAATTTTTTTGACGAAAAGTTTACCTGTAATCATTGTCATTTTTATGAAAATTGTTGATAAACAAACCATCCGGATTCCAACCATTCTAAGTATCGCTCTCATTATATTTTCGACCAATATATATCTTTTTTACAGTAATTTCCGAGAAAATGAATTTTATCTCTATCTTAGAAATAATGCCATTACTTTAGAGAAAATGATTATTGACAAAGGTCTAAGCGGCGATGACGTACGGACTTTGGATGATATGAAGGAAAATATATATACCCAAGAAGAATTTATTATTTATGATTCAACAGGCGTAGTAATATTTAAGTCGAGATATGCTGTTACTCATTTGACCGAAAGATTAAGAAAAGAGGTTTTTAAACATGAAGTTGAGTTTAAGAAAGATGGTTATGAACGAACTATTTTTCTAAGCCGTAATAATAAATTCAAGCAGTTATTTATTATTGAAGCTGCCGGCTATGACTTATCAGGTTTCAATAAACAACGAAACCTACTTTATATTCTAATTGTTGGTTCGATTCTGTTGATAAGCATAATTACGATCACAACTCGATTTTATATCAGAAAAGACTTAAAACCCATTGGACAAATTGCGAAACGGATGAAAAAGATTTCAAGTAAAAATCTCCAGTCACGTATTCCTGAGTCTAATTTAGACAATGAAATTGGACAAATGGCTCATACTTTTAATGATTTACTTGATCGACTTGATTATGCTTATACCCAACAGCGTAACTTTGTGTCGTATGTTACTCACGAGCTCCGTACGCCATTATCTATTCTGCTCGGAAATGCCCAAGTAACGCTTATGAAGGAGCGTAGTATCTTAGAATACAAGCAAACTATTGAAAACTCTCAGCTCGACATTAATAATATGATAAACTTAGTAAATAGTTTATTGGAGTTAGCTCGGATGAATGCAGATGCTCAATCTGTGCCATTTGCTGAGGTTAGGGTTGATGAAGTCCTCTGGGCAGCTTCGGATTTGGTAAAGAAAAATCAGCCAGAATATCAAATAAGTATCGAATTTGATGAGATTCCTGAAAACGACGAATCTATGATTGTAAGTGGTAATGCAGAATTATTGCTTTTGGTATTTAGAAACTTGATGGAAAATGCTTGTAAATATAGCCAAAATAAGCGAGTCGAGACCAAAATCTCGTATGAAAAAAACAAGTTAAAAATTGATTTTATCGACCAAGGAGTCGGAATGACGCAATTGGAAACTGAACACATATTTGAAGCATTTTACAGGAATGAAAAAACCAAAGAAATTTCTGGACATGGAATTGGCTTACCACTTACGCAACGCATTGTAGAAATTCATTCTGGAAATATATCAGTTCGATCCGCAGCAGGTAATGGTTCGATTTTTACGGTAGAGTTTCCTATTAAAACATTATACTGACATTTAATCAGGATTTAATGTAGGTTTAAGATGCATTTAATTATTAAGTTTTACCATCAAATCAGAAAGCACAAATGGTGAGCTGAATAAATAATTTTTAAATTTTATAAAGAAGCAAAAAGCAAAAAATGTTTAAAAAAGAACTTAGGGCAACCCAAAAAGAAGTGAATATTATCCACCGGCATGCTTTTAAATAATAAAAAAAGATAAAAAATACAGTAATTGAAAAGTAGTTAAGTAAATTGTTTTGAATGCAAAAAACAATGTGAGCAAGGTAATACCACCTTGCTTGATTTATTTTATAACGACCATGAAAATACTGATTGTTGAAGACGAGCTCCGTCTGGCTGAATTTATAAAACGTGGACTTGAGGAACATACACATTTGGTAACTATTGCAAAAGACGGTGAAATCGGCTTAAAAATGGCATTTGAAAACGACTATGACGTGATAATCATGGATGTGAATATGCCAAAAATGAATGGTTATGATGTAACTCAGTCAATCAGAAACGAAAAGCAAAATACTCCCATCTTAATGCTAACTGCTATGGGTACTCTCGAAGATAAATCTCTTGGATTTGACGCTGGAATCGATGATTTTTTAGTGAAACCATTTCAGTTTCAAGAGCTGTTGATGCGACTGAATGCTTTATATCGACGCAGTTTAATGGTTCAACAACAGGTAAAAAGTAATATAATCAAAGTGGCTGATTTGGAGATTAATCATACGGCTCGAATAGTTTTAAGAGGCAATAAAGAAATTACTCTCACAGCCAAAGAATATGCTCTTCTTGAATACCTAGTAATTAATCATAATCGAGTAGTATCAAGAGTTGATATTGCCGAAAAAATATGGGATGCAGACATCGACCATTCTAGTAATACAATAGATACTTACATTAATTTTCTTCGTAAAAAAGTTGATAAAGATTTTACTCCAAAACTTATCCACACCATTGTCGGTATGGGTTATATTTTAAAAGCGTAATCTGGTTTAATGGTTCTTTAAAAAAAAAGGATAGAAGACAATACTTTAATCACTCTTTAATTTGACTAATAGGAGCGTTTAGGTTAAGACTAAAATATTTACATCAAGAAACAGTAATAGTAAATTTTCATGAAGGAATTTTAGGTTTTAAAGCTCTGGTTTTTCATTAACCAGAGCTTTTTGTATGACATAAATTTCATTTTCCAAAAATAAGTTTAGTTAGTTAGGGTTTTAGTTCTCTTTTTATAACTTGATTTTTAATCAGAGACTGTCGAAACTAATTATTACTTTTCGTTTACATAATGAATCAAATCTGCTACCAAGCCTGTCCAGCCGCATTGGTGAGAAGCCCCGAGCCCTTCACCTGTATCACCATTAAAATATTCGTAGAAAAGGTGCAAGTCTTTGAAATGTGGGTCAGAATCAAACTTTTTAAAATCGCCAGTATTAGGTCGTCGGTTTTCTTCGTTCATTTGAAAAATATTAATCAATCGCCCAGCAACCAAAAGAGCGGCCTCTTTGATAGACATAATATTGCCCGAATTTGTCGGATATTCTACCTCAAAATCATCACCATAGTATGCATAAAATTTTAATAATGAATCTATTAGTAGGAAGTTAATCGGAAACCAAATTGGCCCACGCCAGTTTGAATTTCCTCCCATAATACTTAAATCTGATTCGGCTGGTGTATATTTTACACTTAAATTTTCACCATGTAAATTAAACTGATAAGGATTGTCTTTATGTGATTTCGATAAGGAACGGATGCCGTAATCAGACAAGAATTCAGCTTCATCAAACATTCTTTTGACAACCATCTTCATTCGGTGTCCACGTAAAAGGGAAAGTAGATGCGTTTCGCCCTTGCCTGGTTCGTTCCAACGTGATATTAACAAAGCCAAATCTGGACGATTATTAAGCACCCATTCCAAACGGCGTTTAAAATCTGGTAATTTTGAAAGCATTTCCTCGTCTATAATTTCAACCGCAAAAAGAGGAATCAGACCAACATACGAGCGGATTTTCATAAAGATTGTCTCGCCGTTTGGAGCATGTAGTTTATCATAATAAAATTGGTCGGCTTCATCCCAAAGACCTAGATCATTATCTTTGATTGGCTTGTTAATAGCTGCCGCAATATGCAAGAAGTGTTCAAAGAATTTTGATGCCATATCCTGATAAACAGGCTTTTCCATGGCAATTTCGCATGAAATCCTCAACATATTGAGGGTGTACATAGCCATCCAACCAGTGGCATCGGCTTGCTCGAGTTTCACACCCTGAATTTGTGCGTTTCTGTCAAATACTCCAATGTTATCAAGCCCTAAAAAACCTCCACCAAAAATATTATTCCCTTCCTCGTCTTTCTGATTTACCCACCACGTAAAATTAATCAGTAATTTATGAAAGACTTTTTCTAAAAAAGCCAAATCGCCTATACCTCCGTTGTTTTTTTTATCTATTTCATACACTTTCCATGTCGCCCAAGCATGTACAGGCGGATTTACATCAGAAAAATTCCATTCATAAGCAGGAATTTGTCCGTTGGGGTGCATATAGTATTCTCGAAGTACAACCGCTAATTGCCTTTTAGCAAAATCGGAATCAATTCGGGCGAGTGTTAGTGTATGAAAAGCCAAATCCCAAGCAGCAAACCAAGGATATTCCCATTTATCGGGCATTGACAGAATATTGGCCATGTAGGCATGTTTCCAAGTATTATTTCTTGTAAAAGCCCTGCCCTTAAACTCAAATGGCATTTTTGGATCACCTTTAAGCCATTCGTTGATGTTATAATAATAAAATTGTTTGTTCCACATCATTCCAGCAAATGCTTGTCGCTGAATGTTGCGTTGTTGTTCCGATTTTATTTCTTGCTGAATATGGTCATAAAACTCATCGGCTTCTTTTATTCTTAAATCAAAAATTTCGTCAAAATTAATGAAAGCTTTTTGGTTTTGGGAGTTTTGACTAAATCGAAGTCTAATAATATGACTTTCACCACCTTCAATTTTTTTTGTATATCTAGCTGATGCCTTAGTTCCAATTTTATTTGGATTTATGGTAGTAGGTTCTCCAGTTAGTACATAATTGCTGATACCATCTTTGACAAACATGGCCGTATTGGGTTTGCCAAATATACGCTCCATATTAGTTTCGTTTTCACAAAAAACGAGTTCATCAGCTTCTTCTGCGTATAACTTATATTTTCCTAAAAGCTGGTGCGAAACCTCAATCTGATTATTGGATATGCCTGTCATCATTGGGCTTTTTTTGTAGGCTTCGTATCCCCAACTCCAAGTATTTCTGAACCAAAGCGTGGGCAACATCGTGAGCATTGCGGCTTTCTTATTTCTGTTATGAGCCGTTATCTTTATCAGGATATCGTTTTCATCAGCTTTGGCATATTCAATAAATATATCGAAATACTCATTGTTATCGAAAATTCCAGTTTGTTCAATTTCAAATTCCGTGTGTTGACGATTGCGTTTTTGGTTTTCTTCAACAATTTGTCTGTAGGGAAACTCATTTTGTGGATATTTATAGAGCATCTTCATGTAGGAGTGCGTTGGCGTACTATCAATGTAATAATACAGTTCTTTTACATCCTCACCATGATTCCCTTCCGAACCTGCCAGACCGAAAAGACGTTCTTTTATGATTTTATCCTTATGATTCCAAAACGATACTGCAAAACAAATATGTTGTTTATTGTCCGAAATACCACCGATTCCATCTTCACCCCAGCGGTATGCACGAGAGCGAGCCATGTCGTGTGGCACATAATCCCAAGCGTTGCCATAAACACTATAATCTTCACGGACTGTTCCCCATTGTCTTTCAGATAGATATGGCCCCCATTTTTTCCATCCTTTATTGTCTTTCCTTTCGCTCAGTCGAATCTTTTCTTTTATCTCAGTCATGCTTTTAGTCTAATCTATTAAGGTTTAGGCGTTAAGTATTTTGCTTTTAACCCTCATCAATTCGATTTAGTACATTGATAATGATTAAATATTAGTTGGCTATGTGCAAAAATATAAAAAATAATAAATGCTGAAAGCTGTATTAGCGAATCGCTTCTAATAGTTACAAATGTTGTTGAAATAATGATACGCTATTTCTTATGGAAAGTAAAAGAGCCACCTGTGTAATTCTAGAGGCTCTTTTGGTTACTTATTTATCGACTCAATTATTTAATGCCAGTTTTTAAAATGCTGGTTGCTTTTTGTTTTTCTTGTACTGAAATACGAGCATTTTCTTGGTCTTGCTTATTAGCAACTTGGTCTTTCAAAAGATTTTCTAGTTCTATTTTGTTTTCCTCAATTTCCTTCAGTAGTTTTTCTTTCTCACGTTTATTTTTTTCAATGTCGCGGGTGAGTTTATCAGCTGTTCTGTTTACCCGGTCTAGGTTTTTTAGTGATTCTTCAACATCACGTTCAGCCAACCTTATATCTTCATTTTGCATAGCAAAAGCATAAAAATCTTTTAAGAGTTTTTCCGCACCGTTGATTAAATTAATGTTTTCTGAAATAGTATTACCACCATCTACAATAAAAGATGCAAAAATTTTAGTTTTTACTTTTTGGTCAGAAGTAACCTTTGTCATCAAATTGATCGGGTCTTGTGAAATATCGGGAAAATTTGCTGATTTAATATTATAAACTTCTTTGCTCTGTGCTACTCTACCATATTTTGAAATAAAGAGCGACCAGTCTTTTTCGACAAACTTCTTTTCGATGCTTATGTTCATATAAAAACCATCTTTACGTTCTTTATCGAAAAACTCTGAGCCACTCAAAATCGTTTGAGTAAAACCAACAAAGCTTGTAAATAATAAATTGCCTGTCAAAAGTGCTTTTTTCATAAAAATAATATTTTTTTAATAGCTTTTATAAGTCACTATGTTTTTTTGACTGTATTCAAATCTTCATTCTAAAAAATTAGTCTTACTCGACTTTTCTGCAAATCAATACAATTTTTTGTTTTTCGTAGTTTTCGGTAGCAAATAAATAGTATTCTCCTCCATCTTGCAAACTCAATTTCTTTTTTATTTCTTCGGGCTTCATTGGGAAATTTCGAGTGCTGATATTGGCTTTTGGCTTCGGCAATTTTGATAAAATTTCTTTCTTGTCAAATTTACAAACCGATTCACAAATAAAACTTCGTCCAGCAAAGTTTTTAACTAATTTATCCGATGTATATAAATGGCTATTTGGTGCAAGTTTTGATAAGTCATATTGTGTAGAAACACTTTTAAATGCTCCTGCTTTCAAAATAGCTGCATTGGGTTCGTAGATATAAGTATTTGGTTGTGAGTATTTTACGATACTTTTCTCTTCGTTTTGGTAGTTAAACTCAAAGGTTTGTTTTTCATTATTTGACGTGAAATTAATACAGTAAATATTTATGTTATCAATTATGGTTAATTTTCTATTGGTACTCAAAAAAAGCAACTCTTTTACTTCATTATCAAGTGCAACAATATGCACTTCCGAAATATTTTGTATTTGATCAATCGCTAACTTTATATCAAGCATTGGCGAAAATTTCACCATAAAATTAGGTAGTAAATGCTTAATTTCTAAAAGGTTTGGTTCACAGTCTTCAATCTTAAAAACTTTATTTTTTGCATTATCTCGTCGGTGTGGATCAATGTAAAAATTAGCAATTGTTTGCTGCTGAAAGCCGCCCTTGGTTGATTGGGTAAATAATGCTGAGTTTTCATTCAAAACTTCAATATTATTTTGTTTTAAAATGTCAAAATTATACTTTGCTACAACTGATAAAGCAGCGTTTTGCTCAATATAAATTACCGAATCGGTCAATTTTGCTAAAGCCCAGCTATCTAATCCCATACCACCTGTGAGGTCGGCACATGTATTATTTCCAAAATTTCTGATAAAAACAGCTGCTTTATAGTTGGCTGTAGTTTCGGAAGATGCCTGCTCGACCGAAAGGGGAGGAGGGAAAATTATATGTTGATTGGCAAACCATGATGGTAGCTTATGTTTAGCTTTTTGTCGAGCCAGCCATTGTTCAGCCACCAACCGCAAAAGCTCAGCATCTAATTTTTGTGGATTCCTTAAAACGTATTTCTGAATCTCGGTTTCTTGTATTTGTAGTGCAATCGAATTAGCTTGTTTTAGTTTCTCTAGCATTATTTTTGTAAATGAAAATAATTTCATTCGTCATTCTTAATTCTCAATTCGAATATTCTAATTTTGTTAAATGACAAACCACAATATTATGCTTAGTTTTTGGGAAAAAGATGTTTTTTTAAAAAAATATGATTTAATTATCATAGGTGCTGGTTTTTCGGGACTTTGGTTGGCTTATTTTCTGAAAAAATATCAGCCGAAATTAGAAATTACAATCCTTGAAGCTGGAATTTTGCCAACCGGAGCAAGTACCAAAAATGCAGGTTTTTCGTGTTTCGGAAGTCCAACCGAACTACTCGAAAATATTGAAGTTATGGGTATCGACCAAGCTATGTTTTGGGCTGAAAAACGATATAAAGGCATCAGCATGATTACTCAATATTTTGGTTCGGAGGTTGAGTTCGATGATTGTGGTGGAACGGAGTTGTTTAACGATAAAAATCTTTTTGAGGAAACAAAAGATCAATTAAGTTCATTAAATCATTTCATAAAAAGTATTGTTGGTAACGATAATCATTTTTTTTTAGATGATAAAATTATACAAAATGCTGGCTTTTCAGGTTTTCAGAATGCTATAAAAAACTCTGTTGAAGGTTCAATTCATAGTGGTAAACTTATCAATATATTGAACGAAACATTGCATTCTATGAAAGTTAGAATCTTTAATGGTTTAAAGGTACAAAGGTTTGATAATGAGATCGATGGTGTAAAGGTATATGCTGAAAATGGTTTGATATTTGAAGCACAACATTTGAGTATTACAACCAATGCTTTCACTAAACAGCTTTTACCAGAAGTTGATTTATACCCTGGACGCGGTCAAGTTTTGATAACCGAACCAATTGAAGGTTTGAATTGGCGAGGAACGTTTCATTTCGATAAAGGCTATTATTATTTTAGAAATTATCAAAATAGGGTGCTGTTTGGTGGAGGTAGAAACTTAGATTTTGAGACCGAAAATACTGATGAGTTTGCCTTAACCGAATTAGTTCAAAATAAGTTGGAGCAACTTCTATATGAAAACATTATTCCGAAACATAAAAATATTAAAATACACCAGCGTTGGAGTGGAATTATGGCTTTTGACGAAACTAAAACACCTTTAAGCAAGTGTTTAAATAATCGCTTGTCGTTGAGTGTTAGAATGAACGGAATGGGCGTGGCCTTAGCTCCGTCTCTTTCAGAAAGTTTGGCTAAAGAGATCATAACTATTTTATAATTTTGAGCAAATTAAAAAGTTAAATGTGTAATAATTAACCTATTTTTACCAATAATTATTAAGATTGAAACTTTAAATTACTAACCAATTTTAGATAAAGTCTATTCAAAAGGTTAATAAATATTTAGAAGGGGTTTATTTTTTTTGAGGGTGGAACCAAATACTTGAAACCATTTTTATATAATCGTAGTTTTATTTGTGATCTACATAAGCAATTTTAATCAGTTGCATAAAAATAGTTTATAGATGTTTAAGCGAATTTTGGTATTGTTGCTGTTATTGATGGTTGAATTTTCAACCATAAGAAATTGCATAACCAGTTTCATACCGACCATTGAAGTACAAGACATTGAAGACTGTAACGAAAATGAAGATGTCGCAAAAGAAGTATTAGTTGAGAAATTCTTTCTTGCGGTTCCCTCTTTTCTTTTTAATATAAGTAAGTTTTTATCAAAAAGTATAATCTACGATTTTGTAGCCACCAAGTTCTCAAATCCATATCAAACGATAGATTCTCCTCCTCCTAAGGATTAATTGACTTCATTATTCGATTTTTTTAAAGATATATCGTTATGCTGTCCCGACTTAAAATAAGTCGTAGCAGAGCGTATGTTTTTTTCTATTCCGAACTTTTAATAGTATAAAAGGCTAATTTAGTTTACTAATATCTCTATGAAAATATTTAATTTTAGGTACCTCAAATCTGATTTGTCGTCGGGTTTGGTTGTTTTCTTGGTAGCATTGCCACTTTGTTTGGGAGTTGCTTTGGCATCTGGTGCACCACTCATTTCGGGAATCATTGCAGGTGTAGTCGGCGGAATCGTTGTTGGAGCGATGAGTGGCTCTCAATTAGGTGTAAGTGGCCCTGCTGCTGGTCTGACAGTAACGGTATTAACCTCAATTACTGAACTTGGGGCTTTTGATTCATTTTTATTGGCTGTCGTATTGGCGGGTGTAATTCAAATAATCTTGGGCCAATTAAAAGCTGGAGTTATTGGGTATTATTTTCCATCTTCCGTTATAAAAGGTATGCTTACTGCTATTGGCATAATTATTATTTTAAAGCAAATACCACATGCAATGGGAATTGATTTAGATTACGAGGGTGACGAAGGCTTTTTTCAAGCAGACGGACAAAATACTTTTACCGAATTATTGCGTATAAGTGATTTATTCAACGAAGGTGCTCTTATAATTGGCTTAGTTTCCCTAGGAATCATGGTTTTTTGGGAACAATCTTTTATCAAGAAAAATAAAATTTTAAACGTGATTCCTGGGGCATTGTTGGCAGTTATCGCTGGAATTGTACTCAATACTGGGCTTACTGTTTTACCTCCATTTTTTCACCTCGAAAGCAACCACTTGGTATCTCTTCCCATTACCAATTCAATCGGTGATTTTTTTACCTTGTTTCAGGTTCCTAACTTTGCGGCAATCAACAATTTCGCAGTTTGGAAAATAGCCTTTGTCATTGCCATAATTGCTAGTCTTGAAACACTTTTGAGCGTTGAAGCTACTGACAAACTCGACCCTGAATCAAGAATAACGCCTACCAATCGCGAACTTCAGGCACAAGGGGTTGGCAATATTTTATCGGGCTTATTGGGTGGTTTGCCTCTCACACAAGTAATAGTTAGAAGTTCGGCCAATATTCAGGCCGGAGGAAAAACAAATCTTGCCACTGTTGTACACGGTCTTATTTTACTGATATGCACAATAGCAATTCCTACCGTTTTAAATCAAATTCCTTTAGCATCACTGGCAATTGTCTTAATCATGGTTGGTTATAAATTGGCAAAACCGGCCATTTTTAAAGAAATTTATAGAGAAGGGCGTGACCAATTTGTACCGTTCTTGGTAACGGTGGTGGCGGTAGTATTTACAGATTTATTAAAAGGAATTGGTGTTGGTGTTTTTGTTGCAATGCTATATATTCTTTATACAAATTATAAAGGTTCAATGTCATTTATGCGTGAAGGTAAAAGTGTTCTGATTCAGTTTAATAAAGATGTTTTCTATTTCAATAAATCCGAGTTAAAAATAAAATTGGCCTCATTGAAAGAAGGAGACATGGTATATATTGATGGTACGAGGTCTTCCTTCATTGACCATGATATTTATCTGACTTTAGAAGAATTTCAAAAAGAAGTAAAAAAACGAAATATTACAATAGAATTAAAAGGAATTTCAAGAAAACAAATAAATCATAATTGAAAAAAAATATGCAATCGTATCAAAAACTCTTATTGGCGAATAAAGCTTGGGCTGCCGAAAAACTTCGTGTCGATGAAGGATATTTTGAAGAATTAGCTTCGCATCAAAATCCAGAATTTCTATGGATAGGTTGTGCTGATAGCCGTGTGCCGGCCGACCAAGTTACGGGTACTCAACCTGGCGATATTTTTGTACACCGTAATGTAGCCAACCTGGTAGTGCATACCGATATTAATATGTTAAGCGTGCTGCAATATGCCGTTGAAGTTCTTAAAGTAAAGCATATTTTAGTGGTTGGACATTATAATTGTGGCGGTGTAAAAGCCTCAATGGATAATAAAGATTATGGACTCATCAATAAATGGCTCAGAAACATCAAAGATGTAAATGTAAAACATCATGAAGAATTAAACAAAATCGAAGATTTTCAAGCAAAATTTGATAGATTGGTTGAGTTGAACGTAACTGAGCAAGTTCGTAATTTGGCCAAAACTACTATCGTTCAGAAAGCTTGGGCGACGGGCGAATATCCACACTTGCACGGTTGGGTACTCGACTTGAAAACAGGATTAATTAAAACAATCATGGAGATTTTACCAGATGATTTGGATGCAATAGAAGAAGTTTATCGTTATGACGTTAAGCATGTTGAAGGCGTTTTATCTGATACAATTCACTAAATAGGTACTTTAAATATCTTAAAGGAGTTATCAATATGTTTTGATAGCTCCTTTTTTGGTTTGAGCCAACTAATTAATTTATTACTAACAAAATTAAATAATTTCTTGAAATAATCTATAATTAATAAAAAAGCATAACTTTGCTAAAAATATATAGATAACATGAGCTTACCAAACTGCCCACAATGTGATTCTGATAATAATTGTCGCAATGGTATAATCAAAGAGCGTCAACGCTTTAAGTGTAAAGATTGTGGCTATAATTTCACCGTTGAAAAGATGGGTAAAAGTATCGAAAGTTACTATGTAATTAAAGCCCTTCAGTTGTATATTGAAGGTGTGAGTTATCGAGAAATTGAGCGTTTATTGGGTGTTAGCCATGTTTCTGTAATGAATTGGGTAAAAAAATATCAAGTTAAGATTCCAAAACAAAACCTTTATCAACCTACCTACAAGGTTATGAGCCATAGGGAACTAACTGAGTTTTATTCCAACCGAGAGAACCTCAAAGGAGCAGGAATGATCGTTACCGAACTAGAAGATAAGTTTATGCTAATCAAGTGGGAAAGATTTAAGAAGTAGATAGATTATTATTTAGAAATATTTAATAAAAATAAAAAACTTAAAAAAGTTCAGTTTAATTGTGGCACTTTTTGAAGCATTTTGTTTTTTATTGTTTAAATCATTTAATAACTAGACGATTAAATAATTCATAAACAAAACAATATTTTCATCCCTTAAAAATTATATTAAAACTTTATAAAACAAAGATTATGTCTGAAAGTAAAAAGAGTTCGATGTTCTCGATAATCGGAGCATCTTCAGTAGGAACAATGATTGAGTGGTACGATTTCTATATATTCGGAAGTTTGGCTACAATTATATCTACAAAATTCTTTCCAGCTGGGCCAGGAAGTGAAACACTCTCGTTTCTTTCAACCTTAGCAACTTTTGCGGCTGGTTTTGTTGTTCGTCCATTTGGTGCATTGTTCTTTGGTCGGTTGGGTGACCTAATTGGTCGTAAGTATACCTTTATGGTAACCTTATTATTGATGGGAGGGGCTACATTCGCCATTGGTATAATTCCTACCTACGAAACAATAGGTGTTGCGGCTCCATTATTAGTTTTACTTTTAAGATTACTTCAAGGGCTTGCTCTTGGTGGTGAATATGGCGGTGCTGCAACCTACGTTGCCGAACACTCTCCTGCAAACCAAAGAGGTTATATGACTTCTTGGATTCAGATTACGGCAACTGCTGGTTTAATAGTTTCATTAATCGTAATTGCTCTTACCAAAACAGTTTTGAGTAAAGAAGATTTCGATGCTTTTGGTTGGAGAATTCCATTCTTGGCCTCAATCTTGATGGTTGGTATTTCCTATATCATCCGTCGTAATATGCACGAATCGCCTTTATTTTCAAAAGCAAAGGCCGATGGAAAAACCTCAACAAATCCATTAAAAGAGTCTTTTGGAAATAAATTAAACTTCAAATTTGTATTATTGGCACTATTAGGCGTAACAATGGGGCAGGGCGTTGTTTGGTACACAGGCCAATTTTATGCGATGTCATTCATCGAAAAAATTATGAATGTGCCAAAAGAGCAGGTTGATAGCATAATGATTTGGGGATTGTGTCTCGGAACACCTTTCTTTGTAGTATTCGGTTGGTTGTCAGACCGCATCGGTCGTAAGTGGATTATGATGGCGGGAATGTTGGTAGCGATTCTTTCTTATCGTACAATTTATACAAAAATGTACCAAACTGCAGATATAAAAGTTAAAACCGAAATTATTGAAAAAGCAAATCAGATAGCTGAATTGAAAGAAAATACAAAAAACAAAAATGGTGGAGTTGACTCAGTTTATACATTTACAAAAGCATTTACCGACGGAACAACCTACAAAGAGATTAAAACTAAAACTTTGAAAAATGGTACGGTAGAAATCAGTGAAAAAGATGGTAAGCCTGTAATTGAAACTAAGAAAATAGTTACAATTAATAATACTGATAAATGGACTCTTACTTGCTTAGTATTTATTCAAATGTTATTCGTTACGATGGTTTATGGCCCAGTGGCTGCTTTTTTAGTGGAAATGTTCCCAGTCAAGATTCGTTATACCTCAATGTCATTGCCATATCACATCGGAAATGGTATATTTGGTGGATTACTTCCTGCAATTGCAACTTTCTTGGTGTCGAATGCTCAAAAAGTAAATAGTGTGGCAACTGATTCAGGTTTGGCTCCAGTTATTGAAAAACCATATTTAGAAGGACTTTGGTACCCGATAATTATTGCTGGTATTTGTTTTGTAATCGGTACAATCTACTTGGATGGAAATGATAACAAAGTAAATGATTAAAACTAATTTGAAAATTTGAAAATGTGGATATTTGGAGATTATTGATATGCAACATTTATAGTTATGCACATATTTCGAATCTTTCAATTCCTTTACAAATATTAACGATACATAAAACATAAATACAATGAACGCTATAAAACGAATTTTAGGAATAGTTTGGATATTAATCGGAATATATGCAGTTTATTATCTAATTGTAAATCAAGCAATTATGCTCTGGAATAAAGGTGGAGAAAATTATATCCCTGCAATTATTTACACCGTAATTCTCTGCCCAATGATTGCAGGTGCTTTAGGAACATTTGGTTTTTATTCGTTAAAAGGCGAATTCGACTCAAAAGATTGATTTAAGCTTAGTAATCATACATTGCCAAAAATATTTTTGGAGGCTAAAAAGGTGATGAGTTGCTTCAACGAAATTATTGAAATCTTAAAGAAATCGTTGTTCTTGCAATTGTATAAAAAGTATTTGCAAGTCGTAATCATACAGTTGAAGATCACAGAAAAACCTATAGTGGATTTTTTGTACATTGGTAAGGATGAAATTCAAAAACACAAAGAAGATGATAACTTCCAAGCAAATTTAATTGCACATGGAACTAAATTTCAAAAGATTATCACGAATTAATTTTTTAAGTATTAAAAAATGACCAAACTATAAATTAAAAAATAGGGACTGGACTAGAAATTGCTAAATCAACATAGTATTAAACTATATTTTGTAAGAATTTGGGTAGAAAGAATGTAATTAATGGTTGAAAATTTTCTTTTTCGATTCTAAATGAGTCAATCCATCTAAAATTTCAATTTATAAAAATTGCAACTACTATATATATTCAAAAAGTACTAAAGTATTAATCTTTCATGATGAACCAAATATCTTGCTTCCTTCCTAATTTTTGAGGAAAATGCAGGCTATATTGTCTTTTTCGTCTAAGATGTAGAAAAGACTTTCAAAGGCATAAAAATAGAACATTCAAAAATTGTATTTCTAAATACTAATTTGCACTGGGTAGATGGCTTTAAAGTATATCAAATAATGTAAGAAGGTAAATAATCCAAAGTAACAGCCTTGGTTTTTTGAATGCAAAAAGTAAAGAAGCAGCTAATTAAAAGGCTTATACTTTCAAATCAGGTTTATATTATCCAAAACCATTTAACCCGTGATTTGGTGGAAAAAATATCCTTCTTAGCAGCCGGAAGAGGGGGTAATGGTAAAATATTTGCATGCCTCAATTGATATAAGTTTATAAATCATTTGGCATTTATGGCTTAATGTTAGCAACGGTTGTTTTTAAGCGTTTATCAAAATTAGTTTTTACAAAATATTTCTGAAAACCACTCCTCAAATCATTAATGGTCAGTAGTTTACGATATTGTCGGTGTGTAATAATATAGATAATAAAATAGAGATTGTAATAGAAAAAGAAAAATATGTCAGTAATCGAAAAATTGAAGTTTTTCAATATAATACCAAATTAGCGATTCAAAAAATGCCCAAAGTAATCTGGATTTCTAATTTGAGAGTTTTCGCAACCCTTACAGTCATCATGCTTCATTGTGCAGCAGGAGGTATATATTTATTGGGAAAAATACCCAATAGTTGGTGGTGGATTTGTAATGCCTCAAATGCTTTTGGAAGATTCGCAGTACCTATATTTGTTATGCTTTCTGGTTACTTACTCTTAGGAAAATACAAAAACTTAACAGATTTTCTGACCAAGCGATTTTTCAGGATATTCATTCCTTTTTTACTTTGGACTATTATTTTTATGGTCTGGGGAAATTATTTCGGAATAATTCCTGCTGAAAAAACAAAGTTTGAGTTTATTGATATTCTTAAAAAAATACTAACTGGTGGTGCAGGAGGTTCGGGGCATTTGTGGTTTGTTTATATGCTTTTGGGGCTCTATCTATTTTCGCCTGTAGTAAGTCGATGGATTATGCACGCAACTGACCAAGAAGTAAAATATTTCTTAATAATGTGGTTGGTAACTTGCACCATTTATCCATATTTTGAAAAATTTTTAAGTATCAAAATCAATTTCGAAATTCGATATTTTTCAGGGTATTTGGGTTATTTTGTGCTGGGCTATTTTTTAGGAAACCTTCAAATCAATTTATCATCAAAAAAAGTTGGTATTATTGCATCAGCCGTTTTTCTGATAAGTTGGATTATTACTTTTGTAGGAATTTATTTCTCTACTATATCAAACAACAAAACTTATGAAGCAAGTTTGTATGATTACTTAAGTCCATCGGTAATTATGATGTCAATTTCAGCGTTTTTAGCTTTTAAGAATTTACTAAATATTGAGATTTTTCCCGCCTTTACCGCTCAATTAGATAAATATAGCTATGGAATGTATTTGATGCACTTAATTCCGATGAAAACTTTATCACGTCAATTTTATATAAATTTCAAATGGATTCACCCAAGTATTGGTATTACAACACAATTTATTCTGACGACCATTATTTGTTATTTAGTCATATTTATTTTAAGCAAAATACCTAAAAGTAGCTGGATTACTGGGTAGATTATCAGCAAATATGAAGCAAAACTATTTACTCATTCAATAATTCATTTATTCACTCATTATATTTACTATGAAAATCAACTCTTTTGAAGAATACGAAGAAGCTTATAAAAAGAGCGTAGAAAGTCCTGAAGATTTTTGGGGCGAAATTGCGGCCAATAATTTTGAATGGAAAAAGCCGTGGAGTAAAGTACTGAACTGGAATTTCAGCGAACCAAAAATCGAATGGTTTGTAGGCGGAAAACTTAATATTACTGAAAACTGTCTCGACCGTCATGTAAAAGATAAGCCAAACCAACCCGCTATAATTTGGGAGCCCAACGACCCAAATGAAGAAAGCATTATACTTACCTACCGTCAATTATTTGAGCGTGTATGTCGTTTTGCCAATGTTTTGAAACGTAATGGTGTGCAAAAAGGTGACCGTGTTTGTATTTATATGCCAATGATTCCTGAACTGTCGATTGCGGTTTTGGCTTGTGCCAGAATCGGGGCGATTCATTCAGTGGTTTTTGGTGGTTTCTCGGCAACTTCAATCGCTGACCGTATCAATGATTCGCAATGTGTGGCGGTCGTTACAACCGATGGTGCAGTGCGTGGAAACAAAGCGATTCCGATGAAAGATACCGTAGATGATGCTATGATTGGCTGTCCATCGGTGAAAAAAGTCATTGTTGCTACTCGCACTCGCACGCCTGTAAGTATGATTAAAGGTCGTGATGTTTGGTGGGAAGAAGAAGAAAAACATGTAACAAGCGATTGTCCTGCCGAAGAAATGGACTCAGAAGACCCCCTTTTTATTCTTTATACTTCAGGATCGACAGGAAAACCAAAAGGTGTAGTACAAACTTGCGGTGGTTACATGGTTTATACGGCTTATACATTCCAAAATGTTTTCCAATATAAGCCAGGAATGGTTCATTTTTGCACGGCAGATATTGGTTGGATAACAGGCCACTCATACATCGTTTACGGCCCGTTGGCTTCAGGAGCAATTTCGGTACTGTTTGAAGGAGTTCCGACTTATCCGGATGCAGGTCGTTTTTGGGATATTGTTGAAAAACACAAGGTTAATATCCTTTATACCGCTCCAACAGCCATTCGTTCGTTGATGGGTTTTGGTTTGGAATATGTAGAAGGAAAAGATTTGAGCTCACTCAAAGTTTTAGGTTCGGTTGGTGAGCCAATCAACGAAGAAGCTTGGCAATGGTATTCAAAAAATATCGGTAAAGATAAATGTCCAGTTGTAGATACTTGGTGGCAAACCGAAACTGGTGGAATTATGATTTCGGCTTTGGCAGGAATTACACCTTTGAAGCCAGCGTGGGCATCTTTACCGCTTCCAGGCGTACAGATGATGTTGGTTGATGAACAAGGAAATGAGATTTTAGGAGGAAATGTCAGCGGAAATCTTTGTATTAAATTTCCGTGGCCGTCTATTTTACGTACCACTTGGGGTGACCACGAGCGTTGTCGTACCAATTATTTCTCGGCATATCCAAACTTATATTTTACGGGCGATGGTGCCATGCGTGACGAAAATGGCTTCTATCGTATTACTGGTCGGGTGGATGATGTGCTTAACATTTCGGGACATAGAATAGGTACTGCCGAAGTAGAAAATGCGATAAATATGCACACTGGTGTTGTAGAAAGTGCCATCGTGGGCTATCCGCACGACATCAAAGGGCAAGGAATTTATGCTTATGTAATCTGCGAAGGTATGGTTCATGACGAAGAATTGAAGCGTAAAGATATTCTGGCAACAGTTTCTCGTGTGATTGGGCCAATCGCAAAACCTGATAAAATTCAGTTTGTTACCGGTTTACCAAAAACACGTTCGGGGAAAATCATGCGAAGAATCTTACGTAAAATTGCCGAAGGCGAAACGTCAAATCTCGGTGATATTTCAACACTGCTCGACCCAACGGTGGTTGAAGATATTAAGAATGGAGCTGATGCGATGAGATAAAAGTTTGTAGATTTTGAATAAAAAGTCAAGTTTTAGAGCTTTTACTTTAAAATTTGGCTTTTTTATTTTTCAAAAATTACCAAATCCAATAGCAAAATCTACACAACTAATGCTTACTTTTGGTGTTAACGGAAATGTGATTTTTTTTCCATTTGACAAATCAGCAGTTTTCTATCTTTCCTGAGCTCTGTGAAGTAAAAATGGAGTAAATTGTTGATTATAAGTACTTTGCAAAAATTTTACACTTTCAATCCCCTCACGCCAAAAGTATTTATTGACCAAGGTTTTGTTATAGTTTAGCTTGATATTCCTGCAGTCATCTGACAAGAATCTTACTACAAAAAAATCGTTGCCCTCTGCGAAAAAGGCAAATTTTCGTAAGCAAAACCAATTCTTAAAACGCTCATAGAAGTAAATCCAAGTAATTCGGAATACCACCGAATTATGGGGCAAATCCTTTCGGATGAAGGCGACTAAGATTTAGTCATTTCACAAAAGTTGCAATATACTTGTCAACTTTGAGGCGTTTTTAAACCGCTCCGACCTTTGTATTCTTCACCTAACCTTCGCCTCCACCCAAAGCCCTGTCAAAATCAATAAAATAATTAAAAACCAAGCCCATTCGGGCAAAAATACTTGCAATTTCTGCTCAGAACTTACTGAAATGGCATCAGCTTTTAAATAAGGTTTTATTAAATTTGTTTTTGCCAAGGTACTTTGGTTGGATTCAACATAAACTTCTAATGAATCTTGGAATGGCTGCCAACCAGTTTTTCGGAAAGTATAGGTAGTTCTTGAAGTAGCTGGATTAATTGCCGATGGAGTGGTTTTGATAGTATCATTTTCAAGATTTAACTTTTTTTGTAAAATTGAAGAATTTAAAACAATCTCTTTTTTTACATCTTGAAAAATTGGAGCATTTACCTCAATATTATTATCGATTGAAGGATTTAATGCTTGAAAGGCACTTTGCCAAATGCGTGCGTAAGTTAAACTATCTCCACTAAGCATGAGCGGAAATGTTTCATTGAGCAAACTTATGCCTACTTTTCCAGTTTTTTTCTGAATCGCAATCGGATAATCAAAAACTGACTTTTGTAGCATATTTGGCTCAAATTCGTATGGATGTGCCGTTAATTCCTGCGAAATAGGGCGGTTTTCTTGCGTACTTATTCGCTTCAATTTCCATTTTGTACCCAAATTTTGATTGATACTTTTCGCAGCTAGTTCAGGATTTTCGAAATTTATAAATAAAATACTTTTACCTTCCGTAAATGCTTTTTTTACTAAACTGTTTCCTGCATTCGATGGGTCGGTAATGATAATATCTGGTGAAAAAGTCTTTTTGGTTTGATTAATGGAAACATTATTTAAGGTGTTTTTTGCAATTGTTGTCTGAATTTCAACTTTATTTCCATTTTTTCCGAGCCAATCGGCCAACGTTTTACTTTCAAAATCTGGATTACTTAAAATAAAAAGGATATTATTGGGCTGATTTTTTATGCCGTAAAAATCTATGGTTTGTAATAGTTTTTGGTCTAATTCTAAGTTTAATGAAGTTCGCCCAATCGAGAAAGTTGGAAAATTGAGACTAAAACTCGAAAAACCTTTTGGTAATTTCAAACTATCTAAAACTTGATTACCGAATTTTACTTTTATTGTTTTTGGTTCTGAAAGTTCGATTTTGCCAGCAACTTCCTGCATTTCTCCTTTTCGAATAATAGCATTCCAATGAATATCTTTTACCTCCTCTGTTTTGAAATAAGGAATCCATGAAATGGAATGTTGACCAATTTTACTCAATATTTCGGGCGAAGCATCTTGACCTAAAAAACAAATTTTACCTAGTTTTGAAGTAAAAACAATATTTTCGTCAACTCGTCGATTGAATTCTTTCTGAGAAAACACCTCACCGATTTTTAGACTATCTTTTGTTTTTTGGATAGTTTTATTAGAGATTCCTTCACTATAAATCAAGATTTTACTGGTATCTGCCGATTTCGTCCAAGAAGGATTAATTACTAACATACAGATACTTAACCACAACAATATATTTAAGCCAATCTTAATTTTACTAGCTTTTTTCTTCCTCAGAGCTACCAGCTGAACTGCCAATAAAATGACTAATCCAATGGCAAGTAGCCAATCGTAAATTGTAAAATTCAGTATATTATGAGTCATTATTACGAATTATTTTTAACCACGATAGTGTCTATTGTAAAATCTATTGTGTCAATTGTGGTTAAAATTGATTTAAAAGTTTTTCCAAAATGCTTTTTCTAATTTCTTATCGCTTAAATAGGAGGCATTTTTAGGAGTGTTGTTATTCGGTAAATTCTTGTTTATCAGTTGATAAAGTTTGGTTTTCAATGAAAAAATTGCTTTTTTTGAAAGGTCTTTGTCATTAATTATATTTTGTATATAGCTCAAAATTGACCAATTTGATAAACTACTATTAACTACTTTATTGCCCAAAGCCGAACTCAATTCCAAGACTTTTTGCTTTTGTAATCCACCCAATTTTTTGCCTTCGGTTTTGGCTTCAACGATGCCTATGACCTCCGCAATTAAACTTTCTATTTGCTGTTGTGTATAGTTTTTTTCGTACTTAAATTGGGCATTAAACTTGGTCAGCTCACCCGTCATGCGTTTTTCTTTTTCTTTGATTGGTGGAGGGTCGAAACTCGTTTTCTTGACAAAAGTTCGGGCTTTTTGTTGGGCTGATTTCAATAATTCTAATGCTTTTTTCTCAAACGGCATCGCTTTTTCGGGTTCGTACATTCGTAAATGCAATTCCGATTGCCACATTTGTTCCAAAGCACTTTTCAACAAACTCCGAGTCGACTGTTCGTAATAAGTATTAGCTTCTCCATCATCGTGCGAGTGAACATACTCCGCCAAAAGACTTGCCACTGGGTCGCTTTCATTCGGGTTTTCTGCACCGTGCTGATGCTCATGTTCTTCGTGCTTTTCACCATCTTCGTGGTCGCCTTCGCCTTCATCATGGTCGTGTCGGAAGCCTTTCAGCATATCGCCATCAGTTTCTACATTGCTTGGAAGTGCATTTACACCACCTATTGAACTTTCCTCCTCTTCGCCCAAATATTGTCCGTAGCGTAATCTGAGGGCTTTTTGGTCGAAACCGATTTCGTTGGAAGTACTATTGAAATCTTCCTTACCCAATTTCTTCCGCTTTGCAATCAACTTTTCGGTATCAATAATAATTTGGCGTTGACTTCTGAAATATTCGGGCATAATATTCATTGCCATTGTTGCCAAATCGGCTTCTTCGGTCTGCGAGGTATCTTTGTAAACGATAAAATAAGTATCCGATTTTGTATAGTTTGGTGTTGGTAGTTTATTATCGAATGCTGCCCAGTAGTAATAAAGTTCATCGCCAGGAGCGAAATTGAGGGCTTTTAAATCAATGTTTTTGGAAATACTGGCTTGTTTAAAATTACTCTGAGCAATCGGAAATTTCACTTCTCTGAATTTTACGTTTTCGCCCGAACCACGTGCCAAAGTTGCCACAATAAAGGCTTGATTGACCAGAAAATCGTCTGAGATTTTGGCTGAAATCTGGACGTTTTTTTTGTCTTTTAAGAAATGTAACTTATATAATTCTTTTGAACTTGGTTCGATTTTAGGGGCTAAATCAGGAATCGCTTCCAAACGATAGTAATCCGACTGATATACCAAAGAATCGTGCCAAAAAGCCTTGAAAGTGTATAAACCCGAACTAATCAGTTGGTCAGCATATTCAAATTTATCAACAATTTTTTTGAGAGAGATTTCTTCACCTCGATTATTACTCAACTTTACTGACAAATCTTGTGAAGAAGAAAATTCCAAACGCCATTTTAATATCGAACCACTAATAGCGGAGGCATTCATATTTTCAGAATTTGTGTTTGATAAACCTGTGTAGGAGGGAGGATTAATACTTAATTTTGCCGAAACGAATGTTGGTATTTGTGCTGTTTTTTCAGTTGAAATTAATGTATTGCCTTGTTTGTCATCAATAAAGTTGTTCTGATAAAAATTCAGTTTCGGTATAAATAAATACGCTAAAATGGATGCCACGAAAGCCAATAAAAAGAAAGAAATTTTAGAGTCAATCGCCCAAGGAGTTTGGAGATTAGATTTAGATAAAAGTCTTTCGAGTTGGAGTTGTTGAGCTGAATTTGGTTGTTCAATGCTTAATAATTCAAGGCTATATTCGGTAACACCAAGTTTTTTATGAATGAGTTGAACAGCTTCTTTTTTCTTATTCTTAAAAAGTTTTAGCCAGAATGCTATTCCTATGAAAGTTAAAATTCCTCCGAATTTCGCAAAAAGCGTATGTTTTATGAATAAAAGTATTAAAAAATACACCGAACCTGCCGACAATAAGCACATCAGCGTTGCAGCTGCGTATAGTTGAAAATTTACTTTCGCTATGATTTGTTTCAGTTCGTTCATGCGTTTTTATGAATGGCCAGCCATCTTTCAATGCTCAATAATATAATAAAAATGAGTAAAATACTTTCAGAAAACCACGCATTTGCTGCTTGTTTTGGATATTCCTGCACCTTAAATAAAGCATCAATTTGCTTTTTGCTCATTGGCTGATTGGAGTTTTGTAAACCAAAATGTTTTATCATTCGCTCACCCAAAAATTCGGGTAAGTTTCCATTAAAAACCAGTTCAGAGGTTTGGGGTTTTATTTGATTTTGAAATAAAATAACATTTTCTTCATTTAAGTCTTGACTTTTAAATTTAACAGCATCAGAAAAAATATATAAAGTAGGCTTGTTTCTATTTTCGGGAATAATTTTGTTAGAAAAGATTACATCATACAATTTATTGGGTTCAGATTTTTCATCAATCTGAAATTCAAACTGATAAATTTCTTTGAGAGCTTTCAAGGCCGCTTTGATACTTTGGGTTTCGCTTGCATCATTATTTTGTATCAAAACATTGATTGCTCCGTCGTGCTTTTCTTTGCCATTTTTTGCAGAAATAGTTTGATTGACGAGTTCATTTTTTTCATTCACAAATAAATTTTTGTTGTCCGAAAATGTAATGAAATCTTGATTTTGAAATGAACTCGAATCTATAATTGCATGCGTCCGAAAAGCTATTGGAACGAAGATATGCGGAAATTGATTTAGCTTTTGATTATTGATTATGTATAGCTCAAGTGTTTCATTATCAATATTTTGTCTAAGATTATTAATGCTTTTTTGTAGTAAACTTGCATCAAATGATTCTTGAATTGGTAATTGTTTAGGGTCTTGAATCTGTTGGATATTGGAATGAATCCAATAACATTTTTCTCCTTTTTTTAGGGCTTCTTTAATTTCAAATTTATAGTTTTCTGTAACTAATTTGTTGGGCTGAATAAGATGGATTTTCTTCGCTGTTTTATCATTGTTCAACCATTTTAAGAACGGTTTACTCAAGAAAAAACATAATGCAAGCAAAAGCAAACACCTTAGAATCAGCAATAAAATATTATCGAGCCGAATGCCGCTTGATTGTTGCAAATTCTTTTCGACTAACCATTGTGTGGTAGCCCATTCAAGGATTTTTCCTTTCTTTTGATGCCAAAAATGTACAATTATGGGAATTGAAATCGCTATGGCCCCCCAAAGCATCAAAGGATTTATGAATTCCATGTTATGTAATTTACGAAATATGATTTTCGACGAAATCGCCCTTACCTAAAAATTTCTATTTTTTATTTTTAATTGATTCTGTAATAACGCTGGCAATTGGTGCTTCAAAGTCTGTTCTGACCAGATGAACGAACGGAATCTGCAAGGCATCTTTTAAGTTTTTAAAATAATTTTCGGCATTTTTCCTAAATTCATCTTTGATATTTTCCGCCTGTAATTCTATTTCTTTTCCAGATTCTAAATCCTTGAAACGATAAAAGCCTTTGAGATTAAAATCTAATTCTTGTTTTCCCAAAACTTGAAAAATTATCACTTCTCGGTGTGGATTTGCTAAGTTTTTTATTAATTGAATCCATTCATTGTTGACTTGTAGAAAATCAGAGGCAATAATGATAACCTCTTTTTGTTTTAGTTGAAATGTCGGAAATTTTGGGTCGCTATTTTTCCAATCTCCGCTGGCTTGGGCATTTTCAAGTGTATATAAAATGCGTTGAAACGATTGTTTGCCAGCAGCAACTAAAGTGCGTA
>NZ_CALCZQ010000062.1 GCF_937903345.1 uncultured Emticicia sp. | reverse complement strand
TATTATGTAGTTTTATTTGATAAAAAACAGGCAACAAAAGCTGGCTTTATTTATATAAGTCGTTTAAATAATTAATATAAAACTAAATCAAGGTGTATCATGGCTTTAGACTCGATACACTTTGATTTATCTCTGAAATTCTTTTTATTCAAAATTAAGTGAGACAATGAAAATATATATTTATATAATAATAATTTTATCCTTTGGTTTAGACTGTTTTTCTCAAGTAGAACCAATGTATGGGATGTATCGGTATAATCCATTAGTAATATCACCAGCTTTTGCAGGAAAGGATAGTATTAGCAGCGTCACATTGATGGATAGGCTACAGTGGATAGGAGTTGCTGGTGCACCAAAAACACTTGGAGTTACGGCAAGTATGAAAACTAAATCTAAATCTGGATTTGGTATTAATTTTTTACACGATAAAGCAGGACCTATGCGTAATACCATCTTCGGAGTTGACTATGCTTATCATACAGTATTAAACAAAAACATGACTTTTTCTGGAGGAATCAGAGCATCTCTCAACGACCAAAGCCTTAATCTAAATGGCTTAAAATTGATTGATGTCAATGACCCTAATTTTGGCCAAAATGTAAGAACAGGCTTTCGGCCGAATTTAGGTTGGGGTGTAAATTTAACTTATAAAAATACTTTTATAAGTATTTCAGAACCAATAATGTTTCGATATGATTTTGGTGACTTTGATAAAAATAAAAAATATAAAGACAATGCACATTATTATATCATGCTAGGTACCTCAATTGTTATTTCAAAGAGTATCCAATTGAAGCCTTCAATGATGTTTCGTGCCACTTCAAATGCCCCTCTCAGTGCTGATATTAACCTTCTTGCAAACATTCAAGAAAAACTTGATGTAGGCTTGAGTTATCGTAATAGTAATAGTCTTGGAATTCAATTAGGATATTTGTCATTTAAAAAATACTATATTGGTTATATTTATGAACTACCTACCTCCGATATAAGACCTTCTTCTTTTCAGACTCATGAATTGGCCCTAAAATATTTGTTTGCTAAAAAAAAGTAGGTGTTATTTGAAATTTTAAAGCACTCAAATTTTATTATTTTGTCAATTTTGCTTGTGATATTTATACACAAGATCATACATAATTAAACCCTAATTAGCATAATATTGCTTAATTAGGGTTTTTTGTTTTAAAACATTAATCAAATCAAATTGTTTTAGTTTATTCAATGCGAACTTGCAGAACTTTGCTGGTGGTCAATTGTTTGTATCGTTTATTACTAGTTCCTAGTCAACGTTATCGAAACACATTTTGAATTTCAATCTTGAATTTAAGCTAATTTAACTGCATTTTAATTCATCAAAAATCTTGGATTTCCTCAGAAATTAATTTTTCTCTAAAAATGTATGAGAGGCTATGTCTCTGCAACTCAAATTACTACAAATATAGTTCAATATTTGAAACGATAAATAGCAAATAGCTTGAATATTTGTCAGCATTAAAAAACTAATAAGCCACAAAAACTTACTATTTCAGTCCCTTAGAGCTCATCTAATACATGAATGACCTGCCAAAATTTTGTATAGGCAAATCTAATAAAGAATGCTTCGATTTGATAATATTTAAGCAATAAACCCTTTCAAACGATAAATCAGGACAAAATTTGTAGTTTTTTGGACAAATTTGATGACCCTTTACAGGTTTTAAGTCTTTGAGTGCATGTATTTTTGCTTGTTAATTTTTAAATTTTAATTCAATAATCAATTACTATCATGAAAAAACAATCATTTTTACTCTCGTTTTTTTTGTTTTTCGCATTTAATCTTTTTGCTCAAAATACTGAGCGAACTATTATGTTACTCAATGAATTAAGAGTTTCGGATACTGACATTTACAAAAAAAATTATCCTGCGATTTACAATTGGTCTATGAAGGCATCAGCTTCAATGCCTGTTCAACGATTGGCTCATGTTTCTGAATCTGGTCTCATCTATAATTGCACATTTATCAAGGGAGATAAGAACTTTGGTGAGTATGTGGCGACCATGAATGACATGAACATTAAAATTAGAAAGGAACTAAAAGAAGTTAAAGAAAATAGTGACATGACCACTCAGGCAGTTCTTCGATCTGCATGGGTACAAATGGAGAAACTGAACATTAAGCAAGAGGGCTATAAAATAGATGACTACGATTTTAGAAGAATAGAAATTTTTACAGTGCCCTCAAATAAAATAGAGGAGTTTGAGGCATTAGTAGAAAAACGCAATAAAGTAGATAAATCGATGGATCTAAGAAAGTACAACTACATTGTTTATAAAGCTATTTACGGGTATCCAGTGAATACTTATATGGTTTTTGTACCAGAAAAATCGAAATTGGATTTTTACAAATTTCAAGATGAGCGAAATGCAATTCGGAAAAACAATAAAGAATATGTAGAAATCGAGAAAAAAAGAACACAATTAAAAACCACAATTCGAATAGATCATTTGAGCAGAATACCCAATCAGTGATTTTGAGACTATTTTTCAAATACTGAGCGGCTATGGTTCTTCTATAAGTTCTTTAACTATTTTTAATTCTGCAGTTAATTAGTGTCTATTTATTTGGTTTTCTGCACAAAATGAGTAGTTTTCTACAGAAACTTAAAATGTAGTCAAGTTTAATTTGGCATCACTTATTTATCTTTTTATTTAAAATAAATCAATTATAATCATGAAAAAACAATCATTTTTACTCTCGTTTTTTTTGTTTTTCGCATTTAATCTTTTTGCTCAAGATACTGAACGAGCTATAATGCTCCTCAATGAATCCAAAACGTCAGATGTTGAGGCTTACAAAAAAAACTACCCTGCTATCCGAAATTGGTCAATGAAGGCATCCGGCACTACAGTTAATAACCGTGCGGCTCATGTTTCTGAATCGGGTCTCATTTATGGTTTAAATTTCATCAAGGGAGATAAAAATTTTGGTGAATATGTGGCGACCATGAATGACATGAACATTAAAATTAGAAAAGAACTAAAAGAAGCAAAAGAAAACAGTGATAATTCAACCCAGCCAGTTCTGCGGTCTTCTTGGGTACGCTTGGATAAACTGACCGTTATGCAAGACGATTACAAAGTTGAGGACTACGATTTTAGGAAACTAGAACTTTTTACCGTACCCGTAAATAAAATAGAAGAGTTTGAAAGTTTAGATGCGAAGCGTATTGAAATGGATAAATCGATGGGACTAAAACATAATTACATTGTCTTTAAAGCGATGTACGGGTATCCTGTGAATACTTATTTAGTTTTTGTACCAGATAAATCAAAATTAGATTATTACAAAAATTCAGATGAGCGAAATGCTCAAAGAAGAAAAAATAAAGATTATGTAGAGCTTACAAAAAAACTAAATCAATTAAGAACCTCGATTCGCATAGATCATTTGAGCAGAATACCCAATCAGTGATTTTAATATGTTGAGTTTTCACAAAAAGAGGGGCAATTGTTCCTCTTTTTATTTGGAAATGACTTTCAAATATGCAGAAGGATTGATGCCTACATATTTTTTGAATGAAGTATAAAAAGTTGACCGACTTTTAAAACCACTGTTATTTATACAAGTTTCAAACGTAAAAGTATCAAAATCTTTGGCAGAAGATAAAAAATAATGAATTCTTAAGCGATTAATAAACTCTACAAATGATATTCCATAAAATAGTTTAACGTTACTAGAAAGTTTTCCTGGACTTACTTCTAAAAGATTTGCCATGGATGTCAGGTCACAGGATTTATCTAAATAGCATTTATTTGTTTTAAATATTTCTTCAATTTTTAACGCTAAATTATCTTTTTGGAAAGCTGCTAATAATTTTGGATAAATATCTTCCATAGATAAATAATTATTCCAAGACATCAATGGCTGAGGAAGAATACAACCATCCATGTTCTCATGAACATTTGGTGTAATAATTAAATAGCTACAAAAGATAATGACCATTGAACATTTAAATATCTGAGAAAGTGGATTATAGGTTTGATTGAATGAAAGAGAAAAATATTGGAACAACTGAAAAACAAAAAACAAAGTTACTGAAATGGTTAATAAATTCAGCCAATTGAAGATTTGTTTGTTTATTTTAAAAAATTCATGTCCATTTCTCTTTTTCGTATTTTGTATGAGCCAAGCATTATAAAATCCATAAATTAAACCAAAATTAATCAATAATGGTTGGATGATGCCCGCAGGAATTAAACCTGTAGGACGGATCAATAATATATTATTTTGTTTATAATAATCGTTTAATAATGCGATTTTTTGCGAATTTGGAAGTAAAAAATCAGGGGCTACCACTATGGTAAGCGTAACTGGAAAGATAAAATGTAATAATTGAGAGGTGGCAATCTTTTTATCTGGATTTAACATTGTCCAAATATAAAAATAAAGAAATACTGGTATGAAAGCCCGAAATACGTTTGCGGTCCTAGACAAAAACAATAATTGATAAATGTGTTTGGAGGTTAAGGCATACATATAAAACTCCATCCAAACAATACATAAAACCAAGCCAATCAACCAATTAACTTTAGAAATATTACCAAATCGATATATTAAAAAGAAAATAAATAGACACCCTATACCACTGGTTAAAAAAGACAAATAAGGCACGTAAATAAACATGAAATATAGGTTTTTATGATTTCAAATAATAGTGTTTTCCCAAGAAACTAATCTAAAATGATATTGTGGTTTTATTCTCTGTAAATATAACCTGTTTTTACATTTAAGAAAAAAAATCGCATAATCGCAAAGCCTAAATCTAAAAACTCATTTTTACTAATTTATAAATATTTCTGTGAACGGCCTTGAAATATCGTTCAATTGACTCGTTTCCTAACTATTAAATTATTCAAAATTTTAGAAAATTTTATGTTTACACCATTGAAGTGTATTTGTTCATATTTTAATTAGTAGTTTTTTATGGAGTTGTCAAACCCATAAATCACTTGAAGACAGCTTCCGAAAATATTGTGTATCACCAGCAAATACTTTTTTACCAAAATTGGGACTTCGAAGGAAAGTAAAAATGATGGTTTGAGTTTAGATTAACGATAACGCACCAAAAAAACTGGACTACGCAGCTAGCCAAGTTCATAGGCTCAAAAATGTTAAGTATTAAAGATAAGTCCTAGCAAGTTTTAAATTTATTAGAAAGCGAGTAGTTTTTAGGATTACATTAAGTCTTTAATTATTGAGAAGTCATTTTATTTCCAAAATTAAATGGAGATCGTTTGTTATTATGTACCTCGATGAAAATAATCGCAAAATTTTACTAAAAACTTTGCTGATTATCAAGATTTTATCAATTATATTCGTCTAAAAACTTAGGATGTATTATTTGTTATTTTATTTAGTGATTTTTGAACCTGCTCAAACAAAAGTATCAGTTTAAATACCAATACATTCGTTTGTTGGGCAATTAAAATATTTTTTTTAAAATGAGTGAGAAATAAGTTCTTTATTAGAACTTTAAGCCATAATCGCCTTTGATAGCATTATAAATTGCCTCTAAAAGATGCTGAGAGCCATTTACACATCAAGCCATGCTACTCGATTTAATAAAGTTTGCCACCGATTTTTTATATGAATAGGAGGTAATTTCAAAAGCTAAAGCCATCATATTGGCATAAATTGAAGAATGATTTGTCTCTTCTCCTTAAATAAATGTACCTGTTTCTTTATCAAATAATTTATAAAAAAATAGAATTTTTTGCTTTAAAAGCCATCATTTTAAATCGGTTTTCTTTGTCGGTATTGTTTAAAACATTGCCAAATTGAACCATTATTTCCATATTTTTATAGAAAAACAATTAAACAATGTATTGATTGGCATAAAAACATAGAAATTTAGATCGCCTTCGGAATTAGTCAATTTCCAACCTATATCTTTTAGGTCCAGAGGCCAATTTACGATGTCTTTCACTTTAATCATTAGGTCGTTAAAACCTAATTGTCGATTTTTTCTACGCCAAACATTTGTATATCAGAATAATCACTCGTTCTATTATCCTTATCCCAAATCCTTACTTTCCAATAATGTCGCACACCCGACATTAGCTTTTTACCTTGATAAGGAACATGAGCCGATTGATTACCACGTACCTGTTTACTATTCCAGACATCGCCAATATTATTATCAATATTGGCTTTTGTTGATGCCACCAATATTTGATAAGCTGATTGTGAAACTGCTTCTTTTGGTACCATCCAGGCAAATTCGGGTGTTTTATCTTTTAATAAAACTGTGCTAGGTGGATGAATAAATTCAACCATCAAACCAGTTGGAACCCCCGAATAGGGGTCTTTGTATTTTTGTGATAAATGATTGGTTTTTGAACGGAGTTCAACTAAAGTGAGATTAAATTTTTCATTTTTTGCCAAATTATTGATTTCCTGTGGATCGTCTTGTAAATTATATAATTCCTCCGCAGATTTATCATTAAGGTATCTGAAATACTTCCAATTTTGAGTTCTTACACCTTCACTCGATGGAATTTGCTCAAATTCCCAGAGGTGTTCAATTAAAATAGTATCCCTTTCCATTGATTTGGCCGTGCCTTTTACAAGTGGGTATAAACTTTTGCCATGCCAGTTTTGAGCTTGCTTTATACCAGCCAAGTCAGCAATTGTGGGGGCAATATCAATATTAAGAGCCATTTCTTCAATATCTTGGTGGGTTTTTACACGTGGGTCATTGACAATTAAAGGCACTCTGATTGATTTATCGTACATCAACCATTTATCAGCCAGCTGTCTTTCACCCAAAAAATAACCGTTGTCACCCATCAATATAATTACAGTATTTTTGTCTAATCCTTTCTTTTTGAGCTCGGCTCTAATCTTAGTAATTTCTAAATCAATGCCTGCAATCATTCTATAATAGCCCTTTACCATTTGTTGATATTTTTCGGGATTATCAAATCTCCATGTCCATCGTAATCGACTAAAACCCAGCTTTATGCCTTCAGGTAGAGCATTAAAGTATTTGTCCTCACCAAGGACAGGAGGGTCAATAGTTGTGTTTTTGAGTAAATGAGCGGTTTGTTTATCGTAAAAGTATTGGTCTGGAGCATTGTCGTGTGCGTGTGGAGCCGAAAAACTCAAAGACAAACAAAAAGGCTTATCGGTTGGGGCATTTTCAATAAAATCAATGGCTTTTTGACCTGTGTAGCGAGTGAGGTGAACGGTGTCCTTTCCCAGTTTTTTAAAGAAATAGCCTCTTTTATCCGTATATTCCCCATTTCTATCGTAGTCTTCGTGTTTGTCGAAAAGCTGATTCATTTGACCATATTTTACACCAAACTTTCCAAAAAAACCTGTATAATACCCAGCATTTTTTAGTATTTTTGGATATGAATTTTGCATGTATTCCTCTCGAATATCAGCTGTTTGAAAAGTATACTTGTGGGTACGTTCTTGCATCGAACTCAGAATACTCGCCCTACTTGCAGCACAAATCGGGGTCGTGACAATGGCTTTTTTGAAATAAGTACCAGTTTTTGCCAATTTATCCATTTCAGGAGTATGAGCATATTTATTTCCTGCATAACCCAACGCATCGGCTCGGTGGTCGTCGGTGAGAATAAAAATGATATTCGGCTTTGACTGAGCAAAAACAGCTTTTAAACCAAAACTTAAAAGAAATAAAGTATAAGCAAATTTCATTTTGAACATTCTCAAAGTTAGTTTTTGAAATTATTATTAGGCACACAATTTTTTAAATAAATCATTGAATTTTATTTCATTTTGAGTAGTAAGTAATGAAACGATATTAATCGAAAAATTAAATTGGTGTATAATATTGACATTAGTTTTTTATTGTAGCAGCGAACTTTCTATAATTCCATATTTCGCTTCTTGTGTTTCAGCACTTATATAGAATTTAAAAAATCTTATTCAATGATTGATTTTCCTTCAAAATTTATTTTTGAATAAGGTACAGTTTCTGATTCATCTATCAAATAATTCCATTTTTTAATATATTCTTTTCCTGGCAAAAACTCATCTTTACGTTTTTTTAGTTCCTTGTTTAAATCGCTATTTAATTTTTTTTGTAAATTTTGATATTCCGGCTTTGCGACTAAATTATTAAGTTGAAAAGGGTCATTCAAGTTATCGAATAGCAACCATGGTCCTTGCAAATCTCTAACATATGTATATTGTTGATTTACGATTCCACGGTATTCTTTTCCGCCCATTTTTCTGTTCCACTGCCCAAAAGGTTGCCAGCAAGCAATCAAGGTTTGTTTGACCTTATCTTTTTTTGTGCCTTTCAAAACTCCTGAAAAATCAATTCCTTCGACTGTTTTTGGAATTGGAATATTACTCAAACCTAATAAGGTAGGCATAATGTCGGGCGAGTTTAGCAATGCGTTGGAAATTTTACCTTTTTTACCGAAGGCTTTTGGATAATGAATAAGAAAAGGCACTCTAATACTTTCTTCATAGGGTTGTTGTTTGTTCCAAGAGTCGTGTGAGCCGAGCAAATCGCCGTGATCAGACGAAAAAACGATAATTGTGTTTTCGTCAATGCCTAAATCTTTAAGGGTTTGCCACATTTTTCCGATACAATCATCAATGGCTGTGATGTGTGAATAATAGCCAACCAAGTCTTTTTTTACCTTTTCACGGTTCACAACTGACACGTTTTTGCTAATGATAAACTGTTTATTTTCATACATTTTTCTGTATTTTTCAGGGGCGGTTTGATAGGGGTCATGTGGACTGCCGATTGAAAGAAATAATAAAAATGGATTGGGTTCGGTTGCCTGTTTTTTTATATACTTTATCACATCTTCCGTTTGTGCAATGACATCATATCCATTCCAAATCATTTTTTTGTTTGACTCACCAGTATAATACGGAGAATTATTATAGTCGTGTGAACACTCATTTGCCATCCAAAAACCAAAACCTTGTCGGCGAGTAGGAGGGATGTAGCTATTTCGTCCATGCCCATCAATGTGCCATTTGCCAACAAAACCCGTTGCGTAGTTATTATTTTTGTAAACCTTCGCAATCGTTATATTATTGGTATCAAGCAACACATCGTTCATAAAAACACCATTTGTGAGGGGATATTGACCTGTCATTAACGAAGCTCGGTGGGGCGTACAAACGGGAGTTCCCGAAATGGCATTTTTTAAATTTATACTTTCTGAAGCCAATCGGTCAAGGTTTGGCGAAATAACATTTTTATCTCCTGCATAAGCACTTGCAGATGCTCGCCATTGGTCAACCAATATGTACAGAATATTAGGCTTTTTATTTTGAGCGTAAATAGTACTCCAACTAATGAAGAGTAAAACAATAGAAAACAGAATTTTCATAGCTGTAAATTTAAATAAGTCTTAAGTTTTTATTCAATAATCATGCTTATGTGAAAATAACAATACTAAATATTTATGAACAGGAACAAGAATGAGCAGTTTATGTTGTTTATTACAGTAGGTTTCTGTAAATATTTAAACCTTTTTATGAATTCAAGGCTATCAAAAACTCTTGCTGTTTGTCAAGTGCTTCATTATTACAATTGTTGAATACTTGTTAATGCCTCAAATCACATTTACAATCTGAATTACAATAATTTGAAATTTATATAAAAATAGCAATAATAAAACTTTACATAGTATAATATTATTTAAAATTCTTTGCCTTGCTATCCTGTACTGTCATGTCAATTTAAAAGAAAATTTTGATGGTATAATAACAGTATGAAATGGATAGTACAATCAGTGCCTGCTCGAAAGGGATGTTAAGTTCCGAATATGCTTGACGACAAAAAAAATTTTTTTTTGATGGAATGACTTGGCTATCTTCTGACTTCCAAATAGATTGAATAGGATATTTATTCTCTTTCGAAAAAAATATTTTAAATGAAAATTTATCAGTACCAGTATAGATTGGGATGAGTGAAATGATTGCGTAGGTTTATGGATTTTACAACGCAATGCATAAAGAAGATATGTTTTCTATTTTTGGAAGTAGCGAGATCGCAAACGTATATATTAAATGTAGAATTCAAGCAGAAATTAAAAAATTCGTAAAGAAGATAAGGACTCAGCTTTCTAAATGCAACTTGAATGCAAATATTTATTCTGACCAGGCAGTTAGTTTGATAATTTTGTAGAAGCTCTAATTGGAATTTTAAAATAAAAGATTCGAAAAGTTTGGCTATAGGTTTTTTGCTAATGTACCTACATTTAATTGGGTAGATTCGATAGAAATTATAACAAAAAGATATATGCAATTAAGATTTTCGGTTTAAAATATGCAAAAAATAAGACCTTTCGTCAGAAGGCCTTATGTTGGTCGATTGGTTATAATTTTGTCTTAAAGGAATTATCTATGGAACAAACGCCGCCTAGGATGGCAGTAGTTTTGTTATTCATTCCTTCATTTTTACAGAGCCATTACAGGCATCTCCTTCCGGAATTCCTACAAGCCAAATGTTTAATTTCTTTATTCTTTCTTCTGTTAATTCTTTCAAGTATAAATTCCAACATAATGGAAATATACTTCCATAATATCCATCTTCTCTATCAGGATATTTAGCTTTCATTTCAGCATCCCGAAATTGAATCCATAACCTTTGAGAATTTTTTAAATTAGTAATAAACACTACGTCACTTTTATATTCTTTCATTATTTGCGAATAAACTTGATTTAGCTTTGTGTCAGCTTTTTTATAATTATTAAATGCTTCGGTGTTTAATTCTAACTGAGTTTGGCTATAGCAAAATATGCTACTTGTTAAAAATATTGTTATAATAATGCTAAGTTTTCTCATTTTTTTAATTTTTAGGTATTGAATAATTGACTTTTAGGATTTTGAAATACGTGGCAATAGGGTAGCAATAATGGTACAATTTTGAATTCCAGAATAAATTAGTCTTTAAGTTTTAAAATAGTTTCTCATTACAATTTTAAACCCATAAGGATTATTAAATGTTTTCTAGTTCTTAAACTTTTCAAATTTAATTTTTTGGTGAAAAGTCTGAAAGAAATTAAATTTTGTCTTTGGCCACTTTATGGGTATCGGTTTTCATTTAACTAAAAGAAAAAATTAATTTTATTGCTCAAAAATAACAAAAAGACCTCACTATCAAAATAAAATATAAATGTTTTAAAACTCCTTAGGAAAACCACGATGAGTGCATGAATTTTATTTTTTTAATTACAATCATCCATGAAAATTATTTGGGTAATTTTATGGCTGAAATCGGTCCCAGAACTGTCAATTTTTGAATTGTTGAAGTACTAAATTTTACAAGACATGAATTGCTGATTCTGTGTTTAATATTGCCACTTTTTCTCTAATAGGCGGGAGACCACACCTAATTCCTTGCTCAATTAGGGCAACCCAATATCTCCGCTAAAAATACCGTTCCTGCACTCATAATGATAGGCGTACTCATTGTCGGATTCAGTAAGATCGACTTACTTGCTTGATGAATATGACGCATACCATTTGTGATGACTCCGTTTATTACTTTTTGCTGCGGTATAACTGTTACATTCATGGTTCGCTCAGCACTATTGCCGCAAGCCCCAACTGATTTCACACTCAAAACCCCTGATGTGGCTGTTGTGCCGTAGGTGAGGCTCACGCTTGACGTACTGCCAGTGATACTTACTCCACTGCCGCTATAACTCCATAAATAACCGCTTGCATCGGCCACACTCGCAATGCTATATGTTTTGCTAAAGCCCTGACATACTACGGGGCTTGATGCCGTCAAAACGGAATTTAAAAATGGTGAATTAACAATTACAGCATCAATGGATACATCAAGCAATAGTCCAAATTATGCTTGGGTATTTAACTTGGAAGGGGGGGAACCAAAAACTTATGCGATTTGCAAAATTCTTTACATGTTTGTCAAATTGTTTCCGAAGTTTGATATTCAATATTATCAAATTCATGAAAAGCTTTTTAAGTTAGTAGAGTTTATCTTTTTTAAAAGCTTAGCAGTTTAAATAAGCGTTAAAATTAGAAAATAATTTGATAATTTTAATTTTAGTACCTCCTCAAACGAATATTTGTTTGCTCAATCTTGTAATTAAATAATAGCAATTTGGAATAATGATAAGGTTATAACAGCTCAAGATCAGTATCTTTTTCAATATAGAAAACCTAATATTGAGTTAATTTTTGCACTAATAAAAGAAAAGTTTTAACTTTATGGTGAAAACCAATTGCCATATAAAGGTTTAAAAAAAAGTGAGTGCTTATATGCTCATTTTCAAGGCTCGGGCACTATTCGATTGGTGATATTTCACAATTTCAAAAACAATATAAATTTGGGAGATAAAATCACTTTTAGAACTTTTATCTAATTCTATCATCCCTCAACTATTAAGTAAAAAGTAATTAAACTATTAAACAACGAAGAATAGAAAATTAGCCATTTTCATACCAAGTGCTTCCCGATACTAAAAATTAGGGGCGGCTTCACTTAGTTTTTAATATAGTAAATAAAATGAATGAATTGTAATCAACTCTAATGCAGCTTTAACCTACTTTATTAATTATTAAAAATGGGTAAAGATAAAAAAGGAAATAAACCTATGAAAAGAAAGGGATTTTTGCAAAAAAGTGCATTGGGGATTTTTGCTACCATGTCACATCAGCACACCTTGTTTTCCGAATCTCAAACCAATGAAAAGAGCAAACGTTTTTTCATCGGTGCCTGCGATTGGTCGATTTCCAATACCTCCAATTTAGGGGCTATGGAAATGGCCAAAGAAATAGGCTTAGATGGTGTGCAATTAAGCCTTGGATTAAAGGCAAACAACATGCATTTGCGAAGAAAGGATGTACAAGAAGCCTATAAATCTTTAGCTAAAATCTTTAAAGTCGGCTTTACAGGATTAGGCATTGGTGAACTCAACAATTACCCATTTAAGTCGGATCCACAAACAGACCAATGGGTGGCTGATAGTATTCAAGTTGCCAAAGAATTCAATATTAAAGTTGTATTAATTGCCTTTTTTAATCAAGGGGATTTAAAAAATGACTCAAAGGGGCAAGATGCTGTCATTCAAAAATTTAAAGATATTATGCCTATCGCAGAAAAAGCGGGTGTTACTTTGGGTATAGAGTCATGGCTAAGTGCAGAGGAACACATGCACATCATCGACACAGTGGGATCGTCCAATTTAAAGGTCTATTATGATGTGGCCAATTCAGAAAAAATGGGTTACAACATCTATGAAGAAATTAAATGGCTTGGAAAAAAAAATCAAATCTGCGAATTTCATTTTAAAGAAAATGACGCTCTTTTGGGGCAAGGAAAGGTTGACTTCCAACGGGTAAAAAATTGTATCGATGAGATTGGATATTCTGGAGCCATTCAAATTGAAGGAGCTGTTCCTCCAGGAAAAACTATGCTAGAAAGCTATTTAAAAAACAATCGATTTGTCAGAGATTTAGTATCCTAAAAAATTTACTATTGATTAAAAATCCAACCATCGTTATTCATGAAAATTATAAGCATAATTCTTCTATTATTATTTCCATTGGTTTTTACAAATGATGGAACTACTTTGTTTGTTACTGAGGATTTGGAGATTAAACTTTGGGCGGAATCACCAATGTTGTACAACCCAACCAACATGGACGTGGATGCCCGAGGACGTATTTGGGTGACCGAAGCCGTTGAATATCGAGATTTTAATAATAAGCCAGAAACCCGATTTAATTACAAAAACCAAGGTGATCGTATCGTTATTTTGGAGGATATTGATCAAGATGGCCAGGCGGATAAGTCGACTGTCTTTGTACAGGATATGGATTTAAAAGCCCCATTAGGCATTGCAGTTATAGGTGATAAAATTTTTGTGAGTGCATCGCCTAACGTTATTGTATATACAGATGAAAATCACGATGATAAACCCGACAAAAAGGAAGTCTTTTTAACGGGATTTGGAGGATTTGATCATGATCATTCTTTACACTCATTTGTAGCCACTCCCTATGGAAAATTCATATTTAATGTAGGAAATGCTGGTCCCCATGTGGTAAAGGATAAAACAGGTTGGACTTTACGTTCGGGTAGTCTATATACTGGTGGAACTCCTTACAATAAAAACAATGAAGGAAATCAAAAAAGCGATGATGGTCGTGTGTGGGTAGGGGGTTTGGCTTTAGAAATTGCTCCCGATGCAAGCCAATTAAAAGTTATGGCACATAATTTTAGAAATAGTTATGAGGTCGCTATGGATTCTTTTGGCAATATGTGGCAAAATGACAACGATGACCAAGTCATTGCCTGCCGAACTTCTTGGCTAATGGAAGGAAGTAATGCAGGATATTTTTCCAAAGACGGAACTAGATATTGGCAAGGAGATCGAAGATTAGACCAAGATATTTTTACGGCACACTGGCACCAAGAAGACCCCGGCGTATTGAAAGTTGGCGATAAAACAGGTGCAGGTTCCCCCACAGGAGTGACCGTTTATGAAGGAGATGCCTTGGGAGAAAAATATAGAGGCATGCTTTTAAGTTGCGAAGCAGGAAGAAATTTAGTCTTTGGATATAAGACAAGTCCAAAAGGTGCGGGATTCAATATGAAAAGATTCGACTTTTTAAGTTCGTTTCCAGTCTCTGATGATTACTACATTTGGAATGATAATTTTGAAGCCGATAAAAGAAAATGGTTTAGACCCAGTGACGCCGTTACAGGTACCGATGGAGCCATTTACGTAGCTGATTGGTATGATGCGGTCGTGGGTGGCCATGCCATGAACGATAAAAAAGGGTACGGTAGAATTTATCGCATTGCACCAAAAGGTAAAAAAATAAAAGTGCCAACTTTAGATTTTACGAGCACTCAAGGACTCATTGGCGTATTAAAATCACCCGCTATCAATGTGAGAGCGGTTGCCTATGAAAAATTAAAAAATACTGGAGAAAAAATAATCCCAGATTTAGAGCCACTGTTGGCAGACCCAAATCCCTATATTCAAGCCAGAGCTATTTGGTTATTAGCCGCTTTGGGCAATAAAGGTTTAGAAAAAGTCGAAAATATTTTAATCGAAAATATAAAAAACGCCGCAAAAAAGATCGAAACCTCTTCCGAAATTGGGGTAACTGCTTACCGTGCTTTGCGTAAGTCTGGGAAAAATCTTCATGTAATCAATAACAAGCTTTTTAAACATTCTTTGAATTCAGCCTTATTAAGAGAAATAGCTATAGGGCTCAGAGACCTAAGCTACCAAAATAGCCAAGAAGATTTATTGAAAATAGCAAACAAAGTTAGTGCTAAGGATCCTTATTTATTGACCGCATTGGGTATCGGTGTAGATGAAAAAAGAGAATTATTCTATGCGGATTATGTTAAGCAATTGCCTACAGATCCGCTTACTTTTACAGCCTCTCAAAGTTCAATTTTGTGGGAGTTACACCCAAATGCCAGTATAAATTTGATTAAAAAAAGAGCTCAATCTCCTTCATTAACAGTCAATCAAAGAAAAGAAGCCATAACAACCATCGCATTTATGAGCACTCCAAAAGCTGCACATACGATGCTTGATTTAACAAAATCGAAACTAGCCGACGTATCCCAACAAGCGGATTATTGGGTAAGTTTCCGTAAAACAAATACTTGGGAAAATATAATTGCCTGGAAACAAGAAGAGGAGCAACAATTAAGTCGGGAACAAAAATGGATGATTCAATCTAAAAATTTATTATTAAATGATACAACATTAGTGCTTGAAAAAAGGCAAGAATTAGCTCAAAAATTAGCATTGGATACTTACGGTGCTAGATTATTGATGGTTGACGCAGCAAAAGGAAAAATCAAGCCCAAGATTAGGCAATTAATTGAACTCCATATATTCAATAATAAAGATATTTCAATTCGCAGTATGGCGGCCGATTATTTTAAACGCCCCGGAGGTAAATCACTTTCAATTGATTTGGCCATGAACATGCCTTCTGATGCCAAAAAAGGTAAAAGTGTTTTTGAAACTAATTGCATTTCTTGCCACAAAATTGCTGGTAAAGGAGCTGATATTGGTCCGGATTTAACTTTAATCAATAAGAAATTTGACAAAAAAAGCATGCTTGACGCGATCATTAATCCTTCGGCAAGCCTAGCTTTTGGTTATGAGCCTTGGATGATTAGCACAAAGTCAGGCAGTTATTATGGATTTTTAATGGCAGATTCTAAACAAATTATCCTAAAAGATTTAACAGGAAAAAGAATAAGTATCAAAGCTTCAGACGTGAGGTCGAGGGTACAGCAAAAAAACAGTTTGATGCCAGAACCCACCTCGATGGGGTTAAAAGAAAAAGATTTATCGGATTTAACTGGATATTTATTGAGCCTAAAATAAGACTAGACGTAAAGAATAAAAGGACTCCAAAAAAGTCAACCTGAATGGTGTAAAGGTTGATAAAAATCCTTTTTAGCCCTCCACAAATTTTCTAATTTGTAGGATTTGCAGAAGATTCCATTTGACTTATGAACCAAATATAATGTGCCCGTTCCTTGGTACACAGGTTATATTTAGGGCTTGCTGAAAAGGTATTTCTCTAAATCATATATTTTGAGAATTGTTTTTTGTGTTTTTTAACTTATTGATAATAAGTAAGTTATATTTTGTAAAATATTCTTTTTGATATAATGGCAAGAAATTCATCAAGTCAGATTCAACAGAAATTAATATTAAGTGCAAGGAAAACAAAGGAAATGTTTAAAAAACCTTGCACTTATGTACAGAAAAATAAATTTAACTTGTTTATAGTCAATGACTTATACTTTTTCAGCAAGCTCTAAGTAAATAAATTCGTAAGTTAAAATTTAGTTTTCTAATTATTCTCTTAATAAATCAGCCAAAACTATATAATATTTACACGTTTTGGCTGACATATATTTTTTAATCAGCTAAAATCTTATATTTTCACAGAAAAATGGCTAATTATGAAAAAAATCCCAGAAATTATTGGTAGAAAAAAAGAGCAAGAAAAACTCCAAAGGATTGTAGAAAGTAAAAAATCTGAGTTTTTGGCCTTATATGGAAGAAGACGTGTGGGCAAAACTTTTCTTATTAAAGAATATTTTAGTCAAAAATTTGCATTCCACATGACAGGACTTGCAAATGCAGATACACATCAGCAGCTTTTCAATTTTGACACCGAAATTAGTCGACAGTCTCCCATTTTTTTGAATCATCTTCAAAAAACTGGCTAACCGCATTTCAACGATTAATTAGCCACATCGAAAGTAACACGCATCAAGAAAAAATATTATTTTCATTGACGAACTTCCATGGTTTGATAGCGTAGGCTCTGATTTTATGATGGGCTTAGAGCATTTTTGGAATAGTTGGGCTACAAATCGGAAAGATATTTTACTGATAGTATGTGGCTCGGCAGCCTCTTGGATGATTAACGAGCTTATCAACAATACAGGAGGGCTACACAATCGTATCACACAAAAAATAAAAATTAGTCCTTTTAATTTACAGGAAACGGAGGAGATGCTTTTGGCAAAAAACGGTGTCTTTGACCGTTATCAGATTGTCCAGCTCTATATGGCATTGGGGGGAATTCCCTACTATTTGGAAGCAGTACAGCCTCATTTAAGTGCAACACAAAATATACAGGAACTTTTTTTTGAGACAGGAAGCTTATTGAGAAATGAATTTTTTAATTTGTACCGTTCCCTATATCGGAAACATGAAATATACGAAAAAATTGTTGAGGTACTTTCTACAAAAACTGCTGGAATGCAACGTAACGAGATAATTCAACGTTCAGGAATAGCATCAGGAGGAACGCTTACTAAGGTATTATCTGATTTAGAAGAAAGTGGATTTATAAGTACTTGTCATTCGCTGGATGATAAGTTAAAAAATATAACATACAGGCTATCAGATTATTACACTAATTTTTATTTTAAGTTTTTGAAAGGCAATAAGTTGCTTGGACAGAATATTTGGCTAAATATGATTGATAATCCTGCACATAGGGCTTGGCAAGGATTTACTTTTGAGCAAGTTTGTATAGACCATATAAATTCCATAAAGAAAGCGTTGGGTATCAGCGGGGTTCAATCACACAACCATTCATGGCGTGGCGGAGTAGAAGAAAAATCTGCACAAATTGATTTGCTGATTGATCGGCGAGACCAAGTAATAAACTTATTTGAATGTAAGTTTTCATTGGACACCTTCACGATTGATAAATCATATTCAGAAAATTTAAGGTCAAAAATGGCCATAGTCAAATCAGCAACCAACACTAAAAAAGCGGTGTATTTAACCATGATAACGAGCTACGGCGTTGATAAAAATAAGTACGCCAATCAATTGGTTCAAAATGAAGTAACAATGGAGGATTTATTTGAGGAATAGCACAAAAACAAACTGATTTTCCTATGCATTTATCAATAAAATAAATATTTTGATAATATTTCACCAGTTTTTAATAATATTTCAATACTTTATTACTTTAAATCATTATACTTTTGCATAGAAAAATACTAAATTATAAATTACAAGGCATTGCCAATCAATAGAGAATATATTAAATCGGTCAGGAATTTGACCAAAGAGCAAGAACAAGCACTTTGGAAGGATATGATTTCGGGTAATAAAAAATCTTTTGAAAATTTATACAAACAATATTTTCAATCATTAATTAGCTACGGTTTTCGGATTACACAAAATGAAAACCTCATCGAAGATGCTATTCAAGAGGTTTTTATAAATCTTTGGAATAATAGAACGCACCTTTCAGAAGTAAATGAAGTTAAATTTTATCTATTTCGCTCTCTAAAAAATAGAATAGTCAGACAACTCGAAAGAGATATTTTTGACAAATCAGAAGATATTGATACCTATTTAGATTTCTTGATATGTATATCTGAGGAACAAAAAAAGATTGATTCAGAACAATCTGACGCTGAAATACTTACACTTCAAAAGGCAATCGCCCATCTCCCAATACGCCAACAGGAGGCAATCAACCTAAAATATTACCACGATTTTACCTTAGATGAAATAGCCAAACTCATGGATGTAAACAAACAATCCGTTAGTAATTTATTATTTCGTTCTTATGCTACCCTTCGTACTATTCTTAAAAGTTGGACAATCCCAATATTTTTTTTAAAATATTTTGTATTAAGTGAGTAATTTAATGAAAGACTCGTATCTGTATTGTTGAAAGCCATTATAATAGCTTTTTTCAAAGATGGAATATAAGTATTTTAAGGTACAAGATTTTATAAAAGACGATGCCTTTATCAGTTGGGTAAAGTATGGAGAAAATGATGCTTTTTTTCAAGCATTTATATCGGACAACCCAGATAAGCAAACAATTATTAGTAAAGCCTCCGACTTTATTAAAAAAGTTGCTGAGGCAGAAAAACTTCACCAACCTACTATTAATCAATCAAAAGTATGGATGTTAATAAACGACAATATTGATAATGATTCTGAATCATTAAAACCTAGTTTATTATCAAAATTATATGCTACGAAATGGTCAAAAATCAGTTGGGCGGCGGCGGCCTGTCTTGTAATTGGAATTGGCTTAGAGGGATTATTTTCAATCAACAATCCTAAAAAAATAAGTTACTCAGAATTGGTAGCTACGGCAGAAAAACAAATCAAATTAATTGAAAAAACAAATAAATCTAACACTCCACTTTCTATAAAACTTGAAGATGGGAGTGTAATAGCATTGGCAAAGAATGCCAAATTGAGCTATCCAAAGCACTTTGAACCTAATAAAAGGCAAGTCTTTTTGAGTGGGGAGGCTTTTTTTGAAATTACCAAAAATCCGCAAAAACCTTTCTATGTCTATTCCAATGAAGTAATTACAAAAGTTTTGGGGACAAGTTTTACAATTAAAGCATTCGAAGATTCTCCAGAAGTAATAGTGAGTGTAAAAACTGGAAAAGTCTCCGTTTTTCATCAAAACAAAATCGCTTTCGCAGACCCAGAAGAGAAAGCTTTAATAATTACACCCAATCAGCAAATTGTATTTGCCAGAAAGGAAGAATCGCTCACCAAATCTTTGGTTGAAAGACCTATACTGATCAAAGATTTAAGCCAGTTGCCCGAACAAAATTTTGAAGACAAACCTGTTTCTGAGGTATTGAAGGCAATAGAGCAGGCCTATGGTGTACATATTATTTATGATGCCGAGCAGCTTTCACATTGTATCATTACAACTACACTCGCCAACGAATCATTATATAGCAAACTTGATATTATGTGTAAAACAATTGGTGCAAGCTACAAAATAGTTGATGCCCAAATAGTGATTCAGTCGATGGGTTGCAATTAATCAAATAAATCAGTTAAAGTTTACCATTTTCAACCTTAACCAACCCAATACTAGATGAAGTCAATGATTACTTGAATAAAAAAATCGAGGGAAAATGCGTCAACATTTATCCCCCGATACTGACAGCCTTTACTTATTAGAGATAGGCGTAAATTTTCATTTTTCTTTCAAAAAACATTTAAAACTATGACAAAAAATAGTACTAAACAAAATTTTCTATTGTTTATGAAAATCAACCTCATACAATTGATTATTGCAGTCGTTTTTGCGGCAAATGCTTTTGCGATACCTGCAAAAGCACAGGATATGCTACAAAGAAAGGTGAGTATCTCTCTCCAAAAAGGGAGCATAAAAACCTTGTTGAAATCAATAGAAAAGCAAACAGACGTTTTGTTTTCATACAAAAAAGATTTGATTGCGAATGATGAGCCATTAACCTTGGAAATAAAAAACGAAAAGGTGGAAGATGTACTTAAAAAAGTGCTAACGCCAAGGAATATTTCATTTGAAATCGTGGGCGAGAGACAAATTATTTTGATTCGCTCAAAGTCTTTAGGTCTAGACCTAAAAGAAAATGGCTCTAATCAAGTAAATATGACTTTACCTACCATAGAGAACAACGTAAATAACGACATCACCATTAAAGGTACCGTGAGTGACGAAAAAGGAGAAAAACTGCCAGGTGTGAGCGTTATCCTTAAAGGCACAAGTCGTGGAAGCACCACAAACGTCGATGGAGAATATTCGATAGCGGTGACTGACAGTAAATCCATTTTGGTTTTTAGTTTTGTTGGATTTCAAGCACAAGAAATTACCGTTGGAAATCAAACAAAAATTAATATTTCACTCAAAATCGATAGTAAAGCACTTGATGAAGTAGTGGTAGTAGGCTATGGTGTGCAGAAAAAGAAAGACCTTACTGGGGCTGTGTCGTCTATTGATAGTGAAATGTTTAAAGAACGCAAAGAAACCCAAGTAGCACAAGCACTTCAAGGGGCGATGTCAGGAGTTATGGTTACTCGAAGTGGAGCAAATGGTTCTATGGGTGGTGCTACAATCAGAATTCGAGGTGTAACCACTATCGGAGATTCAAATCCTTTGGTGATTGTAGATGGTGTTCCTGTGGCTGACGTTAATCAGGTGAACCCCAATGATATAGAAAATTTGTCAGTCTTAAAAGATGCTGCATCTGCATCTATATACGGTTCCCGTGCTGCCTCTGGTGTTATCCTAATAACGACCAAAAGGGCTAAGACCGACCAAGCTTCTATACAATATAACTACGAAAATGGCTTTGACAAGCCTACTCAACTTCCTGACTATATGAGGGCATCAAGATATATGGAATTAGTCAATGAACTTCGCTGGAATGATGCAGGAAATGGAGCAAACAAATTCCCAACGTTTAGCCAAGATTTGCTGAATAACTATGACCAAAAACATCAAACTGACCCTAATAAATACCCTGATACTGATTGGATGGCTTTAACCCTCAATAAGATGGCACGACGCGAGGCACACAGTATTAGCGTTATTGGAGGCTCAAAGTTTGTAAAATCTAATGCTTCCATTCGTTATGAAAAACTGGGTGGTTTCTATGAAAACAAAGATTATGGACGTATATTTTTACGATCAAATAACGACTTTACTATCAATAAATTTATTGGTGGAACTGTGGACTTTAATTTCAAAAGAACAAATACCACCGATCCAACTGCAAATGATCCATTAGGTAGGATAAGAATTTCATCACCTATTTATCCAGCACTATGGGCCGATGGGAGAATAGCCGACGGAAAAGCAGGTGAAAATGTTTATGCCAAAATTAAATATGGTGGAACAAACAGCAATAATTTTAATCAAGTAGGGGGACGAATTGCATTGGATTTGAAACCCATAGATGGCTTAAAACTTTCGGCTATTCTTGCTCCTATTTTTGATTTTAATAATCAAAAACGATTCAATAAACAAGTAGACGCTTATTCTGCCGATAACCCAAATCAATTTGCCGCAACTTTAATCAGTGGTGGGCTTACTACTCGATTAGATGAAAATCGTTCAACAAACTATAGTCTTACGACCCAATTATTGTGTAATTACATAAAAACAATCGGAAAAAGTGATTTTACAGCATTAATTGGATACGAAAATTATTACTACAAAGGTGAGTCTATGGGAGCATCAAGGGACCAATACCTTTTTGATACCTATCCTTTTTTAAACCAAGGTCCTGCCGCTTTGAGAGACAATTTTGGTACTGCCTTTGAAACTGCTTATCGTTCACAATTTGGTCGTATCACCTATAGCTACAATACCAAATACTTACTTCAAGCTAATGTACGACGTGATGGATCATCGAGATTCAATAAGGATTATCGTTGGGGTGTATTTCCTTCTATTTCAGCAGGTTGGGTCATGACTGAAGAAGGTTTCATGCAAAAACAGAACCTTATTTCATTCTTGAAATTACGTGCTTCGTGGGGAACATTGGGTAACGAAAGAATAGGAAACTACCCATCTTTTGGTATTATAAGTTTTGGAAATGCCTTGTTTTATCAAAATAATGTAGCTATTGCTCAGCAAACAGCCGCACAGGTGCAGTATGCAATAAAAGATATTTCTTGGGAAAAGACAGCTTCTACTGATTTAGGAGTTGATGCATATTTCTTAAAAAACAAACTTCGATTTACTGGCGATGTTTATTATAAACAAACCAAAGATATGCTACTAGCATTACAGATTCCAATTTTTGTAGGCTTCGAAAACCCTAATCAAAATACAGGAATTATGGAAACTAAGGGTATAGATTTAGATTTGGGTTGGACAGATAATATTGGTAAACTTAAATATTCAGTTTCTGCCAATTTATCGCAGTTTAAATCAATAATGGGTGACTTGGGTGGTACAGAATTCCTTGGTAGTAAAATTAAGAAAATAGGTAGCCAATTTGATGAGTGGTATGGATATAAATCAGAAGGCATTTATCAAACACAAGAAGACCTAAATAATTCGCCTAAATTAAGCAATACTGTAAAAGTTGGCGATCTTAAATATACTGACATTAGTGGACCAAATGGAGTTCCAGATGGTAAAATATCTCCAGAGTATGATCGTGTGCTATTAGGCGGCTCATTACCCCAATGGATGTATGGTGGTAATGTACGCTTAGAATATGGCAATTTTGATTTGGGTATTACCTTTCAAGGGATAGGTTATCAGCAAGTTTCAAATCTTGATTATACAGATTATAATGCTGAAAACTGGGGTGTATTCCCTGTTTATTTAGATGGTAACACTTGGAGTGTAAATAATACACCAGACCAAAACCTTGCTGCTAAATATCCAAGATATACTGAAACAAATAAAGGCTTCAACCGTACGCTATCCGATTTTTGGTTGTTCAATGGAGGGTATTTTCGTCTAAAAAACATTGCATTAGGCTATACAATTCCGAAAATTATTTCAAATAAAATCATGTCTAATAACATAAGATTTTATGTAAATGCTTCTGATGTTTTTACGATAAACAAATACCCTAAAGGCTGGGACCCAGAAGGTTTTGGAATTGTAACCACTGTGATTGGTGGATTTAATATCAGTTTTTAAAATGAGGTTTCAAGAAATCTCTTTCAAAAATTTATTCATTCATTTGCCTAAATATAAATAAAATGAAATCAAAAATATTTGCAGCAGTTTTGAGCATACTTTTATTTGCTTCCTGCCAAAACTCATTAGACTTGTATCCTTTGGCAGAACCATCTGCTGAAAAGTGGTATTCAAATGAAACAGAAATCCAACTGGCACTCAATGACTTATACCGCATAGATTGGTGGCAATGGGACGAGGATTTAAGTAATAATTATCTTTCAGATGATGGCTTTTACCGTCAGTCTCTTACTCCTGTCAAATCAGGTACAATAACAAGCCAATGGGATTTTTCAACAACTCTTTGGAGAAATTCGTATAAAGCTATCGCACGAGCAAATAGAGCAATAGTTGCCTTAAGCAGTGATGTAACTAAGGCAAAAGTAGCACAATCAAAATTAGATATTTACATTGCAGAAGCTCGCTTTCATCGTGCTGCTCAATATGCAAAATTAGTGAATCATTTTGGAGATGTTGTATATACTGACCAAGTAGTTTCTATCGAAGAAGCATACTCAATCGGCAGAACAAATAAAAAAACGGTTACTACCAAAATTTACGAAGACTTTGATTTTGCCATAAAAAACTTGCCAACGTCTTATGCTACTACTGCCGTAAAAAGAGCTACTAAAGGTGCAGCTATGGGACTTAAAGCTCGATTTGCACTCTATGAGGGCGATTTTAAAGTAGCTGCCGAAGCGGCTAAAGCATGTATGGATTTGAATACTTTTGCTTTACATACTGATTATTCGAATTTATTTCTTCAAAGTACAAAAAATTCAAAGGAGGTAATTTTCTCCATTCCTCGTTCATTGGAATTAAAACAAACCGTAGGCCCTATTTCTGATATTATCACCAGAAATGCCGGTGGATTCGGAGCCCAAAATCCCACTTGGGATTTATTTTGTTCTTATTTATGCACCGACGGTAAAACGATTGATAAATCCTCTTTATATGACCCAAGAAATCCTTTTACAAATAGAGACCCAAGATGCACCGCAACCATTGTTGAGTTTGGTACCCCTCACCTTGGTTTTATTTACGATCCAAATCCTACTGCTTTGCAAGTAACTCGCTTGAGCAGTAATACCAAGGTAACAAATAATGACAACCGAGCTAATGCCCAATTTGCTTCTTTTAATGGTTTAGTTTGGAAAAAAAGAGTAGATGATTCTTGGTTGCTTAATGGTAGATTAATCGAAACAGAACATTTTATCATTCGCTATGCTGATATTTTATTAATGTATGCTGAAGCCAAAACAGAACTCAATGAGATTGACGATACTGTACTAGCGGCTGTCAATGCCGTTAGATCGAGGGCATATAAAGTAGCTGTTACAGCTACGAACTATCCTGCAATTAAAACGAAAGTCCAAGCCGAACTTCGCCGTGAAATTCGTATGGAACGTAGAATGGAATTAGCATCTGAGGGACTACGATATATGGACATCATTCGTTGGAAAATTGCAGGCAAAGTACTCAATCGTCCAATTTATGGAATACTTGACCCTGCTGATTTGAAGTCAAAACTAGTAGATAAAAACCTTTGGTTTTTCGCCGGTACCCCTTCAATTGACCAAGACGGTACACCTGATTTTACAGCAATGGCAGCGACAGGACTGATTAAGAACTTGGTACTTACAACTTGGGATGACCGTCAATATTTATGGCCTATCCCAACTTCTGAGATTCAAATCAATACCAATATGAAGCAGAATCCTGGATATTAATTCTTTCACATAGGCCCACCATTTTTATTTTGGTGGGCTTATGTCAAAAATTATTCATTTAAAAATGAATATATTTATGAAAACCATATTGAGATGGTGGCTTAGTTTGGTTTTATGTACCATTTTTTGTGGATATTTTAAAGCCTCTCCTTCTATCGAAACTATCAATGCCCGCTAGTGAAATGCTCTATTTGATTGCTATGTTTTTCCAATCGTCGTTAGACCCAACCATGCTTCATTTAAAGGTTTTCAGTTTGTAAAAAGCAATAACCCAAGTGGTCACTTATTGCTCTTTAGAGAATTAAACTCAGATGAATTTGAAAAGAAAATCGAGCTAAGTTTCTTGAAAAACCAAAAATTAAAGGTTCAGAATTTACGAAATCAAACAGAAACAATACTACATGTTAATGCAGATGGATTTGCAAAATTTAAATTTGAAAACCCTGCCGATTTTGGCTTTTACAGATATGAAATCAAAAAATAGGTTGAAAAAATATATCGCATTGCTGCTTTTAAACATAGCAAATACAGCTTTTTCTCAACAAAAACCACTTGAAATTTCAGGAGTATATCCTGCATTCGCTGCTTTCAATTCTTCTCCTAACAGCCCTAAACCACAGGCTGAATGTGGTATTGGGGCATTAGTGCCTTGGGCAGGTAAACTTTGGTATTTATCTTATACATCACACGACTTATTTGAAGGAAAAGATAAACTACATTCGATTGATGAAAGCTATCAACATGAAATTCGTCCAGAGAGTGTAGGCGGTACTCATGCTTGTCGAATGATTCACAAAGAGTCAGAGCAACTAATTATTGGGTGTTATTTTATTGCTAAAACAGGCAAAGTAAGAGTAGTGCCCCGTAAAGAGCTTTCAGGAAGGTTAACAGCAGTAACCCGAGATTTAACTGACCCAAAAAATAAAGTTTTATATTTGACTCAAGAGGGGGCAATCTTTGAAGTTGATGTTCATACGCTAAAATTAAAAATGCTTTTTAAAAAACCAGCGGTAGCTTGGCATGCAAAAGGAGCTTATACTAGTCAAGGTGTGTTTGTTATGTCGAACAATGGCGAAGATTCAGCCCCTACGCCCTATTGGAGCGTAAACTATGCTGACCCATTTGGGGTAGCTAAAATAGAATCAAGAGCAGATAGCCTTTTTCTAAGTCCAAAGCCAAAAGGGCCTCAGGTATGGGGTTCACTCACCGAATGGGATGGAAAATATTGGAAATTAATTGCTCGCCATCAATATGTTGAAGTTACAGGTCCAGGAGGGTTAAAAGGTGCTAAAACGAAAGATGAGCCTATTTGGGCTACGGGTTGGGATAAATGTTCGCTACTCTTGACAGTAAGAGATGCAGGTAAATGGCAAAATTACCGTTTCCTGAAACCTACCTATACTATGGAGGGGCGTAATGGCTCAAATACCGAATGGCCACGAATCAGAGAAATAATACCCTCAAAATATCTGATGTTTATGAACGGCGGCTTTTTTGATTTTCCATCGACATTCTCGCATAAAAATTCGGCGGGGCTTAAACCATTAAATACCATGCTTCGCACCGTTACCGATTATACCATGTGGGATAATCAGCTTGTATTGTCAAGTCAGGAAACAAGTTGGCATGGCATTCAAAAGTACGTTCCAGGACAGCCCAACTCTAACCTACTATTTACCTCATTTGATGGACTTAATCGAAAAGGGCCACTTATCGGGTGGGGCGGCGTATGGCGAGATGATTATGTCTCTGCCAATAAGCCAAGTGACCCCCTCAGTATCAGCAGTTTTCAGCATCGTACATTACATCTTTATCAAACGGGTGTACCAACTGCCACTATAAAAATTGAAGTAGATGAAAAAGGAAATAACCAATGGAAAACATTTGAATCATTTAAACTAAACGCAGGAGATTATTTAACTAAAATTATTCCAAGCCAATTTAAGTCAGAATGGATACGTTTGGTTAGTGACAAGTCTATAAAAGCCACTGCTTATGTACATGCTTATTCAAACAGAATTTTTGAGAATAAAGAATATGCAATATTCAAAGGACTTGCAAAAATTGATAATCAAAAAAATCTACCAACGTCAGTTATTCGTCAAGGCTTTCCAACACGAAATTTACAATACCTGGCAACAGATGAACAAGGCAACGATTCTTATTTTGAAGTAGATTCAACAATGGCGTTTATTCCTAAAAATGAAGATAAAACCAGTATTTTAGAGTTAAAAAACACACATGGTATTGTTCCCGAAATAATGATTGATGAGGCTTCTGTTTTAGTAAAAAATGCAGGCATCATTTATCGTTTGCCAAAAGGTGACGAAAGATTCGATAAAATCAATAATATTCGTACTGTAAGGGAATGTGTTCAGGAGCGTTTTCTCGCTAATATTCACGGTACTTTTTATGAAGTACCAAGGGTATCAAGCTGGAAAAATGATGTACAGAGTAGTACGCCCGATTATGTCAGAATGAAACCAGTTTCTTCTCATTCGCTAAATATCAAAGATTTCTGTACGTGGAGGGGATTACTTGTATTGAGTGGCATTTCGCCAGACGCTCAGCCAGATGGTCATATTTTTAAAGCCGCCAATCAAATTGATGGTTTATGGTTTGGCGAGATTGATGACCTATGGAAACTCGGCAAACCGACTGGCAAAGGTGGACCATGGAAAAATAGTGAGGTTTTAGCCAATACATACAGCGACCCTTATTTAATGACAGGCTATGACAAAAAAACTGTTGAATTGAGACACGATTCAAAAACTCTTGTAAAATTTAGACTTGAACTTGATTTCTTGGCTAATGGTGATTTTTATCACTATAAAACTATAGAGGTGCCAGCGGGAAAAACGATTAGCTATCAATTTCCAGATGGATTTTCAGCTCATTGGGTTCGCTTAGTACCCGATTCAGACTGTAAAGCCACCGCTATATTTACTTATCAATAATAAAATACTTTGTGAAATGAAAATCAGATTAAGTGTCCTTTTCTTAATTGTAAGTTCGTTGGTATTTCAATTACACGGACAAAATTCACCATCCATTAGCGGTATTTTTCCTAACTTGGCCATGGTGGCTAATCATAGTCCACGTACCGAAGCGGGAACAGGTGGTCTAATGCCTTGGGCCAATCGCCTTTGGGTGATTACATACGTTGCACACATGTCCTCATCAGGTTCTGGAACAGGACTCTATGAAATAAACGAAAAAATGGAGTTGAAGAAAAGACCTGAGAGCATAGTAGGAACTTATGCTAATCGGTTTATTCATGCCTCTACGCATCAGTTGATTATTGGGCCTTACGTCATTGATACCCTTGGCAATGTTAGAGTGATTGAAGGAGTAAAAAAGTACCGCTTGGCTGCGACAATGGCTCATTTAACTGAACCCAACAAAAAAGTCTATTTTTTGTCCATGGAAGGGGAGTTTTTTGAAGCTGATGTGACGACCTTAGAGTCAAAGCAACTTTTCAACTTGATGAAAGAGTTGGACGAGCCGGTTGGTTCTAAACCTCATTTTAAATCAGGATTTACAAAGCATGGCCGAGTAGTAGTTACAAATAATAGTTATAACGAAAAAGATTACAGCGGTGCTTGGTCGGCAGGACGTTTGGCTGAATGGGACGGTGCTACTTGGAAAATCCTCGAAAAAACGGCATTTACAGAAGTATGGAGTGCAGGAGCTTTTGGTCAGCCCATGATTGCAACTGGCTGGGATAAAGCCTCTGTTTTAATGAATGTGTATTTTCCTTCTACCAAAGAATGGAAACGCTATCGTCTGCCAAAAGGAAGTCGTACTTTTGATGAAACCAGCTGTACAGAATGGATGCGAATTCGAGAAGTCGAAACAGAAAGAGCACTCATGGATTGTCACGGATTGTTTTATGAAATCGGATATCATACGTATGGAAATCAACTTTGGGCAATCAAACCTATTTCTTCACATCTTCGAATTATTCCAGACTTTTGTAGTTGGCGTGGCATGCTCGTATTGGGCGGCAACCAAGCGACTCCGATGCGTTTCAGTAGCGGCATTGACAACAATCCTTTAGCTGGACAAGCCCAGGCAGGTTTATGGTTTGGAAAAACTGACGATTTGTGGAACTTTGGCAAATTGCAGGGAGAAGGCGGTGTTTGGCTAGATGCAGAAATCAAGAAAGAAAAACCTTCCGACCCGTTTTTTACCTTTAATTTTAATAACAAATCGTTGAATTTATGGCATAAAAGTACCGCCGATGTGAAATTTACACTTGAAGCAGACGTTGTTGGTGATGGGGTTTACAGAACATTTCAAACTATAACGGTAAAAGCAAACGAAAGTAAAAGCATTGATTTAAAAGAATCGTTTAACCCTAAATGGATACGATTGGTAGCCGATAAAGATTGTGTTGGAACAGCTTATTTTACTTTTAAATAAATTAATTTACAAATTTGTCAAATTTTCAAGGTCAAACTAACAAATATATGCTTCCATCAATCACCAAAACTCTATCAACAGGCATCATTGCATGTTTATATTTAATTAGTATTGCTGCTCATGCCCAACCTAAGTCAACTTCTTACCCTCAGTTTAGCGGTATTTATCCTCATTTAGCTAACTATAACAATGAAGGTGAATGTGGTACTGGTGCAGTTGTGCCATGGGCAGACCGATTATGGGTCGTAACATACGGCCCACATTTACCATTCGGTTCTTCTGATAAATTATATGAAATCTCACCAGATTTGAACAGAATAATAAGACCCGAAAGTATTGGGGGAACACCTGCCAATAGAATGATTCATAAAGAGAGCAATCAGTTGTTTATAGGACCTTATGCCATTGATGGAAACCGTATCGTTCGTACTATTCCATATACCCAAGCACCTGGCCGTTATACAGGTTTAGCTCGTGATTTGTCTGACCCAAAAAACAAGCTTTTAATTGCCACCATGGAAGAAGGTTTTTACAAATTAGATGTTAAAAATCTTGAAACCCAAATGCTTTATCAAGATGGGAATGTTAAAGAAAAAAAGCATGACGATACTCAGAATAACTTCAATGGAACACTCCTTCCTGGTGCCCACGGCAAAGGCGTGTATTCTGGTCAAGGTGTAATGGTTTATTCCAATAATGGCGAATCAGGTTCTTTGGCACTCAAACAGTTTGATATACAATCAGGTGTTTTGGCCGAATGGAATGGGAAAGACTGGAAAGTAATACGTCGTAATCAATTTGTGGAAGTAACAGGTCCAGGAGGGATTTATGGTAATAACAATCCTGCAACCGACCCAATCTGGGCAACAGGCTGGGACCACAAATCAGTTTTATTGGGTGTCCGTGACGGCGGAAAATGGTCGTTCTTTCGCTTGCCAAAAGCCAGTCACAGCTACGATGGTGCTCACGGTTGGAATACAGAATGGCCTCGAATTCGTGACATCGGTACTACCGAAAAACCTGATTATCTCATGACCATGCACGGGCTTTTTTGGCGATTTCCGCAAACATTTACATCAAAAAACACTGCTGGTATTCGTCCACGTTCGGCTTATCTCAAAGTTATCGGCGACTTCACCCGCTGGAATAATGGTTTAGTTTTTGGCTGCGACGATTCAGCACAGAAAGAGTTTTTGAACAAACGCAATACAAAAGGAAACATCGAAGGGCCAGGACAATCCAATTCAAATCTTTGGTTTACTTCACTTACTACACCTGACAATTTAGGACCTAATACAGCTCAAGGGGCTGTTTGGGTTTCTGAAAAAATTGAGGCAAATGCTTTTTCCGAACCATTTCTATTTGCAGGTTGGCAACAACGGATGGCTTGGGTTATAAATGACGGAGGTCAAAAGGTTAAATTCAGCTTTGAAACCGACGTTGATGGAAAAGGAAATTGGAAAACCTTAAGATCAGTAGAAGTGGGTGCAGGTCAAGCAGTTGGAGTTACTTTCGCATCAAGTGATAAGGGAGAGTGGATACGTGTAAAAAGCAATCGAGCCACTAAAGCGACTGTTAATTTTAATTACAGTGATGTTTCTCATTTTCAGGCGTCTAAAGATAAACAATTCGATGGTTTAGCCCCTGTCGATGCTTCCACTTATTCTGGTGGACTTCTTTATGGCTTGGGTAATAATCGTAGAAAGTTAGGCGTTTTGGCTGGTCAATTTAATAATGAAAATTTTGCAGAAAATGGCTATTATGAATTAGATAGTGCTATGCATTTGACAAAAAAAGAAGACCTAAAAATGACTCAGTTCATTCGTGAAAAATTTGCAATCCCACGAGAAGTGATTACAGTTGATGCTGCCTCGGTGCTTATTGTTGACGACAATGGTAGAAGATGGAGGATTCCAAAAGGCAATCAGGCATTTACGGCTAAAACTCAACAAGCCGCTTTAAGAATTTGTCGTGAAGTAGCCACAGAGCGAGACTTGCTTAATGCACATGGTACATTTTATGAATTACCAGCTGAAAATGCCGATGGATTTGCTAAAATCAGACCTGTGGCTTCACATTCGCTTAGTATTCATGATTATGCCTCTTATCGGGGCTTATTGGTCATGACAGGGCTTGATAATCAAATTTCTAAAAATGAACACATTATTACTTCTGATGATGGAAAAGCAAAAATATGGGCAGGAACAATTGATGACCTTTGGAAATTAGGAAAAGCTGTTGGCGAAGGTGGCCCATGGAAGGACAGTCAGGTAAAAGCTGGAACTCCTTCAGACCCTTATTTGATTGGTTTTTATGATAAAAAAAATCTTAAAATATCACATAACTCAAAAGAAGCAATAATATTTACAATTCAGATAGAACCTATAGGCCATGGCCCTTGGATGAATTATAAAAAAGTAATCGTTAAACCAAATCAAACAATTGATTTCAATTTTCCGTCAGGCTTTCAGGCACGCTGGATAAGGTTTGCTACCAATAAAGATTGTAAGGCTACAACGTGGCTGACATACAAATAATTAAAAAATATCAAACTAATATTGGCTCAAAACCGATAGAAGTATGAAACACAATTACGATCGATTTCAATTCTAAAAACTTTGTGAAAAAAACTAAATATTAATAATATGAAAAGAAGAAGTTTTATCGGAGCATTAGGCAATACCAGTTTGATGCTTTTGGCTGGAGGTTTAACAGAAACTATGGCATTTTCGAACAAAAAAACTAATAAAGAATTTGTTTTTCTTGAAGCAGAACAATTTACGAATTTTGGGGGCTGGAATATAGACCAGCAATCAATGGAAAAAATGGGTAGCCCATATTTATTGGCTCATGGACTGGGAATACCTGTAGAAGACGCTACTACCGAAATAGAATTTCCTTCGGAAGGCACTTATCGTGTTTGGGTACGAACCAAAGATTGGGTGGCTCATTGGAATGCCCCAGGAACTCCAGGGAAGTTTCAATTATTAGTCAATAATAAACCCTTAAAAGAAACCTTTGGCACAAAAGGTGCGGATTGGCATTGGCATGATGGTGGAACAGTAAAAGTAGGGAAAAAGACAAAAATAGCATTACACGATTTAACAGGTTTTGAAGGTAGATGCGAAGCTATTTTATTTTGCAAGGATGTAAATTTTCAACCAATCAATGATATTGCCGCTCTAACCAAATTTAGACGTAAACTTTTAGGACTACCCGAAAAACCTGCCGATGGTGGAGTATTTGATTTGATTGTCATTGGCGGTGGTTTGGCAGGAACCTGTGCTGCTATTTCTGCGGCAAGGAACGGTATTAAAGTTGCCCTTGTACAAGATAGACCTGTATTAGGCGGGAACGGTAGCTCAGAGGTTAGGGTTTGGCCCGAAGGACATACCAATAAGCAGCCTTATCCACACGTTGGCGATATTGTGAGTGAAATTTTGCCCAATATTGTAAAAGGTTCTGGACAAGTTTTCAATGGTGTCAGTGCCGATTATTATGACGATAAATTGAAATTAGAAGTAGTTAAGCGTGAACCTAATATTAAGCTATTTATCGAAAATAGAGCAATAGAAGTAGTCATGAATGACAATGAAATTAGTGCAATTGTGATTCAAAATATTCGTTCTGGCCATCAAAAGCGATTGACAGCTAAGTTTTTTGCGGATTGTACCGGCGATGCAGTGGTAGGTTTTAAGGCAGGAGCAGACCATGAATATAAAGTTGAAAATTTAATGGGTAGTTCAAATCTATTCAATGTACTTGATGCCACAAATAAAGAAGAAGTATTAAAATGTGAATGTAAAGATAAAAGTGCCTTGGCTATGAAATGTGAAATAGGTGAATTCGTTCAACCGTTTCCAAGGTGTCCGTGGGCATTGGATTTAGCAGATAAACCCTTTCCTGGCCGTAAGGGCGTAAAAACTTTTGGTGCAGAAGGCCTGCAATCTTTTGCCAATATGTGGTACTGGGAAAGTGGTTTCAATCAAAATCAAGTTACGGAAATTGAGCAAATTAGAGACCACAACTTTAGAGCGATGTACGGAGCATGGGATGTCATTAAAAATGTTGATAAAATGTATCCCAACCATCGGCTGGGCTGGTCTGCATATATTGCTGGTAAACGAGAATCTCGTAGATTGATGGGCGATGTTGTTTTGGATGCAGAAGATTTTAAAAAACAAACCAAATTTGAAGATGGTGCTTTTCCATGTTCTTGGCACGTGGATTTACACACACCTAAAAAAGAATTTAAAGAGGGTTTAGAAGGAATGGAATTCATCTCTGACTACACCAGAGGAGCAGAGTATCAATATGGAGGTCTCTATTGGGCACCCTATCGTACACTTTATAGTCGAAACATAAGCAATTTGTTCATGGCTGGTAGAAACATTAGCGTAACAAAAACAGGACTCGGGCCAGTAAGAGTAATGCGAACTTGCGGAATGATGGGCGAGGTAGTAGGGAAGGCCGCTTCGATATGTGTAAAAAAAGATGCAACTCCTAGGCAAGTTTATGAAAAACATCTTCCTGACCTTCTTGCATTATTAAAAGAACCTGGGCATAAGAAAAAATAAATTGAAGTTTCATTAATTAAGTACCTAGACAAAAGATATGAGACAGTTCGCCGCAATGATAAATTACTAACTATTGAAAATAAAAACAAGCCTCATTTCTTTATTATTTCAATTCCATAATGGTGCGATTGGAGTTTATCTTTTTGTAGTGGTTTTGCAATCCGCTTTAGGATTTCAATTCCATAATGGTGCGATTGGAGTGAAAGGAAAATTGTAAAGCAAGAGATGTTTACAGCATTTCAATTCCATAATGGTGCGATTGGAGTCAAATGAAAATGATTGGTGATATATCAGCAGGTGTATTTCAATTCCATAATGGTGCGATTGGAGTGTCAATACCCTTAGGAGATATTGTTTATATTAATAGATTTCAATTCCATAATGGTGCGATTGGAGTTCCCGATTTTGATAATTTCGTAGCTGGCGATATTGTATTTCAATTCCATAATGGTGCGATTGGAGTATGTAATTGATAGCGTAAAGCTTGGGTCTTATGAGGATTTCAATTCCATAATGGTGCGATTGGAGTTTCGGAAGTTGAACAATCAAATATGGGAAAATTATATTTCAATTCCATAATGGTGCGATTGGAGTGCGGTTCACAATATTATCATTTAGACTGCAATGCGATTTCAATTCCATAATGGTGCGATTGGAGTAAGCGTAAAAAACTAATTAAAAGCCAGTTTGAGAATATTTCAATTCCATAATGGTGCGATTGGAGTTAAATTCGGCTAGAAATTACCTAGGCATCAAAATGAATTTCAATTCCATAATGGTGCGATTGGAGTTTTTTTGGTGAAAACAAACGTCCGTTTAACCTAATATTTCAATTCCATAATGGTGCGATTGGAGTTAAATAATTATTCAGACCCTTGGTGTGCTTATTTCGATTTCAATTCCATAATGGTGCGATTGGAGTATTAGTTTCGTAACTAGAAATGGCTAATATAACAGCATTTCAATTCCATAATGGTGCGATTGGAGTAGTTGAAGTCTTTTGAAGAAAATAGAATGCAAGCTTATTTCAATTCCATAATGGTGCGATTGGAGTAACCATTTGTTTTCCTTACTATAAAAAGATAAATAAATTTCAATTCCATAATGGTGCGATTGGAGTAGTCTATCACGTATAACCTGATTACGCTCAGGTAGTATTTCAATTCCATAATGGTGCGATTGGAGTGCCAATTCGTCGTAAGTAGCTATTTTCGACAAAATTTTTTCAATTCCATAATGGTGCGATTGGAGTTGTTCGGATTTTGGAGTTAGGCCGTCTTTTAAAAATTTTCAATTCCATAATGGTGCGATTGGAGTCTGGTACGGATTAAGTAATTCGGCAAAAGACCAGTTTTTCAATTCCATAATGGTGCGATTGGAGTGGGCTGTGCTGCCTTATGCAAAAAAGAAGCTTGGTTTTTTCAATTCCATAATGGTGCGATTGGAGTTAAACCGAAGAAATAATGTCTCGAAAATATTTTAAAATTTCAATTCCATAATGGTGCGATTGGAGTCTATTGGTTGCCGTTTAATGTTTTGTCTGAACCATATTTCAATTCCATAATGGTGCGATTGGAGTGGCTTTGAAAAAAATGCCTGAACCACCGAAACACTTATTTCAATTCCATAATGGTGCGATTGGAGTTCAGCAATTAAATGATTCTACTTTTTTACTTAGAAAAATTTCAATTCCATAATGGTGCGATTGGAGTATTAGGTTTTCAATTATCTTACCTTCTTCTGTAACATTTCAATTCCATAATGGTGCGATTGGAGTGATTATGAGGCCAATGTAAGTTTTACGGTTTTTTGGATTTCAATTCCATAATGGTGCGATTGGAGTACATTGTCAGTATTGTGCTTTTATGATGGCACAACAATTTCAATTCCATAATGGTGCGATTGGAGTCCGTTTGAAAAACAGACTTATAGACGTAAATAAAGCTGTTTTAATGCTATAAAACAAGAAAAAAAGTCGTCGAATCGTAATGTCATGTTTTTAATGGGTGTTCGACGACTACTGATTATCAATGATTTAGGTAAATTTTTATTGTTTGCCTTGATGTCAATGAACATTATTTTATGAAACTTCCGAGTTCGACGACGATAACTTATAAAAAATTATCTATTTTCATTCGTTCTACACCAATTACTTCCTTATCAAGCCAACGCTCGTCTCTGCTCTTAAAAATGATGATACTATCTGTTTTCTCATCCATTATCTTTCGAGCTACATATAGCATTTCTTTCAATTTTACATCAGTAATTTCTCCTTCAAAAACCGAATTCTGAATCCAATTTAAGTATTTTCGGCAATGTTTCAGCATCTTGCCAACTCTTTTATCTCCTCTATTAACCGATGCTATATCGTAAACAAGAATTATATACATAATATTACCTGAAAACGTTTCTCTTGCCGCAGGCTGCTACCAATTCATTTTAAAAGGCTTATACTCATCAATTCCAAGCAAATGTTTGCTGAGTTTATAGCATTCCAACTTCACCAAATGCTTATAGCTTATATTTCTCCCTAAATTTCGGTGTTTAAAGGTTTCCTTAAGTTTATCTTCAAAAGCTTGTGCAAAGGTCTTTCGTGCCGAATCTTTCATTACACAACGATTGAGTTCTTGCCTGAAATCGGAAGATTGAATCTGCTTTTTGTTGAGCAAACTAAAAATAGTTCGATCAACCAAAATTGGTTTAAATATTTCGGCCAAATCAAGTGCCAACGAATAGCGTCGATAACCTGGCTCATGCAAAAAACTAATAGTTGGATTGAGTTGTGTATGATAAATTTGGTCAAGACACAGCGTATAACACATCATATTTCCAAACGAAATCAAGGTATTCACTTCATTATTGGGCGGTTGCTTGGTACGATTTCCCATCGAGAAATCATTGATAATGATGTCAAATGCCTCATAATAGGTCTGCCTAATATTTCCTTCCAGTCCCATTAATTCATCAATTTGGCTCGAATCTCCAATTTTTGGTAGATAATTCTGAATCCTCAAAATTTGTTTTTCAACATCTTTTTGGCGGTTTTGATAATATTGCAAATTCTTCAACATATTATTTGCTCCACCTTGTACAAATTTCTGAGCAACGATTATCCGCTTTTTATTTGAAAGATAATACTTTGTTTGTTCAACCTGCATTTTTCCCGCCAGCAAATATTCTTTCGGCATAAACGAACCCGTATAATGCTCATAAAAATCAAAGAAATGGACTGCAATATGGTGTTTTCCCAGAAAATTATACATCGCCGAATTGGCATCCAGCGAGCCAAAACAATAAATGTTATCTATTGATTCTACGGGTAAATAGCGAGCTTGACCCTCATTCCCGTTTTCGTCAACAGGTAAAAATTTGAGCGTATTATCTTGCCGACTTAGCCGACCAGGGTTAAACAAATAATACGTTTTTTTCATATCGGCATACGTTTTATTAAATTTAATATAGAAAGCCAAAAAGCCAAAGCGGAACCACATTGCCAACGCCGGTCTCAATATTGTCCTTGATTATAAAAGCATCATTAATAGCCTTTATTTGCTTCTTTTTCTTACTTTTTCCACCAATCTCAACAGTTATTTTTCCATCAATCAAATAATCAGCCGTATCAGCTACCTCTACCGTATATCCCGCATTTCGGAGTTGATTTACAAAAAATATTTCTCTCATTGAGCCTTCGTCTGGAACATTACTCAGAGCGTAGCAGAAATTTGTATTTTCTAAAGTAATCTTATCTGGTTTTTGAAGTGCCGAAAAACCCTTTCCTGTTTTATTGATTAAATTTATTAATGATGCCTGTTCTAAATGTTGCAAAAGCATTAATAAAGTATTTCGCCCAATTTGAAGCTGTGTTGCCAATTCCAAAATATTCGGAATATACGGAACCGTCTCAGATAATATACCCAGCAATCTTTTTATTTTTGATTGATGCTCGGCCGAATAATCATTGATAAATGCCAAATCATAAGCCAAACAAGCATCAATTATCTGAAAAACCCTTGTTAAATAATCTTGTTCGTTTCCTTTTACAAGCCCAAAAGGCAAATACCCATGACGTAAATATGCCTTAAAATGCCTCAATGGCGATTCGATTTGCTCAATGATTTCCGACGCAATCGCTCGATGATTCATCAATAACTCAGTTAATGAATAAGTCTTAAAACTCCCTATCTTATTGATTATCAAATACTCACGAAACGACAAACCATGCAAAGAATAGGAAAGTACCCTTCGGCTTAGGTCGGCTTCTCCTCGATAAATATCTAATGCCGACGATGCCGTAAAGATTATTTGCATATCAGGAAACCCATCATAGATATTCTTCAATTCCGACGACCAAGCTTTATATTTATGCACTTCATCAATAATCAAAAGTCGTCCACCCATCTTATGCCATTCTTCGGCCGTATCAAGTAAATTTTTTGTATAAAACCACGGGTGGTCGGCCGTAACGTAGAGCGATTTATTGAGGTTCTGAGTTTTTAAATATTGCAAGAGCATGGTCGTTTTGCCCACCCCCCTGATACCTTTAATGGCAATCATGCGTTCGTCAAAAGAGATGCTATCATAAAGATATCGCCTAAAATCCGACTTTATATTTCGGAGTAAATTGTCTTGAAACGAAATGAGTTTTTCCATTATTTTGTTTTGAATTCAATACAAATATAGTATTATTTTGTTTTCAATTCAAAACAAAAAAGCTATTCTTCTCCACTCCAACAAAAATCAAAATACGAACATTTACTACACTTCGATTTAGGTAGGGTAGGAGGGCAGCTTCCGAGAGCAATAATTTCGGTTGCCTTCAAAATCGAACTTTCTATTTTTTTCTCATCTTCTTCGTTCAATTCCACCCGCTCGGTTTGCCGTAGTTTTGGGTATTCAATCTGTCCATAATGAGCCGTGATATTATTTTTACGCAACAAATACAAATAAAATTGCACCTGTGCCACATGAGCTAACTCCTTGGCTGCCGATTTTTTAGTTTCATAAACTACGCCCCGAATCGCATCAAAGAAATCAATCTTGGCCGATAACTCAATACCCTCAAAAATTGCCGAAAGCTCCAATTCTTGGTTTTTATCTGCTCTTTGCGGGTAGCTTGTTTCACCAAGCAGTTTACCTTCAGCCACAATATCAGATGTATGCTCCATGCGTATTGCGTGGGCGTGCAGCCATAATTCTCGATGGCAGATATGAAGAATATTTATTAGGGTGGCGTTGATGGTCATGTAAGAAAAAAATAAAATTTCCCCTCCTAATTGTTGATATTCATGTAAGAAAAAAATAAATTTCCCCTCCTAATTTAGGAGGGGTTAGGGGTGGTTAAAACAACTTCTAATTCTACCCAAAACATATTCAATAGCCTGAAAAACCTCTTTATTTTCAAATCGAATAACCCTAATATTGAGTGAGTTTAAGTATTTGGTTCGTTCTTCATCATAAGCTTCTCCATTACTTGTATAATGGTCAGCACCGTCGAGTTCTATACACAGTTTTTCGGCGGGACAATAAAAATCTAAAATATAAGCACCCACACTGTGTTGCCGACGAAATTTTCGACCATCTTGTTGGCTATTTTTTAGCTGTAGCCAAAGAGTGGCTTCGGCAGAAGTAGAATTATTTCGCAGATTTTTTCTAAAAACCTTCAATTCTATTCGGTTATGAATTTGGTCAGTATCATTCATAAGGATTTTATTTGAGTATTTAACCACCCCCTGCCCCCTCCTAAATTAGGAGGGGAAATTATTTTGTTGCTAACTGAAATATGTGGCGTTGATGGTCATAGTTAGGTTTACCATGAAAATTGAAAGTTATACTTTCAATTTTCATGGAGAAAGATATAAAAATATTGTTATAAACCAAAGTAGGAAATACAAGGTTGAGTTAATTGACTTGATAAGTCATTGTTTATCAACAGCTTATCAAGTTTTCATTAAACTTGATTTTCGAAATCAGAAAGCAGTTTAATTAAATAAGGTAAAGTTTTTTGATGAGCTTTCCACTTTCAAAGGCAATACTAAAATTTGCTTTTTACGTTTAGAGTTACTTTTTGAAAAACTGTTAACATCATCAAAAGTTGATTTTGCATCAAAATCGTCATACGATTGTAATATGCCAATAACGCCATTTTTTACATCAAATGGTTTTACATTAGATTCTGGCGGATTCTCATTAAAATCTGTAAACTGGAAAAAACACCCCCTTTTTCCAAAATAATTGATTTTATATATATATTTTTTAAGATAGTACTTTGTTTCCTCAGAATCTACTTCAAAAATAATTTCAATGTTATCAGAAATATAAACGTATTCTCTGAATGAAATTGTAGGTTTAAAGCCGCTTCCTTCTCTAACAGGTTCTTGTATTTTAACAAAAGAATTGTTTACACAAAAGTTAGTATCCTCAGAAATAAAAAAACTAATTTTTGCATCTCTAATTTTTTCAAATTCTTTACTTTTCTTAGTTTCTAATTTAGGCAAATCGCCTCCAATAGTAATAGCCTGATTTAAAATAGCCATTTTAATGGAATACGGAGAAGGCAAAAACAACGACTTTGCTCCTTTATTAGTTGAATTGCTTTCTTTCAAAGAAAACAAAGTGGTTGGTTGAAATATAGCTGAAAATCTTATCATCACGATATTTTGTAAGGTTCTGAATTATTTATCAAATCACTGAGTACTTCAGAGAGTTCTCCCATTCCATTAAAATCTTTTAATTCTATCATTTCAGAATCAATATTGTTAAGACTAACTGCAATTTTGGCTATTTCTTCTTTATAACTTTTATTAATTGCACTAATTGTGGGAGCAGGCGTTAATTTTTTTGAGATAGCAACCACTCCTTTAAAATCTGTAATATGTGGTTTTTGAGTGCTTGTCATTGCTCCTTTAGGATTAATAAATGAACTCAAAAGGCTTTGAACTAATGCCCTGTAACGATTTAGTCTATCTTCGTCGTTTATTGGATAACTTCTTGATATATCATTAAATCCAATTCGATAAACGTCAATACTACATACAAAAGCATATACTCCATGATTTGCAGGTCTATGAAAAATATTTTGACCTTCGTTACTCCCTGTTGTTTCTGTACTACCTGCATTAGTTACAAGTTTTGTATGTAAATAACTTTCAGTATTAGTTTTATTTGGAATTCCTACAGTCCAACCAAATTCAACCGTTGATTTTCTTGGAGTATTAGAGCTATTCTTATTCTCTCCAATTTTATCAGTTATCAATATTCCATGAGTGTCGCAAACAGTACAAATATCTATCATTGCAGTAATAATATCTGCTGATGATTCATTTTTCCTTTTCTTATCTTTTTCAAAGTAATTTTCAAAATCATTTTTCGAAATACGATTCGGGTTTAAGGCTTCTGCATATTTACTGAGTGCCAAACCTTGTTCTTTCGCAAGTTGAGCTAAATGTACCGCATGAATATGTTTAAACATATCCCCAGAGATAGCATTAACTGTATGTGTTTCTCCTTCTTTATCAACTATTGTTACTTGACGAGTAATAATTTGATTTCCTTCACCTCCTTCATTATTCAAAGAATGTAGGTTTAATGTAATTTCTCCACTGATAGAAATTGATGAGATGTTTTTTTTGTTCTCTGCCATTTTATTGAGTTTTTATTGTATTAATTAATCTATTTCTTGATCTTCTTCTGAGGTTTCATTAGCCTCTGGTTGTTCGATTTTTTCTTTGGAAGATAAGGCAAAACCATAAGAGGCTAATAGTGCTCCAACTAAACGTGATGGCTCTTTATCTAGAATTTCATAAAATTTGATTAGTTCACCATCTTTAACGTTCGCACGTAGTGATTTTCCACCGTTCTTTTCTGCGTTTCTTCCCGTTTCGGAGTTATATGTGCCTACAAACTCGCCAATGAAAGTCGCTAAATCAGTTTTTGATTTCGACTTATTTTGTAGCTGCTGAGCTAACCCATATCTAATTTCAAATTTTCGTTGGTCTTTCGGTGTGTATTGAAGACTGACTGTACTTTTACGAATAGCAGCAGCAACTGCCTTAAAGCCCTCGTTGCTAATAATTTCGCCTAATTTAGATTCCATATTATTATAAAATTTGTTTAAATGTTCAATTTTAAATGCTCTTACAAAACGATTTCCTTTGGTAAGTTGCTGCATTAAATAGCCTGCATACCAATAATTAAATTTAGAAAAATGACTCAAAGCGGTGCTTCCAATACTACCAAGAAAACTTCTATAAGACTGTAATCCTTGTAAAGAATCGCCCAATTCTTCTATATTTGATATGATAGCTTTTTGCTGATTAAGAATTTCTATCCATTCAATACCTTGTTCTTTATTCTCATATTCAACAAAATCAGGAGTTTGTATAAATGCAATATTTGTCACAGCTTTGGCTTGTCCAAGATTCTTCTGATAGACTGAATGAAATCCTTTTATTGTGTTTTTAACTTTCCCCCTATTATATTCTGGAGTTTCTTTAATAAATTTTTCGGTGAAGTTCAGTATATTAATAATATCTAATTTAACAGGAGATGTACTTTTTAAATGTTTCTTAAAATGAGAAACTATATTTTTTGCCTCATTCAGCGAAATGTTATTAAATTCTGGTACATATATTTTCAAATCATAGGTCGAGCCCACTTTCACATATTGACAAGTCATAAATGATAAAGCTCCAGAAATTTTCATGGATTCAGTAATCCAGTTTGAATTCAAATTACCAGTCGAAGAATTATTTGCTTTTTCTCTATTTAATCCTTTTCCTTGATTTGGATTGTATAGTTGTTGGGATGTAGGTTTTTCATCAACTAATTTGAAAGTCCGCTTAGGAGAAACATTATCTGAATAATTGTTTAAAATTTCTGTTACTAATATTTGAAAGTTATTTTGATTTTGGTGAAAATTATAAAAAATCTTTCCAAAAGAAGGATATGGATTATTACCTTTTATTTCTTTATAAACATCATATTCTAAATCTATTTTTTGACCAAATTCAGACAGTTTTTCTTCTATCAATTTTTTCTTTTCATTTTTTTTCTGTTCTGTACTAAATGATTTGTTTTTCTCAATTTCATCGAAACGCTCAACAAACAATGTTAAAATGGATTTTTGTGCTGGAAAATCAAAATACCCGTTAGTGGAAAGCCCTTCTGGAATATCTTGGTTTAATTCTCGCTTAATAAATTTAATCACTAAGAAATAGCTCAGATTCTCTAAAATTTCATTGGATATTGCCTTGCTTGGCTTAACCAAATAATGTGTTCCTTTATCTTCAATTGTTATTTTAACATCAATATTTCTATTTGAAAAAATATTTGAGATTAAATTGGCTACTCCAAAAGCCTCTAAGGTTTCGGAGTAAGTACCCGATTGTTTTTTTATGCAAAAATCTTGATACATTTCAGTTTTCTTTATAGTATTTACTCAAATTTTCTGTTGCTTTTTGGTCACAAAGTCTCAAAATTCTTACAAAGAATAGATAAAGAACATTCTCTTTATATCCTTCAAATTGAAACCCTTCTAACCTTCCTTGCGAATCACTTTTTTCTAAAGTTGTATCTAATCCAAACTTGTCTAATAGCTTTTGCATTGTTAAGTAATTAGTCTCAGATATTGTAAAAGTTGGATATTCATTCCGTAACAATTCTGGGCTATGATGTTTTGCTATTGCCATTGAAATACTACTTTTTAAATATTCATTTTCATAAAATTCTTCGATAATTTCTTGGAAAATATAAGCTCCTACTCCTGCGTGTGGTGGTCTTTTACTAAGTCCAGATTTTTGACTTAATTCAAAATCATTTTCATCTTTGGAATTGAAATCGGTATGCCCTAAAACTTCTTTAATCCAATTTGGGTCTTTCAGAGATTGATACTTTTGCATTGGATTTTGCCAATTTTCATTCAACTTGCCATAATCATGTAGTATAATCATCCAGTTTATTAATTTCAGAAAATCCTCTTTTGTGAGTTCGGGTTCTTCAATATAAACAGCTAATTCTTTAAATATAAAATCTAATTTGTCATTTCTATTTTCACTTGTTCCTAAAAATTCTTGTTCAAAAGCATTAATTAAACCCATATTGTGCTGATAAAAAGAGTCTTTTTCAAGTGGTTTGAAATCATCTTTTTTTTCTTTGAATTCACTTTTTGGCGAAATACTACCAAACGTATTTTCATACTGCCAATTAAATCCAAAATCCTTGTGATACCCGAAAAAATTAGCGTTAACGAAAACTTTTGAGGGAATATTTTTAAAATCATTTGGCTTTAATTCTTTCAAGATTGTCTTTTTATCTTCATCATTTTCTAAGAAAATATCATCATCCTCTTTCAATTCCCATACAAGTGCTTCATTATCATAAGTTGTATTTTTAACAATCTTATTTAACCATCCTACCAAACTCCACTTATACATTCCTACTGACTGATAACGGAACGGAAATTGAGCAATTTCATCTTTTTGACTTTCATTTATTAAAACAACTTCAACACTTTGAATATCTCGTATGGTAGAACGATAATTGTTTTTCTGGCAATCACTCCAACTTTTTCTTATTAAATCTTGATTAAAGCCACCATATTGACTGCTTCTCATTTTTTTGATGATATTTTTTTCTGTTTCTCCCAAAATAGCTTCAATTAATTTTTTAGGAATTTCTCCATCAAGCGTCGAAACTTTCTTTAATTCAAGCAAAGTTTTTTCTGTAACATCCTCTTTATATGGTAAATATTTACTTTTTAGTTTTCTGATTTCATCTTTATCTTCTTTAGTTTCTGGCTCTAAATCAAGTAATTCCTTTTCTCCTACACTATGTAATGAATAGATAAAAATTTGCCCTATTTCTTCTGCAAATCTCGCATTTCGCCCTGCTCTTTGTAAAAATGAACTAATTGGAGAGATTTCAGTGTGCATTACAGAACACGAAATATCCATTCCTGCCTCAATTACTTGGGTGGCTATCAATATTGCATTGGTTGTAGGAGTCGATTTACCAAAAAGTTTTTTCAATTTACCTTCTTTTTCTTTTCTATCTTTATCAAAAAATCGAGAATGTAAACAAATGATTTCAGCGTTTTTGAAAATTTCATAATCCGTTTTTTTCTGTTCTTCAATTAAGTCAAAGTATATTTTTTGAGCATTTTCAACTCTATTGCAAATTACAATTGTTTTATCAATGTGGTGATTTATAATGTTTTCATGATTTAGTGAATAATCATAAACCGTTAACCTCTTTTTATTTTTAGTTGGTAAAAGTGATTTTATTTTACTTCTATCGTCTTCAAAGTTATCAAGCGTAATAATTTCATAATTTGTTAGACTACCCTTCAAATCTTTCATAAAATCTTCACTCAAAGTAGCAGTCATAATACAACATCTACAAAGATTGCCAAGCATCCTAAGCGTTCCAATGGTAGTTGCCATTGAAAGATTTTCATCTAATAAATGAAATTCATCAAACACTAAATAGCTACCAATTAAAGCCCCTGCATTAATATTAGCTTGGCGGTGCGAAATGGGTAATGGAAAGCAAAGAAAATTACTAAGAGTTTGGTCAATCGTGGAAAAAATAATATCTTTCTCAAAATACGGGTCGTCAGAGTACTCCCCAGTTTGTCTTTTTATATCGTCCTCATTATAATCCATTTTCCGAAGTACTTCAAGAACATCTTCATAAATAGAGTTTGCCAATGTCCTTAAAGGAAGACTATAAATCATTTTTTTGGGAAATGAATCAAGTCCCATTTCTTTGGCATACAAAAAAGGCATAATAGATGCCCAGGTTTTACCAGCACCAGTTGGTACTTGCAAAATGATATTTTTCCCTAAAAGTAATGCTTCTGCTACCTTAATTTGGTATAAATATGGAACAAATTCTACTCCAAAGGTTTTTTTATAAAATGCAATTATTTCATTTTTCATCTTCTCTTAATATTTGTGTCAAACTTAAATCCCTTACATATGTATTATCCACCCCACCCCTTAAATTTCTAAAAAATTTATTCTGCCAATGTGGGCTTTTATATGCTCAACTAAGCTTTCGGGTTCTACAATTTCAACGATATGTTCGTGGTAACCCAAAATGAAATTGGTTAGTCCGAAAAAACGCTCATTTACTTTGCATTCAAAATCAAAAATGCCTGCTTCGTCGGCTGATGGTTGTAAATAGGCTTGCGTCAAAGGGAAACGTTCGGTGAGTTCATTATAGCCACCTACTTTAAGTTTGATATGTACTCGCACTTGGCGGTCGTTCACAATTCTGAATGGGTCAGTTGCCGTTACATAATGCCGAGTTTCATAAGCCCAATTGAGTTTTTGCAGTTCTACTCGCTCAATTCTTGAGATTCTGAAATGCCTAATCACTTGTTTGTCAGTATCAAAAGCTTGCAAAATATCCTCTTTGGTGCTAACAGAAAAAGGTTCTACCATGCGGTCGGTTACATCGCTACTATTGGTCGAGCGATAATTGATAAGTTTCACTACTCGTTTTTGTTGTTTGGCTTGTTCGAGCAAATTGGCTTTTGTCAGAAAAGTCTTTGAAAACAAACTACTCCCGAGCTTCGACACATCATAAATAGTTTCGAGTTTTTCTCTAATCTTTTCTAAACGGCGGTCGGTGGCATTGGCTTTTACGAGTGCATCGAGCAAAAAATCCTTTTCGGCTTCCGTAAAAAACAAAACATCTTCCAAAAACTCCATAGATTTATTCGACACAATGGCATAACGATGTTTTTTGTCAGGTTTTACCAAGAAATCGGCATCACGAAGTTCGTTGAAATCCTTTTTTATGGTATCGACGTTTACATTATATTTGGTGGCCAACATCTTACGGGTATGATGGTTAGGGCGTTCGAGCAAATCTTTCAGAATAGCCAATAACCTGTATTTTGGGCTATTATCATGGAAAACGTTCATTAGAAAATATATGATTATTGGTGATGATGATAAGTAAACGTTTCAATTGCTGACAACTTCGCAGCAGCCAAAACCATTGGCACAATGCTTTCCAAAGCCACCCAGAAAGCCAACTTCCAAAACTTCCGCTGGAGCCGAAACTTCAAAACTAAAATTTGTGAATGCTCTTACTTTTGTTTCGCTGGCTTTGTTTTGCTTGATGGTCACCAATCTACTTTTAAGTTTGTCTTTTTTGAGCAAGCGAAATTTAACCAATCGAGCTGCTGTTTCGACATCTACTTTCGTGGCTTCCGGATTAACACTATTGTATTTTTCCATGAGATTATAAGCAAAGTAGGCGGCAAAGTCAGGGTCTTCGGGGCTTAGGTAGTCATCTTTGCCATCGGCTTTTTTGCGGGCAACCACCATGGGAGAAATAGTTTGTAAGACAAGGGCTTGATTTCCAAAGGTTTTGTTAGGTAACGATTCGATTCGCTCAATGTTGAAATTTGCTTGATAAACCGCATCATAAATACTGACTGTCTGATTGCGAAAGAGTCCAACGATGAAATCTTCGGCGGCTTTGTCAATATAAAACGAAGCCAATACCTTTATTGGCTCATTGCTGAGTTTCATATAACTATCGCCCGGCTTAATGGGCTGAGCTAATCGAGCAATTTGAAAATTAGAGAACGTGAAATGCTTAAAGTTTTTGAGCGAACTATGAACTTGGTAGCCCTTTTGGTGTAGAAATTCGGCATATTGTTGGTCTGCCTCATTTAAGCGACCATAAACCCAAGCCATAAAAGGATATTGATAATTGAAGATAAGCGGCTGATTACCAGTCAGTGGACGAAGTGTTAGCATGAATCTCATATCAATTTTATAGGGGAGAACAGTGTTTTTGTGCAAGTAATAATAAAGAATAAAATCAAACAAGAATTAAGCTATTTATTTATTATTCGGTACGGAACAAGTAATAGGAAAATTTGAAAATATCAAGCCAAAGAATAATTGTAGCTTTTTGTAATCTTCCCACATAGCTTTATTTAAATTTTGTTACTTTTGAAATAACAAGTGTCAAAACCCTCATGTGTTACAACGCCTCATATCTCGAAAAAAAGAAATCTAAACTGGCCGAGCGTTATAAAAATGCTTTACCGCCCAATTTTAAGTCAGACACTGAAATGTTTGAAATACCAACTTATTATTTTGTGAGTGGCTTTGAGCATCCTAAATTGCCTATCATCAAGCATGACGATATCTTTCTATACGAGTGGGGGCTCATACCCAATTGGGCAAAAGATGCCGATTTTCAGCACAATACACTGAATGCCGTTGGCGAAACTGTTTTTGAAAAGCCATCTTTCAAGTCTGCTATTGTTTCTCGGCGTTGTATTTTGCCAGTTTCTGGCTTTTTTGAATGGCGACAGCTCAACAATAAAAAATATCCTTACTACATAAAAATTGAAGGTCAGGAAATATTCTCGTTGGCTTGTGTCTATGATTCTTGGGTTGATAAAAGTACGGGCGAAGTGAAAAACACTTTTAGTATTATTACGACCCCGGCCAACGAATTAATGGAAAAAATACACAATGTAAAGAAAAGAATGCCTTTAATTTTAAGTCAAAGCGACGAAAAAACGTGGCTCGCCCCTCAATTATCTCAACAATCAATTAGCGATTTAATCAAAACTTATAACGAGACTGATTTAGTTGCCATTCCAATCTCGATGGAAGCCAATAATGCCAAAGCAAATCGTAATAAAGCCGTAATTCTGGAAAAAGTCGATTATCCTGAGCTTCAATTATTTGATTAGTATCCTCTCTTTTATCTCCTCAATTCCTTTGCTGATACCATTCAAAGACATAAAAACATCTTCTAATCCCATCGAGTATTCATCCACATCTTTGGTGGAAATAAAGCAAGTAAACTGCCAAATTTCCAAAATATGCTGTGGCTCAATCTGAATCGTGGGGTAATATTTGTTATTTGAAATCAGATGCAAAGAACCATCATCATTGATTTTATTTTTTACTTGTTTGTACAAAATATCTTCATCTGTCAGTATGATGTACGACTTATTGTTTTTAATATCATCAAAACTTTCGATGTATTTTCCCACGATATAAGATTCCGACTGAATCGGCAGCATCGAATCTCCTATAATCTGAAAACCACGGTGTGTGCCAACACCCAAAAATGGCAAACTAATTTTGGGCAGAGCCTCAATAAACTGTGGGTCTGCATAGCCTTTTCTGTACCCAGCCGATGCTTTGATTGGTACGATTTCGATACTTTCAACTTTAGTGTTTTCCTTGATAAGTATCGGAAACAGGAGTCGGTTGCTACCTACCTGCATCAAACCTTTCAAGTCGATTTTGCTCAAATCATACTTGATTAGAGCATCTAAAGCCATACTAAATATCCCCGAAACCTTCACGAGTGTTTCCATCGGAAAATCTCTGTCGCCACGTTCGTAGTAGGCATAAGTATTACTGGGTAGATTCAGCAAATCTGCAATTTGTTCTTGAGAAAGACCCTTTTGTTGCCTTAAAAGTCTAACGTTTTGACCTATAGTTTTATAAATTGACATATACTAAGCATTTTGAGCAGACAATATTACGCATTTTGTCAATAACTTGCCAGTGGAATCCTAAAAATATTTTTTCTATGGAAAAAAACATTGTTCACTTTGACTTAGACGCTTTTTATGTTTCGGTCGAAAGACTAAAAAATCCTTTACTTTTAAACAAACCCGTGATTGTTGGTGGAATATCAGATAGGGGAGTGGTAGCTGCTTGCAGTTATGAAGCCCGAAAGTTTGGTATTCACTCGGCCATGTCATCGGTGATGGCCAAAAGACTTTGTCCAGATGCCATTTTCATCAAGGGCGATTATGAATCTTATACACAATATTCGGATATGGTTACTCAAATCATATCTGATAGAGTTCCCGTGCTTGAAAAAGCCTCAATTGATGAGTTTTATATCGATTTATCGGGTATGGAACAGTATTTCGGTTGCTTGAAATATTCGACCCAAATCAAAAACGAAATTTGTAAAGAAACAGGATTGACTATTTCATTTGGTCTGGCAAGCAATAAAACGGTATCGAAAGTGGCAACCAACGAAGTAAAACCCAATGGGCAATGCCACATTTTGGCTGGTAATGAAAGAGCATTTCTACGGCCGCTTTCTGTCAGTAAATTGCCAATGGTGGGTTCGGTTACTGGTCAAACCCTCAGAGATATGGGCATTCAAAATATTGGTTCTTTGGCAGAAATGCCACGCAAGATGCTCGAAAGTGTATTTGGTAAAAACGGCACAATGCTTTGGGAGAGAGCCAATGGTTTGGATAATACTCCCATTGAGCCATACCACGATAAAAAGTCGATTTCAAAAGAAATTACCTTCGATAGAGATACCACCGATGTAAACAAACTCAAGGCTGTTTTGCTGAAAATGGTTGAAGAAATGACTTTTGAGCTTCGCCAAAAACAGCAATGCACGGGTTGTGTTACAGTAAAAATCAGGTATTCAAATTTTGATACTCATACCAAACAATTTAACATTCCATACACCACTGATGACCAAACGATTATAGCGAAAGTAACCGACCTTTTTGAAAAACTCTATGATAAACGACTTTTGATTCGACTTGTTGGGGTGCGATTCAGCAAATTGGTACAGGGATTTAGCCAAATCAATTTGTTTGATAATACCGCCGAAATGGCTGGTTTATATCAAGCAATGGATGAAGTCAGAATCAAATATGGTAGTCGGCTCATTGGGCGGGCATTTGGTATGGTGCTGTACTCGGCTCGAAAACCAAGATTTATCCGCAAAGCCAATTATCAACAGAATAAAAATCCATTAAATATCTAAGGCAAATAAAACCCATGTAGTTTGCTGATAATCAGTAGCTTGACTATTTATATAAATTCTTAATTGTGCATTAGCACTTATCATTGATGTACTTAAACTGTCATTCATATTTTAGTCTTCGCTATGGCACAATCGCTGTCCAAGACCTTGTAAATAAGGCCGTTGAGTTGGGTATTGGCTGCTTGGCTTTGACTGATATTAATAATACTTCAGGAGTTTTTGATTTTGTAAAAGCGTGTAATGCTGCCAATATTCGGCCAATAGTAGGAGTGGAGTTTAGAAATGGGGATGAATTGAAATACATCTGTTTAGCCAAAAACAATGAGGGTTTCCGAGAAATCAATTATTTTTTGACTGATTATTTGGATAAAAAAAAGGATTTTCCGAACAAAGCTCCTTCGTTTAAAAATGTTTTTAACATTTATCCGCTTGATTTTCTAGAAACAAGTCAAGTTTTAGAAAATCACGAATTTATTGGCGTTCATTTTTGGGAAATCCCGAAAACTTACCGTTTTCAGAATAAACAAGGTTTTGAGAAAGTCATCGCTATTCATACACTTACTTTTTTCAATAAAATCTATTTCAATTTGCATAGACTTTTACGAGCCATTGACCACAATACACTTTTAAGCAAATTACCCAAATATGCCGAAGCGAATCCATCCGAATGGCCAATTGAAGAACAGAAACTCTTTGAAAATTTTCAGTATTTTGAAGAATGGCTTGAAAAAACAAAGGCCATAAGCGAGCAATGCAGTTTTGATTTTGATTTTAAAACCAGCAAAAACAAACGATTATTTACCAATAGCAAAACCGATGATATTGAGTTATTGAGGAAACTGACTACTGATGGAATGATTTATCGATACGGCAAAAACAATAAAGCTGCTGAAGAAAGGATAGAGAAAGAATTGACGATTATTTATGAATTAAACTTTTGTTCGTATTTTTTGATTACTTGGGACATTATTCGTTATGCAAGGTCGAGAGGGTATTTTCACGTTGGGCGTGGTTCGGGAGCAAACTCGATTGTGGCATATTGTGTTGGTATCACCGATGTCAATCCGATAGAATTAGACTTGTATTTTGAACGTTTCATCAATCCTTTTCGCACTTCTCCACCTGATTTTGATATTGATTTTAGTTGGGACGAAAGAGATGAAATCATCGACTATGTTTTTAAACGATATGGAAAAGAGTATGTTTGTTTGCTAGCCACTTACAATACTTTTCAAGACCGTTCGGCAGTTAGAGAACTAGCCAAGGTTTTTGGTTTGCCCAAATCAGAGATTGACGAAATGATTAAATATCCCGAAAAAGCAAGTCAGAATGAATACACTAAGTACATTTTTCAATACGCTCCACTTTTAGAAGATTATCCAAACAGTTTGTCGATTCATGCAGGAGGTATTATGATTTCAGAAGAACCTTTATCAAATTATACGGCTCTACAACCAATGCCAAAGGGTTTTCCAATTTGCCAATTTGATATGTATGTAGCCGAAGATATTGGATTTGCAAAATTTGATGTGCTTTCACAACGTGGACTCGGACATATCAAAACGGCGGTCGATATTGTGAAGGAAAACCGAGGGGTTGATATTGATATTCATGCCATTCAAAAATTTAAGGATGATGAAAACATTAAACGGCAACTTCAAAGCCACGAAACAATGGGGTGTTTTTATGTAGAATCGCCCGCCATGCGTTCACTAATTTGGAAACTTCGGTGCGATAATTACATCACTTTAGTAGCCGCAAGTTCAATTATTCGCCCAGGTGTTTCATCGAGTGGAATGATGAAAGAATACATTGTGCGTTATCATAATCCGCACCAAGTGAGCTACTTACACCCCAAAATGCAGGAGCTTTTATCGGATACTTTTGGAGTAATGGTTTATCAAGAAGATGTTCTGAAAGTGGCTCATGGTTTTGCGAACCTTACATTGGCCGAAGCCGATATTTTGAGAAGAGCCATGTCAGGAAAATTTAGGTCAAGAACTGAGTTTCAAAGAATAACCGATAAATGGTTTAATAACTGTAAAGAATTAGGCTATACAGAAGAATTGGCCAAAGAGGTGTGGCGACAGATTGAAAGTTTTTCTGGTTACAGTTTTAGTAAAGCTCACTCAGCGAGTTTTGCCGTGGAAAGCTACCAAAGTTTATATTTGAAAACCTATTTTCCCTTGGAATTTATGGTAGCGGTAATCAATAATTTTGGTGGCTTTTACTCAACGGAGTTTTATATTCACGAAGCCCGAAGATACGGTGCTCTTATCGAAGCCCCCGAAATCAACGAAAGTGATTATCTAACCAGAATAGAAGGTAATGTTATTTGGCTGGGTTGGATACATATCAAATCACTTGAAAACAAACTTATCGAAGGTTTATTGCAGGAAAGGAATTTCGGGCATTTTACATCATTTTCAAATTTCGTTAGTAGAATAAGTATTGGTTTAGAACAACTAATCATTCTCATTCGGATTGGTGCATTTAGAAATTTTGGCACACCCAAAAAAGAATTACTTTGGGAGGCTCATTTTCGGTATAATAGCAGATTTCAGCCAAGCCATTATAAACAAACACTATTTGGATTGCCCGAGCCAGAAACGTATCATTTACCAGCATTGGTGTGTCATCCATTAGAAGATGCCTATGATCAAATTGAGTTATTAGGTTTTTCGATTTCGAGTCCTTTTGAGTTAGTAGCCGTAACAAATAGCACTTCAACTACGGGCCAAAATCTTGTCAGTTTGGTCGGTCGAAACATCAAAATTTATGGTTATTTGGTTACATGGAAACCCGTCCGAACCAAGAATCATAAATTGATGGGATTTGGGTATTTTTTAGATGAGAAAGGAGAATTTTTCGACACTACCCATTTTCCACCTTCGCTCGAAAAATATCCTTTTCGTGGGCGAGGTGTCTATTGCCTTGATGGTAAAGTAGTAGAAGAATTTGGGTTTCCTTCACTGGAAGTCTATTCGATGCAAAAACTTGAAGTGAAGGCAGACCCACGGAGTTTGGAAATGACAAATGCAGAAATACTTTAAATTTTATAGTTCACGAATTATAAAAGAATTCACTCAGGTATTGGTTAAAATCCCTTATAAATTTGTTTAACAACCTTGTCCATAATAGGCATTTTTGCCGTGTTTACGCTCAAAATGCTTTATGCGTAAGGTGTCTTTTATTCTCGGCGTGTTTGGGTTTATTTGAAGCGTAAGTATCGCCATTCGAGCAACTTCTTCCAAAACTGCCGCATTATAAACCGATTTTTCGGCATTTTTGCCCCAAGTAAATGGTCCGTGACTTTGGAGTAAAACCATTTCCACTTCTTTGTATGAGAGTTTTTTTTCGGCAAAACAATCAAATATCTGATTACCTGTTTCAAACTCGTAATCACCCTGTATCATTTCATCAGTCAAAACCTTCGCACACGGGATGTCTTGATGTGTATGGTCGGCGTGGGTTGTTCCAAAAATTGGTATATCCATGCCAGCTTGAGCCCATGCAACTGCATAAGTGCTATGGGTATGCGTGATTCCACCAATGTCTTCCCAATTTTTATATAATTGGGCATGCGTTTTAGTATCAGACGACGGACGCATTTTTCCTTCTACAACCTTCGCATCATAATCCATTATCACAATATCGTCGGCTTTGAGCAACTCATACGGAACTCCACTTGGTTTGATAGCGAAAACGGCTTTTGTTCTATCGACCGCACTTACGTTGCCGAATGTAAAAAGTACCAAACCCAGTTTAGGAAGCATCATATTTGCCTCGAAACATTCTTCTTTCAAAGATTTATATTCGTTCATTATCTTCATTTATAATCTTAGGTAGTTTTGCAATTAAATTTCAATTTTGCATAAAATCACATCAATCTAAATTCTAATTTGCCTTATCTTCAATAGATACAATTTTTACTTTGGGGCGAATTATTGAAGAAATTGGCCATGATTTTTGAATATTCATCAACCTGAAGAAGTGTTTCTTCTTCGTACAAATATTGGCTACCTGCTATAAACCAAGCTTCAAATTGTTTTAAATCAAGCATTGTTTTCAGTGAACTTCCCTAAATTTTGATATTTGTCATATAATTTCTGGTAAACTTCAACATAAACAGCCCGTGGTTCGTAACGAGCATCAAAACCCGAACCCATCGCTTTTTGTGCATCTTGAAGATTATGATAAATACCCGCTGCTACCGCCGCATTCATTGCTGCACCTAAGGCACAAGCTTGGTCGGAACTTGCCACTTTTATTGGCATATGAAGTACATCCGAAAGTGTTTGCATCACAAATGGTGATTTTTTTGCAACTCCACCAATGGCAATTACTTGCTTAATTGGCACACCTTCACTGATAAATCTATCAATAATTGCCTTCGAGCCGAAAGCCGTTGCTTCTACAATCATTTTGAAGATTTTTATGGCATCTGTTCCTAAATTTAGACCCATAAATGCCGCTTTTAACTCATGGTTTGCATCGGGAGTTCGTCGTCCGTTAATCCAATCGGTTGCAACTGGGTCATTTTCTGAAATGGGTAGGAGAGAAGCCTTCTCTGATAAATAAGGAATCAGTTTTTGTGAAAGCTCTTCGGCGGCTTTTTCACCTAAAAGTTCACGCACAGGTTCGGTGATAATACTTTGAAACCACGCGTAATAATCGCCATAAGCCGATTGTCCTGCTTCCATACCGAGCATATTCGGAATGATAGAGCCATCAACTTGCCCACAAATGCCTTTAATAAGCAAATGGCCGATTTCCTCAGTAGGAGCAATGAGCATATCACAAGTAGAAGTACCCATTACACGTACAAAATCATACGGCTCGATTTCGGCACCAACTGCTCCCATGTGGCAATCAAAAGCCCCAACACCTATGGTTACATTTTTTGAAAGGCCTAATTTTGTTGCCCATTCTGTCGATATTTTTCCCATTGACTCATCAGAAGTATAGGTATTTCTGAAAAGTCTATCACGTAAACCAGCCAAAAGTGGGTCGAGTTGTGCGAAAAATTCTTCCGATGGAAGTCCTTCAAATTCTTCGTGCCACATGGCTTTATGACCCGCAGCACAACGAGAACGTTTCATCGTGAGTGGATTTGTATCGCCAGTCAAAACAGCTGAAATCCAATCACAATGCTCCACCCAAGAAAAGGCTTTTTTACGAATACTTTTATCTACTCTAAGTGTTCGGAGAATCTTTGCCCAATACCATTCAGAAGAATAAATTCCTCCTACATATTTTGTAAAATCAACGCTCCAGCTATGAGCTAAACGATTGATTTCTTCGGCTTCAGCGTTGGCGGTGTGGTCTTTCCAAAGAATAAACATTCCGTTAGGATTTTCGGCAAATTCAGGCAGCATCGCCAAAGGAGTTCCGTTTTCATCGACAGCTACAGGCGTAGAACCCGTGGTATCGATAGAAATGCCAACGATATTTTGTTTGATTTCTGCTGAAAGATTTTCTAATGCTTCTTTTACAGCACTTTCAAGCCCTTCAAGATAATCAAGTGGGTGTTGTCTGAATTGCGAAATTGACGGATTACAATACAAACCTTGTTTCCAACGCTTGTAATAATGTACGGCTGTTCCAATATTTTCACCAGTTTGGGTATTTACTACCAATGCTCGTACCGAATCTGTTCCGTAATCAACTCCTATTGTGTATGTGCTCTTCATTTATTCTTGTGTTAACTTGTACACAATTATTATTTTATTTAACTCAGATAAGTAGTAAAATTGTATGCAATTCCATTGCCGCAATATTTTTACTAAAAAACATTCGAATTTTATCTCATGGAATCAGAAATAAAATAGTGAAAGGTATTCAATTTACTTTGGTATTTTTCTTTACCACGCTGATAAAGGATTGCCCTTTTTAGTTGTTGAATACTGATTTTTTTCAAAGCTAAATTACTTAGTTGCTTTCAAAACAATAACAGAATAGGCTGGAATTATGAGTTTTAATACACCTTTCTCCAGTTTTGCTCCAGAAAAATCTTTAACCGAAACCTTGTTTGGCTGCTCAAAAGTATTGTGGTCACTGATGTTTGCAGATGCTAAGATTTGTCCCGAAACTTTTGAGAAATCTTCACCTCTGAGATTGATTGTAACCTCGTGTGATTTGTGAAAATCAATGTTAGTTAACGAGATATTTAATGCTCCTGAAGTATCTTTTGAAGCCGATGAATTTACTGCGGTCAGTTTTTTGCCATTGAACTCATACGCTGGCGATTCGATGTCCATCGGTACAAGCGTAGCATCTTGATGTACGTTATACATTTTCATTACGTGAAATGTAGGCGTTAGCAACATTTTTTCTTCGTTTGTCAAAATAACTGCTTGCAAAACATTGACGATTTGAGCTAAGTTTGCCCCACGAACACGCTCAGCGTGATTATTGAAAATATTGAGCGTCAAACCTGCAATCATGGCATCACGCATGGTGTTTTGTTGATATAAAGCACCTTTGCCTTCTGCATCGGTTTCGTACCAGCCGCCCCATTCGTCCACAATTAAATCAATTTTTTTCTGTGGGTCGTATTTGTCCATGATGGTGCTATGCTTGGTTATGAATTCTTCCATTTTCCAAGCTTCATCCATTGTTTTGAAATATTGTGCTTCTGTAAAACCAACCGACGGGCCTTTTGTCTCTTTCCAACTCAAAACCGAATAGTGATGCAATGCCAATGCCGACATCATATTGTGTGGAATGTTTTTCATCAAGGTTTCTGTCCAAGCAAAATCATCACTACTGGCACCTGATGCTACTTTATAAAGTTTCGACTCGGGCGTAATATCTTTCATAAAAGTAGCATATTGGCGGTAAATATTGGCGTAATATTCGGGAGTCATGTTTCCACCGCAACCCCATGCCTCGTTGCCAACACCCCAAATTTTTACGTTCCAAGGTTGTTTACGACCATTTTGAATACGTAGGTCAGACATTGGGCTACCCGTTGGCTGGTTTACGTAACTTACCCAGTCGGCCAAATCTTGAACTGATCCACTACCGACATTTCCTGCCAAGTACGGTTCTGCTCCGATTTTTTCACAAAGGTCAAGGAAATCGTGCGTACCGAAACTATTATCTTCCGTCACGCCACCCCACCAAACATTGACCATTTTAGGGCGTTTTTCTTTCGGCCCGATACCGTCCTTCCACTGATATGCATCGGCAAAACATCCTCCTGGCCAACGTAGATTTGGTACTTTTAGGTCTTTGAGGGCGGCAATTACGTCGTTACGTACACCAGCAGTATTCGGAATTTTGGTATTGCTTTCACCAACATACATTCCACCATAAATACAGCGACCTAAATGCTCGGCAAAGTGTCCATAAATATGTTTATTGATTTTAGTTTTTGCCAAATCCGTGTTCAACGTGATTTTGGTTTGGGCTGTTGCAGTAAGAACAAAACAGCCTGCAATAAATGATAAGATTATTTTTTTCACTTTATTTCTAAATCGGTTTTACTTAAATAATAACTGAGAGAACAAATATATGTCATGTCGCCATACTGGCCAAGTATGACCGCCAGCATATTCACTATAATTGTATTTTATTTCCATTTCATCCATTTTTTTCATCATTATTTGGCAATTGGCGTGAGCAATGTCTTCTTTACCACCCTGCGAAATCCAAAACTCTTTGATGTTGGCATTGATTTTATCTTTGTTTGTTTTCATGAATTCATACTGTGGGTCTGAAAGTTTGGTATTATTTGCCCACCAACCCGAACTAAAAACTCCGAGATAATTGAATAAATCAGAATTGCGAACGCCTGTGTGCAAAGTTTGCAAGCCACCCATCGAAAGACCTGCCAAAGCTCGATTTTTGGCATCGGTCATGACTCTATAATTCGCTTCCACAAATGGAATCACGGCATTTTTTAGTTCATTTTCAAATTGATTGAGTTGTTGAATACCAAATCCTGCGATACCACCGCCACCGCCGTAGAAATTACCATCAACCAGCACAATTATCATTGGCTTAGCTTTGTTTTCAGCAATAAGATTATCTAAAATTAAATCAGTTTTTCCTTGTGTTGCCCAACCACGTTGGTCTTCGCCACCGCCGTGTAAAAGATACAAAACTGGATATTTTTCAGTTGATTTATCATAACCTGCTGGGGTATATAAATACATTTCTCGCCAAGAGTTAGTGGCTTTTGAGAAATACTTTTTGATTCGGATATCGCCATGTGGCACATCTTTCAAGGCATAAAAGCTGCCTTCTTTGTATGGAATTTCTATGCCACTTGCCATGCGGCTCATACCATAAAAAGTTTCGCTTGCTGGGTCAGCTACGGCAAGGCCATCAATTAAGAGTGAATAATAATGAAACCCACGACTGATTGAATCGGTTGTCACGTTCCAAAACCCACTGGTATCTTTTACCATGTCGTATTTTTTGCCTAAATCTATTTGCACTTTCTGAGCTTCTGGAGCTTTTACTTTGAAAATTACTCGATTATCGGGTAAAATCTGTGGGTATTTTGCATTACGGATATTGCTGGCAGCGGGTGTTCCGAGCACCGAATATTTAGTAAAACTACTTGGGTTTGTAGGCTTAAATAAAAATTGCGAAAACATATAAAGTCCGTTTTTCCAAACTTTGAAATCGTGTCCGCCAGCTTCTAAATAATAAATATGTGGTACATCATTTTCGTACATATAATCGTGTGTACGTTTGCTAAATGTTATTAATCCATCGGCATCGCCACAAGAAATGAAGAGTAACTTCAATTTCTTTTTAGCTTCTTCGGGATTTGGCATTAACTCCTTTGGCACTTTGGTATTTGGGGCGGAAGAAAATCCCCCAACCCACGAAAATTTATCTAAATTTCCTAAACCAAAATTAAGTGATTGACCACCACCCATCGAAAGACCCGCAATTGCTCTATTATCCTTATCAGTAAGTGCAGGATATGTTTTTTCGATAAAAGGAATAAGGTCATTTAATAGGTCTTTTTCAAAAGTTGCAAAAGCTTGAACTTTGTCTGGAGCCATAATATTTCCTGACGAGCGGTCGTCTTTCATCGCACGGCCATTTGGCATCACAACAATCATTGGTTGGATTTTCCCCTCAGCAAAAAGATTATCCAAAATGTTCTGTGGATTTGCTCCTTTAAACCACTCTAAATGATCACCACCGATGCCATGAAGTAGATAAAATACAGGATATTTTTTCTTTTTATCGTAGTTTGGCGGCGTATAAACCAATGTTTTACGAGTGCTTCCTACGGTTTTGGATTCGTAAAGTACGGTGTCAATTTTTCCTTTGGTTATGCCCATTTTTTCTTGTTCATAACCTTTTGGCATTTCTTTTTCCATTTTTTGTGCGAAAGAAATGAAACTACACAAAATCAAGAAAGCCAATATAAAATTTTTCATGTGAATAGATTTTTGTAATGTATTGTTTTTAAACGATTTAACCACACCAACTTCCTCTACTTTTGAGAGGAGTTTACTGATAACTATTTAAAAAGCAAAGGAGCCATTGCAAGCAAACTACGTCTCCATGTTTGGAATTCGTGGGCTGTTCCTTCTGAAATATAACTTACTGCATTAAAACCAGCTGTTTTTAATTCTTCTAATGCCTTGCGAATACCATCAGGGCGTTCTTTACTTCCGCAACTCAAAAATATCAATTTTGGCTGTGGTTTGTCCTTAAAATCGGTTGAAGCGTAAGTTCCACCACTTAATAAACCGTAGTAGGCAAACACCTCTGGTTTGTTCAGAGAAATGGTCTTTGTTTCCATTCCACCCATCGAAAGACCCGCCATTGCACGCTGTTCTTTTTTGGCGATTGTTCTGAAATTGGCATCAACGAAAGGGATTAACTCATCAATTAATACTTTTTGGAATGGTTCGATTTTGAATTCTTTCATTTTACCCCATTTCACCTCGTTTGTCATTCCATAAGTATTTACAATTATAAAAGGCTTGATTTTACCTTCGGCAATGAGGTTATCCATAATTAAATTGGCTCTTCCTTGATTCATCCAAGCAGTTTCATCTTCGCCCCAACCGTGTTGTAAGTACAAAACTGGATATTTTCCTTTTCCTTTTTCGTAACCAGGGGGTGTATAAACAAATGCTCGGCGAGAAGTGCCGGTGCTCAGTGAAGGAAAAAGAATTTGTTGAACATTTCCGTGAGGAACATTTTTTAGAGCATAGAAATCTTGGTCTGCTGCTGGAATCTCGATGCCACTTTCCCAACGAACTGAACCGTAGTAATTTAAGGTGCCTGGGTCGTTGAATTTGCCCCCGTCTATTTTTACATTATAGTAGTGAAAACCTTCGTCCATAGGGCCTTCTGTAGTTCCCATCCAAGTTCCATCTTCAGCTTTGGCGAGTTTAGTGCCGCCTTTTCCACCAAGACCTAAACTGACTCTGACGCTATCGGCTGCAGGTGCAACGATTTTAAATCGGGCATAACCTTGAGAGTTTACCATTGGATATTCTTGTTGTGGTTGATTTAATACCGAAGGCTTAAAGTCTTCTTTTACGGCCGCCTGTTGAGCTTGTACAATGTTGATGCTACTCATTATCGTAGAAGCGAGAAGGCTAATTTTGAGAAAGTTTTTCATTTTTTAAAGGTTGAATATTGAATTTTATGTTTTTTTAATTAATAAAGTGGCAATGTTTCATTGAGGTATTTGTTCACGTTCGTCCAAGTATGCTCACCGTCAGTTACGTAACTTTTGAAATTAATTTTCTTGTCTTTCAAATAGTTTTCTCATTCAGTTGTGCCTCTATACAAGAAATCTTCTGTGCCAATTCCCGAAAAAAGCAATTTGAAATTTTTGTTGGTTTTGGAAGGATTTGAAATGATTGATATTGGCAAGGTATTACATTTCTTATTAGGTCGGTTTTAAATAATCTTATTTCGTTCCATCCAATCAAACAGCGGGTTCATCCAACCTTTTTGGCGAAATATAAATCCGTGGTCACCTTTCGGAAAAATGTGCATTTCAACTTCGACTTTATTTTTGCGTAATTGCTCAAAATAGGAGATACTATTGTCCACGTCTACCACTTTATCATCGGCGGCGTGAGTTAGCCATGTTATTGGCGTATTGGCTTTTACTTGTAATTCATTAGAAAACAAGTCTTTATCTTCTTGCAAAGGATTTTTACCAATTAAAGCATCACGAGAACCGCCATGGGTAAGAGCATCTTGCATCGTAATAACAGGATAAACGAGTATTTGAAAATCAGGTCGGAGACTAGTATTTTGTAGATTTTCTATGTATGATTTTTCAAAATGTGTGGCGGCTGTACTTGCCAAATGCCCACCCGCACTGAAACCCATTACGCCAATTTTACTTTTATCAATTCCATATTTATCAGCATTTTCACGCAAATATTTGATTGACTGCTGCACATCTTGCAACGGTCCGATTTTCTTATCTTGCATGATTTCATCGCTTGGTAGGCGATATTTTAGTACAAAAGCAGAAATACCTTTTTCGGCCAAACTTTTAGCAGTTCCTAGTCCTTCTCCGTTATAAACAATAACACCATAACCACCGCCAGCAATCACAATTATGGCAGTACCATTAGGTTTTTCGGGTTTTATATATTCGAGCGTCGGGTTCGTAATTCCTTTATATAATCCTCGCTCCGTACCAGACTCAGTTATACTTGACGGCTTAGAATTTGGAACTCCATTTGGATATAAATTGATTTTCTCTTGCGAAAAAGCAGAAAATCCACAGAAAAGAGCAGCAATTATGAATAATTTAGTTTTCATTTTTTTCGAGAAATATTTCTATTTATTTTTTTGAATATTGCATTAAGGCTTCAGCATAACGTTTTCCGAACTCACGCACACCTGCGGAATCGAAATGTAAACCATCTTTGGCAGCAGAAAGATCAATAGACGAAACTACAATGGCTTTAGGAATTGATTGCGGTAGTGTTGCAATGATGATATTATGGCTGGCACATTTGCCACCTTGCTCAGCGTCCACCATTTCACCAGCTAACAGAGGAATAGAATTGGGGGCAATACCTAAATCTGCTAAAATATCATCATAAATCTTTTTCACTTGAGTTGGCCAAGTTTTATCGCCAGTATTCGACTCGCCTTGATGAAGCAAAATCCCTTTAATTACCCCTGATTTTTGGGCAATTTTAGCCATTTCAATTAATCTTTCATAAGGATTTCCGCCGTAAGAATTGGCCATATTTATCATCCAAGGTCTTTCTTTAGCTGATGAATCAAGATAGGTTTTGTATTTTGCTTTATCAAAAATTTCAATTTTACTTCCTGCCACCGCTACATGAACCAAGCCAAGAGTCTGGTTTTGAGGCATATTTTGAATCATTGTGCGACCAAAATAATCGGCTGGAGAAAGGCGAGTATCACAACGGCAAAGTGGTGGTTTGGCCATGTACCATTGCCCTTTTTGACGGTTTAGTTTTGGACAATCTAAGGCCTCCAAAATTTTGAAACGACTGTCGATATTTATGGTGTCTTGGGGTTCTATACGAGCTGCACCTTCCATATTTGACTGACCAATGCAGAGATAAATATGAAAATTAGGGTCTTGGGCAAAAGAATTGCCTATTAACATAGATAAGCTAATTGTAAGGAGTATTTTTTTCATTTTTTGGCTAGTGTTTTACTTTTCTGAAATTTTATCTTTGATTCTGAAATAGTCAAAGTCAGCAAAGCCACCAATATTTTTAGTTGCATAATTGAAAAGACTAAATCTATAGCCCATAAAATGCGGTAATGTATATGGCATTTTCTGAGGTTCTCCAATTGTAGTCCATGATTTTCCGTCGAGACTATAAAAGAAATGAGCAATGTCAACTCGGTCTTTGAAATTACATTCAGCTTTTAGAAAAACGGTATTTTGTGCCAATGAAACTTTCTCTATTTCAACAGCTTTGCCTGCTTTTGTGCTTACCATTATAATTGATTTTATACCACTTTCGATTTTTACGCCCACAAATCCATAATTTTTTTGAAGTAAACCCAATCCCGCTATGTCACCCTCTTTCATTTTTGAAGCATCTAAAACAATAGAACCTGTACTTTCTGGTCCAATAGTACGCTGCGTAAGTGTATTTTTTGCCGATACAAAAGAGGTATCAATTCTACCTGTTTTCAGTCGAAGAAACCCTTTTCGTTCTGAAACTGACCAAAGCAAATTATCAGGATTATGATTCCATTGCCAAACTAAGGGTAAAGCCGCTTCTCCTTTTTTTCGTGAAAATTCATCTGAATTGACAAGGTTTTGAATCAAACTTTTATTGGCTGGAAGAGTCAAAGTCATTGGCACTTTGCCGTTTTCTCCCAAAATAGGCCAACCATCTTTCCACTCAACAGGTACTAAATACGGGATTCTCCCCACGCCTCCATTATCACGAAAAAGGTAAGAAAACCAACGTCCATTAGGTGTGTCAATTAAGCCACCTTGAGCTACACCCAAATCTTGTAAACCAATTTTCCCTTCCCAAGGGCCAGTTATTTTATCTGCACGATGAATAATAACTGTTCGCATTCCACCTCGTGGCCAACAGATATTAAACAGATAATATTTGCCATCTTTTTTGAAAAGCTGCGAGCCTTCTGCACTCAGCATAATTTTATCTCCAGCTGGAGCAGAAGCATTTTCTATCAAAACTTTTTCTTTAACCTCTTCAACTGGTCCACTTAGATCTGATTTTAATTCTAAGACTTTGAGTTTACCAACTCCATAAATCATATATATTTTGCCATCGTCATCGAAGAAAATAGTATGGTCATGGAAGGCTGGTTTAAATGTTTTTTCTTGCCAAGGACCTTTGATATTTTTTGCCGTATAAATATGTGTTTTGCCTGATGTAGCGGCAAAAGTACTAACTATAAATTCACTATTATTATAACGGATACAACTTGCCCAAGAGCCTCGACCGTAGGTATTTTGACCATTATTGAGATTCATAGCATCATTTTCTACCAATCTATCATAACAATAACTTTCCAGCTTCCAGTTTACCAAGTCTTTTGAACTCATTATTGGCAAACCTGGACTCATGTGCATGGTGGTGCTACTCATATAATATGTATCGCCCACACGAATCATCGACAAATCAGGCACATCGGCATGGACGATTGGGTTGATCGCCATCTCCATCTGTTTTTGGGCAAAGCTTTCTATGCCCAAAAACAGACAGATGAACGTTATGATACCCAATAATTTACTTTTCATTTTTTGGAAAATCATATCAGATATGCTTATAAACACCATTAGTTATTAAAAAAACAATTTAATAACAATTATTAAATTACTTCAAAACGGCATCATTGCCATTATATTTCAAATACTTAAAGGTTGCGTTATTGTCTGATTTTTCGCCATTTGAAGTGGCGTACATCGCATATACACATCCTACAAAGCCACCTGAAAACTTTGTAGAAAGATGCTTTCCGTCTTGGTTTTCAGCCAAAACTTTGAAATCTTTGCCGTTTTCAGATATAGTAAAATCGCATTTGTCACCTTTTGTGGCTATACGCAAAACTAATTTTCCGTTTCCGATTGGCTGGGTATTAATTAATTCTACCTCTTTTTTGCGGTGAATACTCTTGTATAATTCTACCTGAGTTTTACCATCTTTGATAGATTTTGCCAAGAAATAATAATGGCTTTCGTCTTGATATATCATTAAACCCGCCTTCTCTTTTTCAGATTTCGGCGAAAAATTAAGTTCAGTTTCTGCCGAGCTTGTTAAATGTTGCTGACGTTTGCCTACAAATGATGGATTTCCCAATTCAGAAATCGTTTCGGCTTTTAGTTTAAGCGTTAGTCCATTTTTGGAAGTTTTGAATGAACTACTATCCACCGTTCGCAAATGCATCATCGAAAGATCAAGACCTTTATCAAATTTCATGGTATAAGAAAAATTACCGTTTTGAGGCAATGCATCTTTTTGTTTTACTTCTTTGATTTTGGTTTTGTATTTGTATTCGATGACTTTTTCACCGTGTTCAATTATTGGCCAATCATTTACCCAAGTGAGCGGAGCAATGAACATTTCACGACCAGTATTGTAATAATCGCCTTCGTAAGGGCGAACTGCTAAGAAAATCGAATACCAATTGCCGTCTGGTCCTTCGATAAATTGAGCGTGTCCAGCCGAAGTAATTGGATTTGGGCGGTCTGCTGGCAAACCTCTTTGAGTCAAAACTGGATTTCCTTCGAAAGGCACATAAGGCCCCCAAATGTCTTTGCTACGCAAGGCCACTTGTGAGTGATTGACTGAAGTTCCGCCTTCGGCACAATACAAAATATACCAATCGTTACGTTTCAAAATGTGTGGACCTTCAATCCATACTGGTTTTTTGGTTATATCTACCCCTCCGTTTATCAATTGCTTTTTCTCGCCAATAGTTTTTAAGTTTTTGTAATCAAACTCATACATTTGCACCGTTCGGTGGCCAGGATAAAGTGGCTTATTATCAGGTGCATCACTGTTGTAAATTATATAAGCTTTATCAGTTTTTTCATCAAAATAAATGGAAGGGTCGATGCCACGAACTTGGGTCATTTTTATAGGGTCGCTCCACGGACCAGCTGGATTCGTGGCCGTAACCACAAAGTTTCCGTCATGGTCAATATCGGTACAAGTAACGTAGTAAATACCTTTATAATAAGTAATGGCAGGAGCAAAAAGCCCACGGCTCATACGCTCACCCATAAAATCCATTTGAGATGGGCGGGTGATTACATTCCCTATTTGTTTCCAGTTTTTCAAATCACGGCTGTGCATGATGGGCAAACCTGGGAAATAAGAAAAAGTAGAATGTATAGAATAATAATCTGCCCCAACTTTTACAATACTTGGGTCGGGATAAAAGCCTGTTAAGATTGGATTAGTTAGCGTTACTTGTGCAGTGGCAACATTTATCGAAAACCATAAAAAGGCTATGCCACAAATCTTTGATACTGTTTTTAACATTTTAATTTTTGTTTAATTTGTTAGTTTTTGAAGTGGTAAAGTAATTTATTGAAAAAAATTATAAATTCGGCAAACGAAGCATCTATTTATTTTTGGAGTTATTAGATTGTCCCGAACTTAAACCAATTTAAGGTTTAGTGCTGAAAACCTTAAGGGAATGAAATACGTTAAATCAAATTTTCAAACTTTATATTGAAATACCAAAGTAAAGCTACAATAATGAAAAAAAACAAGACAATTTTTTGGTATTTTTCTAAAAGAGCTATTATTAGAACAAACAGAAGTACTCCTATAATTTAGATGTTTTTTGAATAGTTGAAATATAATTCCTTACTTTTTTATAGAAACATTCACACCACGACTTTTGCCATTCTTTCCATTTGTTCCAACCTTTCCGTTCATTGTTCCATTACGGCCATTGCTTCCTTTTCCACTAAAAAATTTGTTAGAACAACCAAAAGTTGATGCTATGAGTAAAAGAAAGAATACTTTTTAAATAGTTATGCAACTGATATTTTTGAAAATTCCTAGCATAGTAATGAACGAAGTGCTTCAAACATCACGTCAACTGATTAACAGTTATTTTGTATGAAGGGGATTAAATTTACAAATAAAATTATTAAATATTGAGGTAAAAATGTAATAAAAAGAAGATAATCTTTCGAGGGTGGGCGATAGTTCTAGATCTTATTGTTTGTCAAATATGGAAGTTTAAGATAAATTCAAAATTTAGGATAAAACTTACTTGTAAAATTTACTTATCTAATCCAAAAATACTTGAATTTGTTGGTTTTATACTCATCACTTTTAAAAATTGGGTTTTCAAACTTTCTTATACCATTTCACCAAATAGCAAAATGAGATAGGTAACTTAAAAAAAACACCCCTTCTAAATTTTAAGGGGTGTTTCAATCATTTATTTTTCAAAATATTATTATTTAATCATTATATTTGAAATCTATCAAATTTTATAATTTTGTTGCCTTATAAACTTTCACTAAACCATCGCCTTCGCTGCTAACAACTATCAAACTTTGTTGAATTGGGCTTTTCGATGCCGAAATAAACAATACTCCTTCGGGAGCATCGCCAGTTTTAATCATTTTTATGAAAACTGGAGCAGTTGGATTGGTAATATCATAAATAGCAACTGCATCCACTCTTTCAAGACCAACATAAGCCACGAGTTTTGAACCAACTCGTCCAATAGTAATTGACTCAGGCTCTATTGATTTATCATCGCTACGTGTATCGTCATAAACTCCAAGCTCTTTGGCTTTTATATCAAGTTCGTTTTTGCTATCAAAAACAAGCTGTCCAGATGTGGCATTCCACACCGAAAATGATCTTGCACCAAAACTGTAAAGTGCATCATAATCACCATCACCATCCTTATCTCCGAGCGTGCTTGTTACGTTCAATCGCCCCATTTGCGTATCACCTTTCAATGCTGTTGCAGTTGGAAAAGCAGTTGGGTCTAAATTTAAAGTTCCTACACGTTTTACCTCAGCAAATGCTGTATATTCACGAGCATCACCTTCATTGGCTGTGAATAAATACGGTATACCATTATAGTTTGTGTAAGCAATGGCATCAGGCATGTAAACACCAAAAGCTTTCCATGAATTGAAAGTTCCAACGGCATTGTCTTTATCGCTGATATCGATTGCATTGCCAGCAACCGAATAATCTTTGAAACCTAGTGGAGAAATTTTGGTGATTGTTCCGGTTGAAATATTGATTTCAGCGATGGCATTATTTTCTTGGAGTGTTACCCATGCAGTTTTCGAGTCATCCGAAACTGTAATGTATTCTGGTTCGATATCTTTTACAAAATCTTTATTAGGTCCGAAAACTCTAAAACCTTTACTCGTTAAATCGGCCAATTGGCTTGAAAAAGCTGAGAAATTTACTGTTTTTACTGCATAATTATTAGCTACATCAATAATAGAAACCGAACCTTCAGGGTCGTTTGTATAGGTTGCATTTGGCTCACCTTCGTTGGCCGAAAGTATATATTTTCCATCAGGGCTATATGTAACCATATCAGGTAAAGCTCCAACTGGAATTACTTTTTCTTCGGCATAAGTTGAGGCATTGAATACCACAATTTTGCCAGTTGCTTGCTTATCAATCGATTCGATAGCTGCTGCAACTTTTCCATTATATGCTGCAACGCTATTTACATAACCTCCATAAGGAGACATGCTGATTGAATGAATGACAGAAATACTGGCTGGATTTGCGAAATCAATTACATCAATCTTATTGGCAGTACCATTATTTACAGCGAATAAACGCTTGGTTGTGGCATCATAAGTGCTGATTTCAGCTGCACCAACACCCCCTAAATTGATAGATGCAATTTCGGTGTAAGAACTGATGTCTTCGTTTACTGAAAATTCCAAAGCTGGAACTTCCTCTTTATTACAACTCAATAAGGTAGCCGTAATTACAGACGCTAAAAGTATTATTTTCTTCATTATTAATTGGTTTAAATAACAAAATTAATTTTTAAGTATTTTGATAAAATTAATTTATCAAAATATAAATCTGCAAGTGCCGTTTTAGAAACACAAAACTAGCTAATATGCCAAAACCAATAGTTTTTAACCTTTTTTTAACATATTTCAAAATATATTTATTTTAAAATTGCCAACTAAAATTCAAAACCACATTTCTACCCATATCTCTAATGCCTAATTTTTTAAGTTGTGATAGGTGGTTGTAATAAAAGGAATTGGTTAAGTTATTTCCAACCAAGCCAACTCTGATTTTTTTGTAGGTAGTGCCGATATTAGCTGCAATTAGTAAATAATTTTTTGTAGGCAACTCATCCTTGTAAATATGATTTTGAGATGATACACGAGTGAGATTAAGCGTAAAATAGGTGTCCTGAAAGTTTTCATTTTTTATAGGAATATATATTTTTGCCTTTGTTAAAAGACTATTAGCTGGCATTAGTGGTAAGTATTCTCCACTACTTTTTTTTGCATTTAACAAAGAATAATCAACTGATGCTGTTAATTTATTTTCCATATTAAACTCTAAACCTGTTTCAAATCCATTTAAAGTAGCATTAGTCTGAAGATATTTATAGAGTGGTACTCCGTTAAATAAATCTTTAGTTGGTGATATATATATATAGTTTTTAAAATTATTATTAAAAACCGAACCTCTTAATATCCAATAGCCGAGTGTGTATTGGCTTGAAATATCTATATTAAAACATTGCTCAGTCTTAAAGTTTGGATTGCCCAAATCCCATCGATTAGTACCTTCATGGCGTCCGTTGCTTGACAACTCAGCCAAATTAGGAGCACGGTATCCAGTCGCTAAATCTGTTTTTAAAACGATATTCTTTTTCACCCAACTCATCCCTAATGATCCATTCAATGCATCATAAGCCTTTGAAAAAGCGGGCAAATTGCTATTTGGTTTATTCAAATCTTCTGTTAGAAGTGTAGTTACTTTACGCCTATCGTAGCGTAAGCCAGCCTCCAGATATATGCGAGATTGATTGATTTCCCATTTTTTATTCAGATAACTAAATGCAGATAAATCAAAAATTTTTGCATCAGGAACCACAATTCTTTCCCCCATGTTGGTATTGGTTTGAAACATTGAGGCTATTCCATTTATGAATAACACATTATCAGACAATTTTTTTTCAATATCAGTTTTTAAATTTAATGTATTAAGATTTAAAGAAAATTCTGCATCTTCTTCGCCCTCAACTTCTTGCCTTTGGTTAGATTGCAAGCCAATTGTTGAATGCCAATTGGTATTTTCATTTAATTTTAATGTATTAGAACTACTTATGATGCCATAAAAAACTTGGTGATGCTCTTCTTCAAATCCTCTTTCTATTCTTTCTTCACTTAAAATTTCAGCGAAATCTAAAGTATCCTTTACAAAGCCGAATTGATTGAATCCTACAAAAATCTTATTTTCAGAGTGAAATTTAGATTTGTTTATGTTATGTGCCAACTTAAAATTATACATAGCATACCTTGTATTGGGAGCTCTGTTGCCTTTCCCATCAGAATAATCAGCGTGACTATCTAAGCCTGTCCTCAAAATCCATTCGTTGTTTTTTGGAGTTCTATATTTAAAACCATAAGAACTACTAATGCCATAGGTATTTGAAAACAGTGATAAATTAAAATTATGTAACTTATTTGATTGATTTAAATTCTGTTTAGAGGTGTATGGTTCAAATTTTTCATCTACAATATTTATTACTCCTGCCATTGCATCTGAACCAAACAATAAAGCAGAAGGGCCTTTTATTAATTCAACCCTTTCCACACCAATTTGTGATAAACCCAGCCCATGTTCATCTTCCCATTGTTGGTCTTCTAGTCTTAAGCCAGCAATATTTACTTGTAATCGGTTTCCATAAAGCCCTCTTATGACTGGTTTAGAAATGCCTCCCGTAGTAAGTTGGCTTATTCCAGGCAATCTAGAAATTGCATCAGAAAGTGTGCCACCACCTGTTTCTTTCATTTCTGATTGCGTCATAGAAATTATATTTCTAGAAGTAGTTTGGAATGTTGGCTTAGTTTCTTTTATAAAGAATGTTGGTAATTCTATAGTTTTGGTAGAGTCGGTTGATGTTTGAGCTCTAAGAAAAAATGGCAAAAGAAATAAAAATATTAATTGAAATTTCATAAATTGTTTTTTTTTCGAAAATACATTTTTTTAATAAATCCCAAATTATTTTAATATTATTAAATTATCAAATCATGATTTATTAATCTATTTCATTTTCCTCACCCGTCAATTTTGCAGGATATTTCTTTTTTCCTTTTACAGAAAACCACAGAATTTTATTCAATAAATCATCATCTCCTTTGTCAATTTGTTGGAAGGTATATACTATTGATTGGTCATGAAACTTGAGGGTCGATCCTGACAGTTTTGTTCTGATAGGATTCATTTCATCAGGTGGAATTAGGTTTTTCTGGTGCTTGAATCTAAAAGAAAAATTAGGCGTTTTGCTAAAACAATCAAACATTGACAAAGCAGTGGAATTAATAACGTTCGATGGACAAATAATATACCCAAAAATTTATATAGTGATCATTAAATTATCCTGTTTGTCTAAATTTCGGGGTACATTATAGATTTTGAAAGGCTTTTCAATCGGCTTTATATTTAATTTTAATTTTTTTTCTTGAGTCTAAGAATTAATACAATGGAAGCGGTTATAAAATTAAGTTCGATATAAATATCTATGTTAATGATATTTGACAACGAATTGAATAGTAAAAATTAAATAAACTAACTATCAGCTAAATATTTTACCAAACTAATTGATGAAGAAGTGTATGGCTTTTTGGACTGAATACAAGAATTTCTATGAATAAAGTTTTGATGAGTAAAATCATCTTTAAATCAATTAATTACTAAAGTCAACTTCAGGGCGTGTTGAATTGGTGTTCTTCTTTTTAACCGTTGATGTACTTTTTCGGTTAAGTGGAAGTTGAAGTGTGAGTTTATAAAAACGAACTTCACGGCGAGTCATCGATTCTTGATAGGCACTTGGTTGGTCGTAAATCGAAATCTGTTTTCTTGAATTGAAAATATCATTGACAGTAAATGCCAAACTTCCTTTATTGTTCCAAAATGATTTACGAACGGCAAAATCTGCCGCACAAATTGCTCCACGATAGCCCTGTAAACTTGGCGATTTCGTGTCATAACTTCCACTTAATTGAGCAGTTACATTTCCTTTAAATTTATAGGTTAAGTTCAGTTTCGAGCGAGAAGTCCAAAGGCTTTTTGAATAGGTATCTGTTTGTAATGTAAAATTAAAAACATTTAAACTGGCTAGTACCGAAAGGTTTTTGACCAAATAAAAGGTCAAAGTGTTCTCGAAGCCACCTTGAATATCAACTTTTACGTTGGTAAATGTGGTTACTAAAATAGATGGGTCGGTGGTTGACGGTTGAATAAAGGGCTTAATGGTATTGTCTTCATAAATATAATAAGCCGCCGATAGCCAATTAGTTTTACCGAAAGATTTATTATAATTAAGTTCGGCAGTATTAACAAACTCAGGCTGTAAAGCTGGATTTCCAATCGTAATATTTTGTTTATCACTTGATTGGATGCCGATAAAGATTTGTCTCCAACCTGGGCGGCCAATTTTTCTACTTAAATTGATTCCAATTTCCGATTCTTCGCTTAACTTTTTACTTAACGCAAATGAAGGGAATAATGATTTTATGAAATTTTTACCATTTGATGACGGATAAAAATAGCCAAAGGTTGAAGCTGGTTCAAATCTTGAAACCCCTTTTAAACTTGATTGTTCGATACGTAAACCCGCTTGTAAACTAAAATTATGTTTCAGACGGGTTGTATAAAGAGCATAAAAAGCATTCACTGTTTCGGTAATTCGTGCATTTTGAGAATAATCCGGTAATAATTTATAACTATTGGTAGGTTCTTGTAACTGATTGAAAAAATACTGCTGGTCTCTGATATATGTCAAACTACGTAAACCCAACTCCCATTTGGTCGAGTCATTGATTGGGTGGGTATAATCTAGCTGTGTTACTAATTGGTTGCCAATTGTACTACCTGCAATTTTATCTTTTTCGGGCGACCCAGTTTGATTTGATCCATCCGCATTGAGCGAAGTTGTTAACCAGTCGGCTGCATTTGAAACATTATTGTGATTAAAACCTGAAGTAAAACTGAGTTTTCGTCCTTTTTGGGCAAAGCTATGTTTCCAATCAAGTTCTATTCCTTTATTATTAAAAGTATTGTTTGGACTTGTATTTCTACTGCCATAGGTAGTTTGGATATGGCTTGCGTCAAAATTTTCGTAAGTTTGATTGGTTATACTATTAAACTTACCCAATACATAAATTCCTGCCACCGAAATCGTGTTGTTTTTATTAAAGTTATAGTCGGCAGATATTCTACTGTTATGAAAGACATTATTGAGTTTTATTCCAGTATTTTGATTAAAATAGCTTGAAATTGCACTATTTGCATTATAATTAGTTCTGTAAGCATAATTATCTAAAATATTCTGAGTGGCATTGGCATTATAAATACCTGAAACACTCCACTTACCCGTGTTCATCTCAATGTTCACCATGCCATCAAAACGTCCAGCATTTCCTAAACCTGCACTTACAGTTCCATTATACCCCGCTACACGATTTTTCTTCAAAACTAAGTTTACGATTCCGCCCGTTGCTGCTGCTTCGTATTTGGCAGAAGGGTTAGAAATTACTTCGACTGACTCAATTTGATTAGCAGGAATTTGTGCCAAACTTAATTGTGTAGGTTTACCATTGATATAAATCGTCGCTGAAGAATTGCGTAGAACTGCACTTCCACTAGCATCAATTGAAAGAGATGGAATGTTTCGTAATAAATTTTCGGCAGTACCACCAATAGTCGTTATGCCATCAGAAACATTAAAAACCCTTTTATCTAAATTCAGTGAAGCAGTATTTTTCTGAGCTTTTACACTTACCTCTTTTAATAAACTAGTTTCGGGTTGTAGAGCAATTATACCCAAATTATTATCTTCGGGAATACGTATTTTTCTTTCTATTTTCAAATAACCTATAAACGAAATGCTAATTTTTGCATTACCAATATTAAGATTTTGAATCGTAAATTCGCCTTTATCGTTTGTACTTGTCCCAATTTTTAAAGAATCATTACCGATTTTGGCCTGAGATACAAAAATAGAGGCAAAAGGAAGTGGTTCTTTAGTTGTTACATCAATGACTTTTCCACTGATATTATTTTGGGCATTTAGCTGAAAACTATAAAGTAGCGAACAAAAGGCAAATAATAAAATTCTCATGTTTCTTTGTTATGTATGCTACAAATGTAATTGTAAGATTCTTTGCAATGTTTGCGTACCCCACAAAGAATCGACAATCGCACACTATTACTCGACAACTTAATTTAAAATTTGCAAATTGAAGTTTCGATTTTGAATAAATCTTGATATTTTTGAATCAATAGCTTAGGTACTAAGCTTTATTTTCCAGCAATGCCATAAACCATTACGCCAAAAGTATTTGGCATTACATCTTTTGTTCCTTCTTTATAATCGGCACCGCTTAGGTAAATTTGATGAGTTTTGTCACTATGAACCATCGTTTTACAACCTGATTTAGTTTGTAGCGTTTGAACAACGTCATATTTATCAGCAGTTTCTTGCTTTACAATCGTAACGTTACCTTCACCATTTGAGACAAAAATCATTTTTAATGCTTTATCGTAAACCACGGCATCAACACCACCGCCAATTGGCAATGTTTCGATTATTTTACCATTTGCAGCATCCAATACAACCAATGTTTTAGTTTTTCTGCAAACAGAAAATAAACGATTATTAGCAATATCCATTGCCAATCCCGTCGGAACTTCGTTTGGTAAAAGTGAATAACGTGCTTTTACTTTATTTGTTTTAGCATCAATTACTGTAATTTCTTGCGTATCTTCATTATTATTATAAACCATTCCTTTTTCATCAGAAACTGCAAATTCGGGAGCTCCACCTAATTCGATTAAACCTACTACTTCGTCGGTTTTAGCATTAATAACAACTGCATTTCCACTACCATTATTAAAAACAAATACTTTGTTAGAAAATTTATCAAACATAATTGCATCGGCTTTTTTCCCAGCAACGTTTAATGTTTTAATAACTTTTAAAGTATTATAATCAAAAATTGTAATGGTATTATCTCCACCATTTGTGATATAACCTTTTTTCAAATCTATTGCCAAAGCGATGCCATGAACACCATTTAAACCTGTAATTTCGCCTATTTGAATATCATTTTTAGTATCAACAACATTTACTCGGTCTTGATGCGAAACAAAAAGGCGGTTTTTCTGGGCATCTATTTTTAAATAATCCCATTTGCCATCACCAGTTAAATTGATTTTTTTGATGAACTGATAGCTTTGTGCTTGAGCATTTGACAGACCTAAAATGAGTGCAATTAGAAGTATATTTCGCATGATTTGAACGTTTTGTTTATATGATAAATTAGTTATTTTTAAAACCCTGTTGGATCCAAAATTTTATGAGATTGGTTTCGCAATCGGTAAGTTTGCCTCCTTTGGGCATTTTGGGTGCATAGCCATTAATCGAGATTACTGAATCATAAAATTCGCCACTTTTAGCACTTAGTACTATTTGTTCGTATTTTTCAAAAACGAGCCCATCAGAATGATTTTTGGTATCATGGCATTGAAGACAATTTTTTGAAACCAATGGTATAATTTCTTTACTAAAACTAATTTCTCGATTTGTATTAGCGTTACAGTTATTAGCTGTGATTTCGGATTGTTTTCCACAACTTATTATGAAAAATGCTAACATTATGGCTAGCAAGATTTTTTTGAATTTCATCCGTATAAATTTACGACATAAACAATAGAAAGACTAATGGAAATATGATTCCTGCCGCTGCCAATTTCCAGCCTCTTTCTTTGAAGCTAAATTTGCCTTTTTTTATCATCATCATGCCAGTAATTGCAATTGTCAATAAAGCAATTCCGAAAACATCAGAGTAATAAATCCACCAATTAGAGGTGCTTTTGTGTAACAAGTGCATTTGACTAATCAATGGGGTATTACTGTAAGTTACTATTTCTCCTTTTCCTGATTTAATATCAATTTCGACTTCGTTTTTTTCGTAAGAAATTTTTAACTCACCTTTTTTGACCGTCGAGCGTCTGAATTTATCTTTTATACCTAATTTTTCTCCTAAGTTTTTAGCGAAATCTTCAGTCAATTCTTTTTCATCTTGGGGCAATTGAACAGAAACTTGCTTAGTTTCGGAACTATATTTTTCTGGTTTCCAAGCATCTCGATGGTTTTGTAAAATTCCTGAAATCGAAAAGGAAATTATCAATCCGACATATAAATATCCTAAATCTCGGTGTAAGCTTCTACTTTCAATTTTCATTTATTTAGTAATTGTAAATGAATCTAATATTTTTCCATTTGAATCTAATTGTTTGATAGTTAGTATTTTATCATTGACATCTGCAACTGTAAGCGAGTGAACCTCAGAGATAAACTTGGCTGTAAATTTTTGCCATGAATCCATATCTTTTTGCTGTTCTGGATTATACAATTCTTGTCCGCCAGCACCTGTTATTAAATAAATGATTCCATTGGGCTTTGTGTATTTTTTTCCATCAAACTTTTTATCAAGTGTCCAATGTCCATTTACAACCCTTCCTCTTATAGTTTTATTATCTTTTCCACCTATCATCAAAGTTCCTTTTCCAAAAGGCTTAAAACTTAACGGAAAAGACCTTTGATAATTATGCACATGACCATTAAAAACGACATCAACTTTACCTGCTTCAAAAATTGGAGATAATAATCTTGTATGTTGTTGCTCATAATGTTCGATTGCTGAATTGAAGCCAGGATGGTGAAACATGACAAAATGCCAAGTAGCATCTTTTGCTTTTGCCAAATCGTTGGCTACCCATTCTTGCAAGTTTTTATCGGTAAAATCTACATAAGGGTTCGAGTCAATGACAGTCCAGTGGGCATTGCCATAATTAAAAGAATAATTTGCCATTTTCAAATAAGCCTCGCCTGCAGCTGTTGTAAAAGATTCTCGGTTGGCAGAAGATGCCGTCAGTTTTGGTGTAATTGCATCGCCTTCTATACCTTGAAGGCCATTCAAAGGTTGTTCCCAATAATAAAAATATGCAAGTGCATCTGGAAATTTATCCAAATCACGTGTATCAGTATCATGGTTTCCAACGGCAGCAATCATTGGTACTTTTCGCATCAATGGTGAACCTGCGGTATCTACTTTTTCTGCATTATATATGTTCCAAAATTTAGAGCGATACTCTGAAATTAAGCCTCTTTCATATACAATATCACCTGTAACAGCCACAAAGTCGGGATTTGCTAAATATGCTTGTTGAGCCAATTTTTTTTGGTCAGTAGTTTCGGCACCAATATCACCAAAAGCTACGAACCTATAAGGCTTACTTGAAGAAACTGGTGATTTTGCCTCAGATGTAAATACTATTTGATTGTTTTTTAACACCCTATAATTAAAGGTGCTTCCGGCATTTAGGCCTTTAATTTCGGCATGATAAACTCTATGAGCTGCAATATTTGCCACCGCCACCCGAACAAAGTTTATATTACTAGATTTCGTCCAAGTAACATTTTTAGTAATTTGGAATTCGACCGACCAATTAGCTGCTTCATCAGCAGTGTGCCAAAGTAGTTTTAATGATTCGGAAGAAGGATTATTGCCGATTTGAAGATAAGGTTTTGCCATAAAAACTTCTTGTGCTTTGACAACATTTTGCATAATCAAAAAACAGAGAGCGAGGATTAATTTTTTCATTTTGGTAGAATAGTTATAAAAATAGTCGAACCGAAATTCGACTATTTTTAATGAAATATTTATTTTTGATAATCAAAATTTTATGAATTGCTAATTACTTCTGACTTCATTTAATCATCAAATCAATGTTTATTACCAGTTCCATCAGATGGATATGCCCCAATATCCTTGTTTGGCGGAGTGATTCCTGATGAACCAAAAGTTGCACTTAAAGGAACAACATTTAAAGGTGCAAAGCCTGTATAACCTTTACCAATGGCAGGAGAAGTTGCCTGCAAACGGAAATTATAAGTTCCTACGAAGCTTACATCTCCCATTCTTTTAGTTGTTTGTGGTAATGGGAAATTTACAAATAATGGATTGTTTTTTCCAACAATAGCCGAACCATCATAAACTGCACCGGGCTTATAATTTGCAGGTAAAAATGAACTTGGTGTAGGGATATCGTTTGCGTGTGGTTTTGTAGCAAATCCTGTCGGGTAAATTTCATTGGCAATTTTCAATGAATCAACATAATTGTAGTTATAACCACCTTTGATATTGGCAGTATCTGCCACTACTAATGCATTACCGTTGTAGTTTGCCGTAGCTCCAACCACACGTGGACCAAATTTACAATTCACCATTAAGTTGTTATAGTAAACTCCCTTTGAACCTTCTTCAAAATTTGTTGCACCACCACGACCAGCGGCAGAGCGACGGTATCCCGATGCAACGATTGTATTGTTATACATTTGAACGTTTGTTTGTGGATTTACTCCACCGTTGTTTGATGCTTTCGGGCCATTTGTTGCAGAACCTACAACAAGGTTATAAGCAAAAATACCAACACAACCAGATTTGATATTCATTGATTCGCCACCTGTAAAGCCGCCTTTTTCAAAGGTATTACGCATTACATTGAATTTGCAGCCAAACGGACGGAAAGGGTCATCAATACAACCGTACATCCACGAATCTTCTAATACAAGAATACCATCTGGGTTTTTTGTAGAAAGCACGTAAGAAGTTGCACCATTTGCCATGAAAGAAACGGGTGATGTACCCAGTTTTCCACCGCCTAATTCAAGGTGAGTCCATTTAATGATAATATTTTTGAAAGTAGTTTCGCCATAGATACCACCCCAAAATCCTTTGTATGCAGGGTCATTAGTTGGGTCAGCTCCCAATACATCTGTTTTTGTTACAGATGGAACTGTAAAATAAATTGGTTTGGCTTCTGTACCAAGCGATAATAAAGAGCCTTTTACTACGAAACAATAAGGTTTGTCGCCAGGAAAATGAACTTTTGCACCAGCTTGAATTACTAAAGTATCACCTTCATTGATAAAAACATCGCCACCGACTTTGTAAGTTGAATCGCTCAAAAGTGTTCCTTTGATAGAACCTGAAAGAGGTGTTTTTGTACTAACTGCCTGACCTACTTTAAACAAAGGAGCAGAAACTACTACTTCTTCTTTTGATTTGTCGCATGCAACCATAAAACTAGCAAAACCAGCAATTAATATGGTGGCTATTAAACTAAACTTAAAATTGATTTTCATTGGGGTAATATTAAAATTATTATAAAATGAGTATTGAAATGTTTGAGATTTGCCATCTCCAATTTGGAGATGGATTGCTATTTTTTAGGGTTTAGTGTTTATATCGGATTCCAAAAGAATAACTTTGTTGAAGTATATCCTTTTGTACTAAAATTCTGTCGGTGCGTGTTTGTTCAGGAAGATTTTGGTTAGTATTTGGTTTTAAAACTTCAACAATTATTGGGTTATTAAGCAAGTTTGTTAGCTTTGCAAAAGCAGAGAAATGACTTTTTCCAAATTTCTTTTCTGCCGAAAAATCGACCTGTGAAGTGCCACGTTGCCAATAATCTAAGTCTTTATATGGCGAAACAATATTGATACGTTTGCCAGTATAAACCCAAGAAAGTTGAGCGTCGAAACCTGCTTTAGGGTTTTTATAAATCAATGATAAGTTTCCAATATGGTCAGATTGGCCTTGAAGTGGACGAGTTTGCGTACCTGACGAATTTACGATGTTGCCATTGGCATCACGTCCATAAATACGTTTGGTAGTTGTAATTCGTGAGTGCGTGTAAGTATAATTTCCTGATACACCCCAGTTTTTAATATACTTGGTAAAAACCATTTCTGCACCATAGTTTTTGGCAGTACCAAAATTGAGCGGCGTATAAACAAAATTGGAATTGCCAAACTCAGTAAAACCAAACTCAATCGGATTCTTAATATTTTTGAAAAAAGCTCCTAACAAAAACTGTTCATTACCACGAGGAAAAAGTTCGTATCGTACATCAATATTATCAGCTTGAGTATGTTTCAATTTATAATTACCAGATTCCGTAAAATATTCCCCAGGAAATGTTGCAGGAACAATCTCGAAATAACCAGGGCGTGTTATGCCTTTGAAGTAAGAGGCACGTAAGTTTTCACGGTCTGAAAGTTTGTATTTTAAATGCAAACTTGGCAAAATATCCATATAACTTATCTTTCCGGTTTTACCTGTTGCTGTGACCGGCAATTGTGAAATATATGACTGATTAGTAGTTTCAACCCTCACACCACCCAAAACTTGCCAGTTAGAAATGTTTACTTTTGCTTGCAAATATCCCGCACCAATTTTTTCTTTGGCTGTGTAGTTATTGGCATTGGTGCTATCGGCGTAAGCAAAGGATTCAGGTCTGAAAGTGAATTTTGTTTGCTCTATGCTTGTGAAAATTTGTCTTTCTCCACCTGGCAACACCGTTGCCAACGAATAGTTATTATAATAGTTACTTCTATCTTTATCGCGGTACATTCCGCCAGTAGCAACTTCGATGTTTGGCGAATATGTATAGGTCAAATTCAGATAACCTGTTAAATCTCGGTCATCATTGTGTGTCCAAATATGGCTTACATTATCAATGTATGTGGCTGATTTTGTAATAGTTCCATCTAAACCCTTCGAAGTTCGATAAGTCAAAGATTGGTCATTCCAATCAGGAGTTTGACTTTTTGCTAAAGAATATACCGCCGACCAATTGAGTTTTAACTTTTTTGCGAGCGAATGGTCGCCTTGCAAAGTGGTGTTATAAATATTTTGTCTGCGAAAAACTGAGCGATCATTATTACCTACATCACCTACCAAAGTCAGTTGATTTGTCAACACATGGCGATGCTGCCAATCGTCCAACTGCATAAATAAATTATATAAACTAATACGATTTCGGCTATTGAAAGCATAATCTAATTTGAGATTTAAGCCCAATCTTGCTTGTTCGTTAGAGTATGTTCGTTTCTGAACAGATTCGATTAATGGAGAATTTGGAACTGGATCGGGGCTTGGTTGTCCATTCAAACTAAAAAAAGAAGAATTGCTTCCACGATAAGTATGTTGGTAACTTCCACCTAAAAGAAAACCGAGTTTATGATTAAATATGCGATTACCGATTGATAAACTTAACAAACTATTTATAGGCAAAGCGACGTTTTTATACTGAAGATTTTTAATCGAAAAATCCGTCGTTTTAGCTGGATATAAATTTCCATGAATTTCGGACGGAGATTGAAATTGGATAGCCTTCGTACGAAAACCTGAAAAGGGTTGACTACCAAATAGTTGACTATAGCCAGTTGTGGCTGTTGCAGATAAAATTAAATAATCTGGAACACTTTTCATGACCATATTCATTGCTCCACCAATGGCATCTCCTTCCATATTTGGAGTTAACGCCTTCACAACTTCAAGTCTTTCAAGCAAATCGGCTGGAAAAATATCCATTGGCACATAACGATTTTTATTATCTGGGCTTGGAATTTTTACACCATTGATTGACGTATAATTATACCGTTTATCCATTCCTCTAATAACAGCATATTGGCCATCACCAGTACTATTTCTGACAACCGAAACTCCCGAAACACGTTGTAAAATATTTCCAACCGTAATATCAGGCAATAATTGAATCGTTTTTGCACTGATGATATTCATCACATTATCAGATTTCTGCTCTGTTTTACGTGCATATTCATCGTTTTCGCCGTTGGCTCGTGCAGATACAACAGTTTCGGCTAATTGACTGACTTTTTCGTTCAATAGAAAATCTATTAAAACGACTTGTGAAGAATTGTTTATTTCAATTTTTGTAGATTTTGACTCATAACCAATGTACTGAATCACAACTTCGTAGCTACCAATGGCTAGGTTTTTTATTTCATAGCTGCCATCCAAAGCTGCCACAGTACCAATCTTGGTATTTTTGAGAAAGACTGTTGCACCAACTAAGGGTTCGTTGGTTTTTGAATCTTTGATTTTGCCCTTGAATGATGCAGCAAAACCGTTGAATGAAAACAGAAAACTAATTATAAAAAGGTAAATATGATTGCGAAACATTTTTAATAAATTTGATAACGCATCAAAAGTAAGTGTGTTATTACGTTTGTTTTCCTGTGTAAACATAATATTAACATAAAGATAAAATTTAATGCAATTTGATTGCGATTGCTTAACATACTGGAAACAATTCAGTAAAAAGCATTAAAAATGGATTAAATGATTGAAAATATATTCAAATTGTTTCCTTTAACCATCCATACAAAGCCTAGTGAATGTTGAAAATTTCTTGAACAAAAACTGTGGCGTTTGTAAGTAGAAGGGGGAGACTGACTTAGAACAACCAATTACAGTTTCAGTAGCAAATTGTAAGCCGACTAATACATTGATAGTAGTCAAAATTCGGAAATTCAAAACCTTTTTGAAACTCTTTATCGTAGGAGAATGAAGATTGGTTTAAGATATATGTTTAAATTCAATTATAAAATTGTAGAAACACAAAACGACTTCCCTTTAGAGAAGCCGTTTTGTATTTTTTGATAAAGATTTATTATTTTTTCTTATCCTTTTTCTTCGCTTTGTTCTTCAATTTTTCTACTTTATCATCATCATCACGACGTTTTTGCATGGTTTCGGTACGGTCAAGTTCTTCTGAACTTACAAAGAATTTCCAGTCAAATTTTTCATCAAAAGGCGTTAAAGCTTTTTCTGGGTCGAAAATTCGGAGGTCAGATTGGATGGCATTGTATGGAGAAAAATCTGGTTTATCAGTAAAAATATCCGACATATCAGTAGCTCCAGCATCGTATTGGTTTAAGTAAGGAATACCCAAAATGTTCCAAAAAGTTTTGAAAATACTACCAAAACTATAATGTACCTTACTTACGTAATCCTTTTTTGTATATGGCGAAGCTACCATCATTAAGCTTCGGTGAGCATCCACGTGGTCAACTCCTCCTTGTGGGTCGTCTTCTGTTACGAAAATCGCCATGTTTTTCCAGTAAGGGGTTTTCGACAAAAATTCAATTGTGCGACCAACAGCCAAATCATTATCTGCCATGTAACTCGCTTGAAATGGAAAGCCAGCGTGCGGACGTTCGCCCGTTCCGTGATCATTGGGTATCATCAGTGTAATTACTGATGGTAAATTGCCTTTTGACCAACGTTCATTAAATTCTTTCATAAACAAATCCGCTCTAAACTGGTCAGGAATTGCCATGTTATAGGTTGGAAAAGCTCTTGAAGTTTTATCAATCAATGGTGCTGGTAATGGATAATTTATAGTATAAAGCTCTCCATTATATTTCATTGTACTATCGCTAAAAGCTCCTGCCATTTCTACACCAAAACCAAAGTTATAAAAGTCGATTTTATTGCGTTCAAGATGCTCCCACATGCTACCGCCTTCGTTATAATCTTCAGGATAAATCGAGCCAGCCGAGCCATAAATTGCCAAATTACCAGGAGCATTGGACGAATCTCGCTGCGAAAGCTTTCCGCCATACGAAGCAGCAGTTTCGGTTTCGACCCATTCATTTGGGTACGTATTGACGAGCCAACGATGCCCGTCAGCCGAAACGTCAGAATCACAGAAGAAATTATCGCTTATTGCAAAACGTTTCGCTAGGGATAAATGATTAGGCATTACGCGTGCATCTGGAATTGTTTTGGTGCCTCTACGATTAATAACTTTTACACCATTACCAAAACGTGCCAAAGTCGAGTCGCCATCACCTTTTTTGTTTTGTCCAAAAACTTCATCGTAAGTACGGTTTTCTTTGGCGATAAAAACGATGTATTTAATTTCGCTTGAAGGTTTTTTATTGGTAGCAGGAATCGGGTTCTTACCTTTCCGTGGTTCGGTAAACCTGAAATTATTTTCGATAACTACCTTCGTTTCAGATTTGAGCTGTTCATCGTTTGGAATATCCATCACCGAAACCAAACCTTTCATCAGACCACCGATGTAACTACCTTCAGCCCCCATTTTGAAGTTTTTTCCACCATTTGGGCCACTTCCAAAGCCTTTTGCATTCGCAACTATGAGTTTTTTGCCATCATTACTCACTTTTAGTTTAGAAGGAAACCAACCCGTTGGAATATGTCCAACAACTTCGAGGCTTGCAATGTCAATTACAGCGACCGCATTTATGCCAGATTCAGCAACAAAAAGGCGTTTTTGGTCAGGCGAAAGCGTGATGCCAAAAGGAATAATTCCACGCAAATTTCCGAGACGTTTATCAATCGAAAGTGGAATGTTTTTCAAAACTTTTCCACCTTTTATATCAATCACCGAAATGCAATCATTATTTCCATTACTTACAAAAATATAGTCGTTGGTAGCCACAACAGAGTTTGGACTACTGCCACCAACTGCAGGAAAATCTTCAATCATTTGTCCAACCAAGAAACCAGTTTTTATCTTTGCATTTGGTTGAGATGATTGAGCAGGATAAATCCAAACCGAGAAAGATTCGGGAGCATTTGGATCGCCAAGGGCTGGAATACCATTTGCTGCATCGCCTTCGAGCATTTCTTTCGAACCATATTTTGTTGAAGGAAATTTGTGAGCTGTTCCTTTAATATTTTTTGCATCTAGATCCGTAAATCTTTTGTATTCAAAAACACCAACATTTGCCACTACAACGTTTTTTTCGTCAGGTGTAAGTGTAATTCCGAATGGATAACGACCCGTTGGGATATTCTGAATGATTTTTTCGGTGGCTACATCAATTACTGCAATTCGGAAGCCAATTTGGTCAACAACATAAATCGTTTTGCCATCTTTAGTCATCACCATATCGCCCAGGTACCCATGTCGATAATCTGCTTCATTAGTTTTTATTGCACAATTAATAGTGCCTTTCGACTTGCCAGTATTGACATCATATTTAAAAATTTTGTTTGATTGTCCACCCGAAACATAAACCGTTTGATTATCTGGACTGATTGCCAAACCCATGAAACAAGCTTCTAAAATTCCTTCATTATTTTTTGCTCCTTCAGGAACTTGAATGGTTTCTGGTTTAGCCGAATTTATATTCTTAATGATAGAAATCGAAAACGGACGAATACCCGAATTTGCTGTAATGGCCGTGTTTCCGTCTGGACTTAATACCAAACCATATGGATGTGGAGCGGTTGAAATTTGCACACCCCTTGGTGTAATAATACGCCCGTTAGGAATGATTGTTTGGCCATTTTTGTCTATTTTGGCCGGGGTATTTCCTGCAGGTGCTTCAATGACAACTTGTGCTTGAATAGCAAACGGGATTATGAATAGTAAAAAGATTTTTTTCATGATTTTAGGGGTAATAAATTATTAATAGCGTCGGGTTTGCACACCCGACGCTATTAATAAGCAAACTAATATGGAATAATTAAATTTCAACATTCAAAGTTAACCATAAACTTCTGCCTACGCCATTAATTCCAGAGCCGTGCGTACGGTAATCTTGATTAGTGAGGTTTTGAGCAGAAAGATTGATATTCAGCCATTTATACTTGTATCCGCTATAAATGTTAATAATCTGCCAAGCTGCAGTTCCATTTTTGCCGATGCGGTTATCGTCTTTATCGCCTTGTGCGAGGCGGTCTTGTTTTGAAGCAAAAAGTAATTCGGGACGAACAAAGAAATTGCTCTTGCGGTATTCCAAACCAAAACGACCGTTGAGTGGCGGGATTCGTCGCATTGGCTCATTTTTCGTAATGTTTTGTCCATAAGTGTATGAAAGGCTACCGTAAGTTTTTAGTTCTTTGTTAATTAGCCCTTCAAATTCGACCTCAATACCTTTGATGTTAGCTTTTTCTATATTTTCTTTTTGATAAACATTATAACCATTAATGACTTGATTTGGCACTTTTACACGGGCAATCAAATCTCTTAAATCGCTGTAATAAAGGGCTGTTGCAGCCGAAAAACGGTTGGTTCGGAATTTATAGCCCAACTCATAATTATTCGATTTTTCAGGTTTTAGATTATTGGTTGGTAATTCATATCTAAAATCTACAATGCCAAGTGTGCCTAAATCATCCACATTTGGCGTTCGGAATCCTGCATTATAAGAAGTATAAATGTTTGATTTTGAACCAATTATGTAGGCAGCCGAAACATTTGGCACGAGTGCTTGCGGCCTTAGATTTGTTTTGCCGATGGTTTCGTCAGGAACAATAATCGAAAAACCATTATAGCGAACACCCGCCGAAAACTGCCAATGATTTTGGATAAATTGATGTAACGAATAAAGCGAATAATTTAAGAAAGTTGAATTATTTGGGTAAAGGCCACGCAAAACTTTCGGAGCTTCCGATGAAGTAGGAGAGGCTGGTGCATCAATTTTTGAACTAAGCACCAAATCATGATAAATTTCAATACCCGAATTGGCTGTCCATTTTTCTGAAAATTCAGAAGAAATATTAGTTGTCAATCCTTTTGTATAAACTTTATCAGTTTCTTGAATCAATCTTGCTGAACCATTCTTTTGGCTTTTTCTGCCTTCATAAGTCATTTGCAATGAACCAATGACCGAAACTTCACTCAATATTTTCGACGCATTTTTTTGGTTAAATTTTACGTAAGAAAGATTCCTTCTTTGAGGCTGAAATTCATTAATTGCGAAGTTTTCCAACACAATTTTATGATAAATGGGTACATCTTTAGCTTCAAAATATTGGTGAGCCATTGTCAATATACCTTTTCCGAGTTTTAGCTTGGCTTTTAGATTTCCCATTTGCTCATCATATCCCGAAGGAGATTGTCGACCAGTAAGTTTTCCGCCAACCAAATCACCAAAATTTCGGTAGCCAAAACTCCCGGAAATTGCCAGTTTTTCGCCACCATAATTCATTTCGCCACGTGCAGTTTGTTCCATTCCTTGCGTAGCAATTCGACCTAAAATATTAACTTTCAATTTACTACCAAATTCGGGTTCGGCCGTAAAAACTTGTATCGTTCCACCCAAAGCATCTGAGCCGTATTGCACCGAACCACCACCTTTCAGCACTTCAATTTTTTCAATCGAAAAGGGGTCGATTGTATTAAAATATTGATTGGGGCCATAACGAAAAGTACTATTGCTAAGGCGAATACCATCCACCAAAAGTAAAGTTTGATTACCGGTAAGCCCACGCACAAAAGGCGAACCGCCCCCATGATTGGTTTTCTGCACAAAAACGCCATTTACGCCCATCAAGGCTTCAGGAGTTGTGCGTGGAGTATAGGTTTTAAGGTATTTTTTATTCAAAACCTTAATACTATTCGGTGTCTGAAATTCTTGGTTGGCCGAGCGACTAGCCGTAATAACGACCTCATTCAAGAGTTCCACTTTACTCGAATCGGTTGATGGGTTTAATAAAAAACTGTATAAAAAGAGTAGTTTCATCGTTTTATAATTATATTTTTTTTGTAATGCTTTTCTTATTAATCTTCCTCTCCATCTTCTTCCTTCAATACCAAAAAGGCACTTCTTTTTGGAGCAGGCATTGAACTTTTTAAACCTTTTACAGATTGCCACACAATTTGACTAAACTCTAAATCATTAATCAAATCAGGTTTTGATAAATCAAACTCAGCTGATTTGATAGAATTTCTATTAACAGCCACATTTCGCTCATCCAAATTAATATTATTTTTACGAGCTATAAAAGGCTGATTATTAGGTGTTTTGCTAAAAGAACGCCACATTGGTGTAGCGGCAGCATCGTATTGACTCATCGGTGGAATTCCTAAAATTAATTCCATTGTGCGTAGCATACTCGATGTTGAATACATGGTGTGGTCAACGTATCCACGTTTTACAAACCCACCTGCAACATAAGCCGTTGAGCGATGAGCATCCACGTGATCAGAGCCGTTTTGAGCATCGTCTTCCAAAATAAATATGACCGATTGCTCCCAAATACCCGATTTTGAAAGATGTTCTACCAATTTTCCGACTGCTAAATCATTATCCGCAACCATTGCTTCGGTGGTTGGCATTCCAACTCTAGCACCTGCAGTGTGGTCGTTACCAAGGCGAATAATATTTAAATTTGGTACGCTATTTTTTGTCAATAAAGAATCAAAATCAGTTTTCCAAGCTTCAAAACGGGTAACATCTTTGATAGAAAGATTGTAAGACGGATATTTCAAACTACAATTATTTTTAAGATTTGGTAGTTTCATTCGTTGTTCGGCAAATTCACCGTAAGACCTAAAACTTGCACCTGCACGTTGAGCATAATCCCAAATAAAACCATTTTTAGGGTGAGCAATATCTCTGCTTCCTTCATAGTCGTAAGTACCCCCACGACCGCCGTAGCTTGTTACCCACGTTTTTTCTACGTAGTCGTTGGCATAAGCGGCCATTGACCAGTTGTGTCCATCGGCACTTACTTCGGCATCTACATAAAAATTATCAAGCAAAACAAAATCTTTTACTATTGCATGTTGATTGGGCGTGATGCGTTCAGGAAACAAACAAAGCGTTGTATCTCCATTTCCACCTTTTACATCACCCAAAACTTGGTCATAAGTACGGTTTTCTTTGATCACATAAAAAACATACTTGATAGGCGATTTTTGACCCAATTTTGTTGGAATTGGATTGCCTTTTTCGCCTTCACTTTCTTTTTCTTTGGTCTTGCTGTAAGGAGTATTTTCGTAAACTATTTTTGAATAATCCGCTAAAGTTTTTTCGTCAGGAAAATCAAAAATAGAAAGTGTTCCTTTAAATAAACCACCAATATACTGCGTACCTCGAACAGCTTCTGGGTTTGCTCCTTTAAACTGTGGACTCTTTGAACTCACTGGATTCGGCCCATTTGGATTGGCCGAAGAAGAAAGTCCTTTGCCATTGGTTACATAAATTTTATTTCCGATAGTTTTGACAGAAGTTGGATACCAACCCGTAGGAATATAACCTAACGAGCGACTTTTCCCCTTGTCCTCTACCTCAAAAACAGCCAAGCAATTATTATCAGCATTAGCAATAAATAGTTTTTCTTCATCCTCGCTCAAAGCAACGCCATTAGGTGTAGAGCCTACGGGAGAGTCGGGATAAAGTGAGCAAGAAAGTGTTTCGATGCGTTGTTTTTGTTTGGTATCAATCACCGAAACTGTATTGTCATTTCCGTGTGATACATATAAATACTGACCGTTTTTGGTCAAAACCATGTCGTTCGGGTTTTTATCAACGGCTATTTCATCCATAATTTTTGAAGCCGCAATATCATAAATCAATACCTTTGCACCGCCCCAAAGCGATATATACAACAGGTTTTTATCAGGCGAAAGAATGCAAGTATATGCTTCGGCCGCAAGTGGTATTTTTTTCAAGATACTTTTTGAAGCAATGTCAAGCTGATAAAGTGTATTATTGTCTTTTGCCACAACAAAAATATGCTTTTCGGTTGCACAAAGCCCTGCTGGCGATACTTTTATTGGCCAAGGCTTGTCCAAAACAATTTCGCCGTCTTTTTGCAATTGATTGTTTTCTATTTTGTAAATATTGATTTTATTATCGTTTCCTGCCGATGCATAGAGGTATTTTTCATCAGGGCTAAAAGCTAAACCTAACCACGATTTTTCGATTATTTCGTCATCTAAAACAGTCTCGGTGGCAGCGTCAATTAAGGTTATACTTTGAGTGCTTTGTCCATTGTTTGTAACGGCCAAATATTTTTTTGAGGGAGAAACCACTAAATTTAATGGTAAATCTTGCAATTTTAGATTTTTTCCGATCGGTGTCAATGACCAGCCGTTTGAGAGTTTTACTCTTTTTAAACCTAATTTTTCGACGGTAGAAGAGTTATTGTCGTTCGGTTTTTGATTCTTACAGCCTATGATAAGGCTCAAAACCACCATAATTGTGGCAAAATTTTTCATGTTGTTTATTTGTTTAAAAAAGTGATAGAGTCTGGTCAAATAAATGGCCAGACTCTGTTTAGGGTTAAATTTTAGGATATATGCTATATTAAAATGAGTATCTTAATCCTAATTGAATTCTCCATGGATTACCACCTGCCGTTGAAAGTTTTCTTCCAGCCCCTGACTCTACACCATAAGTATAGTTTTTGGTAGTTTGCTCGAAAGTATTCATCGTAAGTAGGTTGATATTTCCATGATTGTACGAAACACCTTTTGTTTTATCCAATAAATTCATAAAATTAAAACAATCTGCTGAAAATCCTAACTTGTGATTTTTATAAAGTGTAATATCTTTCGTAAGACGCAAATCTAAGGTATAATAAAAAGGATTTACACCACCATTTCTTTCAGCTACTTTGCCGACACTTTTCGTGATATAATCTTTTACACTTTGCGTTACATCAGGGTTATCCAAAAGACCTTTGATACCATTTCTAACTGTTTCAGGTACAGCCGAATTATTTGGGTCAAAAACAAAAGCTAAGTCATTTGTTAGCACAAAATCACCGTTTATACTTTTATTTCCACCAACCAAAAACGAGTAGCGAGTTCCACCAACACCATTAAAAACAGCACCGAGTTGGAAACCTTTCACAGTTGGTGAAGCAGCACTAACTACTAACTTATCGCTAAACTGGAAATCAGAAGCAGCAACCGTTCTATCTCTTGGGTCATCAGTGATAGCACGAAACGTTGAAGTATTGGCCACACAACAGTCAAAAGAAGTATTGTCTTTTGTATCGTTTCTAGTATAACTTACAGTAAAATATCCATCTGTTCCGAGTCTCATACTTGCGTCAAAAACGACCGCCATTTGGTCTAATTGACCCGTAGATTCTAATTCTAAAACTCTACCTACATCAGTAGCTTTTCGGCCTTTCGTCCAGTCAGTTGAGCCGTTGGCTGGAATAGTATTTGCTGGGACAAAAACGCCACGATTTCCTTCGTTACTAAGCGTAAAGTAAGGTTGCTCAACGATATTTCTGTCATAATAAACATAATTATTAATGGTTTTTGACCATAATAAATTTACGCCCGCTCTAAATCTTGAATTGAAAAAACGGTTATAAGACAAGTTTAATTTAAAAATACTCGGTACTTGAAAATCATCAGAAACAGCATTAATGGTTGAAATATAGCTTTCACCTGGCTTGATGCCTGGCGTTGTAGCTGGGTTATTGCGATACGAAACAAAATCTGCTTTAGGAACTGCTGCTCCCGAAACATCAATCGAACCTACAATTGTACCACTGTTTTGAATATTATTCAACTGTAAATAAGAAACTGGCTGTGCCGAGAAAATTCCCCCACCAAATTTAATCAAATCTTTTTGGCGACCTTTTACATCCCAAGTTAATTGAAGTCTTGGTTGGATATTATTAAAATCGGCCAAAGAATTGGTTGTTTTTATGCCCAATTTGTTTTCGGTTGTTGCGTTAGCATCGCCTTGTTTAAAGAAAACCGTTGCATCATAACGCAAACCTGCCATTGCCGAAACGTTTTTAAAAGGCTGAAAATCAACCTGTCCGAATAATGAAAAATCTAATAAAGATTGCTGAACAGCTGGGTTCGATAAGGGTACTTCACGGGCAAAGCGGCTTGCTTTATTGTCAATAAAATCTTGTAAACTTGCATAGAAGAAGCGACCATTCATTTCGTTTACAATCTTAGAATCTAAGAAAGTAAGCATATTGTCTGTTCCGAATTTAAAATTCAAACCGCCTTTTCTCCAATAGGTTGTATTGGCCAAATGGAGCGTTTTATCGTTGGCGTATTCTGTACCAAATCTCTGACCACCAAACTGTACAGTTCGAGTCTGTGATGCAGTAGGATTTGTTGCAGTAGGAATAACCGAGCGAACCGTAATAATTGCACGAGGAATATTTTCTAAAGGTAAATCTGAACTTACGATATAATTACGCTTAACGGTTTGATATTGAAATTTCAATTCGTTGGTTAGATCAGGTGCGAGAGCCGAACGCAAAGAAACCAAAGCACTATTTTCACGAGTTTTGTACCCGACATAAGATTCTAAAAGATTGACATTTGAATTATCGTTTATCGAATTCGGAGCATACCAAGTTGTAAGGTTATTACGGAAAGTTAATTTGTTTTTATCGTTTAATTGCCAATCCAAACGCATAAACAAGGCATTCGCTTCGGTTTCTCTAGAAAAGTCGCCATATTGCGGCGTATTTTTCATACCATATTTTTCTCTTGCCACATCAATAACTTTCTCAAGATTAGCTTTTGTGATACCAAAATTTTGCTCTTGAGTTGCATCAAAAACTGGGGCGATTTGAAAAGGAATTGTTTCATTTTGACGGTCTAAAGCCACAAAATAGTGTAGTTTATCTTTGATTATTGCACCACCTAACGAAAAACCATATTGTTTTTGGTTGATATTGGTGGTTCGTGGCGTTCCATTTGCATTAAATTTACTATTCATTGGAAACAATTCATTTCCAAAAAGCTTCGCTTTACTTGCTCTTTGGTAGAAAAACGCCGAACCTTCCGTTGTATTCGTACCATTTTTTGTAACAGCATTGACCGAACCACCACCTTGGCGACCTTGTGTTACGTCATAATTGTTTGTTGAAACTTGGTATTCACGAATTGCCTCTTGCGAAATCGTGTATGGGCCATTGCCAAGTGCACCGTTGGTGTACATATTTCGGGCGTTTGCTCCATCCATCGTTACGTTAGTCGATGAAGTACGCTGCCCACTAAAACTTCCATTTCGGCCTTGTAATGGCGAAAGGGCAGTTAAAGCCGTAAAGTTTCTACCTTCCATTGGAAGTTGTTTCATCTGTAAAGCTGTTACGGCGATTGCTGCACCCGCTCTTTCAGTTTCTTTATTTACAAAAGAATTAGCAGAAACCACAACTTCGGATAAAGTTGTATTTGAAATCATTAATTTAGAATCAATTTTCAGTCTATCTCCTTGATTAAGAGCATAATCTGAAAACTTTTGGGTTTGATAGCCCACAAACGAAACCGTAATTGTGTAAGGTTTACCGAGCGGAAGTTGTTGAAGTTGAAACTCACCGTTTACGTTGGTAATTGTACCAGTCTGAAAACCAGTTGATTCGTTGCGGACACGAACTGAAGCCCCTGGAATTCCTTCGCCTTTTTCGTCTTTAACTACACCAGCGATTGTGGCATCAGTTCCTTGCGAAAAAGCATTAAAGCTAAATAAAAATCCAATTAAAATGGAAAGAAGAGTTTTTTTCATGAGTTATGAATACGATTGTTTCAGATGCAAAACTACTCACCTCATATAAAGCAATTATTAGGTAATGATTGTCAAAACATTAAAGAAAACTCTAAAAGAAATTAAATTCGTGAAATTTCTTAACCTCTATAGTTAGGCATTAATCTACTTATTGAGTAAAAAGCCTCTCTTTCGATTTGAAAAAGAGGCTTTTTGTGAACTTTAATTATACTAATGTTTTCGATGTTTTTCGACAGAATAATCTATAATTTTTATAGAAAACATCGGTGTTTTGTAAACGTTTTGATGTTTTCGGCAATCAATTGTAAAATCAATCATTATCGACTTTAACAACTTTTACAAAAGCACTTCGTCGAGGTGCTGGAAGTTGAGCTAATTCGCCTTTGATGCCTTTCCATAAAATTTCATTGAAAAGATTATCGTCGTTGCTATCAACTTCGGCAAATTCCAAACCTTCCGAACGTTTTGCCGACGGTGTGTATGCTGTATTTATCTCTTCCAAATTAATAGATGATGGAACAGATTGATATGGTGTAAAATCAGGATTTGCTGTAAAACTACGAAACATAGGCATTGCTGCGGCATCATATTGCGTCATTGGAGGTAAACCCAGTATTAATTCTATCGTTCTGAGCATTCCAGAAGTTGAATACATGGTATGGTCAACGAATTTTCGTTTGGTATATGGACTCACAACAAGTGCATTTGAGCGGTGAGCATCTACGTGGTCAGGGCCATTTTGAGCATCATCTTCAAGAATAAATACCGCTGATTGATTCCAAATTGAACTTTTGCTCAAATGTTCAATGAACATTCCTACTGCTAAATCATTATCGGCCACACATGCAAACGGAGATGGTTTTCCAACTGCCATTCCTTGTGTGTGGTCAGCACCAAGTCTGATGGAATTAAATGCAGGAACTGCTTTTGCCACTAACAAAGAATCAAAATCACGCTTCCATTGATTAACTCGGGTCGTATCCTTTACTTTTTGGTTATAATACCCTGTAAAATAAGAGCAAACATGGTCTTTGTCTAAGACCGGAATATTTCCTTTTTTATCATCAGCAAATACACCATAAGTACGATAGCTTACACCTTGACGTTTACAAAAATCCCATATAAATCCATCTTTATCATTCGCAATTTGACGGCGACCCATTCCTTCAGTTACTCCACCTCGACGACCATAGCCAGTTGGCCAAGTTTTTTCTAAATAATCATTGGCGTGAGCCCCCATCGACCAATTATGACCATCTGCACTTACTTCGGCATCTACATAAAAATTATCCAATAAAACATATTCTCTGGCCAATTTATGCTGATTTGGTGTATATTTTTCACCAAATAAGCATAATGTAGTATCGCCATTACCTTCTTTCATATCACCAAAAACTTGGTCGTAGGTACGGTTTTCTTTCAAAATATAAAATACGTGTTTGATAGGCGAAGCAGCTCCAACCTTCATCGGAATTGGATTGTTTAATTCACCATCCGTAACCAGTTCTTTGTCTTTTTTATAGGGAGTATTTTGATAAACTTTTTTAGAATATAAGGCTAAATCTTTCTCATTTGGATTATCAATTATACTTAATGTTCCTTTCATCAAATTACCGATATATTGTCCACTCGTATCTTCACCTAAATGAGATTCTGAACGTACCGTTTTTTTAACTGGTTGTGGGCCTTGTGGATTGGCAAATGAGGTAAATCCTTTACCGTTTGCCACAACTATTTTTTTACCAACCACTCGAACATTGGTGGGATACCAGCCCACAGGTATAAAACCTTTAGAAAAGCTTTTTCCTTTATTGCTTACATCAAAAACCGCCAAACAATTATTATCAGCATTGGCAATATAGAGCGTTTTTTCATCTTTCGAAAGAGCAACGCCATTTGTAACTGAACCAACGAGAGAGTTTGGATATAAACCAGCATCCAATATTTCGATTACTTTTTGAGTTTTTGTGTCTATTACTGAAACACTATTGTCGCCTGCGTTGGCTACATATAAATATTGACCATTTTTACTCAAAATCAATTCATTCGGGTTGTATGAAACCGGAATTGAATTCACTATTTTTCGATTTTGAGTATCAAAAAGTGCGATTTTTCGTCCACCCCAAAGTGAAATATAAAGTATTTTTTTATCAGGTGAAAGTACACACGTATAAGCCTCATTCCCCAAATTTTGCTCGAAAACTATGGCTTTTGTTTTTAAATCTAAAATATAAAATGAATTATTTTCTTTCGTTACAACGTATAATAATTGACGGTCATCATCTATTTCAATACCGACAGGAGAGATTTTGTTTGGCCATTTCTTACCCAATATTAAGGTATCATTCAATACGAGTTTATTTTCGATGATGACATATTTTAGAATCCAGTTGTCGTTTCCACCTGATGCATAAAGACTTTTTTCATCCCTACTAAATTTTAGTCCGTAAAATGACTTTGGAATTTCAATATTATCCAAAACCTTCTCAGATTTCGTATCAATCAATTGAATTGTTTGTTTTCCTTGACCATTATTTGTAACAGCCATTAGTTTCTCCGATACAGAAACGGCTATATTTAATGGCAAATCTCCAACTTCGAGAGAACGACCAGCTGGTGTCAGTGACCAACCATTTGGCAATAAAACTTCTTGAGTATTTGGTTGCGTATTTACATTTTGACCAAATGTCGCCAATGAAGAAAACAAAAGTAAAAATTTGAATAGATGTTTCATTTGAAAGTATTTTTAAATGGATAACGCTGACAAGTTACTAATAGCTTGTCAGCGTTTGCAATGATTGAATATAATATTTTATTTTTCCCACCAAACTTTTGTATCGCTGTTATCAGCACCAATCGAACTTACTGCACCAGCCAAACCTTCTGGGTTAAGTGATTGTAAATAGGTAGGGTAGGGTACACGACTTGGAAACTTATTTTCGGCAGGAATTCCGGTTCCTCTTGGCAAAATTGGATAACCAGTTCTACGCTTTTCAAACCATGATTGATAATCCACAAAGAAATAGGCGTAGTATTTTTGTAACATGATTTGTTCTAACTGTTTTTCAGTAGAAAGTGAGGCATCATAAGCTATACTTTTTTGGGTTAAAAATGTATTTGGCATCGTTGCTCCCCACTGAACCATAGAGGCCGTAATTCCTGCATCATAATGGGCTTTTGGTGTTTTTCCTGTTGTATATCCTTTCAAAGCAAGCTCAGCTTTGATAAATTCAACTTCGGCAAAAGGCATCATTACGCCCAATTGTGGCAAAGTTTTTAATGCATCTGTATAACTTGAATTTTGACCCACAACGTATTCGAGCGTAGTTGGATAGCCACTTTGAATACCTCTAAAAGTAGAGACACCAGCAACCGTAACGGGTATTGCCCAAATAGCACGACGTGGGTCAGCACTTGTATTCATCGGATTCAAGAAAAACTCAGTAAAATATGTTCCATCTCTCCAATCTAAAGTTCGAGCATTGTAATAAGGATTGAAATAAGGGAAAGTACCTGGGTAACGAAAAATCGCATCGTCAGCATTAGCAGTGAAAGTTGGGTATTTTACGGCATCAGCTAAAATGGCATTAATTTGTTCTTTTACATTGATTTCACCTTCTTTTTTCGATAATCTTAACAATAATCTTAATTTGAGTGAGTTAGTAAATTTTTTCCACCGTTGAATTCCAATATTTTTTCCACTCGTCAAAACGCTTGTATTATACACTAAATCACCACCGTAAGTCAAAATTTTGCTATCATCAAAAAGAGCATTTGCAGTTTCTAAATCTTTCAAAATCTGCGTATAAATATCTTTTTGTTTATCAAAAGCTGGTTTAAAATTACCTTCGGTTGCTTTAATTGCCTGAGAATATGGCACATCACCGTACAAATCTGTTAAAATAGAATAGGCCCAGCATTTATAAACTAATGCGATGGCTTTATAATTGTTTTCTTTAAGACGGTCGGCTATTGTATAAATATCTTGTGCATCGGTTAAGTTCTGGTAAAAACTACTCCAAACGCCTGAACCTGGGCTTACTGAATAACGATGAAGCCCTAAGCCACTCGTACTTGAGCGAGGTGCATCAACTTGCATCAATTCATGGGTAAAATTACGAGCCGCTGAAACCGAGTTATTGATGATTCTATATTGCATTTGTCCCAAAATTACGCCAGGATTAACATTTTCTGGACGATTTGGGTCGATATTTATTTCTTCAAAGTTTTTGGTGCATGAGCTTAAAACAGACAACATGACCAAAAGCGTAACGATATATTTTAATTTATTTTTCATTTTCAAGATACTTTTTGATTAAAACTTAAATGTCAAATTGGCTCCCATACTGCGTGCCGATGGAAATTGGGTAAGTTCAACACCAGGCGTTAGTGTTCCATTATTCAAATTTCCTCCTTCTGGGTCAAACCCTGGGAATTTTGTAAAATTGAATAAATCGCGACCGAACAGGGCTACACTTGTTTGACGAATGCCAACTTTGCTAAGCAAATTTTGAGGTAAATTAAACTCAAAACGTACCTCACGGATTTTTAAGAACGACGCGTCAAAAATATTGACTTCGGCATTACTGATTTGGTAATAATTATCGTAGTAAGCACTTGCAGCTACTTTTACCGCATTAGGTTTAAATGAACCGTCTGGTTGTAAAACTACACCTTTACCAACTAATCCACCATCTCTTCCCGGAAGTGTGACTTTTGTTTTGCCCAAAGTATTATTTTTATGATTGGTTTGAGAGTACATACTTCCGCCCATTTGTCCATCCAATAAAACGCTAAATTTTAGACCTTTATAGGTAAACTCATTCGACCAACTTGCTTTCCAATTAGCAAAAGCATTACCCCATTTTTTTACAGTTGGGTCGAGTTGAGCAGGCAATCCGTTTGTACCATAAATTATTTGCCCATCGGGCGAGCGTTGGAAACCACGGCCATACATATCTCCCATCAATCCACCTACACGTGCTTCAATCGTAACGTTTCCGCCATGACTATAAATTGTTTGGTTAGTGATTCCTTCAGCCAATTCACGCACATAACTGCGATTTCTTGACCATATAGCTGTAGAATTCCACTTGAAATCATTACTATTGATAATTTTACCATTTAATTTCACTTCAACACCTTTGCTATTAATCAAACCCGCATTGATAAGGGCATTTGAAAAACCTGAGGTTGGGTCAAGTGGAACAGCCAAAATTTGATTACGACTATCATTATTATAGAAAGCTAAATCTAAACCTAAACGGTTTTTAAGCAAACGTAGATCTATACCAAACTCATAACTTGAAGTGATTTCTGGTTTAAGATTGGCATTAAATAAAGTCGAAGGGTTAGTAAAGTTATTACCATAAATTCGGTCATAATAACGATTCGTTTGATACGGTCGTGTATCGTTTCCAACCTGAGCCCATGAAGCACGAATTTTTGCAAAAGAAACTGATTGCGGCATTTTAAATAATTCATGTAATAAAAAACTCGTACTAATAGAAGGATAGAAAAACGAATTATTAGCAAAAGGCAAAGTACTTGACCAATCGTTTCTGCCTGTTAAGTCCACGAAAACCTTTTCGTCATAAGCAAATTGGGTTGTCGCATAAATACTATTTATTGCCTTTCGAGTCTTTAGTGGGTCGGCCACCGCTTGGTCTAAACTATTTGATATTTGATAAATACCCGGTTGAGCTAATTGGTCGGCATACAAACCTGCAAAATCGTACGTTTGCTGCATCGCATTTCCTCCAAGCGATGCTCTTATGCTGATTTTTTCTCCGTAATTATCTTTATAATTCAACAAAAAATCGGTATTAGACTCATAACTAAAAACATTTTGCTCTCTAAACATCCCTCTTGGATATTTTGTCATACTAAAAGGACGTTGCTGTGAACGGAATTCAAACGACATATCTACACCCGTTCTGAGCATTAAATCAAACTTATCTGAAAGTTGGTAATTGGCTGCAATATTTCCGATAAGTCCATGCTTATTCATTTTATTAAGCATTTCATACATATCCAAATATGGATTGTCAGGACCAGGATTAAATGGATTACGTTGTTGCACGCCTTCTAAACCTGGTTGCCAATAGGGTTTATACCATTCTGGTTTCACATTTGGTGAAGGTCCAATGATTACAAAATACATGAGCGATTGATTATTGTAGCCTGCAGCTGGAAGGTTATCGCTTTTCTTGTTGGTATAATTTGCTTTTCCTGTAATTTTTAATTTTGAAGATAATTGTTGATTGACCGATAAAGCAGCATTGATTCGCTCAAAGCCTGTATTTGGTACAATCCATTCGTTTTTTAGGTGAGTAAACGAAAATCTTGCTGAACCTTTATCTGTACCACCTTCAAGCGAAAGGCTATTTGAAAAAGTTTTTCCCGTTTGAAAATAACCTGAAATATAATCTTTATGAGCAACCCACGGTGTTCTTTCGGTTGGTTTACCATCTGGTGCGTCTGGATTATATTGAAAATAAGATTGACCATTAAACTTTGGCCCCCATGCTCGCCCAGCCGCCGCAGTTGTACCCGTATTGATTCCATCGGCACTATTTAAATAGGAATAATAGACATCTGTACGTCCTTCCCCGTATTCGAATTGGTAATCAGGCCAACGATTTACTTGTTCAATATTAAAATTAGTGTTAAAAGTTACTCCAATTCCTCGGTCTTTTCTTGCCCCCGTTTTTGTAGTAATAACCAAAGCTCCACCTGCTGCACGACTTCCATAGAGTGCCGTAGCACCAGGTCCTTTTAATACTGTAACGTTTTCAATATCATCTGGATTTAAGTCTGAAACAGTCGAGCCATAATCAACTGGACTATCTGCCGAAAGATGAGAGGTATAACCAGTTCCAGTAATTTTGCTACTAATTGGTACGCCGTCAACCACAATTAAAGCTTGATTGTTTTCAAGATTCAGTGAAGATTCACCTCTCAAGGTAATTCTTGATGACCCCATCGGACCACCACCAACACCTTGAATATTCAAACCAGCCACTTTTCCAGAAAGGGTATTCACCCAATTGTTAGATTTAGCATCAATTACAGCATTAGCATTGATGGTAGTTGCAGCAAAACCTAATGATTTTTCTTCACGCTTTATACCTAAAGCAGTTACAATTACTTCATTCAAAGCTTTAGCATCTTCTTGCAAAATAATATCAATTTTACTTCGATTACCTACAGCTAATTCTTGTGATGTAAAACCAATAACTGATACTACAAGAATCGCCTTTTCAGTATTTATATTAATTTTAAAAGCACCATTACTATCTGTAACAGTACCGGTATTTGTCCCCTTTACCTGAATATTTACTCCAGGAATTAATTCACCCAATGCCGATGTAACAGTACCAGAAACAGTACTATTTTGAGCATAGGAATTATAAAAAGTGGAGAAAGAAATGATCAAAGTCAGTAATACTCTAAATAGTGTTCTTTGCATAATGTTTAAATTGATTTGGATGGTCGAAACAAAAATCATATACCTCAAATCTTAAATTAATGGGTAATGATACAAGACAGATAAATTACAAAAGTAGGCTTGTCTTGTAAATTTGTAGTTAAGCAATTGTAATAGTATCGTTATGATTTTGTGAAGTTGATGTCCTAGAAATATTCGTAAGATTCAATGTAGATTTACTTTTATTGATTTATAAATTTTGATAGCATAAATTCACAAAATCTTAATATTTAATGGTTCATTCAATATAATATTTGTACCTAAATTGTATAAAATTTATGATTGTAAAATAAATGCAAATAAACAGTCTTGTATATCGAGTAGTAGAAAAGAGCAATATCACAGACGAGATTGCACTCGTTTTTATTAAGCATTTAACCAAACAAGGGAAAGTTACTATACCAAGTATAGACAAAGTTCGGTCTTGTTGCAGAATTGTTATGTGCTTTGTTAATGATGAATTAATTGGAATAGGGGCATTAAAACCCAATGAAAGTCTTGCTTTTGAGAAAGCTGGATTATTATCTCTTAAAGAAGTTTTTGCATTTGAAATAGGTTATTTTTTTGTGAGTGAAACTTGTAGAGGACTCGGAATCTCAACCGCTATTGCACGTTTATTACTTGCAAACAGATTAGAGGAAAATATTTTGGCAACAACCGAGTTATTTGTACATAACCCAATGATGAAAACGCTTGAAAAACTTGGATTTAAGCATTACGGGATTCCGTGGAAAAGTATTTGGCACGATGGCACTATTGGGGTTTTTTTGAAATTCAAAGAGGGTGTAAAAAATTAAAAATCCCATTCTTAAACTATCAAATATTTATAACTTATTTTAATTATAAATAAGTCTTGTCCTGAAAAAGGTTAAAGTTTTTCGTAAAAAATGCCTATTATTCGCCCAACTAAATGCAATGAAACATTCAAATAGATACTTTTCAAAAAATTGTACTAATAAAAAAATTATTAAAGAGCCTAATTATTGCGTTATTTTCAATTTTGACCTACTTTATTGTATCCAGCATAAATTGAGATAAATATTAATTGAAGTGCCGCTAATTCTTCAACCATTTTGGATATAAAAATCAACGTGGATAGTTTTTTTTGGTATTATATGCATAATGTAATAAATTCGACTTTTATGGAGCACCAGGTTCTCCCATGATTGGCGGAAAGCCTTTGGATAAAATTATAAGCAATTGAATCGCCATATACGTTTTTTTTGGCTTCGAAAAATGCAAATAAGCTTACCTTTTTTGGGATTAAAAATGCAGTAATTTGGTAATATTTATATCTTTCTTTCCTGCTTTTAAAATTTGCGTTAGGTTCCGGTTCTACTATTGTCACTATTACTAAAAGCAAAATTTCAAAAATACATAAGTGTTTTTTTCAAAGGTCTTAGTACGCTTATTGTCAATTTTTAATATAATGTATGTACCTCTTTAAGCTTCTTTAAAATCATTAGTTTGGGAGTTTTAAAAAAAATGTTTGTTAAACATCCAACATAGTGTGGTATGCTAACTTAGCCGCACGATTTCCTGAAAAAATTTCATTAAATTTATAAAAACGAAGGATAAAATAGTGTTTAGATAACTCAATGTCCACCCAAATAAAATAATGTCTTTAAATGACTGTTTGTTTACTTCGGTTACCTTTCCTCTGATAATTTAAAGATTTTTCTTAAAGTTTTTATTTCTTCTTAATTCCTTAAACATGTTTTAAAAACTATAGTCTTTGGCTAAAGGCAAGGGATTTGCGGCCAGATAGAAATTTTAAAATAAATTTAATACGATTTCGTAGAGTTTAAATTTATTCGAAAAAGCATAGTTTCTATTCGATGGTTCGCCAAATCCAACAAATTTTAATTTCCCATTAATAAAAAAGCCTTTTAGGAAGCCTGGTCTTATGTTTGGAATGTTGATTTCTTTCGAATATTTTTCGAAGCTTCCTTTATTGTTTAACCAAATGTTATTTTGAAGTTTTACACCAGCGGAAATATTATTTGGATCTATTCTAAAAAGTTTGCCATAATGAAATGAATGAAATAGTATATCTACATAGCCATCTAGATTTATGTCGGTCAACTCAAATTCTCTAAATTGGAAATCACTAAATTTAAAACTTATTATTTGACCAGGAGAAAAATTACCTGTACCATCATTCGAAAAAATTTGAACTGCATTTACCTCGTCACTTCCTTCTACTGCTACCAAAATATCTTTATCCCCATCTTTATCAATGTCGGCTGTTTTGATGGAGGTGGTACCTCTATCTGGATTTGAGTACACGCCTAAAGATTGTAATCCATGGATATATTTAAGTTTTCCAGATGTTTTATCATAATTAAAAAAGGAAATTCCATAACGTTCACTAAAATTTTTATTAAAAGTGGTGTTAAAACCATATTCTGCTATTATCAATTCGTTTTTTGAATCTCCAAATACATCAGAAATCAACGTTGAACCTGTACCTAAATTTTTTCCAACAAAACCAGTTGTATCTAAATATCCTCTAGTCTGATTAAATGTACCCGAAGAAATTTGTTTGTACAAATGTGGACCTTCGAACCAGTTTGTATAAGTTCCCATATGAATCGCAGAGATATCAAACAAACCATCTCCATCTAAATCTCCACCTGCTGCACTATGATAAAAACTTTTACCTTCTGAAATCTTTATCCAACTTAATTTTTCTCCAACGGTCTTTACTACAAAAACATCACCATAAGGTCTGGGATTTGAAACTTCATTTCCATGATTAGCAATTACATAAGTTCCATTGTTATCTACTGGGTCATAATTCCTAAACCCATCCATAGCTGCTTCAGAATATTTATTTTCAAACAACCAACTTTCATTTTTTAGAATAAAGTGGAGTGGAGGGGTTGTCTTTGTATAGGCAGGATTGATAATAATATGTTCAAGTCCGTCTTTTGTTGTATAAAGTATGGTTTGACTCACATTTTGATCTATTTGTCCTGCAAGGCCATTTGGCCCAAAATCTATCCCCGTAAAATCAATATCATAATCGAATGATTTTAAAATTATAATTGGAAGAGGTGTGCCTACTACTGGTTTGCTAGGGTCTTGTAAGATTGGAATAGGTGCTGTTGTTTTTGAGCAAGAAAACATTAGACAAAACAATCCGAAAATTTTTAGTAGGGTACGCATATTAAATTTTTAATAAAATCTAAATTAATCAGGAAAAAGATATTTTAGAAACAAAAATTTTTGTTTAAATCAATTGATCAATATACCAGATAAATTCTAATTTATGCTGATCATTCTTTAATTATTCCTTTTTCATTTACTTATAATACTTTTCTTTTAATTGTTTAGCGAAGGTATCAAATTGATAATAGTCTTTTTCCACAAACTTATTTCCAACTCTAATGAAGACAGATTTAGTTAATAATGGATTATTCTGGAGTCTATAATATGGTTCGGTTGCCGAGTTTATATAGCTTATATCTTTTCTTCCATCCCCATTAAAATCATAAAATATTAGACGTGTTTTGAACGACGGTCTTGAATTAGTATTTATGTTATATTCAACCCAACTGTTATCAATCACAAAACTTCCATCAATCTGTTGCATATAAATGACTATATTCCATTGACTATATTTTACCGAGTTTACAGCAATAATATCTAATCTTCCGTCTTCATTTAAATCATCAACTTTATAATCAAATTGGTTAATTCCAGCATTTATTTCCATTGAGAATAAAGGTAATTTTATAAGGCCTGTTTCATTAAATCTTCCTTTACCTTTATTTAGAAGCACCCTTTGTTGATTATTTTTTCCATCTGGTTCGCCTTCTCCAACCGCCAATAACAAATCTTTTTGTCCGTCTTTATTTACATCTAAAAATACTCCTCCATAAACAGCACCTGCTCCTGATGGTACAACTTCGCCAAAGGAATTATCCGATACAAAATTTTTTGTGTCGGATGAAAAATGAGCAAAATTTATATTTGTAAAGTATGGGAATGTACTTATTCCCCAAAATATATAAGAGTGTGAATTAGCGGAAACAAATAAATCTGGTAAGCCATCTCCATTGACATCTTCAACATCACCCCATTCGTGTCCAAATTGATTGGCTAATGATTTTGGTTCTAAATCTAATTTTGTAATATCATAACCACCTTTTCCATCGCTTAAACAAATAGAAACTGGTTCATTTGGATTCAGGTCACTTGCTTCATCTCTCATTCCATGAATTACTAAATCAACATAGTTATCTGAATTAAGATATACAGGTGTTACTAATCTTGGATTACCTACGAAATTTATTTTATCATTAATTAGATTTTTTTCCTCAAAAATTGTTTTGGATGGATTCCAAATTAAAAACGTAAGGTTCTCTTTTTTTCCACCATGAGCTGAACCAGCATTAAATACGTCCATATACCCATCATTATTAAAATCGCCATTACAAATTGATACTGTCCAACCGGCATATGCACCAGAAGGGTGTATATTTTCATAATTTTTTTGAAAAACAGCCACAATTAGGTCTGAAGGAAGTGTTGAGTTTTCCCAATAGTCAGTTCCTAATTTTCGAGCATTAGGGTCAACTTTATATCCTGGAAACTTAATTTGTTGGAAGAATGCCTTCAAACTAATCGCCTTTTCAATTTTTATATCTAAAGGATTACTTATGCTTATTACATCTCCAGTCCAACCACTAAATTCCCATCCTTCTAAGGGCTGAGGGCTTAATCTAACAGTTGTTCCGGAAGGATATTGAGACCGTGCAGATACACCAATAATTTCCTCTTTTACACTACCACTTCCCTCCACAGTAAGATTCAACGGAAATTGGCGTTTTACAAATAAGCATGAAATTACCTTGTTATTGTCTATTATCAAAGTACTTGGATTAATGGAACCTGACAAATCACCTGTCCATTCCTTGAACACATAGTTACTTGCAGGGGTAGCTAGAAGTTGTACTGATTGGCCTTTCTCGTATGAACTAGAAGAAGGCGTAACAATTCCTCCTTCGATTGGTGTTACACTTACAATTAATTGATGTTGAATAATTTCTTTTGTACACGAAAGCTGTAAAATTATTAAGATAATTGATAAAAAGAATAACTTCATAGCAATATTTGAAATAAAATTTAAAGGATAATAGTAAGATATAAAGGGATTATTGCTTCTCGTTTAACTTTGAAGAAGCTCTAGCATGAAGTTCAATAAACGATTACAAAATGTTCATCGATGAATGTTTGTTTATTACAATTAATTACTGAGAAAAAAGGCCTACTGAAATTAATAAGTTAAATCATTTCAATTTTTCGATTAGTATTGTCTAATTACTTAACTATATTTAACAATATAATTTTATTTAAAGTAAATTTTTAAATGACCATTTCAAAAATTGATGAAGGACCAAAAATCTTGCAACAAATGAAAGTAAAAGGTTTTGTCGACTAAATAGTTTAGATATCTCTATCTTGTTTTTGTGCCATATTTATCAATAAGAAAATTTTCTAATCCTTTAAAGACTCTCGCTTTTCCTTTTTTCTCTTTACTAAATGGTTCGGCATTATCATATTCACATTGTATTACAATTCTCCCTACTAAATCAGCGTAGCCCCACATCCCATCAATATTGACTAATGCTAAACCATCGTCAGTAAAATAGTCTATATAATCATAGGTTGGTTTTATTAGTATTTTGTCATTTTCATCTAAATTTATTAGACCCCATTTTCCTTCACTTTTATATGCTTGTAAATAAGGATTTTGAAATACTTTTTTCTTCTCTTCGATAAATATATCTTGAACAGCATCTTTTGACTCAACTGGCAATATGATTACATTTCTTTCTAAATTAGTGTCGTTTTCTTCTTCTCCTTTCGAAAATCTAATTGTATTTATTACTACCGTCCAGCTATTTTTTATTTTTGAAACGGCAAATTCAGCTACTCTGAGAGCAGGTTGTTTAAAGGCTAATTTGGTGCGTTCGTCGATACCTTCGTAATTAACCTCAAAGAAAACTTTAATAAAAATAGGAGATTGTGGCGAAATTGCTAAAACTTTTGAAGGAATTATATTTGTAATTGAGACTAATTTGCCTTCGTTGTTATAATCACCGTTTGCTTTTCTCCCATAATTGCTACAAATATCATTAAAATAAATATCAACCCTTTTTGGCGGAATATCATTACTTGTATTAGAACGAGTAAGGAAGTCGTCCTTAATTAGTATTAAGTCACTTTCAAAAATTTGTGCTTTTGTTCCTGGAAGCGTAAGATTGCTGATAATCCTATTTCTATCTTCTGAGTCTGCATCTAAAAGTTGATTATAAATATCTGCTAAATCACCGACAATTCCTGAAGCAATTAGTTTGATTTTTTTTTCATCTGCTGAAGTTATTTTATTTTGAGCATAGGAATTAAGAGCATTGGCATAGAAAATTAGCGTAATGAAAAAAGTAGTTTTTAGATTCAAAAGACATCTGATTTTTGAACTATTTTTGTGGGTTGTATTCATTGGCAGAGGATTTATCCTGTTTATCATAGTTGGCGACAAAACTTTGCAGAAATTCAATTCAAATTATTAATTATTTAAAGTGAGTTTTGATTTTTTTAATAAGTTATTCCGAATGCTCTAATATTTCATGAGCAAAAGTTTCTTTATAAACTTAGTTTCGAATTATTGATTGATCATCAATTTCCAGTTCAACCCGTCTATTTTTATGTTTGTTTTCTTCATTATCATTTGGACTCGCTGGTTTTTGGTCACCAAGACCTTCCCATCTTAATCTTTTAGGGTCAATACCTGTTGTTGTAAAATAGTTTAATGTTACTTTTGCTCGATATTCAGAAAGCGTTTCATTAAGTCGCGGATTTCCAACATTATCTGTATATCCTGTAATTTTAACATTTAGTTTTGGATAGGCAACCAGAATTTTACGAATTGAATCTAACTGAATTTTTGCTAATTTGGTGAGAAAAAAATCACTTTGCTCAAAATAAATGACATGAAAGCCTTTAGGATTTACCTTTTCTTCCATAGGTTTTAATATTTCAGGTTCTTTTATTTCATCAACAATGGATAAAAAATTTAGTCCTTCAACAAAAGTGATTTTTTTTTCAATATTCCCGTTCTTAGTTTTTATTTTAATGCTATATTCTTCATTTGGGTTTACCGAAGCAAATAAATAATTTTCCTTTGTAAGTAAATTAATCTTCACTTTTTTTGAGTTAAAAAATTCTATTTCTCTTATGTTGTTTGAGAGAGAAAACGAGGCAAAAGTTTGTGTTTTTGAAATAAATATATCGTATATTAAAGATTTATTATCTAATTGATTTATTATAAGATTACCATTATAACTTTGGTATCCTTTTTCAATTATTTCAAATGCCACAATATCTTCTTCAGTGAAAATTATCTTTTCTTGTTTGTTTTTATTTACTTCAAAACATTTTTTTTCTGCATTTTTTGTAAAAAACAAACAAATCTGAGCATGTATTATTTCTTTTGTAAAAGCATCTAGTACTTTAAATATTCTAATTGCTTTTCTGCTTGTTTTTACTTGAGTATTATCTAAAACTAAATCTTTTTGTTCTGACTGCGAATATGGTCGGTCGTTAATTTGTTTATCAAGTGGAATGAGAGTCAAATTACAGAAAAAAGTATTGTTTTCCGTGGTAATTTTGAGAGGAATAGAAAGTAGTCGAAAATCTTTTTTTTCGACTACCAATATTTTTGCTTCACAGGGAATTTGAACTAAGAACTCGCCCATTTCGTTGCTAACCCCAATTTTTGTTTTTTTGTCTTTAATTATTACAAATATATTGGTAGCAAGTGCTTTTCCTGTAACTTGATCTTTTATTTCACCTTTTAAGCTAATACAATTGCCAAAAGCCATTGTATTAATTAGTAGGAGTGTAAAAACGATATTTTTTATTAGTTTCACATTATTATATGTAAAAAGTGCCTTCAATTGGATTTTGAATTACTATTGGCTGACAGAAACATCACCTAACAATACTTTCCATTTAACTTCTTTTTTTCCACTAATAATGTTATTAAAAGATTCAACTTTAATTTTATAGTTTTTATCTACGACATCGCCATATTTTATAACACCATTTACCATACCCTTGAACGTTTGTTCCCCTCTTACGATACCGTAATAATTTCCATCAGCCGCTTGGTTTAATTCACTTACAAATCGTAGGTTGGCATAAGTTATTTCTATTGAACTGTAATTCAAATTGCTCAAATTAGTAAGGTATTTTGCAATGGGATATTTTCTTGAGCCTATTTTACTTTTCGAGGTTACCTCAATGGTGGCATCTGGGGTAAATAGCTCTAAGGCATCCTTAATATCTTGTCGTTTTTCGGAAGGGCTACGGCCTTTGTCTCCAATTCTATTGAGATAATCTTTAAAAGTTAAAACATTATCAGTCGCTTGATTAGAATACTCTTCCTTTTCAGCCTTAGATAATTTTGTAGTAGTCTCACCATAAGGTAATGGTTCTTGTAAAATTGGTGGGGTGGTTGGTTCTAGCTCAATTGTTTCAGGCTTAGGTGTTGCAACTACGGCTCTTGAAGGAACTGTAACAGGTGCAGAAGTCAATGGTTCTTGTAAAACAGGCTGAGGTGTTGGTTTTGTCTCGATAATCTCCGGTTTTGGTGTTACTACGACCACAGGCGGAGGAACAACCACCGGAGCAGGAGCAATTATTTCTTTGAATTTATCAATATTAGACCCTAAAATTGGAGCAACCTCTATTATATCTCTGATTATTTCGTGGCTACCATCTTTCCGGATAATTGCAAGTACATTATCCTTGTTTACAGAACCTGGCTTTCCATCTGAATTTATATAATTGACAACATCTCTTTCATAAGATATTTTACAAGAAATTATTTCAAAGGGTACCGCTTTAAAAATTACATCATTTACCATCGGGGATGTTTGTGAATGATAGAAATCATCAATTTCGACTTTTGACTTATCGGTATCGTTTGAGATATTATTTACAACTAAGTAACGCCCATAATCATTGAATGCAATTAAAACTCTTACTCTTTGTAAAGTTCTGCTTCCATTTTCAAACAAAAAAGTAATATTATCATCTGTTGCCGAAATTAGCTTACCTGAAATTACAGTGCCAGTACTAAGGTAAATTGATGTTTTTTTAGCTTCTTGGGAAAATACGTTTAAAACTGAAAGACAGAAAAATAGTAGAAAAGATGTTTTTTTCATAGTAGTTTGAAATTATTAATATACATTTTATTCGCAAATTATGATACTGAATATTATTTATTTTGCTTAATCTTGAACCTCCAAATCTGATATTGATTTGCTTTAGCACCTCTATCTGAGCAAAAATAGATAAAATCATCGGCTGTCCAGATAGGAGCAAAATCGTTTGATTTATTTACCGTGTATTGTTTTAAATTTTCTCCATTTATATCAATTACATAAATATCAGAATCTTCTTTGTTCTTTTTTGTTAATTGAAATATGATGTTTTTGCCATCAGGACTCCAATTTGGACTAGTTGCATAACCAAGGTTTATATTAGTGATTTGCTTTTGCGAATCACCATCAATTGTCATTATCCATAAAGTACCTGTTTCTTTTGATTTATTTTTATCTAAATCATATTTTATAAATGCGATACTTTTTCCATCAGGCGATATTTTTGGAAAACTTCCGATCCCAAGCATTTTCAATTCTTTAGATTTTAGGTCTTTTAGCCATACTTGATTTTTTGAAACTGAAATACCTTTATACTCAATTTTGGAAGCTTTTTTGGTTGCTTGTACATAGGTGCGTGGAGTAGAACCTTTTTCAAATATTAGGCTATTTCCATCGGGCGACCAAGAAGGATTATATTCATCTTCATCAGTATTTGTAACCTGAGTGATAGCTTTTCCTTTGTCAGCGTCAATATAATAAATATCATAATTGGTTTTATCAAAATATTGAAAAGCAATTCGGCTGTTAACAGCACAATAACTAGGAGAAAGGTTGACGTTTTGCCCACCTGTTTTTTGTATAATAGCCTTAATAAGCACTTTTTCTTTCATATAAATATTATATGAACCATCATCTTCTTGAGCGACAAATACCAAATTATCACCAAAATCGCCACCATTTGGGTAAAATATGGGCTTTTCTGATTCAGTAATTTTAGTCAGTGCATCAAAATATTCACCTGCAGAGGTAAGTTGATAAACTTTAGTTGTACAACTCGCCAGTACGAAAACAAGTGGAAGAAAACAGAAGATTTTTTTCATAAATTATTTTTAAATTAGAGTAATTTGACTTCGATTTTTTTTAAATTTATTGATTCATTGGCTTTCGCTGTTCTGAATTTAAACCCAATGTTTAGGTTTTTAAAACTGCTTGTAGGGTTTGAAGGTATTTTATTAAATCCTTGTATTTCTTTGTCATCAACAAAATAGCTAAACTTTTTATTAATTGGGTCGGCAGCAAGTTTTAATGTATAAGTTGTTTGGCTATCATCAATTTGTATCTTGTTCTTGATACCGATCATGTAGAGGCTTACTTCGCCATTAATTTTCGAGTTAATTTCGAAGGTTTTTTTTTCTAAATTAATAACAAAATAATTATAATTATTTTCATTAATGTATTGCCACACCATACCAATTTCTTTGAGGTTTTCATTTTTTGATTTTTGAAATGTGGTAATTATTTCAAATTTTTTGGAACTGAAATCGCTTAGGATAGGAGTAAATAAAAATCCTTCGCTCGCTATATTGCTATTTACCTCGAAATATTTTTCAGACTCATTGTGAGTAATGTTAAAATCCTGTGAGTTTTTAAATGTCCAATCATTTGGGCGGCAAGTAAAGTCCTGAATATAAGAAGGATAATCTACTCCACCTTCTTTATATTTTGTAACTAACATTTTCGGACAATTGCCTTCATATTCCGTGATTGATTCATAAACACCATTTTTATCGGTAACTAATTTTCGAGATTGTTCTAATTTTAATGTCGGATTATAATTTCCTATAATATTCCCAATTTCATTTTCGTTAAAATCAAATAAAATTTCTGAAAATGACTTTCTGGTTTTATTGTTGTTAAAAAACTCCACTTTCCTTAATTTACCAGATGCTAAATATATTTTACTTTCGGTTATTTTTCCATCAACATATTTGCTGATTGTTTTCTCTCCATTTAAAGCATAAAAAGTACATTCGCCTTGGTAGCTATTATTGGTTATTTCATCTTCATTGTTATAAAAATAATAGTTACCCGAAAATTTAGGCATATTTGTTCTTGAATAAAAATCCTCTACAAGACCTACAGGTATTTGATTTTGATTAAATTCTATTTTTCTGAAATAATATGCCTTTTCAGCAGTTGTTGGTTTGTTTTGACGATCGAAATAAAGCAAATTTTGGCCCTTACTTAAATTGATATTATTTTGTTTTGGAGTTTTGTAAGCTGAAAGTTTTGTTTCAGTATAAAAAGGCAATGTATTTACCAACTTTGTTTCACTCGATAAAAATGATATTTTTTCTTGCGAGAAACTAAACGAAGATGTTAATAATAAAAGTGCAGTAAATATATTTTTCATTCGACGTATAAAATGTTTACAGCTTTATTATTTTTTTTACAATTCTACTGTTTTTTTGATTAAAAATCAAGTGATAAATACCTGATGATAGATCATTTATACTATAATCTTTCGATTTTTCACTCTGAAACCAAGATTTTATCAAGAGTCCTGAACTATTTCTAAGTTCAATTAAATTGCCTTGTAGAAAATCCAGTGAATTGTTTTCAATCGTAAGAATATTATTACTTGGGTTTGGATATACTTTCCAAGCATTTGAGTTTATGTTTTCATTTGCTAATGTGATTATCGTAATTTCGATAGGGTCAGAGTATGCAATACCACATCCATTTCTACTACCTTTTAGTATGTATGCCCCAACTTTCTGTGTAAACAATTTGTCTTTTGTTTCGGTAGGAGAAAACGATCTGTATAAGGCTGGATTAATTGATGATGGTAAATCTTTAAATAACCATTCAAAACTATCTGTATTTGGGCTAGAAAATAAGTTAAAATTATCTACCACAGTTATTGATGGTTTTGATGGCTTTGTTGTAATTGATGCTATTGCAGAAGCTTTACATCCATCTTGCTGAATAGTTAAAGAATACGTTCCAGCATTCATAGATTTTAATATATTGCTTGTGCTGATGTTTGGTACCCAATTATATGTACCTGCAAAAGCATTAAATGTTGGAATTCCTGTAAAGGTTTGAGTAAGACCTTCACAAATTGGACTTGTGAGTTGCGAAACGATACTTACTTTAAAACTAGCAGGTAAAGTAATTTTTACTTTCTCACTAGGTTTTGAATCAACTGCCCCACATTCAGATAAATTTGCAACTGCATAATAAATACCCGCTTTTGTAGGGGCAAATTCCTTATTTGTATTCGAGAAATTAGCATCAGTTTCATCTCTCCACTTGATGGATGCTGCGGAGTAATTAGGCTCCGCTACTAATTTAAAATCTGTATTATCACTGCAAGTAATGGCATCCTTTGTAGATTTTAGATTTACTAGCAACTCCTGTATTTTAGTCGTAACAGCTAATGATTCAACACATTTGCCTCTTTCAAATTTAGCTATATAAGACCTTTCGTCTTTGATATTTTGAAAAGTATTTGATTTTAAAAATTTGGGTCCACCATTCCAACTAATGCTTACGTCATTATCTGATGTGGCTACTAAGCTTATACCATTCGTTAAATTACAAATAGGTACAATATCATTGGCCTTGCGACCTGTAATTTGAAAATTCGTAATTGGTGCATCTGCTTTCACTTGTTGACTTACCTCATATACACCAGAAATTGCATTGCAATTACCCCCGGCTGGGTTTAATACTACCCTATAAAGGCCTCCATCATTTGCACTATAGTTCGCCGAGTTTACTTTTAGGTCGGTTTTACCATCAGTACCACCAAACCACTGATATGAATAATTTGAATTATTTGGATTTGCGATAATGCTAATATTTTGCCCTTTACAAATTTGAGCATCGCTAGGATTAAGAGTTAAAGTGGGCGTAATTTTTCCAATAACTGTAAATTTTAAAGGAGAAGTTCTACATGCTCCTCTGGAAAGTTGAAGGTAATAGTCGCCACCACTTTCAACCTGTAGAGAACTCTCTCGACCAGTTTTAAGTCCACTCCATTCATAACTTATACCTGTTATATCATTTGCGGAAGCCAATAAGGTAAGATAAGCGTCATCTTTACAAAAAATTGCTGAGGTTTTATTCAGTACTGAAATTCTATCACCGGTGATTTTTTTTTGAAAAATAAGGTCATTTATTGTATTTGTTGAGGTTTTACTTTCACATCCTCCATTTTTAGGAGTTACTTTTACATTAAATTGGCCATTATTAGATACAAAAATACTGTTCGTGTTTGTCCCCAAAGATATATTTCCATTATACCAAGCATAATTATATAAATTTTCGTCATTTGGAGCGGCATTTATTTGTATCGCTTGTCCTTCACATACTTGGTTACCTTGTGGCAATGATACCGATGCAGTAAAATTTGGAATTACTTGAATAGATACTTTATTACTTTGTATTTCACAAGTTCTTCCTGGTTTTGACATAATAATGTAATATTCTTTTGAAAAATCAGAAATCGAACGAGGGCTTACATTGACCCCGAAACTATCTGACCAATTGTAAGTCACACCATTGGGAAGTGTACTTATGTTTAAGTTTATGGCTTCTCCATAGCAAGAAATGGTTTTACTTGCTGATAAAACATTTATGTTGGTGATTGGTGTATAGGTTTGAAAAGTCGCATACGTAATTCTTGAACCATTTATATCTAAAGATATGGTGTGTATGCCATCGATTGTAATTCCTTTTTCTGCCATGGTAAATCTGATGAACCCTTGGCTCACACTAAACGAATTATCAATATTAATAATACTTCCTAAAGGAGTATTATCCAGGTATAATTGCACCCCTTGATAATTATCTCCAAAAAGTTTAACATCAATTATATCACTCGTACAAATGGCTCCTGATGATTTAGCAATCCCTGTGGGGCTATACACGACTGCATTGGCTTTTGCACTTAATTCTCCATTAATGCCATTGAAATAAGTAAGAATGACTGAGCCAGAAGTGTTATTACCTGTAAAAGCTCCGGTTGCAACACCCCTCAATAATCCCGTTACTGTATTTCCTCCAAAATTATTAAAAGTATAAGTTAGTTTAATATTAATTGCTGCATTTGCATTACATGTACTTGAATTGATTGTTTTGGTATCAAAATCAATTGTTGTACCACTGATTGTGCCATTAATAGTCGATTTTGCATTATACAATCCTGCAGCTATATTTAAACTTATGGTAGCATTTGTTTTTGAGGTAATCTGAATTTCAATCAAGCTAAGTGAAATTTGCGAAATTTGAGTACAACCTGCAGTTCTATTAATGGCCAATGAAAAAGTTGAACTACTATTTTTATACCCAGCACCATAAGAAATTTGTGTGATGCAAATTAGAAATACAATAATATTAAAACATATAAGTTTTTTCATCCACTTAAAAAAGGTAGTTTTTTTCTATTTATCAAGCTGAGCAAAAGTGCCGACTATTAAAAATTATTACTGATAGTTTTTATGGTTATCAAAATATTAAATAAAATCGTGAGATTTTTTTTGTTCTCTGTACTCCAAAATATTTTAAAAAATACTTTAGATTCATGCGATTCTGATTTTTGGGTAAAAGCATAATTTGTTTTTCTTAGAATTGAAAAATATCTTGCTCCTACTTGCCGATTGGAGTAATTGATTGTGGTTTATATTATATACCCATCTAATCCGTATTTTAAGAAAAGTTAGAGTAGTATTTTGATAATCAATCAAAGCTTTTTTTAGGCTAAACTCAAATAACAGCAATTAAACGAGTCTACTTAGGCTTATCGATCAGATAAAAAAAATACTATTATTCTACAAGGATACTGAAAATAGTTTCCTCTCTTAAAATAGTGTATTTTAATATAAAAATAGGTCAAATGCTTGATTTTTTTAAAGAAATATCCAAAAACTACAAAAAGTTTTTTGATTTCAGACCATTACAAAAATAGTTATAAATCTATCAAAAAGCAAAATTTTCCAAACAATTATTACTATTGAAAAGTACTTTATTTCATCAGTCGGATTTTTTAATTTGATGTTGCTTTCAGGCTTAAAAAAGACAATTATGTAACAAAGAATACAGTAAACTATCGATAGAAAAAATCTTATTTTATTTTTTTATTCTAGATTAAAATTCAGATTGCCGATATTTAATGTTTCATTGATATGATGCTTTTCGTATGTAATAATTATCACATGTCAGCTAAATTAGGGTGGAGCGATATTTTAATTTCAGAAAAATTTTAATAAAGGTGATAGGTGTAGAAAATTTTGTACACAACGACTACTGTTTGACTTTTTTCGAGAACTGCTAAAGTAAAAAGTTTTGTAATTTAGTAAAGCAAAAGTTTAATCATAAGTCTGTTTTAATTCATTAGAAGTGAAAACATCCTAATATTTAATTCGCTAAACCGTTTACACAGAAAAAAGAAACTTTTCAAATCTAGAACAAACCTTACCTTAAATAAAAAATCAATAAAAGAGGGCTTTATTTTCATATTTATCCAAATACTTTAAATTAATTGCTAAATAAAAATGAAACGATTTTTCATTTTTATTATTCGTTACTTTTTCATATTTTCACAACATAAATTATTAACCTGTCGAAAAACAGTCTTGTATGAAAAAACTTTTATTTCTAATAATTTTTCTAATAATGGTCGGCTGCAAAAAGTTTGAAGAGGTCGATTTTCAAAGTAAAAATTGTATTCCTCCAAAGTTTAAAATACAGCATACTTCAAAAGGTAATTTAAGGTACGACTTTTTTCTGAATACCACTGATAATACTCCAATTGGTCAAGCTCCAATTCGTGTAATATGGACAATTGAAGATAAAACCTATACTGGTTCAAAAGTTTCTTATCAATTTGGAAGTATAGGTACAAATAAAATAAATGTAGTTTTTTATAATGCTTGTTTAACGGATGGAACCGATAATTTAGATTTAATTGTAAAATGAAAAAATATATATTGAAAAGTTTTTTATTCCTGCTACTACCGTATTTTACCTATTCACAGGCACAACTATCCAACGTCAATTTTAAAGTAAATGAAAATGATCGAACAATTGAAATTTATTATGATATTGATTTTAATTCACCAGAAGACTCTATTTATATCAATGCAGTAGGTGGCAAAAGTGGTATTTTGAAATGTAAAACCCTAAGCGGAGATATAGGAAAAGGTATAAAAACTGGATCAAATAAGCTAATTGTTTGGGATTTTATGAGCGATAGTCTTAAAATAAATGAAAATCTTACAATAAATGTTTTTGTTAAAATTCATGATTATCGCATAAGTGCAGGATTACCTAAAACACAGCAAAAAGAAACTTATTCTGAAACAAAATCTGGCATTGTAGATAATATGGCAGATTCACAAAAGTCAATACCTACAAAGTCTTCACTTCCTAAAATAAAACTTGCCAATGAAAATAGTCACATGAACCGAGCAAGTTTTGTTATTTTAGGAACTGGCCTAGCGGCGGGAATAGGAATGCTTGTAATGGGTACAAATAAAAAATCCATTGCCTTAAATTCTTATAAAATATATGAGACCAGTAATGTGAATCAAAAAATTACTGTTACAAAAGATGATTGGCTCAGCAATTATAGTGCTGCTACAATTGCCAAAGCGAATAAAGACTTAGCATTAGCTAATGACCAATTGAAAAAAGCAAATTTATTATTCTACGGGGGTATTACTTTGGCAGCATTAGATCTTCTTTATTTTATTCCGAAACTTCGAATAGGAATATACAAAGAAATGAGTTTTCATCCAGTTGTTAATCCAAACGGTGTAATAATGGCAAATATGAATATTAAATTTTAAAACCTGAATTGATGCTATAGGATGGATAATATTTAATTCTAAGCATTGGGTATTGGTGTTATTATTAAATATAAGTAAGGAGATAATATTAATCGATAAATTGAAATGATATAACTTATTGAAAATTAGTATTTTATTTGTTATCTCGAATCGCAGCGGCGAACCGTCTCATTTCTTATGTCTAGGTACTTCAATAGTTGATTATCAGTTTTTTGTTAAACTTATTTAAATCTACTATTCGAAATTTCTCCCAACACGTTTTCACTTCCTAATTACTATTTTTCTAAAATACTTATTTTGGTTAATTCCTTGAAAAAGAAGTAAATATTCACCATCGTTTAAGCTCGAAACATCAATATCAAACCGAGTTTTATAATCACTTTCCTCTTTTAATACTCTGCCCAGAATATTGTAAAATTTATATTTAATCAATTGAGATGATGATATAACCAAATTTTTTGAAACAGGATTAGGGTATAATGATACATCAGCAATCGAAATTTCATTTGCTAAAACAATAGGCATGAAAACTGAAGATAGTTCACTCTCACAACCCTTGAACACCGCTTTTACTTGGTAATTACCAGTATTGGTAGTAAACTTTATCTTATTACCATTTTCATTTAATTGAGAGTCATTGAAAAACCATTTATTTTCATTCAAATAACTAGATGTTAGGGTATCATTCGATTGTTTGATAAATGGTTGAGGCACTATTACTACATTAATCGTTATACTTTGAGCAGAGGTAGTAAGACATCCCGTTGAATTAATAACCTGAACTCTATAAATCCCTGAACTCTCAGCTTTATAAAATTGACCATTAGCTTCTTTGATTGGAGTTTCATTTTTCAACCATTGATAATTCGCCTCTTTCGCATCTGTCGTCAGAATAACACTTCCACCTAAACAAATTTCAGTCAATCCTTGTGCAACTATTTTAGGATTTACAGGGTTCAATATCTTCTTAACGGAAAATGTTTCAGAAGAAACACTACATCCACTACCATCAGTCAAGAGTAGCTGAAAGTTTCCTTCTTCATTTATTTTAAACATTCCGTCGGATGTTACGACTCCAGTCGAATTATTTTTATTCCATGAGTAAATAAAGGGTTGAATTCCCCCAGAGGTAAGTACCTCTAAAGTAGTCGAACCTGCTTCACAAAACTCTTTTTTACCTTTAATTTCTTCAATTTTCAAATTTGAAAACGGAATAAGGCTAATGACTATAGTATTACTCAAATTCGTTTTACATACCTCTGACACACCACTTGCATTTGTAATTGTGGACTCACAATAAGCATTGTATGATGTTGTTAGCTGTGGAGTTATTTTTAGATTAGAACCACGATCACCATTTGACCAAACAACTGTCCCCTCACAGCCACTTGAAGATAGATTAACAGTTTGACCTTGACAAATCTTCGATTTATCTGCCTGAATGACGGGTGCAGTTACAATTTTTATTTCAATAGTTCTTGAAGTACTCTCACAAGTACCTTGTGTTAAAGTTAAATTATACTTACCAGGAGAATCAGCAATGTAAGAACGACTAGTAGCAAATGCAATAGCTGAATTGTTTCTATTCCACTGATGACCAATATCACTTGATGCACCTGATGGAATACTACTCGCCGTACCTTTTGTCTTACTAAATGAATAAGCTAATGGTAGATTACCAGATGAACAAAACGTCGCACTATTTACTGTTAAATCAAAGTTCATTTTACAAGGGGTATCAGGCGAGGCTATTTTGAAAATATTAAATTGCGGGGAGCTTGTATATGTATCTTTATAATTACTCAAACTACTTCCTAAACGTGTTACTACATACAAACCGTTATCAGATGCACCATACACATCTAAATCATAGCCAAACAAGTTTTTAGACCAATTAAATACATTGTTAATACCTAATTTTATTATTGGACCATTAAGACCAAGATCATTTGCTTTAACAACAATAATAATCCCTCCATCACCGGTTGTTGTTATATTTGAAGATGTATATTGGGTATTTTTCCATTCTTGGAGCCCACTCGAGTTAAATTTATACAAACCAGAATTTGTCATTACTGCACAACCTTTATCTATTGTTATTTCAAAATCAACAATGGATTCAGATGCAAAATTTTTTGTCCAAATGTTAGTTCCATTTTGAGTATTTATCTGAAGAATCCCTAAAATGTTATTCAAAGAAGAATTTTGGACTTGGATGTACATTCTATCTGCATCCAATGGCACAAATTTAGTTGCATTTACAATAGACAAATTATTCCATAATAATTGTCCCTTTGCTGAATATTTTCTTAGACCATTATTAGTACCGACAATTACCCCATCATCACTTGTTGTTTGAATATCTGTTACATTGGATGTGAATGCCGTTATGTCGCTACTCCATTCTACACTTCCATCATCTTTAAGTCTTTTTATTTCTATAATTGTTTTATTATTAATGAATGATGTTGTGTAAATATAAAAACCATTAGCTAGCGTTGCTGTTGCATTATTTATCATGTATGGCACATTTCTATCCCATACCAAATTCATATTAGCATCATATTTTCGGATGTTATTCAAACCATTAACTAATATTCCTCCATCTTGGCAGGCGTACTGGTTTACAACCACATAATTATTGTCAAAACTTATTGGTTTATTTATCATTCCATTTGCATCAAATTTAATAATACTTTTATATTGGCTTATCGAATATCGACTATTCAATACTGCAAATAATACGTTAGGTCCTGCCACTGAACGCTCTAAATACCCACCTTGAGAACCACCTAAGAAATATTCACTCCATTCGACTGCTGGTGTGGTTATTGTTTGCGAGAATGATATTTTTGCGAAAATCAGACTAAAAAATAAGATATTAAGTAGATTTTTTTTCATATAACCTGTAAAATGGATTTTGAAAGAGTAAAAATTATTAAATCTGAATATATGAATGATCATACATTTTATTGCTATATGCTAATTTTTACCCAAGGTAAAATTTAAAAGTTTTTATTATACTCTTCGAAACGAAAGCTGATTTTCTCACCCTTTTGTTTTAAAGCAGTCTTGATTTTTTCTTCAATCAAAAATTAAAGGAGTTTTGCGTGGTTAAAAAATTAGGCAGTCTCACTTTTACTTGGAATATTTCTCCTGCAATTTTTCAATGATTGTTCTCAAAGCTATTATCTCTTCTTTTTGATTTACTAATTGGTTTTCTAAGCTTTCAATTAATTTGTTTTGTTCTTTCATTTCCTTGATGAGTTTGTTCAACAACTACAGGCTTAAATACTTATTAAATTTTCAAGAGTACCGAATTAAGACAATCTTAGGGTTTTAAATGAGATTGATTTTTAGAAAATAGAATTGACATTACATTACTCCAACTTATTCATACTATCATTTTTTATTTTCCAATTCTTTGATTCTTTTTTCTAATAATTCTGTTTTTAGCAACAAAGCTCGAATAGCTTTCAAAGCCACTCCAGACGCATCAATTGTGCTGATATGCTCTTTATCCCCTTTTACACCTACTTCAAAAAGTTCTTCGAATTCTTCGGCGATTGGACCAATGTGCGTTTCATCTGTACCTTTGTAAGACCACTTTTGAATATTCAATTGAGCCACTTTCGAAAGAATTTCAGCATCCGAAATGTCCTTAAAGTTTTCTTTGAATGCTCGAGAGGAAGCGTTAGTCCAAGTGCCACCTTTAGTTAGGAATGCACCGTTGCCATCGTTTGTATCGTTTCCTACTTGTAAAGCGTAATCAGTTGTGTTTCGACCAAATGCCCATCTAAGTGTATAATTTTTTGCTCCAAAAACCATTGTATTACTTGTAGTTACTGTAGAATAAGTTCCAATTGCTGTAGAATAATCAATTGGTAGGTTCCCATTATTCCCTCCCGCACTAAAGCCAATGGCCACATTAAAATTTCCACTTGGAATATTTTCTAATGCATAAGCACCAATTGCAGTATTGGATCCTCCCGACTTGAAAGTTCTCATAGCAAAAAAACCTAGGCCAGTGTTTTGCTCGCCTGCTGTATATTGCTCTGCAATACGGGTACCGATAAAAGTGTCGTATTTGGAAGCTTGTGTACTCATCATAGCAGCCCTTCCTATAGCTATATTTTCAAATCCTGTTGTATTTGATTTCATTGCACCCTCTCCAAGACCAATATTCCACTGCCCCGTTGTATTCGACATTAAGGACAGGAATCCTATTGCTGTATTATAATTTCCTGTAGTGTTTAAGTATAATGCTTGAAAGCCTAATCCTGTATTTGAGCTACCAATAGTATTTTTTTCCAAACTACCGTTTCCTACTGCTACATTGTTTGTACCGCTAATATTTGTATAAAGAGAGGAGATACCTAAAGCCGTATTATAATCACCAGTCGTATTTCCATTCAATGCAGATGAACCTATTGCCACATTAGCTGAACCTGTTGTATTTGAATAAAGGGCACGTACCCCATTCGCAGTATTATTAGACCCCGTTGTATTTGAATTGAGAGATAAATACCCTGTTGCTGTATTTTCTTCGCCAGTTGTATTTGAACGTAGTGCATAAGTACCAGTGGCTGTATTGAGAATCCCAGTTGTATTTGAAGAAAGGGATAAAGAGCCATTAGCTGTATTATCATACCCTGTTGTATTTGAAAATAGGGCATTATAGCCAACAGCTGTGTTGAGTCGACCTGTTGTATTTGAACTCAAACTAAAGTTACCTAAGGCTACATTACTATTTCCTGTTGTATTTGAACTCAAACTATAGTGACCTATGCCTGTATTATAATACCCTGTTGTGTTAGCATACATTGCTGACTGTCCAATTGCTGTATTTGCACCACCTGTTGTATTAGAAAACAAGGCATTTTCACCCAAGGAGACACCATTATTGGTTTTTCCTTTCAAACCTCTTGGAGTAATTAGAATTGAACCATCGGTACTATTAAGTGCGGAAATTTGACCAAACACACTAAAATTACATAAAAAATAAAAGACCAAAATAAAGTAAAGTTTCATGGTATTTGATTGTGATACAAAAGTTTAAACATTTTTTTTCTTCTTCTGGAAATCCTGACAATCGTTCCGTTGCATAATTCGATAGCATCATCGTTTATTTTATTGACAAATAACAAATTCACAATGACCGATTTATTCACCCGAACAAATCATTTTTGCTCTGAAAGTTCTAATTCAAATTTTTTAAGAGTTTTGGCATAAATCGAAAAACTTCAATCCAATGGGTTTATTTGGGTATAATTACCATGGCCGATAAAATAAATAATATTTTGTTCGTAAGGTTTATGTTTTTTCATCAGAGATTTAGGCCAAAATAATTAGCTGTAATAGCTACTGATTGAGAACTGCAACGTAAACGAAGCACTTTCAATCACTGGTCAACTTTACTGTTTGACTCTTGTGTCAAATGTATGCTGTTGCAAAAAAACATCCTACAAAAAGTACATTATAACCGTTAGTAATGTACTTTCACAGATTTTTAAAACGAGCGTATTAGAAACTTAGACGAAACAAAACATTAAAAAAATAACGATTAATTTATTGATAATCAATCTTTTATATTTCTGTTATTGCAAATGGTTTGTTAGGAAGGCTTATATTTTTGTATAAAATGTTATATTATTCATTCTTGGGTAGAAAGACTACTTATGCTTTGCTATTTTGAATTAATTCTTATAAAAAACAACCGCCAAAGAGATAAATTACTTCGTAAATATATATTGAATGAGTATCCGACATAATCACCGTTTGAGAAAAACACCTTAAATGAAATACTTGAATCACTAAGCATTTTTGATAGTATATTAGAAGGGCAGGGCAATGTTTTTGACAGGATAAAGCCTATAAAATTTGCATTATATTCATCAGTAATGTATTTTCACGGATATTTTACCGAGCCTATTAGAATGAATAATGTAATTATCTACTGTCTTTTATTGTTTCTATCTTTCTCCGCCAAAGCTCAATCATTAAGATGGTTGGATTACGAACGAAAAAGTGTTTATAGAATTGATATTAAAAAGACTGTTGTTGAAAAATCATCAAATTCAATTGATTGGCAAGAAATTGGGAAGGCCGAATTAAAAAATATTAAGGAAAAAGATATTCTAATCTTTTATGAAATTAAATGCCTAAATACTGAAGATAAAAACTTGGCTTATTTATTAATGGAATGTACGAATCAAGTGTATCAATTCAACTATCAAACTTTATTATTAGAACGAATTGATAAAACTTACTTTGGAGGTTTTAATTGTAGGAGTACGAAGTTTATAAGAAAGAACACAATCTACTCAGTTGGAGGGTATGGCTTATATAGATCTAATAATCTATTTGTTTATTATTTAGCCAACAGAAACGAATGGGACGCTATCAATTTTTCAAATGATGCACCTAAATCTATTTTTAAGGGTTTATCAGGTTATGTAAAAAAAACAGATTCGTTTTTTACGGGCTTAAACGATTTTGTAAGTCCTTCTGAAAATGCAGGAAAAAGCTATACTGATTATGGATTTTATGAATATAAATTCAAAAACAATAAATGGAATAAACTGGGGGAAATCAAACAACCAGTATTAAGAAATATTATAAAGGAAAATTATCAATACTTCCATTGGAATGGAAAATATTTTATTTTTAGAGTATTTGAAAAAGGTATTACGAGCTTGTATATCATAGACCCTATTTTGAATGAAGTATATCAATGGATTGATGAGAAGAGATTGCTTTATGAAGAAATTCCTACCAAATTAGAATACGAATATGTGCAGGAAGATTCATTATTTAGCTATAAAATTTTCAACACAAGTAACAGAAACTCCACTGAAAAAATTAATATATCAATTGAAGAAACTAAGAAACAAGCAAAATATCTCGGCAAATTGTATGAAGCCGACAACAATAATTTTTGGATTATTTTACTATCGCTTGGAATTGTATTGCCAATACCTTCTTTCTTTATTTATTATAAATACTTTAAAGGTAAGAGTATTAAAAAGTATGTGTTTTTGAGTTCAAACACCCTAAAACCCTTAGAAATTAAAATGATTGAGGTTTTGATTAAAAATTATGAAAAAGGGGGTATGAATACTGAACAAATCAATGATTTATTAGAAATAGATGATAAATCTACTGACAACCAAAGAAAAATAAGGCATGAATTTATTAAAACATTGAATTTAAAGTTAAAAATGATGTATAATTTCGATAATTCTATTGAAAGAAACCCATTAAATTCTGACAAAAGAATTTTTAATTATCAATTGAACGAGGAGATACTTGAAAAACTAAAAAAAGACTATGAATGATAATTAGTATGAACCTGAATGCCAAAGTTTATTGAGCATTTTTTGAAAATTTTTAATCGATTATCTAAAATAGGGGGGGCTAAAACAGCTGCACGGTTGAATCAAAAAGTTTTTATTTAATTCTTATAAACGTAGGCCGATTTGCTTACCTTTTCATTAGTAAACAGACGGTTTTTCGAAGCTATTCGCAACAAGATACCTTTCCACGGAGCGATAAGGCGTTTATTAGCAATAAGTTACATCATTTCAATTTGTAGATTAATATTGTCTTATTATTTTATCCCATTTTTTTTATTTTATTTTAAAACTAAAAACATCAGATTTTATTGAGATTGACTCATCTTTTGTAGTAACAAACCAATAGTATATTTTTCCTTGCTGCAATTTAATTTCATGCAATGGTGTTTTTGTATCAAATGAAGTGCCGGATAATTTTTGGGTATTACTCAAAGTGTCGATTCTTAAAGTATAAGTAAGAATATCCTTGTCAGGATCTTCAGAAGACCATTGAAACTTAACATTACCTGAAGCATTCAAATTTATAGTAGATCCTGGGATTGGGTAAATTGCTATGGCGGGACTAGGAGCACGGTTTGTTTTCCCATCTCCTGATAAATAAAAATTCCAAATCGGAGATACTACTGTTTTAGTACCTGAATTTGATGCGGTTATATTCCAAGAGTAAGATTTACCTCGTACCAAAGTGATTACTTTTGAGGTACCTATAACATTTGAAAATTTAGTCGTTTTACCATCTTGAATATCATTTACCTGAATTTCATACTTTGTAGCATTTTTAGCTGCTTTCCATTTGAATTCAATATCTGCCTTATCCAAATTTAATAAACCCGTTTCACAATTTTTATTGTTTTCAGGAAGCTCCAGATTGATTTCTCCAATTTCTAGTATTGGTGCAGCCGCAACTGTTTTTGGTAAAGTATTAGCCGAATCATTTTTTGAACACCCATTGATAAAAAAGAATATGGGCATTAGATAGGCAATGTTTCTCATTGGTTAGTATTTTATCAGTTTACAAGTGGTTCTAACTGAGGCACCATTGATTTTAACTAAATGAATGCCCTCGGAAAGGTTACCTAAATCCAAGTCAATAATTCGATTGACTGGTATAGGATACCTTGCTTGATGGCTTATAGTTCCGTTTATAGAATTGATTGTTATTTCTACCTCTGAATCAATTCCTTGTATAAAAACTTTTACTGGGCCCGATGTTGGATTAGGGAAAATATTTGTTTCTTCAGATAAAAATATTTCTTCATTATAAGCCCCTTGGCATTCTTTGTTTGTCGTAATTCGAAGGGTATTTAATCCTTTTTTTAAGGGTAAATTAATTCTGGAATCGAGCGTTTCCGTCTTTGTTCCATTCAAATTTATAAAATAATTTTCAGCCCCTCTCAAATTTATTTTTAAACTTGCCGTTTGAGAATCCACTGAAGTGATGGCATTTAAAGCTTTAGGTTCACCGATTTTAATTTCATATTTTCTCTCATAATTCGGAATTCCTTCCACGCGAATGGTAATTGTATATGTACCAACGGCTAAATTTTCTATTTTATGGGAAAAATTATTTGCTTTGTTTAATACCCCAACATTTACATCTCCAATGGACAAGATGTAGCTAAAATTAGCATTTATTGAGTTGATGGAAATTGTACCATTTTTCTGTCCAATGCACGAAGCAGAAGTTGCTACTACTGAAAAAGTGTTAGAAGCCAATGAAAAAACCTCACAACCATTGGTATCAACCATCGCACCGGTAGCCGTGTTTAGGCATTTGTCATCTTTATCCAAAACGCCATCCATATCATCATCTGCAAATTCTTTGGTGAGGCCTACTTGATCATAACTCCTTGTAAGCACGTCTTTTATGGTGGCGTTATCTCCACCTAACCATTGCTCGATGATAGACGCATAAATTTGTCTAAAATCGAATTCAGCGTCTAAGTTAGCCTCCCAAGAAAATGTAGGATCAATTTTCGGGTTTTTACCAAGAACATTTGCATTTAAATTATTCCCGAAAATCATCATCGGGAAGGCAGTTCCATGATCTGTACCACCGGTAGATCGAGAAACTATTCTTCTACCAAACTCAGAGAAAGTTACTATCATGATGCGGTCAGAATCCTTGGTCTGATCCAAACATTTCATTAAAGAAATGATACAATCATTTACGCTTTTGAGAAGAATGGCATGAATACCTTTCGAATGGTCATCTTGATTAACCTGAGAATCATGCGTATCAAATCCACCTGTGGAAACGTGGTAAATCCGAGTATTTAAGCCTCCACGAATAAATCTACTCAATTGATAAAATTGACTGCCCAAGTTGTCATTTGGGAATTGAAAAGTATGGTTTCCTTTTTTATAAGCATCTTTTACAACTGAGCTGTATAAATTAGATTGTTTGGCAATGGTCTGTATATAATTTAGTTTATCTCCCGCATACGTATTCGGGTAGGAATTATCAAATTCATTTATAATCTCCATTATATTATCTGGACTCCCGGGGATAAATCCAGGAAAAGAACTCCTTCCTGTTAATAATAAAGAATTCGAATATCCTAATTCAATGGCTAGTGGATCAGGATATTTACTATTCGGATATGATACTGGGAAACTAGGGTGCTCATGTTCGACCAATCTGCCTAACCAACCTGATGAAACAAATTCGCTAAAATCTGAGGCAGATTGCAATATATCAGAAGATCTAAAGTGAGAAAAATCGGGGTTAGCATATCCAACATTTTGAATAATTTTCATTCTTTTTTCATCAAAAAGAAGTTTCATATCCTTAAATTCTGGATGAAATGCTAAATCATTTTTTCCGATTTGAATTAATTTCTTTTCAGGAATAATAACATGGGGCCGAACCTTGTTGAGGTTTGCGTACTGATCCATTGGTGTAATCATATTGAGCCCATCATTACCTCCGTCAAGACGCAATAGAATTAAAATTTTACCAGGTTCGGCCGTATTATTTAATAATGAATATTTTTTAGATGCGTCTAAATAATTTAAGTGTGGTAGGATGGTGCTACCAGCTAACGCATGTGAAAAATTGTGTATAAATTCTCTTCTTTTCATCTAAAAAACATGAATTTCGTTTAAGTCAAAGATTTGCGACAAAATTTGTCCTACCCTGAAATACAAAGTATTATAATTGTCTTTATTAGGGCTATATTCAAAGGATTTAACCGCATCTGCCCAATAATAATCAGGGAAATTATCCCCAAGGATTGATTTTTTGATTCTAAGAAATGCCTTTTCACTTAGATCTACACCGGTCATTATCTTTGCTAATTCTCGAATGAAAGAATTGATATTACTCGGATCTTTGGTTTTCTTTAAAAGTAACTTCAGATCAAATTGTACATGGGTGTGATCACCAAAATAGATACCATTCCGAGCTATGGATTCTGCGATTTCTTTTCGTCGTTTAATCGAATCCGAATTTATCCATATTAGGTCATAGACGGGTTCTTGATAATATGCTTGCCAGCCGGATACGTTAGGGGGATTGCCAATAATATATCCTTGTCTACCAATCGTACCGTATTTCATTTGAGAACATATTCGATAGGATATATAAATTGAATCTAAAAATTTGGGCTCAAACTGTTTTCTATCTTCAACGAAAAATGAATTGTAGTTGCCATTATTAAAATAAGAGGTCACATTACCTTTTAACATGTCAAATTCTTTATACATTCCCATGGAATATTCCATAGGTGATTTGATCATGGAATTGTAAAACTCTTCAGCAAAAAAGTATTCGCTTTTTAACAAAACTTTTAAAGTCTCAGCAAGGGAGTAATTATTTTTTCTTAAAATTTGAGCTAAAGGCTTAATGATATTTTCTTCTACATAATCATTTAAAACGGGGTAAATAAAAAACTGAACCAACCTTCTTGAAAGGTAAATGGCTGCTTCTTCGGTTTCGAAAATCATGTCAAAAAACTCCTTCAACTCGATTTTGCCACCATCTGGGCCTTTTTTTCCTTTAATCAAACGATTTCCATAGAATTCCGAAAATTGTTTGTCTCCAGTATCGTGATTGTTTTCATTGAATTTGTTCTTAGTTACAAAACCCTCGTCAGTCAAATTTTCCATGTAATATGCGTCCCAGCCTACCAATAGTCTGGCAGCTGCTTTTACATCAGATTCGGTAAATTTTGAAAATGGTCTTTTGCCAACAGTGAATAACTCTTGTACTTCTCGGGCAAAATTTTCATCTGGAGCATCTTTCTTACTATATTTCAAATTCAAAAATTCGAGCATGTTTTCAGAAAGCGTAACATCAATCATGTAATCTTTATAACTCCTCCAGGCTCCTTCATAGGTCAATTTAAGGCTATAATAAAAAGACTTTATTTTTACATTATCTTCTTTGTAAGGGGTGAGTGTATGTAAAAACAAAAATAGCCTCCAAGCTACAGAAGTTGGTTGTGAGTATATATTTTCATAAGTCCAGGAGTTTAGAGCACTAATTCTTTCTGGCCCTGCGAATTCAGGAACAAAATCTTGTCTTTCTTCTTTCGAAAGTGCTTTGCTAATAAATGGTTCTGCTGGTTTTACATCATCAACTAAATATTTTTTCTTGTATTCTTCAGCAGGAAAATCGTGGTAATAATTATTGACAGGCTCTCCCAAATCCGGTTTTTTGAAAATCAAATCAATCGCTTGGTCTAAACTCAAACCATCTAAATCCTTCATGTGGCGTTCTGCATAGCCTACCAATACTCTATTGAGCAAATGCCTTTTCTGAGTATATCCAAATTCTCCTTGGTATTTGTTTAATGTTTTTCTTACCTCCGTTGTTTTTGCTCGAGAATCTAATAAAAGTTTTAAATCAAAATTATCCTTGATAAATGCATCATATGCACTTGGAAATTCGGATGGGTCGTTTGTACTTAATGAATTCAAATCCATTATTGAGAATATTTTACAAAAGTCTGTTAAAGTTAGGATGAGGCTGTTTTTTTTTGATTAACATTTAAATTAAATGATAAATTTAAGGTTTTAATGTCAAACAAACAGAGACTTCTTCTTAATGAAAGGTATAAATCTATAACAAATATAGCATTAATTTCATTTTAAATTAAACAAATATCATTTTAATAAAAGCAATAATCAACAGATAGCATAGGTTAATTCACTCAAAACAGATTGAATAGGTCAAATAAATCTGAATAAATTAAATTGGAGTGGATATGATCCGACTAATAGTTGATAGTAAACCTTTAAAGTTTCGGATAGGTGAACCAACCGTAATATACCTCAAAAGTTTTTTTATTGGATTCCAAACAAATTGGAAAGTAGATCTAGAGTTTTGAATCGAAATTATCATCAAAAGTCAAAGTGAAATTGAGCTAATTATCAAAGAATTCAGTGAGAGTTTCATATCAGCAATAGGAATAAATTACTTTCCTTCGTGCAATAATTACGATGTTACGTTTATTCTATCATATATTTTTTTTATTCGCTCTCTGAATTCGTTCTTTATTTTGATAGGTTCAATGATTTCAATATTTTCTGATAACTCCATGAATTTTGCCCACATTTCATTATTTGGTTTTACAGCAATACAAAAGGTCATAGAGGTTTCGTCTTCTCTAATTTTTTCTTGAGAATAATGAATTTTTTTGGTATTGACATAAAATGCTCTTTTTTTAGTGATTTTAAAAACAATAACTTCTACATCAACATCATTGATTGTTACTCCAATAACATCTTTAAAATAAGATTCCCCATCAAAAGACGCTGTATTATTAAGGTTTTCTGTGCTTAAAGCTACTTTTCCGATACGCTCAAGTGGAAAGTGTTGGATTTGATTGATTGATTTATCAAAAGCGATTAAATTCCATCGATGATTAAATTCTTTTAGTAAAAGTGGTAAAATAATTCGCTTTTGAACTACTTCTCCAAAAGGTAAATACTCAATTTCATATACTTTTTTGGATTTTATAAAACGATAAAATTCGTCCAATCGCTTTAAGCCATCAGATTCTACTTTTTCAAAATCAATAAATGGGTTTTTTCTTGCGTCTGTAGTCCTGATACGTTGTTCTAACGCTAAAAGCACATTGTCTAATCCCAAAAAGGCTGGAGATTTATCACTTAGTTGTTGGATAAATGCTGCCATTTCATTGGTTTCTGCAAGTTTTTTACCTTCAATTGCCTCCAATATTGAAAAAGGTGTTTTATAAAAAAAACCTTGATGCTTATTGCCTTTTGGAATATCAGCTCCTAATTTTCTTAGAAATTCAATGTCAGCCTTAATAATCCTTTCATTGATAGAAGAGTCTATTTTCAATACCTTTTTTAGTAAATCATTAGTATTACAAACACTATCTCTCAAACATTTATGAATCTCAAATATCCTAAGTAAACGAATATCTGAAGTTGCAGACTTTTTATTTGACATATTATTTCTTCTAAATAATTAGTCAAATACCTTAAAAATGTATTTGACTTTTTTTGAGCTGAAAAAACTACTATACTTTTGTAATCGAAATAAGAATTACAAATATGAAATTTTATTCACTTGAAACAAAACTTACCTTTGGAAAATACCAGGGTAAAACTATTAGTGAATTTATAGAACTTTAATTGTCAAAATAACTTTTATGCTTCACATATGCTGTAGACTGAATAAATTTCAAGACATGAATTTTAAAATAAGTGAATGTGTATTACCAATGCATTGCCAATACCTTACTAATACCTTACCAATAGGTTACCGATACGTTACTCACACAAATAACGTAATTTTTATAGGTATTTTCATTGAAATAGAGGTTTTTAAAATAAGTGAATGTGCATTACCAACACATTACGAATACATTACAAATACATTGCGAATACATTACCAAATCGTTACCGATAGATTACTCACACAAATAATGTAAATTTTTTAGGTATTTACTTTGAATAAGCATAGTTTTGAAAATCCTATTGAATGATTTACTATCATCTTCTTAAGGGTGGTTGTAATATTATTAAAATGTTAAACTTCAACTTTTAATCGGAATTTATTTTATGTTATTATTCAACTAATCTTTTAATTTATATACCAGAAAATCGTCAGAATATTATTTTTAACCTCTTTTTTATTTTGCCTATGAAGTACTGAAACTTAAATAATTAAGAAAAATTCATTTAACAATTTGCTGTTACCTATAAGTTTTTGCTGTTACAAATAAGTTTTTATAAATCAAATATTTTATTATTCTTACTCTTAGCTAATAATGAATGAAAAATGTACTTTTATATAGTCTTTTATTGTTTCTATCTTTCTATGCCAAAGCTCAATCATTAAGATGGTTGGATATCGAACGAAAAAATATTTATAGAATAGATTTTAAAAAGACTGTTGTTGAAAAATCATCAAATGCAAATGATTGGAAAGAAATTGGCAAGGCCGAATTAAATAATATTAAGGAAGAAGACATTCTTGTATCACATGAAATTAAATGTCTAAATACGGATGATAAAAACTTGGTTTATTTATTAATGGAATGTACGAATCAAGTGTATCAATTCAACTATCAAACTTTATTATTAGAACGAATTGATAAAACTTACTTTGGAGGTTTTAATTGTAGGAGTACGAAGTTTATAAGAAAGAACACAATCTACTCAGTTGGAGGGTATGGCTTATATAGATCTAATAATCTATTTGTTTATTATTTAGCCAACAGAAACGAATGGGACGCTATCAATTTTTCAAATGATGCACCTAAATCTATTTTTAAGGGTTTATCAGGTTATGTAAAAAAAACAGATTCGTTTTTTACGGGCTTAAACGATTTTGTAAGTCCTTCTGAAAATGCAGGAAAAAGCTATACTGATTATGGATTTTATGAATATAAATTCAAAAACAATAAATGGAATAAACTGGGTGAAATCAAACAAACATTATTGAGAAAAATCAAAAAAACCGATTTTCAATACTTCCATTGGAATGGGAAATACTTTGTATTTAGATTAATTGAAAAGGGTATTAATAGCTTATTTATCATAGATCCTACTTTAAATGAAGTATATCAATGGATTGATGAGAATAGATTGTTTCATATTGAAATTCCTAGCGAATTAGAAAAAGAATATGTTCATGAAGATTCTTTACTAAGCTATAAATTTTTCGACACGGGTAATAGAAACGAAATACAAAAGATTGCTATTTCTATTGAAGAAACTAAAAATCAAGCTGTGTATATTGGCAAATTGTATGAATCGGAGAACAATAATTTTTTGCTTATATTTATATCTATTGGTATTGGCTTACTGATAATTTCCTTCATTATTTATTACAAGTTCATTAAAGATAAGAGCAGCAAACAGCATGTTTTATTTAGTTCATTCGTCTTTAATAGCTTAGAAATTAAAATGATTGAAGCTTTGATAAATAACCATGAAAATGGGGGTATTAGAACTTTACAAATTAATGAATTATTAGGAATAAGTAATAAATCTGTTGATAACCAAAGAAAAATAAGGCACCAGTTTATAAAATCATTGGATTTAAAATTGAAAAAAACTTATAAAACCCAATTTGCTATTGAAAAATATTCCTCAACTGCTGATAAAAGAATTTTCATCTATCAATTGAATGAGGTGATTTTAAATAAACTAAGAAAAGAAATTGAAAACAGTAATTATGAATTTCAACACCAAGGTGAGGTGTGCTAATGCTGCCCCACGGTTTATTGTAAAAGATTTTCTAAAATTATTAGCAACTGTTGCCGCGGCAATAGTTGCCTGAATACCAATAAATTAAACCAAGTCTTTGTATTGTCTCTGTGATTAATTCACTTACTATGATGTAATGAGACAAGATTCATCGACTAATTGAAATAAGCTAATTTATTGATAGTTTGTATTTTATCGCTTCTGCGATCTGTCTTATTTCTTTTGGCTCAGTATTTAATATATGTGAAAGTACATTACAGATGCATTACTCACCTAAATAATGCAAATTTTGTAGGATGTTTTTTTTCAACAACATACTTTTGACCAAAGAATTTAGTAATTAAAAAAGATGTACAATCGTTATATAATTTTAATATATATAGAATGCGAATTAAATGTTTAAGTTAAATCAGACTTTTTAAACAGAGAATAGAATACCACCAGTACATAACCAACTGATGAAAAAACTAAAACCTTATAGGCAAAACATCATTTCTTTTGTAGGGAAGAGTAATTATACAACTATCAACTTATTAGATGGGAGGCAAGCAATTTATGCCAAAACACTAAAAAAATTTGAATTAGAACTCTCAGAGCAAAAGCAATTTGTAAGAGTAAGTAAGTCTGTTATTGTGAATTTGTCTTATGTAGATAAAATAAATAGAGATACAATCGAATTATGCAACGGTACCTCCATAAAAATTTCCAGAAGAAGAAAGATTTTTTTGTATGAACTTGTATATGACAATCAAATGCCAGTAAGCTTTGCTTTATTTTAGTGGTTTTTGGCCATTTTATGGAGTATTTAGATTCAATTAACAAATACAACTATTGGCAAAATTGGACCGATTACAATAATCAATCATTCATATATATACTAATAATTTTTAAATAAAATAACTTATGAAA
>NZ_CALCZQ010000061.1 GCF_937903345.1 uncultured Emticicia sp. | reverse complement strand
AGTTATTGATACTTATAAACGATCCATTTAGGGCAAGCTCCCACATATTTCCATAATTTACACCGCAGAAAGTATTGCCGGCCCCAGCAATCACCCAAAGCGTTGTGATATTTCCAATTGTTCTGAAAGTCAAACCATTCAACTGAACGGTGGTCGGAATAACCGTTGGAACATTTACCCAACTGAGTCCATTCGGCGAAGAAACTATTCTATTTGTTCCTTCGATGATGGCATAATATAAATTATTGGCAAAGCAATATTCAATATCTTGCAAGAAGATGTTTACGTTTCCCATTTTGGTTGAGCCAGCATTTATGGCTAATCCTGTTGTAGGATTAATTTTTAAGAGACTACCTGCAAAATTTGAATTGATACCCGTAACTCCAAAGATAGTAGGTGGAGAGGTAGCTGGAGTAGGAGCTTTGGTAATGCCGGTTACGCTTTTTACAGGAATTCCTAAAATATTTATTTGACTTGTTGCAGTAGTATTTCCCGTAATCATATCAACATTTGCTAAATATGAGTCGAGCCCGCCGAGGTGAGGTGTACCTGATTTTCCTCCTAAAACCAACGAATAAACTTCGCAACCAACTGCCAAAATGTTATTGGACGAAACATTTTTCATCGATTCATCTGATAAATTTGAGGTGGTTCGCAAGGCCGATTTTTGAGAGCTATTAAGCATTGGCTCTAATTCCTGCGTTTTTTCGCAACTAAATAATATAACTGTTGATGTAGCAATAGCAATTAAGAATTTGAAAGAAGTTTTCATAGGAGGAAATGTTTGAATTTAAAAGATTGGTTATTAAAAAATGTTTAGATTGTTTTTGTCTTTGTACTTTAATTTCAGTAGTTGTGTGGTTTGTAACCTTCATGGAAAAAACTTTTCTGATTGATTGGACCTTAGACAAAAAACGAGAGAAAAAGATGTATTTTATTTAGAAATGTAATGTCTTTTCTACTATTTTTTGTCTAAAATCTTTCGTCTCTTGTCTACTATCCCCTCTCTTTTATCTCTTAGCAAAATCATAAGTAGCCTTTATATTTCCTCCACCTATTGGAGTAGGAGTACCTCCTCCCGAACATAAATTGGTGTTGTTTGATAAAAAGCCAGATGCACTTCCTACCACAAAGTTGCGAACAACACAAGCCGTATTTTGGTAGTAATCTAAGCCTAATTCGGGTGTAACTGGGCCAGCAGTCGCGGCATTATATGAATTGCTCCCAATGAGGCCTCCTGCTAAGGTATAGTTAAACATATCGCCGAAGTTTACTCCGCAAAGTGTATTCCCTTGTCCTGCAATCACCCAAAGCGTTTCAACGCCTGCAGCATTTTTCTGAAACGTTAGTCCATTTAAGCGATAATTAGTTGGAGCAACTACCAGAAGTGTCCAATTTAGAGCATCAGGCGACACCATGATTCGATTTGTACCTTCCATAATGGCGTAGTAGCGATTGTTGGTAGTACAATGCTCAATATCTTGTAGAGCTATCGAAGCCCCTCCAGAAATTGTGGCACCAACATTTACACTGACCCCAGTGGCTGGATTCACTCTCAACAATCGGCGTGGAATGCTTGAGTTCTGACCCGTAACTGCGTAAATCGTAGGAGCTCCAGCTGGTATTTTTGTGATACCTGTTACACTTTTTACAATAACTCCGCCAACCGTGATTGCACTCATTGCTGTTGTTGCTCCCGTACTCATATCGACATTAGCCAAGTAAGAATCCAAACCTCCTGCATGTGGCGTGCCAGTAATTCCCGAAAGCACCAACGAGTAATTTTCACAGGCAACGGCTATAATTTTGTCGCTACCAACGTTTTGTAATGATTCGTTTACAAAATGTGAAGTTGTTTGAGATTTGGTAACATCAAAAGTTGTTGTTTGATTGGTAATAGAATTTGGATTAAGGCTTTCGCTTTTTTCGCAACTCAATAGACCTAATGTCGATAATGAAAGAAATAATGCACTTGTACGATAAAATGATGTTTTCATGGCTGTAAAAATGTTTAGTTTAATTATTTAAATGACCCTTACTCTTTTGACGGATTTTCAGGAAAATCTCCTTCGCTATAATTAGCTTTCATTCATTAATATCAGACGTCTTTCATGATGTAACCTTAATTAACTAAAATATTTAAAATATTTTTTCTTAGTATTGTTTATGATGTATAAGTGACTGATAATTAGCATTATGATTGTATGTAGAAAATCAAAAAATATACTGTCTTTTAAAAAATAAAAAGATTTTTCAAAATAATATTGATTTTAAGGTTTAGAGAATCGACTTTTGTACTAAATAATTATCTTTTAAGTTGAGAAGTTATTCTGCTTGTTGTTTTTGTTAGAACTTTGCCGTCTTATTCTGCACAAACAGTATATTTTTCTATTTTGTATTAAACCTTTTCAAAAAAAATATCAAAGCAAGGTTACATTTAGTAGACGCACTGATATTAAAAAAAATAAGATGAATTTTAGTTTATCAAAACAATGGAATGATGAGGCAATCGTGGACGGAATCCTAACAGGAGGACGCCGAGAACATGAAGCTTTGGTAGCTCTTTACAAGAAATTCCATGTTTCGTTAGAGCGTTTTATTATACACCGTAGTTCAGGAAGGGACTATGCCAAACAACCCGAAGATATAATTTGGGAAGCAATTGAGGCATTTGTGGTGAACGTAAAAAAGCACTCTTATAACCAAAAAGATGCAGCTTTAGAAACTTACCTAAAAAGTATTTGCAAGAATTTATGGTTTCGATACATTTCTTCGGAGGCATCACGTGATGATCGCCAAACCAAGTATATGGCAGATTGGGACGAACTCGACGATGATGTAAGTGAAACCCTGATTGAGAAAGAAAACTGGGCTTATTACATTGATATTGTGAGCAAAGCAGGCAAAAATTGTCGACAAATATTGGATATGCGTTTGATTGATGGTTTTTCTATGCAAGAAATCTCGAAGATACTCATAACCGAAGGTTTATTTGAAAGCGACCAGACTGTGAGGAATACCAAAAGCAAGTGCCTAAAGAAAGTTATGGAAATGATCAATGTGAACTTTTAATAAATAACCGCTATGACTGACCTTTTACAAGAACAAATCGAAGATTATGTAGCAGGCGTGATGCCCGAAACCGATAAAGTCAGCTTTGAAGAAAAGATAAAATCTGATACACAACTTCGTCAGCAAGTAATCGAAACTCAGCGTTTACGAGAAATTCTGTTTCGTAGTCGTGTGTTTAGGCAAGTTGAGGCTGCTCGTGCTGAAATCAGTCAACCTAAAAAGGGCAGAGAATTAATACTTATGCTCGGTGGTTTTGTGGCAGCCGCCAGTATTTTTTTGTTTATGCTGTCTTTACCGGTGATGTTAACTTCGCAGGAATTTAATTATCGAGGCGAAACAACAATCAGCCAAGGCAGCGAGTCCCGGCTTAATGATTTTGAAAAAGCCAAAGAAATTATCAAAAAAGGTGATAACCCACAAGAAGCCATCAATATTTTAGAGAAATTGACCCTTAACCCAGAAATTAGTTCAAACTACCAACGAAACTCGAAATGGATGCTGGTAATTGCTTATCTACAAAACGGTAAAACTGATAAAGCCGAAGAAACTTTCAATAAAATTAATTGTGAAGGGATTGAATGCCCATATTCTACATGGGAAAAAACTAAGATTAAATGGCAGATATTCTGGGGAAAGAATTGAAAAATACTTATTTTTACCAAAAAGAAATCTTTAATTTATGAATTTTAGAATAGGGCAAGGTTACGACGTACACCAATTGGGTGAAGGCTACGATTTATGGTTGGGAGGAGTAAAGATTCCGCATACAGTTGGTTCGGTTGGGCATTCGGATGCCGATGTGTTGCTTCACGCCATGTGCGATGCACTCTTGGGAGCAGCCGCAATGGGCGATATTGGTAAACACTTCAAAAACACTGACCCACGTTGGAAAGGTATCGATAGTAAGATTTTATTGAAAATAGTGGTAGAAATGCTCGAAAAAGAAGGCTATAAAATTGGAAATATAGACTCAACCGTTTGTTTGCAAGAACCCAAAATCGCCAAATATATTCCAGAAATGATAAATGCGATTGCGGAAGTAACTGGTTTGCCAGAAAACTGCATCTCAATTAAAGCTACAACTACTGAAGAAATGGGTTTTGTAGGTAGAAAAGAGGGTTTAGATGCTCATGCTATTGCATTGATTTACAAGTAATAAACGTCTGCACTGAAGGGCTGACATTTTGATCTTGCTTCCAAGGTAGGCTTCGCTGGGCGACATTCGCTCAAACGAAGCCTCTCTTTTTGTATGCTGAAGCCCGTCTTTTTATCATTACATCGCCAATTTCTCGCCGATTGTCGAAAACACTCAACTGACTATATGAGTTTAGAAGTTTTTCATTAAATTGCATAAAACATTTTTATAATCTTCGCTCAAACGTCAGACCTGCGGTACGGACGTTTGTAAAAACTTATCATTATTTAATGAAAAAACTTGCTTTTACGGTCGGTGCAATGCTGACTATCAGTTTGTTACAAGCCCAACAAATTAAAATTGGAGATAATGCTGGCACAGTAACCTTCGAAGAATACGAACCAAAATCTACACTTGTTGTGCCAGGAAAGGCAATTACTCGTGCTAAATTTCCATTTATTGATGTACATAATCACCAATGGGAAATGAACTCGAAAGAAAGTCTAACAAAGCTTATTACAGAAATGGATAAGATGAATATGGGCTTAATGTGTAACCTAAGCGGGCGTGGTTTCAATCAAGATGAAGCTAAAAGTACTGCTGGTTTAGTCGATATGATTGGTGCGGTGAAAGCTAATAATCCAACGCGTTTTGCGGTTTTTACGAATATTGATTTCTCGAAAATCAACGAAACAGATTGGACAGCCAAAGCCGTAAAAATGCTTGAAGAGGATGTAAAATTGCGTGGTGCAAAAGGCTTGAAAATTTATAAAAGTCTCGGTTTTAGCGTAAAAGACAACGGAAAACTCGTGCCTGTGGATGATGCTCGTATCGACCCAATCTGGGCAAAAGCTGGCGAGCTGGGCATTCCTGTACTAATTCACACAGCCGACCCTGCTTCTTTTTGGAATCCTTTAAACGCCACAAATGAACGTTGGCTCGAACTCAAAACTCACCCTGGTCGTAAGCGTGACGCCTCAGCTGGAAAAGATTATTCGTGGGAACAGCTTATCGAGCAGCAGCACAATGTATTCAGAAAACACCCCAAAACTACATTTATCAATGCTCACATGGGCTGGTATCCAAACGATTTGGCCAAATTAGATAGTTTAATGGAGGCATTTCCGAATATGTATGCCGAAATCGGTGCGGTAATTGCTGAATTAGGTCGCCAGCCACGAATGGCTAAAAAGTTTTTTGAAAAACGTCAAGACCGTATATTATTTGGTAAAGACTCTTGGGTTCCTGACGAATATCAAACCTATTTTAGAGTTTTAGAAAGTGAAGATGAATATTTTCCTTACCACAAAAAATACCACGCTTACTGGCGTATGTATGGCTTGGGGCTTTCGGATGAAATTTTGAAGAAAGTTTATTATAAAAATGCCCTGAAAATCATTCCAGGCTTAGATAAATCGCAGTTCCCTAAATAGTTATAGTTAATAGAGTATAGTTGATGGTCAATAGTTTTGTTTGTTGCTATTGACCCTTGACTATGGACTTAAAAAATTTACCTAAACTCAAGCAAATCATGAAAAAAACTTACATTTTCATCACTACAATGTTGATTGTAAGCAACTTAGCGTTTTCACAAAAGAAAAAATCTGTTGCAACACCAGTTCTTGACAAACTTGAATTACTAAAACAAGAAGTAATCAAGAAAATTGATGACCGTCAAAAGTTTACACAAGAAGTAAACGACCAAATTTTTAGCTTTGGCGAGTTGGGTTTTCAAGAATTTGAAACCTCAAAGTATTTAACAAATCTACTCGAAAAAAATGGCTTCACCGTTGAGCGTGGCGTAGCAGGTATGCCGACTGCATGGATTGCCAAATGGGGTTCAGGAAAACCCGTAATTGCTATTGGTAGCGACATTGATTGTATTCCGAAGGCTTCACAAAAACCTGGTGTTGCATACAAAGACCCCATCATTGAAGGAGCACCTGGTCATGGGGAAGGTCATAATTCTGGTCAAGCTCTTAATATTACTGCAGTTTTAGCTTTGAAAGAAGTAATGGAGCGAGATAAAATTTCGGGAACTCTCGTGCTTTGGCCTGGTGTTGCCGAAGAGCAAGTAGGAGCGAAGGCTATTTATGTGCGTGAAGGCTATTTTAAAGATGTTGATGCTTGTATTTTTACGCACGTAGCTGACAACCTGGGTGTATCGTGGGGAGATGCAGGAAATAACGGCTTGGTGTCTGTCAAATTTCATTTTGAAGGAGAGGCTGCTCATGCAGCAGGAGCTCCATGGCGTGGACGAAGTGCTTTAGATGCAGTAGAATTAATGGATATTGGCTGGAATTTTAAGAGGGAACACTTAGAAACTACGCAACGATCGCACTATGTGATTTCGGATGGTGGTGACCAACCAAATGTTGTGCCATCGAAGGCTACAGTTTGGTATTATTTCCGTGACCGAACTTATCCACGTATCAGAAAACTCTTTGAGAGTGGTATTAAAATAGCAGAAGGTGCAGCTATGATGACCGATACGAAATTTACCTACGAGATTTTGGGTAGTGCTTGGCCGGGACATTTCAATAAGCCCATTGCTGATGCAATGTATCAGAATATCAAGCGTGTTGGTTTGCCTCAATGGTCGGAAGAAGACCAAATATTGGCAAAGGCAAGTCAGAAAGAGTTGAAATCGCCAAGAATAGATGGTTTAGCAATTAAACTTGATACGATGAGTGAGCCAGTTTATTCGCCCAATATCATTCGTCAAGGTGGCTCAGATGACATTGCTGACATTTCGTGGTCGTTACCAACAGTTGTTTTGCGTTATCCATCAAATATGCCCGGAATGCCAGGACATCACTGGGCAAATGCCATCACGATGGCTACCCCGATCGCCCACAAAGGTTGCACGGCAGGAGCGAAAGCTGAGGCTTTGACAATTTTGGATATGCTTTTTAAGCCAGAAATTATCAAAAATGCTTGGGAGTACTATAATAAAGAACAAACGAAAGAAATCAAATATACGCCGCTAATTTCGAAAGATGATAAACCAGCAATTCAGTTGAATAAAGAAATCATGGAGAAGTTTCGCCCAGAAATGAGCAAATATTATTATGATTCAACAAAATACAAATCGTATTTGGAACAATTAGGAATCAAATATCCTACGGTGCGGGCGGAGAAATAAAAATTTTCGGTTCACAATTTGCAGTCTTCAATTTATCGGAAAATGGTCTTTATTGACTAAAAACTGTGAATTGTGGACTGCAAATTGCTAAGTTGTCTGTCAATCTTCTGGGAAGGGGATAAAAACAAATCCTGCAAACTCGGCTTCTATTACAAATAAGCAGCAATACTCATCTGCATTTTTGTAATTTTCTTTAAAAAGTTCAATCGATTCTTCTCCAATGAGTTTTCTTTGTAAAAATTCATCCAAATAAGAAGCTTTGTAATCAAACTGAGTTTCAAAATCAAGCCTTGTAAAAAGCATTTGTCCAACCTCAACCAATGTGCGATTGACAACGAAAATCGGATAATCTGAAAATCCACGCTTACGGATTTGATAAGATGCTTCTTTCAAATGGTCAGATACTTTGATAAAATCTCCTGCCACAAAACTCATGATTTTTTGGTCGAGTTCAGGCGAGTTTACATCGTCTAAAATAGTGTTTTCGTTTGAGTGCGAAGTCATTTTTTTATTTTAAATGATATGATACAAATGAATTATTGTTGTGGCCAATTAGCTATTGTTAATTATTTTACAAAGTTAATTAGCTCTAAATTTAAAGTCAAAATTCCATTTCTCTTTAACCATAAATCTACTCAATTAATTCATTTCTGATAAAAGTAAAAGTTTTATTAAATCCTCGAAAGAACATGACTATATTCTTTTTGCTGATTGGCTTAGAACTTGAACGTAAAATCTATCAAGGCGAATTATCGAATATCAAAGACGCATTATTAACGATTTTTGCGGCAATTGGCTGAATGCTACTGCCAGCTGGTTTATTTTTATTGCTTACTTATGGCACAGTAGGGCAAACCGGCATTGGCATTCCGATGGCCACTGATATTGCTGTTGCACTCTGAGTCTTATCGTTGTTGGGGAAAAGAGTACCTATTTCGCTTAAAGTTTTCCTAACAGCACTGGCAGTAATTGATGATTTAGGAGCAATTTTAGTGATTGCGGTTTTTTATACTAACACTATCCTTTGGATGAATCTACTTATTGCCTTGGGAATTTTTGTGGTGCTTTTAATTTTCAATCGTCTCAAAGTGCGGAATTTGATTCCTTATTTGCCTGGCGGCGTTTCGATGGGGTATTTTATGTTAAATACGGGCGTTCATCCAACAATCACGGGCGTTTTATTGGCTTTTGCGATTCCTTTTGGCAATGGCGATGAAAAATCGACTTTGTATATTTTGCAGCATTTTCTGCCTCGACCTGTGGCATTTATCATACTTCCACTTTTTGCATTAGCCAATACTGCTATCTTTATTGATAGAAATATTGTAGAAACCTTAACCCATAGCTATGGTTTGGGAATTGCATTTGGACTAGTCATTGGAATGCTTTTGGGTATATTTCTGATAAGTTTTGTGGTGGTTTCGCTCGGAATTTGCAAACTACCTTTAAATTTAGACTGGAAGACAATCATCGGTGCGGGATTTTAAGGTGGAATTGGCTTCACGATGTCCATATTTATTCTTTATTGGCTTTTGAAAATGCAACAGTCATCAATAATGCGAAATTTATGATTTTAACAGCATCTTTAGTGGCAGGAATGGTGGGGTATTTTTACTTGAAATTTATACTGAAAGGTGAAGTTATAGAAGTTGAATAAAAAAAGTTTTGCAGTAAGAGAAATCTTTCGAACTTTCTTTTACTGCATATTGATAGAAAATGCAAATGGCTTATAATAAGTGTATTAATGGACAGCGTAAGTGACTACGGAGAACTGCCGACTATAAATTATTGACTTCTTACTTACATTCTCGCTGCAATTAGCAGACTCAAATCTTTGTATCTAAGATTGAAACGCTGGGCAATTGACAAGTTTGTTAAACTACCTTTGAAACAATAAACCCCTTTTGTGAACCATTGTTTAGCAAAAATCATATCTTCAATGCCGCCAACATTGCCCGTTTTTAGTAAAAATGGTGTAAAGACATTACTTAATGCAATACTTGCTGTGTGTGCAACCCTTGAGGCAATATTGGGTACACAATAGTGTGTAATGCCATATTTCTGAAAAGTTGGATGCTTATGTGTTGTTATTTCGGATGTCTCAAAGCAGCCCCCTTGGTCGATTGAAACATCAATAATTATCGAATTAGAGTTCATTTTTGAAACCATTTCTTCTGTAACAACAATTGGAGCAATGCCGTCCTCTGCACGCATTGCTCCAATCACTACATCAGCACGGGCAAGAGCATCACCTAAGGTGTCAGAGTCGATGATAGATGTAAATATGTGCTGTCCGACAGCATATTTCAAGCGTTGGAGCCGATAAATGTGTTGATCAAAAACCTTAATTTCTGCTCCTAGGCCAAGGGCAGTCCGGGCAGCATATTCGCCAACAGTTCCCGCTCCGATAATCACAATTTTAGTTGGAGGCACGCCCGTAATTCCACCCAATATCATTCCTCGTCCGTTGTGTACGCTGCTCAGATATTCGGCCGCAATAAGCATAACTGTGCTTCCTGCAATTTCGCTCATAGTTCGGATAATCGGATAATTGCCTACCTTATCTTGAATTAGCTCAAAACCAATGCCTGTTACTCGTTTTTCGTTAAGTTGTTCAAAATATGAACGAGAGAGGTTTGGAACATTTAGCGTAGATATAACTGTTTGACCAGCTTTTAAATAAGCCATTTCAGCTTCGAGTAAGGGCTCTATTTTTACAATCAAATCAGCTTCAAAAACCTCCTGTGGGGTATAAACTATTTTTGCACCCGCTTCGCTAAAATCATTGTCTGAAAACTTTGCTCCTTTTCCAGCATCTTTTTCTATTATTACCTCGTGGCCGTTTCTAATCAACAACCTGACCGACTCGGGTGTAATTGCAATGCGGTTTTCCTGTAATGAAACTTCACGAGGTAGTCCGATAAAAAGGCTTTTTTTGCCTTTTTTTATCAGCTCTGGCGAATCTTGTGGGTAAAGAATAGATTGCTGTGCTAATTCTGAAATAGATTGTCCGCTCATTGTTTGTTTACTAGTTATTGGAAAATACCTTGCTGATGAACATAATAACTGTGCACTAAAAACTGGTATTTTAGTTAAATTCTATATTTCTCTCTAAATCGCCGATCAAACCGATTTTTATTTTAAAACAGTTATCAGGCAAAAGAGATTCAACTTTTTCGGCCCATTCGATCAAGCAGATACTTCCCGAATCAAAGTATTCTTCTATACCAAAATCGAGTGCTTCTGTTTCGTTTTGAATACGATAAAAATCAAAATGATAGATGGTTTTTCCTGCTGATGAAAAATATTCATTAACTATCGAAAAAGTTGGGCTTTGAATGTTCCCCAATACCCCCAATTCCTTACAAATTGCATTAATCATGGTTGTTTTTCCAGACCCCATTTCTCCTTCAAAAATCCAAATATTTCGACCACCTGCGGCTTTAACTACCATTTGAGCTATTTGCCCTAAATCTTCCAAATTATAAAACATTCCAGTAATTACTTTATATTTTCCTGTAAAAATCGTATAAATACTTAAAATAATTTTAATCTTTTTTAGGAAAATACTTTTTTACAAAAAAAACAAATTTTCTTAGGCAATATATGCAGAAATCTGTTGATTTTTCAAGAACTTTGTTAGACGATATAAAAAAGTATATTATTATGATTAGTACCTATTAGTCAAAAGATAGTTGTATCTAGCTTAATTTAGAAACACAAGATTATATATGTGCTAAAAATTAAACTCCTTTGACAAATTCTTTAGCAAAAACCCTATAGATTTTATTAGTAGAATGTTCCAAGATAGAAAGCAAATCATTCTTAGTTTTTTCTTTTTAGTTTGTACCATTTATGCAATGAGGTTGTTTTACCTTCAAGTTATAGATGATACTTACCAAACCATTGGCTCTACTGGAGCTTTAAAAAAAGAAGTTCAGATTCCACTTCGAGGTCAAATATATGACAGAAATGGTAAGCTTTTAGTGGCAAATGTAGATGTTTATGACATGTATGTTACTCCCTACAAAGTGAAACAAATGGATACGTCAACTTTTTGTCGTTTGTTCAATATTACCCGCTCGTATTTTGATAGTACAATGACGATTGCCAAAAGTTATTCACGTAATCGTTCCACCTTGTTTCTAAGACAACTATCAAAGGAAGATTATGCTCGGGTGGCTGATGCAATGGTGAGCTTTCCTGGTTTTACGTTTGAATTATCGTTTTTTCGTACTTATCCTGCACGTACGATGGCTAATGCTTTGGGTTATATTGGAGAGATAAGTAAAAAGTCATACGAAGCTCAAGAAGTAGAATATTACAGAAGCGGCGATTATATTGGTATTACTGGCCTGGAGAAACAGTATGAAATGGAACTTCGAGGTAGGCGAGGAGTGAAGTTTACCATGATGAATGTGCATGGAGAAAACAAAGGTTCTTACTCGGATGGAGAATATGACACATTGGCAGTAATTGGAAAAAACCTCTTTACAACCGTAGATTTAGAAGTTCAGAAATTGTCTGACAGCCTTTTTCAAGGAAAAACAGGTTGCGTCGTAGCGATTGAACCAAGAACTGGCGAAATTTTAGCGATGGGGTCTTACCCCTATTATGACCCAAACATGCTTTCTGGTAAACAATTTAGTAAATACTTCAAGGAACTTTACCGCAATCCTGATAAACCACTCAACGACCGTGTAGCTACTGGCTTTTTTCGACCAGGTTCTACTTTCAAGCTAGTACAATCATTGGTTGGTTTGCAATTGGGGTCTATTACTCCCGAAACTTTCTTTGTTTGTGGTAATGCCCCCGTGAAATGTCACGGTCATCCATCCGGCGATTTGCATAATGCTGTTCGTTTTTCTTGTAATCCGTATTTTTATCAGGTTTTCAAAAAAACAATGTCAGCAACCCCTGAAACTAATCCATTTAAGGCTGCTCCGATTATGCTTTCTAAATGGCATGATATGGTCGAAAAATTTGGCTATGGACAAAAACTTGGTATTGATTTACCGTCAGAATCATCTGGTTTGTTGCCAAATGTAAAATATTATAACAAGCGTTATGGTTCACAGCAATGGAAATTCTCAAATATCTATTCATTAAGTATAGGTGAAGGTGAAATTTCGGTGAATATGCTTAAAATGGCCAATTTGGCAGCAACAATCGCCAACAGAGGTTATTGGGTAACACCACATTTGGTTCGTGGAATTGGTCAGAATGGAAAAGGTGTGCTGCCTGAACACCGACAAGTGCATCGCACTGACATTGAAACTCGTCATTTTGAGGCAATTATTGGTGGTATGCAAGATGCAGTTGAACATGGAACTGTTGGCGGTGGTGCTGGTATCGTTGAAGGTATTTCTATTTGCGGTAAAACAGGTACTTCGCAAAATAAAAAAGGAAAAGATAATTCAATTTTTATTGCTTTCGCTCCGCGTTACAACCCTAAGATTGCGATTGCTGTAATGGTTCAAAATGCAGGTTTTGGTGGTTCGGTTGCTGCACCAATTGCAACCTTGATGATTGAAAAATATTTGAAACGAAAAATTGAGCGTACAGCTATCAAAGAGCGTATGTTGAATTTAAGTATCAGAACCGTAGAGGCAATGGCTGCTGGGGGTGCCGCAAAGTCTATACCAGTTTTTACGCCAGAGTCAACAACTAAGCCTGCTAATGAGGTTCCTGTCAAACCTAAAAAAGATTCAGAAAAGTCTATTAAAACAACATTTGTTAAACCAAAGGTAGAAAAATTTAATAAAACCAAATAGTATGGCACGTGATATTGATATTCGAGAAGGGATTGACTGGACAACAGTTTGGCTTTATGCAGCACTCGTGTTTTTTGGTTGGCTAAACATTTATGCAGCCGTATATAACCCCGAAAGCCCGATTGTTATTTTTTCTACTTCGCACAATGCAGGGAAACAGTTGCTTTTTATTTCATCAACATTCGTATTGATACTTATCATTCTATTTGTTGATTACAAAGTTTACGATTCTTTTGCTTTTATATTTTATGGTTTTATAATTCTTTTATTAATTGCAACCATATTCTTGGCAACAGAAATCAAAGGCTCAAGGTCTTGGATAAAATTGGGCAGCACTTTTTCGTTACAACCGGCCGAATTCTCTAAAATTTTTACCGCTTTGGCATTGTCAAGGTTTCTAAGTACACAAGGGGTTAATATCTCTAAAGTTCGAGATGCGGTCGTAGCAGGCTTATTGGTTTTTGTGCCACCCATAATTATTATTTTGCAGAAAGAAACAGGTTCGGCTTTAACTTTTGCAGCTTTTATTGCGGTCTTTTACCGCGAAGGGCTGCCAGGAATTTATCCTGCTCTAGGTATTGCTTTGGCAATTCTTTTTGTATTAGTGTTATTCTTTAACAAATTTTATGTTGTGGCAGGTTTGGCAGTGGCTTGTGGTTTGTTTTGGTATATATTTTTAAAACGTTATGAGCGTACTAGCCAAAACCTTACTCGTCTCGGTGGAGTGTTTGTCATTGCATCGGCATTCGTATTTGGGGTGAAATTTTTTACAACTAATGTGCTTCAGCCTCACCAACAAAAACGTATTCAAGTACTCGTAAATCCGGACTCTGATCCACTTGGGGCTGGTTGGAATGTTACACAATCAAGGGTTGCAATTAGTTCTGGAGGAATCATCGGAAAAGGATATTTGCAAGGAACACAAACCAAATTCGACTTCGTGCCTGAACAATCAACGGACTTTATATTCTGTACTGTCGGCGAAGAATGGGGCTTTCTCGGTTCCGTAATTGTGATTTTAATATTTGCGGCTTTATTGAATAGAATCATCAATTTGGCTGAAAAACAACGTAGTAAATTCTCGAGAATTTATGGTTATTGTGTCGCTTCCATCTTGTTTTTTCACCTATTAGTTAATATTGGTATGACAATTGGATTAATGCCTGTAATTGGAATTCCTTTACCATTCTTGAGTTATGGCGGTTCGTCGCTTTGGTCATTTACTATTTTGTTGTTTATATTTTTGAAATTAGATGCTCACCGAAGTTATAAAGTGTAAAAACAATTGATTTATTCTCATAAAAAAAGCTCCAAACTAATGATTGGAGCTTTTTTTATACAAATTTTTCATTTAGGGCTGTTTTTCAGCCTCAATGATATTTCCTTGAATCGTAAGTTTAGCCTTTATAATTACTTTTTGGTCATTTCTTACGAACTCAATTTTACCGTCATAGCCAACAACTTCGAAAATATCAGCTTCCTTAGTTGATGCAAGTACAGCTGAACCTTGACCAACCGCCTCGCCAAATAGTTTACCCCCTTGGATACTTACGATTAATTCCTCAAATGGCCCTTCTTTTATCTTATATTTACCAACATAAATTTTGGCTGCAACAGTATCAATCGCTGCAGTGTTGGATGTAGTTTGAGCTGAAACCTCAAAACTAAAGGCAAATATGCCTAAAATTAATAATAATGAAAGTTTTTTCATAAATAGATAATGGATGTTTATAAGTGATTCTAAACCCTAAACGTCAATGCTGCTTAAATAGTTTACTTCGATAAATATAATTATATTTATATTTATTTTTTTGATTTAATGATAAAATAATGGCTTTTTTTTGAATAAAAAAAATATGATAGTAGTCATGTCTTTTGTAGAATGAAAAGCCTTTTTTTGAACAAAAAAACAAAATATATGCTAATCACAACTGCTCAAAAAGCCCTCGAAAACGTAAAATCAGGCAATAAAATCTTTATTCACAGTGTTTCGGCGGTTCCACATCATTTAGTGAACGCCTTAGTTGCTCGTGCCGATTCTTTGAAAGGAATCGAAATTTATCACCTTCATACCGAAGGCGATGCTCCATATACAAATCCAGAATATGCCGAAGTTTTTCATACTAATGCTTTTTTTATTGCAAAAAACACTCGTAAAGCCATCGCCGAGGGTCGGGGAAGTTACATTCCAGTTTTTCTTTCCGATATCCCTAAACTTTTTAATCAAAATATTATTAAGTTAAATATTGCATTAATTTCAGTTTCTGTGCCTGATAAAAGCGGTTTTTGCTCTCTCGGAACATCGGTTGATGCAACTTTAGCAGCTATTGACTCGGCAGATATTGTTATTGCTCAAATAAATAAATTTATGCCACGCACACTTGGCGACTCGCAAATTCACACGAACCGAATTAATTATTTTGTGCCTTTTGATGAGCCATTGCAAGAAGTTTCATGGGGCGAACCTACTGACGAACATAAAAGAATAGGTAGCCTTGTTGCTTCTTTAGTCGACGATGGTGCAACGCTTCAAATGGGAATTGGCAGTATTCCGAATGCCGTTTTGGCAGCTCTCGGAAATCATAAAGATTTAGGTATTCATACCGAAATGTTTTCGGATGGAATCATTCCTTTGGTAGAAAAAGGGATTATTACCGGAAAATATAAAAAAATTAATCAAGGAAAAATCGTTGCTACTTTTATGTGTGGTTCACGAAAACTCTATGACTTTGTTGATGACAATCCACTCGTGACTATGAGGCGGGTTGATTATGTAAATGATACTTCGATTATCAGACAAAACACCAAGGTTACGGCCATCAATAGTGCAATCGAAATAGATATTACTGGCCAAGTTTGTGCCGATAGTATTGGCTATAATATGTATTCGGGTGTAGGCGGACAAATGGATTTTATCAGAGGTGCGGAATTATCAGAGGGAGGTAAGCCAATAATTGCCTTAAATGCAACTTCAAAAGGTATGTCAAAAATAGTTTCACATTTGAAAGAAGGGGCAGGTGTAGTAACGACTCGTGCGAATGTTCACTATGTTGTAACTGAGTTTGGTATAGCAAATTTATTCGGTAAAAATTTAGTAGAAAGAGCCAGGGAGCTAATCAGAATTGCTCATCCTGACTACCAGGAAGAACTCTGTAGGTCTGCTTATGAGCGTTTCGGGCAGCATAGGTTGATTAGTTTTTGAATTATTTATATATTAAACGTAAAAATAATATAACTACATAAGTCTAAAATATTAGATAAAATAACTAATAATATTTGTTTTGATAAATAATATATCTATTTTTGCTAAAAAATAAGGATAAAAATCATATTTTAGAAAATGGCAAAAGTAACTGAACATTTGAAGAGTAATAACGGAAAACCAATTTTTTCGATTGAAATCATTCCGCCAACCAAGGGCTCAAATCTCAATGTTTTATTAAACGCCATTGAGCCAATGATGGAACTAAAACCTCCTTTTATTGATGTTACTTTTCACCGTGAAGAATATTTCACTAAACAATTGTCCGATGGAACCACCAAGGAAATAAAAACTCGTAAACGCCCAGGTACAGTCGGTATTTGTTCCTCAATTATGCATCGTTTTAAAATTGACCCTGTGCCGCACCTGCTTTGTGGAGGATTCACAAAAGATGAAAATGAAGATTTATTAATTGACCTCAATTATTTAGGAATTGATAATGTGTTGGCACTCAGAGGAGATTTTGCCAAACCTTATGATACTTTTAAGGCAAAAAAAGATGGACATCAGTTTGCAAATGAGTTGGTTTCGCAGATAAAAGATATGAATAATGGCAAATATCTCCACGAAGATGCCGAATATCTCAATGCCAGTGATTTTTGTATTGGAGTAGCGGCGTATCCTGAAAAGCATTTTGAGGCGACCGATTTAGACCAAGATATGGCAAACTTGAAGCGTAAAGTTGCAGCAGGGGCTGATTACGTAGTAACTCAAATGTTTTTTGATAACCAAAAATATTTTGATTTTGTCAATAAATGCCGTGCAGAAGGTATCACGATTCCAATTATTCCAGGTTTGAAAGTGTTGGCTACCAAGAAGCAATTAGATATTTTACCAAGATTATTCTATTTAGATATGCCTGAGGCATTCAGAAAAGAGGTGATAGCCTGCGAAAACGATAAACAAGCAAAGCAATTGGGCATTGAATGGTCGATTCAACAGTGCAGAGAATTGATTGATTTTGGTGTGCCTGCTCTACACTTTTATACAATGAGTAAATCAGATACCACAATGGCCGTTGCGAGGCAGATATTTTAATTTAAAAATAGTTGAGACGTTGCATGCAACGTCTCAATTTAATTATTTTATCCTTTACGGCAATAGCAGAGCATATCCCATATTCTGAAAAGTGCTGAAAGTTATTAATGCCGATTGAGCTACTTTTATATGTTCATTACGTTTTTCATCTACTAATTTTCTTGCTCTAAGCGATTGTCCACATACATAAAAACGCACGCCATTTTTACCCAATTCATTAATTAAAGCAGTATTCGGATTTGCCATGCCAAACTTTTTTTTGTAGGCTTCATCTTCCAAAATGATTGGAGTTCCCAAAAAATGGATTACACCGATAACTGATAAATTTTCTTTTGGCACACCTGCTTCAATATGAGCATTTAACAATCGAGCCAGTTTATCCAATGCCGAATTTACGGAATCTGGCTTATCCGAAGCTTTCGACAAATCAACGATAATTTTGTACTGCATTTTTTTATCAACCACAGGCGTAGCTTCTGGCACTTCAAACATTCCGCCACCACTTTTGATAAGTGGGTATATTTTTTTCTGAGCGAAAGTCAAGCTTCCCGAAAGACATAATAAAGAAAGAATAAACAGTTTTTTCATAGTTAGGATGAAGGTTTAGAGTTTAAAAAAAGGCAGCTAACTTTTAGCATTGCTAAAGATAACTGCCTTTAAAATATTCACAATGAAATAAAAGCTAAATATTTATTTCGGTTGATTATTGTCTGAAAATCGTTGACTGATTAAATATCAATCTTCGCATATTTGGCATTACGCTCGATGAAATCACGGCGAGGGGCAACTTCATCACCCATCAACATTGCAAAAAGGTGGTCAGCCTCAACAGCCGATTCGATGGTTACTTGCTTCAATGTACGTTTGTCTGGTCGCATGGTTGTTTCCCAAAGTTGTTCTGGGTTCATTTCTCCCAAACCTTTGTAACGTTGAATACCCACATTTTCTTCCTTTCCGCCTGCTGCTAAACGTTTTACTGCAATTTCACGTTGTTCTTCTGTCCAGCAATATTCTTCTTCTTTACCTTTCTTTACCAAATATAAAGGTGGTTGAGCAATGTAAATAAAACCTCTATCAATCAATTCTTTCATATAACGGTAGAAGAACGTCAGAATCAAAGTTCTTATGTGGCTACCATCAATATCAGCATCGGTCATAATAATGATTTTATGATAGCGGAGTTTATCAGTATTCAAAGCACGCTCATCGCCCTCACGGCCGATTTGCACACCCAATGCCGTAAACATGTTTTTTATCTCTTCGTTTTCATAAATTCTGAATTCTTGAGCTTTCTCAACGTTTAGAATTTTACCACGTAAAGGTAAAATAGCTTGGAAAGCACGGTTACGACCTTGTTTTGCCGATCCACCCGCCGAGTCTCCCTCAACTAAGTAAACTTCACAAATTGTTGGGTCAGATTCTGAGCAGTCAGCCAGTTTTCCTGGAAGTCCACTTCCTACCAAAACGTTCTTGCGTTGCACCATTTCACGTGCCTTTTTAGCGGCAATACGTGCTTTAGCTGCCAAAATCACCTTGTCAACAATGATTCGAGCCTCTTTTGGATGCTCTTCTAAGTAATTTTCAAGCATTTGAGCTACACACGAACTCACGGCTGTTGTTACTTCACTGTTACCCAATTTGGTTTTGGTTTGTCCTTCAAATTGTGGTTCCTGTACTTTTACAGATATTACAGCTGTTAATCCTTCACGGAAGTCATCACCACTAATTTCAATTTTTTCTTTAGCCAAAATGCCCGATTTCTCGGCGTAGTTTTTCAAAGTCCGAGTCAATGCCATACGGAAACCCGAAACGTGCGTTCCGCCTTCGTGGGTATTAATATTGTTTACAAACGAAGATACGTTTTCGCTGTAGCCAGTATTATAAAGCATCGCAACATCAACAGGAACGCCATCTTTGATTCCTTCCATAAACATTGGTTCAGGAATCAAACGCTCACGTCCTGCATCTATATACGAAACAAATTCTGCTAAACCACCTTCCGATTTAAATATATCAGTTAAGGGCTCACCTTTTTCGTCGATTTCACGTAAATCCTTCAAAATCAAAGTGATTCCTTTATTCAAGAAAGATAATTCACGCAAACGATTCGCAACAGTTTCGTATTTATATTCGGATACGGTAAAAATTGTATCATCTGGCTTGAAAGTTACTTGTGTTCCAGTATCGTCAGCTGTTCCGATTTCACGTACTGGATAAAGTGGCTTTCCGATACTGTACTCTTGTTCAAAAACCTTTCCTTCTCTGTGAACTTCGACTCTAAATGCAATTGAAAGTGCATTAACGCAGGAAACGCCTACACCGTGCAAACCTCCCGAAACTTTGTAAGTATCTTTATCAAATTTACCACCAGCATGAAGCACTGTCATAACGACCTCTAAAGCGGATTTTTTCTCCTTTGCCATCATTCCCGTTGGAATCCCACGGCCATTATCTTTTACTGTTACAGAATTATCCTCGTTGATTGTTACGTGAATTGTGTCGCAATGTCCTGCAAGGGCTTCATCTATTGAGTTATCTACAACCTCCCAAATTAGGTGATGAAGACCTTTTATACCAATATCACCAATGTACATGGCTGGACGTTTTCTTACTGCCTCTAAGCCCTCAAGTACCTGAATGTTCTCAGCACCATAATCTGCTCTTGACTTCTGAGGCTCAATTCCTTCTTGATTTTCTGCCATAATTTATTTTTTATAAAAATTTAACTATCAGATTTTATCTGAGTTGAATATCTTAACTTTGATATTCGCAGTTTTTAGTATTATTTTAATGTAAAGATACATATTTTTATCGGAATTTTAAAATTTAAAATCTTAGCCGTTCCTCATATATTTTTCATTTTCGGGATAGATTTAGATTGAAAATAAAATCTGCTATAGGCATCAATAATAATAAGCAAAGAATGAAAAAATTGGAAAAACTTGTTTTGCTATTTTTTCATTTAACTTCTTGTAAGTTAATGGTTTATGGGATTCTGAATCTAGAAAAAGTTGAAAAATCTGCCAATCCGCCATTAATTGTTTTAGGCCAAGTAATAGCCGAAGTTTTGGAAATCTAATTAGCTAATAAAGGAATCACAGAGGATTATTTTGCCAATTTTATGGGAACCAAAAATACTTCCAAACCTTTAGCTTATTCGAGGGGTTTAATGAACGAGATTTACAAAAAAAGAATAGTCGATTCGATGAAAGTTTTTATCTAAATATTGAAATAACTGAATTGTAAAAATGTATTGATAGTAGAGCATAGCAATACGACAAATGAGGTGATCAATGAGTTCAGTGTGCTAGATTTGCTCTGAGAAGATTTTATTGATATTGATTTCGATAACTTTTGTAATGTAAAGAGACAGTTTTTACAAGTGCGAAAAATGTGTTTATTTGCAAAAACTTATAGAAAAAAAATCACCACCATGACATTTTTGGTCAAGTTTTTGCGTTTTACTGAAAAACAAGTTTCTATATCGTTCTTTATATTTTAATATTTTACAATATCGGTTCGACGAAGCGATTGTGGAATAAAACTTTTGAAAATGAAAAACCTAAGCAAATTTACTTTAATTGCCTTCGCCGTTGTTACGATTCCGTTTGCTGCCTTTAAGTACGACGACCGCTATTTTGAGATAGCCAAAAACTTAGATATTTTCGCAACGATGTTCAAGGAACTCAATGCTTATTACGTTGACGAAATCAATCCAAATAAAGCAATGCGTTTGAGTATCGAATCAATGCTCAAACAGCTCGATCCCTATACCAACTTCTTCCCAGAGGATGATATCGAAGATTATATGACCATGACAACTGGGAAATATAATGGTATCGGTGCCACTGTTTCGCACCGAGATAACACGCATGTAGTTGTAATGGTTTACGAAGATTCACCAGCTGATAAAGCAGGGATGAAAATTGGTGACGAAATTTTAAAAATTGATGGTGTGGATGTTATTGCTCGTAAAGGAGTTGATATTGGACGATTAATGAAAGGGCAAACAGGCACGACAGTAAAAATTTCTGTGAAGCGTTTTGGTCAAAATTCGCCAATTGATTTAGTTGTTGGTCGTGATATTGTGAAAACACCAAATGTGCCAAATTCGGGCATGATTAACGACGAAGTTGGGTATATTCAATTAAATGATTTTACTGCTACCGCTGCCAAAGAAGTAAAAGGTGCTTTTGCTGAATTGAAAGGAAAAGGTATGAAAAAAGTGATTTTAGATTTGCGTGGAAACCCTGGTGGTTTGTTGAATATGTCGGTAGAAATCTGTAACGCATTTTTGTCGAAAGACCAACTAATTGTAGAAACTCGTGGAAAAGTAGCAGAATGGAATCATAAATATATGACAATGGAAGCTCCGCTTGATACTGAAATTCCGATTGTGGTTTTGATAAATAGTCAGAGTGCTTCGGCTTCTGAAATAGTGAGTGGAACGCTCCAAGATTATGATCGTGCCGTAATTATTGGTCAACGTTCATTCGGAAAGGGTTTGGTTCAAACAACCCGTGACCTGAGTTATGGAACAAAAATGAAAATTACAACAGCCAAATATTACATTCCTAGCGGTCGTTGTATTCAGGCTTTAGACTATAGCCACCGTAGTCCTGATGGAAGCGTAGGACGTGTGGCAGACTCCTTAAAAACTGCTTTTAAGACCAAAAACGGCCGCACAGTTTATGATGGTGGAGGTGTTGACCCCGACATTAAAACTAATGTAGCTACTCTATCAGCAGTGACGGTTAATTTGCTTCAGAAAAACTATATCTTTGATTACGCAACTAAGTATTATTTTGAGCACATAAATCAAAAACCAAAAGAGAAATTCTCGTTGACCGAAACTGAATATCAAGAATTTATCATTTGGCTTAAAAATAAAGATTTTACTTATATTACCCCAATGGAACGTAATCTCGATAATCTAGAAGCATCTGCAAAAAAAGAAAACTCCCTAGATTTGGTTCAAGAGCATATAAAATCCTTACGTGATAAAATTAATCAAGGCAAACAGCAAGATTTAGTAAAAAATAAGGAAGATATTAAAGAACAGTTAGAAGCAGAGATTTTGAGCCGCTATTACTACCAGAAAGCTATGAAATTTGTTGCATTTGATCGTGATAAAGAAGTTCAGGAGGCTTTGAAATTATTTAAAGATATTTCTCGCTATTATTCAATTTTGAAAGTAGAAAAATAATTCATTGTCTTTTCTATAATTTTTTTTAGAAAAAAGCTATAATCTTTTTCATTTTGTTGTATTTTTGCAGGGTTAATAATTTAAACTTCATACGATTATGTTCGGTTATCAATATCCTACTTGGCTTCCAATTGCATTTTTTGTTGTTTTGATGCTTTCAGCTTTTGCAGTTGGCAAATGGTTAGTAAAAAATGACAGAGATTATAAAGGGTTCTGAGTTTAATGTTAAAAGATGAATGTTTAATGCTTCACTATTATTTAGTTTAAACATTCATCATCACAATAATCATTAAAATACTCCTTCTACTAGGTGCAAAATAGTTTTATCTGGCATTTTCTTTTTTAAGAGGCGGGCTACGATGCTGCTTCGTGTACCATTGGAGCAAACTACCACAATTGTTTGGTAGTTTTTAAGTTCTTCAAATCGCTCCAAGACTTCATGTGGAGGTATATTAATGCCGCCAATATTAAAATCCTCAAATTCTGTGGTTTCTCTTACATCAAGTAATATACTTTTTGGATCAGAAAGAATGCTTTCTAGGTCGTTTTGAGATATTTCGGTGAAGTCTTGCATAATTCTTTGTTTATAAAATAAACGTGGCATATCTCGAAGATATGCCACGTTTGTATTCTTAAATATTATTAATTAACTTACTACTTATACAAAGCATCACGTTGAGCTTTGATTTTTTCGTCGGTCAAGTAGTCATCAAAATCAATTAATTTATCCAAGTAACCTTTTGGTGCAAGTTCGATTACACGAGTTGCTACCGTTTGAGTCAATTGGTGGTCATGACAAGTAAACAATATATTGCTAGGAAAATCTTCCATTCCTTTATTCAGTGCCTGAATCGACTCTAAATCGAGGTGATTAGTAGGTTCATCGAAAATTAAGACGTTTGCTCCAGAAAGCATCATTCTCGAAAACATACAACGTTGTTTTTCTCCTCCAGAAAGTACTGTGCATTTTTTCAGAGCTTCTTCGCCAGAGAATAACATTCTACCTAAAAATCCACGTACAAATGTCTCATCTTTTTCAATTGAATATTGTCTTAGCCAATCAACTAGGTCAAGACTTCCATCTGAGAAATATTTACCATTGTCGTTAGGCAGATAAGTATTTGTAATCGTAATGCCCCATTTGAAAGTTCCGTTTGAAGCCTGTTTTTCACCCGCAAGAATATCAAATAAAGCCGAAACAGCCAACCCATCTTTACTCAAAAAAGCAACTTTTTCTCCACGGCCAATTTGAAAACTAACGTCTTTAAACAAATAAGTGCCGTCTTCGAGTTTATAGCTTAGGTTTTCAACTAATAAAATTTGGTCACCTACTTCACGCTCAGGTTTAAATCCGATATATGGATATTTTCGCGATGAAGGTTGAATTTGTTCAATATTCAATTTTTCAATCATTTTCTGACGGGCCGTTGCTTGTTTCGATTTTGCCACGTTAGCAGAGAATCGACGAATAAATTCCTCTAATTCTTTCTTTTTCTCTTCAGCTTTTTTGTTTTGGTCAGATTTCTGACGAGCAGCTAACTGGCTTGATTCATACCAAAAAGAATAATTGCCACCGTAAAGTGAGATTTTCTTATAGTCAAGGTCAGCAATGTATGTGCAAACGTTATCAAGGAAGTGACGGTCGTGAGATACAACAATTACAGTATTTTTGAAATTCATCAAAAAATTTTCGAGCCATAAAATAGATTCAATATCTAAGTTGTTTGTAGGCTCATCAAGCAACAAAATATCTGGATTTCCAAACAATGCTTGTGCCAACAAAACCTTTACTTTTTCTGATGGATTCATATCGGCCATCAAAGTATAGTGCGAGTCTTCTTTTATACCCAAGCCTGAAAGTAATGTTGCTGCATCAGATTCGGCATCCCAGCCATTCATATCAGCGAATTCTGCCTCTAATTCTGCTGCACGATTGCCGTCTTCTTCCGAAAAATCTTCTTTGGCATAAATGGCATCTTTTTCTACAATGATTTGTGATAAACGCTCGTTTCCACGCACAACGGTATTTAAAACGGTTTCATCATCAAACGCATTTTGATTTTGTTTCAAAACTGACATTCTTTCGCCTGGGTCCATGCTCACATTACCAGAAGTGGGGTCGAGATCGCCCGAAAGTATTTTTACAAACGTCGATTTTCCGGCACCGTTTGCTCCAATCAGACCATAAACGTTACCAGGAGTGAATTTGAGATTTACCTCTTCAAAAAGAGTTCTTTTGCCAAAACTTAGCGAAATATTAGAAACTGTAAGCATTTTAATTAATATAGAATTTAGAATTACTACTACGTTCAATTATAATTCAAAATTATATTTTTTAGTTTTTATAAATAAAATATATTTTTTATGAAGAGTGTAGTCTTTTGAGTGAATAGTTAAAGTATAATCAATTATTCATTTTTAATTATTCAAAATATACCTTCGTCAGCGAAGCTAAAATAGCCATTATTGCTAAAAATTAGATGATCAAGCACTGGAATATCAAGTGTTTGGCCTCCTCCTTTTACTTTTTTTGTCAATTCTTTATCTGCTTGGCTCGGTGTAAGATTTCCAGATGGGTGATTATGAACCAAAATAATTGCTGAAGCTAGGTGCTCAATAGCAGCTTTGAAAATAATCTTTGGGTCGGCTACCGTACCCGAAACTCCACCGATACTTATTTGTTGAGGACGAATAACTTCATTGGCTCGATTGAGTAATATTATCCAAAATTGCTCGTGTTGCAAATCCATCAAATAAGGGCGAATTGCCTCATAGACATCTGCTGATGAAGTAATTTTTTGTTTTTTTAGCGACTCACTTTCTTTTCTTCTTCTGCCAAGTTCTAAAGCGGCAGCAATCGAGATAGCTTTTGCATCGCCAATGCCTTTAAATTTCATTAAGTCGTTGATGCTCAGCTTTGCTAATTCGTTTAGATTATTATTAACGCTTTGCAAAATCAGCTTTGATAAATCAACGGCCGATAACTCTCTTGTGCCTGAACCTATCAAAATAGCAATCAATTCAGCATCGGAAAGGACAGCCTTGCCCTTCAACAAAAGTTTTTCTCTTGGTCGGTCTTCTTCCGCCCACGATAAAATATTGCTAATCATCGTTATTTTTTAGGTACAAAGCTACAACGTTTCAAAGGCACAAAGTTTTTTTTGATAACTGTAAGGTGCTTGGTTGTAAGGATATTCTTAATATCTTTATATCTATGTACCTTTGCCTCATTGTGCCTAAATTTAAACAAAAAATGCTCACGGAGAAATTGTTTCCATGAGCAAAAATATTGAATTCCCGAAAGTTGGGCAACGTATCGAAAATTAAGCTGCTAATCCTGCGATGTGCTTAGCCAAACCCGATTTCAAGTTTGCTGCTTTGTTTTTATGAATAACGTTCTTGCGTGCTAATTTATCTAAAGCCGAAGCTGCTGATTTAAATAATTCCGAAGCTGCTGTTTTATCGTTTAAACCACGTAATTTTCTAACTAAAGTACGAGTGGTTTTGTGTTGGTAACGATTTCTTAAACGCTTAGTTTCGTTTGCTCTGATACGCTTTAATGCCGACTTATGATTTGCCATTGTATTTTAAATATAATAATTGTCTTACTCTAAATCTAGATTGCAAAATTAATGAAATAATTTTAAAGAAAAAACTTAAACTAAAAAACTTTTAATTATAAAAAAGAAGGAATCGCTCCGATCGATACCTTACTTAAGCTTATCTTTTAAAAATTGGTTTATTTAATCTCTGAATTAATAACCAAAACTTTATCCCATTTTGTTTCGTTGGATTTTTCAAATGCCTTATATTGAGTACTTTCACGAAATTTTTCAACCTCAGCTTCAGTTCTGAAAGTAAGGTAGTGCATAACATCGTACTCAGCTGTTGAATTTTCTTCTCCGAAGGTTTCACCAGCTGAATAGGCAGCTATTTCTGGCATCTGACGTTTCAAATCTTGAAAGTCAGCCATGTGTTGCTTGATTGCATCAGCTGAAGTTCCTTCTTTGAATTTAAAACAAACAATGCGTTGTTTTTGTGCTTTCGGAGGCGTGTATGCCGAACCGTAGGCTACCATTAAAAAAGCAAAAATCCCCAAAGCCATTACTGGCATCAAATATTTTAATAACGATTGGGCAATAACTTGTTTTTTTTGTGTCTTATTCATTTTCTTAATTCCGAATAATATTCTGTATTGAGTTACAAATATAAGACATTTTATTTAATATTGTTGCATTATTTCAAGAAAATATTTTGTTGTTTTTTGTTTTTGCATTATATTTCCAAATAATATTTGGTTTTTTTACTTTTTAACAAAATGAGTATTTATATTTCAATTTTCAAAATATTTAAATTTAGGTTTTACATAAAGGGGTTTTTAAAAGAAAAATGTATTTTTTCTAAAAAAGTGTATCAAAAATTTACTTGTTGCTTGAAAAAAAATAAAAAATTTTGATTTTGAAGTTTAAAAAGACAGATTTTTAGAAAGTTATAAATAGAATATTTTATTTTGAAAAAAAATAGTGGCACAAATGACAAAAAGAATTGTAAAAAAAGTTTTTTTATCAAAATTTATAAGGAATAGTATTCTTTTTTTAGGTGTTATTTTGATTTCTTCATGGAAAATGAAGTTCGAAAATTTACGTCCACTCTGGGAGCGTCCACTCTGGGAGCATCCACTCTGGGAGCATCCACTCTGGGAGCATCCACTCTGGGAGCGTCCACTCTGGGAGCATCCACTCTGGGGCTTTTTTGGGCATCAGCGGATAAATCGTTTGGCGGTTTATACGCTTCCACCTGAAATGTTTAAATTCTATAAATCGCACATTGATTACATCACCGAAAATGCAGTAAATCCTGATCAGAGGCGTTATGCAGTAAAAGAAGAGGCTCCTCGGCATTTTATTGATTTAGATAATTATGCTGATTCGCTGCGAAAAAAACTTCCGACTTATTCTTGGAAAGAAGTAACGGAGAAAATTTCAGAAGATACATTAAACCGACATGGTATTGTGCCTTGGCACATCAATTTTATGAAGTTTCAGCTGACGGAAGCCTTCCGTAAACGTGACGTTCGGAGGATTTTGATGCTTTCAGCTGATATTGGTCATTATATTGCTGATGCCAATGTGCCACTTCATACGACCCGAAATTATAATGGACAACTAACCAATCAAGTTGGTATTCATGGTTTTTGGGAGAGTCGTTTACCTGAATTATTTTCAGATAATTATGATTTTTTTGTCGGTCAAGCAGAATATGTTAAAACACCGCAGAAGCGTGCTTGGCAAGCAGTATTGGGAGCAAATGCTGCTTTGGATTCGGTTTTGGTTTTTGAAAGAGAACTAACAAATCAGTTTTCCGAAGATAAAAAGTTTGGTTTTGACGAGCGAAATGGTATAATCACAAAAATTTATTCACATGATTTTTCGGAACGATATCATTCGATGCTTAAAAATCAAGTGGAGCGACAAATGAGAGCTTCAATAAAAATGGTGGGAGATTTTTGGCTTACTTGTTGGATTGACGCTGGGCAACCAGATTTAGTACAATTACTTGGTTATCAGCTAACAAAAGAAGAAAAAGATGTAGATATTGCCGAGAAAAAATCTTGGTTACATCGAATTTTTGATGTTAGAAAAGAAGGCGATAATTGAATTTAATTTATGAAGGATAACATGGTACAACTTTTTTAGGCGTCCCATGTTATTTAATATTTTTGCAAGTATGTTATGAGACAATATTGATCGACAAATTGAAATGATGTAACTTATGATAGTTGGCATTTTGTTTCATGTCTAATATCTCATGCTTTTTTTCATTGTGTATGCAGTGATTTGTATTTTTTGCTCAAAATATTTCTCCACAATATTATTTAATCGTTTTTTTCTCCTTCTTGAGATATTTACTTTTAATTTATTTTGTAGTAATAATTCTCCTAATTTATATTTATCAACAAATTGAAGATTGATAAGATAACCTCTATTAGGCCGTATGAAACCACATTCTTCCCCTATGCGTTCGTGAATCTGACCAATAGTTGTCGCCACGATTTTGTTCTTGCCTTGGTAATAATGAATGATTGTATAGTTTACATCGGCTTCAAAATATGCTACATCTTCCGAGAATAGTTTCATTCTTCCTCCGACTTTTATTTCTGTTTTCATGGATTTAGTATGTAAGAATGACTAAAGAGTAAATCTAATTGTCCTGCTCTTTTATAATATGAAAGATTTACTGAATACGAGTAATAACAAGATTCGCCGTGACGGCACGAGTGCCGCCTGCAATTGGTGTTAGCGTTAAAGCTGCCGGATTTCCACTCGGATTTACTACTTGAAGTACCGAATTTATTACTGTTGTCGTAATCATTGTGTGGCCGTAAATTTGGGTGGTTCCTGTGGCACGCCCAACCACGCTCGATGGAATGTCAGTGCCATTAAGTTGCAGGATTAGTTGGCCTGCTTCTGCAACGCTTACTTGCCAACTTACCGAATAGATTCCAATGGCGGGTATATTAAATTGACTTGCGTTAATCCGCGTAATTATGTTATTTGTCGGGCCATTCTGAGGAAATTCGATGCGTGCACCTGCAGCAATAGTGGCAGTATTGTCGCTTGGCATGAGTGCATAAAACTCTGCAAAGGTTGTAATACTGCCTAAAAGATCCCATTTTGTGCCATTCCAGTAATAATATGCTGGTGAGACATTGGTAGGTGGAATGCCAACAGTAGCTGTATTATACACAAGTAATGACGTTGCGGGTGAGGTAATTGTGCTAATATCAGCGGTTGATGTTAAACTCACACGAGGAATCAAAACTCCTTTGTTATAGGCTGCCACGTCAAGTATGGCTGAGGGGTTTTGGGCAAATAAAGCCCCATTAAAACTAAAAGTAATTAGGCATCCAAGGCTCTAATTAGTGATAAGTGATTTACATTGCGTAAATACAAATGAATGAACGAGTTTTTTCATTTTTAAAATTATTTTAGTAAAAAAATAGTAAAATGTTTCAAAATTATTCTAAAAATTATTTCATTTCACAAAAATTACACTTTTAGTAGAAGTTCTATGTAAAATCGAATGCTGCAATAAAGAAATAATTTTTACCATGCAAAATTGGAGCAAATATTTTCAGTAAGTATTACACAATTATTTGTATAGATTGCAAAATTCATATACTTGATAATAAAAGAGAATAATTGTTATACATAAATTAGGTTAAGGTGCTTTAGTGCTATAAAAATGCATTCTGCGAAATAAAAAAATCCCCAATCTTATTCAGAAGATTAGGGATAATTAATACAAAAAGATTTTATACGTTTAGTTTAAATTTTAATAAAAATTTTCTTTTTATAAAGCCATTGAAGAAGCAGCCAATAAATTAGTAACATCAATCCTCCATGAATAAGTGATTGATACGGAATTCCGAAAATAGTGGCATAATCTTCGCCTAAATGAATTTTGAGCGATTTTGAGATATAAACTCCTAGTGCGTCAGCAATGCAGTAAGCTGCAATCGAATTCATACCTATTATTTTCAGAAAGTACGCCCAGTTTGTTTTTTCTTTGATCTCGATTATCCAATAAAAGAAAGATAAGAACAAAAAGCAAAGTCCTCCACTGAAAATAACCCACGTTGGAGTCCAGATACGTTTCACATTCGGACAGATGCCAAGTAGATTTAGAATCAAACCAATAACCAAACCAGAAACACCAAGAATAATAAATTTCTTTAGTTTTTCGTAAGGGAGAATACCAGATTTTAGAATATTTCCCGCTAAAAGTCCTAAAATCATTGTTCCGAGTGTAGGAATAAAACTTAAAGTTGAGTAGCCTCCACCATTGCGAATAAATGGTTTTTCTCTCGGAAAGAGATTTAGAAACCATTGGTCAAATGCCCAAGCGAAGTTGGTATTTTTATTCCAATGAGCCGCAAAACCTGTCAGATTATGCTCCCAATCTTTGGCAACTCCTACACTTGCATAATCAAAATTGGCGGTGGGAAGCGGATATAGGGCAAAAGCTAGCCAATAAGCTACAAGAATAAGGATAAGTACTGAAATTTGGATTTTCTGCGAACGAAAACCTAGCAAAAATAAGATTGGATAACCCAAGCCGATTTGGCTGAGAGTGTCTTCAAAAGTGAAGTAGGTTTGGGTTTTGTACTGCGAACGTAGAAAAATACCCAATAAAATTAAAATCAATGAGCGTTTGAGGGCGTGAACAAAAACTTTACTGAAACTACTTTCTTGCGTAAGGCGGCTGGCAATAGAATAGGGGAGAACCACTCCGACCAAAAACGAAAATGAAGGCTGAATCATATCGTGAAGTGAGCAGCCAACCCACTCAACGTGGTCTTGATGAAAGGCAAGAAATGACCAAAAAGTACTTTCGGGAAGTGTTTCGGAAACTTCTCCGAAATGTAGGACTTCGGCCATCATCAGAAGCATAACAAAGCCACGATAGACATCGGCCGAAGTAAGGCGAGTTAGAACAGGCATATGATTAGGGTTTATGCCTTCAAAGATAATAATTTTTTATAATCTAACAATTACACGACCTATTTGTCCGCCTTTCAAAATTTTCTTGATTTCTTTAGAAAGCCCTTTTAATGTAACGGTTTTGGTAATTGACTGAATATCAGAAGGTTTCCAGTTTTTGGCGAGGTTTTTCCAAAGTTTTTTACGCCATTCAATATCACATTCTGACGAGTCGATACCAAACATCGATACGCCACGCAGGATAAAAGGAAATACACTCGTTGGCAATTGGGGCGAATTAACTAAACCACAAATTGCTACAACTCCATTGTATTGCATTGATTTTAAGATAGTTGCGAGTATATTTCCGCCTATTGTATCGACACAACCTGCATAAATTCCTTTCAATAATGGGCGACTTGATTTATCATCAACTTCCTCTCTAGAAATAACTTCTTTCGCTCCGATTTTTAATAGATAATCTCTGCCTTCGAATTTGCCTGTTACGCCCACAACATGAAAGCCAAGTTTTGCCAAAATCATTACGGCCATTGTACCTACTCCGCCCGTTGCACCCGTCACGACAACTTTTCCTTTTTCGGGTGTAAGTCCGCTTTGTAATAATTTATCAATACAAAGAGCAGCGGTAAGTCCAGCAGTACCAAAAATCATACTTTCTTTGGCTTTCAATCCACGAGGAAGTTTTACAACCCATTTAGCAGGTACTCTGATGTATTGTCCAAATCCGCCCGAAGTGTTCATGCCGAGGTCGAAGCCAGTTACGAGTACTTTATCACCTTTCTGAAAATCGACAGATTGACTTTCTTCAACCACACCAGAGGCATCAATACCTGGTGTGTGTGGGTAATTACGAGTTACGCCGCGATTACCAGTTGACGAAAGTGCATCTTTATAATTGAGTGAAGAATATTGTACTTTGATTAAGACTTCACCTGCTGGTAAATCTTCGATTTGACGTTCAATGATGTTTTGTGAGAAAGTTTTATCTTCGTTTTCGGTGATGTAGAATGCTTGGAATGTTGACATTTTTTGATAGTATTATAGTTGGTTGCACTCTTTTCAAATTGGAATACGTCAAAAATGTCTTTTTTGTTCAAAAGCTGGCTTAAAGTTTTACTGCATTTTCGGCAAACCAAGACCTGCATTCTTCTAAGTTTGATTCTCCCGAAGCAATTTTTAGGATGTAATCAAATAGCTGTTTATGAGGGAGATTCCTATTTAACCTATTCCCATTTAGCTTTAGAAAAGCAAGAGCGGCTTCTAAACCTGTACGTTTGTTACCATCAGAGAAAATGTGATTACAAATGATATTGTAGCAATAAACAGCTGCTTTATCTGTAATTGTTGGGTAAAGTGGTTCTCCAAACATTTCTGCTTGAACCACTTCAAGTAGATAATCTAAATTTTCTTCATGCAGAAAATAATTTGGAGGCATGAAGTTTCCACCATGAACAGCAACGGTTTGTTGATTGATAAATGTAATATCGTTTTTGTCTAAATATATAATGTTCATGCCAATGCCTTAAAAACCTCACCGTACTCTTCAAAATCTTCTTTTATAATTTCAGTTAAACGTTGTTTTTTTGACTTCTTCAAGTTAGCATCAACTTCTAAAATTAAGGCACTTACAAATTCTGGCTCAACCATAGCCAAGTCAATAAGTGACTTTCTGATTAACTCTTTATCCAAAATTGCTGTCATAATTATAGTATTTTTTACAAACTTAACGATTTTTGTTGAATAAAGTTTTCTTGTTTTTTTGAAAAGAGTAAACACAAAAAAGGTCTTAGAAATTCTCCTAAGACCTTTTTTGTAAATTGAATTGGCTGATATTACATCATGCCGCCCATACCGCCACCGTGTGAGTGACCCATGTCTGGAGCTTTATCTTCTGGAATATCAGATACCACTGCTTCAGTTGTAAGTAATAAACCAGCGATTGATGCAGCGTTTTCAAGAGCCAAACGAGTTACCTTCGTAGGGTCGATGATACCAGCCGCCAACATATTTTCAAATTTATCTTCACGAGCATTATAGCCGTAATCGTCTTTTCCGTTTTTCACTTCTTGAACAATTACAGAACCTTCGCCACCCGCATTTGCAACAATACAACGCAATGGTGATTCGATTGCCGAACGGATGATTGCGATACCAGTAGTTTCGTCACCGTTTAAGCCTTCAAGACCAACCAAAGCAGATTGAGCACGAATCAACGCAACACCACCACCAGCTACAATGCCTTCTTCAACAGCAGCACGAGTTGCGTGGAGTGCATCATCAACACGGTCTTTTTTCTCTTTCATTTCAACCTCAGTTGCAGCACCAATGTAGATAATAGCTACACCACCTGACAACTTAGCCAAACGCTCTTGTAATTTCTCACGGTCGTAGTCAGAAGTTGTTGATTCCATCTGAGCTTTGATTTGATTTACACGGCCAGCGATTAATTCTTGGTCGCCCGCACCGTTTACGATTGTAGTATTATCCTTGTCGATAATGATTTTATCACAATGTCCTAAGTAAGAAATATCTGCATTCTCCAATTTGAAGCCTCTTTCTTCAGCAATTACAGTTCCACCAGTCAAGATTGCGATGTCTTCCAACATTGCTTTACGACGGTCGCCAAAACCTGGAGCTTTTACAGCTGCAACTTTCAATGCACCACGGATTTTATTTACAACCAATGTAGCAAGAGCTTCACCATCAACATCTTCAGCAATGATTAATAACGGACGGCCTGTCTGTGCTACACCTTCTAGAACTGGGAGAAGTTCTTTCATCGAAGAAACTTTTTTCTCAGAAATCAAGATGAATGGTTTTTCCATTTCAACTTCCATTTTCTCAGCATTAGTAACGAAATATGGTGATAAATAACCTCTATCAAACTGCATACCTTCTACAGTTTTAACTTCGGTTTCTGTTCCACGGGCTTCTTCAACCGTGATCACTCCTTCTTTACCAACTTTCTCCATTGCGTGAGCAATCATTTGACCGATTTCAAAATCGTTGTTGGCAGAGATTGTTGCTACTTGCTCAATTTCTTTTGAAGTTGAGATCGGCTTAGATTGTGCTTTCAAAGCAGCTACGACAGCTGTTACAGCTTTTTCAATACCACGTTTCAAATCCATTGGATTTGCACCAGCCGCTACGTTTTTAGCACCAATTGTGTAGATAGATTGTGCCAATACAGTTGCAGTTGTAGTACCGTCACCCGCTTGGTCAGCGGTTTTAGAAGCTACTTCTTTCACGAGTTGAGCACCCATGTTTTCGATAGAGTCTTTTAATTCGATTTCTTTTGCTACTGTTACACCATCTTTAGTGATAGCAGGTGAACCGAATTTTTTATCGATGATAACGTTACGGCCTTTCGGTCCAAGTGTTACTTTTACTGCGTTTGCAAGGGTGTCAACACCACGTTTCAATTTCTCTCTTGCGTCTGTATCAAATATAATTTGCTTTGCCATTTTTTTGAATTAAAAATTAAGAATTAAAAATTAAGAATTGTCGAAAATTATAGAGTGTATCGTGTAAAATGACATTCTTCATTCTACATTTTACATTCTTAATTACTTTAAACAATAGCGTAAATATCAGACTCACGCATAATGAGGTACTCTTTACCATCAACAGTTATTTCTGTACCAGCATATTTACCATAAAGTACGTTGTCACCTACTTTTACTAGGGTTGGCTCATCTTTTTTGCCAGGACCTGCTGCTACGACAATACCTTTTTGTGGTTTTTCTTTTGCTGTATCAGGAATGATGATACCGAATGCTGTTTTTTCCTCTGCCGGAGCAGCTTCTACCAATACTCTGTCTGCTAAGGGCTTAATGTTTACTGACATTTTATTTTGAGTTTTTGAGTTTAAAAAATTTAAGTTTAAGATATGAGATACAAGGTTTAGAGCTGAAGAAACAAGTCTTAAAAACGATTTAAAAATTGAATCTTCTTCTCCGTCTCGAATCTTTAATCGCGAATCAAAGACATAATGACATCGCTACAAAATTTCTGCCAACGAGTGGCAAAGGTAAGAATTTCTGACAAAATTTCAGTTTTGACTGCCAAAAATGTTTCAAATACTGACAAGAAATGTTTTTTTGTAAATTTTATGTATATGTTGTCAGGGAATAAATGAATCTAAAAATTATATCGAAGTGCCAATCCTAAGGAGTTTTTATCAGTTTTTAGTTGTAAATTACTCAAATTGTTTTGGCCAAGTGCTTGGTTATATTTGATTGCTGCTTTTTTTATATGAGATTTCCCAATTAAAAAACAAGTGATGCTTCCAACTAATGTTGCCCCGATTATGCTCAAATAAGTACTTGAATAAAAACCACTTTGGCGAGTGCTAGGTTTGTTAAATGTAGCAAGAAAATAGATTGTTGGAACAAAACCAATTGCTTGCCCAATGCCTGTAAAAGTTTTATAGCGTCGGTATTGAAAATTTACCTCGGGGTCGTTTAGTTCAAAAAACGGTACTTCGAGCGAGTTATAGCCGCTCAGCCGGCGTTCACCATAATAGTAAGCTCCATTCACTTTTTGTAAAGGCTTTAAATAATATAGTTTTTTTGTGATATTTGGATGATAATAGGCGGAATCCCTTTGACTAAAAACATTGAAATAAGTAATTAAAAGTAATATTGTGGTAATAATTTTCATTTTAAATGTGTTTTAGTACTTTTACAATTTAGTTTTTACTGTTAAATTTAGCCTGCTGAAACGTCCAATTTGGACACTCATATTGGTGGTTTACGCTAAAATTGGTTTAATCACTTTTCCTGCAACATCGGTTAACCTAAATGGTCGCCCTTGGAAAGCATAAGTTAATTTTTCGTGATCAAAACCCATGAGATGCAAAATAGTTGCTTGCAAATCATGTACGTGAGTACGGTCTTTTATACCGTAATAACCTAAATCGTCGGTTTCGCCAAAAGTCATACCTTTATTTAGTCCTCCCCCAGCCATAAAAACGGTAAAAGCATCTAGATGATGGTCACGCCCTTTAAAAGGTAAGGTTTGTCCGTCACGGTTTTCTTGCATGGGAGTTCTGCCAAATTCTCCACCCCAAACTATCAAGGTTTCGTCGAGCAAACCTCGCATTTTTAGGTCTTTTATTAAGGCAGTTACTGATCGGTCAGTTACTCGACATAAATCTTTAAAACCGCCATCAAGTGAAAGGCGTTGGTCGGTGCCATGGGAGTCCCAACCCCAATGGAAAAGCTGTACAAAACGAACACCGTTTTCTACTAAACGTCTGGCCAATAGGCAGTTATTTGCAAAGGAGCCTTCTCCTGGCACAGCTCCGTACATATCACGAACCCATTCGGGTTCTTTACTGGTGTCCATCACTTCAGGCACAGACATTTGCATCCTGAACGCCATCTCGTATTGTGAAATACGAGTCAAGATTTCGGGGTCTTGTACGGCTTCATATTGTTGTTTGTTTATTTCGTTGATAGCCTCGATGGTTTGTTTGCGAATATCTCGACTCATGCCGTGCGGGTCAGAAACATACAAAACTGGGTCGCCACCCGTTCGGCACTGAACGCCTTGATAGATAGATGGTAAAAATCCACTTCCCCAAACGCTTTTTCCCGCATCAGGGCTTCGTCCGCCTGATGCTAAAACAATAAATCCTGGAAGATTTTGATTTTCAGAACCCAAACCATAAACTGACCATGCACCAATACTCGGTCGCCCCAGTCTAGGACTTCCGGTGTGCATTAATAATTGAGCTGGGGCATGATTGAACTGGTCGGTGTACATAGCTTTCAAGAAAGTTAAGTCATCGGCAACTTCAGGTAGATAGGGAAGAAAGTCAGAAATTAACGCACCTGAATTTCCGTGTTGACTAAATTGACCAATTGAACCCAACATCTTGGGTATTCCTCTGATGAAGGCAAACTTTTTTCCTTCTAAAAACTCTTGTGGACAATCCTGCCCATCAAATTTTTGCAATGCTGGTTTATAGTCGAAAAGTTCTAGCTGCGATGGAGCCCCCGCCATGTGAATATAAATCACCTGTTTTACTTTTGGAGTAAAATGTGGTTGCTTCGGAAACATAGGATCTATGAGTGCTTGTGCTGGGTTTTCTTTTCCCGAACATCCGCCCAGCAGTGATCCAAAAGCCATTGCTCCAAGCCCCGTTGTGCAGGTTTGCAGAAAATGGCGACGTGTTTGGTACTCTGCTTCAGCGTGAAGGAACTCTTTGATTAACTTTTGCATGGTAAAGGTCGAATTTGTCTCCTAAATTACGAAAATATTTGTTTGGACAAGTCGAGTTATTAAATATTTGGTCTATACTTCGATAATCTTATGATTTTGAAACAGAACTGTAAAAGAAAATATTTACTTTTGTATAATGACTATATTGTCTTAATGTTATTATTATGTTAAATTTTAATGTCCAAACTTGCAGCTCAAGATAAATTTCTTGACTTTTCTGATTATGGAAGACCATTTGCCCAAATTATCGCTAATCAATTAAAAAATACTCGTTTTACTCCTGTTCATTTAACGCTTCTTTTTGGAATCTCTGGCTTAATTGCAGTTTATTGTATTTTCAATGCTTATTATTGGTGGGCGGGTTGTTTTCTTATCGTCAAATCTATTCTTGATGCAGCTGATGGCGAGTTATCAAGAGTAAAAAATACGCCATCTTATACAGGTCGATATTTGGATAGTGTCTTTGATATTATACTGAATTTTATATTTTTGATGACTATTTGCTCTATTTCAAATAGCTCTTGGGTTCTTACACTGATAGCTTTTTTGTGTATTCAATTGCAAGGAACTGTCTATAACTTTTACTATGTAATTCTGAGAAATAACTCCGTAGGAGGAGATGCTACAAGTAAGATTTTTGAGACGGAAACTCCAGAAGCGTTTGCCAATGAAAATCAGAAAACAGTTAATGCATTGTTTGCTATTTATGTATCACTTTACGGCATTTTTGATAGAATTGTTTATGTTTTGGATGCAGAAGCCTATAAAATAAGAACTTTCCCCAATTGGTTTATGACATTGATTTCAATATATGGCTTGGGCTTTCAGTTATTGATTATTGCCATAATGTTAGCCTTCAATTTGGTTAATTTCATTGTTCCATTTTTTATTGTTTACACAGTATTTACAATAGTTTTTATTGGAATCAGACGCTTTTACCTGTTAAAATAAATTAAAAATTACTCTTAGGAACGTCCAAATTGGTCATTCCTAAGGTATTTAATCACAATAAATAATCTTATAAAGCGAAAACTTTTTTAGCTTCAATACTTTCATAAACACCATCCCAAAGCTCAATACGTTTCTGGAGCGAATGAATGGTGGCTGCTTCAGCTTCTTTCCAAAACTCTTCGTTTTCACCGCATAAGTTGGCTGTCATCTCTAAAGCTAGGTGGCTGTGGTGATTGCCATCTACTTCGATGTGGCGTTCAAGATAATATTTGAAAGTAGAGATTTTCTCTGGAACACTCAAATGAATATCATTGATGATCGACATAAACATTCCAGGAATCAAATCCTCACGACCGAATGTAAAAATAGCCGCCTGAAGATAAGATTTATTGCTTTTGATAATATCGAACGTAAAATTCACAAAATTTCGAGCGGCATCGGGCGTTCCAGCCATAACGAAAGATGATTCTAAATCGCCTGATTCTTTTAAAATAGAAATGAATTTTTCGATTTGAGAAGTTTCTACTTCTGCTTGATGCATGGCATCTAAGTAAAGCTCAAAATGACTTTTACGTACGCCATTCATATCCACATCCGACTCTTCACCCGCTACGATTTCATTGATTAAATAGCGAGTTTGAGCAGACCCTACTGGAAACCACGGTACTGTTGTGCAAGTAAGATTACTTTGCAGAGATTTGAGCAGCGACATAAAATCCCATACCGCATATACATGGTACTGCATGAAAACTTTTAAATCATCGAGGTCGTTGATTACTGAATAGACTTTATGATTGATAATCTGCTGTCTTAAAGGTTCGATTTTTTCTTGAATTGATTCTATGTAATGGTTCATGATAAAATTTAGATTTAAATAAGATTAACTTTTTGATTCAGGAAAATGTTAGGATTAATACATTTTTTTAAGAAAAATTTATATTGAACTAAACATAGAGAAAGTTTTTGAGGGAGCTTGTTAAAAATATTGCTTGTTTGCAGGATTAGCAAATGGAGATTTTTTGATAAAATAATTTTTACTATCTTGAGTTATATTCAACCACTATTTATACACCTTTATGATAAAAATAGCATTCATTATTAATGGAAAAGCTCGAAAAAAGAAAAGCTTGATTAATGAAATAAAAAGGGTTTATGATGAAGTTTTGTTTCAAGTAAAAATTTGTGAAACACAGTTCGAGCAACATGCGATTTTATTAACTGAAATTGCTGTTAATGAAGGATTTACGTACATTGTTGCTTGTGGAGGTGATGGAACACTTAACGAAGTTTTAAATGGACTTTTAAATACAAAGTTGCCAAATATAAAACTTGGATTAGTGCCAAATGGTTCTGGAAATGATTTTATAAAAACCGCTTGTTCTCCTCATTCGTTGACTGGTTTAAAGGAATCAATTTTGAGGAAAAATTTTAAGAAAATAGATGTAGGCTTTGCAGAATTTATCTCCAAAGACGGGAGTAACACTTCTCGATATTTTATCAATATCGCTGATGTTGGTATTGGTGGAGTGATAGCACAGCAACTTGATGAGGCTATTAAAATATTTGGTTCAATCATTACCTATCAGTATTTTATCATAAAAAACTTTTTGATTTACCAATCACAACCATTAAAAGTAACTGGCGATGATTTTGAATATTCTGGTAATGTGATGAATTTTTGTGCAGCTAATGCAAAGTATTTTGGAAGTGGTTTAGGGGTTGCCCCTGATGCTGATATTTCAGATGGATTGCTCAATGTAATTGCTATTGGTGAAGTAAGTTTGATCGATTATTTAAAAAACTTTCCTAACTTAAAAAAATGCAAGCGATTGGTTCATCCAGCTGTCAAATATTATACTTCAAAGACATTGCTTTTTGAATCGTCAAAGTATCAATTACCGATTGATATGGATGGTGAATTTGTAGGGTTTTTACCTATGAAGATGACCATCCAACCCAAAGCAATCGACTTTATTCAATAGTTATGATTACAGTACAAACCTTTCGAAAATTAGCCTTAGCTTTTGATGAAAGCGAAGAACAGCTGCATATCGGTAAGATTTCGTTTCTTATAAAAAAGAAAACATTTGCTACCCTCAACGAAAAACAACGAAGAGCTACTTTGAAACTTTCAGAAAACGATCAATCTATCTTTTCCATGTATGGCGATAAAACTGCAGTTTTTCCTGTACCAAATAAATGGGGTAAACATGGATGGACACATTTTCTTCTCAATAAATTGGATGATGAATTTTTGAATGATGCTCTTACTGCTGCCTATTCCGAGGCTGCTCCTCAGAGATTAGTGGCTAAATATATACAATTATAAGTTGGGATTAGGAAAATCGCTGATAGATTTTAATATGTTCGTCGGTAAATCTTCTCCAAGAAAACTTGGCTGCTTGTAAAAGGGCTTTTTTGCTTAACTCATCTCTAAGATTTGCATTTTGATAAAATTCCAACATAGCCGCCGAAATGGAGGTTTCATCGGTTGGTTCAACCAAAATTCCAGCATTGCCAACCACCTCTGGAATTGAACTTTTTGTAGATGAAATTACAGGAGTTCCGCATTGCATAGCTTCGAGTGGAGGTAGCCCAAAACCTTCATAAAGCGAAGGATAAACAAATCCAATAGCCGAAGAATATAAAGCTGCCAAATCCTCATCTGCCACAAAGCCAGTTGTGATAATTCGTTCTTTTAATGCAGGATTCGATTTTATTTCGTCAAAAATACTAGTAAACTGCCAGCCTTTTGTGCCAACCAGCACTAAGTTTAAATCTTTGATATGTTCTTGCTGGATGAGTCTCAAGAAAGCCCTTATCGTACGTTCGATATTTTTGCGAGGCTCTAAGGTAGAAACTGAAAGGAGGTGTTTGCTTTCAGTTGAAATATTATATTTTTTTAGAATTTTTTCTATTTTTGATTTGTCTTTTTCTTGATAAAAAACCTCCTTCGAGGCAGCTAAATGTATCACCGAAACACGTTCGGGTGAAATACCAGTTGCTTCACATAAATCATTTTTTGTGGCTTCCGAAACACAAATAGGTGTTGTATCCTTATCGATGCTTTCCAAAATTTTATGCATTATCATTTTGTTCCATTCACCAAAATATTGTGGAAACAGGTGCGGAATCAAATCATGAATCGTAATGATTTTTTTAGGTTTTGAAAATCCCTTTAATTCCTGCGGAATTGGCAAAAATGGTGAATGATAAATATTGTAGTTCTCAAAAGAAATTGGATTGAACGAAAATTTTGGTTTAAGATACCCACGAGTACGCACAAAAGCCTCTCTAACAGCCTTTTGAGAAAATGATTTAAACGGAAAAATAGAAATAATCGAGCTCTCAAATTTGGCTCTAACTTTATCTGATTTTTTATTGACTAAATTAAATGTTGATTCTGGAAAATGTTTTTTTAAATAACTTATCATTTCAGGCAAATTTTCGGTATTTGCCAACGAAAGTTCTATTTCATTACTAGAATACAAGCCTTTGAAAAGTTCTTCAGCAACTCTGAAAATTCCTGTACGAGATTGTTCATGGAAGTAGCCCAAGCCCAAAACTGATGTTTCTAAAATGACTTTATTCATTTAAAAAGGTGCTTATTTTGTTAAAAACTAATGTTTTTACTGTATCAGTTTCAACATTTGCGTGAAACACAATCTCTACATTTTCTCGCTCAAATGGCAATCCAAGGCTTGGTTTGTGGTTATGAATGAGGTAAACAGGCAAGTTGGCCAATGGAAAAAACGGTAGGCCAGCTCCTTTATAAATCGTAATAGTTTTACAGAAAACACAACAAAAATGCTCAGGAAAAGAATCAAGTGTAAGTGCAAACTTAGCATTTTGTGATAGAACGGCTATTTCTTGAATGTTGATTTTGGCCGAAGTATCAATAACTTGGTTTTTGAAGGTATCTGCAACCAAATTTAAAATTTGTTTTGACATGGAAGTTTGTCCGCACAACAAAACATTTATAGCATATTTATGTAAAATTTGTTCAATTAAATTCGCCCAAAATTCTACTGAAAGTTGCCTGCTTTCACCGCCAGCTTCTGGAAAAAGCATAAAAAAAGGCTCATTCGCTAAACCGATTTTTTCTTGTACTTTTTCAAAAATTACGCCTACAGGTATCGGGAAGTAAGGTTCAATGTCAGTGAAAGTGCCTTTTACTCCCATTTCACGCAATAGCATAAAATACATTTCAAAATGATGGAATTCGTGCGTGGGTACATCAAATTCCTTATCTAAAAGTCCACCCAATGCACGTCTTGAAAAACCAAAAGCTTTTTTTACTTTGATAAAAGGCAAAACAAAATGGGCCACTGCATCAGTATAACGAATATCGATGTAATAATCATAGTCGGCTTGGCGAAGTGCTGGTAAAGCCTGACGAAATGTTTGGTAAAAAGCTTTAATTTTATCCCAACGTGAAAGCTTACGTCGGTTTGTTTGAAAATGATCAATATAGATGGTTTGATTGATGTATGGATTATGCAGATTCACAGGCTCGCACCATTGGGCTGTCAATAAATCAATTGTTGCATTTGGGTAAGTTTTCTTTATGAGAGGAAACATATAAGTCACTGTGAGGGCATCACCCAAATGACCCAATGAAGCTACCAAGATTCGAGGTGCTTCATGATTGATAGGTGCTAAATTTCGTTTTTTGTAGAAAAGATTTGCATAAATATCCACAAAAAAATCCATGATTTTAAAAGGGATGGTTTCTCGAGGTGTTCCGCAATAATTTCTCATAAAGTGTTTATTTCGAAGGAAAGATTTTCAACTTATCATTTTAAAATGAGTAGAGCAAATCAAAATTTATAGCCCAACTTTTCTATCTCTTTTTTCCAAAAATCAGTTTCATAAATATCCCATGCGTGGCAGCCAAATGGCAGGCCTCCATTGAGGCGAAATGCTTTTTCGGGCATGTGCTCAACGGCAAATTTTAGTGCTGTTCGCCAGTTGGGGATTTTTAGTTGTGGAACATAACGGTTCAACTCAATTCCCCAAAACATATCTTCATTATATGCAGGGTGAGTCTTCACTTTTTCGAGATATTCTTCAATTTTTTGCTGGTTTTTTGGAATCATACTAAGTAATTTCTTAGTTTTTCTCAACGAAAATCCACCATTACCTACGGTTCGTTTAATAATGATTTCTTTCGGGCCGTATTTGCCATAAAGTTCTTCTTTTAGGTCGAACCACAGAGCGATTTTCTTCTTTGCGTTCCAAATAAATTCCTTGACTTTAGAATCAAAATCTATCTCAATTCTCCAAGGAGCTCCAATATAATCATATCCTTGCTGACACCAATAATTAAGTTCATCGCGAAAAACAAAAGCATCTAACTGATAAATAAGCATATATTCGTATTTCAAAAAACGACTATAAAATTCTTCTGAAAGCATGAGTTTATTATAAGAAAGTGTGCTTTTGAAGAAAGAATCGTCAAACGACTCAAATTGTATCTGTGAATATGGTTGCTGTAAATAATTGATATTCAGAGATTTTGGCTTGATTACAATAATCGGATAATGCCCTAACACACGTATTCCCTGTGCAAGCGAAATTTCTTCGGTCTTACTCAGTTTTTCTTGATAAATCGGAATTATTACGCAAACGCTCATTCTTTTACTTCGGCTTTAGGCGGTCAGCCATCGGAATTTGTACAAGTTTAAATCTTAAAATAAAGCAGACAACCGAAAGCCGATTGCCGAAAATCTCTCTTAAATTATCGTACCGCCATCAATAGCAAAAATTCCGCCTGTTGTATAGCCAGATGCTGCCGAAGCCAAATAGAGTGCCATAGGCGAAATTTCTTCTACACTTCCCATGCGGGCAATCGGAAGGTTTTTTGTAAAATGAGCCAAAGTTTTTTCGTTGTCCCAAAGTGCTTGACTAAATTTTGTTTTTATCAAACCTGGGGCAATTGCATTTACTCTGATGCCATCTGTTCCCCATTCTTTGGCCAAAACTTTGGTTAGCATATTCAACGAAGCCTTACTCACACTATACATTCCCAAACCTGGGTCGGGTGTAGTACCAGCGATACTACTGATATTTATTACGCTTCCACCACCGCGAGATTTCATGATTGGATGCACCATTTTTGCTAGTTCAAAAGGAGCTTTTACATTCACTTGCATGATTTTATCAAAAGCACTTTCCGAACAATCGAGTGATGGCCCATAAACCGGATTGGTAGCAGCATTATTGACCAAAATATCAATTCCGCCGTAAATTTCTACGCTTTTATCAACCAAATTTCGGAGCTGAGCCATATCGCCAGTATTTGCGGCAATGCCTAAGCATTCGCCACCTTCGGCATTTATTTCGGAAGCTAATTCATCTAAATCGGCTTGTTTTCTACTACTAATGACCACTTTTGCTCCATAAGCAGCATATATTCGGGCAATGGCCTCGCCAATCCCTTTGCTCGCACCCGTAATTACGGCCACTTTATTTGTTAAATCGAATGTGTTTTTCATAGTTGGTTTTGTTGTTGAACAATTTTAATCCGAATCTTTGTATTTCACAAAAAACATAGCCACAAAACTACCAATTGCGAAACCACCGATGAAGTACTTAATCAAATTATCTACTGCTTTTTCGGGTAAAATATATTCAATAATTAGCGTCATTACTGTACTCATAATGAACGTAATAAAATATTTACGATTAATATATAGCCGCTTCATAAATCTATTTAGTGCATGGTTAAATAAAAGTACGCTACTGCAAAATCAGCCCTCCATCTAAAATCATGCTCTGCCCTGTCATAAACGAAGATTCATCGGCGGCTAAATATAAAATTGCACTTGCAATTTCTTCTGGTTTGCCAAAGCGTTTCATAGGCGTTGCATATTGAAGTGCCTCCATATAGGCAACATCACTATCTGCTCCTTCTAACATTGGCGTTTGAGTAAATCCAGGACAAACAGCGTTGATTCTGATACCATGTTTGGCATACTCAATTCCCGCAGTTTTAGTCATTCCTATCACGGCGTGTTTACTTGCCGAATAGGCAATGTGTCCGACCATTCCCAAATGCCCAGCCACTGAAGCAATATTGACTATATTTCCACTACGTTGTGTTATGAAATGCTGTAAAGCAACTTTCATGCAGTTCCAAAGGCCTTTTACATTTACATTAATTACTTTATCAAAATCTTCTTCAGGATATTTATCAGTGCGAATACGTGGCCCGAGAATTCCTGCCGAATTCACCAAAATATCAAATCTGCCGAGACGAGCAACAGTTTGCTCAATCATCCGTTTCACATCCGCAAGGTCTGTTACATTTACTCTAATGTATGATGCTTCGCTGCCAGTAGCTTCTATTTCCTCAACGAGGTCATCGCCCATTTTTTCTGATAAATCGGAAATCATTACTTTTGCTCCTTCTTTGGCAAACATAATGGCTGTTGCTTTACCAATTCCAGAGTTTCCACCAGTAATAATTACTACTTTGTCTTTAAATCTCATAGGTTGAATGTTATTTGGTTTTTAGAATTTTATGGATGAAGAATAGAGGGTAAATCACCAAAAAAAGATTGGGAAGCCACCATGTTATATCAAAATCTTTTCGAATAATCCAAAAAGAGATAGCTTGTAAACCTGAACAAAAAGTTAATATCAAGGAGATTAAAGCTAATTTTTCCCAAGAATCGTTTTGCTTTTCCCATAAATATAAACTCAATAAACCTGTAAATGAAACGCAAATATCAAGCGGGAAAAAGCTCCAATTCCAAGCTATTAAAAGTTCATTTGTATAATCTTGATAAAGATATTCGTCAGGAATAAATTTCAGTAATGTAATAAGCCAATAAATTATGAAACCGATATCTGTGACCAGAAAAATGTATCTGAGCGTTTTCATTACTTTTTCTCACAAAAATAAACAATTTCTTCACTGGGTAATGAGTATCGTATCACTAAATCTTTTGGCATTTTCATTACAAAATCATCTTCTGTTACCGTAAAACCAGCTTTTTCGAGTTCACGACCATAATCACGACCGAATAGCCTAAGGTGGTCATTCTGCCAAAAAACTCGCTCACGTTCTCGCGGGTCGGTGATGGTTGGGTCTTCAAAAGTATGTGCTTTTGTCCAGTCTTGTGGCGATTGGATGATTGCCCAAGCGTTTGGTTTTAAAACTCTATATAGTTCTGACATTGCTTTGTGATAATCATTGACGTGTTCCATTACGTGATTGCAAATCGCCACATCAAAAGTATTTGCTTCAAACGGAATTTCGTGAATATCCATTTTTACTTTTGCTAATGGCGACTCAATATCGGCTGTGATGTATTCCAAATTTTCCATTGCTTCAAAACGGTCAATGAAACAATACTCAGGGGCAACGTGCAACACTTTTAGTCTAATACCGCCGGAATGTCCAGAAGTGTAAAAATTTGTTCGCTGTTTCATATATAAGGCCATCAAACGGTGTCGTTCGAGAGCTAAACAGTTTGGACAAAGGGCATTCGGACGAGAAACTAAACGGCCATAAGGCAAGAATTTGGTAAGTTTGGTATCACAAACTGGGCATTCAACGTTATTCCCTTTCAAGAAAAAAGTGTAAATTTTGAGTGGAATATGGCTGAATAATTGAAGGTATTTTCGAGGTATAAATCGGAGTAAAAAACTAATAATTTTGCCCATTATTTGAAAGTTCTGAAATGTTTATTGAATTGATAGACGATAATGAAAAAAAATACTGATAATCAAGTGTTTAGCTTATGGTAAAAGTAGTATTTTAATAGCATCAACTACTTAACCAATAGGAAAATGCCTGTTTTATTTTTTTATTTCTTTCTCAATTTTTTGAATAATACTTTTAGCGTATGTAGTATCTATTTGATAGAAACTAATACTTTGGTTTAATTGAGTAAAATATTCGCTTGCCACTTTCTTGTAAATAGGTTTGTTTAAAATATTTTTGGTTATTTTAGGCTCTAACTTCAGTTCATTATTTAGTTTTTCAAGTTTGTCATTAAACTTATTCTCCAATAAAGATGTCAGTGGCATGAGTTGCTGATAATAATACAAAATTTCTTTTTTTAGGTTTTTATTTTCAATATATCCTATTTTTCCGCTTGACTTAAATCCTTCGTAATTACCAGTATTTGGCAATCTAAGCAATATTATCAACTCTAAGACATCATTGCCAGTTGTATCATTTTTATTGTTGTCTAATTTGTAATTTTTTGAAACTTCTTGGAGTTTCTTTGATGACGCTTCAAAAATACGGACATCGTTTGTCAAATCTTCCTTTATGTCTATCAAAAATTCTTTTACTTCTTTTTGTTGGTGTCTTTTCTCGCTCCAGTCGTGTAGCCATATTGAAAATGTTACGGCAAAAACGATGATAAAAATTTCAATAAAAATTTCTTTTATTTTTTCGCCAAAAGCAGAATTTTGGTTTTTCATTGAATGATAAATTTTTTTAGTATGCTTGCTTATTTCTTCCTGCATATCATTAAATTAGGGTAGATAACGCTAAAAAAGATAATACTTGATGGTGATCAGTATCGTATCAAGTCAGTTTGCGAGACAGGTTGACAATTGATAGCGTAATTCCAAACGATTAATAATTGTTCTGTTTTTTTCTCAAAATTAGTTATTTTTGTGCTTAGATTTTACACCGATACCAATAAAGATTTTATAATATGGAAGTTAAAAATAAAAAACCACCTGGAAAAAAAATGTTGAAACGAATGAGTCTTTACACCAAATGGCTTTTGAGTGCCATTGGTAGCTTATTACTAGTTGGTTTTGGTTTAAGTATTTTTAGCGAAGCCGCAAATCTAAAACACACTAATGCTCCGTTTTTGCGTTGGTTTTTGATAGGTGCCTACAGCCTTATTATTATTAATGGTGGCTTATGTATATTTGGACAAGCTATTATTTTTAAGGTAAGAATAGAAAATAAAAAACTAATTAAGAAAGCTCTTAAACAAAAAGAAAAAAGATTAAAACACAAACTCTCGATTACAAAAATAGATAATTCAAAGTCCCAATCAGATTAACATTTCATTATCGAACAATAAAAAAGAGATACTCCAGGAGCATCTCTTTTTTATTGTTCAATAAACAAACAGTAAAATTATTTTGCGAATTCTGCTTTCAATGCCTCGATATCAACACGCTTAACATCTAATTTCAAAGATAAACGTTTGATAGTCGCAATTCTATTTTTAGCTACTGCTTGGTTTCTTTTTGCTTTACGCTTCAACTGTGTTACTGCCATTGTATTATGTATTTTAGACCCTAAAACCCATTTACTAATGGAGAATCAGAGTATAGTAAAAAATTTTTTAGAATATCTGAAGACCCTTTTCGAGGGACTTGGAGCAAAATTAGGCTGCAAAGCTACGAAAATCAATTAACATTTAATAATTAACAATGACTTTTTTAAGCTAATTTTGTGAATGAAATAAATAATTGTAAAAAAACGTCTGTATAATATTTTCTGGTATTGTTATCAGCGTGTAAATACTTGTAATAAAAAAACATAATGAGTAAACCAAGTTTAGCAAGAGGAACAAGAGATTTCGGGCCCTCAGTGATGGTCAAGCGAAATTTTATTTTTGATACCATTAAGCATACTTTTCAGAAATTTGGTTTTCAACCTATCGAAACGCCAACCATTGAGAACCTTTCGGTTTTGATGGGGAAATATGGCGAAGAAGGAGACCAACTTTTATTCAAAATCTTAAATTCGGGTGATTTTTCAAAAGATTTGACCCCGAAAGATTTAGAAGATGGTTCCAAAAAAGTCATGCCCAAAATTGCTGAAAAGGGTTTGCGTTATGACCTTACCGTTCCGTTTGCTCGTTTTGTGGTGATGAACCGTAACGATTTAGTAATGCCATTTAAACGTTATCAGATTCAGCCAGTTTGGCGTGCCGACCGCCCACAAAAAGGGCGTTATCGTGAGTTTTATCAATGCGATGCCGATGTTGTAGGCACTGATTCATTGATTTGTGAAGCTGAAATCGTATTGATGTTGCAGGAAATTTTGCAAAATTTGGGTATCAAAGACTTTACGATTAAAATCAATAACCGCAAAATCTTATCGGGTATTGCCGAAGTAATAGGAGTGAAGGGTAGTGAAGTGCCGCTAACAGTTGCGATAGATAAATTGGATAAAATTGGGAAAGAAAAGGTAGAAGACGAATTACGTGAACGTGGCTTTTCTGAGGAATCTATTGAGAAATTACAGCCAATTTTTGAATTACAAGGAGCCGATAGCCAAGTGTTTGATAAATTAAAATCTTGGCTAAAGGATTCCGAAACTGGTTTAAAAGGTATTGAGGAATTGGAGAATGTTTGGTCTTTGGTGCAAAGTTTTGGTTTAGAAAAACCCAAAACTCAACTTGATATTACCCTCGCACGTGGACTTAGCTATTACACTGGGGCAATTTTTGAAGTAAAAGCCAATGGCGTGCAGATTGGAAGTATTTCGGGCGGAGGTCGTTATGATAACCTAACTGGCACTTTCGGAATGTCAGGACTTTCAGGCGTTGGTATTTCGTTGGGCCTTGACCGAATTTTTGATGTAATGGAAGAATTGGGCTTGTTTCTTGAAAATCAGTCGGTTACAACCAAAGTTTTAATAACCAATTTTGATGTCGAAGCCGAAAAGTATTCTTTACCAATTTTAAAAAAATTGCGTGATGCAGGAATCAACGCCGAAATTTATCCAGATGCTGCAAAAATCAAAAAGCAGTTTGATTATGCCAATCGCAAGAATATTCCTTTTGTAATCGTTGTAGGTTCAGACGAAATGCAATCTGGCGAATTGACACTTAAAAACATGAATTCGGGTGAACAAGAAAAGATAAAACCAGACCAAATTATTGAAAAGCTAAAATAAAATCCTATGTTTAAAAATAGAAAATTCATTGCCTACGCATTGGTCGTTTCTACTACCGTAGCGGCCACTTTATCCTTTTATTTTTGGCAAGTTGCCAACAGTGCTAATCTGAATGTCGAAGGCAAGAAAGACTTCGTTTTGTATATTCCCACTGATGGAACTTACAAAAATGTAGTTGATTCGTTGCATAAGTATAAAGTAATTCATGATGAAATCTCCTTCCAATTTCTCTCAAAATTCATGGATTATCCTGAAAAAGTAAGGGCTGGACGCTACCTCATTAAACCAAATTCTGGAAACCGTGAATTAATTGGAAAACTACGCCGAGGCGAGCAAGACGAAGTTCGTCTGACTTTCAATAATGTACGCTTAAAATCAGATTTGATAAAAAAAATGGGCGGGCGTTTTGAGTTTAAAACCGAAGAATTGGTTGATTTATTGCGTAACCCAGAGGCTTGTCAGAAATTCGGTTTCGATACTACTACAATTATGTGTATGTTTTTACCGAATACCTATTTTATCAGATGGACAACTACTCCTGAGAAATTTATGGCAAGAATGTATGACGAATATAATAAATATTGGACGAGCGAACGCCTTTCTCAAGCTAATTCTATCAATATGACACCGATACAAGTGGCGGTTTTGGCCTCAATCGTGCAATCTGAAACTAATAAAGCTGATGAAATGCCTCGAGTGGCTGGTGCATACATCAATCGTTTGGCAACAAGTATGCCTTTGCAAGCTGACCCAACTGTTAAATTTGCCGTTGGTGATTTTTCATTGCGTCGTATTCTGTACAAACATTTGGCCGTAAATTCGCCATACAATACTTACAAAAATATAGGTTTGCCACCCGGCCCAATTGCATTACCTGAGCCAGTAGCTTTGAATGCTGTTTTGAATTACGAACGCCATAAATACGTGTATTTTTGTGCAAAAGAAGATTTTTCGGGCTACCATAATTTTGCCGAAACTTTTCAAGAACACACCAATAATGCCCGTATTTTCCAAGAAGCACTCGATAAGGCGAATATTAAATAAAATTCCCTTTCGACTACGAAATAGTCAATCTTGAATAGCTCTGAATGTATCATAAGGCAAAGCGTTTGGGAGAGATAAATATAAATAAGTGAATACGACTCTTAAGCAGTCAAGTATTACATACAAAGAAGTGAAGTAAACATCAGATTTCTTCTTTTTTTTTATCAAACAAACTATAAAACTACCCTATGAAAATTATTTTCAAAAATCTACTTCTCAGCTCCTTATCATTTGCAACGTTTCAGCTTTCTGCACAGAAAAAAACTGCCGACATCATTGTGCATAATGCGGTCGTTTATACCGTTGATAACCAATTTACTAAAGCCGAAGCCTTTGCTATCAAAGGCGGTAAATTTCTCGAAACAGGTTCTTCCAAAAATATTTTGGCCAAATATACCGCCAAACAAAAAATTGATGCCAAAGGCAAACCAGTTTTTCCAGGTCTGTATGACCCCCACAGTCACTTTTTGGGGCTTGGACAAATGCTCAGTCAGTGCGATTTGGTTGATACAAAATCCTATGGAGAAATCATCGAACGCCTACAAAAATTTGAAGCTCAGCACAAAGGCGATAGATGGCTGATTGGTCGTGGTTGGGACCAAAACGATTGGGATGTAAAAGTTTTTCCGACCAAAGAATTACTCGATAAGGCTTTCCCGAATAAACCTGTTTTCTTGACTCGTATTGATGGCCATGCTGCAGTTGTTAATTCAAAAGCGATTGAATTGGCAAAAATTTCACCTGCAAGTAAGGTAAATGGTGGCGATGTGGAAGTTATGGATGGTCAATTAACTGGAATTTTGGTCGATAACGCCATGGGTTTGGTACGTAGGGTTATTCCTCAAGCTACTGATGCCGACAAACGAAAAATGCTTTTAGCCGCTCAAAAAGAGTGTTTCAAACTCGGACTTACGACTGTTTCAGATGCGGGTCTTAATCAAGATGACATTGATTTGATTGATAAAATGAACAAAGAAGGTTCGTTAAAAATTCGCAACTACGTGATGGTTTCACTCGGAATCAGAAACCTTGATTATTTTATCAAAAAAGGCGTTTATAAAACCGACCGATTGAATGTGCGTTCGTTTAAATTATATGCCGATGGTGCTTTAGGTTCACGTGGAGCGTGTTTGCTCAAACCATACAGCGATGAGCCTTCAAAAACAGGCTTTTTGTTGTTGAGTGCGGCCGAGTTAGAACGCAGCCTTACACAAATTTACAATTCGGGATTTCAAGCAAATACCCATTGTATCGGAGATTCGGCCAATCGTTTAATTTTGGACATTTATGGGAAATTATTGAAAACTAAAAACGACCGCCGTTGGAGAATCGAACACGCACAAGTGGTTGATAAACAGGATGTTCCTAAGTTTGGTAAATACTCAATTATTCCTTCAATTCAAGCTACGCACGGTACATCTGATATGTATTGGGCTGATGAGCGTCTGGGCGATGTGCGTATAAAAACTGCTTACGCTTTTCAAGATTTATTGAAACAAAATGGTTTTTTGGCCAATGGTAGTGATTTTCCAGTTGAATTTGTGAATCCTCTATACGGTTTTCATTCGGCAGTGGCTCGCCAAGATGCTAAGAATTTCCCTGAGGGCGGTTTTCAGATGGAAAACGCACTTACTCGTGAGCAAGCCTTAAAAGCCATGACAATTTGGAGTGCATTTTCCAATTTTGAAGAAAAAGAACGTGGTAGCATAGAAACTGGAAAAATGGCCGATTTTGTAATTTTGGAAGAAGATTTAATGCTCGCTCCAAAAGAAAAACTTAGAAATGTAAAGGTTTTGAATACTTATGTTGGGGGCGAGAAGGTTCATTGAATTTGAGTTTTGTATCACATTCGTTTCGGTAGCACGATTTTGTAAATTGTGCTACTTTACAATAAAATAAATATTTGATAATCAGATAATTGAATATGATAAACTTACTTTTCGTTTGCCTCGGCAATATTTGTCGCTCGCCAATTGCCGAAGCTACTTTCCGAGAATTAGTAAAAAAACGTGGTTTGCAAGATAAAATCTCGTGCGATTCGGCAGGTACAGCGGGCTATCATATCGGTCAATTACCCGATCAACGAACCATGAAAAACGCCGAAAAACATGGCCTTAAACTCAGCCATCGTGGACGTAAAATTTCGGTTGCCGATTTAGATGACTTCGAGCACATTGTGGTAATGGACGAAGCAAATTTCAAAGATGTCAATAATTTTTACTACAAAACTAAACACAAAACCCCATCTGCCGATAAGCTTTTTTTGCTCCGTGACCACGACCCCGAAATTCGTGGAATATCAGAAGTACCTGACCCATACTACGAATCAGAACCATTTTTTGAGGATGTTTACCAAATCGTTTGGCGAAGCAACGAGGCTTTGCTTGATTATTTGATCGAAAAATATCAAATCGTAAAAATTGAGGAGTGATGAACTTTTAAAATCGAAGATTTACTACTGAAACATCAAAAAGGTTCGGCAGCAATAAATAGCAGAGGAAAGAAAGTTTTAGCCGAATTGAAAAAAAAATGAGTAAATTTGGGGAATTAAACCAACAAAAATATCAGGCTGATTTTTGAACAAATAAATGACCAACAGAAAAAAGCGTTTATGGTTGTTTCAAATGCTATGCATATGAAGGTAAGGGCTGAGAAAGAAAGATGAAATATTTAGAAAGAATAAATGAAAGCAATGAAAAATGCTCAATTATCCTCTGAAGGAAAATGTCCATCACGACCAATACAAGATGTGCTCAGTGAGCTATAAAATAAGAACAATAAATGATTTTGATCAATCGTTCAATCGTCTTTCCTAAAAATATAATTCTTTGGAAAAAGACTTGAAAGAAGTTTTGTTAAAACTTCAAGAAAATCCTCAATTGGGTACAAGTCTGGGCAGTAATTTCTTTAAAATAAGACTAAAAATCACCTCAAAATCTTCTGGTAAAAGCTGGGGGTGGTAGCATTATTACCTATGTAAAAATAACTAATGAACAAATTTTCCTTGCTTATATATATGATAAAAGCGAAGAAAGTACTGTGTCCGATAAACGCCTTAAATAGTGGGCAAAGCTAATAACATAAATACCAAAGAAATTATAAAATTTCGTGTGTTAAATAAAGTCTCTTCATACGAATCTTTCTAATCAAATTCCTCTCAGGGGCAAGAGGTTTAACTTATGAACAAAAAAGTAGCATTAATCATCCTTGATGGATGGGGAATTCCTAAAAAAGGAGAAGAATGGCGTTCGGCAATCGAAGCCGCCAATGTGCCATATTTTAGAAAATTGATGAGCGAATACCCAAATAGTACGCTTGAGGCTTGTGGCCGTGCGGTAGGTCTGCCAAACGGACAAATGGGTAACTCAGAAGTTGGTCACATGAATTTGGGGGCTGGCCGAGTAGTTTATCAAGAATTAGAAAAAATCAATATTGCCGTAGAAGAAGGGCATTTGGCCAAAGAAAAGGTTTTGGTTGATGCTTTTGAATATGCCAAAAACAACGGCAAGAAAGTACACTTTATTGGTTTAGTGTCAGATGGTGGCGTTCACTCGCATATCGACCACGTAAAAGGGCTCGCCAAAGCCGCTGGCAATTATGGTTTGACTGATGTTTTCATTCATGCGTTTACGGATGGCCGTGACTGTGACCCAAAAAGTGGAAAAGGTTTTTTAGCCGAATTACAAGCAACGCTCGAAATAACTGGCGGTAAATTAGCTTCGGTAATTGGTCGATATTATGCAATGGACCGAGATAAGCGTTGGGAGCGAGTAAAAATGACTTACGATGCAATGGTGAATGGCATTGCGGCGGTTGACGAAAACGTAGAAGGTTTAGAAGTAAAAATTCAGATTGAAGAATTGCCACAAGTAATGCAAGATTTTTATGAGGAAGGTATTACTGACGAGTTTTTAAAACCAATCGTAATCGTTGAAGACGAAAAACCAGTGGCCTTAATCGAAGAGGGTGACGTTGTGATGTGCTTCAATTTCCGTACTGACCGAGGTCGTGAAATTACCGAAGTACTTACTCAAAAAGACTTTCCTGACTTTGGTATGAAAGCCCTTGATTTGTACTACATAACGATGACAATGTACGATGAAACATACAAAAATGTCAAGGTTATTTACGAAAAAGATAATCTAAATAACACTTTGGGTGAAGTTTTGGAGCGAGCGAAGAAAAAACAGATTCGTATTGCTGAAACTGAAAAATACCCGCATGTAACATTCTTCTTCTCGGGTGGACATGAACAGCCATTTGAGGGCGAAAGCCGTTTGATGTGTCCATCGCCGAAAGATGTAGCTACTTATGATTTGAAACCACAAATGGCTGCTTTTGATATTGACGAGGCAATTATTCCTGAATTACAAAAAGGAGAGGTAGATTTTATCTGCTTAAACTTTGCTAATCCTGATATGGTTGGTCACACAGGTGTTTTCTCGGCAGTTGTATCTGCTGTTGAGTTTGTTGATCAATGCCTAGAGAAGGTGGTAGAAACCGGTTTGGCTAATGGCTATACATTTATCGTAATTGCCGACCACGGTAATGCTGATTATATGATTAATGATGACAAAACACCAAATACACAACACTCGCTTAATCTCGTGCCGTGTATCATCGTTGACAAAACCGACCGTTTCGAGGTGAAAGATGGCAAATTGGGTGATATTGCTCCTACGATTTTGACTTTGATGGGCGTAGAAATTCCAAAAGAAATGACAGGGAATGTGCTAATCTAATGCCTCAATGAGAGAATGTTAGAATGATTAAATAAAAAAACTCCCATAAAAAGATTTCTTTTGTGGGAGTTTTTTTTATAGAAATATTTCCAGAACGATTAAAAATTATTCAATTATTCAATTCCATTGCGGCACTCATTCTATCATTCAAAATTAAATTTTACGCGTAAACAGTCTCCGCAATTTTGTTGAAATCTTCAAAGCTCACTGATGTTTTTTCAACAGCAATGTTTGCTTTCAAAAACTCACGTACTTTCTTGCCAAATGCACGGTCAGTATAACGACGAACAGCGTTGTCTTTGTTTTCTTTCAAAGTTTTACGAGCCATTTGGTCAATCATTTCTTCCAAACCTTCGTAAGCATATCCACCAAAATAATTTTTCATTTCAGCTTTTACTTCTTCAACGATGTCAGTATATTCCAATTTAATATCGCTATTTGAAGCAACCTCATTACGAATCAAATCCATACGTAAACCTTTAGCAAAAGCATCGTAATCTTTCTCGATGTCTTCTACCGTAAATTTACCTTCGTTGATGTTGAACAACCATTTTTTCAAAAACTCATCCGGAAGTTCGATAGAAATGTTATCTAAAAGCGTTTTTTCCACTTCAAAATCCAATAAATGTTCACTTTCACGGCTATAATTTTCATCAATGATTTTTGAAATTTCAGCTCTGAATTCTTCTTCGTTGCTTACTTTTCCTTGTCCAAGAGCTTGGTCAAACAATTCTTGGTTAAGTTCTGCTGTACCCACGCGTGTAATTTTCTCAACTGTCAATTCAAACTCCCCGGTTAAGGCAGAAGCTTCTTCTTCAGTCTTGCCTGTAGCAAAGCCTAAATCTTTGGTGTTTGAGAAAATTGATTGGATATCAAATCTTACGACACTTCCTTTTTCTAAACCTTTGAAAATATGAGCTGATTCGTCTTTGACACGCTCAGTCGGGATAGTTGCATCTTTTACATCAAATTCCGAAGATTCTTGTTTTAGAGTACCGAAAATCATATCTCCAGATTCAGCTTCTTCAATCTCAATGTCTTTTCCAAAACGCTTACGTACATCTGCAATCGCCTCTTCGATTTTACCCTCTGAAACCGCAATGTTATAAGTTTTAATCGCAGGAATTTTTGATAAATCTACCAAAAAATCAGATGCTGTTCCGATTTCATATTCAAAAGAAAATTCTTTTTGGTTGTCCCAGTCAATGTTTTGAGCTGCTTCGTTATCTGGCAAAGGGTCGCCAACAACACGCAATTTGTTTTCAGCAATATAATCATTCACAGTTTTCGAAACCATATTGATAACCTCATCAACTAGAATACTTTTGCCATGTAATTTTTTGATATATTCTTTAGGCACCATTCCTGGGCGGAAACCCTTTATTTGAGCAGTTTTGCTGTATTGTTTAATTTTTTTATCAACCTCTGGCTTATAATCAGCTTCGATGAGGGTTACTTTCAATTTGCCTTGAGTAGAAGAAATTCTATCTAATATAGTTTCCATTTAGGATTATTTGAGTTTTAAGTCTTTAGCAACAAGCTATCGGCTTTTAGCTTAAAAAAACGAGAATTTTTAAATTTAATAAAGTGGCTTAGTCTACAGCCAAACGCAATAACCAAAAGTTTTCAATAAGTCTAAAACTTAAAAAACCCCCTAACCAAGCAAGGTCCAGAGGGTTTTTTTGTACGGGCGAAGGGACTCGAACCCCCACACCTTGCGGCACCAGATCCTAAGTCTGGCACGTCTACCAATTTCGCCACGCCCGCATTTTCCGGTTTTATAAATATCTTTGAAGTAAATTACTTCGCTTGAATTTTTGTATCATTCGGGCTGCAAAGGTAATGGTTTATTTTTAATGTGTCAACTTTATAATAAAAAATATACAAGAAATTTTTACGGGTTAATTTTTATTACGCGAAAGACCCATTTTGAGGTATGAATCACAGAAAATAATTTGTTCCTTTAAGTCTTACTATTAACTTAGTGTTAGGAAAATACTATTGGGCGGCAATCCGCTGGGCGGCAGTCCGCTGGGTGGCACGGCATTCACTATGAAGTAATCAGGAAAATGAAAATACAACAAAACGTAGATAAAAAATCAAGAGAGCGATTGTGATGGAGCAAGAACTAAGTATTACATCGGATGTTAGTCAGCATGGGGCAATGCTTGATTTAGAAAAAGAACGAAATGAAATACTTGCAAGGTATCGGCAACTATTTCGGGCAGCCAAGCCTGTTTTGAAAGGGGACGATGCTAAACAAATAAAAAAAGCATTTACAATTGCGATGGAAGCTCATAAGGACATGCGACGAAAGTCAGGAGAGCCTTATATTTTTCATCCGCTCGAAGTTGCCCAAATTTGTGTCGAAGAAATTGGGCTCGGTGCAACTTCAATTATTTGTGCATTGTTGCACGACGTAGTCGAAGATACCGACTTAACGCTTAAAGATATTGAACAAGACTTTGGCCCTAAGGTGGCTCGAATTATTGATGGTTTGACTAAAATTGGAGGAAGTTTTGAGCAAGGAACATCGGCACAGGCCGAAAATTTCAGGAAAATGCTCCTTACTCTTTCTGAAGACGTAAGGGTGATTTTGATAAAACTCGCTGACCGCACGCACAATATGCGTACACTTGGAAGCATGGCTCGTAATTCGCAGCTAAAAATTGCTCACGAAACTATCTTTATTTACGCTCCGCTTGCTCACCGTTTGGGCCTTTATAAAATTAAATCCGAACTTGAAGATTCATATTTGAAATATACAGAGCCTGAGATTTATAAGGATATAGCTTTTAAGCTAAAAACCACCAAATCTACTCGTGATCGTTTCATTGAGAGTTTTATTAAGCCAATTCAGAAAAAATTAAATGATGCAGGAATCAATTTTGTAATCAAAGGCCGACCGAAACACATTTACTCGATTTGGAATAAATTAAAGAATAAACATACTTCCTTTGAAGATATTTTTGACCTTTTTGCGATTCGTATTATTTTGCAGGATGTTCCTTCTGACAGAGAAAAATCAGCATGTTGGCAAGCATATTCTATCGTAACTGATGAATATAAGCCAAATCCAGACCGATTGAAAGATTGGATTTCGATTCCAAAAGCCAATGGTTATGAATCTTTGCACACCACTGTAATGAGTCAAACTGGACAATGGGTGGAAGTTCAGATTCGTACCGAACGCATGGATGAAATTTCGGAACGTGGCTACGCCGCTCATTTTAAATACAAAGGAAATGATACTTCCACCGATGCTCCACTCGACCGATGGATAAATCAAGTGCGTGAAACACTTGAATCAGAAGATAAATCGGCGATTGAGTTTTTAGAAGATTTTAGGGGAAATTTCTACAACGAAGAGGTTTTTGTTTTTACTCCGAAAGGTGATTTGAAAGTACTTCGTAAAGGTTCAACAATTCTTGATTTTGCATTTGAAATTCATACTGATATTGGTAAGCGATGTACGGCTGGTAAGGTAAACAGCCAGCTGGTGCCAATAAGTTATGTGATGCAAAACGGAGACCAAATCGAAATTCTGACAACCAAGAGTCAAAAGCCTTCTGAAGATTGGTTACGATTTGTGACAACTTCAAAAGCAAAAGCCCGCATCAAAGATTTGCTGAAAGAAGAAAATAAAGTCTATTTCAGCGATGGGAAAGAAATTATTGCCAAACGATTTAAGGTTTTGGGGCTTGAAAATAACCTCGAAACGCTGAATCAACTTCGGGCGTATTTTAATAAGAAAGATTATAACGACCTTTATTATAGTTTCGGAAAAGGCTATATTCATTCGGATGAAATAAAGAAATTTAAAGCTGACCGCGACGCTCGAATCAATAAACAAGCTAAAATTGAACTTGATAACAAAGCGTTTATTGATGCTAAAAGTTTTGAGAAGGAAATCAAGAAAGTAAAAGGAGTTGATACACTTTTTATTGGAGATGATTTACAAGAGATTGATTTTACGCTGTCCAAATGTTGTAGCCCAATTCCAGGTGATGATGTTTTTGGTTTTTTGACAATCAATGAAGGTATTAAAATTCACCGAAATACTTGTCCCAACGCCCAACAGTTACTTTCGCAATATGGTAATCGAGTTATTAAAGCTCGTTGGTCTTCCCAGGTTGCTAAGGCTTTTGTGGCAACAATTCACCTTGATGGAATTGACCGCATGGGAATGATTCAAGATATTTCAAAAGTTATCTCAAGTGAATTACATATCAATATGCGTTCCTTGGCAGTTGATACAAATGATGGTATATTTACAGGCGATATTAAACTTTACGTTCAAGATACTGGACACCTAGAAACGCTTATGCAGAAACTCGGTGGTATTGACGGTATGAATAAAGTGACGAGAGTTGGTATTGAATGACCCCAAAAAAACCTAATGCTATGACTGTTTATGTACTGGTTAAGGTCAAAAAGGGTTTGCCGAGGTATGAATCAGAAAAGCATCTTTGAATTCATAGCTTCGCTTAAAACGGTATGAAATTATTTTCCTAAAAGCAGGTTTCATTTTATATTAAACGAACTTTTTTCTTTGTATTTCATTTAGTATTGCATACATTTTACGTTAATCATTATTTTTCTTGTGGAAACAAATTCTTCTTATCTGCTACCGAAGTATTTTATTATAGTATCGTTAGTTATGTGTAATACTTGCTTGAATGGTTTTGCCCAGAAACCCGACACACTTTATTTTAATCGGGCATTTATTTCTACTTATATTTATCAAGATGGAATAAAGCTTTCTGGTGGAAAACTCACAAAAAAATTTGATACCACCAAACAATCTAAAATAAAATTTATGTGGTCTAATATCTTAAAACCGATAGGTCCAGTTTTTACTGTTGGTGGTGTTGGATTAGCATACATGGCACTCAAAGGCGTAGATGCAACAGCCACAATTGATGGTAAGCAGGTAGATTATAAAATTAGAAGTTTACCTAAACTTCTAATGGGTTTAGGTTTGGTTGTCGGAGGTTTGTGTATGGTTGAGTCATCTAATGAACTCGCCCAACACGCTGTTGAAATTTATAATACAAAACTAAAATCAACTTCCAAAATTGGATATATTAAAAAAATCCAGTTTGGACTTACCGAAAGCAGTGCCATTGGCTTTACAGTTTCCTTAAAATAAGTGAAGCATAAGTTTACACATAAATTGCAATATTTTTGATATTTTTGCAACCCGCTTAGGCCAATTTACCTAAACCACTTAGATGAATATTTTAGGTATTTCTGCATTTTATCACTATTCGGCTGCCCCTATCATTCAAAATGGTGAAGTCATCGCCGCAGCACAAGAAGAAAGATTTATCCTTTATCAAGCACGACCCAGTCTTTCCGAGCAATGCCGTAAAGTTTTGCCTTGATTACGCTGGCCTTACTCTAGGTAAAATTGAAGCCATAGTCTTTTAGGATAAACCTCTCTTAAAATTTGAGCGTTTACTTGAGACTTACTACGGTTTTTCTCCAAAAGGCTTAAAATCTTTTCTTAATTCAATTCCTGTCTGGTTAAAAGACAAGATGTTTCTAAAGCGAATGCTGCACAAGGAATTAGAGAAAATCGGTGGTTACGACAAGAAAAAAGCAAAATTACTTTTTCCCGAACATCATCTTTCACATGGAGCAAGTGCATTTTATCCCTCACCGTTTGAAGAAGCTGCTGTATTAACGATTGATGGCGTAGGAGAGTGGGCTACTGCTTCGATTTGTTACGGAAAAGGTAAAGATATGACGATTCTGAAAGAATTGCGTTTTCCGCATTCACTCGGTCTTCTATATTCTGCTGTAACCTATTATTGTGGTTTCAAGGTAAATTCTGGTGAATACAAACTCATGGGCTTGGCTCCGTATGGCAGCCATGGCTCAGAACATGTAGCTCGTTTTGTAGACATTATCAAAAACAAACTCATCGAAATCAAAGATGATGGTTCAATTTGGCTAAATCAGGCATATTTTAGTTATGCCACTGGTCTCAGAATGGTTTATGACGATAAATGGGCAGAGGTACTGGGTTTCAAACGCCGCGAATCAGAGAGTTTATTGGAGCAAATTCACTGCGATTTTGCTTTAGCTATTCAAGAAGTAACTGAAGAAGTCGTGATAAAAATGGCTCAAGAAGCCAAACGTCTCACAGGTTCAAAAAATCTTTGTTTAGCAGGCGGAGTTGCTCTAAACTGCGTTGCGAACGGCAAATTACAGAAAACCAATATTTTTGAAAACGTCTATATTCAACCCGCAGCGGGTGACGCTGGTGGAGCTTTGGGAGCAGCACAGGCAGCATATCATATTTATTTTGGTCAAGAACGTAAAGTCGATAAAGAAAAACTTGATGCCATGAAAGGCTCATATTTAGGTCCTGAGTATTCAGATCTTGAGGTTGAGCAAATGTCGAGAAAATACAATGCTTCTTTCGAGCGTTTCGAGGATTTTGATGCTCTGGCGGCGAAAACGGCTTCATTATTGGCCGATGGAAACGTAATAGGCTGGTTTCAAGGCCGCATGGAATTTGGCCCTCGTGCCTTAGGTGGACGAAGTATTTTAGGAGATGCTCGTAATGCAGAAATGCAGAAAAAGTTAAACCTAAAAATCAAATATCGAGAAGGTTTTCGTCCGTTTGCACCATCAGTTTTGGCATAAGATGTGCAAGAATATTTTGAATGCGAAACACCTTCACCATACATGCTTTTGGTGCATGGAGTGGCCGAAAAACGCCGTACCATATTTCCTGCAAGCTACGAAAACCTACCCATGATGGAGAAGTTGTATTTTCTACGCTCAGATTTGCCTTCCATAACACACATTGATTATTCGGCACGAATCCAAACCGTTCATGCCGAAACTAATCCTCGCTATTGGACACTCATCAATGTATTTAAAAAGCAAACAGGTTATGGTGTTGTAGTAAATACGAGTTCCAATGTACGTGGCGAACCAATCGTTTGTATAACAGAAGATGCCTACAAATGCTTAATGCGTACTGAAATGGATTTTTTGGTAATAGGAAATTATATATTCGACAAAAACACCCAACCACAATGGACAGAATCGGATAAGTGGAAGAAAGAATATCAATTGGATTAGACACCCCCCCTAAGCCCCAGAGGGGGAGCTAAGAAAACTAAACTGGGGCTTCATAACTATGGATTTTTTATCAGACCTTTGGAACTTCATTAAAGAACGCAAAAAATGGTGGTTAATGCCCATGATTGTAGTTTTATTATTAATTGGTGTACTAATCGTAATCGGTGCTGGTTCGGCTATTGCTCCATTTATTTACACCTTATTTTAAATGAAAAAACAGAATTATAAAGAAATCATCCTCACGATTGTTGTGGGTTTGTTGATATTTTTTTACTTCCTAAAGTCTCAATGGTTATTCAATACGGCATTGATTATTGGCATTTTTGGTGTATTTTCTGGCGTTGTGGCCGAGAAGATCTCTTGGGTATGGCTCAAAATCGCTGAAATTTTGGGTCGAATAAATTCAACGATTTTGTTAAGCCTTATTTTCTTTATTATTTTAACGCCTCTTGCATTGTTGATGAAGGTTTTTAAGAAATCAGATTCATTAAAATTAAAGAAAGTATCGGGCAGTGCTTATGATGAAAGAAATCATCGATACACGGCTAAAGATTTAGAAAATACTTGGTAAGTATTAATACTCAAAATCAACGTCGGTATGGTTTATAATCCATACCGACGTTTTTGTTAGTGGATAATTTTTGTATTTATTTGAGAATTGATAGAAATAAATGTAGCTAATTCGCTCAATAATATTTTAAATGATGGAAGTTCTGTATTTTATTAGTAATTTTAATCTGTAATTACTGTCAAACTCATTTAAAAGAATGGTTTCTACACCTTCATATTTTGAATCAGCAAAAAGCATTTTCACGGCTTATCTGGAGACAAAATTGCTCCGTAAAACGCCCGAAAGATATGCAATTTTGGAAGAGATTTACTCAAGAAATGATCATTTCGAGGTAGAAGATTTGTATATTTCTATGAAAAACAAGAAATATCAAGTTAGTCGTGCCACAGTTTATAATACCCTTGATTTGTTGGTTGAGTGCGATTTAGTGAAAAAACATCAGTTTGGTAAAAACTTAGCTCAATACGAAAAGGCCTACGGCTCTAAACAGCACGACCACCTGATTTGTGTTGACTGCCACAATGTTATGGAGTTCTGTGACCCACGTGTGCAGAATATCCAAAATATGGTAGGCGAAATGCTAAAGTTTAAGGTTATGCACCATTCTCTTATTTTTTATGGTAGCTGTGAGCGAGAAAACTGTGAGAATAAAGTCGCTTCTTGATTTTTTTTAAATTTTTTTATACATCGAATTTTAGCATTTTCTACTAATAAAATTCTTAATTCTAACGGGCGGAATACCGCTTCTTAATTAATAAAATGGTTGATATTCTTTTAGGCTTACAATGGGGCGATGAAGGCAAAGGTAAAATTGTTGATGTACTTGCACCTGATTATCAAGTAGTTGCACGTTTTCAGGGAGGGCCAAATGCTGGTCATACGCTCGAATTCAATGGCAATAAACACGTATTACACCAAATACCTTCGGGTGTTTTTCGTTCTGATTGTTTAAATATCATCGGAAATGGTGTTGTGCTTGACCCAATTATATTCAAAAAAGAGATTGATGGTTTGGCTAAATATAACCTTGATTTAAGGAAGAACTTAGTTATTTCTAAGAAAACTGCCATTATTATACCAAGTCACCGTTTGCTTGATGCGGCTTATGAAAAAGCAAAAGGCGATGCTAAAATTGGCTCAACTTTGAAAGGAATTGGTCCTGCATATGCTGATAAAGTGGCTCGTCAAGGCTTGCGATTGGGTGATATCGTTTCTCCAAATTTCATAGAAAAATACAAAGCTTTGGTAGCTAAACATACGCAAATCTTAGATTTTTACAATTTTGAATATGATTTGGCTGCATCAGAAAAAGAGTTTTTCTCCGCTCTTGAGTTTATCAAAGAATTCGATTTACAAGATACCGAATACGTGGTAAATGCTTCAATAAAAAGCGGTCAAAAAGTATTAGCCGAAGGGGCACAAGGCTCATTGCTTGATATTGATTTTGGCTCTTATCCATTCGTAACAAGCTCAAGCACAACCGCTGCGGGCGTATGTTCAGGCTTGGGCGTAGCACCAAACGTAATAGGTGAAGTGTTCGGAATTTTCAAGGCTTACTGCACACGTGTAGGAAGTGGGCCGTTCCCGACAGAATTAGCTAACGACCTTGGAGAAAAAATCCGCCAAGAAGGACGTGAGTTTGGAGCAACAACTGGCAGAGCTCGACGTACGGGTTGGTTAGATTTGCCTGCACTCAAATATAGCATCATGCTCAATGGAGTAACGCAATTGATTATGATGAAAGTTGACGTATTGAATTTCTTGGATGAAATAAACATTTGTACACACTACCGCCTAACAGATGGTACCATCACCGAACAAATGCCATTTGATTTGACAGATACTGATGTAGAACCAATCTATAAAACATTCAAAGGTTGGGCTTGTTCGCTTGAAGGAATGCGTAAATTTGACCAAATTCCCGCCGAATTGGCTGATTATGTAACTTATTTGGAAGCAGAACTTCAAGTGCCAATTAGCTTTATTTCAACAGGTCCAGACCGTGAAGAAATCATTTTGCGTTAGGCTAAAATATAATTTATGTTGATTAAATGTGCCATATCTGGAAAATGTGGCACATTTATTTTGTAACACAAGTTTGAAAGCAACCGTTGCGGCCGACCGTTCCGATTTAAACTTGTAAGTAGCAAACAGGAGCAAGTTAGAAACTTGTTCTACAAGCTTAAAAACTATGACTTCAAATCTTGCCAATTATCTTTTCAGTAAAGAGACTCTCTACAAAAATGTAGTTTCCGAAAGTCCAAAAGCTGCGGAAACAGAACCTTTTGTTGAGAAAAAAGCAATTGTGCAAGAGTCAGTTGTTGACCTAATTTCTCCAAAGGAAGTGGCCAAGCTAGCGATTCCAACTTTTAAATTCCGAAACCAAGTCTTGATTCTGACTGATACGATTTCAGCATCAGAAAAAGTACTTTTGGTGAAAATTCTTGGAGCAATCGGACTAACGCTCGATCAAATTGATTTAGTGGAGTTGAGCAAAGAAAATACACTTGATTATCAGTCATTTTTATCTCAAAATGTAACAAAGAAATTTATAAGTTTTGGTGTAGGTTTGGGTAAAATAAACTGGAATATTCTGCTCAATATTTACCAGCCAAAAAATATTGCTGGGGTTGATTTCTTACTCTCAGACGAACTTCGTGTACTCGATGCAAACCTCGATTTGAAAAAGACTCTTTGGGGAGCTTTGAAGGCGATGTTTGGCAATTAAATCTGACAAAGTTCAATAAAATTTCCGTCAGGGTCGGTTAGGAATAGCTGCAAAATTCCATCGGGGCGAGATTTTATGGGTAAGCAGTTTGCACCATTTTCTTTCAGCATTTTCTCTGCCAAATACATATCGCTTACTTCGAGTGCAAAATGATTACTTCGTACTGGAGTAAATGGAACTTCTGGTTTTCTACCAATGAGATGTACTTCTCGGCCATTTCCTAAACTAAACCAAACAACAGGATAATCGAAGGCTGGAGCTAAAATTTCTTTTAAACCAAGTATGTCTGAGTAAAAAGCTCGACTTTTTTCAATATCAGATATTTGTAAAGCTACGTGGTTAAACGCCTTAATTGTCAGTTTGTTAGTCATATTATCCTTTGGTTTTTCTCTACAAAAGTAAATAAATCAAATGATTCTGTGGATGAAAATCTCCTAAAATTCTATTTTTTTTGTAACTTGCGACATGGAAAAATTTGTTGTTTCTGCTCGAAAATATCGCCCTATAACTTTTGATGCAGTTGTGGGTCAGTCGCACATAACAACTACTTTGCAAAATGCCATTCGCACCAATCATTTGGCACAGGCGTTTTTGTTTTGTGGCCCTCGTGGTGTTGGTAAAACAACCTGTGCCAGAATTTTGGCCAAAACCATCAATTGTCAAAATCTTACAGAAGATATTTCGCCGTGTAATGAGTGTGATTCTTGCAAGAGTTTCAATAATAATGCCTCGTTTAATATTCACGAACTTGATGCGGCTTCCAATAACTCGGTCGAAGATATTAGAAACTTGACTGACCAAGTGCGTTTTCCACCGCAATCGGGCAAGTATAAGATTTATATCATTGATGAGGTTCACATGCTCTCAGCCTCGGCTTTCAATGCTTTTTTGAAAACCCTCGAAGAGCCGCCAAGCTACGCCATTTTTATTTTAGCAACCACTGAAAAACACAAAATTTTGCCAACTATTCTGAGTCGTTGTCAGATTTTTGATTTTAACCGTATTCAAATAAAAGACATTGCCGATCATTTGGCAAATGTGGCTGTAAAAGAAGCTGTTAAAGCTGATTATCAAGCACTTGAACTGATTGCCCAGAAGGCTGATGGTGGTTTGCGTGATGCCCTTTCGATGTTTGATTTGAATGTTACTTTTTCTTCTGGAAATGGTTTGACTTATCAAGCTGTATTAGAAAATTTACATATTCTTGATTATGATTATTACTTCCGTATGACCGAGGCTTTATGGACAGGAAATGTGTCGGAAGCATTTTTATTATACAATGAAATTTTGGAAAAAGGTTTCGATGGACACCAGTTTGTGGTGGGTTTGAATGAACATTTTAGAAATATCATGGTAAGTAAAGACCCGCAAACAGTAAAGCTTTTGCAGGTGGCTGATTCTATTCAACAACGATACATTGAGCAATCGGCTAAATTATCGCTAGGTTATATATTTTCTTCGTTAAGTATTGGAAGCCAACTTGATTTAAATTATAAATCGGCTAAAAATCAGCGTTTACACGTTGAAATTGGGTTAATGAAACTCTCACAGATTCAGCAAGTTTTGACGCTGAGTGAGCTACCCAACAACGGGGACGAAAAAAAAAATAGTAATTCAATAGCTTTACAATCAAAAGCAAGGGCTGAGAGTTCGGAACAGAAATCTGACTTAGCCATTGCTACTACAACTTCTCAAGCAAGGTCAAGTTACGTGGATTCGATACCTGCTGTGCCTGAAAGACTGGTTATGCCTAATTCGTCAAGTACCGCTCAGAGTGCACAGCCAGCTTCCCGCCCTTCGATGGCTTCTTCAAAACTTCGCTCTACTGTTGATATTGAAACTACGGTTTTAAGCCCAAAAATGGAAGTGAAAAGTGTTGATAATGAGCCATTTTTGCCAAATTATCATGATTCGTTTACTTATGAAACTGCTCAACAAGCATTATTTACATTTGCCAATGAACGAGATATTGAGACTTTAAAGGTAATGCTCAAGCGTGATTTTGTGTTGGAAGGTACAACCTTTAAGTTGCAGTTGGATAATCAGATTCAGATGGATACTTTGGTACAATTGAAACAAGAATTGGCTACTTTTCTCCGTCAAAGTCTAAGAAATGCTTCAATACAAATTACCTCTGAAATTGTAGAGTCAACTACCGAACGCCGACCTTATACTGCACAGGAGAAATTTGAATATTTAGCCAATAAAAATCCTGCTTTATTAGAATTAAGAGATAAATTGGGTTTGGAGTTGGTATTTTAATAGCATTGACAAATTTGCCAATTATTCTACTGCAAATTTGTCAATTATGCAAGGTTTAAAAAGTAATCTTTAAAATCATTTTTTCAGTCCCACGCTTTACTTCGGCATCAATTGTTTGTCCTTTTTCAAACTTTCCGAGTGCTTTCATGTATGCTTGTACATCGGTAGTTGGGTTTTCTCCAAGTTTCATAATTATGTCACCCGCTTGGATCCCTGCTATTTCTGCTGGGCGACCTTTGCTTACGCCGTCGATTCTTACTCCACCTTTGTCATACGCGTAGTCAGGAATAATACCCATCGTTACTTTAAAACTACTTCGTGCATTGCTGGCGTGTGGATTGTTTGCCACCTGTATAAAATCAAGTTTCGGGGCTATTTCTATTTTCTCAATAATGCTTTTTGCTAAGTCCAAAACTTTTACTTCGCCTTCAGCATTTATCAAGTTTGCATCATCGCTTGGTTTATGGTACTCTTGGTGAGCTCCTGTAAAGAAAAACAATACTGGCAGGTTTTTAAGATAAAATGAAGTGTGGTCGGATGGGCCAACTCCTGCCGAGTCAACATTGTATTTAACTCCTTGCTTTAAAGCCAATTGTGGAATATTTTTGCCCCAAAAGCTACTGGTTCCCCAACCGCCAATCGTTAAACCTTTATCGTCACGATAACGCCCAATCATGTCCATATTTATCATACAATTGACTGATTTTAAATCCACTGTGGCATTATCAGCATAATATTTTGAACCGATTAAGCCCAATTCTTCGCCCGAAAAACCAATAAATAAAAAATTGTGTTTTTCCTTGCTATTGTTTTTTGCATAAAACTTTGCCATTTCTATCAAACCAGCCGTTCCAGAAGCATTATCGTCTGCTCCGTTATGAATGTTTCCAACCGAATTTGCTTCCAGCGAACTCCCTTGGTCGCCTTTACCGAGGTGGTCATAGTGTGCTCCAATGACGATGGTTTTTTCTGAACCATTATCCAAAAAACCTACTACATTGGTAGCTTGTACATAACTAATATTGGGTGGTAAACCTTTTTTAGCAGGAAATTCTTGTAGATAAGTTCCTTTATCGCCGTAGGGTTTTAGTCCGATTTTCTTGAATTGTTTTTCTATATATTTTGCTGCAGCTTTACCTCCTTCTGTTCCTGTCCCACGCCCTTCGAGTTTATCGGATGCTAAATAATCAATGTGTTTTTTTATGCCATTGGATGTTTGAGCGGAAAGTTGTCCAGCCAAAAAAAGAATCCCAAGAGCTGATAGATAGCATATTTTTTTCATTGATTGAAATTTTGTTGATAAACTAAAAATCAAATATACTCAGAAATTAGTTCTAATAATAAAAACTAAAAACTCTTTTCATAAACTCTGCTTTTATCTAAATTGTAAAAAAATAATCATCAGCATAATGAAAAAACTAATTTTACCCGTCGCCTGTTTATTTTCGCTTGGTTTGGGTGCATTCATCACTAAAGTTGTAGAAAATCCACCTTTGACAGTTGAAGTAATCAATCAAGCTGAGAAAATCTTAGGACTTGACTTTACCGATGCCGAAGCTGATTCGATGCTCAATGATTTGCGAGATAATCAAAAGGATTTTGAAGCCATGCGAAAAGTGCCACTTGATAATAGCGTTTCGCCGGCTTTGTATTTCAATCCTCTTCCATTGGGTTTTGAGTTTGAAAAAAACTTCTTTCCTTTCAAGGCTTCACAAATTTCGGCTGTAAAATTACCCGCAAATCGTGAGGATTTGGCTTTTTATTCGGTACGAGAATTGGGTGAATTACTCAAAACCAAGCAGATTACTTCTACTGAATTGACAAAGTTTTTTCTAGAAAGACTAAAAAAATACGATAGTCAACTGCATTGTGTGGTTAAGATTACCGAAGATTTGGCTTTAAAACAAGCCACCCAAGCCGATTTTGAGATTAAGGCAGGCAAATATCGTGGTTTTCTGCATGGTATTCCCTATGGGGCAAAAGATTTACTGGCTGTAAAAGGTTATAAAACAACCTGGGGTTCGGTGCCTTATAAAAATCAAATGATTGATAACGATGCTACCGTTATTCAGCGTTTGGAGCAAGCAGGTGCAGTGCTTTGTGCCAAGTTGACCCTCGGTGAACTCGCAATGGGCGATGTTTGGTTTGGCGGAAAAACTTTAAATCCGTGGGACTTGAAACGTGGTTCGAGCGGCTCATCGGCGGGTTCGGCTTCTTCAGTTTCGGCTGGTCTTTTACCTTTTGCTATAGGAAGTGAAACACTCGGTTCGATTGTATCACCTTCAACCGAATGCGGAACTACGGGTTTGCGTCCAACCTTTGGGCGAGTACCTCGTACAGGTGCAATGGCTTTGAGTTGGAGTATGGACAAATTAGGGCCGATTTGCCGCACAGTTGAAGATTGTGCTATTGTTCTGAATACGATTCAAGGAGTTGATAATCAAGACTTTACTTGTATGAAGGCCCCTTTTAATTATGATGGAACACAAGGGATAAAAGGCATGAAAATTGCTTATGTAAAAAGCGATTTTGAAAGAAAATCTCCCAATAAAACGACCGATTCGCTTACTTTGGTCACCCTCAAAAAACTCGGTGCAGAGCTTATTCCGATTGAATTACCAACTTTACCATCGAATGAAATTAGTTTTTTGTTGGGTGTAGAAGCTGCCGCTGCTTTTGATGATTTGACTCGCTCAGGCAAAGATGATTTGATGGTCAGACAAAGCAAGAATGCTTGGCCAAATGCCTTTCGGTCAGCTCGATTTGTGCCTGCAGTTGAATATTTACAAGCCAATCGCCATCGTACTTTATTGATTCAAGAATTAGATAAAACGCTAAAAGGATTTGATGTGTATATCACGCCATCATTTAGTAAAAATTTGACAATGACCAATCTCACAGGCCATCCTTGCGTGGTTTTGCCTAATGGTTTTCGCTCGGAAGGCCGACCTTTGAGTATTACTTTTATGGGTAAATTATTTGGTGAAGCAAAGCTTTTACAAGTGGCAAAAGCTTACCAAGATGCGACTGATTTTCATAAAAAACATCCGAAGTTGTAGAACAATTTTTTAAATTGTTCCCTTTTGTAAATAATGAGCCACTTCTTTCTTGAGGTGGCTCATTTTTTTTGAGCAATTTGAAAAATTGCTTTACTTAAAAAAAGGCAATAATCTATCAGTAATTTCTTCTGGACATGTCGTAATTCTATTGTTTGATGTTTTTACAAAAACCAATGTGGTTTCGCCAGTGTGTAAAAGCGTTTGTTGCTTATCATATATTTCGTAGTGAAATATAATTCTAACCTTAGGTAATGCCCTGATAATCACTCGAATGGTTACTAAATCATCATATTTGGCAGGTGAAATAAAACGAGATTTATTTTCATAAACTGGCATAATGATGCCTGTTTCTTCTAAATCTCGGTAACGAAGTCCCAATGAACGTAAAGCTTCTACTCGACCAATTTCGTAGAGTTTTGCATAATTTCCATAATACATATAGCCCATTTGGTCAATGTCGGCGTAACGGATTCGGTAGTCGTAGTCGAATGAAAACATTTATTTTAATTGATAATGAATAATGTATAATTAAGAGTGTTTGAGGTAATATTTAACTAAGGATTTCTAATTTAACCAGTCCTTCTTCGTTCCTAACTATCTGCAAATCAATGTCTTGAAGATAGCTGTTGAGTAAATTAAAAAGAGATTCTGTACCGAAAATACATTTTTCAAAATACCAATCAAGCGATTCCTCAGCCACTTCCTCACAAATATCTTTATAATCTTGCAAAGTGTAGCCTTTCAATGGCGTGCCATTTTCAGATTTTCCGAAACGCTGCCACATCAAAGCCATTACATTATCCAAAGAGCGAGTTTTGTCCGAAACTCGTTGAAGATGCAGATCCAAAATCTGTGCGGCTATTGCCCCTTTATGGTACACTGAAACTTTGCGGTCGGGAATGCTTTGGGTATAGCCATCAAGCCATAAATCCCATGAAGATTCAACAAGTGATTGAGAGGCATTGTTAGCGTGGTCAAAATGGCGTTTGTAATAGGATTCCAATTCTTTAAAATATTGATTAAAAATGAAAACCCCCGAACGATAAAGCATCAAATCTCCATAATAAGTCGTTATACCCTCGGCAACGAAGCAGGTCGAAAAATAATTTTCCTTCGTGTAGTCATAAGGGAGCAGCTCAACAGGGCGAAGTTTACAAATATTCCAAGTATGAAAAAGCTCGTGTGAAGCCAAACCCAGCAAATCAATATAAAGCTCTTCGGTCGTGGAACCTTCAAAATCTTGACCGTCTGGCCCCAAAACCTGCATCGTAGAGCTTCGGTGCTCAACTCCATGATAATAGGGTTTTGGTAAAATCCATGTAATAAAGTGATAGGCTTTTTCAGGAAATTCACCAAAAAGTTTGATTTGTTCTTCCGTAAATTTTTTAAAATCGGTTTTTATTTGGTGTAAATAGTCTCTTGAAAGGTTTCCTTCAAACCAAATATTAAATTTTACTTTTCCGACTTCGTAAAAGTCATGTTTTAAATTCGAACTGACGATAAAAGGTGAATCTGCCAAATGATAGAAATCATTAAACAGCATGCTTACTTGATCATCATCCAGTTTTTGTTGGTCATTTAATCCCGCAATTTCTTGATTATCAGCTTTATATAATTCTAATTTGCAAGGTTCAGTTATATAACCTTCTGCATAAATACATAGGTTTACTGGGTTTACATACAAAATATTTTCATCGACAAAACTGCTTCCCCCATTGATCACATTGGCATAATAATTATATTTTGCCGTAATGTGGGTCGCTCCACAGGTATGTACTTTCCAGCGGTCTTTTGTAATTTTTGATGCTTTTAGTTTTTGATTATTTTCGTCGAAAACTTCAAAACTTTGAATATTTTTAGCAAAATTTTGTAATTCATAACGCCCGGGCCGCCAAGAAGGTAATTGAAGTTCAATTTCTTCATTTTTGATGTTTTCGATGCTACATTCGACGTCAATGAAATGAGATGCTTTATTTTTGGAATATATTTTATATTTCATATAGTTTTTTTCTTTAGGATTTTGTGGTTTTAAAAAATAGTAGTACTTTTGCACTCTAGAATTTAGCATTCAAAGGACAAAAATAACAAAAATATAATGAAAAGGACATTCCAACCATCAAATAGAAAGCGTCGTAACAAACACGGATTCCGTGAGCGTATGGAAACAGCTAACGGAAGAAGAATAATTTCTGCACGTCGTGCTAGAGGTAGAAAGAGATTATCTGTTTCTGATGAGAAAAAACACAAATAACATTTTCTCTTAAAATAGAAATTTTATCAAAACTATTTGATAATAAAGATATTTGAGCCGCCTATTAGGGGGCTTTTTTTATTGGGAAATTAGGTTTTACTTCATATAATTTATTTTTGGCGAACATTTATGATCGCATTACATGAGGCAAATATTTAAAAAAGACGAACGTCTTTGTAGTGTTAAGGTTATCGATGGCCTTTTTGACAGAAAGAATTCTGGCAATGGAGGAGTGTTTTCGTACCCGATACGTGTGGTTTTTCAGCCTCAAATTCCTTCAGAAACTAATTCAGCCATTGCTAATCTAAAGCTTACCCAAGTTTTATTTTCAGTGCCGAAGCGTCAGTTTAAGCACGCTGTTGATCGTAATCTTATTCGCCGCCGAATGAAAGAAGCGTATCGTCTTCATAAAAAGCTGCTCATAGGAAACTATAGCATCGCTTTTATTTATATCGCAAAAGAAATAGAAAATTATAAAATTATTGAAAAAGGAATGAAAAGTGCTTTACGTAAGATAATTACCATCAAGTAATTAATTTTAAAATTTCAGTAATGGTTGTGGTTTAATTATATATTTTTGGTTTCGATTTTAATCTCTCTTCAAAAACGCATCATATGAAAAAAATATTTTTATTATTTACATTGTTGGTGTTATCTCTATTGTCATTTGGGCAAGCCAAAATTGCCAAAACTATAAGCATTAAAGACGACCCAGAAGGTCGATTAAATGCTGAATTTTTAAAGATTGCTGACCCTCAGACCAAAAGCGTTCCATTTGACGAATTAGAAAAAGCGAGAGGTTTAATGGGGAGAATGATAAAAACTATGTCCCAAATACCCGGAATTGACTGGAAAGAAAGAGGTCCGAATAATGTTGGTGGAAGGATAAGGGCATTAATGTTTGACCCAAAGGATGCTACAAAAAAGAAAGTTTGGGCAGGGGGTGTTGCCGGAGGATTATGGTATAATAATGACATTACGAGTGTAGCTTCCTCATGGCAAAAGGTTTTTGATTTTTGGGATAATATGGCTGTTTCATGTATTGCATATGATCCAAGTAATACTAATATTATATATGTTGGCACTGGAGAAGGCTATGGAAATGCTGATGCTGTGCAAGGCGGTGGAATTTGGAAAACTATTGATGGTGGCTTAACTTGGAACCGTTTAGCGACAACGATTCCTAGTTATACAGTTTCGAGCGGACAGAGTTACGCTTTTCAAACAGTTCAGAAAATAGTTGTTTCATCATCAGGCAGAGTTTTTGCTGGAACAAAAGCTGGTGTCTGGATTTCTACGAATGGGGGGGCCTCTTGGGCTTTAGCAGCAGGATTGCCTTCTGGTGCCTCAAATACATCTTTTGTCTCTGATTTAGAAATTGGTACAGATAATGTTGTATATGCTGCATTTGGTTATTTTTCAAGAATTGTTTCTCAAATTTATAAAACTAATAATATCAATAACGATGGTAGTTCGTGGGCTACTATTACTCCGCCAACGCCATATTTAGCTTCACCTGGAGCTCGAACCGAAATTGCTTTAGCTCCCTCTACGAGTGGTACATCTCAGGTGATTTATGCGGTGGCTCATGCCGAAACAACAGATCGCCCTGTAGCCTATTTCAGAAAATCAATTGATGCAGGTGTTACCTGGGCAGACCTAACCGTGCCTTTTGGCGGAAGCCCAAGTTTCATTGCTACTCAAGGTTGGTATGATATGATTCTGGCGGTTCATACGACAAATCCAAATATAGTTTTTGCTGGTGGTGCGAGTCATGCCCGTACAATTGATGGTGGCACTTCTTGGATCAACGATTATGGATATTCAAATCCTGTCCACCCTGACCATCATGCTTTTGTATTCAGACCTAATAGCCCTAATGAGGTTGTTATGGGAAATGATGGTGGGATTTATTATTCAGCAGACTGGGGTAATAGTAGTATAACAACTCCAACTTATGGAGCGAGAAATAAAGATTTGAATGTAACACAATTTTATGCTGCTTCCATGAAAAACATTGCATATGATGGTTATTTGATTGGTGGTTTGCAGGATAATAATTCAGTTAAGATTTTAGGAACATATAATACAGTAGGTAGTTCGGTAGAAGTTTTAGGAGGTGATGGAATGGTTTCTTTTATAGACCAAGACAATCCTGGTTATCAATTTGTTACGACCCAATATAATAACTATTATTTGTTAAATGAAAACGGGTCGATTATCAAAAATTTAATACCCAAATATGATGGACAATTTGTGAACCCTTCTGATTATGATTCATCAAATAATACATTGTATAGTTATGAAGGTTATTATTCACCTCCTGGCACTACTGACATTGCACGGTACGTAATTTCAAATATAAGTGACCATAGTTATAATTACTTTAGCATGACAGGTAATGTACCGGTTAGTTTTATTAAAGCTGGTCTGGCCGCAAATACTGTATTTATTGGTACTTCATCGGGTTTTGTCTATAAATTGACAGGTATTACAGGTGTTGATGGAAACATACCTACTCTTACTACCGTTTTAAATCCAACTCAAATTGCTGATGAATTTGGAAATATTTCATGTATAGAAATAGGTGCTAATGAAAATGAACTATTGATTACGAAGTCAAACTATAATGTAAAATCGGTTTATTATACAAATAACGGTGGTAGTACCTGGACCAGTAAAGATGAATCTACCTACGGTTTGCCAAATATTCCTGTGCGATATGCTTTATTTAATCCTCTTAATCGTCAGCAAGTATTAATTGCCACTGAATTGGGCGTATGGACAACCAGTAATATTACAGCTAATAATCCAGAATGGGCACCTACAAATGCAAATCTCGCTCATGTTAGATGCGATATGCTTAAGTTTAGAACTTCTGATAATACAGTTTTAGTTGCTACACACGGACGCGGATTATTCACAACTCAACTAAATACAACAATTCCATGTCAAACCGTAATGATGCTTGTCGCTCCTTATGATAATAAAACGTCCGGAACTACAACCTATAATAAAACAGAAACTATCTCAGCAACCAACCAAATTTCTGGTACAGCAAATGTGACCTATAAGGCATCAAAATCAATAGAATTAAAACCGCTAAATCCAACCGATGGAACTGGTGGATTTAAAGTAGAAGCTGGAGCTGTATTTCATGCTTATATTTCAGGTTGCAATAATTAATTTAAAGATATTCCAACCTTTGGCAAAATTATTGAATCATAGTTGTAAAGATACAATTGGCTTTAATTGAAATTTAAATATAGTTGCGATGAAAAATATAGTTTTTATAATTTTAATTCTCTTAACGGGATGTAGTATGGTTGATCTTGTACCTTCTTCCGTAATCGAAGGAAAGGTGAGTATAGGTCCTCTTTGTGGGAATATACCTGTCGGAGAGTCTGGACTTTCTAAAGATGGAAATCCGTGCGGTCTATCTAATCAAGCTATGGATGAAATTTATGGCAAATATTCGGTCATATTGAAAACAAATAAAGATATAATCGTGACACAAAAAAAACTTGACAGAACCGGAAGTTTTTCATTTCAAGTGACTGAAGGTGCCTATCGTTTGGTTGTGGATTCTCAAGTTACAGGATTACTTTCTGTATCTCAAAAAGAGCAATTACAAAAAACAATAAGTATTTCCAAAAATGCTAATCAAAGTGTCATTTTTACTATTGATACAGGTATTCGTTGATTAAAAAAATTTTGTGTGAGAGAAAATTATTTACATTGAAAAATAATATGAAATACTACATGATTTTATCGACAATGTTCTTAACACTAATTTCTTGTTCATCCCAGACTATTACTCCAGACATTGGTTCGCTAGATTTAAATGTTACTATCGGGCCACTTTGCTCGGTTGAACCATGTAATAGAAATGCGGATGATATTAGAAAAGTTTATGAAGCCTATACCTTCACGATAAAAGAAGCAAAAACTGGAAAAGTAGTTTTAGAGAAAACTTTGAGCTATAATGGCACTCATGGTGTACTAAAAAGCACTAATATGTCGATTGGTGAATTTGAAATTGATTTTAGCCCAAAGAGCTTTTTTAATAAACAAGGGTTTCCGAGACCCTTCATTATCGAAAAAAGTAAAACCACTCAACTTGAGATTTTGATAGATACGGGTATTCGTTAAGATTTTTTTTATAGATTAAGACGCCAATCATAACGATTGGCGTTTTTTGTTTCCCTTTTCAATCAAGTGCCACTGCATTTTTAGCTTCAATGCTTGGTATGACTCTTTAAACTTCGAGCCGTGGGAATTCTTATTCCACTCTTCAAAAAAATGCTTAATACTAATACCAAAGAAGGTTTTGAATTAATTAATAGAGTTTTAAAGGAAAGAGTTGAAAGGTTATTTCAATGTTTTATTTTCAAATAAAAACTGATAGTAAGCGATTTAGCAAATTTTTTCAATTATTTTAGTGTAATAATTTAACCTTATTCCTCTAAAACTGCATGAAAATATTTTCGTATGCTTTCATAATTCTTGCTGGTGTAATTTCAGCATTCAATTTTACACAGAAAAGTGTTAGACTTTTTGATGGCAAGTCTTTTAAAGGCTGGGAGGGAGACACCCTTAATATTTGGCGTATCGAAAACGCTGCTTTAATCGGTGGCTTTTTAGATAAAGATGTGCCACGCAATGATTTTATATGTACTACTCGCAGTTACGCTAATTTTATACTAAAACTCAAAATAAAACTTACGGGAAATAAAGGATTTATCAATTCTGGCGTTCAATTTCGTAGTAAACGTTTAAAAGACCCCGCTCACGAAATGACTGGCTATCAGGCAGATTTTGGAGAAAATTATTGGGGAACACTCTACGATGAATCTCGAAGAAACAAAACGATTGCTGGGCAAGATGCAAAAATTACAAAGAAATATATAAAATTAAACGATTGGAACGACTATGAAATTCGAGCCGAAAACCGTCGAATTCGTATATTCATCAACGGAAAACAAACAACTGATTATACCGAATCTGACTTAACAATTCCGCAATCTGGGTTCATCGGTCTACAAATTCATGGTGGTGGAACCGCCCAAGTTGCCTTCAAAAATATTTATATTCAAGAATTACCTTAATCACGGTTACCTGAGCTAAGCCATAGATAGCCATGATAATTCTATACTTAACCCTAAAACCATACCTATGTATAAATCACGTTTAATCTTGCTACTGCTTTTGGGGGTGACTATTCTCCCTTCTGTCTATGCCCAAGACACAATAAAAATCGACAAAGAATTTACGCTCGAGGCCACTATGTTGGGCTATTTCTTTAAGAATGGCACAAGAAATCCTACGTTAAAAGTAAAAAAAGGAACTAGAGTAAGAATCAATATTGTCAACGGAGAAGTGATGACCCACGATATTGCCTTAGAGAAATTAGGCATTAAAAGTGGTGCAATTTCTGAAAAAGGTTCAAAGTCGAGTCTCACTTTTGTGGCCAATAAAAACGATACATACTATTGTACTGTTCCTGGACATCGTGCCGCAGGTATGGTTGGGAAATTGGAAGTTGTAGAGGGAGAAATAATTGAAAAAATTGTAGTCGGTAAATTGCCTTTGAAAAACGGCAGACCCCTCAATCTTAACTTTGAAACTGGAGATATACATGATTGGATTGCTACCGGAGATGCTTTTACAAGTCCAGTTATTAGTGCCGACCCTTCTCCTATTCATGATAAAGATATGACGATTGGCTTTGAAGGCAAAAACTTCCTTAGTTCTGGTGGAACTGTGAATTATAAACTTACAGGCACTTTGACGTCTGTGCCTTTCGCTGTAACTCAGCCTTATGCATCGTTTATGGTATCGGGTGGGGCTTTGCAAGATACTCGTGTAGAAATTGTTTTAGCCAATACAAAAAAGGTTATTTTTCAGTCAACTGGGCAAGGGAGAGCCAATCTTCAGCCAGTAGTGGTTGATTTAAGAAAATACCTCAATAAAATTATCTTTATCAGAATCATAGATAAAGAAAGTGGTATTTCGCAGATACCATACATCCCGAACGATAAATTGGCCCATATCAATTTTGATAATTTCTTGTTTTATCCCTCACGACCAGATTTCCAAAACGAATTGTTTCAAAAAGATATTATAGTTTTACCACCACTCGACCCTGTAATAAATGCTGGGCTTTCAGGAATTGAGGCCGCAAAAGCCATGACACCACCCAAAGGTTTCAAGATTACACTGGCAGCAGCCGAACCAGATATTATACGTCCAATCGCTTTTACTATTGATTGGCGTGGAAGACTTTGGGTAGTTGAGGGACATACTTATCCAGTACCTGCTCCCGAAGGACAAGGACGTGATAGAATCTTGATTTTTGAGGACACAAACGGGGATGGAACACTCGATAGCCGTAAAGTTTTTATTGAAGGACTAAGCCTTGTTAGTGGTATAGAAGTCGGTATGGGTGGTGTTTGGGTTGGTGCTGCTCCTTATTTATTGTATATTCCGACTGATTTTAATACTGATAAGCCAACTGGTGAGCCTCAAAAACTATTAGATGGGTGGGGAACACAAGATACGCACGAAACTCTCAATAGCCTACGCTGGGGTCCAGATGGTTGGCTTTATGGCACGCATGGTGTATTTACACATTCAAAAGTTGGTAAACCTGGAACACCCGACGACCAACGCATTAAACTCAATGCGGGTATTTGGCGATACCACCCTACAAAGCACATTTTCGAGTTATTTGCCGAAGGAACAAGTAATCCGTGGGGCTTGGATTTTAATGACTATGGCCACGCTTTTATTACGGCCTGTGTTATTCCTCATTTATACCACATGATTCAAGGTGGTCGTTTTGTACGTCAGGGGGGTAAGCATTTTAATCCATATATATATGATGACATTAAAACCATTGCCGACCATGCACATTATTTAGGTAACCGTGGGCCACATGCGGGAAATTTTCGCTCTGCAGCTGCTGGTGGTGGACACGCCCACGCAGGAGCAATGATATATTTGGGTGGAAATAATTGGCCAAAAGAATACCACAATAATATTTTTATGAATAATATTAATGGTGCGAGATTAAATATTGATGAACTGACCCGTGAAGGCTCAGGCTATGTAGGTAAGCACAAAAAAGATTTTATGCCCATGAATGATAGCTGGTCGCAGTGGCTCAATTTCAAATATGACCCAAGTGGGTCAGTTTTTGCAATTGACTGGTATGATAAAAACCAATGCCATAGTTCAAATCCAGATGTGCACGATAAAACTATGGGCCGAATTTTTAAGATTAGCTATGAAACCGATAAATGGGTACAAGCCGATTTACGCAAAGCAACTGACTTAGAATTGGTTAATTATCAGTTAAATCCGAATGAATGGTATGTGCGTCAGGCAAGGACAATTTTGCAAGAAAGAGGTGGAAATAAGCAAGTGCATGATGCACTAAAAGTCATTCTGAATACAAATCCAGATATTAGCCGTAAACTGAGGGCATTGTGGACACTTTATGTAACTAATGGTTTTTCGGAGAAAGAATTAATTGATTTACTTTCAAACCAAAGTGAGTATATAAGAAGCTGGGCGATTCAGTTTTTGGCCGAAAATAAATCCATTTCTTCTGATGTTTTAAAACAGTTTGGTGTAATGGCTAAAAACGATAAATCAGCTTTGGTGCGGCTATATTTGGCATCAGCCATGCAAAGGATTGAGCCAAATGAGCGTTGGGATGTAGTAGAAGCTCTCGCTCAGAAAACTGAAGACATTTCTGATCATAATTTACCCTTGATGATTTGGTATGCTGCGGAGCCTTTAGCTGATGTCGATGCCAAAAGAGCGATTCAAATGGCAGAAAAAAGTCCGATTCCTAAGTTTTTGGAGTACATGAAAAAAAGAACCGGCAATAACTCAACTAACGATAGTGGAAGTCATATTTATAAACATTAATTCTTATTTTAGACTTACAAATAAAATGAAAAATTATTTTAAAACATACCTACAATTTGGTCTTTGCGGTTGCATAATTGGTTTAATATCTCTATCTACGTTTGCTCAAGATTTCAAAAAAACAATACTTTCAAGAGATTTTTTATCAGAGGGTGGAGCAGTGGCTGATTTGAACAAAGATGGAAAACTTGATATTGTGGCAGGTTATTATTGGTTTGAAGCCCCACACTGGACTCGTCACCAAATGGCTCCTTCAAGAGTTTTTAAGCCTCGTGAAGAATACAGTAATTCATTTCTTAACTTTGGAATGGATGTCAATCTTGATGGCTGGGACGACGTTGTGATTATTGATTATCCAGGAAAACCGGCTTTTTGGTTTGAAAATCCCCAAAAAAACCAAGTAAGTGAATGGAAAAAACATATTATTGCTGATTCGGTAGGTATAGCCAACGAATCACCCAACTTTGTTGATATTGATGGCGATGGAAGGTTGGATATTTTGTGTGGAGATAAAGCCAAAAAACAAATTGTTTGGCTAAAATCGCCAAGTAAAAAAGGAGAAACAGTGTGGAAAAGATTTAATTTGACAAAAGAAAAAGTAGCAGGAACAGAAATGTTTTCACACGGAATTGGCTATGGTGATATTAATCACGATGGAATAAAAGATGTGGTTATTCGAGAAGGCTGGTATCAAGGTACAAAAGACCTCAACGGTGGGAATTGGGAGTTTCATCCTGCAAATTTGGGTGATGCATGCTCTCATATGCAAGTTTTTGACGTAAATGGCGATGGTAAAAATGATGTAGTGGCGGCATCAGCACACGCATTGGGAGTTTGGTATTATGAGCAAATCAACGAAAATGGAAAAATAGATTTTAAAACTCACACAATAAGCACAACCACCTCCCAAACGCACGCATCAATAATGGCTGATTTGAATGGTGACGGGAAAAAAGAATACATAACTGGCAAACGTTATTTGGCTCATAATGGTCGAGATAATGGCGATGCCGATGCTCCAATTTTGATGTATTTTGAGTTTGATTCTAAAAAGCAGCCTTATTGGACTGAACATATCATTGATAGCGATTCAGGTTCAGGGCTGAACTTAACGGTTGCTGATATGAACAAAGATGGCAAGTTCGACATCGTTATTGTCAGTAAAAATGGCGTGTTTTTGTTAGAAAATAATTTGAAGAAAAAAGGGAAATAAGCGAACTATTAATCGATTAGTGCAATGTAAGATTTAAAGCTTCAATCGCTCTCGAATCTCACCGAGTTTATCTTCATAAGAAGCTCCAACTGTTATTTCACTACCCGCCACCCAAACCGAATGGCGGGTAATTTTTTGAATCTTATTCAATGCCACAATATACGAGCGATGGATTCTAATGAATTGATTAGTAGGTAATTGGCTAATACATTCCCCAATATTTTGTCGGCATAATAATTTTTTATTTTTCAAAACATAAGCCATATAATTGCCTTCGGCTTCAATATAAAGAATATCATCGAGTAATACTTTTTCTTCTTCGTAGCCTGTTTTTAGAAAGATAAAATTATGCGTTTTTTCACTTCTTGAAAGCTTTATTTCGAGTGCTTTATTGCAAGCTTTTGTAAATCTGGCGAGTGAAAAAGGTTTCATCAAATAATCAACGGCATCGAGTTCAAATCCTTTTACTGCATATTCAGAATAGGCCGTTGTAAAGATAATCATCGGCTTTTTTTGTAGTATTTGCACAAACTCAATACCCGAAATGTCTGGCATTTTTATATCCAGAAAAATTAAATTAACTTTGTTTTGCTGCAAAAATGGAATCGCCTCGAAAGCATCCGTGAAAGTCGCTTTTAGTTCAAGAAATGGTACTTTCTGTGCGTGAATTTCTATTACTTCTAAAGCTCTCGGTTCGTCGTCGATGGCAATGGCGTTTAATGTCATATTTGCTTGATGGTCAGATCCGAGGTGCGTAATCTTCGGTACAGACCTTTTTTAGTAAATTCCGATAATCAAAGATACAAAATAATCATTGTCAGATGCTTGAATATCAAGCGTATGGCGATTTGGATAAATCAATTCCAGACGTTTTTTTACGTTCTCCAAACCAATACCATTGTTATCTTGTTCGGGTGAATTTTCTTGTTTTGGATGTAAACTATTATGTACTTTAAAATACAGTTTCTGGGCATCATGGGTAAGCGTAATGTATATCCACGAAGGATTTCGGAAACTTATACCGTGTTTGAAGGCATTTTCTACGAATGGATTGAGCAGCATTGGCGAAATAAAAATTTCTCGCTCTGAGTTTTGGATATTTACCTTGATTTCGATGTTGTGGTTTTCATCAATTCTCATCCTTTGAATATCAATGTAATTGTGCAAATACTCAATTTCTTTACTCAACGGAATGCGGTCTTGGTGGTTTTCATTGAGCATAAAACGCATCATATCGCCCAACTTTTGAATACCATCGGAGGTTTTTTCGGCATTTTCTTTCAACGAAACTGAATAAAGTGTGTTTAAGGCATTAAACAAAAAATGTGGATTTATCTGCGAGCGAAGGTTTAATAACTCGGCTGATTTTGAGACGATTTGTGTCTGTAATTGTATTTTTTCTTTGCTAAATACTTTCCTAAGAAACCCAATAACCGTAGAAACGAAGACAAATAAAATAAATATCTGGAAAATCCACTCACTATAAAATCCGAGACTGACGTATCTAAAAGACAACCAACTTAGCAATTGAATAAAATATCCACTAATCGCACCAAGCAGGTTGATAAACAAAAAGTAAATTATTCCTTTCTGAAATTCTTTTGATTTTATTGATGAAAAATAGGGGAGAACTCTCTTGTAAAATGCATCTTGGGCTAAGTAAACCGTCATAGCACAAATAGATATGAAGGATAAATCTCTGACTGCTCCATACCAATAATCTTTTCGTGGAATATTGCCAAAAAGAGCAATAAATATCATGGTTATACTGATAGTTGCTATCAAAAAATAGTCTAAATATTGAAAATTTGCCTCTTTTTCGTCTTTTAGTTTTTGATGAATATAATAGTAAAACTGAGAAAAAGCCTCATAAAACAAGATAATGATGAATACCGCAATACTATTTGTAACGACCAGTAATTTACGGTATTGAGAATAAACTTTTAAGCCAATAATGTTTTCGTGACTGTCATGTTTGTAGCGAATATAAAGTTTCAAATATTCAAAAATCTGAACACTCGAAATACACAAAATGATGACGATTACAATGAAAGTAAAAGTTGTGCTATCAAACTTTTTTTCTTGTAATCTCGGAAAAATTAAATAATGAAAAAATAGCCATGCCATCAAAAACAGCGAAGCCGCCACGATTGTCGGGAAATTATTGTTTCCTACGTGGTCATAAGCTCGAAGGCTTCCCCAAATTATGTTGGAAGGTACTTTGTTTAATTCGGCAGTTGTAACCATCGAATCAAATCTGCTTGCTTCCTGAAAAAGTCGGCGGACAACGTAGATAACTGTGGAGAAGGCAATAAGAATAAATTCGTAACCTCTGATTTTTTGTAATGATTGCATAGTTTTTTCATAATTTTTCAACAAATCTATGCTCTGAATTTACACAAATCTCAAAAATGTTGCAGAAGTATTGAAATAAGTGACGAATGACAGATTGAAAACCTATCCTACAAAATTAAAACCCAATTTTTCTGCGTTCAGGTTCTTCTGTAATTACTTTCATCAGGTAAAACGATTTTCGTATTTTTCGTGGCAAAAGGTGGTCATCAATTGCCATTTTTCAACTTCAGCTTTAAGTTTATTGTTTTCAAGTTGAAGTTTTTCAAGCGAAAAATCAACAGGGTAAAGCTCAATATCCAATTAGTCAACAATTCTTTCGTTCAAAGTTCTGGAAATTTCGGTAACGCTTGAAATCTTCAATTCTGTTTTGTTTCGTTCAATGTCACCGTAGGCGGTAGTTGAAATTCCCAACATATTAGCCATGTTTGCTTACGAAAAACCCTTATCAAGCCTAATTTTTCTAATTTTATTACCTGTATTTATAAACGCTAAGTGTCTATATATAAGAGCTTTATAAAACTGTTGACTGTTGACTGCCAACTGTGGATTACTAAATATCGCTTTTTCTGAGAAAATATCTGAAATTCTGACTACAAATTTCTAAAAGAATTAACATCTTTGTATCGAACAAAACGTATTTATAGAAAGTTCTTATTTTGAACTTTGCAAGTAAACGTTCTGTTTTAAATTTAAATATACATCAGTCAAAACTGATAATTGATAACTGTTAATTGAAATAATATGCATTTTGGAGAAGAATTTCGTAAGTATGCCGTGAATCACATGGGCATGAGTGGTTTAGGAATTGATGATTATATGAAACACAACGTTCAGAACATGACTCCAAACATCATCGAAGAACGTCCGATGCGTTTTGCCGCTATCGACGTTTTCTCTCGTTTGATTATGGACCGTATCATTTTCTTAGGAACAGGTGTTGATGATTACGTAGCAAACGTAGTAGTAGCACAATTACTTTTCTTAGAATCAGTTGATGCCAAAAAAGACGTTTTGATGTACATCAATAGCCCAGGAGGGTCTGTTTATGCAGGTTTGGGTATGTACGATACAATGCAATATGTTCGCCCCGATGTGGCTACAATCTGTACCTCATTGGCCGCTTCAATGGGAGCTGTATTGTTGGCAGGCGGTGCTGCAGGGAAGCGTTCGGCATTGCCACATGCTCGGGTTATGATTCATCAGCCAAGTGGTGGAGCTCAAGGACAATCGCGTGATATGGAGATTACTGTAAAAGAAATCATTAAATTACGACATGAATTATACGAAATCTTGGCAAATCACACAGGAAAATCTATTGAGCAAATCGAGCAAGACTCTGACCGTGACTACTGGATGAAAGCCGAAGAAGCAAAAACTTATGGTTTGATTGACGAGGTTTTGTATCGTGATAAATAAGAAAAGTCAATAGTTGGAATTTTAGGGTCGATAGTTTTATTCTTGAAAGTCTGCGTATTTTAATTACGCAGACTTTTTTGTTGTGATGTATTGATAGTCAATGTTTTATAAAATTTATCCTACATCATTAATAATTCATCATTACTTAGCCCTAACTTTGCAAAAAAATATTCAAAAAAGTATGAGTTCTATTCAAAGTGGAGCAATTATAGCTCCTTCTGTTTTAGCAGCCGATTTTGCAAATCTCCAACGCGACTGTGAAATGCTCAATGTATCGCAAGCGGATTGGTTTCATATTGATATTATGGACGGTGTTTTTGTGCCAAATATTTCTTTCGGAATGCCAGTTTTAGAGGCAATCCAACGCCACGCCAAAAAGCCACTCGATGTGCATTTGATGATTGTTCAACCTGAAAGATATGTAGAAACATTTAAGAAATTGGGTGCTGAAATCATCACAGTTCATTATGAAGCTTGTCCACATTTGCACCGCACAATTCAGCTAATTAAGGATTTAGGTTGTAAAGCTGGGGTGGCACTTAACCCGCACACTCCAGTTAATGTGCTTGAAGATATTATCCATGATATTGATATGGTATTGATTATGTCAGTAAATCCAGGCTTCGGAGGACAAAAGTTTATTGAACATACGTATGAAAAAGTGCGTAAAGTACGTCAAATGTCAGCCACTATAATGATTGAAATTGATGGTGGCGTAACTTCTAAAAATGCCAAACAACTCGTTGAAGCAGGTGCGAATGCTCTTGTAGCAGGTAGTTTTGTGTTTAGTTCGGAAAATCCAATACAGACGATTTTAGATTTAAAAAATAGTTAAATTGATGCGAATACAGCTTTTTTTGAAGAAAAATGCCAACTTTATTCTTTTCGGAATCATAGTTTTAGCTTTTGGTTTGAGATATTACAAAATTGGCGAACACGGTTTGGCTGGTGATGAAAAGTATTCATTATTTGTGAGCCAGTTTGTAACCTATGAAGGAAATAACCAACACGATTCGGTTAGGAAACCTAATGATAAGTATTTTACACCGAAAGAATTTTGGTCAGAAAAGTCATTGCCAGACTTTTTCGATTCTATAGCACGATTAGATACTGGCAATGGAGCATTCTATACTTATTCCTTACATTATTGGACGAATTTATTTGGGGTTTCGGATAAAAGTTTGCGTTTGCCTTCTTTGATATTTAATCTCTTTACTATTGTTTTATTATTTGTTTTTGTAAAAGAGCATTTTCGTTCGCCGAATTTAGCTTTATTGGCAGCATTTCTCGCTTCAGTTTCTCCGTTTTATATTAATTACTCGCAAGTAGCACGCAATTATAGTATCAACTTGTTTTTTGCCTTGTTAGCTACACACTTATTTTTAAAAATTATTCAAGAAGAGGAATATAGTCTAAAGCCCGTCTGGAAATATGTTTTCTATGGTTGTTGTGCTTTAATCTGTGAACTTTGCCATTTTGCTACTTTTCCTCTATTCGTTATTCATGCACTATTTGTTATTCTTTGTTTTAGAAAAAAAAGAGGATATTTTGGTTTTACACTTGCCGCAATTATTCCATTAATAGGCGTGTTGTTGTGGCTAAACTGCGATGGAGGAAGATGGTTGTTTGATTACGTGGCGAATAGCGTAAAAACATACAATCAGATGGCTCTCACAACACCTGATGATTACCTGAAAGTAACTAATTTTAAAAATATCCTCAAGCAATTACGCCATGTAATTTCTGCTATGTTCTTGTTGATTGATGGCTATCCTTCACAGACTATTTTTTATAAAAAGATATATCTTCTAATTATACTCTCAGCACTCTTTGGTTTTTTTGTTTTTGTACAGCAATCTCTAAAAATCTTTGATAGACAACAATTTCGACTAAGGGTTTTAATTCTTTTGTTATCATTTATTCCGTTATTGACTTTGATTGTTTTTGCTTATCAAGATGGGAATACATTTCGAATTATGCCCCGATATTTGGCTTATTCCTATAGCTTTTCTTTAGTTTTAATTTCACTTATTATTAAAGATTTATGGAATAATAAATCAATTTTTAAATTTGCTATTTTCGGGATTTTTTCTCTACAATTCTTCATGGTATTTCGTCTAATAAATACTATTTGGGAAGATAACTCTCCACGTTATTTTATGTCTTTTTCAGAACCTCGTAAAATGAATCCTTACGAATTTGCAGCAAGTATGATTCAGGGTGAGTATGCAAAGGGTGATACCGTCATATATCCTTCAGTTTTTATTGAGAAAAGGGGTGGTGTCGACATGCCTTCTTACTCGGTTTCTGATGCTCAGCTAACAAACTTTTATCTACCAAAGGATGCCGAATTTATTCAACGAGTTGACATACAAGAAGAAAATAAAATAATCATTAAAAAAGCCAATGGAAGTGAAAAGCTAATATTTGATTTTAAAGGAGCAAAATATAGATATTAGATTAATCAATCAGCTCTTTTTATTTACCTTTCATGATACTAAAGAATCTGATTTTGTCGAACTTACGCATTCTGCGGTTGCTTATATTATAACAATGATCTGATTGTAATTTTAAATGACTATTAATTTGCTCGGTATTAATTATGTGAAATGACGATATTAAACGACAAATTCAAATACTATGAATGTTGATAGCGTGTATTTTATATAATATCTACTGTTTTATGTCCTTTGTCTAGGCTTGTTTCTTGCCAGTTCAAACAAATAAAAAGAGGTGTTGCAATTTGCAACACCTCTTTTTATTTATACAATATTGAAATTAGAATTTATACACACGCTTTGTAATTTGTTGCGTTGCTGTACGAAGACTAATAGTATATGCTCCTTCTGGATAATTACTCAAATCAAGTCGATATTCTGATTGGTTCGGAGTAATAAGCGTTTTAGAAATTATTCTGTTTGTTTTGTCAGTGATAATAATCATTCCTGAATCTTTCAACATATTTTCTGAAACCGAAACTTTTACTGCATCAGCCGTTGGATTTGGATAAACTTGGAATATCTCATCCACTATGATATCAATCGAACCTGAAACTTTTGCAGGAGTTGTTAGCACCAAAACATTAGTATAGACAGAGTTTCCTTTACTATTTGTAGCTCTTACACGATACGAATATTTAGTTTTTTCGCTTACAGTCTTGTCTGAATAAGTTACCTCATTACGACCGGTTGAACCAATTTTTGAGAATGTAGTGCCATCAATTGAACGTTCTACATCGAAAGCAGTTTCTTTATTTGAATCATCACCCCATTTCAATGAAACTTCTGCCGAGGTTGCAGTTCCTTTTAGGTCATAAGGTGCATTTGGTGCAGCACTTACTGCTACTTCAATTTTTGAAGTAGCTGAATATTTAGATACTCCGTGTATGTTGGATGCATTAACTCTGAAAAAATAGGTTAAGCCTTCTTCAATTGGAATACTAGTTGCGGCAATGGTATTAGAGTCAAGGTCAGCTCTCACAACACCTTTCGCAAAAGTACTATCAATTGATCTTTCGAGTGCAAAACCCCATTCGTCGTCTGAATTATCTTTCCACGTTGCTTTGATAACGCTATTTCCTAAGGCGTCACTTGCAATTACAGCAGTTAGGTTTGAAGGAGCATATGGTGGTCCTAATGTTGTAGCTGAGGTTACATTTGAATAAGGTGATTGTCCTTGGTAATTTGCTGACAAAATCTTGTACCAATACTTTGTTTTAGGCATTCCAGTTTTGTCAGAATATTTATCGTCATTTTCTCCAATGGTTGCGATTTTTATAAACCCATCAGTTGCACTTAAATCTGAACGATAAACTTCTTGTGAGACACGTTTATTTGTTATTCCATCTTGTAAAGTTCTATATGTTCCTAAATTCCAAGTCAAATCAATCTGCGTCGTTGAAATTGTTTTTGCAAACATATTGGCAGAAGGATTTGGAGCAATAAGATTTTCGGTTGACGCTTCTAATAAATTAGAAGAGTTACTACTACCGCCTTCATTACGTGCAATTACTCTGAAGAAATATCTTTGTCCTTCTTTTAAATTTTGAACAACTAGGTTACGAATATTTGAAGGGGTTGTGCTAATATTCACCCAGTTATTTTTATCAGACGATTGTTGAATTAAGAAATCAGCTGCAGTATTAGGAGCAGGGTTATTCCAGTATATTCCAATAGTTCTAAGGCCAATACTGTAAGTTGCTAAACCAGAGGGTGAAAGCGGAGGGTCTTGAAGAGTTCTGAATGGTGCAGTTGTCGATTCTGGGAATCCTTTACCAGTAGCATTACTTGATGTTACACGATAGGTGTAAAATGTATTTGGCAAAGTAGAATTATCAACAAAAGAACGTTGTCCTGTTCCAGGTACGCCTGGGATAACTGCTATAACTGAGAAATCACCACCTGTCTTGCGTTCGATGATAAAATTTGTCTCATTATTAGAGTTGTCTGTAAAGTAAAGTGTGTTGCTACGTTGCGAGTAGGGAGTTCCTACAGATGCACCAGTGACTGGTGCAGGAATATTATCATTTGTGGTAACAATAATTCCGTTACTCCAACAGCTATTATTAGCATCGTCAGCTGGCGGATTAAATCCTGTTCCTGTTGGGTATGAGCATGAGGGAATACCACCTCCAACTCCAATAGCTCTTACATAAATATAATAAGTAGTAGCTGGTTGTAAATTGGTGAGTTGGAATGTAGAAACAGCCACAGTACCAGGGAAACCGGTTCTTACTGTTTGATAACCTGTTGGAAGTGTTGTGTATGCTATTTCAAATTCATCTTCATTAGGGCTACTAATGTTATCATTCCAAATAAGGTTTATTTTGGTGCCAACTCCGGGGGTTGCTGTACCTATAAGGCCATCAGGTGCGGTTTGTGCTTGGACTTGCAAAAATGCCGTAAGCAACAAAAAAAGGGATAGAAAATAATTTTTTCTCATAGCTAAACAATCTGTTTTAGTTATTAACATTGGGAGGGAACATTTATTTGGTTGTAAATATAAATATTTTTATTCATTATCGAGCAATTACGACTCATGAAAATTATTTTACGGCAAAATTTATTTATTTTTACTAAGTTTTATTGCATCATAAACTGGTTTAAAGTCTATAAAATCGCTCTATATTTGTTTTTTTGCACATTATTGTACTGCAATAACTGATATTTCAACGTTAACATCTTTAGGTAGCTTGGCCACTTGCACTGTTTCGCGAGCGGGAGCCATTGATGTAAAAAAGCTACCATATACCTCATTTACGAGCCCAAAGTCGTCCATGTTTTTCAAAAATATGCTTGATTTAACAATGTTTTCGTAGCTCATTCCTGCTTCGGCTAAAATACTGCCGATGTTTTCCATCACTTTTTGAGTTTCGGCTTTTAGGTCGCCTGCTGTTGCCAATTCCAGAGCAATTTGACCTGATACATAGAGCGTATTACCTGCCATTACAGCTTGGCTATAGGGTCCAATCGGAGCGGGTGCTTTTGCAGTGTATATAATTTTTTTCATGTAAAAAGTTTTTTCAGAAATAATGTTTGTTTTATTTTGGGTCTTTTTAAATATACCCTGTTTAATATATTCTTCCTAAATTTGGTAGACAAAACTCTGAATAAAATTGAGATTAAACAATTTTCGTCGTAAAAATCTTAATAGTTTATGAGCAAAACCGGTACAATAGCTTTAGAAAATCATAATTTTTTAAAAAGGGATGCGATCATCATTTTCATGAAAAATCCACAACTGGGTAAGGTGAAAACACGTTTAGCCGCAACCGTTGGCAATACGAAAGCCTTAGAAATTTATCAGCTTTTAATGCAACATACTAATGCCATAACTAAGTCTCTAACAGCTATCGAAAAGTATTTGTTTTATTCTGATTTTATAGAAGAAAAAGATATGTGGGCAGCTACAGAATACAAGAAGTCGGTGCAATCTTCTGAAAAAGATTTAGGTCTCAAAATGGCTTCGGCATTTCTAGAAACCTATCTGGAAAAACACATAAAAGTTATAATAATTGGTTGTGATTGCTTAGAATTAAACCAACATATAATAGCTGATGCTTATCGACAACTATCTATAAATGAGGTAGTTATTGGTCCTGCATTTGATGGTGGATATTATTTGATTGGTTTTAACTTTGATTTAATCGGCAATGATAGTGAAGAGGTTATAAAGCAAATGTTTTGGAATAAAGAATGGAGCAATGAAAGGGTAGGGCAGGAGGCAATTAACTCTTGTCAAAAAATGAATTTAGGTTATCATCTTTTGCCAACTTTAACAGATGTTGATGAAGAAAAAGATTATTTAAAAACACAACATTTAGCATTAAAAGTTGATTGCTAACTTTTGATGAAGGCTTAAAATTTGAGGTAAAATAAGCTCAATATCATTGTTAATAATTTGATAGTCAGCAATTCTCAAATATTCATCTTCTGATTTCTGCCGAGCCATAATCGAATGTATTTGGTCTATGCTACGCTCAGGGTCTCGTTGTAAAATACGTTTTATTCTAATTTCTAATGGGCAACTTACCACAATTATTTTGTCTAAATTATTGCCTTTTCCCGCTTCATTACTGATGGCTGCTTCGCGTAAAACATAGGGCTGGCTTTGCTGCTGCCTAAGCCATTTTTGTGTGTCTTCAAATACCTTCGGATGAATTAGTGTATTAAGGAGTTGAAGTAATTGAGGGTTTTCAAAAACCTGATTTGCTATCCACTTCCTATTATATTGACCGTTTTCGTCGTAGGCTTGTCGGCCAAATAATTCTTTTATCTCTTTTCTAAGCTGTAAATCATTGTTAGTAAGCCAAATGGCTCGTAAATCGGCATAGTAAACTGGAGTACCCAGTAGTTCAAAAACTTTACAAACAATGCTTTTTCCAGAGCCTATTCCTCCCGTTATACCAAAAACTTTCATAGCGTTGGTTTTCTTTTCTTTACAAAATACTCCCAAATAATGCTTTTCTGATAAATATGGTTTACCTGCCTTGGTGCCTTTCTCTCTAGCTTCGGAATCATTGCGTAAAATGCAAAATGAGCTTTAATAATAGCCAAGAAGTCGGGAAAAGAGCCTTCTGCCAATAATTTGATTCCTGAGACACCATCTAATATGAGTCTTAGCAGAATTGTTGACAGCAGTTTATTGCTTGGTAAATTTTTGTAGAGCATAGCAAGGCCATTCCGGTAGTTCAGAAATGTCTTGCGTGGGTTGGATTTGTGCAAAGTGCCGCCTCCGACATGATTGACTGTTGAAGTTGATGAATAAATGATACGATGACCTTGGTTCTTCATTCGCCAACAAAGGTCAATTTCTTCCATATGAGCAAAGAAATGAACATCAAATCCATTTAATCGGTGATAAATTTCTGCTCGTACAAACATACAGGCACCAGTTGCCCAGAAAACTTCCTTTATGTCGTTATACTGCCCCTTGTCTTCTTCGTAGCTATCAAAAATTCTACCTCGACAAAACGGATATCCCAACCAATCAATATAACCACCTGCTGCTCCAGCGTACTCAAAGTGAGTTTTTTGGTGATAGCTCAAGATTTTTGGTTGGCAAGCCGCTATGGAATTATCTTTATCCATTAAGTCAATGATAGACTTGGTCCAATTTGGCGTTACTTCCACATCGGAGTTTAGCAAAACATAATATTCTGCCTCAATTTCTTTAAGTGCAGTGTTATATCCCCCCGCAAAACCATCGTTATTGGCAAGTTGTATTATTTTAATGGTAGCGAATTTACTTCTGAGAAAATCTACAGAGTCATCAGTAGATGCATTATCAGCGACAAAAATTTCGTACCCATCGTTATGATTAATTACGGATGGTAAGAAAGTCTCTAAAAACTTTTGTCCATTATAGTTTAAAATAACTACGGCAACTTTAGTCATAGTATTTTGTTTATGCTTTTGAGAAATTTGGACATTTGTACTATTTTTTCGGACAAAACCTGATTATTGCTTGAAAAGTTTATCTAAATCCATTCCTGGGATATTTGGTATCAATCCCTCTGTTGATTTTTGCAATTCTTCTTTGGCTTTTACTTCAACCTTTTCTAATGCTTTATTGGTAGCCGCAACAATCAAGTCCTGTAAGATTTCACGATCAGTGGGTTTCATTAAATCTTGGTCGATTTCTATGCTTATGAGTTGTTTTTTGCCATTTGCAGTGGCTTTTACCATTCCTGCTCCTGCTTCACCCACTTCAGTTATTTTTGTTAAATTCTCCTGTGCTTCTTGCATTCGGGCTTGTATTTCTTTCATTTTGCCTGCCATCCCGAAAAGGTCTCCCATATTCATATCAGTATTCATTTAAATTGTAAGACAAATATACAAAAAGGCAGTTGGTTTAGAACTGCCTTTAATTAAATTAACATACCCTAAATATTTTTAGTAAATCATCTGACAAGTTTAACCGAGCCAATTTTTTCAAATTTATTGCCGGCAGCGTCTAAACCATATATTTTAAACCCATAGTTGCCAGCTTGTGCTAGGGAAATACCATCGCTGGTCGTTCCATTCCAGCCAGTATTCATATCTTGACTTTCAAAGATAACATTGCCCCAACGATCATAAATTTCTAAATTAAACTCGACAATATATCTGCCTTTGGCCTCAAAAATATCGTTCATGCCATCTTCATTTGGAGAGAAAGCAGTAGGCAAATAGAGCTGAGCGGGTATAACGAAAATATATTCATTTGATGAAACTTCAATCTCTCTAGTTCCAATAGGAATGCCGTTATTAAAGACATTGATATTTTGTTTGGCTTTAATTACAAACTTGGCTTCTCCATTGGTATTTGCTAAACTCAGTAAATCTTCAATTTGTTGTCTGACATTTTGAGAGGTATTTGTGGTTTTTTTAATAGCTATTACCTTATTATTTTCGTCAATACTTTGGATATCATAGGTAATTGGGTTTGGGTTATTTGATTGTAGGACAGGAGGTGTCCAATTAAGCGTATTTTCTTGTGTTGAGTTTAAATAAATACTACAGAATGCAGGAGATTGTTCTGAGGGATTGCCGCATTCATCTTCGTATTCTACTTTATAGCAGTATTGCCTTTTGGTGGGTTCTGCACTTTGATCTTCATAAAGGTTATTCGCCGACTCCGTTATAGGCAAGAAATTTCCAGCTCCTCCTTCGGATCGAAAAAACTTATACTTCGATGGTGGTTTTATGTTAGATGCTTGAGGACGGAACACTAAAAGTTTATTATTCTCAACTGATACAAGTCCAAATGTGATAGGAGGTAGCAATGAAGAAGATTTTGGGTCAACCAAAATAAGAGGAGATTTTATAATTGTTTGGTCAGGAGCATTTCCTATATAAGCGTTAATTGAAAAATAATATTTTTTCTTGCAGTTAGGGTATGGGAATATGTATGTCGTTGCTGTTGGTTTTATAGACTGAATAGCATAAGGATTCGCTTCACTTGGTGACTCACTATAAGGAATGGTGTATTTGACTACCGCTGGGTCGGGTGAATTCCAATCAAGTTTTACATCGTTTGTGCCGCCAACAATGCTTGCTTTCGGGATGATGGTGCAAACTTCGTTAGAGACAATAGGACTATTGCAATCATCAAAAGCTTTTAGTCTAAAGCAATATTCATTAGTGGCATTTAATCGGATGATGGTTTCGGTGGCGAATACTTCGCCTGATTTGCGGCTGATTGTTTTGCTCGTAGGATCCCAATTTCCTGTTTTTAGTTTTTGTTCGATCAAATAGGGCTTGTCATCAGCTCCATTCACCATTGTAATTTTATTACTTGTTCCACCGGTTAAGCCTTCTAATTCACTGATTCTGGGGGCATTATTAATTTTAAATTCAAGATAATATGGAGGACTATTACAATAATTAACGTTTGAAGCTCCTCTACTATATTTTGCAACAATTTGAGGTTTCGAGAACGGGGGAGTAAGGTAAGTATGAGTTATATTATATGGAAAACCTTTGGTTTTTAGATCCGTATCTGTTATAGGATCTGAAGTTCCATCACCCCAAGCAATCTCATAGCTTGAGTGGGCTTTGTTTTTTGGTGTGTCTAAAAATTTCAAAGTCAATACATTTTTACCGCAAAAACTTTTTTCTACATCGGGCTGCTCAGGTTTTATTACTTCAAATGATTTGCAAGAAATATAAACTACTCCACCTTGATTTACAGCTTGCATTACCCAATATGTGCCTGGAGTAGTAACAGTGGTATCTAATTTTTTTGAAGAATTTCTCTCAATATCTCTCCCATCTGTTAAATTAAAAATATAGTTTCCATCAGTTACATTTGTTCCATTTTGAGAAATGGCATATACTACACGTACAACAACTGTGTTGTTATTATATGCTTCAAGGCAACTATATGGTGTATCCAAAACAAAGTCTCCACCATCTGAAAAGCCATTTCCAAAATTATTGCATTGCTTAGGCATTTTGGTTTGTTGGCCAAAAGAAAGATAAGTAAGGCAAATCACACAAATCCAACATAAAATACATTTGAAACAGGACATAGTTATAATCTTTTCACGTAATAAGTCGCTCAATAATTTAAAGCAAAAATCATGCCCCAGAGTAGGGTTTTGCTTAGATAACGTACGTGTGGAGGTAATTATTCATTAAAATTTAGTAAAAATATCTAGAAATGCAAATAAAGTAAAGTGAAATAATTGATTATCTTATTGATAATTAGTGTTTTATTAGCATTTCAATAAAAATTGGTATGTAATATGAAATTTAATCTTGTGCGGTGCTCCCCGGCACAATAAATGGATTAATACCTTTAATTGTTCCAAAGGTATGTATAGGAATAAATCTTGCAAAAAGCTCTTCTGAGTACCATCCCTGTTCATGAGTTTTTTTGATGACTTCGGCATGTTCTCTTTGTCTATACGCAAATTTCTTCACATCTTCCAAACTCTGCCAAACCGAGAATGTTGCTTGTCGAACAAAAGGCATTTCACCAATGCCAACCGATGTCACAAATCCTTGTGCATGGCCCATTGATGCCGCAACTTTCGGAACGTTTTTCCAAAAACCAGATAATTTTGAAATTCGAATGGTCGCACGGGTAAGTACTGCAATCGAACCTTGATAAGTTCGGTCAGGTGTGGGTTGTCCGAAAGGCTCTTTTTTATCCCATTTTCCGTGAGATTCGTAAGGAATACAAGCAATTGTCCACTGTTCGTTAGTCAAAAATCGCCACCAAGACCAAACGAATGATTTTTCTTGAAATTTTCCTGCATCAATTTTGTCCTTCCAAACTGCCATTAATCCCCATTGTTGGTAGTCGGGATGTATATCAAAAGTGCCATTTTTACCGCATCCCAATAATTTCCAAAAGCTTATCCCCTTTGTAAAATACAGCGGAATATGTAAAATTGCCATTGAAATGAATGCCAAAGGAATCAAATGTTTTGGGTAACGAACAATGGTGAGTGTGACAAACATTTTTTTTGATAATGAAATTGATGATAAAAATAGTAACTCCGGAAACCGTAATTAGTTATAAATAATGTATACAAGTTTTTAAGCTGTAAATTTCGAAGCTAAGCAAAACTTGGCTTTAGGTTTGTTTTTCTACCAAAATTAGCCATCTAAAAGCCCATTTCCATGAGATTTTATAGTTTTTGATGTCTGCTTTTACAAGTAAAATTTCCAATTCACGTCTTGAAAAACCTCTTAGAACTGAAAGTGGAGCATCGTTTTTTACCAAATATGATTTTGAAAACAGAGCAGTTATCCATTTGATTGAATAGTAGGCAAGTGGATGACGGTGCAAATCGGCAATGATAAAACCGATTGTAGAATTTTTATGCATCCATTGAAGCATGTTGACTAAATCGTCATCCTTGAAATGATGGCAAAATAATGAATTGAAAATTATATGAGGCTGTCCTTTGGGAAATGTAGCCATTTGATAGTCAGCGATTTCGTAGCTGATGGCTGTATTTGAGGGTTCAAAATTTTCGGCAAATCTTGCACAATCTTCTTTCAAATCAACTCCCATGAGTGAGTGATTGATACTGATTTTATTCAAAAATCGACTTACTGCCCTTAAATTATCACCTCCTCCGCTGCCAATTTCATATATATTTAATATTTCAGAAAAGTTTGAAAATATTGTAAAATCTTTTTGTTTTAAAAATATTGTATTTATTATAGTTTTTGAAATATGTTTTTTAGTTGAATATTCTGAATTAAAAATATTTTCTGAATATTTGTTTTGTATTGAATTTATGAAATATTTAATTCCCTGTAAGATTACTTTATGTCCGCCAAGGTAACTATTGATAAAGTCAAGTTCTTGAAGGTTTCGATAGAGGTCTTCGGTTGGAATTTCGTCATTATCGAGTAATTCAGCTTGGTAGGAGCGGTTTTTGAAATTCATCGTTCTAAAATTACACTTTCCATGGTGATGCCTGGCCCAAAGGCTATGGCAAAAATATTGCCTTTTTTGCTGGAATCTTCCATCATTTTTTTTAAAACAAATAGAATTGTAGGTGAAGACATATTACCGTAATTTTTCAACACATCATACGACTCAGACAAGGCATCAACAGATAATTCGAGTGAGCTAGCTACTGCCTCCAAAATATTTTTTCCACCTGGATGAATCGCCCAATCAGTGACATTTTCTGTTTTTAAGCTCAATTTTTGGAGTGAATTTTTGAGGAGGTTTCTAATTTCTTGTTTGATAAGTTTAGGTACATGGCTTGAGAGTGTCATCAGAAAACCGGTGCTTGATAATTGCCAAGCCATATCGGTCTGCCCGCTTAGTGCAATTTGTGAATAAAACTGCTTTATTTCTAAACCTTTATTATCGATATCGGCACTTATCAAGCAAGCCGCCGAACCATCAGCAAATAATGTTGAAGAAAGAATCGCATCTATATCATTCGATTTTTGGAAATGAAGCGTGCACAATTCCGTACATACAACCAAAATTTTGGCCGAAGAATCGGCTCTAGAAAAAGCATCAGCAATCTTGAGGGCATGAAGGGCGGCATAGCAACCCATAAAATTGATTGAAGTGCGGATAATATTTGGAGAAAGATTGAGGGCTTGCACCAACTGAATATCCAAACCAGGTGCAGAGAGTCCGGTGCAAGTTACAGTGATTAAGTGCGTAATTTCTTGAATATTAACGACCTTCCCCTTGATATTTTCCAAGCAATTATCAATGGCAGCTACTGAAAGTTTTACAGCTTCTTGATTATAGCATGCCATACGTTTTTCGAGTGAAGGCATTGTATAATTGTTGTCAAAAAAAGTCCATTGACCGCGATCAAGCGAAAAATCAGGAAAAACCGAATATCGGGTATTTATGCCACTTCGATGATATAGAATTGGTAAAAGTTTTCTGTTTTTTTTGTCGGGATTATTGGCCTCGATCATAAACCGCATGATATCATTTTGTTGATGACAATGTGTTGGGTTGGCAGTTCCGATAGCGATAATTTTTGGCATGAAGGGAAATTAAAAGTAGGTTGTTCATAAACAACACACTCGGTTTTTATGCAAGCATATTTTACTTAAATTTTAATGGCATCGTGTGTTTAAAGAAAACGGACTACCAGTAACTAAAAAACATATTTGGTGGATACTCAATAAACGAATATTTTCGTTTTTGGTATGTCTTGATACGCTACCTATAAAATTCTTTACTGATACTAAACTGTGTAACGCTCAAAATTTGCAATTTGTTCTTAAGATTTAACTTTATGTGTTATTGGATTTCTCTTTTCTCTCCGAAGTGGTCAAAGTTTAGCGAATCATCTTCTCTACAGGTAGTATTTGTTTTCAAAAAATTAGCAAACTATTGTTTAGGTGCTTGTTTTTTTTGAAGAGTATAACGTAATCCAAGACCAAATATGTGGTCTTGGTGAATCTGCTGTTTATTGAAAAATTTTGGTGTAATTTATTGATTATTAGCTTGTTTTGGTAAATTGAATTGTTTTCAACAAAACTCATTTTTGTTTAGTTCTTCGAATATGGCAGTAGCGATTTGGCGTATGCACCAAACAAGTTGGAAATGATTTAGCGGATGAGATTGTTTTTCTAAACAAATTGATTATTTGTTAATCTTTTCATGACCAATCTTTTAAGAATTAAAATTGGCAATAGCAGGCATCTTTGCGGCAAATTATAAATCTTGAATCAAACTTAAATCCCAGCATGAATTTGCTTGGTAATGTAACTTGCCATTTTCAACCATAAGCGGGCTGTCGATATTATTATGGTACAATGAACCCGTACCCAAACCTTGTGGTAATTGATTTTTAAATTCAGCCGTGAACTGAGCAATGGCATTTAGACCAATATTTGATTCGAGGGCCGAGGTCATCCACCAACCTATATGTAAGCGTGAAGCAATTTCAATCCATTCGCGGCAATGTTGCAAGCCACCCAAAAGTGTGGGTTTCAATATGATGTAAGTAGGTTTGAGTTTTTTTAACAGTTGCATTTTTTGCACATAATCACTAATACCAATTAATTCTTCATCAAGTGCAATTGGTAAGGGACTATTTTGGCACAAGTCTATCATCGCCTCTGTTTGATGTTGTTTTATAGGCTGTTCTATGCTATGTATCTGATAATTAGATAGTTGTAAAAGTTTTTTGGGAGCCTCTTCGGGTGAAAATGCTCCGTTGGCATCAACTCTCAGTGTGATTTGATCAACCGAAAACTGTTGACGAATATTAGCCAGAATTTCTAATTCTTCATCGAAATTAATTGCTCCAACTTTCATCTTAATTGTATTGAATCCTGCCAAAAGTTTTTCGTTTATTTGGGTAGTCATAAAATTTTTGCTTCCCATCCAAACTAAACCATTAATATTGATAGCTTTTTGGCTATTTGAGAAATCATTATCAAAAATAACTCTTTTGCCACCATTCATTAGGTCTAAGAGGGCAGTTTCAAAACCAAATTTAATAGATGGAAGTTGGTCGTCGATGAGTTGCGAAAGTATAATATTGATATTCCTTTCGAAAACTTCAAGGTCTAAACTATTGAAAGTAATGCAAATTTTTTGCAGAATTTCCTCAAAATTTGGAAAATCATCAATACTTAAACCTCGCAATGGGGAAGTTTCTCCTATGCCAAAAATCGTTGGACTTTCAGAATAGTACATTTTCAAGAAAAAAGTGTCTTTCTCGGTATAGACACCACGTGAAGTTCCAGCTTCAAACTTGAACTTTAAAGTGTGCTTCAACCATTTGACTTTCAGACCCATTGAAAAATGCTTAATTTTGGCAAAAGTACAGAAACTTTTGTTTTTTTATGATACTAATCGGCGATTTATATACTTTTCGAAGAGTTTGTACTCTAAAAGATAAATAAATCTTATATTTAAAACCAAATGAAAGTACTTATCTTTTTCTTAAAAATACTACTTTTCCCTTTATATGGGCTTTATTATGCGATAATTTTTTTGCGTAATTGGTTGTTTGATGTAGGTTTTATCAAGTCGGTTTCTCCTAAAATGCTGACAATCAATGTCGGCAACCTCAGCCTTGGTGGTACTGGTAAAACTCCACATGTAGAGTATTTAGTCAGACTTTTAAGTGATAAATATAAGGTAAGTACGCTGAGTAGAGGCTATGGCCGCAAAACAAAAGGATTTTTGTTGGCGGATAACCAAACGAGTGCTGAAACTATTGGTGATGAGCCTATGCAATATTTTCTAAAATTTAAGGATAAAATAAACGTAGCAGTTTGTGAAAATAGGGTGGAAGGAATTGAAGAACTTGGGAAGTTATTTACTTATAATCAGTTAATTATCCTTGACGATGCATTTCAGCATCGTCAGATTTCCTCTCATATAAACCTATTGCTTTCAGATTATAATAGACCGTTTTATAATGATAGTTTAATTCCTTTTGGACGATTGCGTGATGTGAGAGTAAGTGCAAAAAGAGCTGATGCAGTAATTATTGCCAAATGCCCAATCAAGATTACTGAAAAACAAAAGGAGAAGATTCGTGGTGAAGTTTTGGCTTATTCAGGAGTAGAAATTCCTTTGTTTTTCTCAAAAATTTCTTCTCAGGAAATTACTGCTTATGCTTCTAAGAATGATTTTGATGCGACAAAAAATGTTTTTGTTATGACGGCAATCGCCCGACCGGAAGTTTTTGTGGAATACCTTTCAGAAAAAAAATTAAAGATTGAAAAAACTTTTGATTTCCTTGACCATCACGCTTTTTCAAGAAAAGATATTGACAAAGTTTTAGGCAAAAGCTACGAAAATTTACAAATAATAACCACAGAAAAAGACATGGTAAAACTAAAACCACAACTTTCGGAGAAAGAATTAAAACGGTTTTTCTATGTTCCTATAGAAATTGAGTTTGAAAATAAAATAGCTTTTGAGACATTTATTAAAACCAAAATTGATTTTTTTAACCAAAAATAATAGATAAAATGAAAAAAGTGTACCTGTTATTTGTGATGATACTCCTGAGTTTGAAAGGAATTTGCCAAGAAAAATTGGATTATGGACGTACTTGGGTATTTATGGTTGGGGTTTTAGAATGGGCCGATGTGAATACTTTTGCGTCGTTTGATAAACAAGGTAGAGTCGATGCTAAAATTATGAAATTCTTTGAAAAAAATGGTGTACCTGCCAATCAAATGCTTTATATCAAAGACAAAAATGCTACTACAAATGCTGTCAAACTGGGATTTACTTCTTTTCTTAAACAAGCAAAGAAAGGTGATATTTTGTTTTTTTATTATTGCGGACATGGATATAAAAATGATGGAGGAAAAGTATGTTTTGCCAATTATAAAGGAGCTGATTGGACTGCCGAAGAAATTGTAAAGACCGTAAACGAAAATTTTGCAGGAAATACCGCATTGTTTACTGCAGATTGTTGCAATTCAGGGGGTTTGGCAAAGGAAGTTCAGAAATACAAAACTCGAAATTATGCAGCACTCAATTCGGTAGTACCAACCGATGTTTCAACTGGAAACTGGACTTTCTCAAATGCACTACTTTACGCTCTCGAAGGCCGAAATTTTGTTGATGTGGATAATAATGGTACAATTCAACTTGGTGAATTGGCTCAATATATTGATACTGAAATGGCAGTCGTTGAAGGACAAAAAGCAGCCTATTTTGTACCAGCTAATATGAATAATTGGACTATTAGTAGCGGAATAAGAGCAAAAAAAAGTAATAAAGTCGGAGAACGAGTGATGGTGGATTATGACGGAACTGATTGGCTAGGGTTCATTGAAAATGTAGAAGCGGATAAAAATATAAAGGTTAGGTTTTATAGTTATACCAATAACGAAGTAGATATTGTTGAGCCTTCACGAGTGAAACCTTTTAAATGTGCCAACGATTTTCCGATTGGAGCAAGCGTTAAAGTTTATTCCGCAGGTTATGAAAAATGGTATTCTGCAAAGGTTTTGAAGAAGTTTTCTTGCCTGCATTACATTCATTATATCGAATACGATAGCGAATGGGACGAGTGGGTTTCACCAGCCAATATTAAAAAGTAAAAATTACCTTAAATTTGCTTTATGCATATTTTACGTCAACAAAATTATTCTCAATTAATTAAAGCAAAAGCCACCGAATTGGGTTTTGATGCTTGCGGTATTTCAAAAGCTGATTTTTTGGAAGAAGAAGCTCCACAATTGGAAAAGTGGCTTAACCTAAATTATCACGGAAAAATGGACTATATGGCCAATCATTTCGACAAACGTCTTGACCCTCGTAAATTGGTTGATGGAGCGAAATCGGTTATTACAGTAATTCTGAACTACTTTCCCAAACAAATTTTACCTGAAAACGATGATAATTATAAAATTTCAAAATATGCCTACGGAACAGATTACCATTTTGTGCTGAAAGATAAACTCAAAGATTTGATGACCTATATTTCGGAAGAAATTGGCGAAGTAAACGGGCGAGTTTTCGTAGATTCTGCACCAGTGATGGATAAAGTTTGGGCAAAAAAAAGTGGAATCGGTTGGGTCGGAAAACACACAAATCTGATTACAAGAGAAATCGGAAGTTTTTTCTTTATCGGCGAAATTATTTGTGATTTAGAGCTTCAAGCCGATGTTGAAATGAAAGATTACTGTGGCACTTGCACCCGATGCGTGGATGCTTGCCCGACCGATGCTATTACTGAGCCTTACGTGGTTGATGGCTCAAGGTGCATCAGTTATTTTACGATTGAACTCAAAGAAGCCATTCCCGAAGAAGTAAAAGGGAAATTTGAAAATTGGATTTTTGGTTGTGATATTTGTCAAGATGTGTGTCCGTGGAATCGTTTTTCTCAACCAACTCAAACCCCAGAATTTAAGCAACATCCTGATTTACAGCAATTTACAAAAAAAGATTGGGAGGAAATTTCGCATGAAGTTTTTCAGGAAATTTTCAGAAGAAGTGCCGTAAAACGTACAAAGCTGGAAGGGTTAAAGCGAAATATTGCGTTTGTGAAATTAGCTTAATAAATGATTTAGGTCTTCTTCTTCAAGTAAATCATGGATATTTAAAACTACTCCTTCCATTACTACAACATCTTTATTCCAGTCTAAAATCTGCGTCGTTTCATTTTTTGAAAACACAAATATCTTTTTGTGTTTGGTAATCAGCCAAAGGATTCTTTCAGTTCCAAAATTCATCATTTCTTCTGATTTTGAAAAAACATAATCTAAATCTTTGTCTGTTTCAATTTTTACATCCACTTCTATGGCAACTTCGGGAGCGATTTCAAAATATAGATCATTCAAAACCACTTTTTCTTTCAAGAAAATGCCAATATCGGTTGAAATATTGTTTTTATGACCTAAATGATGCCCTGCTTAATTGGTTGCATGTACGTATTTTGATTTATTAAGATGCGATTTTATAAAAAAACCTATAATCATTACCATAATTGATTGCAACGAGCTACTTCCCAAAATTTCTTCGATTTGTTTAGTACCATTCATTACACTTTTGTAGCCTTTGTAATAATAAGGCTTGCCATTCACGACTTCTCTAATATACTTTGCAGGAATTTTTCGTGTTCGGGTTTTAATTTTCTCTTCTAATGGCCTTATTATTTTTACGAAAGTAAAACATTTTATTAATAATTTGCAAAACAATTAAATGGGAAAGATAATGTTAAAAGACTATTTATCTTATTATGAAATGATTCAAATGGCAGCAAATTAGTTCAATTTGAAGTCTTTAAATCAGAACTATTTCAAGAAAAATTGTGAAAATCCTGTAAATGAAAAAACTTCGAGATTATTGGAAAAGCGAGGTGGGAGCCGAATTTCAGTTGTTCAAGAAATTTGGTAACATTTAAGGAATAAAATTCTGTGTCATTTTTAAAAATTTATTACTTATAATCTCTTATATCAACAATGTTGTTGCAGAAAGCATACTCATTGGGTTGATTTGAGCAGATAATTAGAAGGCGTTCAGAAGTATGTTTTTCGATTTGTTCGAGATACCAAGCTGTACCTTGAGCATCGAGATTAGAAGTGGGTTCGTCGAGCAAAATGATGGGTGCTTCCGAATAAAACGCTAAACCTAGTTTAAGGCGTTGCTTCATTCCGGACGAAAAATTCTTGACAGTTTTATCTTTATGTGGAGCAAGCTGAATTTTTTCAATGAGTTCGACAGCCGAAAGATTTTCTTTGAAAGGCTTGAATTTTTGATGAAACTCGACAGATTCGAGCAGTGTAAATTCTTCGACCAATTCGAGATAAGGGGCGGCTATTACGATTTTTTTATAAATATCATCAACTGAAACTTCTTGGTTATTTGTAGAATACGATGTTTTTCCTTCGGTTTGTGGCATAACGCCAATCAAAACCTGCAAAAGAGTAGATTTTCCGCTGCCATTTGGCCCGACGAAGGTATAGTTTTTACCTGCCTCAAATCTTAAATCGACATTTCGAAAAATCCATTCTTTACGAAATTTTTTACCAAGTTTTTCTAATTGAATCTTCATGTGATGAGTCCATAGTCCGCTGAATACAGTCAACTGATTTCATCGAACTCCTTAATTTATGAAAAAACACAACATAATAAGCTTGTCGGATGTATTATTAGCTATCGAGTATTGAACCAAAACGCCTTCCGCCGCTGACTTGTTTTATTCCTCTGAATTTTTCTTAACTGGACTTTTGATGATTCCTCGTTCCGAATTTGAGATAAAATTCAAAATTTCATCACGCTCTGGAGTAGCTGGAAATTCCAATTCAACCTGATTGATAGCGTCCGTATTATTTAACCCACGAAGATAAATATAGCGGTAAATGCCTTGGATTTCGGCAATTCTATCATCAGTGTAGCCTCTTCTACGCAAACCAACTGAGTTGATACCTGCATAAGAAAGTGGTTCACGAGCAGCCTTGATAAATGGTGGTACATCTTTACGAATTTGCGAGCAACCTCCGATGTATGTGTGTTTTCCGATTTTAACAAATTGTTGTACTGCTGACATCCCACCGATGTTGGCAAAATCACCAACCGTAATATGACCTGCGAGCTGCACACAGTTTGCCAAAATAACGTTATTGCCAATAATACAGTCATGGGCAATATGAGTATAAGCCATGATCAGGCAATTTGAACCAATTTCGGTGCGGTGCTTATCTACTGTCCCACGATTGACGGTTACACACTCACGAATCGTTGTGTTGTCACCTATTATTGTGACAGTATTTTCACCTTTAAACTTTAAATCCTGCGGAACAGCAGAGATAACAGCACCAGGAAAAATTTTACAGTTTTTGCCAATTCTGGCACCTTCCATGATAATTGCATGTGAACCTATCCAAGTTCCTTCACCAATTTCTACGTCTTTGTGGATTACTGCAAACGGTTCTATGACAACGTTTTGTGCAACTTTTGCATCGGGGTGTATATACGCCAACGGTTGATTCATTTGATAGAGTTCTAATTTCTGAGTTCTGAATTCTTAGATATTTATTGTGAGTATTTAAAATAACTCAGAATTCAGTAATTTTATCTTTTGTATTATTTTGCTTTTTTTACCAATCTGGCCGTCATATTAACATCACATACAAGGGTTTTGCCAACCCAAGCCTCCCCGTGCATTTTTGCTACCCCGAGTCTGATAGGAGCAAGAAGTGTACATCTGATAATTAACGTGTCGCCTGGTAAAACATTGCGGTAGAATCGACAATTGTCAATTCCAACCAAATATGGCCAATAAGCCTCTGGGTCGCCTGTTGAAGTAAGTACTAAAACACCCCCTGTTTGTGCAATTGCCTCAATTTGTAACACTCCTGGCATTACTGGATTGTCAGGAAAGTGACCTGTAAATTGGGGTTCATTCATCGTAATATTTTTTACGCCAACTACCGTATTTCCATCGAGATATACAATCTTATCTACGAGAGCAAACGGATAACGGTGGGGTAGGAGTCGAGCAATATCACTAACATTATAGACTGGTGGAGTATTTGGGTCGTATTGTGGCGTACTTTTTGCCGAATCCGCTATTTGTTTTTTAATTTTTTTGGCCAAAGCCACATTTGGCGTATGTCCTGGGCGTGCAGCCAAAATATGTGCTTTTAGTGGACGACCTATTAAGGCCAAATCTCCCATTACATCAAGCAATTTATGGCGTGCTGGCTCATTAGGAAAACGCAAAGGCATATTATTCAAAATGCCAGTTTTACCAACGCTGATTTTTTCTTTATTAAGTAATTTTGCTAAGTTTTCAACTTCTTCTTCCGAAATCTCACGGTCAACAATTACCACTGCGTTATCAACATTTCCACCTTTGATTAAACCAGCTTTAAACAGAGTTTCTAATTCATGCAAGAAAACAAAGGTGCGACACGGGGCGATTTCTTGTTTGAAAAGGCTAATGTCGTGCAATTGTGCGTGTTGGCTTTGCAAAACCGTTGAGTTATAATCGACCATTACTGTTAGGCGGTAATCATTGAGTGGTAAAGCAGCTAATTCGATGCTTTGGTCGTCGTTGCGGAAATGAATTGCCTCTTCAATTTCATAATAATTACGTAAGGCGTGTTGCTCTTCAATGCCCGATTCTTCGATTATCTCAACAAATTGTATGGCACTTCCATCTACTATCGGAATTTCAGGGCCATCAAGTTGAATCAATACATTATCAATCTGAAGACCAACCAATGCAGATAAAATATGCTCAGTCGTATGTATTCTTACTCCCTCTTTTTCTAATACAGTGCCTCTTGAAGTATCAACAACATAATCAACATCGGCTTCTACAATTGGCTTATTTGGCAAATCAATTCTTTGGAATTTATAACCATGATTGACAGCTGCAGGTTGTAAGAGCATGGTTACTTTTTCACCAGTATGTAATCCTATACCTGTGATTGATACTACTTTTTTGAGGGTTTGTTGTTTAACATTCATTGTAAATTTCACTTATTTTCTTAGTCAAAGCTAAGTGTTATATATTGAACAGAGGAATTAATGTTTTTATTAATTTATACTAAAATTATTTAATAATTCAGCTTTAAGAGTTGTTCTTCAAGTGCTTGTACTTGTTTTTCGATAGCAGGAAGTTTTCGTAAAACCGCCATTGAACGCAAATATTCAGTTGCATCGAATGCTGGATTGCCATTAAGCGATGTTCCAGTTTTCTTAACGCTCTTGGTAATCCCAGCTTTTCCACCGGCTTTTGTACCATCGGCAACAATGATATGTCCATTAACACCTACTTGACCGCCTAACACACAATTTTTTCCAACTTTGGTCGAACCAGCAACGCCAGTTTGAGCAGCAATTACAGTGTTTTCTCCAATTTCTACATTATGGGCAATTTGAACTAAATTGTCAATTTTTGCTCCCTTACGAATAATCGTTGATCCAATTGTGGCACAATCTATTGTTGAGTTTGAGCCAATACTAACATTATCTTCCAGTATTACATTTCCCAACTGCGGAATGGTCTTGTATGTCCCATCGATTTGTGGAGCAAAGCCAAATCCATCACTACCAATGACTGCTCCTGAATGAACAACGCAGTTGTTTCCTACTAAACAATTGGCATATATTTTTACACCAGCATATATTATGGTATTATCTCCTATACTTACGTTATTACTAACATAGGCTTGTGGGTAAATCTTGACATTCTTACCGATTTTACAATTTTGACCAATGTATGAAAATGCCCCTTGGTAGATATTTTCTCCAACCGATGTGCCTTCGCCAATGAATGAAGGTTGTTCGATACCTCTTTGGGAAGCATTAAGCATTTTCTGATATTCTTCTAGAAGTTGTGTAAATGCTGTGTAAGGATTTTCGACAAGTATGAGAGTTGTGGAATAGGCTTTGCGTGGTTCAAAATTTTGGCTTACGATTACGGCCGTTGCATTTGTTGTATAGAGAAAAGGTTCGTACTTTTCGTTGGAGAGAAAAGAAATATCGCCCTTAGTGCCGTCTTCAATTTTAGCTAACTGGCTGATAATAAGGCTTTCGTCTCCTTTCACTTCGCCATTCAATAGATGTGCTATTTGCTTAACCGTAAATTTCATCATGTTTGGTATTATGCAAGCTGATATTCCTGCGGAGGTTTTGCGTTAGTACTTTTAAATTTTGTTGCACATACTAATTGAGTAATGAAAAAATATTAATCGAATAATTGAAATGATGTAACCCATTGATTTTAGTGTTTTATTACCACTTCAAACCGTCGCGAAGTCAAACCGTATCTTTACTCGAATCGCTTTGGCGAACTGTTTCATGTCTCAGTAATTACTTTTATCTTAAATCAATAATTTAATTAAAAAATAATCATTGAATAATACAAAAAGCTATCTAATTGTTGCAAAATCATTGCAAAGATACGTTTTTGCCCCAACATACATAGTATTTTTTCACGATGTTGCTTAAGGCCTTGATGGTAGGTAAATCTGAGGCATCGGCAATATCTACAACATTGCGGTTTTTTGTTAAGATATTGATGGTTTCATTGCCAGAAACATAGCCTTTATTGCTTACATCGCCCTCGGAAATGAAATATTTTATTTCTTTTTTGCTTATTCCTTTTTTTAGCAATGCTTCTTTTATATTTTCGATAAATGACGTTTCGATTGGAAAATTAGAAATCTTAACTTTGTACAAATTTCGATTCAATAAATCTTTACATATTGTCGATAGAATTTTATCAGAATGATGCTGCCATGTTTTTATACATGCCCAAACGTCATAATCGTCCATTTCTGTAAATGCTTGAACATATTTTTCATCATTATTAAATAATTCAAGCGAAATGTTTTCTTTTAAAAACAACGAAAATGAGGGTGTGACGAATAATGCGTTGCCTAATTTTATTAATTCTCGGGCTCGATCAATGATCTGTATTAGCATCGCTTCGGTACAAATTGAAGTTTTGTGTAAATAAACCTGCCAGTACATTAACCGACGTGCGTTCAAAAAGTTTTCAACACTCAATAAACCTTTTTCTTCAACCACCAATTGATTATCGACAACATTGAGCATCTTGATGATGCGATCGACGCCGATAGTGCCTTCCGCTACGCCAGTAAAAAAACAATCACGGTTCAAATAATCCATTCTGTCCATATCGAGTTGACTTGAAATCAGTTGATGAAAAAATTCTCTGTGATAAGTGCCATTAAACATTTTGATTGCTAAATCGAGCTGTCCTTCAAACTCTTGGTTGAGTTTTTCCATCAGTAATGCCGAAATATGCTCATGATGCACATCATTCAAGATAGTATATTCGAGTACATGAGAAAACGGGCCGTGACCAATATCGTGTAATAAGATAGCGATTTGTGCCGCTTCGATTTCCGTATCAAGTAAATAATGTCCTTTAGTTTGCAGAACTTGTAAGGCTTGTCCCATGAGGTGCATTGCCCCTAAAGCATGATGAAAACGTGTATGTAGAGCCCCAGGATAGACATATTCAGCCATTCCTAATTGCTTTATGCGACGCAAACGCTGGAAGAAAGGATGCTCGATTAAATCATATATTAATTCGGAAGGTACACTAATGAAACCATAAACGGGGTCATTGAATATTTTTCGTTTGTTGGTCATACTTACAATTAGCTTTGGCGAGCCTGCAAAGTTAAAGTTTTATTGTTTGATGTTTACCAAACAACAACACAAAGAAGAAAATTTTAGTTGTTAAGTGTAGAAAAAAGAGCATAAAATATCCAATTATATATTAAATATGATATTGTTGCAAAGAAAATAATCGAAATATGGGAGAACCAGCTTTCAAAGCAAATTACACATTGGAAGATTATCTTGAACTACAAAGTCAAGTAAATTATAAAATAGCTTACCATGAAGGTAAGGTTTTTTCAATTGCAGGTGGGTCTGTGAATCATGCACCGCTTTAGGCTAAAATAGCTAGTCGGCCTAGCCAAGCACTCAAAAATCGTAAAGGTGACGTATTTAATGCAGATGCTTCGGTGATTTGTGGTAAGCCAGAGGTTTATGTAGAAATAAAAATGCAATAAAAAATCCGTGTTTGATAGTAGAAGTTTTAACGAATGTTACCGCTGAATATGATAGTGGAGAAAAATTTAAAAAATAGCAATAACTCAACACTTTTGTGGAATAGGTGCTGACCTCACAGTATAGTTTGGGTCGAAGTGTTTTTTTAAGTATGCAACCATCGATTTTTGGTAATCTTATTCTTACAATTCTTTGGAAAAAAAGATTCGGCTGAATTCGCTCGAAAAAGTTCATTCGTTGGCAGTACTTTATAAAGGAATTTTTTAATTTTTTGGAAGAACAAATTTTTTATCTTATTTTTGCATTATAAAGCCTTTAAAATGGTTTAGGGCCTATAGCTCATTCGGTTAGAGCAACTGACTCATAATCAGTAGGTGCTTGGTTCGATTCCAAGTGGGCCCACGATGTAAAGCGTTGATAATTAAGCACTTGTAATAAAATTCAAGTGCTTTTTTGTTGTCTTAAAAATTCATTTGCAAACAATTTGCAAACATTCCTTATGAAATTTTATGGTAAAAAAATCTTTAGCATTCAACAGAAAAGATAATTGTATGATAGGGTATCAAAGTCCTAAATTGTGTATTGAAGTATAAAAAAAATATCTGTAAAAATCTCAATTAAAAAGATTCATACAGAAATTTGAGCATTAAAGTAAAGATAAATTTCACAAAGCTTCGACTAATTTCTTGATTTCGTCGATCTGCCAAGTAGAATAGTCTTTGTTCTTATTGGTCTTACGGATGTGAATTTGCATATTACTCAAACCTACTCTGTGGTAGAAAAATTGTTTTTTATACCCCTTTTCGGCAATCATTTTATCAATATTTTCAAGTACCTCGATATAGTTATCTACTATTGTAGTGTCTTTTTTGAGGGCATTTAATACGATTTTGATTTCGCTCGCTTTCCAGTCTCTTCTACCTTTTTTCTTGTTGGAAACTGCTGAATTTGATAATCCTAATGCTGTTGCCCAAAAGCTCAGTGGTTCGGGACTGGCATCTATCATAGACGGTATTTCTTTGTATATTGTTTCATATATTCTAATTGCATCTAAGGCAGATGATTTGGTAGGTAATGTCATTTTATTTAGAGTTTTCAATGTTAGTTTTACAAATGTAACACAATAAGTGTATTAATTTGAAAATTATTCCAAAAAAAATACCCAGTAAAACCGAGTATTTTTTTGATTTTGTTCTAAATAAAATAACATTCATTTGGTAGAAATACTTAATTTCCACGCATTATCTTCAAAGACCATTGCTTGCTGAATCGAGCGAACATGACCACCGATGTAAATCAAATCAATTTTTAAAATAACTGAGTCTTTTGTAATTGCTTTTTGGTCTTTTATTTGAGCAATTGCCAGTGTTCCTTTTTTTGTGAGTGAGAGTAAACTATATGGCATCAAAAGTGGTAACGAATCAATCATTTTCTTTGCTTGTTTGGACAAATGTTTTTGTAAATACTCCACTTCCGAAGTATCGCTATTGACTACTTCATTCGCTACTTTGAAATACTTTAACATGACACCTTCAGGACTTTCTTGACAGGAGAAGCAACTTAACATGCCAACAATTTGAGCAATGATGGCTACTTTTCTCATAAAGTCATCTTGATTAATGATTTCCTAATCATTTCCTTTTGCCAAACTGCATCCAATTGTTTTTGTTCATCAGTGCGTTTTAAGGCTTCCAAAACCAAAGTATCGGCTTTTTCTCTGAGTTCTTGGGCTTTAGTAAATAAGTCTATGGAGAATTTATTTCCTGCAATCCGTTCGCCTGTACTCATGCGTAAACCCGATTTTGTGCCGAAACTACTTGAGGTGAAATTAAGGCTATTCAAAAGCCCCGAATAATTCCCATCCTTTCCATCAAAGGCATTTTTAAGGATATTATTATAGATTTCAGTATGTATCTCATTGGCTTGATTTTGTACTTTTGCTTCCATTCTTTGTTTAATTATTTCATCTAAATACATTTGGGGTGTTTTTGACACTACTTTAAATAAAGAGCCAATTATTCCGAATGGATTCGCAATTAATTCTTCAAAAGCATTGCCCATAGTGAACTTTAGATTAGGATTGTCTTTTAAGAATGCCTGCATTGCCTGTTCTCTTACTCCAAAACCTAAGTCTTGTGTAACAAAACTACCTTTATCATCATAAACATTACCCGCTGCATCTATCACATAGTTTTGACCATTCACCATGATTATTCCCGATGAAGTGAAATTTGGTAATTCCACTGAGTTGGAAGAAAACAAATCATCAAATAGCCCGCCAGTATTGGTAGATTTATTGAGTCCAAAAACGCCTTTATTTTGTAAAGTGAATGGTTTTCCAGCTGTTTGACTTTTCATTCCTTCATTCAATGCCATTGCTTTTGCTTCCAATTCGTCAGCCATTTTATAGTAAGTCAAAGCCTGTTGAATTTTCTTTTTCTGCATCATCGTTTGCAGAGCATATTGGCGGTTATAAAGTTTACTCAGATTATCATAGTAGCCATTAATGGTATTTGTACCTTGCTTATTATCCAAAGAAATCCCTTTGGTAAGAACATCATAAAATTCAGACCCGCTATTAGCCGAGTAGTTTGTCCCCATCAAATAAGCTTGCAAGTCATTTATTTTCCAGGTACTACTTATTAGGTTATTGGTGAGATTACTTTTTAAATTTTTGCTAAAAAGACTTAAATTATTCAAATCGCTATAAGCAGTATTATTAAATGACAAACGAATGTATTCATCGCTATCTCTTAAAAAATCTTCAATTTTACTTTGTGCTTCTACCAAAGCTGTTGAGTTCGCTTCATCGCCCATTGTGTTAGAATCAATGTTTTTTTGGAGTGCTAAACCTTTTTTTAAGGTAGCAACGGTGTTTTTCAATTCAATCAATCGTTGAATTGCCGTTGGGTCAATAATTGGAATTTGGGCAAAACCAATTTTTCCAATCAATAGGAATGAAATTAAAATGCGTGTTTTCATAAGACTCTGTTTAAATTATTGTTGAATAAATACTCTGTAACCTTCTTCTAAGGTGATTTCGCCAATATGCTTCTGTACACCACCGTAGCGAATACTCTTAGAAATTCCATTTATTACGCCAACTCCTGTTGATAGAGCTGCACCTGCTGTACCGCCAATTTGTGGAATGTTATTAATAACATCATTGCTTGCTTGGTCAATGCCCGAATTGCGTTGTTGCCGAATGTTTTGTTGTATTTCGGTTTCATTGGTAAAGGCAATGCCAGGCAATAAATCTTTATCGAAAACGATACTTTTGATACTCACTGATTGTCCATGTACTTGAACTGAGGTAAGAGCAATAGACACTCGATTTGAACCAAGTATGGCAATGCCAGTACACAGGCTATTTGGGGGAATTGTTTGTCCATCAATTATGAATGATTCCAATAATCTTATTCGCACTTGTGAGCCACTCCTGACCGTTTGGTTGCCATAAACTACTGCTTTGTAATAGCGTTTTGGTGATGTAAATTCCTTATTTGTTGTATTTTCAGCCGACTTCTTTGATGAAACTACAATGGTATTGAATTCCTCAGTTTCTGGCATGATTTCATTTTTTGAAACCTTAAAATTATTTTTATCCCTTTTGCGTTTCGTTGCGAAAACTTGAGTATTATACTTTGGTTTTACATCCCTAACATTATTTTTTTCTACAATATTGATAGAATCTTGTTTTGTAACAGCAACCTTCTGTACTCCATTAGATTGTGTTTTTTTATATACATCTGACATCGAAAATTGCACAGGTTGAGTAGTATCAGCTTGCATTGGTTTAGTTACATCGGTTTGATTATTGGCTTGGTTAGCCGTACCCACCCTATCAGTTTTTGTTTGAGCTTCCTCTTGTGCTTTATTTTCTTTAGCTAAATCAGGTGTTTCCCCGCCTTTGAAATCTGCTTGCTCGCCTGTTTTTGATTGTAAGTCATTTTTAACTGCTTGCAATACAATATATGAGCTAATTGTCAATAGTAAAATCAACAATATAGCCCAGTTTTTTTTCAAGAAAACTTTGATTTTGGCAAATCTGCTCATTATTGGTTTATGAGGAATCTCAACTTCCTTTTGGGCTTCTTGATTTTCTTCTAATCTATTGGCTGAAGACATAGTTTTATGGTCTGTTTTAAATGATGTTTTGGAAATTTTGACCGACTAAAAAAGCTCTGCACGAAGGATTTTCTTGAAGGGAATCTCCATGATGATGCTTCGTAAACCTGCTTTTTCTCTAAAAATTACTTGCAAAAAGCCGTCTTCGGTGGTAGAATACAGCGGTAAAGCATACAAATACTCATTACTTTTACCCGATTCGGTGACGGAACGCCGCCCGAGTAACTTTTCGACTTTTGTCAACGGTTCAACTTCCTGCAAACCACCATTCAACGTATTAATCCTTTTGGTTGTCCGTTTACGTTTTTCGATATAAGCAAAACTTACGTAGTCTAAATCATAGATAATACTACTCTGATTGTGTAGCGAAAACCTCAAAAAGGTTGCTTCATTATCATTGTACAAATTCAGTAGATTAAGTTCAATTTGTTGCTTTTTAGCTTCAATTTTGACATTTCTTGGTAGCCTTGCTATGCGTTTGAGCTTATTTTCTATCGGCTTTTGCTCGGTATTCTCTACAATTTCCACTTTGGGTAATTGTTTTTTTCGGAAATCATAAAAAGCCTGCGAGTTCATTTTGAAGGCGACGTAAGCAGTCAATATTTCATCACCGTGCGTTACAACAATCGTACTTCGTTTGGCTAAAGTTGTTCTGGCTCGAATGAAAAGTATATGAGGGTCGTCGGCTTTGGCTTCATATTCTTTGCTGCCCAAGTTGACTAAGCTAATCGGTTCATCAAAAATCAAATACGTCGTACTTTCTGTACTGACATAAATGGTATCGTATTTCTGCCCAACGGAATGCTGTCCGATGGCACGCTGCCCGTAAATATGAAAGTTTAACAACAATAGTACTAATGCAAGTCGCTGTCTCATGGTTTTTCGATGGCTTGATAAGTAATATAATTAAAGTTAGTAATCAACATACCAAAGGGGTTTTCATCTGAGTACAGAGCGGGTATTAAATCAAATTTTGCTCCAATCGGGTTAACGACTTCTTTACCATCATACACAATGACTTGTTGCATCAAAACCGTGCATTGGTAAGGAATGATGTTCATATTGATTGAAATACTGTCCACTTGTAGCCTTGAAAAACTGTTGTATTTGACGTGATTTTCCAAGACTTTTTCCGCATTGAAACCTCTAACAATTGCTTGACCATCTTTGGCGGTGATGAGTGTGAGTGCGGCATTGAGCCGTTCTCGGTAGTTTTCGGCATTATTTTCAAACAATAGTTCAGTAAAGGTTTCAATCAAACCACGTGCTTGATAGACATTTCGACTATCTGAACTGCTTTCTAAATTAGCTGAAAATAAACTTTTACCAGAGCGAACATATACCTTTTGGTCGGCATCTTTACTGACTTGCCATTGCCAAACTCCCCAAAAAACATTACTAAAAACCAATGCTCCAATTGAGAAAAGCATCAAGTTGTAAAGCCGATTCGTCACTTTGTTGATGTTACCAGAACTAACTTGTTTTTCAAATAAATTCTTCATGATTTGTTTCGTTTAGCTGAATTTCCGTTCAATTTATCTTTCATTGTCGCATACCCACGTTGAGCATAATTCGACACTTTACTACCAATTGACCCCGCATTTTTGTTCATAAAACCACTGGCGGCATAAGCTACTCCACCCATCGTTCCTCCCATGCGAGACATGATACCCGATGCTGCCGCATGGCCAATGTAAAGACTCGTAAGCAGTGGCACACTCATATACATAATGATGATGGCAAGATTTAGCACTACTAAATCAATCATGGCATCGGCAGGGTCAGGTTGATAGCTTTTGAAGAAAAACACCATGAAATTGTCCAAAATAGCTAATGTTAATGACCAAAATAGTACATTGAGTGAATTTTTGAGCCAATGCCCAAACGAACCACCAAAGCCTGGAATCGTAGCCAACATTGCAGCGAAAATCCCTGCTACGTACATAAATGATACCAACATGACTTGCATTTTTCCTATCAGTAAGCGAACGAATAGCGATAAACCTTCTTGGATTTTGCTCATCAACCAAGCCACGAAACTTGAAAAATCATCGTAGGGCAAAGTTCCGAGAATGCCCAAAGAGGTTTCGTGGGTTTGGGTAATATCGCCAGTCGTAATTTTCCCTAAAGCATTCAAAATGTCTTTTTTTGCCTCAAATAAATTACTGATATTATCTGCCGTCCAAATAATTGAAGTAGCCAATTCATTGTAGAAACTAATGAAGAAAATGAAGCCCAGCACCCGAAGAACTGCCATTAAATCCCAAGCTTTTTGAAAAACAATGACTTGAGTAATCATCCAAAAAACTTGGATTGCCAGCATAGAAAATGCTATGCTCAAACAAGTGCCAGAAGCGGTACTTACCAAAACTTTGGCAGCTCCCAATGCTCCTTGAAAAGTACCATTTTCCATGATACCAGGATTTGAAAAAATTAGAATCATAATATTTTTCTTTTACGTATTAAAATGATTTTACAAATGAAAATTGTTAATTACAATGAATCCTTAGCTTTCCAATCCGAGCTTTGATTTGTCTTTTGCTCTATCCATCGGTTTAAAGCCAGTGTAATATTCTCCCCATTTTCACCCGCTAAGTTTCTGATATAATTGCGGTCGTCAGGAAAACTAGTAATCAAACCAGCAATATAAAGTGGTACTTCTACTCGATAGACTTTGGCAAATTCTCCTTGTTTGACAAATATTTCTCGCCACTTTTCTGATTTTCGGAGCGATTTAGCTAAATCTTCTTGGTGTTCGGTTAAGCCCATGTATTCGCACAAGCCTTTCAAAACATCGCTGTCTTCATGGTTCAAAATAATAATCGTTGAGCTATTGGCTTTTACAATTTCACCAATACCCGATTTTTTGATTTCATTGATACCTTGGGTAATAATGCCAATAACTCCCTTGATTTTCCGAATGGTTCGGTACATATTTTCAATAAAATTGCCCAAACCGCTCAACATACTCCATGCTTCGTCAATGTAAATGCGTCGAATATCATTGGGATATTTGGCTAAAATATCGGCAGCCAATTCGCTTATCATCATCCCTACGATGGGGTAAAGCGTAGGGTTTTCTTTGATTTTAGCTAAATCAAAACAAATGAGTGGTAAGGCAGAAACGTCGTCTAAGGTTTCGGCATTGAGGATTTCACCGTATAAACCACCTTTAGCAAATTGTTTGAGCGTAATAATGAGTTTATTGAAATCAAAAAAACGTTGCCGCCTTTCATAATCAAGGTATTCAAATGATTTTGGGTCGGCAATTCCTTTCTCTCGATACGCTAAAACGTATTCATAAAAGCCATCAATGCTTGGTACACCCAGTAAAGTTTCATTGTAGGCATCATAATAGCCTACGATTAACTCACCCAAGATTGCCAGTTCGGCAGGTTCTAATTTTCTATCCGTTCCGAGCCAAATTGTGGCAATCAGACTGATTAAAAAGGTTGGTTTTAATTCATTGTCCTTAGATTTTAGGTCATAAATGCCATTATTACTGCGATGAATCAAGAAAGGATTGTACTTGAGTGGTTCACTGGGATTGTATTCATAATACAGACTTTTACGATTACCAAAGAAAATAGTTTTGTAAGTACCGCCCACATCAATAATGATTTGTCTTTCACCTCTTTCTTGTCTTTGAATAATCATATAACCAATAGTATAACTTTTACCCGAACCTGTTGGGCCGATAACCATAAAATTATTGCCATTCAATTTGGGCGAATAAAAATCAGCATATACGGGTGAACCGTATCTATCGCAAAGTAATTCTCCTTTGTTTTCGCTTTGATAATTACTGATGTAATTGGCATAAATAGCGGCATTTTCATTGGTTATTTTTTCAATCCAACGGTAATTTTGATAGGAATTAGCTGGAGAATTGCAGAAAAACAATGCAGAAGTGTCGGTTTGCTCAATAAATGCACTGGCTCTAATTTTACCAAAAGCCCGACCTACCAAGTCTTTGTTTTGGCTGAATTGCCTTTCACCAATGCCCCAGAAAATCACACTCACATTCATGTCGAAGAGTTTTCTACCACCTTTGGTTACTTCGTCAATGTGTTCTCGAATTTCTTCACTTTGGGTATCGTGGGCTTGGGAAGACAAAAAGCCTAAATTATTAGTCCAACGAGCTTTACTTTCGAGGCTACGAATGGCGGGTTCGGTATCCAGAGATTTCCAAGTGATAGAAAGAATATGTTCAAGCTCCAGTTCATTACCCAAAGGCAGAATTGTTGGTGTAATAACTCCCTGTTCGTTCTTATGGTCGTAGAAAATCTCTTTAGCTTGTCCATCCATCGTGGCAATGCCAACCAGTTTTTGTCCGATTTGTAAACAATCTCGGTGCGGTTGAAACCCATTGTTAATGAATTTTTGAGGTTCATCAAATTTGAGGTTGAAATATTGCAAAACCACACTTTTGAGCATTTCTTTGTTCAATCGAGCGTAGCTGATATTGTTTTGCGTAACCTTTGAAATAAAGGCATTTGCTATGCGTTCGAGCTGTTCCTTTACCTTTTCAATACTTTTAAATGGATTAGCAACATACGCCATTCCCTTTCTGACGTACAAATTATTGACAGGACTCTTTTCTTTAATATCAGCCGTTCCGTAGGAAATAAACAAGTATTGTTGGTGCTGTTGGATAGGTCTTTGTAGATAATTCATCAAAATTTTGTACTCGTACAAGGATTTGTTTTGCAGCTCTGCATCATAAGGCAAATAGTGATAAAATCCCAATAATTGCACCGTAACATCGGGCGGTAGGTCAGCCAATGCAGCAGTAAAACTCTCTCCAATTTTATTGTATTCGCCCGAACTGAGTTTTTCAGTTTCAATGCAATTAATAAGAAAACCAATACCTACCCGACCATCTTTGAAGATGATTTGCCCCTGTCCTTCAAGATTTTCTTCCATTGCCCAAATTGGAAATAGCTCTTCAAAACTAGCTTTTTTGATAAGATTTAGTTGCATAATAGTACTTTGGGTTGTTGTACATCAATCAAATTAGTTTGCATGAAATGCCACGAAATTTCACTTCTTAAAAATGAAGGGTGCTTCTTTTTGGAAGCTCGTTTGAGCAGGACTAAAATCAAAATAAGACTGACCAAACTAAGTAAATAATAGTAAGGTGAGATATTGAACAAGGAACGCAGTACACTCATTAAGATACACGAACTAATCCAAAGCACCAGAGAAAGACCTAAATCGGAGGCATCAATCCCTTGTATTTTGATGGAATTTTCTAAAGATTTTCTGATTTCCATAATGACTATCTAACGATATTAGGGTCAATTTTTCCACTTCCACCAAATGAGCTTTGAATATCTCCGATAATCATCGAGAAACCATACCAAATGGCTACACCAACAATTAGATAAATCAATCTTTGGTGCTTGTTGGGAGCATCAGCAATATACCCCAATACTGCATAAATGAGTCCGAAAACCAATGCCGCAGGAAACAGAATATTGATGACATCAATGAATTTCTTCACAATACTTTGAGCTCCCGCCGCCGATTGAGCGAAGGTCTCTACCGGTAAAATACTCAAAAGTGCGAAGGCAAACATGAGGGTTGAGATAGGTAAAAGGTTGAGTTGTTTTTTCATTGTTGTTTTTTTATTTAAAGAGTAAAAGTATTTTCAGCTTTAGCCCTACGGTGTTTGGTTTGGTTAATTTTATTTTTCAAATTCTTCATTTCATCGACTTCTAAAGTTGCACTGTTATGCAAGGAGGGTAAGATTACACCGATTTTATTTTTTTGAGTATTTTCAATAGGCTCAATTTTTTCTTCCCCTTCCGTTTTGTTCAATATTCTTTTCAAGCGTTCCGTTTCTATCAAGCAAGATTTATTGAAGTCTGTCCAATCTCGCACATCGAACTGAGGTTCATCTTTGAATTTATCAAAACTCATATCGGGGAACTTATTTCTCCGAAAGTCATTATTTAGATAAGCCGAAAACACGCAATAGGCAATACCCACCAATGAACAGTAGGCGATTATTGCCAAGAATCCTTCTGTATTTCCTACTTCTTTTGGTTGACCATTATTAAAAACTGCTTCCGATTTAATTAAGCTAAAAAGCATTTCATAAGTATTAAGAAACAGGCTTACAAAAAGTATCAATAGCAAGATTTTTACTTGGTGTTTCAATACTATTTTTGAGATAATTTTCATTATAGAATTATAATATATTTGTATATGAAAATTAAATAACATACTTTAATACGATTTCTAAGAAACAAATGTATTAAATTATTTTCAATAACAAATTATAATACATATTTAAAAGAAAAATTTAAACTATTTTAATTTAAAAATGATGGAAAATGCAACGATTAGTGCCGCAGAAAAAATTCGCCAAGCTAAATTTGAAATCAATTTGTCTGACTATGCCCAAAGGCAAGGTTATGAAATGAATAAACAAAAATCAACCGCTACCGATGTGATTCTACAAAAAAATATTGGGCAAGAAAATTTGGATACTATTGGGGTTCGATATTATGCTGAAACGGGCTATAAATATTGGACCGCAATGGACAGCAGCGACAAAGGCTCATTGCTTGATTTTGAGAAAAACAAAAACCATCTTGACTTGTCGAGTGCAGCAGGGAAAAAGGAATTATATCAGAAAATTGATGAGTTTTTGGGTAATCCACAAAATAGTCAAGCAGTAAAAATCAAACCTACCAGCAATAAAACCGAATCTGAAAAACGCTTGACTGACCGTGAATTGAACTTATTACCTTTAAACGACACGAGATATTTAGAAGGTCGTGGCATTACTGAAAAGACTTATCGTTCTCCAGAGTTTCAATGCCAAGTATATAACGAAAAGGTAGTTTTGAGAGCAGGTAACTCTCAGTCAAAAACCTATACAAATACAGTTTTTCCAATCAGAAATGAGGCTATTTTATTGGCAAAAATTCGCAGAAATGATGAAGAATTGGGTTATCGAGGCGGACAATTCAATAAAATTCAAGAAAAAAGAGAGAATGGCATTCACACTTCCAATTTTCCAAAGCAGCAAGTGGACAAGCTCTATTTGATTGAATCGCCAATTGATGCTATGTCTTACTTTGAATTGAAATATGCTGAAATTAGGTCAAAGAATTTGCAAGTGGCATTTATTTCGACTGTTGGCAATCCGAGTAATTCGGCTTATAATACTATTCAAAAATTCATTAATGCTTCCAAACCTAATCAAATTATTTCGTTAATGGACAATGACAGAGCAGGGAAAGTTTTCACAATCAATCTTCTTGGCAGACTTTCCAAACCTAATCACGATTTATCGAATAATATCAAAGCTGAAATCAATGTAAGTCAAAAGACAGAGGCAACTTTGAGCATCAATTTTTCGTATGATACCGATGAAAAACGCCGAGCAATGGCAAGCACATTGAAAGAATGTTTGATTGAACCACTCAAAAATAACATTGCCGAAGGCAGTGAAGCGAGTATCAAAGTTTTAACTATAACCAAATCCTCTCACAATGCCCACATTGAAATCAAGTTTCCTTATGACAATGCCAATTTATTGACGGTGGAAAAAGGCTTGATTCAACTCAAAGGCTTGGAAAATGAATTTTATTTGGAACACCCCATTCAAAAAGATTGGAATGATGAATTAAAACGCCAAAAGCCTTTTGTAGTAACAGTAGAAAAGCAGGGTGTAGAATTGCCAGAAAAGCGGTTTTCGCAAGGAGTGGAAGCCTTTTCTTATGCCGAACAGCGAAGTTTGCAGCAAAAACCACCAATGAAACTCTATTTGGAAAAATACAATCTTTCACATGAAGTGGATAAACCACAGGTTTTTGCCATTATCAAGCAAGGTAAAATTATAGAAATTAACCCAATTTTAAAGCAAGAAGTAGAAAAGCAGCAACGTGACTTTTTACTACAACGCACATTACAAGAAGAAAAACTACTTGCTTTGCAACTCAGTAAAGAGCTATTTCCTATCAACGATTGTGTGATTATCAAAACTACTTATCAAGTTAGTACACACCAACATTTTATTGAGTTTCAGAAAGTTCAATCGGATGATAAGTTGGAGATTTTTGCAGGAATTGATGCTGGTTTTCAAGCAAAAATCAATGCTGATTCTTTTGCCCAAAACTTCGTTATTACTTTCAATCGCAATACTAATTCAGTGCATTTAATGATGCCAAATTTGAAAGAAAGCACCCAAATTGACAAAGATTTTACAGAAAAAAACAAAGGCTATTTAGCCGAAAAGTCAACACCTGAGAAAGACGAAATGCTCAAAAAGAGTTTAGAGAGTGAGTGCGGAGAATTATTAGTTTCTGATAAAAAAGGTGCGATTATTGCTACGGCTGATTATAATGTTTCGATAGAAAATGGCAAGCCCATTATACATAAAATAGAAAACTTTGAGTTTGATAAAATTAGCCGTGAAGGCCTGGATATTGGAGTTATTAAAAATGATTTGGAAGAAAGCTCGGAGCAAAGGTTGGGGAGTAAAAGCAATCAAGACCTATCGTTTACGACTTCAAATGCTTATCGAAATGAGGAAACTGATTTAAGCCTTTAGAAATATTCTAACAAATAATACTGAATATTTTTATGCCAAATGTGTGTACATTATACGGTTTTGTGTAAATTTATATTTGAATTCACCGTCTAAGAAAGCATGGAAGGAATAGATATTGAGATAGATAAGCTGACAAATTCGATAGTTAATAGGGTTTCAGGAGATGTTTTTGATACAGAGGTGAAAGAAATGACAGCTAAAGATTGGAAAACCCTCAAAAAGAAGGACTGGGTGTTCGATTGGAAAAAAGAATAGACAAAGTTTAATAAAACTGTATTCAAATTGGTAATTGAAGGTAATCAAGATGTGTTACAAGGAATGATTTCACTTGAAAACATGCAAGGCTTTGTTTATGTATCCTTAATTGAAAGTATCAGTTACAATAAAGGCATAAATAAGGTTTATGAAGGTGTTGCAGGTAATTTATTTGCCTATGCTTGTAAAGTATCTCATGAACTCGGATTTGATGGGTTCGTTGCCTTTGATGCCAAAACGGCTTTAGTGGGTCATTATCAAAAAACATTAGGAGCAACTATCGCTGGCGGAACCCGAATGTTTATCGACGAAGTTGCCGCACAGAAATTAATAAATAGGTATTTTAACAAAAATTCATAAAATCATGGGCTATATAAAAGAACCAGCGGGGATTGATTTCGTGGTCGAAAGCAAAGACTGGACGGAAGCAGAAAAAGAAGAAATGCGAAAAATTATAGCTAATACCAAAAAAAAAAAGAATAGACAAACTAATACTACATTTCTGAGAATAACGAGTGCTAAAGTTTAAAATGGCATGAAAACAAAAATCAATTCTAAAGTATTGGATTATGCTGATATTGAGTTTGGCTCACAAAAACCAAGCATTGAAGACTATTTCTGTCCTACCCCGCATATCATAGCCATTTAAATATTGGGGGAATATTATATTCTCAATCTTTAAAACGGTCGTTAAATAGGACAAAGAGGAGTATCAAAAATTACTCCCTATTTTTTCAAAATCGTTGTCCTAAATTGTTGTCTTATTTAACTGTATTCATTATATTTACAAAGGTTAAGATAGTAGGACAAATTATTAGGTTATTCAGACTATGGATGTTGGATATGCACGAGTAAGCACTCAAGAACAAAATTTAGATTTACAACTCGATGCACTTGAGAAAGCTGGAGTAAAAAAAATATTTACTGATAAGGTTTCTGGTGCAAGTGCTTCAAAGCCTCAAATGGAAGAATTATTAAAGTATGCTCGTAAGGGCGATACCATTGTAGTTTGGCGATTAGATAGATTAGGCAGAACAACCATTCAACTTATTCAATTTGTAGAAGAATTACAAAAGTTAGGAATCAATTTAAAATCTTTAACTGAACCCATCGACACCACCACCGCCACTGGTACATTAGTTGTTCAAATATTTTGTGTTTTAGCAGAACACGAACGAAATGTTTTAAGAGAGCGAACAAGAGCTGGATTAAGTGCAGCGAGGGTTAGAGGTAAAACAGGTGGACGACCCAAAGGGCTTTCACCAAAGTATGAACAAATGAAAATCCTTATTAAAGATTCTTATGAAAAGCAAGAGCATACAACTCAAGAAATTATGTTAGCTTTCAAAATTAAATCAAGAGGTACATTATATCGTATTTTAGCAAGTACAGGAGCAAATATTTCAAGTTTTACAAAACGCAAATAGTATTTTAAATAAAAAAATCATACTAAAAAACACAAAAACTACTACAAACATTTCGTATGTTTGTGAGCTATCGGCTATATTAATATTGATACTAAGCATAAGCAATAGAATTATGATAGTAAAATATTTTTCTATTGTAATCATACATTATTTTTTTAAATATAGTTTGTTCTTTTAGTATATTGTAATACATTTGCTATTGTAATGATACAATATTTATAAATGAGCAACAACGAACTATTTTATGTAGATAACTTACTTAATGGACTGTTTGACAATAACGACCTTCTTGACAATTCTTTGAAGGGGTTATTTGACAAGAGGCTATCTCAGTTAGGTATTTCACAAACCACGTCCCTAAAAATTATGAACATAGAATCTCGTACCCTCAAAGGCGTTTTAGAGGGTACGCTGAAAATTGTGGATTTTACGGCACTGATTAAACTCTCTAACTTTTTACAAGTACCACAAAAGAAAATCATTTCAATGTTCTTATCTGAATTAGAAAAGAACTTTCCAGATTCGTTCCCTTATCCCTCAAACAAAATTGAGTTTATTAACAAAAACTTTGATTTAGCCGCACTAAAAAAAGGCGGTATTATTGACAGTATTACAGACTACTATCAAATAGATGCCAAAATTTCATCATTTTTAGGTATTAAAAATATTTTTGAGTATCAACCATCAATAGCGAATGTCGCTTTCAGTTCTGGGGCGATTAAGCCTAAAAATAATCTTAGTCGTTCTATTTGGCTTAAACGTGCAAAAGACATTATTCATGAGTTGGATAACCCATACCACTATGATAGGGATAGGCTTATTGATTTTTTTGGCGAAATAAGATGGCACTCTACAAATGTGGAGTTAGGGCTTACAAATGTTGCTCAAGCTCTTTATAATATGGGCGTAACTGTTATTTTTCAAACATCATTACCTACTATTCATTTGCGAGGTGCGACAGTTTCAATAAATAATAAACCAGCTATTATACTCACAGACTATCGTGGCTTTTATCCTACATTATGGTTCACGCTTGTACATGAGTTATTTCATGTTTTGTTTGATTGGGAGGAAATAAAGAAAAACAAAGAACATATTTCAGAAGAAAGCACAGAGATTCTTTCTGATTTAGAGCGAGAAAATGAAGCTGATGAATTTGCTTGTGATTACCTTTTTTCAAAAGACAAAATACAAAAATCAAGTGCTTTTATCAATAATCCCGTATTAGTTAATGAATTTGCCAAAAACAACCACGTTCACCCAAGTTTTGTTTATTTGTTTTATGCCAAAGAACAAGGTGACAAAAACCGATACGCCTGGAATTTGGCACACAAAAACAATCCCGACACGAACCCAATAAAAAAAACCTTTGATAATTGGATTGAAGGAGAACCTAAAACAATTTCTGAGGTGGTGAAACATTTAAAAACAAATATTTACAGATGAGAAACGAAAAAGAACAAGATATTGATTTAGTAGTTCGTAACGTGCCGAATCAAGAAAACGTTTTAAACGACAAAAAAGCTGATGAACTACAATTAAAGTTAAAACTTCTTCAAAGCCCAGAAGCTAAAATCCAAGAGAGATTTAGCGACAAAAACCTTGATAGAAGAAATGAAATTGAACTTTTAAGTGGTAAGGTTATAAATCTTGACGAAGAACATGAGGCGTTACAAAAAATTATAGCAAATGCTCTAAAAAAATATTCGCCACGTGTTCCACAAGAATATTACAGACAGATTTTTAGACTAAACAACTGGCCAATCCCCGAAGGGAAAATAAAAGAAAAGCCATCAATCGTTGGACGTTATACAAACGAAATCATTTACGATAGGTATCGAAAGTCTGTATTGCCCGAACTAAAGCGACTAAATCCCTATATCAAACTCGGGATGAGAAACTTTAAGCATTTTCAATGGCTTACGGAAGAGGGACAATCTTTATTTGACGGCTATATTCAAGATGCTATTAGTGTAATGAAGGAAAGTAGCGACTGGTATGATTTCCGAATAAACCATTCAAAAAAATTTGCTGTTACCTTCCAGCTAAATTGGGAGAAAGAGAAAGAACGAGCAGCTAAACAATCTTGACATTATAGACAATTTTACGCAATCCAATCGTACAAAAACTACATCAGATAATATGTTTTTATGGAAAGTGGGGCGGACGTAAGCTATTAAGTATAAGTAAGTATTTTGTGCTTTTGTTTCGGCCTACGGAAATATATTGAGCATTTGTCAGTAACTCAATCTCAGTAATTCACAACGGCAGATGTTAGTTTCACCACCTGCCACAGCCCTATTCGTTAGAGGTTGCCTTTAATTGCTCATACTAATTTTAATATTGTCTCTCAACACGACCGATTGACTGCCATTATACCAATAAACTCATATTATAGGGTTAGAGAGGCAGACTTAAAATATTAATTTGAGTATCTTTACAACCAAAATATTAGAACCCGAAAATGACAGAATCAATACACATAAAAAATTTAGGACCAATAAAGGACATTTATATTGAAAATGTTAAGCCATTCACTGTTCTTATAGGGGAATCTGGTAGTGGAAAGAGTACCTTAATGAAAGCCATCGCCTTATTTAGATGGATATACAAAATGCACAATATCCGTTCCTATTTAAAACATAGTAACATTTCTAAATCACCATTCAGATTTAGAATGGAAACTTATCTGAAAAATTGCGGGTTTGAACAATTCATAAAAAGTGATACTGAAATAATTTATACAACAAAATTTGAATTAGGAAAATCTTATGAAATTAAATTCATAAAAAACAAGCTCTTTGGAACTGGCAATAATGAACTAATAAGCGAAGAAGACATTTACTTTAATAAAATAAGTTTTGTTTCCGAAACGAGAAATATAATACCCTTATGGTCTGATAAAGGAGCTTCTTTTACTGGAGGATATTTAGGTTTTTATTTTCACGAAGTATATAGAGATTTTGATTTGGCATCTGAAAATTTAAAAGAATTGGAACTGAAATTTTTAAATTTAAAATTTGCAGTAAAAAAGACTAATTCAGGCAAAAAATATACAATCCAATCAAGCACTAAAGATGTTTTTGAAATTGACTTTAAAAACAGTTCTTCGGGGACACAAACTTCCGTTCCAATATCACTTATTGCTCAATATTTTTCAAAGAAATTTAACTTTGAGGACGCCTTTAATCGTTCTGTTTTAAATTATTTATCAAACACAGACAACTTAACAGATTTTAAAGCAATTAAAAATCTAAGTGAAATAAACAAGAAGATATTTATTCATATTGAAGAACCCGAATTAAGTCTTTTCCCTGATGCACAAACCCAATTGATTAATGATTTAGTAAATAAGTGTTTTATAAGTAACGACAATTCTATTGAACTGTTCTTGTCTACTCATAGCCCTTACATTATTAATCATCTAAACTTACTTATTAAAGCTTTCGACAAAGACAAACTTATAGATGGTGCTAAAATTAATTATGACAATTTAGCTGTTTACCAAGTTGTTAATGGTAAACTTGAAAACTTGATTGCACAGAATGAGAGGCTGGTAAATACAAACCCTCTTTCTGAAACTATTAACAATATTTACGACCAATACGCAGCACTTAATTAGTTTATGGAAACATTATTAAGAAATGACTTTATAAATCATTATGGTTTACTTGCAACCACAATTGCGAATATTTCGGCAAATACAACGGCTCCATATTTTGAATTAAAGGATGATAATACTCTAATCTATACTGTTTACGGTCAAGGAATTGCTAAGTATTCTAATACCAATACAATAGATATAACAGTTATTAACTATGAATACTTTTTCAATTCTCTTTCACCTGCATTTATTCGCGGAAGAGAAAAATGTGATTTAATTGTTCACGACAACAATCAACAATATATTTTACTTAATGAACTTACTGACACTCTTCCTGTTTACATAACCCCGTTTATAAATACTCAAGGGCAACAGCCAGGAAAAAGACAAAAAGCTATTTCTCAATTATTATCGTCATTAAATATTATAATGAATGTTCCTACCATTGCAACATTTGTAAACACTCACACTTTTCGACAATGTTGTTTTTTTAATAAGCAATCAATTTCTCCTCCATCTATAACTGCAACAACTGCATTTAACAGATTAGGCACATTAGTTACTGGTGGACTTAGAATGTCAAATTCCGATATTGAAGTATTTGGTTTTGAATTTTGGGAATACTCGGGAAATCAAATTTATAATCTTTAAATTGAACTTTATGTAAAAAGTACGAATGCACACCAACAGTTTGCTAAAATGGCTTGTTCAATGCTAAATTCAATATCGGTTCTTCGATTGAACTTTTGTGCTTCGATTTTTGCTACGTCTACAAGTTGAAAATCATTTGAGAATTCGTGTTATCTTTCATGTGAGTTATCACAAAACGACTAAATTTTTTAGGTTCAAAAGTGTCCCCCAGCTTACAAATACCGAATAATAAATATAATGTATTTTTATTTGGCTATACGGAACATAATATTCTAATATAGCTTATATTTAGACGATTTAAGTTCTTTTTTGTAAAAAAACACCCGTGTTTCATTCTTTCATATACATAGATTGTATAAAATGGTACTTATTTCAGTTTTTAATTATCACATTACAAGAGGTTTATAAATTTGATAAAGTTTCTCCCACATCAAAAGATAGAAGCTTTTAAATAGTATAACCAAATATATTAATTATGCTACCTGAACAATTAAATAAACTGAAAGACTCTCTTATTAAAAAGGGCTCTACGACAAGAAGTACTGTTGAAGATAAATTATTGGATGAATTAGTTTTTTTGGATAAAAACATAACAATTAATGAGCCTATTGAAAAAGGAGGGCTAACAGAGAATTTTAAATCTTATGGTGGTACGGCTACTTGTCCTAACTGTGGTAAAAGATTATAAATATGGCAATAGGAGCATTCATTGTATCACAAAATCCCAGCGATTCAAGAGATATCTATTTTCAGATTACTTCGGAAGTCGCAGAAATTCCAGAAGACCAACAAGCTTTTTCAGAAGAAGTTCATAGGACTTTGACAGTTATTCAGGGTTTATTTCCTGAAGGAGAACATAAGTTTTTGGGGTATTATAATAGTCTTTTAAGTTTATGCCAGTTTGCTGTTGTTGGGCCTTCTGCACAACCATCATATGGACTTCGTGCATTAGCTATTTATCAAGCAGATGTTGTTGCACGAGAAGGGGGTAGAATAAAAAACAATTACATGAAAAAATTAGGTCTATGGGCTGCATATATGACTATACCATCTATATTAGTGGCCTATTTGTACTTAGAATATAATATGATAGATTTAGTAACAACTTGTTTTTTTGTTCTTTGGGGTGGATGTATGGCTGGTGTTTGGTTATCCTTCGGTTCAAGAAAGACTATTATAAAATTTGAGAGTCTACATATATTAGAGGAAGACCGTTTAGAACCAGTTATTCGATTAATTTTTGCTGGCTTTCTAACTATTACACTTGCATTATTATTTGTAACTAATGTTTTAAATATTACTATTGGGAATTTACTTACTTCTAACATCAACAAAGATTTAAAAGTAGCTTTAGTAATAGGAATATTTTGTGGTCTTAGCGAACAGGTATTATCTTCGGCTGTTACTACACAAGCATCCAAGTTTTTCAAATTTGATTAATTGTTTTTAGATTTATCAAAGGAAAGAAAGCAACTTCTCATTCAATTAAAAGTAGTAGCTAAACACCAGAACTGTAAAATTGAACGACATATAATCACTTAAATTCACAATTAAATTAAACTTTCAACCGAAATAAAAGCGAACGCACTAAATCGGGTTTTGTGTAAGTTGGGCAGACCGAATAATAATGCACATTGGCAATTCTATTTGACTTCTGTTTCGATAGACAAATATTTATTGGTTTTTGTTGTTATCTTCATCTTCTGTTTTTTCAATTAGCATCGGTTTTAAGCAGACAGAGTGTTATTCCACAAAACTGCAAAGAGTTCCTGCTTGTGACCACTTTAACGAACAACAATTATCAACAAATGGGACTTTTAGACTGGCTTTTAGGACGTAAAAAGAATGATAAGAAGGTAAAATCAAAAAAACGAATATTTATTAGTTTTGCGATAGAAGATGTTGAATATAGAGACTATTTAGTTGAACAAGCAAGAAAAAAACATTCCCCTTTTGATTTTATTGATATGTCAGTCAAACAAGAATGGAATCAAGATGAATGGAAAAAGAGATGTAGGACAAAAATAAAGCGTAGTCATGGTGTTATCGCATTATTAAGTAAGAATACTCATAAAGCAGGTGGAGCAAGATGGGAAATGAAATGTGCAATCGAAGAAAAAATTCCTATAGTTGGTATGCACATAAAAAAAATGAAAGAGGAGCAGTACCAATCGAACTTCAAAACGAAGAAATTATAATTTGGAGTTGGGGAAATATTGAAAAATTTATTAAAAACTTATAACATGGAAAGAACATATAGACTTTTTATTAGCCATTCATGGACATATGGTGATGCGTATGAAAAAATGATTCACTTTTTTAATGAGCAGAACTTGAATTATTATGACCATTCTGTGCCAAGGCATGACCCAATTCACACAAATGGAACTGATATACAACTTCGAGCCGCAATAGATGCGAAGATAAGAGGAACAAGTTGTATAATTATTTTAGCTGGTGTTTACGCAACTTACAGTAAGTGGATTCAAAAAGAAATCGAAATAGCTAATTACTATAAAAAGCCTATAATTGCTGTTGAACCTTGGGCATCTGAAAGAACATCGCAGATTGTAAAAAACAATGCAAAAATTATTGTAGCGTGGCAAAGCAAATCTATCGTAGATGCAATTAAAAATTATTCAGTATGAGAAAAGCATTAGTAGTCGGTATTGATTATTATGATTCAATTTCCCAATTATACGGTTGTGTAAATGATGCTTATGCTATTAAAGCCGTGCTTGATAGACATAGTGATGGGACTAAAAACTTTGATGTCAATATTGAAGTTGCCACAGGACCAAAAGCATTAATTGAAAGAAAAGTGCTAAAAAACAAAGTTGAAGAACTTTTTAAAGATAAAAGCGATATCGCTTTATTTTATTTCTCAGGACATGGCTATGTTGAGAGTACTGGCGGCTATTTAATAACCTCTGAATGTAAAGATGGGGATGATGGACTTTCAATGAATGAACTTTTAGAAATTGCAAACAGTTCCTCCTCGCGAAATAAAATAATAATTTTGGATTGTTGCCACTCAGGAATTATAGGTAAAACCTCACCAAAGGAGGACAAATCAATTTTATCAGAAGGAATTACAATTTTGACTGCATCAAGTGAAACTCAATATGCACTTGAAGTAGATGGTTCAGGAGTTTTTACCACATTATTTATTGATGCAATGAATGGCAGTGCCTCAAATTTAGTAGGCGACGTAACACCTGGGAGTATATATTCTCACATTGACCAATCTTTAGGTTCTTGGGAACAAAGACCAATTTTCAAAACAAATGTTACAACCTTTACCACATTACGTAAGGTTCAACCACCGATAGCACTGTCGGACTTGAAACAACTACCCGAACTATTTCCAATAAAAGGACAATCGTTTAAACTTGACCCAAGTTTTGAACCCGACAGTAACAATCCAATTGAAGAAAACATGGCAAAATTTAAACTTCTTCAAAAATATAATCGTATAAATTTAGTAGTTCCTGAGGACTCAGAACATATGTATTATGCAGCGATGGAAAGTAAATCATGTAAACTGACAATTTTAGGCGAACATTATTGGAATTTGATAACTAAGGACAGAATTTAACAACACTCAAATATTACTAAATTACCAATAAATTAATCCCAAATTTGTAAGACTTTTAAAATATATGAACAATGGCAAATAAAAAAGTAACATCAGACAAAATCGCAACTACTGCATCAAAAGTTTTGACAAATCCAAACTCATCTGAAATCGCTAAAAAATTAGCTGGTTCGGCCTTGTCTCAAAAAACAATAACACACGAAACAGGTAAAGAAATGGAGGCCATTGCTTCAAATGTTTTGAAAAGCGAAAAGTATAGCGAGACGACAAAGGAACTTGCTGCATCAATTTTGTCACAATCAGACAAAAAAAGATAGAATAATATTTGGTTGAAAGAGTTTCATAAGGTTATTAGGTATACACTTTAATAATACAGATAAGTATGAAGAACATTTATTTTAACAATATTCAAAATAGCATAAATGGCTTATTATTAGTTATTTATGTTCTGATTTACAAAATAAATATTCTCAATTAAATAGTTACCCTTACTTATGATAGTTAATAGAATAGTAATTCTAACTCAAGACGGAGACATTAAGGAACTTGGCACAATTACCAATTCAAATGATATAGAAAGTTTCTTCTGTAATGATATGATTTGTACAGATACCTCTTTTGAATTTAATGATTCACAGTTCCATATTGATAAAGTTTTCTAAATGAAAAATGGTAAAGAGGTCGAGATTAATCTTTATGTTTCATATTTATAACTTAAATAATAGTATTATAAAACGACCAATGATTCGGAAATAAAGCCTATAATGACTGTAAAACTGAGGATTTTATGTGCAAATGTGATAAAATTATGCTTCCTCCAATTCGAAAATCAAATTTCAAAAGAAAAGATTTTCCTTTTGAAACTGCTTACAAAAGAATGATTTGCAAACAAATTGAAAATCCTTTTACACAAATAACTGATTTATTACCTACACATATCCATGCTACTAATATTGAGTTTTTTTTACTGAAAATCTTCCTCTTTGTTTTATCTTTTATGATAGGTTATAACTTAATTTATATATAAAATAAATTAGCATTATGAAAAATATATCTATCTATTTATTGGTTCTTTTGCGATATTGGCAATTGTATGGTTTTATCCTATTTGGTTTTATAATTACGTTGAAAAAGATTCAGTCAAAAGAGGTACTTTTGGCGATATGTATGGAGCTTTAAATACGCTTTTTTCGGGTCTTGCGTTTGTTTCCCTAATTATTACTTTGATAGCTCAATTTGAGGAAATCAATCAAAATAGAAAAAATGTTGAAGAATAGTTTAAAATACTGAACCTAACTTCTAAAATTG
>NZ_CALCZQ010000060.1 GCF_937903345.1 uncultured Emticicia sp. | reverse complement strand
TCCTGCAATCGTAGCGGGGGTTAAAAATATTTATATGGTAGTGCCAGCTCCCAATAATGTTCTAAACCCTTCAATATTGCGCGCTGCAGATATTTTAGGAATTAAAAATATTTATAAAATTTATAAAATATGTTTATTGATTTTTTTAATGAATATTTATTTGTAAAGTGTTGATAATCAATTTGTTATTATTTAAAAGTTCAATATTGAGTTCATCGCAGAAACCTTGATTTTGGTCATACTTTTTAAAAACTTCATCGCATTTCTTTGCAAATTATTGTTTTTGTCCATAACTTTCATTCAGCAAATAAAAAAAATTGCTAAAAACTAAACTAAAAACTAACTTTATGAGGAAACTTCTACTTGCCAGCATTATGCTGGTTTGGGGCAGCATTGCTTTTGCCCAAGAAAAAACAGTATCAGGGAAGGTAACTTCTTCTGAAGATGGCTCTCCACTTCCAGGTGTGAGTGTATTGATTAAAGGCTCTACTAAAGGAGTTACAACTGATGGCAATGGGGTTTACAAAATCTCTGCTTCGAGTAATGCAACTTTAAGTTTCAGTTTTATTGGTTTCACAACGCAGTCGGTTCAAGTTGGTGGCCGTGCGATTGTTGATGTACAATTGAAAGCAGATGCAGCGGCATTCAATGAAGTAGTGGTAACAGCTCAAGGAATTCGTAAGAATATCAGAGAGATTGGTTATGCTTACTCTAAAGTTGCCACTGAAGACATCACAGTTGGTCGTTCGCCACAATTAGCTCAAGCTCTTTCTGGGAAAGTGACAGGATTGGCAGTTTATAACGTAAACAATAGCGTTGACCCTGCCGTAAAGGTGGTTTTACGTGGTTTTCGTTCATTAACTGGTAACAACGAAGCTTTAGTAGTATTAGATGGTATGCAAACTACCTCTACAATATTGGCTTTGATTAACCCTAACGACATTGAAAGCGTTTCGATTTTGAAAGGTGGTCAGGCTGCCACATTGTATGGTTCGGCGGGTATCAACGGTGCTATCGTAATCACTACAAAAAAAGGAGCTCAAGGAAAATTGAAAGTCTCGTATTCAAACAGTACAAACTTTGAGCAAATAAGTTTCTTGCCTGATTTCCAAGATCAATATGGTTCGGGTTCACACTATTATCAATCATTCGGTACAGCTGGTTATAGCAATGATTATTTAGTGAGAATGAAAGAAAACTGGAGACCTTACGAAAACCAACAATATGGTGATGCGTATGATGGCTCACAAAGAATCCAAGGTCGTGTTGCTGAAGATGGTAGCAAATTGGTTGTTCCTTATTCAGCAATCCCTGGCATCCGTATGAAAACATTCGATGTTGGTGTTTCTACAAATAACCAATTCAGTGTACAAGGTGGTGATGAAAAAAGTTCATTCTATTTATCTGCTGAAAACCAAAGAATCAAAGGTGTAGTTCCCGGCGATAAAAGTGAAAGAACTGGTATCAGATTATCGGGTACTAAAGAGTATGGTAAACTCACAGCAGGTTTTAATGCAAATTATACACAAGCTGCTTATGACCGTACTTCGGCTGATTTTTATAGTGAAGTTTTGAATCAACCAGCGAATATTCCATTAACAGACTTGAGAGATTGGCAAAACAATCCATTGGCAAGTCCGAATGGCTACTACAATGACTACCTGAACAATCCATATTTTGTGGCTGGAAATAACCGTAGAAATTATAAAGATGCCAACATTACTGGTAACTTTAACTTGATACACAAAACTACTGATTGGTTACAGTTTACTAACCGTTTGGGTGTGATGAATAATTCTCGTATTGGTAAAGATTACACCGGCAAATTTTTGTATTCTGACTGGGCAAAAAACAAAGCATATATTCCTGAGCCTTGGACACACGAAGATGACTATGATGGTATTTACCGTGCAATTACTGATATCTTAGGAAGTGTCAAGGATTATTCAAGAACTGAAAACGTAATCAATAATGAATTTCAGGCTCAGTTGACTAAAGATTTTGGTTCATTGAAAAATAGATTGATTTTAGGTTCGAGTATTTATCAAAGATCTACAAAAGAAATAAATATTCAATCAAACTCTATAGTAGTTCCAGGAATTTATAATATTTCAAATAGACAAGGTGAGTTAGTTGGGACCGAAGAGAATACATTGGAGAGAAAATTGGGTTATTATGCCGATTTAACGACTAACTATAAAAACTGGTTGATTTTCAACGGAACATTCCGTTATGACAAAACATCGCGTTTTTACAAGCCGACTCGAGCTAAGAATTTCTATTCTTATCCTTATTATGGTGCTGCATTATCGTTTATTCCAACAGATGCCTTCCCAGCTTTAAAAGGAAAAGTATTGAACTATGCAAAATTACGTTTGAACTTCAATAAAAATGCGAATGACAATATTCCTTTATACGGTTTAGATTTAGCATATAACAACGGTGCAAACTTTCCTTATGGAAATACAGTTGGTTTGACAGTTGGAAACGTGCTTCCAGATGCTAACTTGAAACCAGAAACAGTTTACTCTGGTGAAATCGGTGGTGAATTCCAAATGTTTAATGACCGTGTAAATATCGACTTTTCGGCATATTCACAAACATCAAAAGGACAAGTAATCACAGTTAAAGTTCCAAACACAACCGGTTTTAATAACTTGTTGATTAATGTTGGTGAGACTAAAAACTGGGGATATGAAGGTGAATTCAAATATTTAATTTTCAGAGACCAAAAAATCAACTGGGATTTCTCTTTGAGATATTCATTTAACGATAACAAAGTTATTGACCTATATCCAGGTATTAATGAGTTTCAATATGGTGGTTATTCTTATGCTAACACAAACGTAATCAAAGGTCAGCGTTTTCCAATGTTGAAAACCGACGGTTATCAATATGCTCCAGATGGTTCGGGTTATGTATTGGTTAATGGAACAACTGGTTATCCATTACGCCAAACTACATTATCTGCTCGTGGAGGAACATTGCCACGTCATATTGCAGGTTTAGGTTCAAGATTCTCTTATGGAAGTGTAGCATTTACATTTAACTTTGAGTATCGCGGTGGAAATTATATGTTTAGTGACTTAGGTCGTCAGATGACATTTACTGGTGCTGGTGGTTGGACTTCTGATAGAGCCCCACATATTTTCCCTAATTCAGCTATCTTAAATGCTGATGGAAAAACTGTAACGCCAAACACAACTGTAAATGTACGTGAAGCTGAATATGCTCTTTGGGTAGATAACTATCGTTTGATTTCAGAAAACTTTGTTAACAAAGCATGGTTTATCAAATTGAGAGATGTAAACTTGTCATACACTGTGCCATCAAAAGTTATTACGAAGACAAAAATCTTCTCAAGTGCAAGTGTTGCTGTTTATGGTAGAAATTTATTGACAATTGTTGATAAAGCTAACTACTACACTGACCCTGAGTTTAGTTTTACAACTGGTAATGGCTTAGGTATCAATAATACCACTCAAACGCCTCCAGTACGTCAGTATGGTGTAAATATCAACCTTGTATTTTAAGTAACCACCAAAAATTGAATTTAACAATGAAAATAAAATCAATATTTATATCAGCAATAGTGGCGGTGATGAGTAGTGCTTGTAACGATACTTTCTTAGATATCAATACAAACCCTAACACGCTACCAACTGCGTCGCCCAACTACGTATTTACAAATGCTGAAAATACGTCGGCCGCCAACATGGTTTCTCCAAACGAAACTGGCTCTTATTGGGCTGGTCAATGGACGCAATCGAATGGTTATATTATTTCAACCACACTTTTTGCCTATAACTTCACCAATGGTGATTTTAACTATTGGGATGGATATTATGATAATTTACAAGATTATCAGTTTGTAATCGAAAATTCAGATGCTTATAATCAGAAGTTTTTGAAAGGCCCTGCAAAAGTAATGAAAGCATTGTTGATGCAACAATTGGTTGATATGTACGGAAACGTGCCTTATTCTGATGCCTTAAAAGGTGTTGGTTCATTAGCTCCAAAGTTTGATGACCAAAAAGCAGTTTATGAAGCTTTGATAAAATTATTAGATGAGGCAATTGTTGACATCAAGGCCAATCCTTTTGCGAGTGCATTCACAAGTTCAGATATTATCTTTAAAGGTAACACTACGAAATGGGCGAGATTTGCTAACTCATTGAAATTGAGAATCTTGATGCGTCAAGCAAGAATTAGCGGAAGAGATGCTTACATCAAAACCGAAATCAACAAAATCGTTTCAGAAGGTTCAGGCTTTATCACTGGCGAAGATGTAGGTGTTGGTGGAACAGGTTTCTTTTTGGCAACAGCGGGAAAACTAAACCCACTTTATGACCGTTGGGGATATGATGCGAATGGTGCAAAAAGAGCATTGAATAACTTCCCTAGATTAACCCAATACCTTGTAAATAGCTTGAAAACTTCAAATGATACATTGCGTTTGAAAAGAATTGCTTATGCAACAGGAGGCGAGGGTACTACTGCGGGTGTGAGTTCAAAAGCCGAGCTAGCAGTAAATTATGTTGGTGTTCCATTTGGAGCAAGTTCTGGGTATTTACCAGCAGGTTCGAGTGCTTTAGGGCCAAGCCTTTTGGTAAAAGGTGCTTATGATAGGCCATATCTTTTATTGACAGCTTCTGAAGTTCAATTAAATTTAGCTGAGGCAAAACAAAGATTTGGGGATGTAAGCCTTCCAAACACCGCAAAGGCTTATTTTGAAGAAGGTATTACTCAGTCATTCAGAACTTTGGGTACAAATGTTGCTGCTGCAGCGGCATTTAAGGGTAGCAAAATTCAAAATTATGATTGGGATGCATCAACAAACAAATTAGATGCAATTGCCATTCAAAAATGGGTGACTTTCACAAATTTCAGTGGTTTAGAAGCGTGGTCTGAATACCGTAAAACAGGATTACCTGTAACACCTCAAAGTATTCAAGTACCAGATTCAAAACGTCCAGTTCGTTTCTTCTATCCAAACACGGAATCAGGTGCAAACCAGGCAAACGTAACTGCTCAAGGTACGATTGATGCTTTTGCAACAAGATTATTCTGGGATATTGACTAAGATTTTATCTTAAATAAATACAAAAGAGGGCAGCCATTTACGGTTTGCCCTCTTTTGTTTTTATGCACTGTTATTGGATTTGGGTATAACTTGCTATGGCAATATTTCGTATTTCCCGAATAAAATTCATAATATTAGAATTTTATTAGAACATTTGCCTACCTCAGATTGTTTGAAATTATGTTATAATTTTGTGTGTATGAACATTGTTTTGTAGCACAATTATTTCAAATAAAACAAATAACAAACTAAACTAACAAAAAATGATGAGGAAAAATCTTTTTAGCCTCCTTTTTGCGGTATTTATTGGCTTGCAAGCTTTTGCACAAGATAAAACTGTATCAGGTAAGGTTACATCTTCAGACGATGGAACTCCGCTTCCGGGTGTGAGTATCACAGTGAAAGGCACTACAAAGGGAGCATCCACTGATGCTAACGGGGTTTACAAAATTTCAACTCCGGCAAACAGCGTTCTAGTGTTCAGTTATGTGGGTTTCACCATGAGAGAAATCCAGATTAAAAATCAAACAATTATTGATCTTCAACTAAGCCCCGATGCTGGTGTTTTAAATGAGGTTGTTGTTGTAGGATATGGTCAACAATCAAAAAAATTAAGCACTCAAACTATCGCTACTGTAGGCTCAAAAGCAATTGCTAATAGACCAGTGCTTTCTCCGCAAGAGTTATTGCAAGGACAAGCCGCAGGTGTTCAGATGGTAGGTTCTTCGGGCTTATTGGGTGCTAATCCAGTGATTCGTATCAGAGGAGCGGCCTCAATTACAGGTGGTGGACAGCCACTATTTGTAGTAGATGGTGTTCCTCTCAATGACGGAACGCTATCAGGAGCACAAGGTGGAGGTTCAGGACTAAATCCATTATTGAATATTAATCCACAGGATATTGAGTCGATGTCGGTTTTGAAAGATGCGGCTGCAGTTTCAATCTATGGTTCAAGAGGGGCTAATGGGGTTATTTTGATTAATACCAAAAAAGGAACTGCCGACCGTAAGACTGAAATTAGTTTAGATACCTATACTGGTTTTTCAAATCCTACGAGTTTGATACCAATGATGAATACCGAGCAGTTTGTAGGTTATGCAACAGCATATAGAGCAGCAAGAAATCTTCCTGCTGTAAGTTTGAGTAATGACTACTTCGACTGGCCAACAAATGTCATACAACAAGGAAAAACCAATAATATTAGCCTTTCTGCAAGAGGAGGAAATCAAAGTACTACTTTCTTTATTGGTGGTACTTATGCAACAGAGTCAGGCTTTACTATCGGAAACGACTTACGTCGTTTGGCGGGACGATTAAACTTAGAGCATAAAGTCAATAAATTCCTAACTATCGGTACAAATCTCTCAATCTCGAACGTAGATATGGATAGGATTGGTGCAGAAAATAATACATTTGCTCCACTAACATCGGCTTACTTACAGTTGCCAAATGTTTTGCCACGAGACGCAAGCGGTAATTTTCTAAATACAGGTTTTATTCAAAATGTTATCGGAATCGAAGCATTAAATACCAATAGATTCGTCTCAAAGAGAACAACTGGAAATATCTATGCTGATTTTAAAATTATTAAAGATTTAGTATTCAGAACTGATTTTGGAATGGATTACAATGCAGGTGATTCAAAGACACGACAAGTTAATTTGTTTACTCCATCAGGTGCGGCATCAAGAGATTTTCAGTATGATAATAAGTGGTTAAGCACTAATACTCTAAAATATAACAAGGATTTTGGTAAAAGTACAATAGGTGTATTGGCTGGATACAGTTTTGAGACTTCGTTATTTGATAGGATTTCGGTTGCAGGAACAGGTTTTGCCTCTGACGCTCTTCCAAACGTTATTTCGGCTGCAACTCCAACATCTACTATTGAGGAGCGTTCGGAGTGGTCTTTAGAGTCGCAGTTTGCTCGTTTAAACTTTGGATATGACAATAGATATGTAATTGAGGCCTCTTTGAGAAGGGATGGTTCTTCTAGATTTGGTGCTGATAATAGATTCGCGTTGTTTTACGCTGTAAGTGGTGGTTGGATTTTATCAGAAGAGAAATTCATGAAAAATCAAAGTTTCATTAACTTCTTGAAACTAACCGCTAGTTATGGAACAGCAGGAAATGACCGTATAGGTAATTTTTCTTCTTTAGATTTGTACGGTGGTGGTGTTCTTTCAGATTACGCAGGTTCTCCTGGTCTTCGTCCAACACAAGTGCCAAACAAAAGCTTAACTTGGGAAGAAACTGCTCAGTTAGACCTTGGGTTTAATACAACTTTTTATAAGAATAAGTTTAATTTATCAATTAATTATTTTGATAAAATTACATCTGGAATTCTTTTAAATGTGCCTTTTCCATATACTACTGGTTTTGCTAGTGCATCAAGAAATGTGGGTAAAATGCAAAATAATGGTGTAGAAATTGATTTCAATGCTAATATTTACGATAAAACTGATTTTAAATGGAGTGTAGGATTTAATTCAACATTTTTGAAAAACAAAGTATTAGAATTACCAGAAGCCTCAATAGATGCAGATGGTAATAGATTTGTGGCTGGTTCTGCAGCACAAAGAGCTGTTGTTGGACGTTCACTAAATGAGTTTTTCTTAGTAGAAGCCATTGGGGTAAACCCTACAACTGGGGATTTGGAGTGGAGAACAAAAGAAGGTACCCCAACCACGACTTATTCAGCAAATAATAGAGTTTTTGTTGGTTCAGCTATTCCAAAATGGACAGGTGGTTTTAATACAAATATGTCTTTCAAAGGAATTGATTTAAGTGCACAGCTTAGCTATTCTTACGGCAATAAGGTTTTAATCGACGGTTTAGGATTTACGGATAATATGAGTGCTACGGCAGGATATAATAAATCGGTTGATTTATTAAATTATTGGAAGCAGTCAGGCGATATTGCTTTTGTACCAAAGTTGAGCAGTACAACTGCACCATTATTTAGTCAATTATCTACTTTACGACTTCAGAATGGCTCATTTTTACGTCTAAGAAATGTATCGGTTGGTTATACAGTGCCAAAGAATATATTAGAAAAATTGAAAGTTGTAAGAACATTAAGAGTTTATGCTATGGGACAAAATCTATGGTTATTAAAGGATAAAAACTTCAGAGGCCCAGACCCAGAGGTTTCTGCTAATGGTCCGAACAACCAGATACTTGGTGAATCATTCTTCGCTCTTCCACAGGCCAAGACGGTTACTTTTGGATTAAATCTTGGATTCTAATTTTTAACACAAATCGTTTATTACAATGAAGAATATTAAAATAGTAATATTATCAGCATTGATTTTTACGGGGGCAAGTTGTTCTGATAAACTCGAACTTTTACCCGAACAATCACTGGCTGGTTCACAAGCATTTTCGAGTGTTGCCAATGCCGAATCTACGCTTAGAGGTGTATACTCACAAACTCAGTTATTAGAAGTTTTTGGCTCAGGACCTCAAATTATTTTCGATTATCAGGCCGATAATACAGACTTTGTAGGTTCTTTTCCTACATTACAAGATATTAATAGCTACGTAACGACTTCGCCGAATGCTACGATTGAAGCCTATTGGCAGGTCAATTATAGAGTTATTAATGCTGCTAATTCAGTGATTGAAAATGCCCCTGGTGTTAAAGACCCAGCCCTTACACCCGAAATAGCAAAAAGACTTGTTGCCGAAGCTAAGTTTTTGAGGGCTATAACTCATCTCAATCTTTTGAACATGTTTGCACAGCCTTTTCAAATTCAGAATGGTGCATCCCCTGGTATCCCTTTGTTATTGAAAAGTTTTACTGGTGAAATCGAGTATCCGTCAAGAGCAACTGTTGCAGCTTGTTACGATCAAATGATAAAAGACATGAATGAGGCCTTGATAGATTTACCAGCTGTTTCTACACCAGCTTCGAGAGGAAGAGCAACCAAAGGTGCAGCAGCAGGTTATTTGTCGAGACTTCACCTTTATAAAGGTGAATTTCAAAAGGCAGCTGATTTTGCCAACCAGGTCATCAGTGCAACTACTGCCTATAGCTTGGCTACAAATTACTCCTTTTATGGAGCTGCTCCAACTGCTGAACACGTTTTTGTAATAATAAATAGTGCTACTGATAATGGCCGTACAGGTTCTGGTGGATGGGCTTCGTACCACAGGCCAGCATCTAATGGCGGACGTGGTGATTGTGCAATGGCACCAAGTTTAGAGACTTCATTCGGTAGAGAAGCAACAGATAAACGATTTGTAGATTTAAGTACATTCGTTACTGCTGCTGATGGTCAAAGAAAAAGAATGACGCTTAAGTTTCCTGATGCAGCAAATAATACTGATTTAGCCCCTTTGATGCGTACATCTGAAATGTATCTTACTCGTGCTGAGGCATTAGCGGAGTTAAATGGAATTAATGACGAGTCATTGACTTTGGTAAATGGTATTCGTGTTCGTGCTGGGCTACCTATATGGACTTCTACAACTTTTGCTACAAAAACAGCATTCATTTCGGCTATTTTAGAAGAGCGAAGAAAAGAGCTTTGCTTTGAAGGACATAGAAGAATGGATCTTTTAAGAAAAGGTTTACCTTTACGCACCTCTGGGCCAACCGCGGCATTAGCTGCTTATGGAAGTCCAAAAACTGTGTTACCTTTACCTCAAAGAGAAATTGATTTGAACAAAAACCTTGTTCAGAATCAATCGTATTAATCAAATAAAATAAAAAAAGGAGTGCATCGAGAGAGGCACTCCTTTTTTTATATATCTATATATGACAAAGGTATTAAAAATAGCATATTTTTGCCTTCAGTAAAGCCCATATATTATTAATTTGATTTAGGATGGCAGAGATATAAATAATTGTGTGTATTTCATTGAGTGATTTTAAGTCTAGGCTATATTGAAGTGTTGTGGTTTTCTATTTTTCGCTTCCCCAAATTTGACTGCTAAAGCAGGAATAAGTTTAAGTAAAAAATAGTACTCTTTTGAAACAAATAACCCATTTTTTTCATAAAAACATTTGGTAAGCTAATTAAAAACATAAAGCGAATAAAGGTTAAAAAATCGTTTATACAGATTTTTAACCTTTACTCGCTAAATCATTACCAATAAATGGTGCTATTAATATCTATTACGATTGTTATCACGGTCTCCGCCGCCATAACCACCGCTTCCACCGCCACGGTTATAACCACCACCGCCGCCACCACCGTAGCCGCCACGATCTCCACCACCGCCACGATTGTAACCACCACCGCCGCCACCGCCACGGTTATCTCTTTCTTTTTTCTCTTCAGCTTGATTAACTACTGCTGGACGTCCACCAATATCGGAGCCGTTCAATGCGTCAATTGCTTTTTGTGCTGAGGCATCATCAGGCATTTCTACGAATGCAAAGCCTTTGCTTCTTCCAGTAAACTTGTCAGTGATGATTTTAACAGAACTTACTTCGCCATACTCTTCAAAATATTGCTTTAATTCGCTTTCTTGGATTTTAAAAGGCAGACTTCCAACAAAAATGTTCATGATAACTTTGTGATTTGAATGATAAATTTTTACAAAAGTATATTTATTTTATTAATTAACTACAATATACAGGTTTTTTTGAAAATAAAAATAAAGTTTTCAATAAAATGATATAAAAAAGGCAAAAAGTAGTGTCGTATATTATCTAAAAATACGAAAAACTACATTTTGCGATTATTATTTTTAAAATTCATAAAGCAATTAATTCGCCATTTCTGACAAGAATTTGATACGCATCAATCTAAGTTCTTCTTCAGTTGCATCTTGGTTTTCAAACTCTTTGAGTGCCGCCCCGATATTGTCAGTTTCGGCAGCCATGAAATAATCATAAATTTCATCTTGTCGGTCTTCATCAATTACTTGATTGATATAATAATCAAGGTTTAGTCGAGTTCCTGAATAACAAATATGTTCGATTTCTTCAATCAATTCAGTCATTGTAAGGTCTTTTGCCTCAACGATTTCGTCGAGGTTAATCTTTCGGTCGATTTGTTGAATAATATAAATCTTGATCTTCGATTTATTTATAGCCGATTTTACAACTAAATCTTGGGTAGTTTCTATATCGTTTTCATCAACATATTTCATGATTAGGTCGAGGAACGGCTTACCAAATTTTTGTACTTTTCCGAGTCCAACGCCATTTATTTGGGCTAAATCCTGTGAAGTTGTCGGATAGGTAGTGGCCATTTCTTCCAGCGAAGGGTCTTGGAATACTACGTAAGGTGGCACATTCTTTTCTTTAGCAATTTTCTTACGAAGGGCCTTCAATAATTCAAAAAGAGCGGAGTCAAATGCCCCACCACCCGACGAATTATTCGCTGAAATATCGTCATCGTCGCTGCTTTCGGTATTTTCATAGTTATGATCTTCCGAAATTGTAATAGGATAAGAATCTTCAATAAATTTCTGCCCTTTTTCAGTTAATTTTACTACTCCATAGGCATTTTCAATATCTTTTTCGAGAAATCCCAACACCATCACTTGGCGAAGCACAGAAACCCAATAATCGTTGGATGTTCTTTTATTATCAGATTTTTTAGCTAGTTTTTCAGCTTTTTTAAGTGGTTTTGGTGATTTTGCCCCAGTTGGTAGAGAGGGTTTTGCTTCCTCATCTTCATCATCATCTGAAACTTCCAATTCTATTTCTTCATCCTCTTCATCCTCTTCATCGTCTTCATCGTCATGAGCTATAAACATTCCTTTTCCTTTTCCATAAACCTCCAATTTGTCGTGCTCGTGGCTACGGATGTAAGCATTTGAGGTATTGGCAGTTAGAATATCGGCAATGTGCTGTATATCAAATCTTTCGCCTGATTGCAGCACGGCTTTTAATCCCAAAACGGCTTCGTCTTCAATCTTGATTTTTTTGGTAGGTTTGATACAGTTATCGCAGAAACCACAATCTTTATCAGAATATTCCCCAAAATAGCTCAATAACTGACGACGACGACAAACTCCTAAGTTTGAGTATGAAACCATTTCGTTGAGCAGTGCACGGGCATTATCTCGCTCGGTAACAGTCTTATCTTTGTTGAATTTCTCAAGTTTAAGAATGTCGTCATAGGCATAGAACATCAAGCAGTTACCTTCCAAACCGTCACGACCTGCACGGCCTGTTTCTTGATAATATCCTTCGAGCGATTTTGGAGCATCGTAGTGAATCACAAACCTAACATCAGGCTTATCGATTCCCATTCCGAAGGCAATAGTTGCCACGATTACATCGCACTCTTCATTCAAGAATGAATCTTGATTTTTCATGCGAGTGTCAGAGTCCAAACCAGCGTGATAAGGCAATGCTTTTACTCCGTTTACAGCAAGTAAGCTTGCAATTTCTTCAACTTTTTTACGACTCAAACAATAGATAATACCCGATTTTCCTTTATTATGGGCAATATATTTAATGAGTTGTTTTTTTGAATCAATCTTCGGTCTGATTTCGTAGTAAAGATTCTTACGATTGAATGAAGATTTGAAGATATGTGACTCCTCCATATTGAGGTTTTTCTGCACATCTTGCTGAACCTTCGGAGTTGCCGTTGCTGTGAGAGCAATAATTGGAAGTTTATCGTTAATATCGTCAATAATACCCCTAATTCTTCGATATTCTGGTCGGAAATCGTGTCCCCATTCTGAAATACAATGAGCCTCGTCAACTGCGATAAATGAAAGTTTGGCCTTTTTCAGGAATGTCAGGTTGTCTTCCTTTGTCAAAGATTCAGGTGCAATATAGAGCAATCGGCATTCGCCTCTCAACACATCGTTTTTTACACGAGTCATTTCTGATTTATTGAGAGTTGAGTTTAAAAACTGGGCGTTTATACCAAATGCGGTCATTTGGTCAACTTGGTTTTTCATTAAAGCAATTAGCGGAGAAATCACAATAGCTGTACCATCTAAAACCATCGCCGGTAATTGGTAGCAAAGAGATTTTCCTGCCCCCGTTGGCATAATCACAAAGGTATTATGACCACTTACAATATTATTGATGATGGCCTCTTGTTCGCCTCTAAAGGCATCAAAGCCAAAGATTTCTTTGAGTTTTTCTTTTAAGGTCTGTTGAATCGCTGCGTCTAACATAAATGCAATGTTGCTGTACGGAAAATTATAATAGGTAAGTAATTACGCTAAGTTAATATATTTTTTAAACTTCTCTCTGAACTATTTTAGTAGGAAAAAGGCGTAATTAGATTATTTGTTTTGAATTAAATTTAATCATTTCTATGTAACAAAAAAATATCTTTTCATTGACTTTGTTTTGTTCACTAAACAAACTTCAAGTACTTTTGTCTGTAAATCAAGTATTATTTAAGTGAATACGAAGTTAGAAAAAAAAATACAAAGCGTTGCTAAAAAAGTTTTGCAAGATGAGGCAGAGGCAATTCTTTCTTTGAAAAGTTATATTAACGAAGATTTTGAAGCCTGTGTAGAGGCGGTTCTTTACTCCAAAGGTAGATTAATCATTACGGGTATTGGGAAAAGTGCGATTATTGGCCAAAAAATTGTTGCAACCATGAATTCAACTGGTACTCCAGCAATATTTATGCATGCTGCCGACGCCATTCATGGCGATTTAGGCATGATTCGGGCTGAAGATATGGTACTATGTATTTCGAAAAGTGGTGATACGCCCGAAATCAAGGTTTTAGTGCCATTGTTAAAACGATATCGCAATCAATTAATTGCAATGGTGAGCAATCTGGACTCTTATTTGGCCAAAAATGCTGATTTTGTACTGAATGCCCACGTTGAGCGGGAGGCTTGCCCGCTCAATTTGGCTCCAACAACTTCTACCACTGTTGCCTTAGCCTTGGGTGATGCTTTAGCAATGTGCCTCCTCGAAGCCCGTGATTTTACGAGTCGAGATTTCGCAAAATATCATCCTGGGGGAAGTTTGGGAAAAAAATTATACCTGAAGGTACAAGATATTTTTCCTCATAACGAACTTCCAAAGGTTTCGAAAGATGCTGATATTCAGACGGTTATTTTGGAAATGACATCAAAAAGGCTCGGTGCGACGGCCGTTGTGGGCGAAAATGACGAGCTTTTGGGAATCGTGACAGATGGAGATTTAAGAAGGATGTTGCGTGACCAAAAAGATTTTTCTACTTTGCAAGCAAAAGACATTATGAATGCACAGCCAAAGGTGGTTTCTTCCGAAGAATACGCCGCCAATGCTTTGGCAATTATGCAAGAAAAAAGCATTACGCAGTTGGTAGTGGTTGAAGATAAACGATTATTAGGTTTTGTGCATTTGCACGATTTGTTGAAAGAGGGTTTGGCCTAAGGTTTTGAGATTAGACATTAAAGATTTCATGCCATTTCAAAAAGTTTTGGCAAGAAACAGTTGCTAAACTATTCAAAATTTATATTCACTTCATTTGATTTATTTTATGACTGAAAACCTAACAGATGAAAATCCATTGGATACTGCTGACGACTCGCAAGCCTTACCACCAATAGAAAATAACCCAAAAGTTGAATTCTTGGATGCTTCTGAAACACAGATTGCGGAAAGTATTCAAGAAATAGTACCTCCAATTGAACCACCTAAATTTGGGCCTGTTGCAACAAAACCGATTTATCATTCTCCTTGGAATTTATCATTTTATGGCGAGGGTTCAAAATATTTTGTTATTCGCCTTATTAATGCCATTTTCCAGCTTATAACTTTTAATTTTTATTATCCTTGGGCAAAAGCAGCTAAACTTGATTACCTATACCAACAGACCGAGTTTGCGGGAAGTCGTTTTAAATTTCATGGTACTGGCAGAGAAATGTTTATTGGCTATCTGAAAATGCTGGTCATTATTATGGTTATTTATAGTTGTTTTTGGTTTGCGAAAGCCAATGAACAGATTATATTAGGTACTTTACTACTTTATGGTGGTTTGATTGTAGTTTATCCTTTAGCAATTCATGGAACTGCCAAGTATCGTCTATCAAGGAGTTCTTGGCGAGGAATTTTCTTTGGCTATCGTGGCGAATTGGGTGAGCTTTTTGCTAAATTCTTTATTGGTATCCTTATTTCAGTATTTACGCTTGGTATTTATTGGTCTTGGGTTGAGGTTGATTTACGAAGGTACGTAACCAAGAATATTCGTTTTGGAAGCGTTGAATTTGATTTTGTAGGAAAAGGTGCCGATTTGTTTTTGATTAAACTCAAATACATCATCCTTATATTTGTTGCTGTTATTTTTGGTGTAGTTTTGGTTATAATGTTTGGCGTTGTTTCAGGAAGCGAATTAAGTAGAATTGGAATTCAAAGTTTAAATCCTTCCATTAGTTTTATTTTGTTTGGTATTTTTGCCTATCTATTTTTTATCGCAATTATCGGTTCAATTGCCCTGATGCGTCAGCGTGAAATATTTCAGTTTTATGCTGATAATACATTTTTGTGGCAAAATGAGCAATGGCACGGAGTAAAATTACACATGTCGTTTTTTGACCTTTTGCGGTTGAGTATTACAAATATGCTTTTAATATTGTTTACGTTGGGAATTGCCACTCCCTTTGTCGAAATCCGGACTTTGCATTTTATTATGCCGCGTCTGGAGATTGACGGTTCATTTGACCCCGATTCGCTCACTCAAACCGAAAGCAATTACCGTGATGCTTTTGGCGAAGACGTTGGTGATTGGTTAGATATCGATTTAGCTTAGTCACCAAGCCGACAAATCGAACTGTCGTAAATTGGTGTTTATATTTCTATGCCATTTTAGGAATTACTCATAAAAAAGATAACTGTTTACTGAAAACTTCTCACTGATGGAAGCAATATACTACGATGGTAAAACCAGCCAGCCTTACGATGCTCAAGTGAGTATTTTGGGCAATTTCATGACAATCAGCTATGAAAATGGGCAAGTTGCTTGGTCCATTATGCAGATTGATTATAGTTCGTTTACTGGCAAAGGAAAAACAATGCTAAAATATGGTGAGTTTCCGCATCAGTATCTCGAATTTTCGATTGATTCACCACTTTTTTCGATTTTAGAAAATTATTTACCTAAACGTCGTGAAGGCTTTTGGGCGTTTGCTAATGAGCTTGCTGGTGCGGGTGTTCTGGGAGCGTTAATTACTATTGCTATTTTTGTCTCTATTGCTGGAAGCGTTTATTTTTTACTTCTACCCAAAATTGCTGAGTATGCCGCTTCACAAATTCCGATGGAAGCAGAAGTGGAACTCGGAAAACAGTTCTACGATAGTTTTGTAGGAGGTATGGAAATTGATAAAGAACGCACCAAGGAGTTACAAGCATTTGCAAAAAAAATGGATTTTCAGACTGAATATCCGTTGAAATTTACGGTTGTAAAAGATAAGCAAGTGAATGCGTTTGCTCTTCCAGGGGGAAATATAGTGGTTTTTGATGCAATTTTGGCAAAAATGAAAACCCCCGAAGAATTGGCAGCTTTGCTTTCACACGAAGTAACGCACGTTAAAGAACGCCATTCGCTGAAAGGTTTAGCAAGAGGTTTGGCTGGCTCAATGGTAGTATCGGTGCTTATCGGAGATATGAATGCCATTGGCAATCTTTTAGTAAGCCAAGCAAGTAATATTTATGGGTTGGGCTTTACGAGAGATATGGAAAAAGAAGCCGATTTGGAAGGCCTTGAAATCATGTATCATAACAATCTAGACCCCAAAGGCATGATAAACCTCATGGAACGCTTACATGAAGAAGAAAAGAAATACGGAGTAGATAAAATGCCTGCTTACCTTAATTCTCACCCACTGACCAAAGAGCGTATTGATTATATCTCTAAAAAATCGAAAGACCATTCTGGAAAGAAAAATGTTGAGTTGGAAGAAATTTGGGAGAAAATAAAAAAATGATTTCGGCCTTTGACTTCTGGCATCGAAATAAAAAGTGTGGTTGAACTAAGTCGAAACCTACCAAGAAACTAATAATGCTGCCTAAGCGAAGTCGAAGGCAGCATTATTTTTATTCAGATTTTTTTCATAACCTTCACAAGCATTTTGGCAATAACAGCATTTCCCTTTTCGGCAGGATGCAGGCCGTCATAAGTCATATTGATTGACTCAATAGGGTAGGGGTATTCGTCGGTGTCGGGATTGAACGGTATATCAGTGTAAGCTGGATATTTGAAATTTTTGTATTCCCCAGTACTTGGGTCTTTTAATCGCTTGAAGTTGACCATGTTTTTTTGTGTAATATCACTTTTGTTGAAAAGGTCAATAACTTGTATTTTTTCAAATTTCGCAATATTGACCACCGCTTCGGCAAATTGTGCCAAATTCTGTTCGTTTTTAGGTTTATATGAGCCATAAGCATTATTTTTGGCGTTGGTGATATACACAAAATCGCCACGTTGTAGCGGTGTAATCAAAATAATTTTTGCATTCGGATTCAGGCTTTTCAGTTTATCAATAATGATTCTGAATGAACCATGAACCGTATTATTACCAGTATTATTCTGATAATCTTCGAGTTTGCCAAGTGGACGCCCTCGCCACCAATCGTTCGTGCCGAGAAACACAGAATATACATCAGCCGAAACCAAACCAAGTTCATTGATTTTTTCGGCAATTCCGCCCGAAGTCCAGCCATTATGACCTTGATTGATAAATTTAATATACGGAAGCTTTTCCGAAACCATTGTCATGTAGCCTTTTTTTACTCGGTTGCCTGTTTGTTCGGGGTGGTCGTTGAGATACGTAATCGAGTCGCCGATAGCTACCCAGGTGATTTCTTTGCGTTTGAAAGATAAAAATCCGATGAGAATCAGGCTAAAAAAGAGAATTTTTTTCATTTTCGATTGAATAGTGTTAGAATAACAAAGCTATTCAGAAATCTAAAACAAGATTTAAAATAAGGCAAAATTATTTCTTTGCTCCGTTTTCGACTTCTTTTACCCTAAAAGCCACCATTTGTTTGATTAACTCAAAAGGCATCGGTTCATTCAACGGAAATTGAATTGAGCCTTTGCCAACCTTATATTTTGATAATGATTCTTTGAAAGCCATATTTCCCGATGGTAAAGCATAAAAACCAATGTGATTTTTGAAGGCTGCAAAATAAACCAGCACTTTACCTTGTTTAAAAGCAGGCATATTATAGCTGATAACTTCCTGTGCTTTGGGTGCGGCTTCTTTGATACAGCTACGAATTTGGTTCAGAATTTCGCCAACTTCTTCGCTATAATCAGCAATGTATTGGTCGATATTTTGGTACGTTTTCTTTTCCATTTTTATCTCTAAAATTAGTTATACAAAAATAAGATAAAGATTCTGATTTTAAATTGTGTAAAAACTACTCGCTAAGTTGGAAATTTGTAGTAAAATTATTCAGAAAATTAGTTTCCTTTTGTCTTCATTTCCTTTTTCATGTTTTTTAAATTATTGAGCATTCCAAAAAATATAGGAAATAAGGCTACTGGAATAAACAATATTGATACTGCATAAAAGCCTTGTCGGAAACTTAAAAATACTGCCGCAAATACCAAAACTAAAAGTATTCCAGAAAAAATAGACATCATGGTTTTTACTATTTTTGCTTGTGTTTTGAGTTCGTGCAAAGTCATTTTTGAGTAATGATTTTCTTTCATCATGCTTAGTGTTTGTTTTAGGGATTGACAAATATAGGTAAAAATTATATTTTCAAACTACCTTAAAAATTCTGTAAATTCACAATTTACCCAATTTTTTGTGAAGTATTTCGTAGTTTTGTGATTCGTTTGGAATCAAATAAAAAATAAGTACGGAATATCGTATGAGAAAGAAAATTGAAATTTTATCACCTGCTAAAAACCTGATTCAAGGTATGGCAGCAATCAATGCGGGTGCAGATGCGGTATATATTGGTGCTCCACAGTTTGGAGCAAGAACGAACGCCACCAATTCGATTGAAGACATTGCCGAAATGGTGCGTTATGCTCATTTATTCAAGGCACAAGTTTTTGTGGTTATAAATACGATTTTGTACGATGATGAACTGAATCAATGCAAAAAACTGATTCATGAATTATACGATATTGGCGTTGATGCTCTCATTGTGCAAGACATGGCCATTATGGAAATGGACTTGCCGCCAATCGTGATTCACGCCAGTACGCAAGCCAATAATCGCGATCCAAAACACGTCAAGTTTTTGGCCGATGCGGGCATGAAACGAGCTGTTTTGGCCAGAGAACTCAATCTCGACCAAGTGCGTGAAATCCACGAAGCCACTGATATTGAACTCGAATTCTTTGTTTCAGGTGCATTGTGTGTGTCGTTTAGCGGAAATTGTTATATGAGTATTGCAGGCGGTGAACGAAGTGCCAACCGTGGCTCATGTGCTCAAAACTGCCGACTTCCATATAATTTAACTGACGGAACGGGCAAAACGCTCATAGCCAACAGCCATTTGCTTTCTATCAAAGATTTAGATTTGAGCGACCAGCTTCCCAATCTGATTGAGGCTGGGGTTTGTTCGTTCAAAATTGAAGGGCGTTTGAAAGATATTGTTTATGTAAAAAACAATACTTCGTTTTTGAGAAAAAAATTAGATTCATTTTTAGATGATAACACCGAAAAATTCCAAAAAGCGTCGTCGGGTAGAACATTCTATAATTTTGAGCCAGAAATGGATAGAAGTTTTAATCGCGGCTATACCGATTATTTTGTAAACAAACGTAAGGAGAAAATTGGTAATTGGGAAAGTCCAAAATCGCAGGGGCAGTACATCGGAAAAGTAATTGAAATTAAAGCCAATGGCTATATTATTGAAAATTACGAAAAGCTAAACAATGGTGATGGGCTTTTTTTTATCAACGCAAATGGCGAAGCTGATGGAGCCCAAATCAATATCATTTTCAATAATATTGTTATTCCAAATACCTTTAAGCCGTTGCCAGTTGGTACACTTATCTACCGGAATTCTGATGCTGAGTTCAACAAAATGGTTGAAAAGGAAAACAGTGCGGTCAGAAAAATTGGTGTGAAACTATATTTTACTGAAACTGCCGATGGCTTTGAGCTAAAAGCCATTGACGAAGACGGACATCATTATATAGTAAATATGCAATCCGAAAAAGTGCTGGCAAATTCGGCCGAATCGGTAATTCCGAATATCAAGAAAAATTTGGCTAAAACAGGAAATACGCCTTTTATTGTTGATGATATTGAGGTAGAATTTTTAGGAAATTGGTTTTTACCAATCTCGAAGGTAAACGAAATCAGAAGGGAGGTTTTAGAACAACTTGTAGATATTCGTGTGAAAGAATACCACCGAGAAACTTATCAAATTACAAAAACCGACCATCCATACCCTGTACAGAAACTTGATTTCATGTACAATGTTTCAAATAAATTGGCGAGAGCTTTTTACAAACGTCACGGTGTAACAGAAATCGAAAAAGCATTTGAACTTCAATGGGATCCCGGAAAAGCACGAGTAATGACTACCAAATATTGTGTGAAATATGAGCTGGGTAAGTGTGCGAGATTCCAACGTGAAACAATGGGCGAGAAATTAGTCGAACCTCTAACTCTCAAAAACGGCGAAAACGAATACAAATTGAAGTTTAATTGCAAGCCTTGCGAAATGGAAATTTGGGAAAAAGATGCCGAATTGGAGTTTGAAGACGAAGATGAGCAATTGGGCTGGTCAGTGAAATAATAACTTTAAGAACATTTAAGCACTACTGGATTCGAGACGCTTATACGCAGCGATAAAAGCTTGATTATAAGTAAAATAGTTAATGAATTTATTTCGATTATTTTGGTCTAAGTGCTTAATTAAACTCCGTAAAAACAAAAACAGCGAATCCACAATTGTAGATTCGCTGTTTTCATATTTTCGTTGTCCATCGGTTGTGGACTTAAAACTACAAATTCATTTTCTTCAACTCACTCACAGCGAAATCTGCTGCACGAGCCGTAAGAGCCATATACGTAAGTGATGGGTTTACGCAAGAAGCTGAAGTCATAGCTGCACCGTCAGTTACGAATACATTACTTGCTCCCCAAACTTGGTTATTAGCATTCAATACCGAAGTTTTAGCGTCACGACCCATGCGGGCTGTTCCCATTTCGTGGATACCGATACCAGGGTTTTTACTACGGTCATCATAAGTGTTGATGTTTTTCATTCCGGCAGCATCAAGCATTTCGGCGGCTTCGTTCATCATCGTTACACGCATTTTCAAGGCATTTTCACCCCAACCTGCATCAAACTGAACAACAGGTAAGCCCCACTTGTCTTTTTGGTCAGAAAGCGTAAATCGATTATTAGCATCTGGCAATGTTTCTCCAAAGCCACCGATATTAAACGACCAAGGCCCTAATTGAGTCATTTCCTCTTTAAAGTCAGCTCCGAAGCCATCCATTTGGCCGCCACGTCCCCAACTCGGACGGCTTGCCCCACCTTGGTAGCCAAATCCACGAACGAAATCACGTTTTTTATCGCTACCCCAGTTTGCAAAACGAGGTATATAAATACCATTGGCACGACGGCCATAGTAATACATATCTTCCATACCCTCGAAAGTTCCCGAAGCACCTACCGCCAAATGATGATCCATGATATTTCTGCCCAATTGGTCAGAATCATTACCTAAGCCATTGGCGTGGGTTTTTGATTTCGACTGCATCATAATCCAAGTTGAATTAATGGCAGAGGCATTCAAGAATATAATTTTTGCAAAATATTCATACTCTTCTTTTGTATTTTGGTCAATAGCTTTTACACCAACAGCTTTGCCTTTTTCGTCATCAAAAATTACTTGGTGAACAATTTTGTCGGTTGTAAGCGTTAAATTGCCAGTTTTATTGGCAGCTGGTAAAGTACCCGATTGTGTGCTAAAATAACCACCATACGGGCAACCACGCATACAAGCATTACGGAATTGGCAAGAAGCTCGACCTAAATCAGTTTGTATTTTTGTCGGAGCAGTCAAGTGAGCCGTTCGTCCGATTGTTACGGCACGACCACCAAATTTCTTTGCCGTTCTTGCTTTAAATTCTTTCTCAACACAGTTCATTTCCATTCCAGGTTGAAAATCACCATCTGGCAATACATCCAGACCATCTTTAGTGCCACTTACACCAATGAAATTCTCAACATAACTATACCAAGGAGCTAAATCTTTGTAGCGTATTGGCCAATCAACTCCATGTCCGTCTTCAAGGTTTGCCATGAAATCTCGCTCGTTCCAGCGATAACTCTGACGACCCCACATTAATGAACGACCACCCACATGGTAACCACGAATCCAGTCGAAACCACGGTCTTTTTTCTCTAAATATGGATTTTCTTTGTCATTTTCAAACATATGTCGGTGTTCTTCACGGCCGGTATAGCCCGTACGAACGCTCGCCCAATATTGCTCTCTTGCCATGCTGTCCATGTTGCCACGGTGAGGAAAATCCCAAGGATTTTTCATCGCGGTATCATATCCTTCTACGTGCTTAATGTCACGTCCACGCTCAATCATTAATACCTTTAAGCCTTTTTCACATAATTCCTTGGCAGCCCAGCCGCCTGATATTCCCGAACCTACAACGATGGCGTCGTAAGTCATTTTTTCTTTTCCTTTACCTTGAATATTCATCAGATTGAATAGATTATTTTTAGTATTCTTTGCTTAAAACTTTTAAATGCTTTTGAATGCTCGAATTATTCTATCATTCGCTCATTCAAATTTTCACTTATTAACTCAACGCCCACGCTTTTTGCCCAGGATTCATTTTTACACAACCTTCGTATTTACCCGGCACTTCAACATAAGCCAATGCTTGTTTACAGCCTATTTCCGAAGTAAAATAACCCAAAAGTGTCAATTCTTTCATTAACTTGAAGAATGGCGTTGGAGGTGTTTCTGCTTTGCCTTTGTTTTCTTTTGCAAGACCAGTTTCGGCATCGAGTACTTTCTTTGCAGTTTCTATTTTCTTTGCTTCTTCGTTCGACATCATTTCGAATTTCTTCAAAAGAGCAGTCTGTTGAGCTGGCGTACTTTCCAAGAATTTTTTACCACCGTTGGCTTTTTTCGATTCTTCTTCGAGTGCATCAAGACCTTTTACAAAGTGATCTTGTTGCGAAGGTTTGTAGCAATCCTTCAACATCATTTCTACAAACGGGCCAACGCCTGCCTCTTTGGCTCCAGGAGTCGTGGTTTTTGGAATAATGATTTCGGCAATTTCGGCAACCAAGCCTTTATAGTCGGTCGATAAAGCAAAAGAGGTTGCGGCTTCGGTTGCAGTATTAGACTTGCAGCCTTCGAGCATCGCAATCATCGTTGGGGCAGACAAAGCACCTCCCATCAGGTAGGCTACTCTTTGCATGGCATCTCTTCTATTCAATGTAAGATGTTCTTTTAAGGATTGACAATTAAAATTATTTGGTGAATTTACGAAAGAATCATTTGTCTATGCAAGTATATACGAATGAAAATTCTATTAAAAGCAACAAAATATCAAAATTTTAGTGTTTAATTTTCATTAAGCTAAATACAAAAAAGCTATTGAATCTTTATTTTTTACTATGTTTAATGATTTAACAGAATTGCGAAAATAAAATATATTTTCCAAAAATATAGACTTAATGAAGTAAAGTATTCACTAAGTCCTTTTTTTTGAGAAATTATTTTACTTTTTTTTGTTTAAATAAAACTTTTGTTTCTAAAAAAAGTTATACATTTGTGTGGTTAAACTAAATACCAAATAATATAAAACTATAATCTGAAAATTGCCTCAATCAGATGAAACAAGTTTTAAAAATAACTCCTCTTTAGGGGCTAGGGGTGGATTTGAAAATATGAAAATAGCAGTAGTAGGAACAGGATATGTAGGACTCGTAACAGGAACTTGTTTTGCTGAAACAGGCAATCAAGTTACTTGTGTAGATATTGACGAGCGTAAAGTTGAAAAACTTCGCAAAGGGAAATTAACCATCTATGAGCCAGGTTTAGATGTGATTTTCGACCGTAATACCAAAGAAGGTCGTTTGAAATTCACAACCAATTTAGCTGAGGGAATCAAAGATGCACAAGTAATTTTCTTAGCATTGCCGACTCCTCCGGGAGAAGACGGCTCGGCCGATTTGAAATATATTTTGGGCGTAGCCAATGACCTTGGCCCATTGCTCGAAAACTACGTTGTGATTATTGATAAAAGTACAGTACCGGTTGGAACAGCTCAAAAAGTACAAGAACGTGTGGCAAAAGGTGCAAAGGTTGAGTTTGACGTAGTATCGAATCCTGAGTTTTTGCGTGAAGGTGTTGCTGTCGAAGACTTTATGAAGCCTGACCGGGTAGTTATTGGTACAACTTCTGAAACAGCGAAAAAACTAATGGAGAAATTATATGCACCTTTAGTGCGTCAAGGTAATCCGATTATCTTTATGGATGAGCGTTCGGCCGAAATGACTAAATATGCTGCGAATGCGTTTTTGGCAATGAAGATCACGTTTATGAACGAAATCGCTAATCTTTGTGAAAAAGCAGGTGCTGATGTTGATGCTATTCGTAAAGGTATCGGTACTGATAGTCGTATTGGCAAGCGTTTCTTATTTGCAGGAATTGGCTACGGCGGAAGTTGTTTTCCTAAAGATGTTCAAGCCTTAGAAAAAACTGCCACAGAATTTGATTATGATTTCAAAATTTTGAAATCAGTAATGAAAGTAAACGAAAAGCAAAAAACCAAAATGATGCCGCACATAAAAGCTCATTTTGATGGCGATTTGAAAGGCAAAACAATTGCTCTTTGGGGACTGGCATTCAAACCTCACACTGACGATATTCGTGAAGCTCCAGCCTTATACAATATTAAAGAATTGCGAAAAGCAGGTGCAAAAGTGGTAGTTTATGACCCGGAAGCAATGGAAAACGTACGTGGAGTAGTTGGCAAAAAGGTAAAATATGCCAAAACACCATACGAAGCCATCGAAGGAGCTGATGCCTTGATGATTATGACCGAATGGCCAGAATTCAGGACACCAGATTTTGAGAAAATGGAAGCTGCATTGAAAAATAAAGTTATTTTTGATGGCAGAAATTTGTATGAATTGAAAGATATGCGTGAGTTAGGTTATACATACTTCTCAGTTGGTAGAGAAACGGTTAACAATTAACAATTATCAATTAGGTAGCATTTAATAATCATATCTTTAACTTATGGCTGTTGATACCACGTTATATCCAAAAGCATATAATTTTGCGATTAGAATAGTGAGGGCATACCAATATTTGAAAGATGATAAGAAAGAGTTTATTTTTTCTAAGCAGCTTTTAAGAAGTGGAACTTCTATCGGAGCTAATATTGCGGAAGCAAATGGGGCAATTTGAACTGTTGATTTTTCTTCAAAAATGTCAATAGCCTATAAAGAAAGTTTAGAAACAAAATACTGGCTTTAGTTGTTAAAAGATACTGATTATATAGACCTAAAAGTTTATGAAAGTATATTTCAAGATGTAGATGAGATTGGAAAAGTCCTGTTTGCTATTTTGAAAAAAACAAGAATAAATTAGAAACAATTATTTTTTTAACAGTGATTATCAGTCAATTGTACAAGTAAAATTGATAATTGATAATTGATAATTGATAATTGACAAAGAATGAAAAGAGTATTAATAACTGGTGGTGCGGGTTTTTTGGGTTCGCACCTTTGCGATAGATTTATCAAAGAAGGACATTATGTAATTGCGATGGATAACCTCATCACAGGAGATTTACGCAATATCGAGCATCTGTTCAAACATCCAAATTTTGAGTTTTATCACCACGATGTGAGTAAATTTATTCACGTACCAGGCGAACTCGACTATATTTTGCACTTTGCTTCACCAGCAAGTCCGATTGATTATTTAAAAATTCCGATTCAGACATTAAAAGTTGGTTCACTCGGAATTCATAATTGTCTTGGTTTGGCTCGTGTAAAAAAAGCAAGAGTAATCATTGCCTCAACATCAGAAGTTTACGGCGACCCACTCGTTCATCCACAAACTGAAGAGTATTGGGGACACGTAAACCCGGTTGGTCCGCGTGGCGTATATGACGAAGCCAAGCGTTTCCAAGAAGCCATGACAATGGCTTACCATACATACCACGGTTTGGAAACTCGCATTGTCCGTATCTTTAATACGTATGGTCCAAGAATGCGACTCAACGACGGACGTGTATTACCTGCATTCATCGGTCAAGCCTTGCGTGGCGAAGACCTAACCATCTTCGGTGATGGCACTCAAACTCGCTCGTTTTGCTATGTTGATGATTTGGTAGAAGGTATTTATCGTTTGTTATTGTCTGATTATGCTTATCCAGTGAATATTGGGAATCCATCAGAAATTACGATGAATGAATTTGCTGAGGAAATCATCAAATTGACAGGAACCGATCAGAAAATTGTTCATAGACCATTACCGAAAGACGACCCTAAGCAACGCCAACCAGATATAACCAAAGCAAGAGATATTTTAGGTTGGGAACCAAAAATAAATCGTGCAGAAGGTTTGAAAATTACTTACGAATACTTCAAGAGCCTACCACGAGAAAGACTTTTTGATGAAGTTGCCCACCGTGAGTTTGATAAGAAGTAAGAATTTATAAATTTTTTGTCGTGCCACATTTCCGCAATGTGGCACGACTGTTTATAAACGTTTTTATAAATTTTTATGTTAAAAACTTATATATAATAAGGATAAAATTAAAATGAAATTAGACCGCATAGAAGACGCAATCGAAGCGATTCGTACTGGAGAAATAATCATCGTTGTTGATGACGAAGACCGCGAGAATGAAGGTGATTTTGTGTGTGCCGCCGAAAAAACTACGCCAGAAATGGTTAATTTCATGGTGAAAGAGGGTAGAGGCTTGATGTGTACGCCACTTACTCGTCAGCGTTGTGAAGAATTAGAACTTGATATGATGGTGGGCAAAAATACCGCCCAACATGAAACCGCTTTTACTGTATCAGTCGATTTATTGGGCAATGGTTGCACCACAGGGATTTCTGCGAGCGACCGTGCGAAAACAATTCAAGCACTTGTAAATTCTACTACAAAGCCAGATGATTTAGGTCGTCCAGGACATATTTTCCCTTTGCGTGCTGCCGAAGGAGGCGTTATCCGCCGTTCTGGGCATACTGAAGCCGCCATTGATTTGGCAGTTTTGGCAGGTTTGCAACCCGCGGGTGTCTTGATTGAGATTTTGAACGAAGATGGTACAATGGCTCGTTTGCCACAACTCTTTGAGATTGCCAAAAAGTTTAATCTTAAACTGGTGAGTATTAAAGATTTAATTGAATATCGTTTGGCAAAAGAATCGCTCATAAAAAGAGAAATTGGCGTAAATATGCCAACTGAATGGGGTAATTTTGATATGGTAGCTTTTCGCCAATTGGATAATGACCAACTGCATTTGGCACTCATCAAAGGAACTTGGGAAGAAGATGAGCCAATTATGGTACGTGTGCATTCTTCTTGTGTAACGGGCGATATTTTCGGTTCTTGTCGATGTGATTGTGGCCCTCAACTTCATGCCGCTATGGAAATTGTCGAAAATGCAGGCAAAGGTGTAATTTTATACATGAATCAAGAAGGCCGTGGAATTGGCTTATTGAATAAATTGAAAGCCTATAAATTGCAGGAAATGGGGCGTGATACTGTAGAAGCAAATCTCGAATTAGGTTTCAAAATGGATGAGCGTGATTATGGCGTTGGAGCTCAAATTTTGAGAAACTTAGGAATTAAAAAAATGAAACTGATTTCAAATAATCCTAAAAAACGGGCGGGTTTGATTGGTTATGGTTTAGAAATTATTGATTCGATTCCGATTGAGATAGAAGCGAATCCACATAATATTGGATATTTAAAGACCAAACGAGATAAAATGGGACATAATATTATGGGTTCTTAAAAATATTCGTAAAAAATTATCCTTTAATGAGTTATAAAACAATTGTTTATAACTCATTTTTTTTGTTTATTTGAGCTATAAAACTTATTCTTATCGCTCATGAAATGGATTTGGCAACATAAAAACTGGTATGATTTTACTTATGATTCTTCAAAATTAGTTGAATTTGAGAACGAATTTCATAAGAATATAGGTATAATTTATGGAGTTGTTAGTCATTTGGAATCAGAAAGCTTAGAAAACCTAAAGATAGATATTCTCACGCAAGAAGCCTTGTCAACTTCGAGCATCGAAGGAGAAATTCTAAAACGAGAATCTGTGCAGAGTTCTATCAGAAAACATTTAGGACTTAAAAGTGATTACCGAAAAGTACAACCAAATGAAGCTGGTATAGCCGAAATGATGGTAAATATTTATCAGCATTATGATAAACCTTTGAGCGACGAAACTTTCTTTTTGTGGCATAAAATGCTCATGAATGGAAGAAGAGATATTGAAGTTATTGGTGATTACCGCCAACACGCAGAACCGATGCAGATTATTTCAGGCAATTTTTCTGCCCCAAAGGTGTTTTATGAAGCACCACCTTCGACACAAGTTCGTAATGAAATGGAAAGATTGATAGCATGGTATAATTTCCAAATAGATAATCCAAACGGAATGCCTAGCTTAATATTTGCGGGCATTGCTCATCTATATTTTGAAATTATTCATCCTTTTGAAGACGGTAATGGACGAATAGGTAGAGCCTTAGTCGAAAAAGCGATTTCTCAAAAAATAAAAACACCTTCTTTTAATTCTCTTGCAAAAGTAATTGATTCAAATAAAAAAGCTTATTATGATGCACTACAATCGTGTAATCATAGTAAAGATGTGAATAAATGGCTTTTATTTTTTGCCAAAATACTACTCGAATCACAGCAATATACCATCAAAATGGTAAGTTTTTTAGTACAAAAATCAAGGTTTTTTATCAAATATAATGATATAAATGAAAGGCAGTCAAAGGTGGTATTAAGGATTTTTGATGAAGGGATTGAAGGTTTTAGAGGTGGATTAAGTGCAGCTAATTATAAATCTATTACAGGTGCATCGGCAGCAACCGTAACAAGAGATTTGCAAGAATTAACAAATATCAAAGCCCTAACAAAAACAGGTGAGCTAAAACACACAAGATACTTTTTGAATTTGATAGACTTGTAATCAATACCACAGCAAATGATAATAAAAGAATTACACAAAAATAACCATATCATTCATCATCGAAATACAGAAATTGTAAATTATTGATATATAATTTCTAAACGTTTAAAATATTAGGCACGCATAACAATTTCTTAATATTCAGAAATTGTCTTATACCAATATTTTTCATTAAAAATCTTATAAAAACTTGTTTTTCAAGTACTTACCAAAATAAAAAGGGTAGGTGCTTGTTTTTTTTAGAGAAAATTTTTAGGACATTTGTACATTAAATTTAAAAATCGCCAATGATTTTTACTCCAAATATTTCTAACTTCAAAAAAAACATGATGCGAAAATTTACTTCAATGCAGAAAGTATTTAGCTTTCTTGCAGTAATGCTTTTTGCTTTACAAAGCTTTGCACAAGTTACTACCTCTTCTATTAGCGGTTTGGTAGCAGACGCTAAAGGCGAAGGTTTGCCAGGTGCAACTATTGTTGCAGTTCACGTACCATCAGGTACTAAATATGGTACGGTTTCCAACACAGCAGGTCGTTACATACTTCCTTCGGTTCGTGTTGGTGGGCCATATAAAATTACATTTACATTTGTTGGTTATAAGGAAGCTGTAAAAGAAGGTGTTATAACCAACTTAGGAACTTCTGCCAATGTTAACGTTAAATTAGATGAAGCAGGTACTTTCCTAGATGAAATCAAAGTTACATCAGGACGTTCGGATATCATCTCTTCGAGCCGTACTGGAGCATCGACAACTTTGGGTTTGAATGCAGTTAATAGTCTACCAACTATTGGCCGTACTATTGATGACATCACTAAATATAATGCTTACAGTAATGGTCGCTCATTTGCTGGTCAAGATAGCCGTTTAAATAACTTCACCATCGATGGTTCGGTTTTCAATAATGGTTTTGGTTTAGGTAGCTCATCTCAGGCGGGTGGACGTACTGGTACAACAGCGGTATCTCTTGACGCGATTGAGCAAGTACAAATCAACATTGCTCCATATGACGTTCGTCAATCAGGTTTTGCTGGTGCGGGTATCAACGCAGTAACTCGTGCAGGAACAAACGATGTAACTGGTTCTGTATATTACCTCACAAGAGGAAGTGAAATGGTTGGAAAAAAAGCTGATGGTAAAGATTTACCGCCAGTAAATATCAACGAAAAAACATTTGGTTTTAGAGTTGGAGCTCCAATTATAAAAGATAAGCTATTTATATTTGCTAATTTTGAAATGTTTAATAGTTCTACACCAGCACTAACATGGTCTGCTAATCGCTCTGGTGCATCTGGTAACGTATCTCGTACTTCTTATTCTGATTTGCAGCGTTTAGCAGGTTTTATGAGTTCAAATTTTGGATGGGAAGCTGGTGAACTTGATGGTTTTAATAACGAAGTTAATAGCAAAAAAGGTTTGGTACGTTTAGATTATAACATTAATAATAATCATAAATTATCGGTGCGATATTCACACCATGATTCGGGCTCTGATGCTATTATCAGTAATAGTAATAGTAGTAATACAGCGGGTAATGGTAACCGTACAAACTCGGCATTGGCATTGTCACCACAAAATACAGGTTATAAAATCGCTGATAATACTCGCTCTTTTGTTGCAGAATTAAACTCTAACTTCAAGGCTAAATTTGCTAATAATTTGATTGCTACTTATAACAAGCAAATTGAAGACCGTACTTACCGTACTGCTGTTTTTCCAACGGTTGATATATTAAATGCTGGAAGTACCTATACTTCAGTAGGTTTCGATCCATTCACGCCTAATAACAAATTGAATTATTCTACATTCAATGTAACGAATAACTTGAGTTATTTTGCGGGTAAACATAACCTTACACTCGGTTTGTCTTTCGAAGCTTTCCAGTCTAACAACGTGTTCTTCCCTGCATCGAATGGTGTTTGGGTTTTTAACTCTATCGAAGATTTCGAAAAAGCTGCTTTGGCATATAAGGCTAATCCAAACCTTGCTGTTTCGCCAGTTCAGGTATCACGTTTCAATTACCGATATTCATTGTTGCCAGACGGCGGAGAGCCTTTACAGACTTTGAAACAAAATACATATTCAACGTATTTGCAAGACGAGTTCTCAGCTAGCGACCGTTTGAAAGTAACAGCCGGTATTCGTTTTGATGTATTTGATTATAACGATGCTTATGCTAAAGACTTCAACAACCCGGTTGTAGAAGGTTTAACTTACAAAGATGAGAACAACGCTAATTTGAAAATCTCGACTGGAGCTTTTCCAAGTAATAAAGTAATTGTAACTCCTCGTTTGGGTATCAACTATGATGTAAATGGAGATAAGAGTACCCAAATTCGTGGAGGTACTGGATTATTTGTTTCACGTATTCCACAAGTATTGGTATCTAACCAATTGGGTAATAACGGTGTAAACACAGCAGTATTGAACTTTACTAATACAACTGCTTATCCGTTTACTACAGACCCGAGTCGTTTCAAACCATCTACTACAGATATTACTAAGCTTCCTGCCTATGTAATTAACGCTTCTAATGATAACCTCAAAAATCCAATCATTTGGAAAAGCAGTTTAGCAATTGACCAAAAATTGCCTTGGGGTTTAATCGGTACAGTAGAAGGTATCTATAATGATAATATCCAAGCTCTTCGTTATATCGATGGTAACTTGAAATCACCGACTGCTAAATTCAGCGGACCAGATTCACGTGACCGTTTCCCTGCTTCTAATTTGTCAGGTGCAGCAGTAAACCCAGCTCGTTTTATCAATACAGCCAATACAAATGCATTTATTTTAACTAACACCCCAGAGGGATACTCTTACTCTTTCACAGCTAAATTAGAAAAGACAGCTACGAAAGGCTTGAGTGGAATGATTGGTTATACTTATTCTAAAGCAAAAGATATTCAGTCGGTTGCAAGTACTGTATTAGCTAATATCCCAACTGTACAAGGTCAAAATTATTTGACTCCTTCTTGGTCAGATAATGACTTACGTCATCGTTTAGTAGGTTATGTAAACTACCGTATCAACTATGGTGGAAAATTTGGTGGTTCTACAATGTTTACTTTAGGTATGGTTTCAGCCAGCGGTTTCAAGATTTCTTATCAATATGGAAATGACTTGAACGGTGATGGTCAAAACAACGACCTTATCTTTGTTCCAAGCAAAGCTTCAGATTTGGCTTTTACTGCATTAACTGTAGGTTCTGGTGCAACAGCCGTTACTTTCTCGCCTGAGCAACAATCAACTGCTTATGAAACTTACCTCAGTAATCACCCGTATTTAAGTACGATTCGTGGACAATATTCTGAAAGAAATGGTGCAGCTGTGCCATCTTTGACTCGTTTTGACTTCACAGTTGAGCAAGATTTGTATGTAGCTACTGGCAGAAAGGGAAAGAAAAACACAATTCGTTTACGTTTTGACGTATTGAACGTAGGTAACCTACTTAACAACAAGTGGGGCGTTGCTTTGTCATCAACAGGTACAAATCCGTTGAGTTTAGCATCTATCAATGCTGCCGGTGTTCCTTCTTACCGTATGGCTACTCAGGTAGTAGATGGGACAACTATCCTACTACGTGATGCTTTTGTGAAAAGTATTAACATAAATAACGTTTGGCAAGGACAATTCGGAATTCGTTATATTTTCGAATAGTTCTTCCAAAAATATATTACTTCAGAAACCCTCGCTATGTAGTGGGGGTTTTTGTATTATCCGAAGCCTATCACCGATGAGCAAAAAACGTATTTTTGAGCATAAAATCTTTTCATTATTTTGTGATAATAAGAACGATACACAAAAGCTTGTGCGATTGTTATATGAACGTTTTGATATAGAAAGTCATGATTATGAAGATGATGAGGTTTGGAATCTTGCTGAAAATTACTTCATCAACAAGGTAATCCCTCATAAAATAGAAGTTCGTAAAGCTGGATTAGACTTTCTGAATGAAAAATGGTTTGTAGAATTACTGTCCTTATCAGATAATCCAAATACAAACGACCCCATAGAGCAGTTCAAGCACAATCTTTGGATACACGACCTCTCTAAGTTTTCAATACACGAGGCGTATGGTTATGCTGTGCACGATTTCAAAAATCCTAAGCCGACACAGTCATTGTTCCAACGAGCCTGGCATCATCATAAAATGCAAAATGCTCATCACCCTGAATATTGGATAAGTGTAGAACGCAATGGTACTACAACGCCTCTACCAATGCCAAGCATATATATAGGTGAGATGATTGCCGATTGGATTGGGGCATCGAAAAGCTATGGTACAGATTTTAAAGAATGGTTACCCAAAAACTTACCTCAGTTTTTTTGGCATCCATATACCGCTAATCTTACGGCGGACTATCTTTCAAAGATGGGATTTAAGGTTAGAAAGGAAGAGCAGAAATTGTATTTAGAATAAATTAAAGAAATTTCTTTTGTTCATTAATCCATAGTTCTGTCCAAAAGAAATATTCAACAATTGATCAAGCCTTTATTGCAGATCCATACAATCCAGCCACCACTTCTACTACTTGATCAATTTCTTCAATCGTATTGTATTTTCCGAAAGAGAAACGTACATTTCCACGCTCGGGCTCAATATTTAATGCTCCTAAAACGTGCGAACCAACATCTGAGCCACTCGTACATGCACTTCCACCTGAACACGAAATTTGAGCAATATCAAGGTTAAATAGCAGCATATCATTGTCTTCGTTTGGCGGTAAACTTACATTTAAAACCGTATAAAGGCTACGTTCTAGATTATCAGAATCACCGTTGAAACGTACATCAGGAATCGTGGCCTTTAAGTTCTCAATCATTCTGCTTTTTAAGCCCTCGATGTGTACTTTATGTTCGGCCATTTCTTTGTAGGCTATTTCGAGAGCTTTTGCCAATCCTACGATTCCGTAAACGTTTTCTGTTCCGCCACGCATATTGCGTTCTTGTGAACCACCGTGAATAAACGGATGAATTTTGCTATCGGCATTAATATATAAAAAACCTACACCTTTTGGCCCGTGAAATTTATGGGCAGCACCAACCAAAAAATCTATCTTTGTAATTTGTACATCATGTTTATAATGCCCCATTGTTTGAACGGTATCAGAGTGAAAAATGGCATCATATTTTTTGCAGATTTCGCCTACTTTTTCCAAATCAATCAAATTGCCTATTTCATTATTTCCGTGCATCAAAGAAACTAAAGTGCGGGGTTTGGTGCTTAATAATTCTTCTAAATACACCAAGTCTACGTGTCCTTTTTCATCAATATTTACGTAGCTCAATTCAATCTTACCTTGTTTTGCCAAATATTCGAGCGTGTGCAAAACCGCATGATGCTCAGTTGGCGAAGTAATGGCATGTTTTAAGCCATAAGTATCAATACTACATGTAATGGCTGTATTATCTGCTTCTGTGCCACCTGAAGTAAAGAAAATCTCAGAAGGAGAAGCATTGATGAGGCTTGCTACTGTCTTTCGAGCCTTTTCAATAGCCGAGCGTACTTGTCGCCCATGTGAGTGAATGGATGAAGGGTTACCGAAATTTTCGGTCATCAAGGGTAACATTGCCTGCAAAACTTCTTCATCAAGGCGAGTTGTGGCGGCATTATCTAAATAAATTTTTGGCATTGGTAAAACTTAGTTTGTTGAGAGTAGCCAGTCAACAGTCAATCGTTAACAGTCCACAGAAAAAACATTCAAAATGGAATACACTTATATAATTTGTGAATCCTTGTATCATATTAATACAAAAATAATATTTGGTTTTTAATAATACAACCCACTATTTTGATAGACTAAGGCGAATATTATTTGGTTTAATAGTGAAATTTTAGCACACCTCGAAGGTTTGCAGCACTGCGGACTGTTTACCATCAACTGTGGACTTTTAAAGCTCCACACTTACATTTCGTTTGAATGCTGCACCAAAATCTATCATTGACTCTGTTTTTAATATTCCCGAAATATGGTCAATTTTATCATATAATACACTTCTCATGTGTTCGTTCGATTTCGCTACAATTCTTATATATAGCGTATATTGCCCGGTAATATAATAACACTCGGTCACTTCAGGGATTTTGCGTAATTCTTCGATGATTGTTTTTGAGTCAGAATCTTCTTTCAACACCAAACCTGTGAATGCACTCCACTCATAGCCGAGTTTTCGTTCATCCAAAATGATTCCTGCTCCTTTTAAAATCCCGATTTTCTTCATACGAGTAACCCGCTGATGCACCATAGTATTTGATATATTGAGGTTTTTGGCAATCTCCGAATAGGGCTTTCTACCATCTTTTTCGAGCTGTATCAAAATTTTTTTATCATAATCGTCTAAATTACTCTCATTTATCATTAGTCAATATAGTTTAAAAATGATTGTTTTTAATGAAATATTCTGTAAAAAAATATTTTATAAACAAATATAACTTATTTTTAAAATATATAAAGTCATTTTAACATATTTGAAATATGTTTTAAAAATAAGATGCTAATGTTAAACTTTTCATTAACTATCAATCATGTATAATTATGCAAATAGATATTTCACTCAGCGAACAACTAATCGAACTCGAAGAACGCTACGGAGCTCATAACTACCACCCAATATCGGCCGTTCTTGACCGTGGAGAAGGAGTTTATGTTTGGGATGTTGAAGGAAAACGTTATTATGATTTTCTTTCGGCTTATTCGGCTGTTAACCAAGGGCATTGTCATCCTCGAATTATCAATGCACTTATCAAGCAATCACAGAAACTAACCCTTACTTCGAGAGCATTTTATAGCTCAATACTGGGGCGTTATGAGGAATATATTACCAATTATTTTGGCTACGACAGGGTTTTACCGATGAATACGGGTGTAGAAGCCGTAGAAACTGCTTTAAAACTTTGCCGCAAATGGGCTTATCAAGTTAAAGGAATACCAGAGAGTAAAGCTAAAATAATCTTTGCGGGAGGAAATTTTCATGGACGAACTTTATCTGTAATTTCAGCATCAACTGACCCAACTGCTCGTAATGAGTTTGGCCCATACATGACAGGTTTCGAGACAGTTCCATATAATAATATCGACGCTCTTGAAGAAGTACTTATGAATGATCCTTATATAGCAGGATTTGTTTTTGAGCCGATTCAAGGCGAAGCGGGCGTAGTTGTACCTGATGACAATTACCTAAAAGAAGCCTATCGTTTGTGTAAAGCTGGCAATGTGCTTTTCATTGCTGACGAGATTCAGACGGGTATCGCTCGAACTGGTAAGTTGTTGGCTATCAATTATATAGGAGTACGACCCGATATTGTTATTCTCGGAAAAGCCCTTTCTGGTGGGGTCTTGCCAGTGTCGGCAGTTTTGGCCGATGATGAAATTATGTTGACCATTAAACCCGGTGAACATGGCTCAACTTACGGTGGAAATCCGCTCGCTTGTGCTGTGGCGATGGAGGCACTGGAGGTGGTGAAAGACGAAAAACTTGCTGAGAATGCCAATTATTTGGGAAAAATTTTCCGTGAGGAAATGCAGAAATTGGTCAATGAAACAAACATCGTAACGCAAGTGCGTGGGCGTGGATTGCTGAACGCAATAGTAGTAGATTCGCATGAAGATTCTGACTTGGCTTGGGATATTTGTATCAAACTTAAAGATAATGGACTTTTGGCAAAACCAACCCATGGCAACAAGATTCGTCTTGCTCCGCCATTGGTTATGACCGAATCTCAGATGTGGGATTGTGTTGAGATTATTGCTGATGTGGTTAAAAGTTTTTGATAGATAGGTGTTGAGACAAAAGATATAATACGGTTCGCCTCAGAGATTCAAGATAAGAGATAAAGCAATAGTTATCAATAAATTACTACATTCCAATTTGTCGATTAATATTGTTCTGTTTTTTATCAAATTGTTTTAAAGGCAAAAAGCCAAAATTTGGGATTTTTTTGTCTAGAAAAAAATTCCTGCTATATTTTGTTACTTTACTTCAAAATGCTGTCTTAATGATAATAGGACGAAATTTTGAATAAACACATTCAAAATTGGACTTTTTAGATTTTCTTAAAGAATAGTCGCTGTAATTGACTCGAAGTTTATGCAGGAAATACCTAATATTGTTAAAATTATGAAAACATATTCAATTGATTTAAAAATCGGTGTTTATTTAGGTAAAGAAGCTTGTAACCAAGTTTCCATTGGTATCAAATAATGAAGAGTTAACAGAACAAAAAAGATGTATTGCTGTAAGAGTCACTAAAAAATAATTCCCGATTACCCCAAAACAACAAAAAAATAAAACGCATGAGGCTGCTTCACGTAAGTAGCCTCTTTTTTTCGGCACTTATTAGCTATTTTATGATTTTTTTCAATTGAGCAAAAACCGTTTCCTGCAAAATTCCGTAACTAAAAATAGCAATAAAATAGGCTGAATTGTATCTTTGTAGTATGAAGTTACAAAATGATTTAATATTACGTGCCGCCAAGGGCGAACGTGTTGAGCGAGTACCTGTCTGGATGATGCGTCAAGCTGGACGTATCTTGCCTGAGTACCGTGCTGTAAGAGAAAAAGCAGGAAGTTTTATAAAATTAGCTACAACTCCCGAATTGGCTGCCGAAGTAACCATTCAGCCAGTAGATATTTTGGGAAGTGATGCCGCAATTATTTTTTCGGATATTTTGGTTGTTCCAGAAGCAATGGGCTTACCTTACGAAATGGTTGAAACCAAAGGTCCGATTTTTCCAAAGGTTATTCAAAACAAAAAAGATATTGATTCTTTACGAATAAGCAATCCTGAGAAAGAATTGGCTTATGTATTAAAAGCTATTGATATTGTAAAAAAAGAGCTAAACGGACGAGTGCCATTATTGGGTTTTGCTGGTGCTCCATTTACTATTTTCTGTTATATGGTGGAAGGGAAAGGCTCAAAAACCTTTTCAATCGCCAAGAAAATGCTTTATTCTGAGCCAGAATTAGCTCATTTACTGCTTCAAAAAATTACGGATACCACAATTGCTTACCTGAAAGCTCAAGCCAAACATGGTGCTGATTTAGTACAAATTTTCGATTCTTGGGCAGGAATTCTTTCTCCCGACCAGTATCGTAAATTTTCATTACCCTATATTGCTCAAATCTGTGATGCTATCAACGAAGTCCCAGTCACGGTATTTGCCAAAGGTGCATTTTTTGCAAGAAAAGAAATGTCGAACTTGAAATGTGATGTAATCGGCTTAGATTGGAACATGGATATTAGTGAGTCTCGCCGGATGATTCCACACAAAACTTTACAAGGAAATCTCGACCCGTGCGTGCTGTATGGTTCATTCAAAGATATTGAAAAATACACCAAAAAGATGATTAAAAACTTCGGTGGTCAGAAATATATTGCTAATCTTGGTCACGGTGTATACCCCGATACTGACCCCGATAAAGTAAAATGTTTCATTGATACCGTTAAGAATTATACAATATAATTGTAGGACAGGTTTGCAAGCTGTTAGTCAGTATGGACAAAGATTGAATACGAAAAGCCCTACAAATTGAATATTGTAGGGCTTTTTTATGAAAATTCAGGCCATATTAAACCTTATCTGGCACAACAAAAGGTGCACGATACTTACGAGTAAGCATAGCATTTGCTTCCTTATCACCAACAAAGGTTTCTTTAGTTGGGTCGAAGTGCAAAGTTCTACCCAAACGATAAGAAATATTGCCCAAATGAGCAATACTTGCCGCCAAATGAGCCGTTTCTACTGGACCATTGAGTATAGATTTATCTTTTGCTCGTATGGCATCAATAAAGTTTTTGTAGTGGTCTCCACCAGCATTTCGGGCAGGACCAGGCTCACGGTTTTTACCTAAATATGTTTTATAATCATTATAACCATTGATAACCATGTAGCCTTTATCTCCATAAAAAATATTGCCTACTTCAACGCCATCTTCCTTATTCGTCATCCATGGACGTACTTCCATCTGAATCACCTTTCCTTGTTTTGGGTAATTGTAGGTCGTACTTAAAACTTCAGGCGTTTCTTTGCAGTCATTCCAAAGGTATTTTCCACCTGCAGCCGTAATTGTTTCAGGTAAACCTACATCCAAACCCCACATACAAAGGTCTGTTTCGTGAATACCTTGATTACCCACATCTCCATTACCATATTCCCAAAACCAATGCCAGTTATAATGCACATAATTTTTGCTAAATTCTCTCGCTTGAGCTGGGCCTTGCCATAAATCCCAATTAAGGCCTTCAGGTATTGGTGATTTTCCTAAATCTCCAATATCTGGACGCCACTTATAGACAGTTCCACGTGCCATATAAACTTTTCCGATAAGTCCTTCTCGTAAATGTTTGATTGCTTCTTGAATGGCAACAGAACTACGCAACTGTACACCGTTTTGTACGATTCGATTGTATTTGGTGGCAGCTTCAACCAGTTTTCTGCCTTCAAATAAATTATGGCAAGCTGGTTTTTCAACATACACATCTTTTCCTGCTTGACAAGCCCAAATTGCCGCTAAAGCGTGCCAATGATTGGGCGTTGCAATGCTCACGGCATCAATGCTTTTATCTTCATAAACCTTACGTAAATCTTCTTCGATGTTTACTTTTTTGTTGTATTTTTCTTCAAAAGCCTTTGCACCAGCTTTCAGCACAACGTTATCGACATCGCAGAGGGTGGCAACTTCCACATTATCTAGCGACATAAATCCTTTAATATGGTCTTTTCCACGACCATTAATCCCAATAACTGCCACTCGCATTCGGTCGTTTGCACCAAAAGCGGTGGATGGAATGATGGTCGGAATAGCCATCATGGCAAGCGAACTCGGAACGGTTGCCTTGAGTATATCTCGGCGAGTAAATTTTTTCATTTTTTGCTGAATAGTTTGAGGTTGAAATTATTGTAGAGCAAGTCTCTAACTTGCTCGTATGAAATTTACAAAAACATAAAAACACTTTGATAACCAAATTCGCTTTTGTATAAGTTAGAAACTTGTGCTACTCTTTTGCACCAACAATCTGATAAATTCTTCCATCGGCTTTGGTCATGATATACATTTCACCTTGGGCATCAATGCCAAAATGCAAATCAATTCTATCATTGCCACATAGATTTCTGAGCGTTTCGGGTTTGCCATCGAGTGTGAGTTGCCATTCTTTTATTTTTGCAATTTGCCCTTGTTTAAGGTCTGCTACATCTAAATAAAACAATCTTCCCGAAGGAATATCTCCGAATAAATATTTGCCTTTTAGAGCTGGTACTAAATTTCCAGTATATTCGTAGCCACCTGTAATTGCTTTGGCTTCATCGTGGTCGAAAGTGGCTATTGGATAAGTTACCTTATACATTTTGTCATTGGCTGGAAGGGAATAAACTTTATTCATATCACCATCGGTATGGATCACAAATTTTCCTTCTCTTATCGGCCAGCCATAGTTTAGTCCTGCTTCGATTTTGTATAAAGATTCGATATTTACGTGGCCGATATTTACGGTTAGCATATCGCCTTTGCTTGTCCACATGATTCGGTGCGGGTTTCGGAAACCGCTGGCAAATATTTCCTTTAAAGCTTTTTTATTGGCTAATTTTACGTAAGGATTACTTGCAGGAATACCATATTTGCTATTTTTGCTATTTCTGCCCAATGGGTCGATACGTAAGATTTTACCCCAAATCTGCTCTTCTTTGTTAGTCAAAAACGCATAACCATTTTCTGCTGCTCCGCCATCGCCTATTCCAATATATAAAAGTCCATAATCGACATCGCCTTTTTTTACCATTGGGTTAAATGCAATTTCTTGTACACCATGAATGACCGAAACAACATTTACTCGCATCATTTCACGAGATTTTCCAGAGAAAATTCCCAAAGCAGGATTCTCGATTTTCCATTCGGTAAGTACCCATTGAAGAGCAACTTTGATAGAATCAGCATAATCAAAATCAGCTTTTGCAGAACCTGTCTTTTCGCTATGCGTGGTGTAAAGCAGGCCATTATTCAGAAAATCTGGATGAAATGCAAAACTCCCCAAACCAGACGCTAAACCTGGTTGATGAATAAAATTGGGCATTAATTGGGCAAAATCCATGTAAACTACTGGCGTATTGCCTTGCATTTTATACAATTTTCCTCGCAAATCATTTACAAAAATTTGTCCTGTACTTGGCTGAGGCGAAAATTTTGTGATACGAGTGAGTGGATATTTTCCACTTTCGCTTGATACAGGAAATTGCGAAAATTGCTTTACGTCAATGACAAGATTTGAAACTTCGATTGGTTCGGGAATTGGATTTTTGAGACCTTCGCCATAGTCTTTCTTGAAGTTGTTATTGATGGGTTTTGTCGTAGCTAAATAATCAACAATGGCATTAAGTTCGGTTTCATTGAAATGGCTATAAGATGGCATGATTGCCTTTTTGTATTTCAGAAAAACTTGTGTGGCTCGTTCATCGCCCGCCGCTATCACATCTTGTGAGTTTTTAATAAATTTCTTTACCCAAGTTGGCGACGTGATACTCGTAATGCCCGATAATTTAGGCCCAATACCATCAGTTTTGATTTGGTGGCAGCTGGTACAGTTTTGCGTAAATAATACCTGCCCTTTGGCAATTGAAACAGAGTCCAAAGTGCTACCTTTCTCTTTGTTTTTTGCAAAAGAGAAAGTTGTAATTTGGAAAAAAAATAAAAAAAAGGCAGCTTTTTTCATATAAATATTCTAAAAATAGTTCTTTAATCATTTTGGTGGAATAATATTAAAAAGTCATTCCCGCAAGTAGGACATTGCATGCAACGTCTTTACACATTTATATTCATCAAAGAATCTAAAAAAATCACAATCTACTAATCGTCAAACCACCATCAATCATAAAAACTTGACCTGTGGAATAAGGGAAATCTCCTTTAGCGATTGCCGCAACTGCTTTGCCAATATCTTCTGGAAATCCCCAACGGTTTTGAACCGTGAGACCCTCGGCAATGAGCTTATCATATTTAGCAGTTACACCTTCCGTCATATCGGTTTTTATTACGCCTGGCCTTACTTCATAAACAGGAATATTAAACTCGCCGAGCCTTGACGCAAATAGCTGAGTCATCATGCCCAAACCTGCTTTCGATACACAATATTCTCCTCGATTGACCGACGCAACTGTGGCTGAAATAGAGGAAATTGTAATGATACTTCCTGTAAAACCGCTACTACTACTTTTCTGCTCAATCATCCAATTGGCGGCGGCTTGGGTTAAAAAGTAAGTTCCTTTCAAGTTTGTTGAAACCACAAAATCGAAACTTTCTTCGGTGGCTGCCAAAATATCATTTCGTTCTTTCGGTGCAACACCGGCATTATTAACTAAAACATTTAATCGTCCGAAATGAGTTTTGATTTTGTCAAGCATTTGTTCGCGTGCTTCTTTTGAAGCAATATCACCTTGACAGTAAATAACTTCTGCTCCTAAAAGCCTTAAAGATGATATAGTTTCATTGACAAATTCTTCACTTCTCATGCCATTAATTGCCAAATTGAAGCCATTTTGGGCTAAATGTTGGGCAATTCCTAAGCCTATTCCACGGCTTCCACCTGTTACGAACGCTACTCTTTTCATATTCCGTCTTTAATGGTTTTGAGTAGTTCGGCGTGTGGATGGTTTTTATAAACTGGGTCGAGAGGAAAACATCCAGAATACAAACCATTACGTGGGGCGGTTGTGCAATCAGAGAAAGTACGGCACAATAATTTTCGTTGGGTTGGGCGGTCATTTAGCATATCATCTGGCATGGTTGGGTATGAAAGCACCATGCGACCGAAGCCTACGAAGTCGGCTTTGCCATTTCTCAATACATTATGAGCCACGTTTGGTAGCCATTCTTGTAAGTAAGAATATCCCGAACCTACAATAATCATTTCAGGAAATGCTTTTTTCAGGCCTTCGGCCACATCAATCATACGTGCTACACCTTCCAAAGGTTCTTCGGGTGGCTGATACCCATCTGATGGCGGAAAGAGTGCAGGGCGAGTGACATGAGGGTTATAATATGGACTCGAAACTGTTACACAAATCAACTGAATGCCCAAACTTTGAGCCAATTCTAAAAATGCTTTTGGTTCTTCTAAATCAATATTTATTCCAGAATCATCGCAACCAAAAGCGTATTTATAAGCTTGATTTGGCGTTAAATCGGGTTCACCTTCACCGGTAGCACTTTTTTTGAAAGGAACAAAATCAATGGCACTTAGGCGGATTCCCATTTCTAAACCTGGGGCAGCTTTTTTTATTCCTTCAACAATATTCCTTAAAAAGCGAGTACGATTCTCGAAGCTTCCACCGTATTTCCCTTCACGGTCGTAGGCACTCAAAAATTCGTGTCCTAAATAACCATGACAATGCTTAATATCAACAAAGTGAAAACCCGCTTTTTGAGCCAAAACTGCTGCTTTTACAAAGTTTTCCACCAAAGTATCAATCTCATCATCGGTCATCAAAGGATGGTTTTCACTTAGATGAAATTTCTTATCGAGTTTTGGGTGATTATATAAAATTTTGGACTCAAACTTGGTATTATCGTTAGGTTTGCAAAAACGCCCCGAATGTGTGAGTTGAAGACCAACCAATAAATCATCAGCCGAGCCAAATTTTTCGGTGTGTTTATCGATGACAAGTTTGTAGAGACTTTCATACTCCGAAAAATTAGCTTCATTCATAACGAGTTGTCGAGGATTCGCTCGTCCTTCGTAAGATACTGCCACTGCTTCGCAGCCCCACAAAAGTTTTGCTCCGCTGATAGCAAAGTTTTCCCAACGGTGTTTTGTTAAATCACTTGGCCGGCCATCGGCTGTGCCATCCCAACCTTCCATTGGTAAAATTGAGAGTGCATTACCAATTTTTTTACCTGATTTTAAGGTGATAATTTTTTTGAAAGGTGATGCCTCACCTGTGATTAATTCATCATCAAAATCAAGTTTGACATTATTTACTGAAAGATAATTTTTTAAATCTAGAGCTGTTTTGAGTTGTGCTACTCTAGTATATTTTGGTTTAAATTTTTCTGCCATTTGTCCAATAAATGAATAATTGAGAATCGATAATTGAAAATGAACATTTTGTCATCGCCAAAATCTAATCGGTCGGTTATTTTTCTAAACAATTAAAAAAAGCATAATAAGGCTCTTGATTGATGAGTTTCTGCACATAAAGAGCTACTTCTCTAAAATGATAGTCGCCCCACATACTTGATTCTCCATTGGCAATTTTGCTTCCTTCGGGAACATAATCCCAGCCGTTTGGTTGGTGATAAATAGAATGCAACAGTAAGCCTTGATGATTTTCGTGCGTACTCAAATAAGGCTCTTCTAAAAGTGAATTTAAAACTGTTAGTCCCGCTTGCCAATATTTTCGACCAGCCTCAGTGTCTCCCTTTCTCATTAAATATCTGCCTAAACGCAGTAGGCCCTGCGAACCGATCGCCGCTGCCGAAGCATCAACTGGCTCAAAATCATTGTAAGGATTAGCTTTTTCGCTAAGATAATCACCTAATTTATGCAAGTTCGGAGCCCCAGTATCCCAATACGGAATACCGTCGATTGGTGTATGTTCGATATAAAAATCGCAAGTAGCTTGAGCAGCTTTCAACATGTATTTTTCGATGCTTGCACGACCACCAAAGTTTTCGAGTTCGGCATCTTCGAGGGTTTCTAAAAATTCCAATTCTTCAGGAAAACCACACATCGCCCAAGCCAAACCACGAGTCCAAGTTGAGAAACCTGTATAGCCTTGCTGTGAATTTGGACAACGAAAATTTCCATCTTTTACGTTGAAAACGCTTTCGTGAGCTGTTCGGCCCCAAATATCATAAGAATCTCGTCCTTCGCCATAAAAAACTGAAAAATCGGCTGTGGCTTTTATATGCTGTAAGGCTCTGTCAAGCATATTGATTTTTACATCACCTTCACCTTGGAAAACATGGCCTAAACGATAGCTCAGCACTAAAGCACGACATGAACGAATAGTATCGACAAAAAGTGAATGGGCTCCATTGAAAGAGTGAATAAACCCCTCATTTCGTTGGTTTCTACTATGCTCAGCCACCGACGGTAGCCGATCGGAGCCGAGGCTTGTCCATCGACTTGCTTGCACTGCTCCTGAGATTTTAAGAGCCAATTCGTAGAAGTTTTTCTCCCATTCGTTGAAAGTTATTTTACCTTCACGCATCAAACGCAGCAAATTGCCGTAGGTGCTTACATTATTAAAACCATGGTCATGAACCCCAATATGGCTCACATGTGGAGCCATCACATTGAGCGTATTCTTTCGTCCAATTTCAAGAAATTCTTGTTCGCCAGTTGCATCGAATTGCAAAATTGCCGAGCCATATTGGAATCCTTGTGTCCATTCTGTCCAACCGCGAGTGGTATATTCGCCTTTTTTGGTAAAAACAGGAGAACCTTTTGAAACATCGTAATTCTGTTCAATTGATTGGATTTTTTGTCCAGAAAGTACCCAAAATCTTTTAAGTTTTGAGTTTAAATCGGTGGGTTGAAGGTTATAGTCAATTTTAATCATTTTAATAATATAAGGTTGTAGAACAGGTTTATAACCTTTCTAAAATTCGAAAAAGCAGATTTTAAAAATCGGACAGCCGACGTGGTTGTGTTAGGCCAGCCAAGTTTTTAGCAATGCTAAATCTTTTTTCATAGCTGAAATAATCTCTTTTTTGTCCATTTTAATAGTTCTTAATCCATTTTCGGCACCGCCTAAATCATATTCATAATGCATGGTAATAGGCACATTGATGTTATATTGTTTTACCAGAGCCAAGAATTTTTTCCAATCAACAATACCTTCTCCCAGCGGACAACCAACTTTTTTGAGTTTGCCATCTTGCAAAATGTATTTGAAATCTTTGATGGCTAATGATTTAATATAAGGTGCAATAAGTCTAAAACCTGTTTCCCAGTTCGCTCCGCTTTCAGCAGTAGCATGGTTGACATCGTATTGGCAGCCAGTTCGCGGAGAATTGATGCTTTTAAAAATCGGAAATAAATCCCAAACGGCAGCTCCAAGGTTTTGTCCACCATGATTCTGGTAATCGCCTGAAATTTTATATTTTTTATTTAAGATATCTAAACCTTTCATTTGTTGGCCAAAAGCATCAACTTGCTGCATGATGTCTTTTTGCATATCAATGTGATACCAACCCATGCGGTAATGTTCAACACCCAAGCCACTCGAGGTTTTCAAGACTCTTTCCGACAAGGCATCAGCCTGCAATATGCTGGTGGTCATCATCGGAATTTTAATGTTGGCTTTTTTTGCTGCTTGAACAATTTTTGGTAAATCAGTTTCGACTTTTTCAGGTAGTACATGACCGTCTGGACGTACCGTTAGATCAATGCCATCAAAGCCCATTTCGGCGATAGTATTAGCCAAAATTTGGTAATCTTCAATCCAATGAAGTGTCTTTGAAAACACACTGATTGAAGTGCTGGCAATTGGTTTGGCAAAAAGATAATCAGATTTTGCTAAAATAGTACCAGTTAGGGTGCTTGCGATAAAATTTCGTCTGTTCATGCTTAAAGTTAAAAAAATATTCGAAAATAAATGGCACTAATTTTATTAAAATTTAAATTATTTCGTGAGGCAATATTCAATAAAAATCCCCCTACATACGCATAGTAGGGGGATGCTTTTAAGCTAAAAACAAGCATGAATTATCTTTCAAATGTCAATCGCTGACCTTTGTTAATTTCATCAAACTTACCATTATTGAAGGCTATTTTTCCCGAAACAATGGTATGGGTAATTTTTGAACTAAATTCAGTTCCTTCAAAAGGAGACCAACCACATTTGGCATAAAGAGTATCTTTCGTGACGAGAGTTTTTTCGCTCAAATCAACCAAAACCAAATCAGCCCAATAGCCTTCACGGATATAGCCTCGGCGGTTGATTTCAAAACAATCGGCCACTGAGTGAGCCATTTTTTGAGCAATTTTTTCGAGCGAAATTTTTCCTTGCTTATGAAACTCCAACATTACATTGAGAGAATGTTGCACCAATGGAAGTCCAGCAGGAGCTTGCCAGTAAGATTGCTGTTTTTCTTCCCACGTATGCGGTGCATGGTCAGTTGCAACTACATCAAAATGGTCATCGATTAATGCTTGAAGCAATTTTTCACGGTGTCCGTGCTTGATGGCTGGATTACATTTGATTTGATTTCCCAAAGTTTTATAATCATCAGCATCAAACCAAAGATGATGCACACAAACCTCAGAAGTGATATTTTTAGGTTTCTCTTTCGTGAATAACGCATTACTGAAAAGCGAAATCTCGTCAGCCGTAGAAATATGTAAAATGTGTAATCTTGTGCCGTGTTTTTTAGCCAATTCTACGGCCATTGAAGATGATTTATAGCAAGCTTCTTCATTGCGAATGATAGCATGAACGTCATGCGGTAAGTTATCGCCGTATTGCTCTTTGTATTTGGCCAAATTGGCTTTTACGGTGGCTTCGTCTTCGCAGTGAGTGGCAATTAATGATGGAAAATTGGAGAATATTTTTGTTAAAACACTTTTATCATCAACCAACATATTACCAGTTGAGCTTCCCATGAATATTTTCAAACCACAAATATTTTTGGTGTCGGTTTTCATGGCTTCATCATAATTGTCATTTGATGCTCCCATAAAAAATGAGTAATTAGCTACTGATGTTTTAGCTGCTATTTGATATTTATCCTCCAAAAGTGCTTGTGTAAGTGCATTTGGCACTGTATTGGGCATTTCCATGAAACTCGTAGTTCCACCCGCTACGGCCGCACGGGCTTCGGTAGCAATGCTTGCCTTGTGCGTAAGGCCTGGTTCACGAAAATGCACTTGGTCGTCTATCACACCTGGTAAAAGATATTTGCCAGTGGCATCAATCACTTTTGTGGTTTTGAGGTGCGAAAGATTATTTCCGATTTGTTCAATGAACCCATCTTTGATAAAAACATCAGCTGGTGTAATTTTTCCTTCGTTTACTACGAGGGCGTTTAATATCAATATTTTTTGTGACATGGAGAGGTTATTGTATAAAATTTAGCTCAAAATCTTCGGGTTTTTGCCAAAAATTTTGAGCTAAATAAATGTGTAATATTTTTAAAATTAATGAAGGTTTATTGTTCGGTAAAAATATCATTTACTACAATTGAAAAATCAGGTAAAACTGGGTCGGCAGAGCAAATATCATTATCGCTACAAATCTTTACGGTTTTGCGAGAAGTGTAGATGTAAACCAATTTGTGCTCAGGAACAATATTCCAGATAACTTTTACCCCTGCTTTGAAATATTCAGTAATTTTATCTTCAATTTTATAAAACTGATCCGTTTCTGAAATGATTTCAATGACAAACTCGGGAATTACATCTTCACCTTTTCGCCCTTGCAACATTTGTTTATCAGTCAAGTAGGCAATATCTGGCCTACGCATTTGTATGCCTGTAAGCATAACATCATATTCTGAAACCAATGACCCAGTTTCGATATAACCTTTTTTACTAAAAAGTTTATTCAAAACATTATAAATATAAACCTGTTTCTTGTTCATACCTTCAAATTTTATTAGCTCACCATCATTCCACTCATATTTAAAACCATCGTTTGGCTCCCAATTTAGGAATTCAATTAAGGTTTTGGGAAGTATTTGTGTTTCATTTTCTAATACCATATTTCAAATCATTTTATATTCAAACTTAAAAAAATATTGTTGAAACAGCTAATTTTTAATAGTTTTTCAAGATAGCGAACTCTTTCGCAAAATAACTCAAGATAATTTTTGCTCCTGCACGTTTGATGCTCAATAGCATTTCTAGCATGGCTTTGTCGCCGTCGAGCCAGCCATTTTGAGAAGCGGCTTTTATCATGGCATATTCGCCCGAAACATTATATGCAGCAATTGGCAAATCAAAATTATCTGCCATTGTTTTAATAACGTCTAAGTAGGAAAACGCAGGTTTTACCATCAAAAAATCTGCACCTTCGGCCACATCAAGCTGACCTTCGATGAGGGCCTCACGCACATTGGCAGGATTCATTTGGTAGGTTTTTTTATCACCAAATTTTGGGGCAGAATCAAGAGCATCACGGAATGGGCCGTAAAATGCACTCGCATATTTTACGGAATACGACATGATACTTACATTCGTAAAGCCTTCATCATCAAGTATTTTTCTGATGTAGCCAATTCGACCATCCATCATATCCGATGGCCCAATAATATCTGCTCCTGCCTGGGCTTGTGCGAGAGCCATTTTGCCCAGAATGTAAAGAGTTTTGTCGTTCAAAATCTCGACTAATCCATCCGCACCATTCCCAACCAATCCATCGTGTCCATCGCTGCTGTATGGATCCATTGCAACGTCAGTCATAAGAGCAATGTGCGGGAATTTATCTTTGATTTCGCTCAATGCTTTTAAATAAAGTGTTTCGGGATTGTGGCTTTCGGTGGCGTATTTATCTTTTTTTGCTTCGGGATAATTCGGAAAAAGGCAGATTGATTTAATTCCTAAATCAGAAACCTCTTTGATTTCTTCGAGCAAAGTATCAATCGAAAAGCGATAAATGTTTGGCATTGATTTTATCTCACTCTTGATACCCGAACCTTCCATCACAAACATCGGAAAGATAAAATCATTGACCGAAAGGGTGGTTTCTTGTACTAAATCTCTGATTGCAGCACTTTTTCTATTTCTACGTGGGCGACTGATTAGCATATTTATTATAAAATTTTATAACGATTTTTATTTGACGGGTTGAAATTGGAGTTGCGTCAAAAACTGTCCTTCATAATCTACGTAATTTCTGATTACAAAGTTCGCTAAGAAAACGTTGCGAATTAAGAATTAACTATTAAAAATTATAAGGTATATCCATAAAATTAACTTATGGCTAATTTTAGAGAAAGAGAGTTAACAAGCAAATTACGCCCTAAAGCCTCTCAAAAACTCTTCAATTTCCATACGTTTTTTGCCTTCGAGTTGTAGTTCTTTGATTTTTATCCATTTATCCGCACTTCTAAAGTTGAGGTAAGTTTTTCCATCAGTCTTGAAACTTCCTATCAAAGCCGAATCATTCGCAATTTCACCAATTTCAGTTTTGTAGATTTTGCAGATTTTATCATTCAGCGTAGTCCAAGCGGCAGGGTAGGGCGAAAGTCCTCGAACGAAATTATGGATTCTTTCGGCCGATAAACTCCAGTCGATTTGGCAAGTTTCTTTAAATATTTTTGGTGCAGATTTAAGTGCAGCACTCATATCTTGCGGAATCTGTGGGTAATTTCCTAACCCAATTGCTTCTACAGTTTTTACAACTAAACCTGCTCCAAGTTCCATCAATTTATCGTGAATCGTTCCTGCATTATCTTCAAGTAGAATTGGTGTTTTTTCCGTGAAAATTACATTTCCCGTATCAATTTCATGCTGTAGGAAAAATGTTGTTACACCCGTTTCTACTTCTCCATTAATAACCGCCCAATTGATGGGAGCTGCACCACGGTATTGGGGTAAAAGTGAACCGTGCAAATTGAAAGTGCCAAGGCGTGGCATATTCCAAACCACTTCTGGCAGCATTCTGAATGCTACAACTATCTGTAAATCAGCTTGATAACTGCGAAGTTCTTCTAAAAATTCAGGATTTTTCAGTTTCTCAGGCTGCAATACAGGAATGCCCTGTAAAACTGCATATTTCTTTACGGGAGTTTCGTTCATTAATAAGCCTCTTCCCGATGGTTTATCGGGGGCTGTTATAACAGCAACTACCTCACACTTGCCTCCCTCTACCAATGCCTTCAAACTTGCTACTGCAAAATCGGGTGTACCCATAAAAACTATTTTCATCATATTTTCGTTATAAATAATGTGGTTTCAAAAATCTCTTGATTTTTAAAAAAACTTTGTACCTTTGTTAATCAAAATAAGCAAATGAAAAGAAAACGAACAAATAAAGTGTTGTTTCACCCGAAGATAATATAGTTTCAGGAATAAAAAGTTAATTTTATTCTGAAACGGTCGAGATTTTCGCCGTTTTTTTTTGTCTCACCCCTAAATCTTAGGGGTTTTTAAATTTAATAATGTTATGTCAAAAATTCAATATTACACCGAAGAAGGTTTTAATAACCTAAAAAATAAACTCCACGAACTAAAATTTAAAGGTCGCTCGGCCATTGCTGCCCAAATTGCGGAGGCTCGTGATAAAGGTGATTTGTCAGAAAATGCCGAATACGATGCTGCTAAAGATGCCCAAGGTTTGATGGAGATGGAAATCTCTAAACTCGAAGAGATTGTGGCCAACGCACGTATTTTAGATGAATCAACGATTGATACCTCAAAGGTTTCTTTGTTATCGAAAGTAAAAATAAAAAATAAGAAAAATGGTGGCACAATGACCTATACATTGGTGGCCGAAGAAGAAGCTGATTTGAAATTGGGTAAAATATCAATCAATTCTCCATTTGGAAAAGGCTTGTTTGGTAAAAAATTGGGCGAAACTGCCGAAATTCAAGCACCAGCAGGTGTTGTAGAAGTAGAAATTTTGGAGATAACTAGATAATACTACTTTAGGCTAATAACGTCGGCAAAGCTTAAATTCAAAGTTGATTGCTTGCCGACGTTAGTGTCTCAACCAAACTTATCTAATTGCTTTACAACTACACCAAAATCTTTTGGATAAGGAGCTTCTGTTGTAACTACCTCGTTATTCATCATCTTAAAAGTCAGTGAATGTGCATGTAAAGCCACTCTTCTAATGAGTGGAATTTCTTCTGTTCCGTTTTTTAAATTAAATTTCTTACTTTTGATTTGCGATAAAAAAATATCGTTTCCACCATACATGGGGTCGCTCACGATAGGTGCTTTGAGGCATTGAAGATGAACTCTAATTTGGTGCATACGCCCAGTGATTGGCATGCATTCTAATAAAGTATAATTATGGTAAGCCTTCAAAGTATTAAAAATTGTTTCAGCTATTTTACCTTTTTCTCGGTCTATCCTTACACCAGTACCGTCACGAAGCTGGGCGATTGGTAAATAAACCGATACACCTTCAAAATCATGTACACCATTCGTAATGGCGTGGTAACGCTTCGCTACTTCACGGGCTTCAAATTGCATTGCAAGACTACGATAAGCAGCTGGGTTTTTGGCAATCGCCAATACACCTGAAGTTTCTTTATCCAGACGGTGGCAGAGTTGGGCATCGCCATAATATTCTTTTGCTAGTCGTAAAATACTTTGTGGGGTACCGCCTAGACGCTTGTCCTGTGTTCGCTCGTCAAGGCTTGATATATAGGGCGGTTTATTAATTAAGATATAGTCATCGTTCTCAAAGATAATGATGTCTTTGAAAACGATTTTCTTGATTGTATTTTTAATTTTTGGTGTTTCTTTCTCGTCGAAAACACTTAAATCGAAGTCGTATTCCATTGTTTACCTGCTTTTTTATACAAAGTTACTCTTAAAACCCATAAGGTTTTGTTAGCTGCAAAGGTTTTTATGGAACATTATTGATTTTCGACTAATTTTTCAGGAGAATTTTCGATGATTTTGGCAAGTTTGAATTTAAAAGTAGTGCCTTTATCAATTTTACTTGTGACTGTAATTTTGGAATGATGGGCATTTAAAATATGCTTTACAATTGCCAAACCTAGGCCAGTTCCGCCTGTATCTCGTGAGCGGCTTTTATCAACTCGGTAGAAACGTTCAAAGATGCGAGAAAGGTGTTCGGGCTGAATTCCTGGACCATCGTCTTCAACGGATAAGTGAAAGTGTTTTTTGTCTTCCTCTATTTCGACTATAATTTTTCCATTTTCTTTGCCATATTTTATCGCATTATCTATTAGATTGGTCAAAACCTGAGTAATTCGTTGTTTATCGGCCCTAACTATGGCTTTTTCAAATATTTTTGGCTTGATTTTAAGCATTACACCTCGACTTTCTGCCTTATGTTCAAGTTGCTCAAAGATTTCCTGTGTAATATTTTTTAGGTCGATTAGCTCGAAGTGCATTTTCAAATCGCCTTTTTCTACTTGTGAGAGTGTTACTAAATCTCGGACCAGAGCATCAAGTCCATCAATGCTTTTAGCGGCACGATTTAAGAAACGGTCGAGGGTTTTTGGGTCGTCTTTTGCTCCTTCAATGAGGGTATGAATAAAGCCTTGAGCGGCAAAAATAGGTGTTTTGAGTTCGTGAGAGACATCTGCCAAAAATTCGCGACGGAACAGTTCCATTTTTTTCAATTCCTCGATTTCGGTTTGCTTTTTAGCCACATAGGTCGAAATCTCGTTATTTAGTTTTTTGATTGGGTTAACGCTTTTTAAAAGGGATTTTCTCGAAATATCAAAATCACGTATTTTAAGTTGTTGAATAGTCTTGGATATTTGTTCAACTTCCCGAAAAACCAAAATATCAATAGTATAAAAAACCAAAAAGAAAGTAGCAAAAAAACACGCCACACCTACTACGAAAAGCATAGCGACCGTAACGTCAGGCACAAAACTTAGAAACGCAATCGAAATAAGCGTAATAAAGATAGCCAAAAAAAAAGCAATGATTCGAGGGCTAAAAGACATTATTTAGTAGTTTTTTACTGCAAATGTAATTGAAAATTAGCAATTTAGCATCGAAATTACACCTCGTCAGTAAACATATAACCCACTCCTTTAAGGGTTTTAATATAGGTTTCACCCACTTTTTCGCGGACCTTTCGGATGTGCACATCAATCGTACGTTCGACTACATATACATCAGCACCCCAAATTTTTTGCAAAATTTCGTCGCGACTAAATACCTTATTGGGATATTGAGCAAGAAAAGATATTAATTCAAATTCTTTTTTAGGTAAAACTATAACACTTCCGTCGGCTTTAGTTACGGTATAATTCAAGCGATTAATGCTTAATCCTGCAATTTCAAGTGTATCTCCTATATCTGTTTTCTGAGATTCTCGTCTGAAAAAAGCATTGATTCGACTCATTAAAGCACGGGGTTTGATGGGCTTATTTATATAATCATCTGCACCAAGTTCAAATGCCGCTACTTCTGAATATTCTTCTGAACGAGCAGTTAGATAAAGAATAAAAGTATTTTTTAGTTCGGGCATGGCTCGAATCATACGACCAACCTCTATGCCATCGAAGAAAGGCATCATAATATCAAGAATCACTAAATCCGGGAGGAATTCTTTAGCAATTTCGATTGCTTTTTTACCATCGGGAGCAGATGCTACATTATAACCTTCTTTTTCAAGATTATAAACCAATAATTCTACAATATCGGCTTCGTCGTCAACTACTAAAACACGGTGAGCAATACTCATAAGTAGTAATTTATTTATGTGGTAATTTAATGATGCAAATGTAAGGTTAAAAAAACGTCAAGAATATTATGCCAATGTTAAATCTTTAATGAAAAAGACAATTTTGTCTAAAAATTAAGGACTTTTTGGCAATAAAACAAGACTTTCGGAGGAAATAAAATTGAATGTATATATTTGTGGAGAAGTAGAAAGTTGATTTACCTTGGGGTTTCTCGTGTGATGCCTATTGAAGAATCAATTTTAAACTGATAAGAATATAATTTAGAAAAAAATAAAAATGGGAGTAGAAATTGAGAGAAAGTTTTTGGTAAATCATGCCAAATGGGCCTCTACCGAAAAACCACAAAGAGCGTTTTATAGACAAGGTTACATGATAACCGATCTTAACAAAACAATTAGAGTTAGAGCGACTGCCACAAAGGGTTTTCTGACAATAAAGGGGAAAACCGAGGGAGCAACACGTGCCGAATTTGAATACGAAATACCCAAAGAAGAAGCTATTCAACTGCTGGATATGTTTGCAATTTCGGATTTGACCAAATATCGATACAAAGTATTGTTTTCTGGAAAAATATGGGAAGTAGATGTGTTTTTGGGCGAAAATGAAGGTTTGATTGTGGCCGAAATTGAGCTTGCGAGCGAAGATGAAAAGTTTGATTTGCCCGATTGGGCAGCCGAAGAAGTAACGGGCGAAGAGAAATATTATAATTCTAATTTATCAACTTTGCCGTTTAAGCAATGGTAAAATCCTTAATTTTAACTGTTGAAACAAATTGCTAGAATAATCAAAGGTTGTTGATTTACTTTTATATGACTTAATTCGTTTAGATTAAAATTATCGAAACCTTTGATTATTTTAAAAACCTATTTTAATAGGTTTTTAGAGAAAATACTACTTTTCCACCTTCAAAATCCCAAAAGCCTCTGGTCGGTGAAAACGAGGCACTGCACCGCTCATCGTTGGGCTCCAGCAGAGGTATGCACACGTAGCGGGCGTACCTGCCCAGTCGGATTTTGAATGCGATTTTAACGAAATGATTCTATAAAAATTGACTCGATATGCGTTTTTCTTACCGCCTATCAAAGTCCAAGGAATTTGCATTTTTCCTGACCAACTATCATTCGTTTTGATTACTGAATGAATGATTTTTGCATCTTCATGGCTCACAAAATCACAACTTTTGGGAGCTTCTTTGGTTGGGTTTTCAATCCAGCCTACAAAAAGTGCATTATTTGGGTTAATTTCTAATTCTAAATATCGAGTAGGAGTTGCTGAGCCTTCGGAAATAAAAAGCTCGAAAACCTCTTGATTATACATTTCACTATTATGTTTTGTATAGGAATTTTGTGCCACAAAAGGGTTTTGTAAGCAACTAAATTCGATAATCAAATATTGGTCGTCGGCTTTGAGTTTAACCTCGGTTGTTTGGCTCGAAGATTTACCATCAGTAGCGTTTTTGAAGTGGTTTTCTGGAAGTTTCGTCCAAGCGTTTTTTGCTAAATTGATTATAGGGGTTGTATTCATAGCAAATAAAATGATGTATAAAAATTGAAGCATAGTGATATGGTTTTACCAAACATAGGTAGCCACCGATCCAGCATCAAGCGTGGTAGTTACTTGTTTGTTATGATAACGAATATTGAATTCCTGAGTTTTACCTCCCTCATTTTGTACAATCAAAATAGTTTTGCCCGATGGAGTTTTAAAGGCTACATTCGCCAAGGAGATTGTAATATTTGAGGCAATTCTGACCGATCTTGGGCGAACAAACTTTGAAGCATGGGCAATAATATAATAAGCTGGATTTCGAGTAATGTCTTGCCCAATCGTTATTGCTCCTAAACATTCAATACAACCTCCGTCAGTATGAGGGTTTTGCTTTGGGTCGGATGCCAAATTCCACTCTAAAACTGTTTTGCACCAGTTGCGAATAGCACCGATGACTAAGTTTTTGATATGCCAGGAAAAATCTCCCGCAAAATTGCCTGTGGCTCCAATCCATTGTTCGGTAAAATACAGATTTTTGTCAGGATGTGCTTCATGGACACCCCTTAAATTTTCTACATTTCCACCGTATAAATGAAAAGCTGAGCCATCGATGTATTTTCGAGTTTCTGAATCATTCAAAATACTGATTGGATAATCGGGACGGTCGGCGTTATGGTCGTAAATGATGATTTTTGTTGAAATTTTGGCCTGCTTGAATGCTGGTCCAAGATTTTTCTTTATAAAAGTGGCTTGAACATTTTGAGTCATAAGCAAACTTGGATTATTTCCAGGATGTAGTGGCTCGTTCTGAATCGTTAAGGCATCAATCAATATACCTTCTTTTTTCATTTCCTGTATGTATTTTACCAAATACTGAGCATAAACGCCATAATATTCTGTTTTTAGGCTTCCTCCTTTCAAACTATTGCTGGTTTTCATCCAAGCTGGAGGCGACCACGGTGAGGCCAAAATTTTGATTTTTGGATTGATTGCTAAAATTTCTTTCAAGACAGGAATCAAGTGTTTTTTGTCTTCAACCAAACTAAATTTGTTGAGTTTTGGGTCTGTTTCGCCCGGTGATAGGTCATCGTAAGAGAAAACATGGTCGTCCAAGTCAGATGCTCCTACGCTTATACGTATATAGCTTACTCCAATATTATTGCCGTTTGTAGCAAACAATTCTTTCAAAATTTTTGATCTTTCTACGGCATTCATTTGGCTCAAAAGCTGCGTACTTCCACCTGTAAGTGTATAGCCAAAACCATCTATTTGTTGGAATTTTTTGGCATCATCTACATAAATGCTGGGTGAAGTATTACTGATTTTATCGAAAATAAGTGTATTTGATTGTTTCTGAAATAAAACAGATTTATCGGTTTTGGTAAGCCAGGTTTCTACGTTTTGGGCATTCGTCTGCAGAACCCATGCACAGATCAAAAGAGTAAAAAGTTTTTTCATAGTAGTTTAGTTTGAATATCGGTTCGCAAGTTACATAAATTGGTGATTTATTGAAATGCAAAAAACAATTTGTCTCTATGCCAAAAAGTAAAACAGAGGTATCATTCTTCGGAATAGTACCTCTGTTTTGTACAAAATCTGTAAAATACTATTTTATTGTAGCTACTTCTCTTTTCGGAAGCATTTTCTTGCTGCGAGTTTGTACTATTTTTCTTTGTTGAGGTGTTTTTTTTCTCTCTGAATGCACTACTTGAACTACTGGCGTTGGTGATGGTTGGGTTTCAGGTTTTACTTCAGCAATTAGAGTTTCGACAATAGGCTGAATAATCTCAATCTTAGATATGACAGCAATTTTTTCTCCTATTCCAATGTCTATTTTAGACGCCTCACATTGTTTAATCGCATCATTTATTTCGTTTTGATTCCAACCATCGGTTTTTCCTTGTTCATAAAGCGAAATTGCTTTTTCAAGCATTAGGTTTACTTCCTTTGCCGAATTTTGCTTTAAAGCCAATTTCTGCCAATAAGTTGCTTCTTCTATTGATAATTGTGGTAAAATCGGTGCATGAAAATCATCAGGATTTATTTCGAGTAATTCACGCAGCTTGGTTTTTGCGTCATAATATTGCTTGGAAGCACGTAAATCAAGAAATTGCTTGGTAAGCGAAATAGCAGTATTACATCGCTGGGCAAACTGATTTTCGCTAAGATTTGTACCATAAAGGTTACGGTATAAAAAGAAAGCGTGATAATAGTCGGCTTTTTTGAAAAGTTCGTCGGCGTAAGCACGGTGGGTTTGAGCGAAGCTTACAAGCGGGAAAAATACACCCACTATAAGCATACGTTTAATGGCTTTAAAGTACTTGTTCATTGTCTTTTGATTTTATTATGGGGAAAGGACAAGTCAAAGTACAATCATCGTAGATTAAGAAAGTTTTTGTGAGAAATATTTTTTTTAAGGTATTTAAATTAAAACGCTCAAATAAAGAGCTTTATTACATTTATATTAAAAACAATCCATCGAATCGGGTCTGAGCCTCACTCATCGCCCCGATTCAGTATTTCAAGTACCTATATAAATTAAACATTTATCATTGAACATTACTTAAATCTTAGTCAAGTGCATAAGCGTAGCCAAGCCTCTGATAGTTCGGCGGGAAGTACCTTTGATGTAAACCTCGCCTGTGATTTCTGCAACGTGTTTTTCACGGTCAACGCTCATTACCGTAAAAATGACTTCGTATTCAGTATCGACAAACATCGGAAACATATACTCCGTTTCTTGCTTCATATAAATCGAACCTTCGCCAGGAAATTCCATTCCCAAGATGCGAGTAAATACGCTGCTACTTAAATGTCCATGAATAATCGGACGCTTGAAACGCGTGGTAGCCGCAAATTCGGCATCGAGGTGCAAAGGGTTTTTATCACCAGTGACTTCTGCAAATTTAATTACATCTTCCTGCGAAAAACTAAAACTTTGGCGGAAAGTATCGCCTATTTCTAAAACCATATTGAGTTTTGTTTTCTTAAATAATTTCCAAAAATAGCAAAAAAAAAGCTGCCCTAAAAGGAGCAGCATTTTTAATTGTCATATTGGTTGTCAAAATATGTGGTATGTTATGGAGTATTTTTTATTTTGCCAAATTTATATTCATTGCAGGTGTAGGGGCTTGCACACCTTGAGCATCAAATTGTCGTTTGATATTTTCTTGCATAAAATAATATACCTCCCAATAATGCTCGCTTTTGCACCATGGACGTATATCAAATTTGATGATGCCCGTTTCCAAGCAATTTACAAGCACATCGGTTGCTTTATTTTTCAACACCAATGGGCAGCTATTGGCTACTTCATTCGCTACTTTTCTCACTTTATCAATGCTTTCGGAGGCTGAAACATTGAATTGCATATCAACTCTGATTTCGCCTTGTCCCGAAATATTAGTAATTGGACCAGACGTAATCGAGCCGTTCGGAATAATTATTCTTTTGTTGTCTAAGGTTTTTAAAACGCTTGTAAAAACTTGAATTTCTTCAACTTCGCCCGTAAAACCCGCTACCGAAACCAAATCGCCAACTTTATAAGGTTTGAAAATCAATATTAAAACACCACTTGCAAAGTGTCCGAGGCTACCTTGTAGAGCCAAACCAACCGCCAAACCTGCTCCACCAATCAAAGCTACGAATGAAGTGGTTTCGATTCCGAACATACCTGCAACCGTAATCAGTAAAACAACCTTTAGTAAAACACTAATGATTGAACCTAAAAAAGGAATAATACTTTCGTCAACTTGGCGATTGCGTAAGACCTTTTGGAGCATTCCCGAAATCCATGTAATTATTTTTAATCCGATAATAAGTGTAACGACAGCGAGCAAAATCTTGGGTGCGTAATGCAGAGCCATAGTAATCAATTGTTCAGTGTATTTTTCCATGATTGTAAAGAAGTTTGGTTTTGTTTATTTTTGAGACATATCTTTGTCCGAAAAGTAACAAACTCATTTATTTATTGATGAAACCGAATAAGGACAAAAGGTTATATTTATACCTTTTATCATGTTGGGTTTTTTATTGATTTTTGAAGAATATTTTGTTTGAAATCAATTTTAAAAAATATTAATAATTGCTATAAAAACACTATTTTTGATTGATATTACTGAAATCAGAACAGCGTTTTGGACGTATTACAAACCAATCTATTCAAATCAAAACTACAAAACTTATGATGATACCTCTCAAAAGGCTGGTGCTAATACTACTTTGCCTACTTGTTATTAAGCAGTCTTTCTCTCAACAGAACATTCCACTTCCCGAACACCCCCGACCAGATTTTGAACGCTCAGAATGGCTTAATTTGAACGGAAATTGGGCTTTTGAATTTGATAAAAAAGATGAAGGTGAAAAGGCACAGTGGCATAAAGGCACAAAGAAATTTACGCAAACAATCTCGGTTCCATTTCCTTGGGGTTCGCCTCTTTCGGGCGTAAAAGATGAAGCAGATATTGCATGGTATAGCAAGAAAATAACCATAAAACCTGAATGGAAAGACAAACGAGTTTTCGTAACCATTGGAGCATCGGACTGGAAAACTACCGTTTGGCTTGATGGTAAAGAACTGGGCAGCCACGAAGGAGGATACACTCCTTTTTCGTTTGAATTGACCAACTTAAAGCATGGAACTGCCCAAAATTTGGTGATCAGAGTCGATGACAAACGTCGAGATTTTACGCTTTATGGTAAGCAAGGATACGGCAATGCTCGTGGACTTTGGCAAACGATTTATGTAGAAGCACGTGGACAAGATTTTTTGGATGCAGTGCATTTTACACCAGATATTGACAAAAATCAAGTGAAAGTAACTGCTTATTTGGGAAATTCAGCAACGAAAGACCTTGATATAGAATTGACAATTAACGGAAATCAAAAGATTACGATACGTGAAACTTTACCGAAAGGAAAAACACAACATTCATTTACAGTGCCAATTCCTTCGCCAAGATTATGGACACTCGAAGACCCATATTTGTACGAAACAAATGTAAAATTGGCCGATGATGAAGTAAAATCTTATTTCGGAATGCGTAAGATTTCAACCGTAAATTTGCCCAATACTAATTACAAATACATCGCACTCAACAATAAGCCAGTTTATATGCAATTGGCTCTCGATCAATCGTATCATCCAACGGGTTTTTATACTTTTCCGACCGATGAATTTATGAAAAACGAAATCCTTTTGGCTCGAAATATTGGCTTAAATGGTATTCGTACGCACATCAAAGTTGATGTGCCTCGTAAACTTTATTGGGCAGATAAATTAGGCGTTTTGGTGATGTCCGACTTACCAAATTTCTGGGGCGAACCCGACAAAAACGCTCAAAAAGAATCTGAATACACACTTCACGAGATGATAAAACGTGATTATAATCACCCTGCAATTTTCTCTTGGATTGTCTTTAACGAAACTTGGGGTTTGAAAACAAAACAAGAAGTTAATGGCAAAAAACAAAGCGTATATCTACCAGAAACCCAAAAATGGGTAGCTTCTGTGTATCGTTTGGCAAAATCGCTTGATGCGACTCGTTTGGTGGAAGATAACTCGATTTGCTGCGGAGCGGGTCATACCGAAACTGATATTAACTCTTGGCACGAATATTTGCCAGGTTCGGGCTGGGAAAAACATTTGAAGGAAATCGATGAGAAAACTTTTGTGGGTAGCCAGTTTCATTATGAGAAAAATTATACCCAAACCGATGTACCAAATATCAACTCTGAGTGTGGCAATGTTTGGGGCTATGAAGGCAGTACGGGCGATGTAGATTGGAGTTGGGATTATCACCGAATGATAAATACTTTCAGAAAGTATCCAAAAATTGCAGGTTGGCTTTATACTGAACACCATGACGTAATAAATGAGTGGAATGGCTATTTCAGATTCGACCGCTCAGAAAAAGAAACGGGCATTGGTGAATTGGTTGATGGAATGGCAATAAAAGATTTTCATTCTGATATTTATATTTCAGCGGGCAACGAAATCAGTCGTAGCGTAAAACCAAAAGAGGAGATTACTTTACCGCTATATCTATCAGTTATGACCGATAAAGATTTAGGGGGAAGTTTAAATCTGAAAGTGCAAATGTATGGGTATGATGCTTTGGGTCAGAAAAAAACTTGGGGAAATATGACCAAAACTGTTCCATATCAAGCATGGCTACAAAAAGAACTCGAACCAATAAAACTAACCATGCCAGATGAAAAATCAGTAGTGATTGCAGCCTTCATTTTGGAAGATAACGCAGGAAATGTAGTACATCGTAATTTCACCACATTTATTGTTGAAGGTGAAAATCCAAGCGAAATGACGCTTTTGAGCGGTAAAAAAGTTAAATTGATAAGCATCGAACCAAAAAACTTTAGCGATGCCCGGTGGAGCAAAAAACAGTGGAATATTCTCGACGGACTAAAAGTAAATGGTGCAGGAAGTGGGTATTTTGAATACAAAATCAAGATTCCAACCGATAAAAAATTCGTGAGTGCATCGTTTGTGGCGGAGGTTTCGTCAAAACAGCTTTTTGCCAAAGACAAAGAAAACTCACAAATAAAAAATACCGACTATATGCTAGGAGCAAAAGCCGAACCAAGCCAAAACAAAAATGCATATCCGATGACTGATACGTCACGCTACCCAAGTGCGGTTTCGGTAAAAATCAATGGCGTTTTTGCAGGAAGATACGAGCTCAGCAATGACCCAGCCGACCACCGTGGTATTTTGTCGTGGCACAATCAGCCACAAGACAAAAAATTGTATGAAGCAGGTTCGTACGGTTATCGTTTGGGAGTAAATATTCCACAAAAAGCCCTCGAATTGGCTCGTTCAACTGGTGAATTAATCATCAGACTCGAAGTAGATGAAAGTTTGGCAGGAGGTTTAGCTATTTATGGAGATAAATTCGGGCGTTACCCGATGAATCCAACGGTGGTTTTGGTAGTGGATTAGTTATTTGTTACTAGTGATTGGTTATTAGTTAATATTCAGCAAAAAAAATAAACGGCTGTCAATTTTGGTTTGATAGCCGTTTAATTTTCAAAATTAGTTTCACAGTAATCAATAACCAAAATCAATTCTCCTTCGGAGCAGGATTTATAATAACCTCAACTGGCTTTCTTGGATGCCCAACTGTTGGTGATGTTTGGGTTGGAATAGTAGCTTGTTTTGTTTCTTTATTAATCATTGTTGGTAGCGGCGATGATGTTTCTTCTATCGGAACTTTTGTTTCTTTTATCGAATATTCGCATTGTTTAATAGCCAATATCGATTCTTCCATCAAACCTTCTTTGGCGGCTTGATAGTAATAAGACAATGCTTTTTTGAGCATATCGGCCGTAGCAGCAGGTGTACGCTGACGCATCGCCAAACGCTGTAATTCCGTTCCTTGAGCCAATGTAATATGAGCAATTTGTCCTCGATTTGGGTCATTGGGGTTCATACTTACCAATTCTAATAGGTTTTCTTTGGCAGGTGCGTATCTTTGCAGAGCAAAATAATCCTTAAATTTTTTGGTAAGATAAAGTGCATGCGAACTATTCTTTATTTGCTCGCTGATTTGGCTTAAGGCCTCAAATTCTGGTATATTGGCACACTCACGGTATTTGAAAAAGGCATCCCAATAACGTCCTGATTTGAAATAAGTGTCGGCTTCATCGAGCATGTACGCACGAGATACTTGGGCATTACTTGCCAGAGGCAGTAAAATTATCCAAGAATTGAGTGTAATAAATCGAAGCAGTTTCATAAATGATAATAAATTTAAGCCGTTAACTAAACAAGAAAACAAATATAAAGGTTTGAATATCAATAAATTATACTGTTTGACTTGTGGTTGTTTAGATACGTCTTTGATAACGTATTTTATTGTAAAATTATTGAATATTTACCATTAAAAACAATTTGCCTTTGCAAAAATTCATCATTGATATAAAGAATTTTATCATTCAAAATACTGATTTAGTGATTGACGAAAACCCTGTTGGATTTCCTGATACGCCTTTCGAATATGTATTTTTTCCAGAAAAAACTTTAGTTTTGCATTGTATTATGATGGAAAATAAAGTAGATGATGCCACTTTTTTTCAGAAAATCAGCCAACAATTTACCCAAAAAGACATTAGAGTTATTCATCTTTGGGAAGATATTTGGCAAACAAAACGAAGCATTGTTGAGTCGAGATTAATGTCTTTGTTTGGTAAGAGCGTCACTATTCCTGCCCGATTAACTCAGGTACAACGAATAGATAAACCAACAATGGATAAGTTTTTGATAAACAATCACCTACAGAGCAAAGTCAATGCCAAATTAAAGTATGGTTTGTTTCTGCCCAGCCGCTATTTTAGGGTGATTCAGAATGAAAAAGTTATGCAAGAAAATATTAATAAAGAGGCGTTTCTGGTAGCTGTGGCATCGTTTAGCAATGCCAAAAAAATTATTAGAGAAGGACAAACATATCGTTCGTATGAGCTGATTCGATTTGCTAATTACAAAGGCTTTACTGTGGTGGGCGGGCTGAATAAACTCTTGAAAATGTTTACAGATGAACACGCTCCAGACGATATTATGACTTATGCCGACGCCGATTGGTCGGACGGCTCAAATTACGAAAAAATAGGATTTAAACGCATTGAATTAACACATCCCCTGACTTTTGAGCTTGATAGTGAAACTTTTTTAAGAAAATTGGGTCAAGAAAACTCAAAAAAGAAGATTTATAATTCAGGAAATTGGAAGTTTTTGATGAAATTGAAAGACGATGCGGAAACAGATTAATCAACCTTTAATTGTGATTTTGGGGCCAACTGCTTCGGGAAAAACGAAGTTGGCTATTAATGTAGCATCAAATATTAATGGAGAAATCATCAGTGCCGATAGCCGACAAGTTTATCGAAGAATGAACATCGGATCTGGCAAAGATTATGAAGAATATTTGCCGTTTTTTAAGCAAAATCAAGATTGGTCTGCAGGCATTGAAGGCGTACATTTGATTGATATTCTGGAAGCAGGAGAAAGCTATAATGTGGCGTTCTTTCAAAGAGATTTTCAGAAAACTTATCAAGATATTATTTCTCGCAATAAAACTCCGATTTTGTGTGGCGGAACTGGCATGTATATTGAAGCAGTTTTGCGAAACTATGAAAATACTCAAGTGCCTATTAATCAAGACTTTAGAACTGAATTGTCTCTTAAAACTGATGAGGAACTAGAGCAGGTTTTTCAAAAAAAATATGCCCAAGTAAATTCAAATGCAGATATTTCAACCCGAAAAAGATTGATTCGTGCGATAGAAATTGGAGAGTTTAAGATTAAAAATTTTGCAACAAAAAGTGAAACATTACCCTTTTATCAGCGAAACGTTACCCATTTACCATTCAGCGAATCGTCGCAACGCATTCACCATTCACCATTAATTTTCGGCATAGACATTCCAGTAGAAATTCGCCGATATAGCATTACGAAACGCTTACACGACCGCCTACAAAATGGCATGATTGAAGAAGTAAAATCTTTACTTGAAAGTGGAATTTCAGCCGAAAAATTAATTTTCTACGGCCTTGAATATAAGTTCATTACCGAATATTTGGTTGGCGATTTATCTTATGATGAAATGACAAAACGCCTCGAAATAGCGATTCATCAATTTGCTAAACGACAAATGACTTTTTTTAGAAGTATGGAGCGTAAAGGCTTAAAAATCAATTGGTTAGATGGAATGCAGCCAGTTGAGGTATTGACTGATGGAGTGGTGAGGAGAATGAAAAAATAAAATATTGAAAAAAAATTACGTTTCCATTAATTCCAATTCATTAGGTTCAACCAATACCGTCGTTCCGTGTGTTAATCTATAAATTCTATCCGCTAATTTCGTTGGTGCAATTCGGTGGGTTATGAAAATAATGGCAGTTTCGAGTTTTATTTTTTGCAGTAATTTCAAAATGAATCTCTCAGTTCGACTATCCATTGAGGCGGTGGCTTCGTCTAAAAGTAATAGTTGCGGTTTTTGATACAACGTTCGGGCTAAGGCTAAAATTTGTTGTTGCCCACCCGATAAATTGATTCCCTCTTCGCCAACCAAAGTCAAGTAGCCTTGTGGCAGGGTTTCGATAAATGGCTCGAAGTCATATTCTCTACAGAATTTCACCAGTTTTTCTAACTCAGTTCCCAAATCGGTATTACTTCCTAAACAAATATTCTCAAAAACTGTTCCGTTAAAAATATGCACTTGTTGAGGTACTACACCAATACAATTTCGCCAATTTTTTACATCTATTTCGTTCCAATCAAGGCCATTTATTAAAATTTTACCCGATTCTATGCTATAAAATCGTTGTAAAAGCTGTAAAAGTGTACTTTTCCCACACCCGCTTTCGCCAATAATGGCTACAAATTCGCCTTTATTTACTTCGATAGAAAAATCACTCAATAGCTGTTTTCTGCCTGCAAATCTGAAACTGATATTTTGGCAAATTAAACTTTCAAAACTTATCTTTTGGCTGGTTTCTTTTGGCTCGTATTCGGGTTTGACACTTACAAATTCAAACATACGGTCAAAAGCAACTTTGGCTTCTTGCAGCTGAATATTGACCATTGATAAAAGCCCAACTGCGGGAATAATTGCTCCTGTCATGGTCAAAATAGCCATCATTTGCCCAATCTGGATTGATTTATTGACGACTAACCAAGACGACCACCCCAAAACACTCGCTATCAGAACGATACCAATTAGCTCAGACCAAACTCCAAATTTGATTTGTAAAGTGCCTAATTCGTAGATTTTATTTTGAAAAAAACTGTAAACAACTTTCGATAATTCGCTAAAATTAGGTTCTCGATTCATCGTTTTGATGGTTGAAATGCCTCTGATTGAATCAATGTAAGTGCTTTCGGTACGAGCATAAGCAGACATTAGATTTTTTTGATGCTCACGAATTGGCTTTGAATATTTCCAAACCAAAAACACATACAACGGGATACTCGTGAGGGAAATAATGGCAATCACAACCGAATAATTAAAAATAAAAACTGACGTAATGACCACAACCAAACAGTCAATTATCAGATTACCTGATAGTTGGCTGACTGCCGATTGAAGCCTTCGGGTGTCGTTCATGCGAGCGACTAATTCGCCCGTTTTACGGCTATCAAAAAATGATTTAGGCAGATGCAATATTGCCCCAAAAAAACGCTCAATGATGCGATTATTGAAATCTCTGCTTTGTCGATTCAAGAAAAAACCTCGGATATATGAAAAGCCCATGCGACCAAGTAACAGAAAGAACAACAGCACTAAGCCCAAAAAAAGTTTTTTGGTATCGTGTTTGGGTAGAATTTCATCAATGAGTTTCTGAGAAAAAATAGCTGTAGAAAGCCCTAAAACTGAAATAACTACGCCAATAACCGTGGCAATACTCAAAATATTGACATCTTTTTTTATTAAATCAACGAGCCATTGACGTTTTTGGGCTTTTATGGTGTTGGCTTTTACAAAACTTTCATTTGGGGTCAAAAGCAACAGCGTTTTTGATTGCCAAATTTTATCTAATTCCTCTCCGTTAAGTTCGATGATGCCCTTTTCTGGGTCTCCGATGGTGAATTTAGTTTTATTTTGGTCAGGATAATACACGATATAATGCAGTAATTTATCATCAATGACCACGTGCAGAATGGCAGGATTAGTCAGTTCTACGAGATTTTCAATTCCTTCGGCCTCGCAACCCTCAGCATCAAAACCGAGTTTTTGGGCTGATTGAAACAGCCCCAGTAGCGTTGTGCCTTGTTGGGTTGTGCCGCTTAGTTCTCGAAGTAGTTCCAATTGGGCTTCGCCCTGATGAAAAGCAATAACTGATGCCAAACACGCTACGCCACAGTCGGACTGCCCCTGCTGACGGACAAAGGTAGCCTTAGTCTTATTGTTCATAAGCCTCAATTTTAAAAATGATTACTTGATATATTTGATGATAGATTCTACTTTGGTTTCACCTTTGTATTGTTTGATTAGTTGGCGGTCTTTGCGATGGATAAAAATAGTAGGAATACTGACCGCTCCGAAAGTATCTATCATTGTTTTAATATCCATTTGTAGCGGTTTTGCGAAGCCCATTAGTTGATATTTACTGACAAATGCCTTGATTTTGCTTATTTCTTCACTCGAAATCATCAGCAGATTGATACCCTCAAAGGCTGCACGATTCTGGGCAATTTCTTTGGCTTCGTATTGGCAATGCTCACATTCGGTATTGAAAAAAATGATAACGGTAGGTTTGGTAGGTAAATCATTTGAGGCAAAAATATGCTTATCTAATTGCGTGGCTTTGAAATTGGGTAACTGTTGGGTATTGGCAATAATTTCTTTTTTCTTTTGGGCAGTAGCAAAAATGCCAAATACCATATAACCTATAAGTACCACAAAGATTAACCCAATTGTCACAAAAATGTACTTACGAGATGAAGGCATAAAGTGGAATGTTTTGTAATAAATCAATCATCAGTTTTAAAAAGTAAAATAAGTATGCCATTGTTTTAGGTCATATTAATTGCTAAGAATGTTACAAAAACTACCCAAAGAAACAAGGCAGGCACATAGCTACTCAAAACTATCTTCATTCCGTCTTGTAAATTCGTTTTGATTAATTTACTGATTCCATAAGCCAGTACAAACCAGTAGAGTAATTCGAAGAGGTTTATAATCTGTAAAGGATATATCAACCAAGTATCTGATTTCTGAATAGAAATAATATTTTGAAGTGAAAGCGGAGAAAAATACTGCAAATCAAGTAAAGTGTAATTTGTTTTAATGAAAAGAAACCATAGGATTTTGAATAACCCTGCCATGATAAAAACTAACTCAGCCTTGACTGCTAACTCAAAGAGTTGTTTGAAACTATGAGCGGTATTTAAGAGAAATAAACCCAGACTCAGACATAGAGCTACGAAAGAGAATTTTATCAAATAAATGATAGGGATAATTGCATATCCAAGCCATTCCCATTTTTTTCCTTGTTCGATTAAGTATTCAATTCTTTCGTAACTTAAAACCTCCGAATAAAAATTAAACAGCAAATTGTCGCTGATAAGTAAGATTTTTGATAAGTACGTTATTATTAAACTGATAATAAGTACGAATGAAAATTTACTTAGAATATAATTTTGGATAAACCTTGATATACTTTGCATATTCTATAATTTCTGTTTTTTCGAAGATTCATAAAATCTCCAGATTAGTGCAATAATCATTAAAATCCATACAATGAAAGAAACAAGCACAGGGCTACTCCCATCGTTAAGTTTATCAGAATATACAATGAAATATATACCCCAAAGTATAATTGCTAAAACATACAAAGCGTACTTTTTGAAGAGAATTTTCATTTTTTTGTTAATTTATTATTGGGCGTAGCGAAATGAAGAATAGATGGTGTTAAAACCGATACTTGGCTTTAGCACCATCTATAAAATTTTATTTAAGCAGAGTTTTTTCCAGCACAGTAGATACCTATTCCTACTCCAACTAAGGCTAATGCACCACCAGATGCAGCGGCAGCACCACCAACAAGTATAGCCCCAACTCCCCAGCCAGTTACAAGACCGCCTACAAAATCACAAACAGCACCTCCACCAACGATGGTTGACGCTTCATCAAGAGATAATTTCTTCATTTCATTTTTTGTTTAAATTAGTTATTTCCAAGGACAACCTGTTGCACCGATTGCTCCAACAGAAGTAGCAACAATTCCAACAGCAATATTTAAAGGTGTAACTGGAGCTGATAATAACGCCAATCCAAACCCCATAATAGTACCAGCCGCAGATTCACACCTACCACCACCTTGTACTTTTTCCATTTGACATAGTTCTAATTTTTTCATTTTTGTAAAAATTTAGTAAACGTACCTACTCTATTATTGGCTTTTCGGTTATCGCCCAAATCTTTACACTTCTGCCGGCTTTTCTGTGTATAATTTTAAACAAATATTCATAATGTACTGTCCATATCCAAAAAAATAGTGTTGTAAAATACATCAAAATTTGTTGTTTTTTACAACACTATCCTGTATAATTGTGAAACACTTTTTGCGTTAATTGTTGCGAAGTACCCAAAAGTAAATTCTATAATCAACTTTTGCTCCTTATTTGAGCAATGGTATTCTATTGTAATTACTCAAAACGTAACTTTTAATTTAGCCCCACAATGACTCATATTGGTACAAAAATTCGTCAAGTCAGAACACTCTTAGGTATGAAACAAGAACAAATTGGTTTTGTAATCGGTAAATCTCAACAAATTGTGAATCGAATGGAAAACGGCAAACGGATACCAACCCCCGAAGAATTAGCTAAAATAGCCCATGAGTTTGGTATGAAAAAAGAGGACTTAGAAAATATAGATAGAATGACCTTTAATTTTACCAATCATGAAAAGGTGGAGGGGCAGGGCTACATAGTAAATTATACATTGAGCGAAAAAACAGAAACGGAAGAAGTTAAATTATTAAAAGAGCAAAACGAACTGCTACGAAAGCAATTAGACATATTGTTGAGTAAAGTGTAGATTCATCAACCCATGCGTACAGTAGCTATTTTTATTTTCGATGATGTAGAAGTTTTGGACTTCGCAGGCCCGTTTGAGGTTTTTGGAGTAACAGGAAAACAAAACGGGGGGGAAGGCCTTTTTGAAGTTTTCACCGTAGCTGAAAAACCAAAAATAGCCGCTCGAAATAATTTAATCATTGAAGCAACTTATACTTTTGAAAACTGCCCTATACCTGATATTTTATTGATTCCAGGCGGTGGTGGATTTCGTCCTGATGGCACACCACTTGGTACTCGCCGAGAGGTAAACAACCAAAAATTACTCAATTGGGTGCGAGAAATGAATGATAAGGTAGAATTATTGTTATCGGTTTGTACAGGTTCTTTGATTTTGGCTAAAGCTGGTTTGCTCGAAGGACTTTCTGCCACAACTCACTTTAAGGCCGTTGAACAAATGAGAGCAGTTGCTCCAAACACCCAAATTTTCCCAGAAAAACGTTGGATTGATAATGGTCGAATTATTTTGTCAGCTGGTGTTTCGGCAGGTATTGATATGTCGTTGTATATAGTTTCAAAATTGCATGGTGAAGCCATTGCGGTTGATACTGCTACTTATATTCAATATGATTATTGGAAGTAATGGTCAGACTTGCGGTACAGGTCTTAAAATTTTTTCACAGAATTTATTTCTATTACTAAATAACTTCCAACTTTATTTATGTAATTGACTTTTGCGAATCCGTATTCTTCATTATAGTTGGCCACCGGGTGAGTTTCGCCTACTGAACTTTGGGCGTTCGCATCAATATTGAAGTATTATAGCAAGCAAATATTAGTTTTAATGGTTTGAATATCTCTGATTCGGTAGCTGCTGCTAACTCCAACCGAACCTTGCCAAGTTTTCTACTTATTACTTCCACCAACATCGCTAGTCGCGTGGGGGCCATACCAAGTATTGTTTTTGACGAGTGGCTCACGAATTTCGGGACGTGGATTTAGCTCTGAAATCAGAAAATGCCCTTCCGTTGTTGGCGTTATCGAAATATTGCTACATACTTCTATTAAGCCAGTTTGTTTGTGTTTCATTCCTCGGCGTTCTTTGCTTAAATCATCATAGTGTAAAAGCTAGGCTTGCCCGAGATAATCGTCCGTTTTTACGGTCATGGTCAAATAATGAATGGCTGTATAATCTTGTTCGAAATTTAGTTTTGATTTAAGTTCGAGTTTCCAACTCAATTCAAAAGTAGCAATATGTTCGGGTTTCGTTTAAAGTTTTACGAGTAAGGTGTCTTTTTTGTTAAGAAAATAGTATTTGTAATAATACCGACGGTATAGTTTATATACAGTATTATCCTCGGAAAAATGCTTCATTTCTTCAAAGCTCTGACCAAAGGAGTTTTGTAAAGTAAACCAGCAAAAAGTAATCTAAAATGACGAATCTCACTGTAACCTCGAAAGAGTGTAGTTCTTTATCTCTTCAAAATCAGTGCCATAAAACCATTGAAATGAACCTTGATTTTTAAACCAAGTCATTTGGCGTTTAGCATATCGACGAGAATTTCGCTTCAAAAGTTCTACCATTGTAGCAAAATCCTTGTTTCCATCAAGGTATTCAAATACTTCTTTATAGCCAACAGTCTGCAAAGCATTATGATTTCGGTAATCTATCAAGCCCTTCACTTCTTCCATCAAACCATTTTTTAGCATTAAATCTATGCGGAGATTTATGCGTTCGTAAAGTTGTTCTCGTGGGCGTTCGATGCCAATTTTGATGATATTGAAACTTCGTTTGATATTATTTTTTTTATGAAATGAAGAAAAAGATCGTCCCGAACTCAAACAAACTTCCAAAGCCCGAACCACTCTTTGAGAATTTTGTATATCGGCGGTTTCGCAATATTCGGGGTCAAGTTTTCGTAGTTCTTCGGCCATTTTTTCAAGTTCGCCATTTTCCAGTCTTTTCATCAATTGTTCTCGTATTGCGAGTGGAGCTTCGGGCATTTCGTCGAGTCCATCGGTTATTGCTTTCACGAAAAGCCCCGAGCCGCCTGTCATTATCGCTACTTTTTTTCGCTTAAAAATATCATTTTCGAGCAGTTTGATGGCATCTCGCTCAAAATCTCCTGCACTATAATAATCATTGATACTGTGAGAATCAACAAAATGATGCACTACGTCCGACATTTCTTTAGGGGTAGGCTTGGCCGTGCCTATGCTTAATTCCTTATAAAATTGTCGAGAATCGCATGAGAGAATTTCTGTATCAAACTCCTTGGCGAGTTTTACACATAAATCGGTTTTACCGACCGCCGTTGGTCCGACAATAATTATTAAGTTACTTTTTTTACAGTATTCAGTCAGATTTTTAGAAATTGACATTTGTCGTTAATTAAGAGTGTTGTTTCAAAGCTATCTATGAACGACAAAAATAGATTACATCTGAACGACAAAAAAGAAACATATTTGCAAAATTAGTCTTAATTTCATTCACTCATTTAATCATTCACCAATTCATCATTAAAAAACATGGAATTTTTGCTTTTTCTTGTTGCCATTGCTATAGCAAGGAATAGTCGTTTGTCAGGTATTCAAATGGATGTACGGAAAAAAACTGCGTCATAGTAAATAGAACTTCGGCATGAATCAACGCTTTTACACCAACGCATAGAAAAAGTTTTCAAGGTTGAAATGGCTGAAGGATATTTCACCGAAATCTACCACCAAGGGAGTAAAAAAAATTGATGGGCTTTTTAAAAGGCAACAAAAAAGTGTTAGTTGCTTTTCAAGAAGTTAAAGAATAAACAATAACTACATTAGTTCAACCATTTAGGCTGAGATTTCAAAACTTCAGAATAAACTTCGCAGTTTTCGTCGTGGGCATGAGGTAAATATCCGATACTCATCAAAAATTCGTTCACAATTTCACCACCAGTAAACTTGAAAGTTTTCTTGAAAATCTTTATCCATTCGATTTTTGTTTTTGGGTGGTGCGAAGCCAACCAATTTCCAAACGAACCATGTTGTTTTTGTAGATTCAGAATAATTTTTGCATTTTCGATGGCGGCATTGACCTTGAGTCGGTTTCGGATAATACCCGCATCTGCTAAAAGTCTTTCACGGTCGGCTTCGGTATAGGCCGCTACTTTCAGAATGTCAAAATTATCGTAGGCTGCCCTGAAAGATACTTCTTTTCTCAAAATAGTCTCCCAACTAAGTCCAGCTTGATTGATTTCAAAGATAAGTCGGCAGAACAGCTCGTTATCATCATGAATCGGAAAGCCGTAATGGTGGTCGTGATAGGCTTTATGTAAGGCTTGTCTTTCGCCCGACATTGATTTGATGGCTGTGCAATACGACATTTTGATAGAAGAGAAGGTTTTAGAAGGCTAGATTTTGCAATTAAAAATACATAAATACCTAATTGATAGGTATTTATATCCTTATCGTCGCTCCCACAGGATTCGGAATTTGTTTTTAATGGTATAATATTTAAAGCTTTAAAAGTGTTTAAATCAAGTAGGAGGGCTAAAATAATTCTTATTAATAATATGAATTGATTTATTTAAATGAGTTCAAATATACGTATTTTGGTTGTTTTGAGCAATCAAGATTATCTAAAATAAATCAAATTATAACAATTGAAAGATTGTATTCAATGAGTTAAAACTTAATGATTAAGGCTTTAAAAATAGCGTTGCAAATTGTTGTGATATTTACAAAACTCAGACATGAAAACTAAATAGTGTTGGGCTTTTGAGTCTGTGAATTAAACGTTGTCATTGCACTATTTAGATAAAGATTTTTCAGTCTGATTAGACGTTAAATATGTTGTTTTGTTGTCTTCCTGCTTACACTTAAATATAAGAAAATTTGGTTATCGATCGCTAGGATAATACCTGTTCTAATTTATCCCACTTATCAAAAACAATATAGTATTTTTTAGGTGTACTTTGTGTGTTTTTAATTTATTAATCATTTTCTCAATTCAAAAAATCAGGACAGTTGTTAAAGAGCCTTTTTATGGCTTTTTGAAAAACATACTTTGTAAAATTTTTAAAAATAATTTAGAAAGGGTAGTAAATTAGGAGAATTGTTCTCCTAAATTGGGTTTACGATTAAACTAAAGCAACACTTTCAATAGCGGGCAATTGAGCGTGTCTGAATGGTTTAAAAAGGGCTTTGAAAGCTAAGCTCATTTGATTCTTCATAATGAATTTAGCAATTCTCTTGCTTTGTCTGTTTGTAAGGATATTAAATAATAATAAGCTTGATCCAATATTTTATTTTCTATTTCCTTCCCTTTGTATTTTTTTCTATTTTGGTATAATTTTACAGCTAATGCTAAGTCGTTCTCATTTTGTGTTACACCGAGATACTTCTGTACAGTTGAAAGTTGAAGATAATTATATTCGTTAGAAGGTTCCATAGCAGTTCCTTCTCCCCAATCGTTCCAAGTTATTAATTGCAAAAAATCTACTTTTGCATCTTTCGCTCTTTTTAATGATGCAATTAATAAATCACCATTTTTATTTGGGTATGTTGTATATCCATCCCCCCAACCGCCGATTTTATAAAAATCTCTAAACTCAAACATCGCACCACCGCCAGTAAATTTTAGTTTGGATGAATAATTGTAAAATTTATTGTCAATAGTTTCATCAACCCAAGCGAAAGCTCCCTCCGCTGATTTAGATAAATTAAAATAATCGCCATGATAAGCTAAAGGAAAAAACATTACACCTTTAGAGGTTACAGAAAATATATCTTGCCAGTCTTGGTCTGATTTAATAGCCTGAGGGCCAAAATTTAATAAAACCGGTTTGTTGTTTAACTTGAAATATTCAGGGTTATTAAAAAAAGTATCATCCATATATTTCATAACTCTTTTACCCTCTTCTATTTTGTCAGTAATAATAGCTTTTTCAAATGCATTTTTCAATGCTGCGTCTTCATAGCAAATAGAATATTTTAGTCCGGCTTTTTGAAGCCAAGGTATAAATGCTAGTGTATGTTCATGCAATAATTTCCAGTCATATACGGTGGTAATACCGGGGTAGTCAATAATTACGCCATCTATTCCAGACAATTTAATTAGTATTGAAGCATATTCACAATAATTTGGTTCACCGTTGTCATAAGGACCTATTAAAGGATAATAATGTGAAGCAATTTGTCTTTTTCCATTTCCATCTTTTATTTCGGGATTTTGTGTATTCATTGTCCAATGTTGTCCCCACTTACCGAATTTAGAATTTCCAAATTCAGCAAATTCAGGACTTTCAAACCAAGGCATGTAATGAATAAAAGTAGGGGTAATATTTTGTTTTGAAATCTCTTTAGAATCGTATTTAATAACCTTAAATGGTTCAGTCGCAAATTTGGGTAGAAAGGAATATATTTTTTTATCACCATTTTCTGCTGTAATAATAAATTCAACGGAATTATTGTCTAAATTAATTTCATCATTTAATACAAAGTTTGAACTGGCCTTCTCTGAAATTTTTATTGATTTTATTTTAATTTTTGTAAGTTTAATAGGAAGGTTTAAAATTAAATCTATTTTTAAATCATTTATAATGGCTTTATAGTCAAAACTGGGATCTGAAAATGTCAGTTCAATTAACTCGTTTTTTGAAGAAGCAGGGCTTACGACCTCTATTTCTTTTTTAATACAAGAAATTTGAAAAAAAATCAAGCAAATGGAATAAGTAATTTTTAAAAAATTATTCATTTAGAAATAAGTAAAATCTGATTAATGTTGTTATTTAAGAGGTCTAATTATTATATTGCCGCCTTCCAAATATACGAAAATTTTGTGGTTCACCGCAGCCGTTTTACGTTTTTAAACGGCTTTCAAATAAAAAAAATACGGTCTTTAAAAATTGCAAAAATAGACAAAATATCTGCGAAATTATGCAATTGAGCCATTCTGTTTGAGTCGCTTTGAAGATCTAAAATGCCGCAAGCTAATATTACCATATTTGCTATTAAACAAGACAAATCTTTTTTTTGATGTTAAAATATACTTTAAAAATGTTATACTAAGGCTGTGGTGATTAGTAAGTTCGACTCACAACTGAACTGTCTCCAAACAGCATTATGTAATTCGACGGAGGAATCATTCTGATGAGAAGTGATAACTTTTTTCGGTGTTTTTTTTGTATTTATGCCTCTATAATATCACTCTAAACCTTGCATATGGTATTGATCTTACAATTTACACAGCTTCTATGTTTTTCTTCTTTTGAAATATCGCAAACTTCGACTTGCCTTTTTTTCTTTTCGAGCGTATTTTGGTTTTAAGGTTTCTTCTTGTGTAAAAGTAAAGGTTGTTTCTGAATTCTTGAGTCTGCTCGACGCATTCAGTCAATGGTTCTTTTTGATTACAAGGGACGGCTGCTAATAATACAAAGATATATCAGAAAGTAAACTAAGTTCAGCAGGAATTACGGAAATTATAAATGCTGACTAAATCTTCAAAAATGCGGCTAATATAGGAATAATATTGGTTTGCTTTAATTCAATTGCATTTACTCATTTTGCTCTTACCCTTCAAATGAATAATTTAAGCCTTTGATTGAATGATATTTTAAAAAAACAGTATAATCGAAAAAGAAGAAAAATTGGTAATAACTGAAGATGACAAACATTGTAAGTATTGAGACGGATCGCCGGAGCGATTAGAGACAAGAGATTTAATACTAATTATCAATAAGTTATATCGTTTCAATTTGTCGATTAATATTGTCTCATTACTTATTAAAATTGTTGAGCAATTTCTTTTGTCGCAACTGAAACCCATTTATACTGACAAATTGATTATGGAAGCAGTTAAATTTATCTATCAAAGTAATGGGACTAACCATATAAAAGAACTGAATCAAAAACTATATATAAGCTTAAGCCCCTCTGAGAAACGATTTAGAAAATTGTTGGAAATACACCCGAAAATTCGCTTATTTGGTTTGCTTCAATACAGTGTTTGACAATAGGAATACTGCCAAAACATTAACCGAAATCTGCTATGAAAACAATTTCTTCGACCAAGACTACTACATAAAAGACTTTAAACAGTTTACAGGTGCTACAACAGAAAATTTTAAACGCTGCTTGTAGAAAAACGATTTTTTACAATTACAAGGATTTCAAGTTATGCAACTTTGCAATGTAATCTTAATGTATTGGAATTCAAAAAATACGTTGCTTGTAACTCAACGAATGGTTTAATGATTTAAAATTAGGAACAATTGTTTACAGTGGAACAAATCAAAACAGCTCATAACAGTCTAATATCAGTGGCAAACTTCCCTGCATATATTCTAGAAATTATGTCATTTGGAATTTACTCAATGTGAAGCAGCAGATGGATATTTTAAATTACACGCTGATTATAATTATACTGCAAGAATAAACGAAAAACATGAACTGGTCGCCAATGCTAAATTTGTGAATTAGAGGAATTTAAAGCCTAATTGATTGCTCTTCAACAAGGGAAAACCTAATATCTGACTTTCATTAAAATGTGTGCTGAAACAGGGATTGAATATTGGGTAAATTGCATGGATAAAAATCTCCTGTAGGTATTTTGATAAAGTAGGAAATGAAATTTTATTAGAAACCATTTCTCGGAAATCATATAAATTGATTGATTCAAAACGACTGATTTCAAAGTTATAACTAATAAACTGGAAATAATTGTATCTACATCATCGCTTGGTAATTAATATTACACAAGAAATGCCATTCTGAAAATTAAAGATACTGAAAATCCTCTAATTCATGGTTTTTTGCAAAATTGCATTGCCATTTATCAACAATTTGCTCATCTTTAAACAATCAAAAGGCCTTTCCATATTTTCTGGAGAGGCCTTTTGATTGTGATCCAAAATACAATTTTTGTTTTTAGTGGTCTCGTCGGGAATCGAACCCGAATCAAACGTTTAGGAAACGCTTATTCTATCCGTTGAACTACGAAACCAATCATATTTCTACAAAAATATAAAGAATTTGTTTTTGTTACATCAATTAATACCAATTTCATCAATAAATAACCAAGAAGGATTTCCTTTGCCAGGATGAT
>NZ_CALCZQ010000059.1 GCF_937903345.1 uncultured Emticicia sp. | reverse complement strand
TCGATTTGGTGAGGTCTTTGAGCAATAATTGCACCCGAAATTTGGTCGGGCTATTAGTAATATCAGTAAATTTGCCTGTATAAGGTGGTGCAAGCAACACTCGGCAATCTACTGGGAAATTTTGCGAAAAGCCGACCTGACAAATGAGCAGGAGAAAAGATAGATTTATATATTTAAAAAACCTGTGCATCGTGTGTAAGTTTATTTTTTTAGAATGGGGGCTTCAAAAACTTCTGAAAGTTTGGTTTCGGAATCATCAGCAAAAATCGCCTTGATTCGATAGCTATAAGGTATGTTTGGCTCAATAGTAGGCTCTCTGTAAGAACCGAACTTCCCCTCAAAAATCTTATAGAGTGCCATTTTTTCGGCTATGCCTTTCTTACGATACAAGACATACTTTTTGATGGCTTGCTTGGGTAGCTGCCAAGTAAGTAAAAGGCTATTATCCTCTAAGCTAAAATTAATCGGGTTAATGGCTTTTCGAATGCCAGTATATAGCATTTCAAGCTCAATGTTGGTGGGTTTCGACTGCAAACCCGCATCATCTTGGGCTATAAGTTGATAAACATAGGGTGTTTTTTCGGTGGCAGTTGTATCAATAAAGCTATTTAATGGTTTTTTGACTGAAAACCCAAGCAATAACTTACGCCCGTTGAGCGTATCGGATTTAAAAACCCTATACAAAAAAGTACTGTCATGGTCTTCGCTTGGCGAATTTGCCCAACTGATGGAAATGCTACTATCCGATACCGAAAAGTCAGTAAAATTGGGCGATGCAGGCGGAATAATATCGGGGCGACGCACAATAACGGTGTCGGCATGAACGGAGGCATTGAGGCGTTTGTCGAAGGCAATGATTGAATAATAGATTTTCTTATTGAGCAAGTTCAAAGAGACGGTATCTCGATAGACACTGTCTGAAATGATTTGGCTCGTGATAAGGCTCAGTTCATGTTTTGGGTTATCGCCACGATAAATACTATACCCTAAAAAATCTTTTTCGTGGTTGGCTTTCCAGCGTAAAGTAACGATGCCTTTTTCGTCGGATTTATAAGTTTTCCAAACTGGTTTTTGTGGCGGAATGGAGTCTTGTAACTGTACAAATTCGGGATACGACGGTAAGCTTTTATAAGCCCAGTTGATGACCGCCACTTGGTAATATCCTTCGGAAAGCGGCAGACTATCAACAAACATTCGGGTTTGTCTTGAAAGTCGTTTCGGATTTAGTTTTTCATATTTTTCCCCTAATTTTTCGGCCCTTAATACATCAAAACCTCTAATGTCGTTATTGAGCGAATCTGGGAAATTCCAAGTGATTCGCACCCCTTTTTCTTTATAATTAGGTAGAAAGGTTTTTACTCTCGGAAGCGGTAGCTTGGTTCGATAACCATAAATACGTATCACATTGGAAGGTTCAGAAAGTATGCCAAAAGGTGTGATGGCTTTTACTCGATAATAATATTCTTGGTAGAGTTTTGGAAGTTTCTCAGACTTTGTGCCGATGTAGTTGCCCAGTGAGTCGGGTTCGGCTAATGCCAAAATGGGTTCATCTTGGGTGGGGCTATAAGATAATCCGCCATCATCAGAACGTTCGATAATGAAAGCACTATGTAGCAGCGAGTCTGCTACATTCCATCGAATAAAAAGAGTACTATCTTGAAACTCACCATAGAGATTTGTGGGAGGGAGCAAGCGAGTGATTTTCGAGGTTTCGATATTCACATTAGCTGAAATTAATGTTTTATCAATTACAACTGTATAGATATATTGCTCATTGGGAGCAATGGTTTTATCCTCATAAAGAAGAGCCATACCTCCTGCAATAGCCCCAGAGGTATTACTCATAAGCATTGCCATCACCAAAGAGAGGTCTTTTGATTCTTGGTCTTCGGGAGCGGGAGCTGTTAAGAATTTATAGGCAACGGTTGCAAACTTTTCTTTTTTGCTCAGTAAAGTCCAATAGTTTTCTTTCAAGGGTACTAATGGGTTTTTCGTAAGTAAAATTTGATTTTCGTTTACTTTTTCACCATTGCGATGAGTCGTTTGTCGAAACAACTGATAGCCCACAGCATTACCTTTTTGCCAAGTTTCAAAGCTCTGGGGCATCCATCTAAGAATAACCTTATCTTTTTCTATTTTGGCTACCAATGCTAATTCTTGAGCGAAAGTTATCGCCATCTGGAAAAACATAAAAAGGAATATAATATATATTTTTTTCACTTTAATTTTTGTATTTAGTATTTTCAGAATCAAGAAAAAAGTATTACCATTCATTTATTTTTATGTCAACAAATGGAGAACCATACGAATACGGGCTTTCTTCTAATTGTTTTAACCTGTAAAGTCTTTGTTCTTCTTCAAATTCTCGTTGGCGTTGGCGTTGGAATTCTTCTTGCTGAACCCTTTGCCGAGCTAATTCTTCAAGATATTGAAAATAAGCAGTTTGGCGTTCTTCTTCAATTCTTCGTTGTTCGGCTTCATATTCTTGGCGTTGCCTCTCTTCTTGAATTCTTCGTTGTTCAGCTTCATAAGTTTGTTGTCGTTGACGTTCTTCTTCTAATCTCCCTTGGTCAGCTTCATAAGACTGTTGTTGGCGTTCTCCTTCAATTCTTCGTTGCTCGGCTTCATAAGACTGTTGTTGGCGTTCTCCTTCTTCTCGCTCTAATTGCTTCCTAATTGCATCATTTCTATTCCAATCTTCTTGAAGGCGTTGTTGTTCAGCATTATATAAGGCTTGTTGCTCTCTTCGCTTTGATTCTTCCTCTTCCTGCTTTTGCCTTTGTAATTCTGCATTTTTTCTGTCTTCTTCTTCTTTTGCTAATCTTTGCTTCTCTATTTCAGCATTAAGGTCGGCCTGAATTTGATTTTCATCAACGTCATTATCTGTATTATTTGCCTGTACTGTTGCTTCATCCGCTTCATCATAAAAAGCACTTTTTTGTTGTGCTAGTTGAGCAAAAGCAGAAAGGTCGGGTTGGGCATTAGCTGAACCATTGATGATGGCGTTACTTTGCCTTTCGGCTTCTGCCATTATTTCATCAGCTATTCTTCGGGCATCAGCCATTACACCTTTTGCATCGTTTTCAGCTTTATCCATTATTTGCTTTGCTCTTTCCCAAGCTGCATCCATAATTTCTTTACCTCTTTGTTGAACAGTAGCCATTTCAGCATCAGATTGTGCTTTGATTCTATTGACTACTTCTTGCATTTTTCGTTGAGCTTCTCTGTCTGCATCATTGGCCATTTGTCGGTACTTATCTTTAATTTCGTTTTTCTTTTTTCTTCCCATCCACCATTTTATTTCTCTTCTCCGTTGGGCTTCAAGGTTTCTTTTATATTGTATTAGTTCATTATTCATCCTTGTGATTTCACTTTTTCCATTAGTTTCAAAGGTTCTGACATTAGCCAATGCTCCATCAACCGCCGCATCGACCTGTGCTACAGCAACATTGGTCATATTTCTTACGTCAACTTTGGCAGTTTCAACAATTTCATGCACCTTTATTCGTGCATCATCTACCACATTATGGGCGGTTTCAGTAGCAGAATTTACAATTTGTTTTACCTCTTCTTTTTTCTCGGGCGGAATGTTAGCATTTTCGGCTTTCTCTAAAATCGCCTTGCCTTTATCATCAATCATTTCATTTATTTCTTCAGCCTCTTGTTTTGCATTTTCTTCAATTTGTTCTCCTCTTTCCTCTACATATTTATTTATTTCTTCTGCCGTAACTCTTGCCTCTTCTTTTATCTCCTTCGCTATTTCTTCGGCATTTTCAACTATTTCTTTTAAATCTTCCTTAAATTCCTCCACATTCTTGGCTGTAATAAAAGAGTATTCTTTTTGTGTGTCTGCTGGGCTTCCTCCATCCGTAAATGGTTGCCAATTTCCTGCTTCTTCTTTTTGATATTGTACAAGAACTTTAACAGTGATTTTCTTACCTGCAGGAAGTAAAGCTGATGGTCTAAATACTATTTTCTTAGCTCCTTCCGTACTCCAAGACCCGTCAATAGTATTCCCATCTTGGTCTGTAAGTGTATAATTCATTACTTTTTGTCTAAAACTACCATTAAGTCCTTCTACTTGTGTTGGACTTTCGATTGCATTTGTAAATGTGATGGTTGGAGTTATTTCTTTAGGTACTACTTCTTGCCCTTCCGATGGATAAAAATTATCAAAAACTTGTTCATCCGAAACTTTAGCATCGCCACCAACAATGACACAATCATCACCCACAGAAAATCCTACATTGAAATTGAATTTTTTAACTAATACTTTAAAACTAACCGCAACCTCCCCTGCTCCATAAGTTGGGTTTGGGGCAGCACCTCCAAGTACAGCACCTAAACCTATATCAAGAACATTGAAACCAAATGCCATGGCTTTAAACCAACCAATGGCATAAATTTGTCCAGCGGCTCTCCAATTATTAATACCAATTGGCTGCCCCTCACGCCCTTCACAATAGGCACCATTGCTGTATTTCATAAGCATCATGTCAAGCCCTATTCTTGCTCCTATGCCATACTCCAGTATTGGCCTATCTGCTTTTTTAGGTATTTTACCACTTGATGAAATCGATAATGCAGCTCCAAAAGCAATACCTGCACCTGAAGCAACTTGTCCGCTACTTATATTAGAAGAGCGTTTGTTGATTTCGGATGGATATTTTGTAAAAATATTAGGTTCAGGCGAAGGCAATTCGGGAACTCCATGACCCAACATGATATAACCATCAATTTGAGGTAAACTTGGCAATAATATAATTATCCTATCAGAAATAGGAGGTTCACCCAAATGAACAAACCATTTACTTGGTGAGAAATAAAATGCTCCGACAAATTGAACAGATATAGAAGTGGTAGAAGCATTAACACCTAACTTTCCATAATAACTTCGGTCATCAAAGTTTATTTTGAGAATTATACTTGCTCCAAAGCCTTTAGGGGCATTCATATCGAACTTTTGTGTTTGTCCTTCAGGTGGAGTATCTCCATCTGTATTGTTGTCAATGCCACCCGATTGCATTAAGTCGCTGTCACTACATAATTTTCGATACATTATCTGCCCGGCTTCAGGTGTGACCATCCACCCATTACCTGCCACAACAACACTTCCTAAAATACCAATTTTACTTATTCCCCCACTACTTCGGGTTACGATTTCTAAACCAGCTAAACCTGCCATTGAACTGCCTGCACTCAAACCAATAGCAAAACGACCACCCCAGTTAACTGAAAAGTTGGGAGCATAGACCACTCCCGATAATGATTTTGCTCCAGTTGTTCCTGCTACAGGAGCCATGTGCTTGTATAAACAACCCGCTAATACATTAATAGAAAGTCCACTTCCATTGCCACCAGAAGATAATTCTCCATCTACAAACCAATATCTTTTCTCTTTTCTACCAAATACGGCAACTGCTCTTGCTACTATATCTACGCCCACATTCAAATCCAAACCCATTTCGCCATAAAATCCTTTTCCATAGATTGGGTCATCGTTGAAGAACTCAACAGTACCGCTGAATTTCCCAATCGACAAATCTGCTTTTACATTTAACTTTTGTAAAGCAAACTTTTTATTTTTCCAAAAATGACGATTGTTTTCATTTATGAAGGCTCCTTGAATTACAAACCCACCAGTAGCCGAAATCCCGATGTCGTCTAAGTTTACTTTTACTCCAAAGTTTATGTCTGCAACATTGTTTTGAATCAGTATTTTTGGTGAAATAATACTTATGGGAAACCCACCTAACTGAAGTTCTTTTTCGGTTCCACCACCAAAAAAGCCAACAGATAGATAAGGAGATTTAGTTGATAGAAATAGGTTTTGAAAAGTAAATTCTTCTAAACTAACCCCTTCTTTCAAAGAAGTTATGTTCATTTTTCCGTGCAACATTGCCGTTGCAGAAAACTGCTCTTCTTCAAGTATTAGACTTACAGTCGATGCTGGTTCTAAGTGTACTTTTGCAGCTTTAAAAACTTCAAAATCTAAATCTTCTGCAGCGTTTAAACTAAAATTATAATAATCACGCGTGGGGTCAATAATGGCTTTGTAGCCTAATAGTTTTTCTTCGGAAGAAATAGAAACCCTAATTTTTCCTATTAAACTTCCAGCTTTAACTTTACTTTTTACTAAAACAATACTTGCACCATCTAAAGAATAATCCCATCCATTTAAATCTCCGTCTTTGATGGTCATTATATTTTCGCCAAATATTTCACCTGATACACCTATTTTATCAATCAAAAGCGAATTTACACCAACAGATAGGCGTTGCTTTGAAGTGCGGTTTTTAAAATAAAGCGGAAACCTAACAGTAACATTTCCGATATATACACCCCGCCATAATTCGTCCATTTCTGCATTGGTATAACCTTTTGGGAATTGACAAAGTGGTGAGTTTACATGGTCGCTTATATCAATTACAGCATTCGTAACACTAAAACCATAACCTTTCATTGAAGGGATTTGAAAAGGTTGCATAGAAATTTCTATCAACATATTATTCCAATCTCTGACGTCTTCTAAGAGAAATCGTGAGCTGACATTTCCAGCAGCAGGTTCACCAGTTTTTATATCGTCAGGTACAATCAAAGACCTATCGAAAATTACGTTTCCACCAATCGAAAAACTCTCATAGCCATTGCACCCAAACTTCAATGACCCTTCGGTAAGTTCTAATTCAACTTTCTCTATTTTGAATAATTTAATTTTATTATTTCCACCCAAAATCAATCGTAATGTTCCCTCCTTAATACCGCCTTGCCCTGTAAATTCAATTTGTTCGTCTGCAAAACAAAGTGAATTGCCATCTGGTGTCGTTATCATGGCCATTATGGTTATTGTATTGCCATTGGGTGTAAACACCAATTTATCAAGTGCGATGTCGTAGGTAGTACCTGCTATCTCCTTTTGAATTACAATTGGTAGGCTACTGACATATTGCATACTCAATAAATCATAGACTTTTTGGCCTGCATCTTTTGCCTTTGTAATTACCGCTTTTACTTGGTCTGGAGTAATATCTGTGGCTGATTGATAATTCGGCTTGTCTGATACAAAAAAATGTTTGCCGTCGTGTTGTGGCATAATTTTCTCTCCAAATGGCAATATAATAGGCTTTAAGCCCAATACTTTACATTCTGCTTCGCTATAATTTTTAATAGGCAATTCATTAGCAAAACTTATAGTAATGAAGAGCGAAAAGCAGTATATTTTAAATAATAATGACTTCATAATTTTTATTTTTTAGACTTTATTGTAATCGCTTTGAATTGATACGAATATGCCAAGTTTAAGGTTATTTCTGAAAGATTTTTATAGGTATTGTTTGGGTTCGATGTTTTTAAGAATAGTGTTGAAAAATTAAATTTATGTAACTTAAATAGTGTTGTTTGAAGCCCTATTCTGCCCAGAAATATACTTTTTGAGTCTTGGTTTCTGTTTTCAAGAATTGTATTATTTGAATATGTATAAGAAATCATACTCGAAAGCTGAATTTTATTTTTGGATAGCCCCCGATTGTACGAAAACAAAGGGCCGAACATAAAATCTTTTGACAAATTAGTCTGATTTTGAACAAAATTAACCCCCATGCTATATGCCATTTTCGTCGATTCGTTTGCTATGCCATAATTCAGATTCAAATTATTGAGGTCATTGCTGCTATTAATATTACCCTGTTGGTCATTTCCTGATTGATAAATCGCATTGAGACTAATCGTCTTTTTATAGTCCGATTGGCTCGGCAATTGATACATCATTGCCCCCGAAATATTATTGTTTATTTGTCGATAATTTAGCGTATCTAATTGCTGATAAGGCTCTAACACTGTCAGGTATTGAAAATTGTTTTGAAAATTACTAAAATTAGAAAACGTAGAATAATTAAGGCTCATATTCAGTTTTTCGTTGGGTACGAAATTGCCATCAAAGCCCCAAACCCAACGATTAAGAGATTGAGGATTACTCTGGTCTAAATTGCCATGTTGATAGCCGACATCTGCACTGACTGTCCATTTTCCTTCTGAAAATTGATGTGCAGTTTTTAGTGCGAAGGTTTCTAAATCGGCATTGAAAAAATAAGCACCAAAGGTCTTGTATTTTGGGTCAATGCGACTATATTCAAGGCCAACTTCCGATTGCTTACTTTTATATTTTAGTGAAGATTTTAGTGCCTGCTTGTTGATATTACTTCGTTTTCCAATGGTTTGACCTATTTTTGAAAAGAAAGCAAGGTTTTTATCTTCTGATAAAATCTTGCTTCGAGCCAGCTCAGTATTAATGAATATTTTCTCAAATAGAACTTTTTGAAAATTGATGGATATAGCAACATTTGATTCGGGGAAAATATTAAGGATATCTAAACGATAAGGCAACGAATTGACTTTATCGTCTGCCTGAAAATAAATTAGCTCAATAAAATCTTGTTTTTGTTTATAGCCTAATTTGCCTCCTATACCTATACGTTTATAGGCAGGACGATTTTGTGGACTAATAAACGTAGAATCAATAGTGATGGCTTTCAGTAAGCGGCCGTACATAAAACTACCATAGATGGGCGATTTGTCAGAGCGATACTCATAGCCAAATCCTTGAAAACGAAATCCTGCTAATGTGTGTTGTGAGAAATTTAATGCCGCAGTACCTATATAAAAAGTTGAGCCTTTGTATTTAGGTTTGAAAGAAAGCCTATTAAATGGCTGAATCTTTGGTAATCCATTGGCAAAAGGAGAACTAAAATTGGCTCTTTGATTGGTAAAACCAAACGAAATAGGCATATTTATTTTGCCAAATAGTGAAGTATTTAGATTGCCCGTGTAGATATAAGCAAAAGGTGTTCGCCGGTTGTCTGTACCCCAAGCATTATAATAAGTATGGTTAGCCGTGATGCCACCATTTAATTTGATACCCTCTCTGAATAAATTTTTGAACTTGAAGTACTTTAACTTTTCTAAGTCTTGTGAAAAGACACTTTGAGTACCAAAAAACAGCAAAATGAATGTTTTGTAAAGGTGCTTCATAAATTAAAATTGAAAATTATCTCAGTCTGACCAAAGCGAAATTAACGATAAGGAGCCATTAATGACATACAATTTATTTGGCTTTAATGGGGGTTTTTATAATCATATTGTTTTTTTAAGACTTTGGTTTTGAGATACTAGCTGCTTATCTATGTCAAAAATGCCTTTTGAGTCTTTGCAATGATTCCTATAAACTTATTGAACTTATTTTATGAATAAATTTAATATAAGTTGCTTTTTCATTTGGGTAATTTGAGGCTAAGTACAATTCAAAATTATCATGATTCGCAATTAAAACATATGTAAACGTTAAACCTTCACCCAACCAACGAATTTTCGATGGGTAGGAGTCAGCATTTCGTCTAAAATATGTTTGCTTTATAGGCACTGAGAAAAATTTAAAAGATTTGTTTGAATTTTGGACGATTACACTGCCTGAAAGTAACAACAGAACGCCAATTATTTTTGATTTATCAATGAGGTAAGGTCTAAAAAGTTATTGATTTGCATATCTTCTTCTTTGCATTTTGCCCAAGAATTATATCGATTAAAAAGTTTATCTAAACTTTCTATATTGAAACCTTATTTATAAGTGAATTGTGCAAAAAGTCCATATTTGATTTTTCTTCAAATAAGGTTTATAATTTATCAGGCATTAAGACAATAAAAATTATTTAAGTAATGTGGCTCATTTTGTGTTTACACCTTTCGCGTTGGCTTACAAAATCAATCTCATTACCTCAGGTCTTGCAATATTCACCGAATTTTTTATAATTTGACGACCCTGTTAATTGAAACATTCCTC
>NZ_CALCZQ010000058.1 GCF_937903345.1 uncultured Emticicia sp. | reverse complement strand
ATCCAAATATATCTTTCCAGTTGGATTATCTATTTGATAAACCGACGATAATATCAGTTGAAGTGGACTACCTTTCGCTCCAACTACCAAATCAATGCCGCTGATATTTTTGGCAAATTTATCTTGTAATTGTTTTCCTAAAAGCAACAGTACAGAAATCATGGCAATGCCAAGGGTCATCAATAAAATACACAAAAAACTATTGAGTTTTTTAGCAAGTAAATTTTTCCAGCTTATTTTAATTAACATGTTTTTGATTTACTATTAACGATTTATGATTTACGATTTATCTTGTCTATTCAAATGTCAAACAGCTACTACAAACTAATACTGACAAACTAGTGATGAGTTTTTCTTGTGGAAAAAATTTACTAGAGTACAATTCCGTAAATCGTATTTTGTTAAAGTGAAATAATATTTTTAAAATTATCTTTTAATCTTTGGTCATGGGTTACAATAACTAAGGAGGCACCGATATTTTTTGATTGATTTTCAAGTAATTGAATAACTTTCTTGCAGTTTTCGTCATCTAAATTAGAAGTTGGTTCATCTGCCAAAATAACATCTGGATTATTCATTAATGCTCGGGCGATACTTACACGTTGTTGTTCACCGCCACTCAGCATTGATGTTTTTTTATCGAGAAGGGCACTAATTCCCAAGTTCTGAGATAGGGTTTGAGCTTGTGTTTTTGATTGCTTTTGGTCGGCAAGATAATTTGCCAATAATAAATTATCCAAAACATTTAACGAACTTACAAAGTGTGGTTTCTGATAAATAATTCCGAGATGATTAGCACGCATTTGAATAGCTTCTTTAGCTGTTAGCGTTGCCAATTCTTTTCCTTTTATTTTTATCGATCCAGAATTCGGTATTAGCAATAATGCAAGTAAATGAAGAAGTGTTGTTTTACCTGTTCCTGAATTACCTAAGATTAGCAAAGCTTCGCCTTTTTCGCAACTGAATGAAGGAAAATTAAACTTATTTTGGGTATCGTATGTAAAACTTAGGTCTGAGCAGGCAAGCATTGGGTTAGATTTTTGATTCATTTTTTCAAATATACTACATTACAACTATTTAGTACAACAATATTTTTGTGAATTAAACAAAAAATATACTTTTTAATATTAAATTGAATTAATCATGTTGTAAAAATTTTTAATTTAAATTTATGAACTATTTTTATAAAAAAAATATTCTCTATAAAGTTAGTAGATTGTTTGTTTAATTTTTAAACTAAATCATATTATGTCACTTAGATTAGGGGATATCGCACCAGACTTTACTGCTGAAACCACGCAGGGAACAATTAATTTTCACGAATGGCTTGGTGATTCTTGGGGAATGTTATTTTCACATCCAGCCGATTTCACTCCAGTTTGTACAACAGAATTAGGGAAAACAGCACTTTTAAAAGATGATTTTGCCCAAAGAGGTGTCAAAGTAATAGCTGTTTCAGTAGACGATTTAGCTTCACATAGTAAATGGGTTCCGGATATTGAAGAAGTTAATGGTGTAAAAGTCAACTTTCCAATTATCGCTGATGCAGATAGGAACGTTGCAACCTTATACGACATGATTCATCCCAATGCGTCAGAAAAAGCAACTGTGCGTTCTGTCTTCATTATTGGGCCAGATAAAAAAGTTAAATTAACTTTGACTTATCCTGCTTCAACTGGCCGTAATTTCATTGAATTGTTACGAGTTATTGATTCGCTTCAATTAACATCAAATTATCAAGTAGCTACTCCAGCTGATTGGAAAGAAGGTGAAGATACCATTGTAATTCCTGCGGTTTCGACAGAAGATGCAATTAAAAAGTTTCCAAAGGGTGTGAGAGTTGTTAAACCATATTTACGATACACTCCACAGCCAGATAAGTAAGAGATTTAATTTTATTTAAAAGTGGCATACATTAAAAATATGCCACTTTTTTTGTCAAAAAATCATTTAACATAATAGTTTAAAACACCATATAGATTAAAACATTTTTATCCTAACGCATTTTTTTTACTTTTGGATATTATTTGCAATATTTTCTACCTTGTTAGATTTATAATTGCTACTAAGTTTAATGAAAAAGAAAAATAAATTGAGCCCAAGGAAAGGATTTCTAAATCAGGTATTTTCCTTACGTGGTCTCTACGTTTTGATTGTTATTGTCCTAATCACTTTGTATCCAGTATATGTAAGCGATAGTCAGCGGTGGACTTACATAGAGAGTTTTGGTATTAAGCTACCATTACGGTATACTTTACATGGAATTGATGTTTCTCACCATAACAATAAAATTGACTGGCATAGGGTAAAAAATAGCATCGAAGACAAAGTAGATATAAGTTTTTGCTTCATAAAGGCTACTGAAGGAGAAGATCTGAAAGACCAAGATTTTGGGAACAATTGGCGAGAAGCTAAGAAAACAGGCTTAATAAGAGGTGCTTATCATTTTTATGTTCCGAGAGCAAATCCAGTTGAACAAGCTCAAAATTTCATTGAATCTGTAGAATTAGAAGAAGGCGATTTTGTGCCTGTTATTGATTTTGAAATTCTAGGCACCAAAAGGCGTGTACGTAACAATCTACTTGAGAATGTGAAGACCTTCATCAATATCATCGAGAACCATTATGGCGTAAAACCTATTATTTATACCAATGGTCATATTTATAGAGCCTACATAAAAGGAAATTTTGATAAGTATCCATTATGGATTTCAAATTATGAAAGTCAAAAATTAGAAGGCTACAATAAAGCTCGCCTTATGCTTTGGCAACACAGCACTACAGGCAAGGTTGATGGTATTCAAGGTGATGTTGATTTTAATGTTTTTGTTGCTTCCAAAAGTCATTTAGATGATATTTGTATAAAATCTGGAAATTAGATAATGGGAATTAGTGAACTGTTTATTGGTAAACTTCCATTTCACCTCTCTAATAACTAATTCCAACATAGACTTACAACCAATTTCCCAGTAACCAATTCACAAGTAACTATTAAAGAAAATATGCTTAACTCAATAAATTTTACTCAGACATCTGCTTTCAAAAAACTTAAAGCTCACCACCGTACAATAAGTAAAAAACACCTAAAAGAGCTGTTTATCGAAGATAAAAGTCGATATAAGAAATTCTCAATCAAGTTTAATGATATTTTACTTGATTATTCAAAAAACAACATAAACCGCCGTACCATTGGTTATTTGACCGATTTGGCAAAAGAATGCGATTTATCTGGTGCGATTGAAAAAATGTTTACTGGTGAAAAAATCAATCAAACTGAAAACAGATCGGTGCTTCACATTGCTTTGAGAAATCGCTCAAATACACCCATATTTGTTGATGGTAAAGATGTTATGCCTGAGGTCAATGAGGTTTTGGAGAAAATAAAGGTTTTTTCAGGAAAAGTAATTTCAGGTGCTTGGAAAGGATATACCAACAAATCAATCACCGATATCGTAAATATTGGAATTGGCGGCTCTGATTTAGGTCCAGTGATGGTTACAGAGGCTTTGAAAGCATATAATAAGAAGAATCAGGACGGCGAACCGCTCAAGATTCATTTTGTATCAAACGTTGACGGAACGCATATCGCCGAAACTTTGAAGAAATTGAATTCTGAGACAACTTTATTCATGATTGCCTCCAAGACTTTCACAACGCAAGAAACTATGACGAACGCCCTCTCTGCTCGCGATTGGTTTTTGAAAAGTGCAGTCAATCCGGAGTTTGTAAAAAAACATTTTGTGGCGATTTCTACAAATCAAAATTTAGTAGAAAAATTTGGTATCGACCCTGCCAATATGTTTGTTTTTTGGGATTGGGTAGGGGGGCGTTATTCACTTTGGTCGGCAATTGGTTTATCGATTGCATGTACGATTGGGTTTGAAAACTTTGAACAATTGTTGATTGGAGCTCACGAAATGGATAATCATTTTCGCACTACTGCCTTCGAGAAAAATATCCCTGTAGTTTTAGCACTTTTAGGCATTTGGTATAATAATTTCTATGGTGCAGAATCTCAGGCAATTTTACCTTATGACCAATATCTACATCGTTTTGCGGCATATTTCCAACAAGGTGATATGGAATCTAACGGTAAGTATATCGACCGAAATGGAAATAAAGTTGATTACCAAACCGGACCAATTATTTGGGGAGAACCAGGCACAAACGGCCAACATGCCTTCTATCAATTGATTCATCAAGGTACGAAGTTGATTCCTGCTGATTTTATTGCACCTGCAATTTCGCATAATCCACTGGGCGAACATCATAAAATGTTATTATCAAATTTCTTTGCCCAAACCGAAGCACTGATGAATGGTAAAACTTTGGCAGAAGTTGATAAAGAATTGACCGGAAAATCTGAAGAAGAAAAAGAGAAAATCGCACCCTTCAAAGTTTTTGAAGGGAATCGGCCCACTAATTCAATTTTGGTAAAGAAAGTAACTCCAAAGGTACTTGGAAGTTTAATTGCAATGTATGAACACAAAATCTATGTACAGGGTATCATTTGGAATGTATTTAGTTTCGATCAGTGGGGAGTAGAATTGGGAAAACAATTGGCTAATAAAATTTATCCAGAATTGACAAATAGTGATTCAATTGAAAGTCATGATAGCTCAACAAATGCTCTTATCAATCAATACAAAAAATGGAGAAATTAACTGTTTAATGTTTTTAAATTTTTCATAGAAAAGGCTACCCTTAAGTGTAGCCTTTTTCTATGAAAAATTCTATTAATTAAATGGCATTTTATGTTACATGAAGTAATAAAAGCTAATACACTTGTTTTTTTGATTTACCTCTAACTATTAATAACAGATTAGTAAGTTTACTATCAATAAATTTATATTTATTTTCATTTTTTTTTGAAAAGATAAAAATTTCGGAAATTATTAAATAAATAATGTCATTTACATTTGGAAATTACAAAGAGGCTCAATATCTTTGAATTATAAAGCAAATAAAGCTTTCCTAATTAATTATAACAATTACCTGAACAAAAGTTCAAACCCGAACCCAAAAAAGTAAAGGTAATCAGCTATTGAGAGAGGTGTTTATCAATAATCTGTTTTACACCTCATTCTCAATAGCCCCAAGCGGATCATAAAGATAATGGACTTACGTGCTTTTTTAAATACCCATCTTTTAGTGTTATTTTTCATTTGCCTCAAAAGCACAAATGTTAGTGCTCTTAATCAAACAAATGAAAATCCTTTTGTTCCTTACGAAATCAAATTTGCCGACATAACTTTTCAACTCACAGATATTACCAGGTATTTGGTTCAAACAGAACTAAAAAACATTCAAGCCGATAAGGGCATTCTTCACCAACAACTCGATAAATTTAATTTGTTTTTACCTGTAGTAGAGCCAATTCTTAAATTAAAATCTGTACCTGATGACTTTAAGTTTTTGATGACATACAATAAATATCAGACCAGCATTGAAACCTCAATTTCTCTCGAAAACGGCGTTTATTGGTGTTTAGATAGAGAAAAAGCCGATGAAGTGGATTTGATTGTGAATGACCAATTTGATGAAAGAAAACATTTAATTGCTGCTACTAAAGCTGCGGTAATATGTTTTAATCGAAATCAGGTACTGTACCGAAACTGGGCTTCTACTCTTTTTTCACATATTGCAGATAAGAAAATTTTAACTTTACTTGAGGTAAATAAAAAATGGGCTGAAAATCCATATATATTATTAGATAGTCCAGCTTATTCCTCAATTTTACAATTTTTAGCCTACAAAATTGCCATTGAAAGAGAGTTTCCTATTTATAAGCCAGGTATTCAAAAAATAGTTTATGAGTATCCGTATAGCAAGGGTAAAACACTTATGAGAATAGCACTTGACTTAAAAGTGGAAACTGAAACATTATTTGAATATAATAAGTGGTTTAACTCTTCGATTGTACCTGAATCTGATTGCAAAGTATTGGTAATTGTTCCTGCCGAACGATATAGTGAAGTTAGAACTTATGCAGAATTATCCACAAAAAATGGTCAGCCTCTAAAGGATTTGGGTTTTCCAATATTAAAAAGAGTCGAAAAATTTTCAAAAGTAAATAGTAAAGGTGGTGTATTTTATTTGATTAATGATAGAAAAGGTTTAAAGGCAGAAATGTGTGATTCACCTGTAACAATGGCGTATAAAGCAGGAATTTCGATTGAACGCTTTGTAGATTTCAATGATATGAAGGAAACCGATCTTTTATCAATTGGTCATATATATTACATTCAAGAAAAACTAGGAAAAGCAAGTGTGCCATTTCATATGGTGAAAGAAGGGGAGACACTTTGGGATATATCACAAATGTATGGTGTGCGACTCGCCAATTTGCTATATTTTAATCGTTTTGAGACAATTCAACGCCTTCAAAGAGGAAGAGTAATTTGGTTGCAAACAACTCGACCTAAAAATAAGCCAATTGAATACATAGAAATGCCAGAAGAAATGGCAGAGGTTGAGAGAATGGTTGTTGAAGAGCAGACAAATAATATTGAAAAAACTTATGCTCTAAAAGATACAATTAAAAATGCTGATGTAAAATTGATACTTAAAGATAATGATGTTGAAGCATTACCATCGAAATATGAAATTGGAAAGGAGGAGACAAAATTGTTTAGTCTTACTGAGGTTGTTACAAAAAAAGAATTGTCAAATGAGGATGATTTATTAAAATTACCACATAATCAGGAAATTGCTAAAGGAAGTCAGCAAGCGTTTGAATTGATGAGTAAAGAAATAGTTTCCGTGAAAAATGAATTGCCAAAGGAAATAGATTTAAATTCTCAATCTTTGGCTCGTTTAATTAAGGAAGAATATTTTAAAAATATAAGTTTGCCAAAAAGTGTTGATAGTCAGATAGTTAGTGAAGTTTATGCAAAAGATGTACCTCAAAATACAAATTTGAACAAACAAAATTTAGATAAAAACAATCTAATTGCAGATGAAGTAGGGGAGTTAGATGTAAACAAAAACTTTTTTGAACATACAGTGAAAAAAGGAGAAACTCTTTTTAGAATTTCTCTTAATTTTAATGTTACTGTTTCGGAATTGTGGACTTGGAATAATTTGACAAGTACAATCGTTAAGGAAGGGAAAGTCCTGAAAATCAGGCGATAAATAAATATTTTAGATTCACTGTTTGATTTGCATAAGTTGGTGCTAATTTTATTTTCAGCCAAATCAAAAGACTTTTTCTTTTCCCTTTTTGAGATACTATCGAAAGGAATTGTTTTGGTTTTTGATTAAAAATTACATTTTTAGCACTCGAAGCTATTTAACAGATGATTTGTTTATATCATCAATAATGTTCTACTTTTTTACTTTATTGCCTTAAGTTTTTTCCAAATTTTTCATTAAATATATAAAAACTGCCAACAGTTGAAAGAGTTTATTAAGAGATGATAAATTTTAATAAAGTGTATACTAAGGAAGAGATATTGTTTTATTGATGTTTTTTGGTGATTTCACAATGACAATAATTAATAAAACAAAAATACTGATAGACGTTCAATCTGTATATTATTTTTTGTAGCAAACGATTTGTAGTATATAAACTTATAGATGTTACAAATAATTCCGCTAAGTTTTAGCTTTGTAAATTTCCAAAGTTATTAATAAAGAGTAAATAAATGTATAAGTTATAACGCTAAGAAGAAATAAATAAGCAGCAATATGCATTTCTTCAAATCTTACCTAAAAAGAGCACAGATATTTGTCTTCAAGCATCTAATACTAAAAATCTGAGGTAATAACTTATGGATGAAAATAGCCTTAGTTTTTGAGTTAAAGTTGAGAGAAATTAATTAGATAAAACTGGATCATCTAGGTAATAAATTACATCTATGTATTGAGAACAAAGACATTAGACGGTTCGTCGCAGCGATTTGAAAAAAGAGACGGTTTACACCTTAGCGATAAAATGCTAATTATTTTCAAGTTATATCATTTCAATTTGTCTTTTTATATTATTAATAACATTATTTTACATTCGTAGTTGCATTTGTATTCAAATATTAAATTTTTTTGTTTTAGTTTTCAAAATAAAAGTTAAAATTCCTAAATTAAACTTCAATAATTTAAATTATTATAAACATGATTTTTATTGGTATAAATTTTTTTAATTAGTTTTTAAAACCAATTTTTCAAGTAATAATTGTATTCTGAAAGCGAACTTTTTTGTAATTGAGAGCAAAACGAGCGACAAAAGCCATTGCACACCATCTGCCATAATCGTAAGGCATTCCCATCGTAAAATTTTGAATAAATGTAGCCAAAAAGAAATATGCCAACATTAATGTGAAGTCGCAGGTTGGATTAAAAATTTCTTTCCAGATCCATTTTAAAATAACAAAATGGAGCACATTAAATATCAAAAATCCAATTAATCCCAAATCATGAAAAATTTCAATGAATGGTGAATCGACATAATACTCTTGATAACCATGACCAAAGAAAATCAAAAACCAATTTCCATTTTCAACGTTTTTAGACAGGTTAGTAAAGACTTTTGTAATGTTTACAACCCTAGTTGAGGCAGAATCATCAACCACTGCTTTTACTTTTGCAACAGAATCTGAATCTGTAAAGAAGCTTGTAATGATTTTGCCCAATCTATCACCGATAATGTCAACGGCCACTAAAAAATAGCCTTTATAATGAGCATTATTCCATAAGGAGAATCCAATATAAATCAAAACAAAAAAAATGATGAAACCTCGCCAACCCATTAGCCATTTCAACCCTTTGTAAATATTATTTGCTTTAATGTTAGCAATAAAATAGAGAAAGAAGAATATTCCTGTGATAAGAACCATTGCCATTGCTTGGCATAGCCCGATAACAATGATTAAGGTAAAAACAGAGCCAATAATTACAGTTCTCCATAATATTCTAAGCTCGCTTCTTAATAATATTACACCTGCCACAATACCAATATAAGCACTTTTTGCATAGATGTGAGGGTTTCCCATCGAAGCCATTCCTCCTTCATCTCCAAAACTAATAGCAGCTCGCATTCCAAACATATACGCTGGATTACGGGCAATATAATAGAGCAAACTAATACCACCTAAAGTGCAGAAAAATAAGGTAAAATAAAGAAAAGTTGCTTTGAGGCTATTTATTGATATTCCTGCGAAAATAAACATTGCAGTCAAAAACACAATTTGATTACCTACCTCAATTGGAGTATTTGTAAACCAGCCTCTATTTGGGGCATAAGCCGCCAAATACGATAAGGCCATTATACCGTATAAAATACACATCAAATAGCCGATGGTATTTGTTTGGTAAAGTTTTTTCGGATTTAGTGGGAATGCTATCAATAAACTTAAAATTGCAATACCTGCTGTAAAGGCAGTACTACCCTGAGCCAATTTTAATCCATCCCTCAGGAAATATACGAGTGGTAAACCCCCAAAGAAAAAACTCAATCCTATACTTTGGCGATATTTATTGAATTTATTTAATAGCCAATCAAGGTAAATGAACATTTTAATGCTTTTTTTATGCAAATATACCTCTCTGTTTTGGTAATTGCAGTTTATTGTTTGATTTTTAATAATTTGAGACTT
>NZ_CALCZQ010000057.1 GCF_937903345.1 uncultured Emticicia sp. | reverse complement strand
CGCCTTCTTCCAGTTTTGCTAATAATGCTGTTTTACCTGCCTGCTCTAATCTTTTGACAATCTCATAAGCCATGAAACGTTTTGCATTACTGATGATTTTATTAAGTTCAGGTGCTTCTTTGGGTAAATAAAGCAAACAATGTAAATGGTTAGGCATGAGTACAAAGCCTACTGTTTTTATATTCTTCTCATTTAAAAGTTTGAACCAATTATAAATATTTTCATATAACTTTTAACTTTGTTTCTTCAAAAAGCGGTAGCCATTTATGGCAGGTAAATGTCACAAAGTAGATTGTTGCTCGCTGGTCTTGCCTTACTTTTACTGCCATGTTTTTGTTCTTGGTGTTTTTAGATTACCCCTATTCGCTTAGACCAGTTCCATCAGGGTCTCGTGCCGAAGACCCTGATGGAACTGAAAAAACTAGATTTTGACAATAGGTTCCGTTATCTCATCACTCCATCGGAGGTTCATTTGCATTCATCTCTCTTATTCGCACCTGATTGCTCATGGCAACCTTTTCCTCTTTCCGTTCAATACCTATCCATTACTGTTCAGGCACCGAGAGGCGGTTTATAGTCTTCGCTTGCACAACGACTATGATAGACCTAATATCATCTTTTATAAAACATTTAAGTACCTTCCTACTCAATTCACGGCACACTGCGGACTAACGGGGCACTAACGGGTAAAATTGGTTAGAGTTTTATTCTTGATATCTAATCTCAATTTTACTTATTGTTAAAGTTTTTATATTCCACCAAAATAATAAATAAAGAGGTAAACTATTCATATCTTTATAAAGAATAGTTACAGGAAATTGCTCTAAAATTTTTGTATTACCATTGTTTATTCTGCTTTTTAATTTTGACATTTTCTTTTCCACATAAAGTTTATAAGTATTCGGAAAACATTTCTGAAGCTTTGCAATAGAATCTCCAATTATTATTGGACAATTATCCAAATAGAATCCTTTATCTTCAATATGAATTTCTAATATTTTTTTTACCTTTTCATTAACTAAATTATCAACAAACACATAAGTATTTGAATTTAAGTAATATCTGGGTTCTTCATAATACCCGCCCTCTGCTTCACTATCGTTTATTCGAATGTTTAGGAATTTACTGTTGGGATAATTTTTCAAAAAAACATTAATGGGCATATTTAATTTAATTTTACCATTATTAAACGCAATATTTTCAATCATTATACTATCAATATTTAATTGAGATTCTTCGTTTTTACTAAAATCTTTTGTTTGAGAATATGTTTGCTGTAATGTGACTAAAAATAAATTTATGATTAATAAACTGACCTTATTCATAGTTTTCAATGATTTTTTTAAGTGAATTTTCTAAATGATTTTTTGGATTTACTCTATTGTCTTTACTTAACCCATTAATATAAACTTCTAAATGGCAATGTTGTTGTATTGTTCGAGATTCAATTCCACCAATTGTACTAATATTTCCAGTGTTCCCAGTTTTAGCAAATTCTGTACCTTTCTGAATCTTTGATTTATTCTTAATATTAATACTACTTCCTTCTAAATGACCATAATGATAATAGATAACTGTACCATCTTTTAACTTAGATTTTATGATTACATTAGACCCAAGTCCATCAGTATCATCATCATTAATCTGAATTTTTACAACCTCGCCCCCTAAAATAGCTTTAATTGTAGTTCCAAATGGCAATGAAATGTCAACCCCTCCATGAAATCTATAGTATTTACCATTATCCGTATCATTTACGTCAACACATCTAAAAGAAAAACGTTTTATCCTTTCTTCTGTGGGGTTAGACAATATCCTTGTGCAACCATAGGTACCACCTTTAAAATTAGTTGTCCCATTGGAAGGTGCTAATGCTGGGGAAAGTTCGGAAATTGAGCCTGGGACAAAATCATCAGTTAATTCCTCAAACCCCAAATATTCTTTTAAAACAGCTTGTTTAAGATATTTTGCTTGACCCGATTCGTTTAAAATATTTATAGAAAGTAAAGTATTATCTTTCTCATCTACCAAATCATATCCATTTTTTGTTTCTTTATAACTATTCGGGTTTAAATCAATTTTATCACCTGAGAATTTGAATTCTAAAGAAAATTTAAAACATTTACCACCGATATCAATGCCATTTAAAGCTGAAACCCAATCGGTATCATTTGAAAGTTTATCTTTATTATCGGTTTTCGAAATACTAATAGATTCTTTTTTACTGAAATTGGCCTCTTTAATTTGACTTAAAATGTCTTTGATAGGCGAGCATTCGCTAATAATTGGTGAACAATTACAAGTAAAACTACCTTCTGCCTCTTCCATCGCATCCATTTCAGCAATTATCGCAGCAGAAAATGCTTCACATTCATTTGTATAGTCTTCAAAATTAGGACCTCCCTTTCCAGCACTTGTACCATTACATTTATTTCCAGTCTTGAAAAAATCCCAAGCAGGTTGGGTAGCCACTATTTTACTTTCTAAATCTGCTCTAATTGTAGCTGGTAAATTCTTACTATTGAGTAATACTTTTTGTGCATTCTTTGCATATTCTTCATATATTTTTGCCTTTTTAGCATCGGTGTTACCTCCTTTGTAATTTTTGGAAAAATCTTTTGCCTTTTGAATAAAATCCTTCAAATTAGTTATTGTCTCTGCTATCGCTCCTGCATTTTCGGTCGCAACATTTAAAACTTGCTCATACAACGCATAAGCCTTTTTCAATACTTGCCTTTGCTTGTCGTTTAAAACCGCTACATCAATGCCGCTTGTTTCTGCCTTACCTGCTACAATACAGCCACCTTCGGCTACTTGTATGCCACTTAAAGTTACCCCCAATTTTATATTATTCATCATCGGTACTTTCATCAAACCTTCGCCATTGCCGCTGCCATCAATACTTACTACACTCAAAACCAATGAGTTAAACTAAACATCCCTAAGGCTAATCCTTCACTGGCATATATATCAAATAAAAAGCAAGCCTATTGAGCTTGCCTTTTTTGTTTACTCCACATCGCTTTTCTTTATCCAGCCTTCTATTGTTTTTTTGCCGTAGTAAAAAATCTTTAAAAATCCATTTTCTTCCTTTACAATTTTCACTTCGTCTCCTTTTATTAAATATATTTTTGTTTTTACATTTGGCTCTTTATAAATAAAAGATTTATTAACAAAGATTCGCTCATAATATGCTGGTTCAGGAACATCTGCTCTTAATTTACCAAACAAACTATCAAAACTTACTTGATTAAATGGAATTCTTGTATCTTGGTTATATTCTTTTTTGCTAATTAAGGTTTTACTTTCTTTATCCTCTCCTGTTTTATAGTAGGCTTTATATACCTCAGTTCTATACAAAAACCAGTTTTTAACCTTTTCATCAAATAAAAAATAACAATAATGAGATTGTCTAATTTTTCCGCACACAAAACTCTCTTAATTTTGTGTTCAAATGG
>NZ_CALCZQ010000056.1 GCF_937903345.1 uncultured Emticicia sp. | reverse complement strand
CTTCCATTCCAAGCTAACATAATATTACTAACTAAGTCATTTTTTGAAACTTTTTTATATCCTTCAAGTGTAGCTGCATTTGTTAACATTCCACCATCTTCAAGTCTTTCACTTTTATTTGTTACACCAGTATACTGTGATACAGAAAGTAAATCTTCTGAACCATCAAAACTTCTTTCGTTAATTTCTTTAAATAAATGCTTTATTCTTCTAGTTTCCCAATGCTCAGGAATATCACCCAACCATTCTACACCGCTGTTTTTATATTGGTCGTACTTTTTTATCATCATGAATAAAATTTGTCATCCTGCCATTTGGAGGGATTGTTTAAGATATAATTGGATATTCGGGAAAATTCAGTTTCATTGCGAATAATATGATCGTGATAACGTGTTTGCCATTGGAAAGGGATATCGTTTTTTCGAGCAAATGTGGTAACCGATGATTTAAACCCACGAATTATAGAACCTAAATTTTTGGATTGTGGTCCAAATGTATTACCTGTTAGGGTGTTGTTGTTTGGATTGGGATTTGGATTTGGATTCGTAGAGACGCCATGCATGGCGTCTCTACAACCCGCCGCGTGAACGTTTATATTATCCATATCAATGTCATGGTTTATAATATTTGTTTGATTGGCATCATTATCATTATTTCCAATGACCCCATTATTATCATTACAATCTTTGATGTCATTAATGTCCACAATATTATTGGTATGATCCAAATCAGAGATAGAATTCTTAATTTGAATTTGATTGTTTGGCGATAGACCTTGTAAATGGGAAGGTGAATTATATTTGTTAATGTCTATAAAAATTATAGCATGAAAGTGATTAGGCATTACAACATATTCGCCAAGAGACAAATTCATATCAGGTCGCAATTCAATTGATTTTAGCCATTCTTGATTAACAGTTGAACCTAAAAGCGATAAATTCATTTTACCATTTGTGATATATCCAAAATAATGTTCTCTATTGGCCGTACAAATGGTAACAAAATAGGCCGCATTGTTTCTGTAATCCCAGTTTTGTAATCTGGCAGAATCAATTCTATATTTATTTTGAAATTTATCGTTCATTTTATTGTTGATAAAGAAGTTATAAATTTAAAATTTCAGCTATCAAGCCATCACTTTCTTTTTCCAAAGCCAAAATATCAGCCGTAACCTCTTCAATAGTGCGTAATGGTTTGTGTTTGTAGAAGTATTTATTAAAGCTAATTTCATAACCAATTTTAGTAGCATCAAGGTTTATCCAAGCTTCTTGGACATGCGGTTGTACTTCGCGTAAAAAGTAGGTTTGTATGTCTTCTTTCAAAGGTATATTTTCAGTATCACGTAAATCGCTTTCAGATTCATAGACAAGGAATTCACCTTTTTTAACTGTTGGGTAATATCCATGATTTGGTAATTCACTTTCAGTACAATTTAAATGATGTAACAGTTTATCTAATTTGTCACCTGTGAGTTTTACGGTGCCTTTAATTACTTTTTCGGCTTCGGCATCATACCAACTGACCGCATTTAAAATGGCGTTCTTTTCTGAAGCAGAGAGTTTAATTTTTTGGTCTTTCAATACAGCTTCTACTTTTTCAGTAAAAGCATTGAAATCATTATAAACGGTCTCACCGATATGGGAATGTAATAACAGTCCCATCAATAATAAATTATGTTGCTTTTTCCAAACATCAGTAGTAACTAAAGATTTGCTTTGTTTAGCGTTTAGGTTTAGTTCTTGTTTTTCAGTCCAATCCAGTAATGGTTTTTCATATACTTCAATACTATCATATACAGCATCACCGTAGGTTTGATAGGCATACACCATAGCCTCTTTTAACGATTTGTCGTAACGTAATTCTTCCAAACGTTCTTTTGTAAATTGAGCTTTCAAACGTTTAGGACGCTCAATAGTGACTTTGTGATAGCCGAAATCGCTATTGTCAAAAACTTTTGAAGCAATCCCTTCGTCGATAGTGCGTTCAATAGCTTTTAAATCGGTATAGGTTTTTACAATTTCAGTAATGTGCTCAGGAGCAAACTCACAGTTTTTATTTCCTAAATTCTTGCGAAGCTTGCGAAACATTTGTCCAGCATCAATCAATTGTACTTTTCCTTTTCGGTTGGGTGTTTTGTTGTTGCTTAATATCCAAATATATGTTGTTATTCCAGTATTGTAAAACAAATTGTTTGGCATTTGTACAATGGCTTCTAACCAATCGTTTTCAATAATATAACGACGGATATTGCTTTCACCACCACCAGCATCACCAGTAAACAAGCTACTCCCGTTATGTACCGAAGCAATACGGGTTCCTGTTGGACTTTGTGATATTGGTTTCATTTTGCTTACCATTTCCATCAAAAACAACAATTGTCCATCAGACGAACGCGGTATTGCATCTGCATCTTCTTCAATTCCCCAATAGTTTTTTAAACGAATTTGAAAACGAGAATCAATAACGTCTTTTCCATCTTTAATATATTTTTGCTCACTTGCCCAAGATTTTCCATAAGGAGGATTAGACAACATAAAGTCGAAAGTTGTACCTCGAAATTCATCAGTAGATAAGGTAGAACCTACACGAATGTTTTCAGGGTTATTTCCTTTAATCATCATATCCGATTTGCAAATGGCGTAGGTTTCGTCGTTTATTTCCTTACCGTACAAATATACATCCGAGTTCACGGCACGTATTTCACCTTCTTCATCTTTGATGAAATTTTGTGTTTCGGTTAACATTCCACCACTACCACAAGCAGGATCATAAATAGTCATTACTGGTGGTAAGTTATTCTTGATAGGGTCAAAAATAATGTGTGTCATTAAATCAATAACTTCACGAGGCGTAAAGTGTTCACCAGCTTCTTCGTTATTGTCTTCATTAAATTTTCGAATCAATTCTTCAAATACATAACCCATTCCTAAATTAGAAAGTGCATGTAGTTTTCTACCATTGCTGTCTAATTTCTCAATAGGAGTAAGGTTGATATCAGGTGAAGTAAATTTTTCCAATACATCCAACAGCACATCTTTAGCCGCCATGTGTCGAATTTGACTTTTCAGTTTGAATTTATCAATAATTTCTTTAACGTTGGTACTAAAACCATTTAAATAATCTTCAAAGTTGGCTTGTAATAATTGTTGGCTATTGGTTGCAGTGTCGTGTAATCGTTGTAATGTCCATTCGCTAACATTATAAAAAACATAACCCGAAGCTTCTCTTAGCCCATTTTCATCCCATTCGGTAAATCCAGCTTCATCACGTTGAAAAGCCAATTCTTCCATTACGGCCTCTTTGGTTGGTTCCAATAAAGCATCCAAACGACGTAAAACTACCATTGGTAATATCACATCACGGTATTTACCTCGAACATAAACGTCTCGCAAACAGTCGTCCGCAATAGACCAAATAAAAGAAACTAATTTATTATGTACAGATTGATTCATTATTCAATTTAAGGTATTCATTAATAGTCAAACATATCAAAATGGATTGACATACCCAAGACTTTTTAAGGATTTGATTTCAAAAATAGATGGATTGATGGAATAAATTTTACGGTAAACCGTAATGGGACAAAAAATTTAATTTTATGGGTGTCTTTGGATGTTAATACTATTTCGAAAGAGATTGTAATGTTTTTTTTGTGTAATAGAATACTTTGTCTAATGGAATAAACATCATTGTAGAATCATCAATTTATTGATTAAACTATTATTGCGAGCTGTATAATTAATTATTTTGAACTCAAAACAATAATGGCTATTCTATAAAACATTGGAAGGAAATTATCTTATGACGAAATGGTACACTCCCCTATTGAACTTTTTTGCTAATTTTTCTCAAAAAGTAATTCAGGCAATATAATCTTGACTTCCATCTTTTTGTCCTCATTGGTCCAATATACTATGAAATTAACTTTAGCTTCTTTTAATATAAATCCTTTGGTTTTATTTTCTGAAATTTTATCAAGATACGATTTTGAGAATTTTAATATTAATTCTCCTTTATTGTTTTTACAACCTTCATCGCATACAGTCATTGTATCTCCACTCATTAATCCATTTAAACGATGTTGAACGTATTCAAAATAACCTAAATATAAATCTCTGTGTGTGAGATGCACAACTAACTTGTTTGGTGGTAGAAAAGTATCGTTGTTGAGGATTGTTTCTAATCCTTCGGTTTTAAAATTGTCGAGATAATTGTCATTTAAATGGATGGTTAAATTTTGTTTTGCTCTTGTCATAGCGACATATAACTGCCGCTTTTTTTCATCGGTTCGGGCGTCAAAATTTTCAAGTAGTAAAATTACATTGTCAAACTCTTTCCCTTTTGCTTTATGAAAAGTAGAAACAAAAATGGTTTCACCATTGGTACTGATAAAATCTTCCAATTCCGATTCTCTGATAAAAACCTCAAAGTCCGATTTGTATTTTCTTTTATTGTTTATTGCTTCAAAATCCTTAATAAGGTTTTTACAAATATCAATTTTTGTACTGTTCTTGTATTTCTCTATCAATTTTCGTTTTGCATTTGCCCAATCTTCATCACTAATAATAAATACATTCTCACTTAATTGAAGTTCATTCAAAAAGAAGCGAACTTCTTCAAGATTGTATAAATTGAAGCGATCATTGCTTTGGATGAATTTGGCATGTAGTCCATTTTTTGTTAAAAGCCCAGCAACTTGGAGTGCATCCTCATTTTTATGGGTCAAAATGCAAGTAGTTCCTGAGAGTCCCGTTGAAATTATATCCTCGATTACTGGAGTGATTAGATTTCCATTTTTGTAATGAATCACTTTAATATTTCCGTTTTCAGACTGATTCGCAACAATTGGAATTATTTTTAAACGGTTATTTATTGTTTTTAAAAACTGATTAGTAAAAGAGACTAAATTACTTTTACTTCTGTAATTCGTAATCAATTCGTATTTGGTGGCTTGTTTTTCGGTAATAAAACTCAAAAGGAATTTAGAATCAGCTCCTCTCCATTCGTAAATGTTTTGGTCGTCATCACCAACAGCAATTACTCTCATTTCTTCATTTTTTTCCATCAGCACTTTAATCAATTCAAATTCTTCATTGTCCATATCCTGTGCTTCGTCAATGACCAAAACCGTTTTTGTTATTCTGCTGGCTTCTACCTCATTGTTCTTAATCTTTTCGACGGTGTTTTTGATGATTGAACTGGATCTGTCGAGGGTTCCAACTTTTCCTAATAAATCAAAGCAATAAGAGTGAAATGTTTTTATTTCAATGAAATGTGCCGCATTTCCAATTAAATCAATTAATCTTTTTTTGAATTCTGTTGTAGCGGCTCGTGAAAAAGTGACCATCAACAATTGCTCGTGTTTAATATCTTCCATTAAAAGCAGTGATGCGAGCTTGTGAACCAAAACTTTTGTTTTACCACTACCTGGACCGGCTGCTACAACTATGTATCTGGAGTCCTTATCATCAATAATTCTTCTTTGTACGTCCGATAAAGAATCAAAAAGCTGTTTGTATTTTTTTGGAGTAATATTTCGGGTTATTTCCATTCCTCTGCTTCCTTTAAAATATTTATTAATAAAGGAAGGAAAGTTTAATTGGAAGTAATCGTCGACAAATTTTAAAGCACCTGAATAGTCGTCAATCATTTTTTTGGCATATTCACCCACAATGTGAATTTGTTGAATTTTATGGTCGTAAAACTGACTTAATTTCTCATAGTCTTGTTTTTTATATTGAACACTATTGTTTTGCTCGAGTCGGTCAATAGTGAGTTTGTTGTATATAACTAGAAATCCCCCTTCAATTTTTATAGCTTCTATTCTTGAAAGATAAAACAGAGTGTCTTCAATGTCTTCAATGGTAGTGTTACCCTCAAAAAGTTGCATTTGATTGCTGTATGCTTCATGTAATTCAAGAACGGAAAATGCCACTAAGACTTCTTCTTTCTCTATTGCCCCTTGTTCAATTATCTGGTTGCTTTTATCGAACATATAGTTCACTATAAAGGCGGCTAAACGGTGCCTTTTTTCTAATCTTTCTTTTAAAACCTCCACGGATTGGCAACTTATGGCAGCGATATGATTTTTAGAATAATCTTTGTTGTACCGTTTGATCCAATTTTTGATTGCCCAAAAGTTTAAAATGATTTTTATTTTATTTGGAGAAACTTCTCTACAACCATTTAATTCGGCTTGTTCATTCAGTTCTTTGATATGAAAAGATTTTTCTTGATTGTCAAACAATGGACAAAGGAAGTTTTCAATAAGTCGATAACTTTCGGTAATGGCAAGTGATCGATTTTTGTTTTCTCCTTTTTTGATAAAAGCAGTTAAATCCTTCGCATCAGCCAAAATCTTTTCATCCCGCAACAGATTGACGACCGATATTACATTTCTAATATCAAGACCTAAATTGTCAGAAATGTAATCGACTCTTGCCTCAGCTTCGTCAAGATTTGATTGTTTTCTACTTTTATTTGAAATAAGGCTTTTGATAATTCGTGTTGCAGTAACTTTTTGTTCCTCGCTAAATTTTTGAGAAAGCATAATTTTATCAATAGCCTCTTGTGCAGTCTTCGAAAGAATGCTATTAGCAAAAACTTTAGGCATGTTTTGATTTCGTTTCACATAGCCCGCTTCTTCTAATGCCGCAATTGCAGTGGTTACTCTTGTTTCGATTTCGTTCAGATTATCATCCCAACCGGCAGCACGAGCAATTTCCAACGCCGATTTTTGTACACTAGGTTTAAATTTGGTTATGAATTTTATAGCATTCCAAATTTGTTTTATTTCGTGTAAGTTGAGTTTTGTTTGGTTGAGCAAAATGAAATGTTTACTTAAGTCTTCTTCATTGAATAAGACATAACAGTCGGCAGTAATGTTTTCATCACGACCGGCACGACCGGCTTCTTGGACATAATTTTCAAGGGAGTCCGAAATTTCATAGTGAATTACCATTCCAACATCTTTTTTATCAACGCCCATTCCAAAGGCTGAAGTGGCCACCATAATTTGAACTTCACCAGCAATAAAAGCATTTTGGTTTTCCGTTTTCTCCTGACTTTCCATCTTACCATAAAATGCTCTGGCATTAAATCCGTCATCATTTAATTTTTTAGCTAATTCGCTAGCTCTTTTTGTTCTAGAAACATAAATGATCGTAGGGCAATCTTTTTCTTCAATTAAATCACGAACAGTATTGTATTTTTCATCATCGTCTCCTTTTTCAAATACTCTATATTGAAGATTGGTTCTGTTAGCTCTGGAAGGAAATATTTCGAATTTGATTCCCAATTTTTCTTTGAAATATTCACAAATGTCTTCAATGACTTTTTGTTTTGCTGTAGCGGTAAAACAGGAGACAGGGATTTGTTCCTCTAGATTTTTATTTTCCTGAAGTGATTTAATAAAGTCACCTATGTACAGATAGTCTACCCTGAAATCTTGTCCCCAAGAAGAAAAACAATGTGCTTCGTCAATAACAAAACGAACAATTTTTCTACCTAAGAGTAATTTTTCAGTCGTTTTTGATCGAAGTGATTCAGGAGAGATATAAAGCAAAGAGGCTCTACCATCGTGAATTCTTTGAATAGATTTTGCTCTTTCAATTGGGTCCAATAATCCGTTGATGGTAACTGCATCAGTAATTCCATTTCTTTCAAGATTATCGACTTGGTCTTTCATTAACGATTGTAATGGAGAAATTACAACGGTCAAGCCTTTAACGTTTTTACCTGCCATTAAAGCAGGAACTTGGAAAGTAATTGATTTTCCGCCACCTGTTGGAAATACTGCTAATAATGATTTGTTGTCCACAGCCGCTTGAACTGCATTTTCTTGTAAAGGTTCACCGGCATAGGTTCGATAAGCATCAAAACCAAAATAATCTTTTAATCCTTTATGGATATCCAATGCCTGATTGCAATATTCACAACCTGTTAAACAAGGCTTACTTCTGAGCAAGTACATTATCCGTTCTACTTTAGGAAAGTTTTTTAAAACCCAAGGAGGGGTTATTGAATAACGATTATTGCAGTTGATCAATGATAAACAATAGGCTAATTCGATAGGATTCTCAGAAATAAAAGTAGATAAGTCAGCGTCTTTGCAAATTGTTGTATTAAATTTTTCCTGGATTATTTTTTCTAATTGAAAATCGCTGCTTTTGTATCCGATGCAAGTAAAAAAAGCTCTGAATTCTTTTTTTTCATTTAATAACCGATAAAAAATTTGTTTCAGGCTTCCATCCATGCGGTTGAATTCAGAAACTTCATCAAAAAAAAGATCTTTAGCTTTTATAGCATCATTAAGTGGATTATTGGTGTCCTCTGTTTGTAATTTATCATCTTTAAGCAAAGCATGATAGGGTTTTGTTGGAAATAATAGAGGAGAAAGATATAAGGTATCAATTACATTTGTAGTTTCAATTTGAGCTGCAATAACTGCATTATGAATGTACTTTAAATCGTGATTGATAATATTATGACCACAAATAAAACTTGTTCCTTTAAGGAAGGTAACGAAATCAGCAATTGCATTGGCATGAAATGTTTTGCCGTCATTCCTGATTCCTCCAATATCAAGAATTTTTTTAGATTTAGGTTCTATTTCGGTATCAATAAAAGCAATAGAGTACATCGGAATTCATCAAAATTTATCTAAACTACAAAAAAAAATTAATTTACAAACTTTTTTGACTTGTTCCATAGGCTTTTGAAGTAAGGAATGATGATATCTACATAAGTTGTGATATGAAAGTTGTGCTTACCATTTTGAACTTGATATAATTTATCCTTCTCCACAGGTTTTGGACTTGATCCACTTTTGGTACCCTAAAGAATTTATCAAAAACGTAGGGTACCAAATAGGGTACCTGTCGAATGAGATATAAAGTATAAAATGATATTATTCATTTTTGAACTTCTTTATCCAAAATAACTCTTAGGTGCCGTAAAATATAGGTTTGTATAAAAAACAAGAAAGTACATAAATGTAAAAAGCACCTCTTTGAGGTGCTTTCAGCGGAGAAAGAGGGATTCGAACCCCCGGACCTGTTACAGTCAACAGTTTTCAAGA
>NZ_CALCZQ010000055.1 GCF_937903345.1 uncultured Emticicia sp. | reverse complement strand
TAAAATATAAAAAGTATTTGAAAACCAAGTTGTTTTTACGCTCATTCAGGGCATTTTCCTTGCAAAATCAATAATTTATTTGTAAATTTGTATAGAAGTCAATAAGAATAGTGCAATAAAAAAATAAAAAAGTTATATAATAATCTTCATTTAAGTAAAATTAAAGGCTAATGGCTGAGGAAACAGAAAATTTATCAGATGGCATCCCACCTCTAACTGGCGATGATTCACTATCTTCTAATAACGGCACAGTTATCCCAATAAACATCGAAGACGAAATGCGAGGTGCGTACATTGATTATTCAATGTCGGTAATCATCTCTCGTGCTTTACCCGATGTTAGAGATGGACTAAAACCTGTACATCGTCGTGTGCTTTATGGAATGGCAGAATTGGGAGTTTATCACAATCGTGCATACAAAAAATCTGCTCGTATCGTAGGCGAGGTATTAGGTAAATTCCACCCACACGGAGATTCTTCAGTTTATGGAACAATGGTACGTATGGCTCAGCCTTGGTCCTTGCGATACATGCTCGTTGATGGACAAGGTAACTTTGGTTCAATTGATGGAGATTCACCGGCTGCTATGCGTTATACAGAGGCACGTTTAAAGCGTATCGCTGAAGAACTATTGGCTGACATCAATAAGGAAACCGTTGATTTTCAACCAAATTTTGATGATTCCCTCGAAGAGCCATCAGTTATGCCTGGTAAAATACCAAACTTGCTATTAAACGGTTCGTCAGGTATTGCAGTAGGTATGGCCACCAATATGGCTCCGCATAACCTTTCAGAGGTGGTTGATGGCATTGTTGCCTATATTGATAACAATGATATAACAATCGAAGAACTGATGGTTCATGTAAAAGCACCGGATTTCCCTACTGGTGCAATTATATACGGTTATAGTGGTGTAAAATCAGCATTTGAAACCGGCCGAGGACGTATCGTACTAAGAGCGGTTGCCAACTTCGAAGTTTCAAAAACGGGAAAAGACCAAATAGTTGTCACCGAAATCCCTTATATGGTCAATAAGGCGTCAATGATTGAAAAAACTGCGGGTTTGATTAATGATAAGAAAATCGAAGGAATCTCCGATATGCGTGACGAGTCAGACCGTGATGGTATGCGTATCGTATATGACCTACGCAAGGATGCAGTTCCTAATGTGGTTTTAAATAATTTGTTCAAATATACCGAGCTTCAATCTTCATTTAGTATAAATAATGTTGCCTTATCTAAAGGTCGCCCAGTAACGGTAAATCTAAAAGATATGATTCGTTTCTATGTTGACCATAGAATGGAAATCATTACTCGCCGTACCCAATACGATTTAAGAGAAGCACAAAAAAGAGCTCATATTTTGGTTGGTTTGTTGATTGCTTTAGATTATCTCGATGCTGTAATTGCACTCATTCGTAAGTCGAAAGATGCCGATGAAGCGAAAATAGCTTTGATAGCAGGTAATTTTATGACCGACAAACAAAGAGAAGAGTTTTTGACAACGGGTCTTCAACGTCTCCAAATCATTGATACATATGATAATGATGCGGCGGCAGGCATAATTTTGAGTGAAGTTCAAGCAAAAGCTATCTTAGATATGCGTTTGCAACGCCTTACAGGTTTAGAGCGAGATAAAATTATTGGCGAATACAATGAAATCAAAGCCCTTATTGATGATTTAAGGTCAATCTTGGCTTCGGAAGAGCGTAAACGTACAATTATAAAAGATGAATTGGCAGAATTGAAAGCCCGTTACGGTGATGCTCGTCGTTCAAAAATCGAAATGGCAGCTGGAGAATTCAGCATCGAAGATATGATTCCGGATGACGAAATGCTCGTTACGATTTCAAATCAAGGTTACATCAAGCGTACACCGCTGCAAGAATACCGCACACAAGGTCGTGGTGGTACAGGCTCACGTGGAGTAAAAACCAAAGATGCTGACTATACTGAACATCTTTTTGCGGCTACCAATCACAATTATCTCTTATTCTTTACTCGAAAAGGACGATTATTTTGGATGCGTGTGTTTGAAGCACCCGAAGGAGCCAAAACTTCAAAAGGTAGAGCCATTCAAAATCTTATCAATATCGAATCCGATGATAAAATCCAGGCCGTTTTGAATGTTAAAACACTCGTTGATGAAGATTACATTAAGAACAACTATATTGTAATGTGTACCGAAGATGGAACGGTGAAAAAAACGCTTTTGGAAGCTTATTCACGACCACGTCAAGGAGGTATTATTGCAATCAACATCGCTGAAGGCGATAATCTACTTGATGTGGCTCTCACAAACGGAAATAATAACATCGTAATCGCTGCACGAAATGGTAAAGTAGTTCGTTTCCACGAATCAGGAACTCGCCCTATGGGACGTACGGCAACTGGTGTACGTGGTATCAACCTAGAAGAAGGCGACCGAGTAATTGGTATGGTCTGTGTTTCGAGGGAAGATACTCAACTTTTGGTTGTATCCGATAAAGGCTATGGAAAACGGTCTGATGTTGAAGATTATCGTATAACATCTAGAGGGGCGAAGGGTGTAAAAACCTTAAATATTACCGAAAAAACTGGTGCTTTAGTTACAATCAAGGAGGTTACAGATGAAGATGATTTAATGATTATCACTAAAAAAGGTGTTGCCATCCGAATTAAAATTTCAGATTTACGTGTAATGGGACGAAATACACAAGGCGTTAAACTCATTCGAATGAGTGATTCTGACGATATTGCATCAGTAACTAGAATTATTCGTGAGGAGGAAGACGAGGTTGAAAACTCTAACGATGTTGATGGAGCAGCAAATGAATCATCGGCAACTGAAGTTTCGGATTCGACTGAAACACCAATAGTCGAATGAGTAATTTAAAGTAGAGTAGGAGAGAAGGAACAAAATTTGAGAGTAAACAATTTCCGTCGCAAGGTCGATAAATGAGGATTGTTTACTCATTATTGGAAACTGAGACAGTTAATCCTTTGTAAATCTCTCAGATTTTTCATATTTTCGATTAAAAAAAGTCTAAACCCTAAATTGACAATAATTATCACCAAAACCGAATTTATCAAATGAAAAAAATCATTTTAGCGTCTGTAATGACAGTATTTACAACAGGCGTTTATGCTCAGGCAGCCATTGATGCCCAATTAAAAGATGCCTTATGTAAAACCGCTACAGATAATATAGCAAAAGCAGAGAAAGCAACACAAGATGCCAAGAAAGCATTGAAATCAGCAACATGGATAAAACTTGCTGAATCTCAAATCGAAATGGCAAGCGAATGTGGAAGAGACTCAGCTGCTTCTGAAAAAGCATATAATACTTATATGAAAGCTTTAGAAGTCGATAAAGCAGCAGGAGGGAAGGGTGTAAAAGATATTGAAACAGCTATGACAGGTTCAACATCAAGATTATACACTTCTTTAATGCAGCAAGGTGCGGGATATTATAATTTAAAGAATTATAGTAAAGCCCTAAACCTTTTCAAATTAGCATCAACAACAAGCCCTAAAGATACAATCGCAACATTGTATGCTGGAATTGTTGCACAACAAGGACAAGCACTTGCTGAGGCAAAAAACTACTTTGGTAAGTTCATCGAGCAAGGTGGAAAAGATGTTGCTGTATTTTATGGTCTATCTGAACTCTACAGAAATGATAAAGAAAATGCCAAAGCAATAGAAATTTTGAAAAAAGGTATTGTTGTAAATCCAAAAGATAAGGATTTACAAAGCTCATTGATCAACGCCTACTTAGGTGGAGGTATGATGAATGAGGCAATTGATATGATGAAACAAAGAGTTGCAAATACGCCAAATACACCTGAGAATGCTAAGAATTTAGCAGAAGACTTTAAGAATTTGGGTACATTATATGAAAATGCAGCGGGGGAGTTTGAAAAGAAAATCCGTCCACTTGAAAGTGAAATGAGTATTGCAACTCGCGAGAAAGCTGAGGCAGAAAAAGATTTAGCTGGTTTAGAAGCCAAAAAAACAGCTCAAGAAGAAGAATTGAAGCGTTTGAGTGACAGATTGAAAAAGGAGCCTAAAAATGCAACTTCAATCAAATCTAGTATTGCTTCTGTTACTCAAATGATTGCTTCCGCAAGCTCAGAAGTAAATGCGGCTAAAGAAAAAATCACAAAAGCAAATGAAGCAGTCCAAAATACTAGTAAAAATGACGCTGAGTTAAAAGATTTAAGAGCAAAAGAGGCAGAATTGAAAGATTTAGCTGTAACCAACTACAAAAAAGCTCTTGAAATTGACCCGGCTAATTTTGATGCTAACTATAATTTAGGTGTCTATTACTTCAACTCTGCTGTAGTAGCTAAAGGAGTAGTAGATAGAATGGATATGAAAACTTACAACGAGAAGGGTAAAACAATTGAAGAGCAGGTTTGTGGGACTTTCAATCAAGCTAAAGTATTTTTTGATAAATGTAAATCATTGAAATCTGACGACCAAGACACTAATTCAAATCTTGATAATTTAAAAGGTGTTCTTGAACAATGTGCTAAACGTAAATAATTGATTATCAGTTGTTTATTTAGTAATTATTAAATTTAAATAGTCTGCTGAATGAAATCAGCAGACTATTTTTTTGGGAGAGTATTGAAGTAGAATGATCAAACAAAACACTATTTAACATAATGTAAATTATAAAACAAATATTTAATGCCATTTTAGACCTTTTTAAATTTATATATAGTTTAATTAAAAACACCCATTTAGTTTTAAATTCTTCTTTCTCTTTCTACTTTCTTATCACTGATACATTACTCTGTTCCTATCTCAAAAATACTTTTCAACTATTACCTTAAAGCTTATCTTCTCCCTGAGAATTGAATGAAAAATAGTTACTGAGATATATTCAGTGAATATTCAATTCTCATAATCTCTTAAATGGTCGATATTTGTAGTCAAGACCATAAACTAAAAATAATAAATAAAT
>NZ_CALCZQ010000054.1 GCF_937903345.1 uncultured Emticicia sp. | reverse complement strand
TGTGCTCTTCCGATCTGGCATATAAACTCATTAAATCGCTTTGTCGATAGCCCAAATATGCCAATGAAGCCAACAAGATTTTGCAATATTCTAAGCGACTAACGCCATTTTCAACATAATTCATCGACCCCGACAAATCAATAATAAATTTGAGATGAAAATTACTCTCGGTCGAAGATTCACGTACTAAATGTTTGTCAGTGCGTGCATATAATTTCCAGTCGATGCGTTTTGGGTCATCGCCAGCTTCGTAGTGTCTATATTGTTCAAACTCAATTCCATAGCCAAAACGCTTGCTTTGATGGATGCCCAACATCAGTTGTTCACTTACGAGTTTACCCGCCAATTGTAGGTTATTGAGTTTAATTAGGTCAGTTGTAAGCATAATCGGATTTTACTTCTTCAACAATTCTTTAATCACATCATCGGTTGTAATTCCTTCTGCCTCAGCTCTGAAATTGAGCGAAATTCTGTGTCTTAAAATCGGGTAGGCGAGTGCTTCAATATCTTCGGGTAGTACTGAAAAACGTTCGTTTAAAACCGCTCTTGCTTTTGCACAAAGCACCAATGCTTGTCCTGCACGTGGGCCTGCTCCCCATTCGCACCATTCTTTTACATAAGTTGAGTTTGTATTTGCAGGGCGAGTGGCTCTCACAATATGATTGATTTTTATAATCAATTCTTCGTTGACATGCACTTCACGGGTGAGTTTTTGTAAATCAATGATGTCATTATCAGTCATAATTGTTTGTAAAACTGGTTTGTTTGAGCCAGTTGTACTTTTTAACACATCAAGTTCTTCATTTTCGGAAGGATAACTTAATTTGATATACAATAAAAAACGGTCGAGTTGGGCTTCGGGAAGTGGATACGTGCCTGCCTGTTCGATAGGGTTTTGTGTGGCAATAATCAAGAAAGGCTTTGGCAAATCGTAGTTTGTTCCTGCATACGTTACCTTATATTCTTGCATAGCTTCGAGCAAAGCCGCTTGCGTTTTTGGTGGCGTTCGGTTGATTTCATCTGCCAAAACGATGTTGGCAAAGATTGGCCCTCGGTTAAATTTGAAGAATTTTTTGCCAGTTTCGTGGTCTTCTTCCAAGATTTCTGTGCCGACAATATCTCCAGGCATGAGGTCGGGCGTAAACTGAATACGTTTGAATTTCATGTCGAGGGTTTTAGACAAAGTACTTACCATCAAGGTTTTGGCAAGTCCGGGTACGCCTTCGAGTAAACAATGTCCACCTGCCAAGAGTGCAATCAGAATTTCGTCAATGGCTTCTTGTTGACCTACAATAACTTTGGCTATTTCTTTTTTTAGTAGTGGTAATTTGGCTACTAATGTTTTGTAATGATGAAGTTCTTTGGTTTCCAATTTTAATAATGATTTATATTGTTGCAGCTAGTTTCAAGTTGTTATTTGATGTTTTAAAAAAACAGTAAGGTTTAAAAATCCACTAGAACAACAATTTTTAACAAAATGCAACAGTTTTTTATACCGTCAGGGCATAATTAATAATATTTACTCCAAATTTTGTATTGTCTTCGGCGAGCCAGCGTTTATTTCTGAAATCGTAGTCCCATTCGCAGCCATAATCTTTATTGCTGTATAAAACTCCGATTCTACCATTGATATTCACTGCTTTTAAGTAATCATGCACGAGGTCATCGCCCCAACCATTTAGTTCAAATGTTGTCGTTGGTGGACCTTCAAACTGAAAAAAACAATTATAAATCGGATGCGAATTCGGGATTTTCTGTAATGCTTTTGCACCGAAAGTTCGAGCCATTTCTTGCTCAAAGGATTTGGCAAAAAGTCCATCAATATCATGGTTACAGTCATCTACAAATACAAAGCCGCCATTTTCGATATATTTCCGAAAATGGTCACGCTCTTGACTCGAAAATTCAAGCAATTTATGCCCACTCAAATAGCAAAACGGGCTCTTGAAAAGTTCATTACTGCTTAAAAGTACTACTTTTTCTTTTTCATCAATCGGAATAGTTGTGTATTCGACCAAAGAATTGAGAATATTTGAGGGCATCCGCTGGTCAGTATCCCAATCACCCGAATTATATTGTATTCTTGTAAAAATAAATGGTTTCATAGGGCCGAGTTAACAGTTTACAGTCCTTATTGGGCAGTAATTAGGTTTTTCCTGCCTACTGAAAACTGCCAACTGTGTTTTACACCGCATCAGATAAACTCGAAAATGTAAATTCACGAATTTTCATCGGTGGTACCATATAATTTTGATTCGATTCGGTGCTGACAACACGTTCAGTTTTTCCCAACATTTCGAGATTATTGAGCATGATTATCGGACTTTCATTGAATCTGAAGTTTTTGATTGGATATTTTATTTTACCGTCTTCGATATAAAAAGTTCCGTCACGGGTAAGTCCAGTCTGGAGAAGCGTTTGTGGGTCAACTGCTCGGATATACCATAGTTTTGTCACTAAAATGCCTCTTTTGGTACTTTTTATCATTTCGTCAAGCGTTGCAGTTCCACCAAGCATGATTACATTACTCGGAAATGGAATTGGTTTTACACCTTTTTCTTTTGCCCAAAAACGAGAATACGATAAGTTTTTAACCACTCCGTTCTCTATCCACATACGTTTTTCTTGTGCTTGCCCATCGCCAGCCCACGGAGAAGCAGGCAAATCGGCATAAGCTGGGTCGGAGAAAATTGTTACTCGTTCGTCTACTATTTTTTCTCCCAATTTCGTTTTACCACCTTGTTTGCTAAAAAACGAACGACCTTCGTCGGCACTGCGAGCGTCCATATCGAAATAGATATTTTCGAGCAAAACTACGGCAGCGGTTGGTTCAAGGATTACCGTATATTTGCCAGGTTCTAAGGCTTTTGCACTTTTTGAACCTACTGCTTTTTGAATCGCAATCGTGGTTGCAGCCGCTGTATCAAGTTTATTGACATCGCTAAAGCCTTTGATTACATAGCCCGAACCTGTGCCATCTTCGGTGCGAACCGTCAATGAATAATTGATATTGGTACTTTTATAGTAAGCGAAAAGCCCTTTCGAGTTCATCATAGACGAGTAGCCTTTTGAATCTTCTAGGAAACCTGCCGCAACCAATTTTTGCTCACGAGTAAGTTTTAAACTTTTCATTACTGCCTCAGCACGAACATCGGGGTTTATGTTGGCAGTTGAATCAAAATATCCTTCTGATTTCATGTATTGCTGCGGTTCCAAAACGCCCATAAACTCAGGGTTTTCAGGTGCAAGACGAGCTAATTCCTCCGAACGGCGAACTACTTTTTCGAGGGAAGCATCATCAAATTCATCAATCGTTGCTACACCTACTTTTTTTCCAAAAGCCGATTGAACTTGTAAATTTTGATTGGTTAAGGCTCCACTTGTAGAAACTTCATTTCGTGCATAACGAATGTTTCCATTAATATTGCCTGATAAATTGATTTCACATTCATCGGCTTTCGAGTAGCTTAAAACCTTTTTTAGCAAGATTTTAGCTTCATTTTCTGTTAATATTACTGACATAAATAATGTTGAATGATTGAATGAAAGAATGAGCGAATGTTTTAAAGTTTTTAATGTTTAAAATAACAAGGGTAAAGGTTCAGAGGGGCAGAATTTCAAAAATATCTTTACTCCACCTTACTATTTTATATTTTTATGACTCAATGCCTTTGCCACTCTGTACCTAAAATTAAACTTTCCTTGCAGTATTAATAACATTTACGCCATTGAAACGAGCGGTAGAACTTCCGTGCGAAACGGCACTTGATTGCGAAGGTTGTCCTTTGCCATCAAAGAATGAGCCTCCCAAACGGTAATCACGTTCGTCACAAACTTTTACACAAGAATTCCAAAACTCTTGGGTGTTAGATTGGTACGCCACATCTTTTAACATTCCTGCGATTTGTCCATCTTTTATCTCATAATATAATTGTCCACCAAACTGGAAATTATAACGTTGTTGGTCAATCGAAAACGAACCATCACCGATGATATAAATTCCTTTTTTTACATCTTTAATCATTTCTGCCACCGAAAGAGGCGTTTTTCCTGCCGCCAACGAAACATTGGCCATGCGTTGGAACTGCACCGACGACCAGCTATCAGCATAGCAACAGCCGTGAGATGCTGTTTCTCCGATGATATGAGCTTGGTCACGAATGGCTTGGTAATTCACCAAAGTTCCATCTTTTACCAAATCCCATTGCTTCGTTTTTACACCTTCATCGTCCCAGCCAACTGCACCCAGTGAACCAACTTGGGTTTTATCAGCAATTAGATTTACTTCTTTGCTACCATAATTGAAATTCTTGCTTTTCCATTTATCGAGTGTTGCAAAGGATGTTCCTGCAAAATTGGCTTCGTAACCCAAAACTCTGTCGAGTTCAAGTGGGTGGCCAACCGATTCGTGAATCGTTAGCCATAAGTGCGAAGGGTCGAGTACTAAATCATATTTTCCTGCTTCAACCGATTTTGCTGTAAGTTTTTCTTTGGCTTGTTTGGCTGCCGCAGTTACGTCCTCGAGCATATCATAACCTTTGTTGTAGCGAGTAGTTATGCCCGATACCTTATCTTTTGGATTGGTTTGTAAATATTCATAACCCATACCAACTGGAGCAGAAAGTGCTTGACGGGTTTCAAATTTGCCAGTTTTTGGGTCAATGGCTGTTACAGCCGAAATTGGCCATATTCGGTGAATATCTTGGTCAATGTATGATCCATCAGAGGAAGCAAAATATTTTTGCTCATTGACCATAAATAGCACAGAATTGACATAATTTGCTCCGTTTTTCAAAGCGGCATCGTTTACGCCGAGAAGCAAATCAACTTTTTCTTTGATTGGTACTTCAAAAGCGTTTCGCTGAATGGGTGCTTTCCAACTTACCTCTCCGTAGCCAGTTTGTGGAGCGAGAATGACTGGCTCGGACATTAAACGGGCATTGGCTTTGGCGATCGCAACGGCTTCTTCTGCTGCACGAGCGGTGTCGGCCTCTGATTTGGCATCTGCTATAGCGGCAAAACCCCAACAACCATTGGCAATTACACGCACACCAACACCATATGACTCTGTATTGACAATGTTCTGTACTTTGTCTTCACGAGTGACCACAAATTGGTTGAGATAACGACCGATTCGAACATCGGTATAAGTAGCACCTTTTGCTTTTGCAGCAGTAAGTGCGGCATCTGCAAGGCGTTTTTTGATGGCAACATCAATCGCACCATCAATTAGTGCCTCTTGTGATACAGCGTTTCCGATAATTGGTATACCTCCAGATGGCATATTTGGCAGCATTAGGCCACCAAAGCCTAAACTGGATAATTGGATAAAATCTCTTCTTTTCAAAGCTTTTTCGGTTTTTGTTGTAAAATAATAAGTTTAGTTTGTCTTTGTGCTCATAAATATAAGAATAGAATGCAAAAATACCATCTCGAAAACAGGTATTTTGATGAATGGGCAAAATCATGCGACGACTGGATTTAATACATTATTGTTTTTGGAATTTTGTAATGAAATTTATCAAAAAAAATCTAGTCATATTTTGTTTCAATCTAATTAAATGGTGTTTTTACATATTGGGAACCAAATTCCAAATATTTAAAAATATGGTATATAGAAAATCAAACGAAATATTAGACCAATTAGCTCAAACTTTTAAAGTTGTGGCAATTACTGGTCCAAGTCAGAGTGAAAAAGCCACACTTGTCAAGGCTTTTTCGATAAAGCGAAGCCGATGACAAACATTCTTATAGCTATCGTGGGTCTTTATTTGAAAATTTAGTGATAACTGAATTACTTAAAAACAGGTATAATATGGGCGAAAAAAGTAACTTATATTATTTTAAAGACAGTATTGGCAACGAAATTGATATTATCATTGACGAAGGGCAAAAACTGAAAGCCATTGAAATAAAATCAAGGGCGACCTTAGCATGAGATTATTTTAAAAACTTGCATTATTGACAGAAACCCACCAATCAAACTGACGGTGTTGTGTTGTATGATGGCATAAAAAAAGAAAGTAAACACGGTGAGTTTTATGTGTGGAATTGGAAAAAAGTTGCTGATTTTTAGGAAAAATGAAATTTATGCCGTTTTTTAAAATCAATAAGCCATTGAAAAATGCTTCCAATGGCTTATTGTATGAATTTTTACACCGCATCAGATAAACTACTGAATGTAAAGTCTCTTATTTTTAATGGAGGAACTAGACATCCACCAATGCGAGTCGGAACGCCCATTGCCTCAAGGTTATTGAGCATGATAATCGGACTTTCGTTGAAACGGAAGTTTTTCACAGGAAACTTGATTTGTCCTTTCTCTATATAAAAAGTTCCGTCACGCGTGAGGCCCGTGTAGAGCAATGTTTGAGGGTCAACGGCACGGATATACCACATGCGAGTAACCAAAATGCCTTTTTCTGTGCCTTTTATCAAATCTGCCAAAGATTCTGTGCCGCCAGCCATAATAAAACCCGAAGGTGGTGGAACTCCCTTTACTCCTTTCTTATCTGCCCAAAATCTTGAATAATATACATTTTTTACGACTCCGTTTTCAATCCAAGAGATTTTTTCCTGTGGACGACCGTCACTGCCTCCTCCGCCCATTCGGCCACCGCCACCGCCGCCAAAGCCCGAAATAGGAATTTCGATATTACTTGGGTCAGAATAAATATTGACTCTTTCATCAAAAAGCTTTTCACCCAAACGTGTGCCACCGCCTTTCTTGCTCAAAAAACTACGACCTTCGTCGGCATTTCGGGCATCCATGCTACGCATCATATTTTGCAGTAAATCTATTGAAGCGGCTGGCTCAAGAATTACCGTGTATTTTCCTGGTTCTAGAGCTTTTGCGGCACTCGAAGCCAATGCTTTTTGAATCGCAATTTCAGTTGCTTGTTTGGTGCTAAGTTTTGAGACATCGTTGAAATCACGAATGGCATAACCCGAACCAAGGCCATCGGCTGTACGAACTGTAATTGAAAAATCGACCGAAGTTGATTTATTATATCCAAAAAGCCCTTTGCTATTTCCGATTGCCGTATATCCTGCCGAATCTTCCATGTAACCTGCCGCAGTTAAACCTTTTTTCGAACATGGATCTATGCTATCAAAAGCAGCTTTTGCACGATAATCAGGGTCGATATTGGCCGTTGACTCTGCAAATGTAGGTGCTTCGATGTACGTTTGCGGCCCAAGCATTGGCATATATTCTGGATTTTCGGGAGCAAGACGAGCAATTTCTTCGGCTCTTCTCACAGTTTTTTCCAGTGAAGCATCATCAAACTCGTTGATGGTAGCAGTGCCGGAGCGTTTACCGAAAACTGCTGTAACCGCTAAAGATTGGTCATAAGACTCACCACTGGTCGAAACTGAATTTCGGGCATAACGAATATTTCCAGTGCGACCTCCGCTGAGAGCAACACTCATTTCATCTGCTTTTGAAAATGCTAAAACCTTATCTATAATCTTTTTAGCTTCTTCTTTTGTTAATATTTTATTCATTTGTTTTTTAATTTAGGGGGCAAAGGTTCAAAGGTTTAAATAAAGGAACAAAGGGGCAGAGGTTCAAAGGAACATAGTTTTTCTAATTAACTATCTACATTCTTTACTCTAATAAACTTTCATTTTTGTTACTCTGTGCCTATGTGCCTTTGCTACTTTGTGCCTCGATGTGCCTCAAAGTTTAAATTTTTCTTCCAGTATTGATTACGTTTACGCCATTGAAACGAGTCGTAGCACTTCCGTGTGAAACGGCACTCACCTGCGAAGGTTGTCCTTTTCCATCGAAAAACGAACCGAATGTACGGTAATCGTCTTTGTCACAAATCTGCACGCATGAGTTCCAAAATTCTTGTGTATTTGATTGATACGCTACATCATCGAGCATTCCAACAAGTTCTCCATTTTTGATTTCGTAGAAAAGTTGACCACCAAATTGGAAGTTATAACGCTGCTGGTCAATTGAATACGAGCCACGGCCGATGATATAAATGCCTTTTTCAACACCTTTAATCATATCAAAAACGCTCAATTTATCTTTTCCAGGTTTTAACGAAACATTTGGCATACGCTGGAATTGTACCGAATTCCAATTATCAGCATAGCAACAGCCGTGAGAAGCATTTTCTCCTAAGATATTTACTTGGTCACGCGTGGCTTGATAGTTGACCAAAATACCGTCTTTTATCAAGTCCCATTCTTTGCAAGGCACACCTTCGTCGTCGTAACCAACCGTTCCGAGTGTATGTGGTTGGGTTTTATCTGCTACAATATTTACTTGTTTGCTTCCATAGTTGAAAGTTTTTGTTTTCCATTTATCGAGCGTTGCAAAACTTGTTCCTGCATAATTGGCTTCATAACCCAAAACACGGTCAAGTTCTGTTGGATGTCCAACTGACTCGTGGATTGTAAGGCCTAAGTGATTTGGGTCGAGTACTAAGTCATATTTTCCTGCAGGGACAGATTTAGCAGTGAGTTTTTGTTGAGCCTGTTTTGATGCCATGATGGCATCTTCAACCATATCATAAGAGTTTCGGTAGCCAATCAAGCCATTTGGAGCAGAGATTTTTTCGCTTGTCAAACCATCCAAATATTCATAACCCATGCCCATTGGAGAGCTGATGGCATCACGAGTTTTGAATTTTCCAGCGGCTTTATCAACGGCTGTTACAGTGAAAGTTGGCCAGATACGATGCACATCTTGGTCAATGTATGAGCCATCAGATGATGCGAAGTATTTTTGTTCGTTTACAAAAAACAAGTTTGATGTCACAAATCCAGCACCATTTTTCATGGCTTCACCGTTTACGTTCATCAATAAATCTATTTTTTCTTTGATTGGCACCTCAAACGCATTTTTTACAATTGGAGTTTTCCAAACTACTTCACCAACGCCTTTTTGTGGTGCTAAAATAACTGGCTCTTTCTGAATTTTGGCGTTTGCTTTGGCAATTGCTACTGCAGTTTCGGCACATTTGGCGATACCTTCAGGCGTAACATCGCTTGTTGCGGCAAATCCCCAAGTTCCATTGGCAATTACTCTAATGCCTACTCCATAAGATTCGGCATTGGCAATATTTTGTACTTTGGTTTCACGGGTGAAGATAAATTGTTGTAAATATCGACCAATACGAACATCGGTGTAAGTTGCACCACGTGATTTGGTAGCGTTGAGAGCAATATCGGCAAATCGCTTTTTGGTCACAATATCGGCTCCAGGCTCAAGAAGATGTTCGACAGGTACCATATTTCCCAATACGGGAATAGTAGAACCCATCACAGCTCCCAATCCCATACCAGATAATTGGATAAAATCCCTTCTTTTCATGTTAGGTTGTTGATTGAATTAAAAATGAAATTTATTGTAAAAATGAACAAATATTCGGTGATAAGAAATTTTTTAAATGAAAAACGAGATAAAAATAGTTTATGATCAACAATCTTAAGCCCACAGCAAGGTAAATTGTGAATTAGTAAAATTCTATATAAAATGATTGATGAGAATAAAACTAATGAATTGAGTAGATGTTTGAATGAATAGATAGACAAATCGTACTTTTTTAGCGACTTTTTATAGAAATGTTTCTCAACTTATATCAAAAAGCTGATTTTCCTGTAAAGCTTTTTTTCCACGATGTTAAAAATGAGTATTTAACTCAGTTACTCAGAGTTTTATGCTGCATTTGTTCCTCTGTTAAACTTAGTGATTCTCCTTGGTAAAAATTACATGTTACTTACCCATTCCAATATTACATTAAAAAAATTTATGTAGTTTTGCCGAATAAAATCTTCAAAATTCTACAAAAAATCAAATATAATGAGCATAAAAAAACAATCTTTTGGGAAACTTCCCGATGGCCAAGAAACAAGCCTTTATACTTTAAAAAATACCGCAGGAATGGAAGCAAAAATCTCTGATTATGGTGGAATTCTTGTTTCATTGACAGCCCCAGACCGAAACGGAAATTTTGCTGATGTAGTTCATGGTTGTGATTCATTGGATATTTATTTAAAAGGAGTGCCATATTTTGGGGCAATTATTGGACGATTTGGAAACAGAATTGCCAAAGGTAGCTTCGAACTCGACGGTGTAACTTATTCATTACCAATAAATAACGGTGTAAATGCCTTGCATGGTGGCTTGAAGGGTTTCGATAAAAAAATTTGGCATGCAACTGCAATTGATAGCGAAGAACCAGTTTTGAAATTAAGCTATTTATCAGCTGATATGGAAGAAGGCTACCCTGGAAACTTGAGCATTGAAGTGATTTATACTTTACAGTCAGAGAATACATTGAGAATTGATTATAAAGCGACAACCGATAAGGCAACTGTTTTGAACATAACGAATCATTCGTATTTTAATTTGAATGGAGCGGTCGATGTACTTGACTACGAAGTAATTTTGCACGCTGATAAATTCTTGCCAGTTGATGCGACTGTAATTCCAACGGGTGAGTTGCGACCAGTTGCAGGAACACCATTTGATTTTACTGAGAAACATACAATAGGTGAGAGAATCAACGATATTTCTTATGAACAAATTGTATTAGGAAGCGGCTATGACCATTGTTATGTTTTGACTGATACAAGCTCAGATTTAAGATTGGCTGCCGAGGTTTTCGAGCCACAAACGGGTAGAGTAATGGAAGTTTTCACGACTGAGCCTGGAATGCAGTTTTATTCGGCCAATCATTTAAAAGGTGATATAATTGGCAAAGGTGGAATTACTTATGGCCGTCGTTCGGCATTTTGTGTTGAAACTCAACATTTCCCAGATTCACCAAATCAGCCACATTTCCCGACTACGGTTTTAAGACCAGATGAAGTTTATCAATCAACTACTTCGTATAAATTTTCTGCGAAATAATTTTTTTTTAAAACATCGTACTGAACGTGTTGTATTATTTACATACTCTTTTTGTAGAAATTGCGTCAATCGAAAACATGAAAAAAACTACCCTGACAAGTATCCTCTTATTATTCATTACCTCCCTTTGCATCGCTCAAAGTAAAGTCGATTTATTAATAACTAATGCAAATATTATTGATATTCGTACTGGAAAACTGACTAATAATATGGTAATTATAGTCGATAAAGGCGAGATTATTAATGTTAGCTCATCTACCGAACTGAGTAAGTATAATGCCAATCAGACGATTTCGGCCAAAGGTAAATTTGTAATGCCAGCACTTTGGGATATGCACGTGCATTTTGGCGGTGGCGATAGTTTGATTCAAGAAAACAAAGATTTAATGAATCTGTATATTGCGATGGGAATCACAGCTGTGAGAGATGCAGCGGCTGATATATCACCGAGCGTATTGGAATGGCGTAAGGCGGTGAATGACGGAAAACTTTTGGGACCAACAATTTTTACTTCAGGACCAAAACTCGAAGGTTATAAGTCGATTTGGCTCGGTGATATTGAAGTTGGTACAATGGACGAAGTAAACAAAGCCCTTGATTCACTGGATAAACTAAAAGTCGATTTTGTGAAGATTACCGACAATACAATCAAACCCGAAATATATTTGGGGAGCATCAAAGAAGCAAGAAAAAGAGGTTATAAAACGTCGGCACACATTCCGCCTGTGTTCACGATTGAGCAAGTGAGTGAAGCGGGTTTGAGTAGCGTTGAGCATATTACTTATTTGTTGCGTGCAGGACTCAAAAACCAAAAAGAACTCAGCGACCAAGTCGCCAATGGCACATTGACTGCCAGAGATTTGTCATTAAAAGCCATTAATGAATTTGATGAGGCAACTGCCAAAGAGGCATTTAAGGTATTGGCCAAATACAAAACTGCCGTAACTCCCACATTATCAATTAGTTATGCAACGGCATTTTTAGATGTAAACGACCACCAAAATGATGCATTCTTGAAATATATTGGGCCTGGTTTACGCAAAACTTATGATTGGCGAGTGCAACGTGCGGCTAAAGATACCAAAGAAGCCATCGAAATTCGTCACCGAACCATCGAAAAAGCAGCGTCTTTATTGCCATTATTGGAGCGTTCGGGTGTGAAAATTTTGGCGGGTACTGATGCTGGATATTTGAATAGTTTTGATTATCCAGGCTTGGGTCTTCACCAGGAATTGGAACTGATGGTCAAAAATGGACTGACACCATTGCAGGCTTTACAGGCATCAATCATCAATGGACCTGAGTTTTTGAATAAATCAAAAAAATACGGAAGTGTGAGTAAAGGCAAAAAGGCCGATATTTTATTGCTTAACGAAAATCCTTTACTCAATATCTCAGCAACACAAAATATTTATGGATTAGTAGCCCACGGAGAATATTTGGACGCTGCCAAACTTAAAAGTTTGTTGATTGTGAGGTAGTTGATGATTATGCTTCTATTCAAAAAATGCTTTAAATAATTTTTTTAGTCAAAAGTATAGTATTTATTTTGGGAAAATAGTCCGATACAAAAAAGCCAATTTCTAAACTTTTAATTATGAATAACCATGAAGAATGAAATTTCACTTTGCCTATGGTTTGATGGTCAGGCAAAAGAAGCGGCAGAGTTTTATTGCTCTGTTTTTGAAAATTCAAAAATTACTTCCGAAAACCCCATTTCGGTCACATTTGAATTGAATGGCCGAAAAATAATGGGGCTAAATGGTGGCCCTCAATTCAAATTTAACGAAGCTGTTTCGCTCTTTGTTAGTTGTGAAACTCAAGAAGAAATTGACTTTTATTGGGCAAAACTTACCGAGGGTGGCCAGGAAAGTATGTGCGGTTGGCTGAAAGATAAATTCGGGCTGTCATGGCAAATTGTGCCTTCAATTTTGGGAAAACTTGTGTCAGACCCAGAAAAAGGTCAGCGAGTAATACAAGTATTTTCACAAATGAAAAAATTTAATATTCAAACACTTATAAACGCTTAACATCATGAAAAAAGACAAAATTATTTATTGGACAGCGACAATAATCATCGCTTTATTTGAGGGAGTAATGCCTGCTTTGACTTCACAAACCGAACTAGCAAAAGAAGGAATTAGACATTTGGGTTACCCAGAATATTTTGGAAACGCCTTGATTGTTTTTAAGGTATTAGGAGTTTTGGCATTGATTATTCCTCAAGTTCCTAAACGAGTAAAAGAATGGGCTTATGCAGGTTTTGTTTTTGATTTTATTTTTGCAACAATCAGTCACGGTGCCGTTGATGGAGTTAATGGGCAAACATTATTTCCTTTGGTAGTTTTGGCAATTTTAGGAGTTTCATACATCTATTATCATAGATTGAATCCTCAAAATGACTGATGCAAAAGGTTTATTTTAAAGATATGGCCGATATTTTATTCAAAAAGGAAGATTTTTAACAAATTATTGCGGTATTCCCGGATTTTAATTTCACCTAAATTATAGAAGCTTTCGCTTGAAGCAAAGGCTTCTATAGTTTTCATATCTTTAAACTTAATTCTTCATCCGTTTTAATTTCTCCAAATTCAAAATCGTAATTTTTCCAGATTCGATTTCAATGAGTTTTTCATCTTTGAAATCTGAAAGGGTTCTGATAGCAGTTTCAAGCGAAGTTCCTGCTACATTTGAGAGGTCTTCACGGCTGATTTTCATATTATTGTTGGCTGAAATTTCTTTTATGAAATGGCTATGAAATTTTAACAAAGCCTCCGAAATACGTTTTCTCACTGAGTTATAGGCCAATTTGAGTAGTTGTTCCTCGTTGTCATTGACGTTATTTGAAAGTAGCTGAATAAATTTCTGAGCCACATGGCGGTTTCTATAAACAAGATTGTAAAAATCATTTTTTGGGATCAAACAAATTTCACAATCTTCCATTGCCGCTGCCGATTCAGTGTAGTTGCTCTCTTGTAGTAAATCTACGAAGCCCAAATAATCATTTTTGTCGTAAATATTGATAATCAACTCTTTACCATCATCGTTGGTCTTGAAAGTTTTGATTTTTCCTTTAATAACGCAGAACAAATAAAGTGGATAATCGCCTTCTCTGTAAATCTCGTTTTTCTTTTTATAATTTCTTACTTCTCGACTTTCGAGCAGATGTTTAAGTTCTTGGTCGCCACCGGCATCATTGATGAATTCATCAAGTCCGATTAAATCTTGGCTATAAGTTTTCTGCAAAAGTGCTACTTTCTTCAATCTACTTTCGATTGCGTTTAATAATTCTACATCATCAAAAGGTTTGGTAATATAATCGTCAGCACCCATTTCCATGCCTTTCCTGAAATCCGAACGGTCGGCTTTGGCAGTCAGGAATATAAACGGAACATTGGCTGTATCTGGCGTTTTAGAGAGTAAATGTAGCACACTGTACCCGTCCATGATTGGCATCATGATATCGCATATAATTAAATCTGGTTTTTCGCTATGAGCTTTTTCAACTCCTATACGGCCATTTTCAGCGGTTATTACCTGATAATCAGCCAGTTCGAGAATCTCTGCTGTATTTTCTCGGATTTCAATATTATCTTCTATTAGCAATATCTTTTTCATGCGATTCTAAAAATTTCGAGGGAGGTTAATAAAAAATGTAGTGCCTTTGTTTTCTTTGCTTTTAAATGTGATTGTGCCTTTAAGCAAATTTACATAATGGGCAACAATACTTAATCCAAGTCCAGTACCTTGAATTTCACCTGCATTACTCGACCGAAAGAAACGCTCGAATAAATGCTTTTGGTCTGATTCGGGAATTCCGATTCCATGGTCGGAAACGTTTAATTTTATTTCACTTTTGAATAATTTTGCACTAATTGTAATTTTTGAGCCTTCGGGAGAAAACTTTATGGCGTTTGAGACTAAATTAATAATAATATTTCGTATAAGTTTTTTGTCGTGATTTACAATGCAGCTGCTGTCTTTCTCAATAGATAAAATAAGTTTTTGTCCGGTCTTCGTAATTCCTTGCAATTCTTGTATCAGATTTTCAATCAAATCTTTTAAATTAAAAGATTCAATATTTAGCATTACTTTGCCTTCTTCGAGTTTGTTTAACGACAAGAAATCATTCAAGATTTCGGTAAGATTTCTTACCGAGGATTTAATTCGGCCAATATGTTTTAATCGTTTCTCTTCATCTTGTAATGCAGAATATTTGTCGACCAATGAAAGTGATGATAAAACTGTTGCAAGTGGTGTGCGAAACTCATGCGAAGCAATCGAAATAAACCTTGACTTCATTGAGTTTACTTCACGTTCGCGTTTGAGCGAGTTATCGAGTTCGTCTTTGGTTTGCTCAAGTTTCTGAATCGCTTCTTTCAAAATCATTGTGCGTTCTTCAACCTCATTCTCAAGCTCAGCTTTGTAAGCAATTAGCTGATTTTCAGCCTTTTTCCTGATCGTAATATCAATGATAAAGGCAATTACAAAACTTCCGTGACTATTACTGTAAGGACTTAGGCTTACTTCAACCGGAAATTCTGAATTATCTTTTCTTTTCGCAAACAGATCAAAATTTGCACCCATCGAACGTGCATGAGGGCACTCCGAAAAATTTTTGCGATGCTTTATATGCCTTTCTGTGAGGCGGCTGGGTATCAATATTTCAATTGGTTGACCAATGAATTCATTTGCGGCGTAGCCAAACATCATTTCGGTACTTGGGTTCACGCGAATAATTTTGCCTTGATTATCTGTAATAAGTATGGCTTCAGTAGCAAATTGAAAAATAGCTTCTACCTGATTTAGCATGTCGTTTTCAGCAATTGTAATATTGGTTGAATTCATGGTGCAAGTTATGGTTTTAGTTGAGTGCGAAAATATGATTTCTGTCAGTATTTCAAATAAATACCTTGATTCAAAGATAAAAATTTCTCATTGTAAGTATAGCGATTTATCAATATCATATTGGCTTATGACAATGGTCATAATTACTGAGCCTCAAAACTTCAAAATTTGTATCGTAAAAATATAGCTGATGTATCAAAAATTTAATTTTTTATGAAAACCATCGTTTTTGCAACTGATTTTTCGAGAGGTTCAAGAAAAGCCGCCCAAACTGCCGCCCAAACGGCAATTAAAACTGGGGCAAAACTTATTCTTTTTCATGCATATCGATACATGATGCCGCTTGATTCAGAAATGAGTCTCTTGCCGGAGTCAACTAAATACTTAGAAAAGCATGCTATTTCTTCACTCAAACGACTGAAAAATAGTTTGACTAAGAAATTTTCTCAAGATTTAGAAATTGAGATTTTAGCTAAAGAAGGTTTAGTTATTGATTCTTTATCTGATGCTTTGGAAGAGACCAAGGCTGATTTATTGGTTGTGGGAAGCGTAGGTGACTCACCATTGGGAAGTCGATATTTTGGCAGTTTGGCAACTTCAATGATTCATCATAACAAAGTTCCAATGCTGATAGTACCGCCTAAAGTAAAGTATTCTTTGTTTCAGAATGCCGTTTTGGGAATTGACCTTAGGTTTGAAATTGATGCCAAAATTTTAGATAAAACAATCAATATTCTTAGAGATTTAGACATTGTTGTGAATATTTTTACAATTACCGTAGAATCAGAATCTGCAAAAGATGGTGCCTTAAAACTAAGAGGAATATTAAAAAATGTTCCACATACTTACACAATAACTGAAGGTCAGGATTTTCCTAAATCAGTTTTTGATTTTGCAATAATGAACCATGCTGATTTAATAATTACCTTCCCGAGAAAACACAATATTTTCGAGCGATTCTTTAAAGATACAAACACTGAAAAGTTGATAAAAAATGAAAGTTTTTCAATTTTGACCCTTGTTTGATATTAGGATATATTTCCCCAAACTCCCATCTTAAATTATGGAAAATCAATGATACTTTTTGTAAAACCTGACATTAAAGCAATTGATTTGATTAGGCATTTTAATGAAATATACCCCTTTCTTCGCCTCGAAATATATTATCAAGGCCAAGAAATGAGCAATGCATATCACGATAGCATTTTGAGTGATTTTGTACTTAAAAAAGCCATTGAAGGATTTGAGATATCTCCAGAAATGAATGTTTTGGAGGTAGAAAATTTATTTTGGGAAAAGATGGGGATACAAATCTCGATTTTTAGAAAGTCAGGTAAAACATGGCTGGAATCGTCTTTTACTAATTATTGGTCCCTAGAAAGACAAAATAATTTGGGAAAAGGTATGAATGATTTCATGAAAATCGTACCACAAAAAGTTATGTAATGAATATGATAATCGATGTTGACGAAAAAACAAAGTGCTATCATTGCGGCGACGAATGCTCCGATGATTCAATTGCCGTCGAAGACAAATGTTTTTGTTGTCATGGTTGCCAAACTGTATTCGAAATTTTGCAGGACAATAATCTTTGTACCTATTATGACCTTAATCAAAATGCTGGTATAAGTTTAAAAGCTAAGAGATTAGAGAATAGTTATAGCTACCTTGAAGAAAAAGATATAGTTGCTCAATTGCTTGATTATCAGTCGGAAAAGCTCAATAAAGTTACTTTTTATGTGCCAGCGGTGCATTGTAGTTCGTGCGTTTGGTTGCTCGAAAATTTCAATAAAGTCAGAAAGGGGGTAATTTTCTCAAGACTTAATTTTATTAAGAAAGAACTTTCCTTGAGTTATAATCCTGTTGAGGTTAGTTTGAAAGAAATCGTTGAATTGTTGGCCACTTTAGGTTACGAACCATTACTAAATTTAGATAGTACTGACAAACCGCAACAAAAAAACGCCACTCAACGTAGTTTGATTTTGAAAATAGGTGTTGTTGGTTTTTGTATGGGAAATATCATGATGATGAGTTTTCCAGAGTACTTTCATTTCGATCTTAAAAATAGCAATGATGCAAATTATCAGAAGTTTTTTTTGTACTTCAATTTCATGCTTTCATTGCCTGTTTTCTTTTACGGTGCATCTGATTATTTGTACGGTGCTTGGATTTCAATCAAAGAAAATATCAAGAAAACAATCGATGTTTTTAGTGTAGATATTCCAATTGCAGTAGCCATCATTACACTTTATGGACGGAGTGTTTACGAAACTTTTGTTAATAATTCGGCAGGATATTATGATAGTTTGGCTGGTTTGGTTTTCTTTTTGTTGGTCGGAAAATGGTTGCAGCAAATAACTTATAATTACCTTTCTTTTGAACGAAACTATAAGTCGTATTTTCCGTTGGCAGTTAAGGTTTTAAGAGAAAATATTGCCTCATTTATGAATGTAATGGAACTCAAAAAAGGCGATACAATTTATATTCATCACCAAGAATTGATTCCTGCAGATGCCATAATTTTAAAGGGAAAAGGAATAATTGATTACAGTTTTGTGACGGGCGAATCTGAGTCCATAATTAAAAATGTGGGTGATATTCTTTATGCAGGTGGCCGTCAAAAAGGCGAGCTGTTAGAGTTGATTGTGCAGAAACCAGTTTCACAAAGTTATTTGACTCAACTTTGGAACAATGCGGCATTTATGAAAGAAAAAGTAATGCCCACAACCGAATTGGCCAATTTGTTTAATAAATATTTTACGGCAATTACTTTCACAATTGCAGCCGTTGCGGGCGTTTATTGGGCATTTTTTGAACCGAGTCTTTTTTGGAATTCGATTACTGCCGTTTTGATGGTGGCTTGCCCCTGTGCTTTAACTCTCTCAATGCCCTTTACTATGTCAACAACAATGGCGATTTTTGGTCGGAACAAGTTTTATGTAAAAAATCAAGGTGTGATTCAGTTGCTCAATGAAGTAAATGAAATTGTTTTTGATAAAACAGGAACCTTAACTGAAAGTAATTCTGTCGGACAATATCCTGAAAAGGTGAGTTTTGTTGGTGCTAAATTAAGCGAATTTGAACTGAAACTCGTAAAAACGATAACTATGCAATCGGCTCATCCTTTGAGTACAATGATTGCTAAATCGCTGAATATTAAAGTTTTCAAAGCTTTGCCGATTGATTATTTTCAAGAATTTCAAGGTGAAGGAATTGAATCCAGCATCAATGGGAATTTAGTAAGACTCGGCAAAGGTGGTTTTATCAATTCAGCAAGCAATAAAGAAGTTAAACATACACATTCATTTCTTGAAATCAATGGGGTGTTGATTGGATATTTTATTATAGAACCTGTTTACCGCAAAAACTGGCAAACGATTCTGACAAATCTGAGTAAAAGTTATAAACTTTTTATTCTTTCTGGCGATAATGATACCGATAAAGACAAATTAGCTCCTTTTTTTAACGGAAATGCTATTTTTTTCAAACAAAAACCGCAGGATAAACTCAATTTTATTAATAATGAGCAGCAGAATGGCAATCGTGTTTTGATGGTGGGCGATGGCTTAAATGATGCTGGAGCCTTGCGACAAAGTAATGTTGGTATTGCCATTAGTGAAGATATTAAGTTGTTTTCGCCTGCTTGCGATGCTATCTTGGATGCTTCAAAATTTGGACAATTGGCTGATTTTCTGAAGTTTAGTAAAACTTCACTCAATATCGTAAAGGCAAGTTTTATTCTTTCATTGGTTTATAATTTTGTAGGCATCAGCTGGGCGGTTACTGGAGAACTTTCACCAGTTTTGGCAGCTATTTTTATGCCATTGAGTTCGATTTCAGTAGTTCTTTTTTCGGTCGGACTTACTCATTTATTTGCTTTTTTTAGACAATTATAAGTTTATATATTGATTGGACATAGTTTACACAGTTACAATTAGCACAGATTTATACAGATAAAAATTCGTATCCCATTATCAATTATTCATTTTGTATTAAATATCAAGAAATGAGCATTATCTTATTTTTAGCAGTAGCCGCAATTTTAGTAGCTGGCGGGTTTTTGGGAGCATTTATTTGGGCAACCAAAGATGGCCAGTACGACGATACTTACACACCTTCTGTTAGAATGTTATTTGATAATACGGTAAAAAGTAAAGATGCAAGTACTGAAAAATTGGATTGATCCCCTTTTTAATTTTAATGATTTTAATCATGTTTCATTCAGACCTCAATCATGTTTTTGGCTGTGGGCTACTTGTAATTTTACGATATGATATTATAAGAAATTAGAATTAGAGTGTAGAAAGAATTAAACATTCTCATTTTCCAATTCCCATTGATTAGTTTTTTTCTATCTACCCATAAACCAAATCATATGCGATTATTTACCAAACCATTTTTCAGTAAAGACCCCCATTCAGGAAATATCCATTTGGAGGGTGGAGGAGAATTAGAAGGATTTTATTACGACAATAAAGTTGTAAAAGCATTTATGATTGCGACAGTAATCTTTGGTGTTGTCGGAATGTTGGTTGGTTTAACAGCTGCCACCGAGCTTTTTTGGCCTGCTGCCAACTTAGGAATTCCTTATACAAGCTTCGGTCGCATCCGTCCTCTACATACCAATGCAATCATTTTTGCTTTCGTAGGCAATGCTATGTTTGCGGGTATATATTATTCAATGCCAAGATTATTGAAAACACCGATGTTTAACCGAATGTTGAGTTGGGTGCATTTTTGGGGTTGGCAGTTAATCATTTTGGCGGCGGCCATTACTTTACCACTTGGTATCACAACATCAAAAGAATATGCTGAACTCGAATGGCCAATTGATATTGCGATTGCTTTGATTTGGGTAGTTTTTGGTAGTAATATGATTGGTACGATTATCAAACGCCGTGAGCGACACATGTATGTTGCAGTTTGGTTTTATATTGCCACTTTTATTACCGTTGCGATGCTTCATATCGTCAACTCGCTTGCTTTGCCAATTTCTTGGACCAAAAGTTATTCGCTTTATGCTGGTGTGCAAGACGCACTAGTGCAATGGTGGTATGGTCACAATGCGGTTGCGTTTTTTTTGACAACACCTTTTTTGGGATTAATGTACTATTATCTACCAAAAGCAGCCAATCGACCAGTTTTTTCTTATAAACTATCGATTATTCACTTTTGGTCACTTATTTTCTTGTATATATGGGCTGGCCCTCACCATTTACTTTATTCTTCGTTGCCTGATTGGGCTCAAAGTTTGGGAACAGTTTTTTCAATTATGCTCATTGCTCCGTCTTGGGGTGGTATGTTAAATGGTTTATTGACATTGCGTGGTGCTTGGGATAGAGTTCGTGAAGACCCAGTTTTAAAATTCTTCGTGGTTGCCGTTACGGCCTATGGTATGGCAACTTTTGAAGGTCCATTGTTATCATTGAAAAACGTAAATGCAATTTCTCATTTTACTGACTGGACTATCGCTCATGTTCATGTGGGTGGTTTGGGTTGGAATGGATTCATGATTTTTGGAATGCTCTATTGGATGGTACCAAGAATGTGGAAGACCAAAATCTACTCAATTTCTTTAGCAAATACGCATTTTTGGGTTGGAACACTCGGTATTTTGTTTTGGACATTGCCAATGTATTGGGCAGGTTTTACGCAAAGTTTGATGTGGAAAGAGTTTACGAAGGAAGGTTTCTTGGCTTATCCTAACTTCTTAGAAACTGTAACGCAACTGATTCCGCTCTATGCGATGCGTGCCTTCGGTGGTTTACTATATTTGATTGGTACATTCATCATGATTTATAATTTAATCAAAACTGCTAGGCAAGGTAGTTTCGTTGCTGACGAATACGATGAAGCCCCAGCATTAGTGAAGGATGTAAAAATTGTTGGCGAAGGATGGCATTCAGTTATTGAGCGTAAACCGGTGATGTTCATGTTATTATCTTTAGTTGCAGTTATAATTGGGGGTGCGGTTGAGTTTATTCCAACTTGGTTGGTTGAATCAAATATTCCGACAATTGCCTCTGTAAAACCATATACACCGCTCGAACTCGAAGGGCGTGATATTTATATCCGTGAAGGCTGTTATACTTGTCATTCTCAGATGATTCGCCCGTTCCGTTCAGAAACTGAGCGATATGGAGAGTACTCAAAAGCAGGTGAATTTGTTTACGACCACCCATTCCAATGGGGTTCTAAGCGTACTGGGCCAGATTTACACCGCATAGGTGGTAAGTATCCAGATAGCTGGCACTACAATCACATGATGGATCCACAAACGATGTCGCCAGGTTCAATCATGCCTACTTACCCTTGGTTATTATCGGATAAATACAATAAAAGTCAATTACCTGATAAAATAAATGCCATGCGAACATTGGGTGTTCCGTATCCAGAAGGCTTTGAGGATGAAGCCATCGCAAATGCAGAAGCCCAAGCCGAAGGTATCGTCAAATCTTTGGCCGATGCTAAAATCACTGCCAAAGGCGACAAAGAAATCATTGCTCTAATTGCCTACCTACAACGCATGGGTACTGACATCAAGAAAGAGCAAACAGCGGTCAAATAAGACATTTCTGCCTAAATACTCTCCCAATCGGGGAGGTAGGCTTAAACAAATAAAACTATGTTCAGAAACATTTTAAATAGCATTGAAGGGGTATCAATTTTCCCTATCTTTTCATTAATAATATTTTTCGTTTTTTTTACTGCACTCGGTTATTGGGTTTTTAAAGCAGATCAGAAGTATGTCAAATATATGGAAAACTTACCTTTCGACAACGAAAAATAGGTTTTCACGCAATTAAAGTCAATGATAATTCTGAAAACTATTGTCCGTTGGCTGTGAACTAAAACAAATTATTCATCAAAAAATATGTCATAAATGAACTTATCATTCAAAACAGGGGATGAATTGATTCTATTCTTGGTATTAGTTATACTCATCATTTTCGCAGTTGTAATTTTGTTTGTGGTTTTCGGAATTTTCCGTGCCTTAAAACAAATTGATACCGAGCGGAGTGGTAAAATCATCGAAGTATTTAGCTTCAATACTTGGTTGAAAGGATTGACAGGGGCAGTGCCTTTGGAAAAAGAAGAAATTATTTTATTGAATCATAATTATGATGGAATAAGAGAACTTGACAATCACCTTCCACCATGGTGGAAATACCTTTTCTACGCTACCATCGTATTTGCAGTTTTTTATTTACTCGATTATCACGTTTGGTATTCTAGTCCGAATCAAGAAACAGAATACCTAAATGAATTAGCTGTTGCAGAAAAACAAATTGAAGAATATCAAGCCAAAAATGCCAATAGTATTGACGAAAATACGGTGAAATTGTTAGTTTCTGATGCTAAAGTACTTTCAAAAGGTAAAGAGATTTTTACTGGTAAATGTGTGGCCTGCCATGGTGCTGCTGGTGAAGGTGGAGTTGGTCCTAATTTAACTGATGAATTTTGGATACATGGCGGAACAATTGGTGCAATTTTCAAAACCATCAAAAATGGTGTACCTGAAAAAGGAATGATTGCTTGGAAAGCTACTTTAAAGCCAAATGAAATGCAGGATGTTTCTAACTATATAGCTTCATTAGCAGGTACAAATCCTCCAAACGCTAAAACTCCACAAGGAGATAAAATAGCTGCCGATTCAACTGCCACAAATTAAAAATCACGCACAATCCTTTGCTTTTTCGTAGAGGATTGGGGTTTTATTCGGCAGCAATATATTCAATGCCGAACCTTTATTTAAGATAATGAATACATTACCCGAAATATCAGCCTTGTATGAAGATGAATTCCGTGATACAATCGCAACAGTAGATGCCAACGGAAAGCGTATTTGGTTACATCCTAAAAAACCAAAAGGAAGTTTTCATAACAAAAGAATCATTGCTACGATTATATTTTTAGCTATATTCTTTTCTGTTCCTTTTATCAAAATTGATGGTCAGCCACTTTTGATGATGAATATTTTCGAGCGGAAGTTTGTGATTTTTGGCCAAGTTTTCTTTCCACAAGATTTTGTGCTGTTTGGTATAGGAATGATTACTTTTTTTGTCTTTATCATTCTATTTACAGTAGTTTATGGCCGTTTTTGGTGCGGTTGGGCTTGTCCGCAAACAGTTTTTTTGGAAATGATTTTCCGCAAAATAGAATATTGGATTGAGGGTGATGCACGCCAACAACATAAACTCGACAGTGGCCCTTGGACTTCTGAAAAGATTAGAAAGAAAATGCTCAAGCATTTTATATATATAATTTTTTCGGGGATTATTGCCCACTTCACAATGGCCTATATTATCGGAATCGAAGAAACCATCAATATCGTAGCGGTTTCACCTGCCGAACATTGGTCAGGTTTTATCGGAATAATTGTTTTTACTGCTTTATTTTATTTTGTTTTTACTCGTTTGCGTGAGCAAGTTTGTATCGCCATTTGTCCTTACGGTCGTCTGCAAGGTGTTTTGATGGGACGTAGCACAATGGCAATTATGTACGATTTTGTACGTGGCGAACCGAGTGGGAAATTAACAAAAAATCCTGAAAAAGAGCTTGTTCAAGCCAAACAAGGCGATTGTATTGACTGTGCTTTGTGTGTGCAGGTTTGTCCAACAGGAATTGATATTCGTCATGGTACTCAGCTTGAATGTGTCAACTGTACGGCTTGTATTGACGCCTGTGATGAGGTAATGATAAAAATTGATAAACCAAAAGGACTAATCAAGTACGCATCCCAAGAAAGTATTGAAAATCGTACACCTTTCAAAATGTCGGTCAGGGCGTATGCTTACTCAGTTGTTTTAGTGCTTTTAGTTGCAATCGAAGCATTTTTATTAATCAATCGCTCAATGGTTGAAACTACAATTATGCGTGTGCCAGGGCAAATGTACCAAGAGCAGCCAAACGGAATTATTAGTAATTTGTACAACGTTCAGTTTATCAATAAAACTTCTGAACCAATTCAATTAACACTTCAAGTGGCTGATAATAAGGGAATTATACGCATACAAGGTGGAAAACTCAAGGTGCCAATGCAAGGCAGAGCCGATGCTGTATTTTTCTTGGATATACCCAAAAAACAAATTTTAGATATTAAAACGCCCCTTAAAATCGAAGTCTATAACGGCACGAAATTAGTAGAAACCGTAAAAACCAACTTTTTAGGGCCAGCAGAGTAATTGTCAATTATTAATTAAAAATTTTCAATTAGAAAAGATGAACTGGGGAAAAAAAATAGCAATTGTTTATGTATGTTTTGTTGGTTTTATGGGCTTTTTAGTCTGGCAGTGTCTCCAACAAGATGATATTCATTTGGTGAGTCAAGATTATTATCAAAAGGAAATATCTTACCAAAACGACATCGACCAAATGAATAATACTAATCAACTTTCTACACAATTGAAATTTCAATATGTATCCGAAAATCGGATAGTTAAATTAGTTTTTCCGAAGGAATCTATTGGTTCGACTGGTAATATTAATTTCTATCGTCCGGCCGATGCCCGAAAAGACTTTGCTGTAAAACTTGAAATTGCCAATGCCGAAAGTCAATATATTCCTGTAGCAAATCTCGACAGAGGCTTGTGGGTTATAAAAGTATTATGGAATAAAGACGGCAAAGCTTATTACAAAGAAGAAAAGATTACCTTATAGTTACGTTGTAAGATACTAGACAAGTGACAAAATGTTTTTTTTAAACACTTTCTCTTTTTTCAAATTTCTTGTCTAAAATCTATTGCCTTAAAATATGTTTTACTCAGCATTCATCATGGGCTTTATTGGTAGTTTGCACTGCGTTGGTATGTGCGGTCCAATTGCTATGATGTTACCTGCCGATAACTCCAAACGCGGCAAATTTATCATGGGGCGAGTATTATATAATGGCGGAAGAATATTGACTTATGCCTTTCTCGGCTTATTGGTGGGTTTTATCGGAGAAAGTACCATATATTTTATATCCCAAAAATCACTTTCTATCCTTTTGGGTGTGTTGATTTTGATTGGCGTGTTTTTACCCAAATCATGGAAACATAAACTCAGTCTGAATAATTATGTTTTTGGTTTTACAAACTTAATAAAAGGTTCATTATCAAAGCTTTTTAAGAAGCATTCATTGGCAACACAGTTATCGTTTGGCGTTTTAAATGGTTTTCTACCTTGCGGATTGGTTTATGCAGCATTAAGCGGAGCATTTCTTGCCGAAGCGTTCACTGATGGAATGTTATTCATGGTTTTGTTCGGAGTAGGCACATTACCCATGATGTTGGGCCTTAGTTTAGGAGCAACATGGCTAAAAAAAACTTTCGGAGCAAAGTTACCAAAACTAATTCCGATAACTTATTCATTCATCGGTTTATGGTTAATTTTCAGAGGCTTAATTATTTCGTTTCCACATATCATTAATCGGAATATTGATTTATCAAACATTCCGTTTTGTCATTAGCCGTTATTTGGTTTAGGTTTGAAAATGTAAGAGATTTTTCTTGCTTTTTTTGTTTTTCGAGATGTCAAATTTAATATTTATCTAAATGTTTGTTGAAAAATAATAATGTATCGGTAAGGTGCTCAGTCCAATATTCCCAAGTGTGTCCACCTGAAAATTCTTGATAAATATGTGGTATTCGATACTTTTCGAGTTCATTGTGTAATTGTCGGTTGTGTTCAATCAAAATGTCATCAGTTCCACAATCAAACCTAAAAGAAGGGATGGAATTTTTGTTTTTCAAAATCCATTCCAATACACCATCTTTTGTCAAAGTATCGTGTTTTAATTTCTCAAAATCGGCAACAAATTCACCGATTTGATTAAAATGTGTTATTGAAGAAAGTCCTGAAAATGCCTTAAATAAATTTGGATATTTTGCTCCCAAACGCAAGGCTCCAAATCCACCCATCGAAAGGCCAGCAATAAAAATTGGTGATTTTTCAGTTATTTGTGGATATTGTTCTTTCATCACATTAATTACATCTTCTATAATCCAACGTTCATAATCAGCGGTTTGATGCTGAACATATCCACTTCCATCAGCATATAATCCATCAGATGGCATTGCTAAAATCATTGGCTTTATATGCTCGGTTTCAATAAGGTTTTGAGTAGTTATGTGAGCATTTCCTTTGATTGCCCATGCCCAATGGCTTCCATAAACTCCATGCAATAAAATAACGAGCGGAACATGCTTATCTACATTTGAAGGGGCATAAACCGTAATATCGGCACGTTTCTTCAATGCATTACTTTTCACCGTAATGAAATCCAGGTCTTGATAAGTAGCTTTTTCGGTGGTAAAAAATTGACTCATTTTATGTTTTTAAAATACAATAACTCCCTTGGCATTTTGGCCTGTATGCATATCAGCAAATGCATTTGATAAATTACCAAGCGAATAAGTTTGCGTAACCATTTTATCCAAAATCAATTCGCCTTTAGCGTAGAGTTCTTGTAAAATCGGAAAATCAATTTGTGGTCGAGTTTTACCGTAAAGTGGATTGATATAAATTTTGTCCCATTCAAATAAATTCATATCAATCATAATTTCTTGTTCGATTCCACTCACTTGCACGGCCATGCCTGCATTGCGAATCATGGCCAGCGGAGCAGCACCAAGTGCAGGTATGGCTGTACATTCAAAGGCGTAATCTGCACCACGTCCGTTTGTCATGGTTTTTACAACCTTGGCAACTTCGGTTAAACCTATATCGTTTTTGTTTGCTAAAATTGTATGTGTTGCACCATACTCTTTAGCCATTTCTAGCCTCAAATGATTGATATCCACTGCGATTATTTTTCCTGCTCCCGAAATCCTAGCTCCTTGGATAACATTCAACCCAACCCCTCCCGTACCCAATACTACCACTGAACTACCAGCTTTTACCTTGGCAGCGTTTACAACTGAACCGTAACCCGTCATTACGCCACAGCCCACAATAGCTGCCGACGAAAATGGCATTTCGATTTGTATTTTCACACAAGCAGCTTCTCTGACAAGTGTGTATTCTGACATCGTCCCTAAACTAAACGCCCGTTCGATTGGTATTTTCTTCCAAGTTGTTGAAGTAAAAGTAGCGTGCCCTTCACTTAATTTATTTCCTGCCGTTACGGCGGAGTTTCTCTCGCAAATATGCTGGTTTCCCTCTTGGCACTGAAAGCATTCATAACATGGTATCGCCCAATTTAGCATTACTTTATCGCCAACTTTAAGTGATTTTACTTTTGCTCCGACTTGCTTTACAATACCAGCCCCTTCGTGGCCCATTACCAAACGCTTATTCCAGGATTGAGAGTCCCAATCGGTATGGCAAACCCCGGCAGCTTTGATTTCAACCAAAATCTCGTCGCCTTGTGGCTCGGCAACTGATATTTCTTGTATAGAAAAACTGCCTTTACCATCGGCTATGGCTGCTTTACAATGTATCATTTGCTATAAATTACAGGGTTTAAATAAGTGTCAATCACTTCTCCTATATTCGCTCCAGGGCACCATACTTCCCAATCTTTTTTCTGATTTTCGTTTTCTGGTTCTTTCAAAATCATGTCTCTGTCCATGTATATCATCGTCATAACTTTGCGTACTTCGTCAGTATTGTTTGCTCCTGCACGGTGAAAAACCCAGCCTGAATGAAAACTAACTTCCCCTAAATCAAAAGCTTCGATTACGTGTTTAAAGTCTGTTACTCTCAGCTTTTGTTGAATCTTTTGTTCGCTATCATCACTGATGGCCAGTTCTCGCCCTTCAATAATCGAATGGCTACCTGCACTAAATTCTAAAGGCCCCATTTCGAGCGGAACAGGTTGCAACGGAATCCAAGCAGTGACTGTTTTGTCAGAATTCAGTGGCCAATAATATTGGTCAGCATGCCACGGCGTTATTCCGCCTCCTGCTTCTTTAAAAAGTGCTTGGTCATGGTAAAGTCTTGCTCCATCTGCTTGCATCAATTCGGCGGCAATCTGCCCTAAACGTTTGCTTAAAACAAATTCTTTGCAGGTTTCGTCTTCACGCCAAAGGTTGAAAATTTGAAGAAAAGCCTTCCCGTAGGTATCTCTCTGTTCGATTGGCTTATCCTGCTTGTTTATTTCATTTACTTTTCGGGAAATAGCTTCGCCGTAATATGTCAAAGTTTCTGCGTCTAACACATTTTTTAGTTTGACAAAGCGGTTTTTTTGATAGAAAGCGATGGCCTCGGCTGACAATTCGTAAGTTTCGTTTAAAAGACTTTTCATTACTTAAATTTGTTGAATTAGATTTGATACAAAGTAGAATAAATTTTAATTGGTATGATTTGATTTTTTTTTCATATAATTGTCTTATATTATCTTAAATATTGAAAAATTGGTTTAAGAAAGAGAAAATGAAACTATGAAAGCAGTTTTTGAACAATTAAACACCGAACAATCAAGTTCGTTTATCCTTCGACCATTTGATGTGCCAAAGTTTGAAGCTCCTTTTCATTTTCATCCAGAATATGAACTGACCCTAATTTTGAAAGGTGAAGGGCAACGCTATATTGGCCAACAGGTAAATGAGTTTATTGCAGGAGATTTAGTTTTTTTAGGGGCTAATTTGCCTCATTGTTGGGTCAATCAACCGATTGAGAATGAAAATGCTTCCGCTATTGTGATACAATTTGGAGCGTCATTTTTAGGTAAAGGTGTAGGTGATTTACCAGAAATGCAAAAAGTTAAAATTTTCTTAGAAAAATCAAAATCTGGTTTTGAGATAGTTGGAAAAACAAAGGAAAAACTAGCCGAAAAGATAATATTATTACAGCATAAATCTCCACTGAAAAAAATAGCTGGGTTATTAGAAATTTTAGATATCCTTAGTCAAACCACTGAAATTATTACGATTGATGATTTCTTTTTCGAGCATCAATACAACCAATCGGAAACGGCTCGTTTTCAAAAGATTTTTTCGTATTTGATTGAAAATTTCAAAGAAGATATTAAACTTGAGCAAATGGCTAATATTGCCGATTTATCGCCAACTTCGTTTTGTCGTTATTTCAAAAATATTACAAAAAAAACGTTTGTCGAGGTCTTGATTGAGTTTAGGCTACAGTTTGCTTGTCAGTTGCTCAATAAAACGGATTTGCCAATTCAAAGAGTGGCATTTGAAAGCGGTTTTGGTGATGTTCCATATTTCAATAAATTATTTAAAAAGCACAAAAATGTTACGCCAAAAGAATGGCGAACTAGGGAATTTCAGTTTTCATCTAAAAACTTAAAAATAAATGGCAAGAGAATCTATTAATCTACAAGAACTTGAAGGGAAATGGTATATTATTTCAACAAATTTTCCGATGTGGTTGAAAGGCGATAAAATCAATCCGAATTTCAACTATAAAATCTCCGAAAAGGATGGTGTTATTGGCTTAATAGATGAAGTTAAATACACTCAAAATGGTCGAATAAAATCAATCGAAGGTTTTGATAAACCACTAAACATTGAAAATACTTTTTTTGAATGGCGTGGAAATGGCTTTCTATCACTTTTGTCAAGCAAATGGCAGATTTTGTATTTTGATTCTACCAAACAATGGGCAATTATATACTTCGAGCCAACAATTTTTACACCCAAAGGCTGGGATGTAATATGCAGAGAATCACAAATAAGCAGTTTAATAATGAGAAAGGTGGAAGAAAAGGTTCGAGAACTAAAAATCTTTGATAAACTGATTAAGTTATAAAAAAAGCGAAGCCAATGCTGATTGGCTTCGCTTTTACAAGCTAATTTTTTTGAAGTTCGTTTTTTTTAATTATTTTCTATAATCCAAAGCTGGCTTTCTATCGCCAACCATCGCTTGGTATTTGAATTCTTTTGTACCACGAGCTTTTTCAAATTCTATCTTTGCATCTTTTAGTGTTTGCGGACTTTCAAAAAGGTCAGTTACCGTCAATGCCATTGTTTTTGCGGCATTTATCATTCCTTTTCTACCGATGCTCATGCCACCAGCTGCAACAGCTTGCCAACTATGAGCAGGTGTGCCTGGAACCCAAGTTGCAGTTGTCAAACCAACAGTCGGAACTGTCCAGCTTACATCACCAACATCAGTTGAGCCACCACCACCTTTTTCGACGGCCAAGGGTTTAACACCTGTTCCATCTTCATATTTTATGCTTTCTAATCCTAAACTTTTACTTATTTTTTCAGCAAATGTTTTTTCTTCAGTGGTGTAATTTAATCCACCAACTTTCGTCAAATTTACGTGCATAACTTTAGCAAGTGTTTCGTTCGGCAATAATTCATAAGTGCCACCGGTCAATTCCCAATCCACACGAGTGCCAGTTCCCATTGCTGCACCTTTAGCTGCATTTTCAATTCTTGACCAAACATCCATAACATCGCTTCGGCGTGGACTTCGTGCATAATAATAAACTTCAGCAAAATCAGGTACTACGTTGGGTGCTTTTCCACCGTTTGTAATTACGTAATGAATACGAGTATCAGACGGCACGTGTTCACGAAGCATATTTACCATATTATCCATCGCCTCTACACCATCCAGAGCTGAACGACCTTTTTCGGGTGAAGCAGCTGCATGGGCTGAAACCCCATAGAATCGAAATTTTCCAGATTTATTAGCCAGAGAAGTGCCAAAACTTGCACTATTCGACGAGCCTGGATGCCAATGAACGACTGCATCAACATCATTAAAAAGCCCTTCACGGACCATGTAAACTTTACCAGAGCCACCTTCTTCGGCAGGAGTTCCATAAAAACGAAGCGTACCTTTTATATTATTTGCTTTCATGTATTCTTTTACAGAGATGGCCGCTGCGGCGGATGCTGTGCCAAATAAATGATGTCCGCAGGCGTGGCCAGCGATTCCACCAGTTGATTTTTGGTCAGCCGTTGAATCTTGCGATAAACCTGGTAAGGCATCAAATTCGCCTAAAATTCCGATAGTTGGTTTTCCTTCACCAAAAGTTGCGGTAAATGCAGTTGGTATTCCTGCCACACCTTTTTCGATTTTAAAACCCTCCTTGCTAAGTGTTTCTTGTAATAATGCTGAGCTTTTAGTTTCTTGATAACCAACTTCGGCATAATTCCATATTTGTTTGGCAATTCCGCCATAATACATTTCTTTTTTGCCGATATTTTCAAGCATTTTGTCTTTGGGCGATTGTGCAAAAATACTCACACTAATGATAGAGCATAAAAAAAAGAGTTGCTTCATAATGTTTTAAAGATTGGTTAATGGTTAGATTTTGAGTCAACAATCTGCAGTATACAGTCAAAAGTATAGAATATTTCCTATCTAATTTCGACTGATGACTATTTAAATATTTCTTTTTTTACTAAATCGGGTCTTGAACTTGAAATTAAATGACCTGATTCTGGAATAAATATAAATTTAGCATTTTTTCCGATAAGCATCTTTTTTGCGAACGAAAAATTTGATGTATCCACAATCCAATCCTTTCCTCCAGCCATTACTGTTACATCTGATTGGATATATTTCCAGTCATTTTTGAGTATTTTCAACTCTTTTACATGAGCATATTTTTCATCAGTTGCGGTATTCATTCGTTCAGGCAAAAACCAACGAACCAAAAAAACTTTTCCTAATTTAGAAAACCACCAAAATTTTTCCGTGTCTGGGTCGATTGCAGGTGAAAGTAAAATTATTTTTTCGATTTTATCCGGATACATTGCTGCCAATTTTGCAGCAATTGGAGCTCCATAAGAACGACCTATCACAATTGCTTTTTTATTAGAATGATTACTTTTTAAGGCGAATATTATGCTTTTTGCTTGTTCTTCTAGGCTATACAATTTCTTTTTTGGTCGCTTTTGAGATTTGCCATAACCTGGGCGGTCAACTGAAATAAGATGAAAATTATGTTGAAGTAAACTGTCGTCCAACAAATTTAGGTAGCCGTCCCAAGAGCCAGGAGCACCGTGAACAAACAAAACTGGCTGGGCAGTATCGACGCCGAAAGTTACAAAATGAAGTTTCGTTGAATCATTTTCAATGATGTGAAATAAGGGCTTTGAAACTCTATTGGTATAATGAGTTTTTAACTCTTTTTCAGTTAAAATCCATCGGCTAAAACACGAAACAAAAATAATGCTTAGACAAAGAAAAATAAATACGAATTTTAAACGATATTTCACTTTATTAACTAATTGACTGACGATTAACAATGATTACAGTCCTATTAACATGATTCGATACTTAAACGTTTGAATGAAATAGAAAATTAACATTACTTTAATCCAAACTTCTTTCCAGGCATTGCCTTGATGATTCCCTGAAATTCGAGATTGAGTAGAAGCGAAGCTAATCTATTTAACGGAACTTGAGTTTGCCAACTAAGTTCATCAATTTGCATTTCTCCATGAGTGCGAAGGTGAGAGATCACTTGTCCCTCCTCGTCGGTAAACATACTTAAATCAACGTCGTTTTTCTTGAATTTGATATTGTCTTGATTTTCCTCTAAATCCCAATTAAGCGTTTCTATGAGGTCGTTGATTTGCGTGTAAATGTTAGCTTTATTTTGTTGAATTAGTTTATTGCATCCTTCTGATGCTTTATTGGTAAGTGTACCTGGAACGGCAAAAACTTGACGATGATAGTTATTTGCAAATTCGGCAGTTACCAATGAACCACCTTTTACGGCAGATTCAATTACTATTGAAGCATCACTTAAGCCAGCGATAATTCTATTTCGAGATAAAAACATATTTCTGAGCGGCTGTTTTCCAAACGGATTCTCTGAAATTATGCCACCATTTTTCAAAATTTGATCAATATATTTTTCGTGCTGCGATGGGTAAATTACATCAATTCCACTAGCCATGACAGCAATCGTTGGAAGACCAAAATCAATGGCGGCTTTATGTGCGGTAATATCTATTCCGTAGGCTAAGCCACTTACAATCAGAGGATTATAATTCTTTGATTGCTCTACTATGCTTTCTGTTACTTTTTTGCCATACTCAGTAGCTTGGCGGGTACCAACAATACCTATTGAACGAAAATGGTCTAAACTTGCACTTCCTTTATAATACAAAACCGCAGGTGCATCATAAAGGGGTTTTAGACGCGAAGGGTAATTTTTATCGGTAGAGAATAAAAGTTGAGCACCCTGCTTTTCTGCATTTGTAAGCGTTTTTTCAGCATCAGAAATTAGTTCTTTGTTCTTTAATCCTTCAATTACCACTCGACCAACACCAGGAATTTTAAGTAATTTATCTGTTTTTGCCTTGAAAACACTCTCAGCTGAGCCACAATGGCTAATCAATTGTCGAAAAAAAACGCTTCCAACACCTTCAACATTTGACAATGCAACCTGATAAATTTTTTCCATGTATTTATTGGTGAATTAATTTCTGGGAAACTAGTTATTGGTTAAAATAGATTTTTTTTTGTTAAACCGTTTTTTCAAAATAATTTATCAATCGAAAGGGCGGTTCCACATCAAAAACTTACTTCATTAAATATTCTCCCCAAATTGGGAAATGGTCAGAATAAGGTGTTTCTGAAAATGTTTTAAAACGTTTTACTTCGAGTCCTTTTTCATCATAAAATAAATTGTCAATCCTTAAGAAACCTGGCTTTCGGTGATACGTAAACCCAAATCCACGACCTGCATCTTCAAAACTATTTCGTAAATAATGTCTTATTTTACCGTAGGCAAAGCCGTAGGGCAATTCGTTCAGATCTCCACAAACCATTACTGAATATGGGCTTTCTTCAATCCATTTTTCTAATTCTTTAACCTGAATAGCTCTATCCTCAAAACCTCCTTTTAGTTGATGATATATAGTCTTGGCTTCTTTTTTTGCTAATTCTTTATCTTTTTTTGCCTCAATTACTTTTTGAATACGTACTCCCATTGAGCGTAATTGTACGTTTATTACTCGAATTGTATCTTTTTTTATAACAATATCGGCCGATAGTAAACCATTATGATTAATTGACCAATGCTTTTCTTTCTTTTTTATAATCGGGAATTTAGAAAAAATGGCAAGTCCTATTTCGCCCTGTCCACGGTCATTACCTGGAGTTGAATGTACGTATGTATAATATTTGTGTGTACCCCTAAATTTCTTAATAGTCTTAAATTGGGGGAAATCATCCCAGTTATAAAGTTCTTGCAAGCATTTAATATCAGCATCAATGTCAACTGCTTTTTTTATCAAACTTATTGCATTCGTCGTATCATGCTCATGTACATAGGTAACAGCATCGCACCACATCATATTATAGCTCATCACACTGAATCCTTTGCGATTGTCTCGGCTATCAATATTGTGCCATGTGATTGTACGTAAAATAAAAGGATAACCTAGAATGAGCAGAAAAGCAGATAAAAATGAACGTGGAGAAAGACGTATTCCCCATATTAACATAAAAATTATATTGGTAACTAAAACAAAAGGCATTGTCATCATCAAGAAACCCGCAAGCCAATGTTTTACGCTTAACGAATAGCTTATTTGATATACCAAAAGAGTATAAATTGCAAGCAATATATTCAGGAAGAGCAAAAACCGCTTTAAAACTTCTTTTATCAACTTCATTATTGTTTTGGAAAGACTTATTTGCTTAAAATTAATATCTAAACTCGACTTTTTGAAAAATAATTTAACAAAAAAGATGATTAACCGAAATATTTATCAATATGTTTAATTTTAATGAAGAGTTTTTTTGCCTTGCCAATAAAAATAATTTTAAAAAATAATGCACAATTATGAACTTAACGACATCTCACTTCCGGTACAATTTAGCTTATTAATACGCTTAATGCGGTAGTTTTAAGTAATTAACCTAATCAAAAATATCCTAACTAAATCTTTGTCTTGATCTCGGGTCAGATACTATGTCTAATTTGTAGCTAATCTTCTATATGATGATTTTAATTCAGATAGAGACTTTTCAGGTTCTAATAAATCAAGAATCCCTAAAGATTTCGGACTCATTTTCATTGCTTTGTTTATTGAATTTTCTAAAGTAGCGTTTTTCAATGTCTTTTTGGCTTGCCTTCTTAATCTGTATTAAATTCTCTTTAAGTTAAATGTTTGTAAATAAGGTGGAATATTTGCAAAATTTGATGCTAATATCACTTTTTATTTTTTTGCTGAAATAGCTAATGAGTTTAATATTTAAAAACTTCTCATCTCTTTACTATTCTTTCTCTAATGCTTGCATTAAAACGCCAGAAATTTGCAAAATATTCAAAAATTATCTATATTTGCATTAGAATTATTAAAAAGGAGGTGCGAAGCCCTCCTTTTTTTCTTGTAAAATTGTTTCATACTTATAGATTTTGAGTTTAAAATGGTTGTTTTTAGACCAATTTAAGCACTAAATCTTTAATTCAAATGAAATTTGGTATCTAGTTTACCATTAAATATTATATGAATACCAATACTGAAGTAAAACAAAAAATCGATCGACTTTTAGAACCTTTACTTGAAAACGATAAATTTTTTGTGGTTGATATTAAGGTGTCATTATCAAAAGTATATAGTAAAGTCACAATTTTACTAGACTCCGATGAAGGAATTAAAATCGATGAATGTACAGCCATTAGCCGTCAGCTTGGAACAGACATTGACGAAATGATGCCTGAAAAATACACCCTAGAAGTCTCATCTCCAGGAGTAGATTATCCTTTAAAATCTGAGAGAATGTACCGTAAAAACATTGGACGCAACTTAAAAGTCATCCAAAATGATGGTTCTGAAATTAAGGGAATTTTAGAAAGTATTGATGCCGAACAAATTACAATCATCGAAGATAAGAAACGAAAAAAGAGTGAGGCGATTGTTCCAGTTTCAATTCGGTTCATCAATATAAAAGAATCAGAAGTGATTGTTTCTTTTAAATAAGTTTTTTTTAAAGTCAAGAAATTAAAGTTTGATAAAAATTAAAATATTTTTGTTGATTGTTTCGGTTTCATTATTTAATATTAAAATAAAATATTTTGAACAAAAATTAAGATGTTTAGTTTGATTTTGAAAATCATTCTACAATCTTAATTCTTAATTGAATACTAAGATATGCATAGTGGAGAATTAATAGCCTCGTTCTCGGAATTTGCTCGTGAGAAAAACATCGATCGACCTACAATGATTAAGGTATTGGAAGATGTTTTCAGAACAATGATTCGAAAGAAATTTGGTTCAGACCATAATTTTGACGTCATCATTAACGCCGATAGCGGTGACTTAGAAATGTGGCGTACGCGTGAAATCGTTGACGACAATTCAGAGGACATATGGGACACTGATAAAATTATGCTTTCAGATGCACAAAAGATTCAGCCTGACTTCGAAATCGGCGAAGAAGTAGCCGACGAGGTTAAACTTGATGATTTTGGTCGTCGTGTTGTGCAAACTGCCCGCCAAACTTTGATTCAAAAAATCAAGGATTTGGAAAAAGAAATGCTTTATAACAAATACAAAGATTTGGTTGGTGAACTCATCATCGTTGAAGTTTATCAGATACTCGGTAAAGAATTGGTATGTTTGGATGCTGAAAGTAACGAATTAGTGCTTCCAAAAACTGAACAAATACCTAAAGATAGACCAAGAAAAGGATCAAGTATTAGGGCGGTTGTTCATAAAGTTGACATGAATAATGGCACTCCTCGAATTACACTTTCTCGTACTTCACCCGTATTCCTCGAGCGTCTATTTGAACAGGAAATTCCCGAAATCTTGGATGGTCTTATATCTGTTCGTAAGATCGTGCGTGAGCCAGGCGAAAGAGCTAAAGTTGCTGTAGAATCTTATGATGACCGCATTGACCCAGTGGGAGCATGTGTAGGTATGAAAGGTTCAAGAATTCATACAATTGTAAGAGAGTTAGAAAACGAGAATATCGACGTAATACAGTGGACTGATAACCTTAATTTGTTGATTTCTAGAGCGTTAAGTCCTGCCAAAATTAGCAACATTCAGATTGATAATGATCGCAAACGAGTGGCTGTTTATCTTAAACCAGACCAAGTTTCATTGGCCATAGGTAAGGGTGGTATGAATATTAAGTTGGCTGGCAAACTCGTTTCAATGGAATTGGACGTGTTCCGTGACATTGAAGGCGAGGAAGATGAAGAGGACGTTGATTTGTCAGAATTCTCTGATGAAATCGAAGATTGGGTGCTCGACGAATTCCGAAAGATTGGTCTCGATACAGCAAAATCAGTATTGGCAATTTCAAAAGAAGACATTGCACGACGTACTGAATTAGAAGAAGAAACAATTGATGAAATTTTGGGAATTTTGAGTAGAGAATTTGAATAAATTTAATATAATTCGATAATTTAAAATGAAATAAATAACTATAAACCATATATTCTTGATAGTCAAGAATATATGGTTTACATTTGTGTTATTGAATATTAATTCACAAAAAGTAAAGTTCTCCAATCTTTTTACTTTGGAAACAACAGTAATTAATCCTTCGAAGGATAACAAAACAGATTTTTAAATCATTTTATGACAGAACAAAAAGAAATGCGACTTAGCCTTGCGGCAAAGAAACTCAATGTTGGAATTGTAACCATCGTTGAAAAACTTGCTGTAAAAGGACATCGTATTGAAAATAATCCAAATGCCAAACTTAACTTTGAGCTTTTGAATATTCTTTCAAAAGAATATAATAATAATTCCTTGCTTGAGGAAGGGGGATCGCCTAAACCAGTTGAAGAATCAAAATCTACCTCGGCTGGGAATTCTGAAATTCTATATTTTCGCCAACAAGCCAAAGTAGAAAATAATAAAGATGTAGAACCAATCCAGCCTGCTGAGCCCGAAGTGATTCGTGCTGAAAGCAAAATCCAAGGTCTAACAGTATTTGATAAAATTGATTTGGATAAAAAGCCTACTCCTCCACCTGCTCCAGTTGCTACGCCAAAAGTTGCAGTTGAAATTATTAAGGAGCCTGTTTTTGAGTCAATCAAAACAGCATCTGTCGAAAAGCCAGCAGAGGTTATATTAGCTACAGAGGAGCAACCTGTAATTGTACAAGAAACAAAAACTGTTGAGAAAATAGAGCCATCCAAATTAGAGATAGAAATTCCTAAAGTGGTGGTGGTGCCTGATATAGTTGAAGTTCCAAAACCAGAAGTTATAAATCCTTCGCCACCCAAACAGGAGGTAAAACCTCAACAACAAGTCCGTCAAGAGTTACCTCCACGTCAGCAAGGTGGACAGCCAAGAAAGCCTACAGAGCGAATGGATCCTCGTCAGCCATACAAAGCTGATCAACGTCCACCTCACAAGGCCGGCAATTTAGCTTTGCCTACTCCTGCACCGGCCCCTATTAAATTCGTTGTTCCGGTAGTAGATATCGATGAAATAATCGAGCCAGAATTGATTCAAGCAAGAGGTGAGAAACTTCAAGGTTTAAAAGTATTAGGTAGAATAGAATTACCAGTCGATAAAAAATCGACTATTGCAGAAGAAAGAGATAAACGAAAGCGTAAACGCAAACGTGTAAAACGTGGCGAAAAAGTAACAGGTGCTGATGCAACACCTAATACAAATACACCAAGACCAAAACCAGCGACAGCTACAACAGGAGGGACCACAACCACTGGAGGTGGTGGTGCTAAAAAACCAGACCCAAATCAGAAGAAAAAGAAAGAACGCAAAGAAGAGGTTTCTCAGGTTCAGGTAAAAGAGCAAATCAAGCAAACAATGGCTCGAATGCAAACCAAAGGACCTGATTTCGGAGCAAAATATAGAAAAGATAAGCGTAGGTCTCGTGCTGATCAAGAAGAACAGCGAGTATTGCAAGAGCAAGAAGAGAGTAGTATATTGAAAGTTACAGAGTTTATTTCGGCAGCCGAATTAGCATCTTTGATGGATGTGTCTGTAACTGAAGTAATTTCGACGGCAATGAAAATGGGCATGTTTGTTTCGATCAACCAACGCCTTGATGCCGAAGCAATTCAAATGCTTGCCCTTGATTTTGATTTTGATGTGCAGTTTATTACTGCTGAAGAAGAAATAAAGGTAGAAACCATCGAAAAAGAAGATGCTGCTGAAGACCTACTGCCACGAGCTCCTATTGTAACCATTATGGGTCACGTTGACCACGGAAAAACCTCATTGCTCGATTATATCCGTCGCACGAAAGTGGCATCGGGTGAGGCTGGTGGTATTACTCAGCACATCGGTGCTTATGATGTTGAAATTAACGAAGGACCCAACAAAGGTAAGAAAATTGCATTCCTTGATACTCCAGGTCACGAAGCCTTTACGGCCATGCGTGCAAGGGGAGCAAAAGTAACCGACATCGTAATCGTTGTTGTTGCCGCCGATGATAGTGTCATGCCTCAAACACGTGAAGCAATCAACCACGCTAAAAATGCGGGTGTGCCTATCGTATTTGCAATTAATAAAATTGACAAAGCGGGTGCAAATCCAGAGAAAATTCGTGAGGATTTATCGAAAGAAAATATTTTAGTTGAAAGTTGGGGTGGTAAATACCAAGAGCAAGAAATTTCGGCGAAGAAAGGAACGGGTATCAACGAATTACTTGATAAAGTATTACTTGAAGCCGAATTGCTCGACTTGAAAGCCAATCCAAACCGTACTTCGGTTGGTTCGGTTGTTGAAGCATCACTTGATAAAGGTCGTGGATATGTAACATCTGTTCTTGTACAAAATGGTACTTTGAACGTCGGTGATGTTATTTTGGCAGGGCAGTATTTCGGACGTGTAAAAGCGATGGTAGATGCAACCGGTAAGAGAATTAAAACTGCAGGTCCATCAACACCTGTTCAAGTACTTGGTTTACCAGGAGCTCCGCAAGCGGGTGACAGGTTTAATGTAATGGATTCAGAGCGTGAAGCACGTGATATTGCTAACAAACGTGAGCAAATCAATCGTGAGCAAAGTATTCGTGCCAAAAAGCATATCACCCTCGAAGAAATTGGACGTAGAAAAGCCATTGGAGCGTTCCACCAGTTGAATGTTATCGTAAAAGGTGACGTGGATGGTTCGGTAGAAGCCCTTTCTGACTCATTATTGAAACTTTCTACGGAAGAGGTGCAAGTGGCCATAATTCATAAAGGTGTTGGACAAATTTCTGAATCTGATGTATTGTTGGCTTCAACTGCCGATGCCATTGTGATTGGTTTCCAAGTGAGACCATCAACCAATGCTCGTAAGATTGCCGATAATGAAGAAATAGAAATTAGATTGTATTCTATCATATACGATGCCATCAACGAGATTCGTGATGCGATGGAAGGATTGTTGGCTCCTAAAGTTGAAGAAACTGTTGTTGGTACAATCGAAGTTCGTGAAGTATTCAAGATTTCAAAAGTAGGTACAATCGCTGGTTGTTATGTAACTGATGGTAATTTCAAACGTAACAATAAAGTTAGATTGATTCGTGAAGGCATTGTAGTTCACGAAGGTGAAATACAACAATTGAAACGTTTCAAAGATGATGTAAACGAAGTAAAATATGGCTTTGAATGTGGTATGAGCTTAAAAGGCTTTAACGACATCGAAGTTGGTGATACACTTGAAAGTTTTGAAGTGAAAGAGGTAAAACGTAAGTTATAATTTGGCTATCAATAATAAATTAAATGCCTCTCAATATCGAGAGGCATTTTTTATATCTATAAATTCCAGTTTCCAATGCAACAAACTATTAAAATTATAGATTAATGAGTAAAAAAGTGTTAAATTAAAATCAAACTTTCTTTTACTTTTTTTAAATAAAACGAAAAAGTTTATTTATTTTTTGAATTAAGTATTGTTTATACTTTTTATAAACCAATTTATTAGTTAATTTTTAAATGCTAATTTTAATTTATTTTATAATGATATTTTTAAAAA
>NZ_CALCZQ010000053.1 GCF_937903345.1 uncultured Emticicia sp. | reverse complement strand
CTGAAAACAAGGTTACTAATCATATCGAACTCGATGGATTGGAGGCTGTGCCAGTTTATCCAAGCCTACAAGGAGAACTTTATCGAGGTGCGGGTTTTACCCATGTGCCAAACCAAAAGGAAAGTAGTGATTTAGGTGTAAAACTGATGAAGACTTTTGCAACTGCATTGGTAACAGTTCCGCTTATGTTTGCACCTATTGAAGAAGCTGTAATTGTCGGTGCAGGGGTTTTGGCAAAAGGTTTAGGTGTAGTGGCAAAAGAAATTGGAATGGCTGCTAAAGTTGAAAGTGCAGTAGTGAAAGGGGGAGAAGCAGCGACTACAGAAACAAAGTTACTAAATGCTTCTAAAGTAAGAGGAAACCCAAATTCAGTTGCTCAAACATCAGAAGGGTTTCAAGTAACACCTGACGGGGTTACTTTTGAAAAAACACCTAAAACAACTATTCCTGAAAATTATGTTGAAAATCCGAATAGAAGTGGAAATTATGGTGTAATTGACCCTAAGACAGGTAAATATGTAGAAAAATTACGAATTGACCCAGCAACTCCGACTGGAAAGAAAGGTCCTGAAAATAGTCATTATCATGTTGATAATTCCAAAGAACATTATAGTCCAAAACCAGGAGATAAAAATCCTGGGTTTCAATAAAAAAACATAAAAATGGAAAATATATTTAATAATTACGATTGGCACGATTCTACTCTACGAAACATTGTTATTGATAGAACATCAGATACAATAATGATAAGTATTGAATGGCCTGATAATACTGTTTCAGATGTTATTTTTGAAGATTGCTATGCTTTTATTTCAAACATGAATTTTGGGATAATGACACCCGAAAATATATTAATGGCGGAAGTAATTTCTAATAATACCGAAGAATCTACATTGATAAAAGATAAATGGAGAAAGATAGGTATTGAGTTAGATAATTTAATCGAATTTAGAATAGAGACAAATTCAACAGCAAGTATAATTAGAATTTTTGCCTTGAAGGTAAGTTTTAAGGTTTCTGAATCTGATGCTTTCACCCAAAAATAATATTTTTTTAAATTTCACCTATCCAAGCCCAAAGACTTAGCTAAATATTTGGTTCTGTCTTTGGGTGGTTTTCCAGCGGCTATGGCTATGAGTTTGACTACCGAGACCACCAAGGCAATTTAAGGCTATCTTTTAGAGATTCATTGGCAACTCCTGTTAATGGAGTGTATTTTCCGCCTGTTATTACTCAAATACAGGAACAAGACCCTTGGGGCTTAGAAATTAAGCCACTTTCATTAGTTGGCGTTAGTCCTCAAAATTTTCGCTTCCAAAATCAAGAAAAAATTGAAGATTTTGGTTTAAATTTGAATTGGTTTAAATATCGCCCTTTTGACCCACAAACTGGCAGGGGATGGCAAGTGGACGAACTTGCTCATAAATATGTGCACAATTCTATGTATGCTTTTTCTGAAAATAAGGTTACTAATCATATAGAACTTGATGGTTTGGAAGCGGTGAGTACCGCTATGTTATTAAAAGCATCAACAAGTAAAAATGTAATAAATCATGCAACTAAAACAACAAACTTATTAAAAGATGCTTTGACATTTGGAGGTGGAATTGGTATAGGTACAGTTGGTGGTGGAGCTAAAATTGGAAAAATTGGAGTAAATGGTTCAGTTGGATTTGCTGAAGGAGAAATTGGTTTAGGGAAATCAGCAAGAACCCTTGAACTCAAAGGTATAAACGCTACCGGAGAAATTGCTAATGGAAGGGGTGCTTTAGGTGGAGAAATAAATGTAATTAAAATAACCAGTGATTTTAAGAATAAAACAGAAAATGTAGATTTTTTAAATACAGGACTAAAGGGAATTTCAGGTAAAGGAGAACTAAATTCAGAAAAATCCATTGAACTTGAAGGTAAGTTTCCGTTCCCTCAGAGTCTCCTGCAAGGGACTCTGGGGCATTGGTTTATGTTTTTTGGAGAATATTTTGCACTCCTTTTTCGCATAAACCCTCGCCCTCAGAGTCCCCTACGTGCCTTCGGGAGACTCTGAGGGAACTAAAAAAAAGAACAATTAAAACAGTCCTAATTCTATTAGGGATAATTTTGGGTATTTGGTGTTGTAACAATACTCTTAAAATGAGTAAAGATAGACACCAACATACTGAAAAGTTAAGTAATGGTATTTTTAAAGAAAAGTTTGAAACTTTTAGTGGTGGCGTTCTAATGACAAATGATTACTCATATTACGTTACAGATTCTACAACATTCAGAAAATTCATTGGGGATTGTGATGAGAAGGAATTATATCGTTGTATCGTTTTAGGTGATACAATCAGAGCTATTAAATATTCAAGACGTATTCACTATGGTAAAGACACTCCTATTGACAGCGTCTTCTTTTCAATAAAGGCTTTGAAAAAGGATGGGGTCTTTAATTGATTTTCTATGTAACGGATGGTGTTTCGGCAACTGATAATGAAGTAGATTTAGTGCCGAGAGGTAGCGGAAATTATACGTATTATACCGATGGAAGTGTAAAAAGTGATGCAAACGAGGGTATTTCTTTGATTATTTACGACACTTTTTTACGACAACCCTAAGAGATACAACTCACCGATGGCAGAAAGATAAATCATTACTACGATGGAGCAGGGACATTACTCAAAACCGTTTATTCAACTGGAGAATATTGGGAGTTTACGCTCAATGGCATGATTTACAAAAATGGGCAACCCTATTAAATGGCAGCACCCGAAGGTAGGACGATTTATGTTAATGGTGTATGGCAGTATGAATTCTTCTATACTGACCATTTGGGCAATACACGAGTAGCATTTAAAGCGAATGACAACCAATTAGTAAAAACCTCAGAAACAGCGTTCGACCCCTTTGGCGTAGTTTTGCGAGGTGCAGGGCAAGTAAACGGCTATCAAAATCGTTTTGAGTATCAAGATAAAGAAAAAGAAAGTACGTTTGGATTGAATAGAATTTCCGTTCCCTCAGAGTCTCCTGCAAGGGACTCTGAGGCATTGGTTTATGTTTTTTGGAGAATGTTTTTCACTCCTTTTTCGCATAAACCCTCGCCCTCAGAGTCCCCTACGTGCCTTCGGGAGACTCTGAGGGAACTAAAAAATTGTAAGAGATTTGATGCTTTGCAATTGGGTTACATTTGTAAATCTAAAATCAACAAAGTACTTTTCTCATTCGCGAGATCGCGGTTTCCAGTCTTTGCATTTGGGTACCAAAATTTAGGCGAATATAGCCTTTTCCATCAAAGAAAAATCCACCTTCTGAAACGCCAACACCTGCGTTTTCGAGTACAACGGCAATGTTATCCTTACCATTATCACGTGTATCAATCCACGCTAAATAGGTAGATTCGAGAGGGGTCATACTAAAGCCTGTTATGGCGTTCATTTCGTGTAAAACATAATCATGGTTTTTGCGTAAATATGCCAATAATTGCATGTGCCATTCATCACAATCTCGATAAGCCGAAAGTGCCGCTTGATAGGCATAAGCAGAAGGCATTGGTTGAACAATGTATTTTAAATTGGTAAGTTTTGTACGAATTTCGTTATTCGGAATTACCGCAAAAGAGCATCCCAAACCCGCAATGTTGAAGGTTTTACTTGGAGAAAGTAATGTAATCGTTTGATTTTCGGTTTCCTTACCTAAAGTAGCTATCGAAATGTGCTTTTTACTTTCGTCTAAAATTAAATCACAATGAATTTCATCGGAGCAAATTATTATTTGATGTTCCATACAAATATCTGACAACATTTGTAGTTCTTTTTTCGAGAAAACCGTTCCCGCTGGATTATACGGATTACACAACATAAACATACGCGTTCGAGGTGTAATTGCGGCACGAATTGCATCAAAATCAAATGTCCAACGGTTGTTTTCAAGCTTCATTTGCACCTTCACAAGTTTCTTTTTGGCTGCTTCAGGAGCTTTCATAAATGGCCCATACACAGGTACAGTCGTAATGATTTCGTCGCCGTCGTTGCCCACGACCATACATGAGAGCGTCAGCCCTGGAACTAGCCCCGGTAGATACACAATCCATTCTTTTTCGATTTTCCAATGATGACGTTCTTCAAGGCGTTTCACAATAACCTCAGCTAACTCATTGGGTGCTTGCCAATAGCCGATTACGCCTTGTTTGGTTACATCTTCTAGGGCTTTTAAGATTGGTGGTGCGGCCTTAAAGTCCATATCGGCTACCCATAGCGGTATGATATCACGATTTTTATATTTATCCCATTTAAAGCTATCAGTATTAGAACGGTCAATTAGTTCGTCGAAATCGTAAGTCATGAAATATTTTTTATAAATTTTTAATGATTGCTTTTACTAAAATAGCCGAGTTATCGGCAGCTACTTTTTTGAATGTTTGGAAATCGGCAGGGGCAGCTTCGTTCGCTTTGTCGCTGATACTTCTGATAATTAAGAAAGGTACATTTTGTTGAAAACAAATCTGTGCAACCACTGCTCCTTCCATTTCGGTAGCATCAGCTTGAAAATTTCTTCTAAACCCAGCCACAGCCACACTTGAAGCCACGAATGTATCGCCCGTTACGATAGTTCCTACTGAAATTCTCGGTTGGGGCGAATTCGCCGTTATTTTTTTGAGTTCAATGCCTTTTGCGGTCTCTCCTGCCATTCTAACTAAGATAGAATCTGATAAGAAAAACTGGGGATTAAGCTGTTTTGTAAGTGGATTGCGAGTAGGGTAGAACTTCAAGCTATCGTTGGTTAGGCGTCCATAATCGTGATAGGAAAGACGCTTGCCTATCAGAATATCTCCTTGATTCAAATCTGGGTTTACTGCACCTGCCACACCCGTAAAAATAATTGTTTTCGGTGAAAATTGCCTGATAATCAAGGTTGTAACAATGCTGGCGTTTACTTTCCCAATCCCAGTTTCTGCCAAAACTACTTTTTTACCGTTTAGCTTACCAGTTTTAAACTTAAAACCTAAAACTTCCTTGGCTTTAGCCCCTTTCAACTGTGATTGCAATAGTTCTACCTCTTCGGACATTGCACCTAAAATCGCAATTCTTTGGGCAGACGAAGTGGCTGATACTAAGAGTGTAAGAAAAAATATAAATATGGTTTTCATTGAAGTAAAATAAAAGTTTAAAAAATGGATGATTGAATAAATTTGTTACGTGCATTTAATTTCCTAAATACAATGCCCAAATTGCAAAAATATCAATTACTAAAAGCATCCACGAAACCTCTTTGGCTTTTCCGTTGATTAGTTTAATAATTGTCCATGATAAAAACCCCCAAATGATGCCTTGAGTTATAGAATAAGTGAACGGAATTAGCACCATAGCTAAAAATGCAGGAATGGCATCGTCGAGTTTATCCCAATTTATTTTTGTAACAGGTTTCATCATTAAAACTCCAACTAAAATCAAAGCGGGAGCGGTAGCGATGGCAGGAATAATGCTCAAAAGAGGAGATAAAAACATAAATGGTAAAAACAAAATGCCTGCTGTTATAGCCACTACTCCTGTTCGCCCGCCTTGACTAATGCCTACCGCCGACTCGATGAATGCCGTTCCTGGACTTGTACCCAGTAAACCGCCCATTGTAGTAGCTACTGCATCGGTCAAAAGCGATTGCTTAATATTACGAGGTTCGCCATCTTTATGATACAAATCAGCTGCTTCTGCAACGCCAACAAATGTAGAAAGACTATCGAATAAGTCGGTAAAAACAAAAGCAAATATTACCGGAAATAGGCTTATTTTGAGCGAGTTAATAATATCGAGCTGGAATAGCAAACTAAAATCAGGAGCAGAAAAAATACCTTGCCAAGTAACCAAAGTTTTTTGTCCAAAATTAATGGAGGAGGCATCTCCCCACCATCTTCCAATTGGAGTGGCAATGAGAGTTGTGATCAAAATTCCAATTATGATTCCTCCCTGAATCTGCCTGGTGAGCAAAACAATGGTGATGGCTAATCCAAGCAGAAAAGTAATGATAATGGGGTCGTGAATACTCGCAATTCCAATCATTGTGGCTGGGTTTGGAACAATAAACTTGGCATTGGCAAAACCGATGAGGGTAATGAAAAGTCCAATTCCTGCAGAGATTGCGTATCGTAGCTGCTTCGGAATGGACTTTACGATTTGGGTACGAACATTAAAAATTGATAAGAATAGAAAGACAATTCCTGCCCAAAAAACTGCTCCCAAGGCCACTTGCCAAGAAATACCCATGCCTTTGACGGCAGTAAAAGTAAAAAAAGCATTCATGCCCATGCCTGGGGCTACGACAATTGGGTTTTTGGCATAAATTCCCATCATCAAACTACAAAAGAATGACAATAAAACGGTTGCAGTAAGCACACCATTGTATGACATTCCAGATTGGCTCAAAATGGCAGGATTTACAACAATAATATACATCGTGGCCAAGAATGTAGCTACTCCCGCAAGGATTTCAGTTTGTAGGGTAGATTTTAGTGTCATACACGCAATTTGTAAGTTAGTGTTGCAAGATAAAACGATAATAATGAATTCGAAATGAAGATGGTATATTTAAAAAAAAGAAATAAAAGTTGTGAAAAATACAATTTTTTAAACAAACTTTAAATTCCTACCAAATGAAGAAACAAAACCAGCGGTACCTTCAAACTCAGTAATAGATTAAATGAAAAAGAAATAAGATTAATATAGGTGTGTTCAAAAGCAAATTGTTTAAACCCAACAGTCAAGCCAAAATTCCATTGATTATAATATTGATTAAAAGACAGATATTATACAAGATCAAGTAGGTGCAAAAAAAGAGGTATTTGGTTTTATATACAAATATAAGCTCAAAAAAATAAAACCTACCTGGTAAATAGTAAGAAATATGTCAGGCGTTTCTCTAAAAAATCTTCCTTACCTTTGTCGAAATTTCCTGTTAAAATAAATGCAAGATACTGTACTTCCAATTCTTTACCAAGATGAACATTTGGTAGCCATCAACAAGCCGCATAATTTATTAGTACATCGCTCGTCAATCGCTGCTGAAGAAAGTGTTTTTGCATTACAATTACTCCGTGACCAATTGAATTGTTGGGTGAGCCCATGCCACCGAATAGACCGCAAGACTTCGGGAGTTTTGCTTTTTGCTCTTACTCCCGAAGCCGATAAGGCCGTGAAAATGCAATTTGAAAATCATGCTACCTTCAAAAAATACGTAGCTTTGGTGCGTGGTTATTTGCCTGAATATGGCACAGCTAACCGTCCATTGGCAAAAGAAAATGGCACGCTTCAAGATGCAGTTACTCATTTCAGATGTTTGAAACAGATAGAACTCGAAATTGAAGTAAGTCGCTACCCGACTTCTCGGTATTCGTTAGCAGAAATTACGCCTGAAACTGGCCGAATGCATCAAATTAGAAGGCATTTTGCACAATTACGACATTATCTGATTGGAGATAAAACTTACGGAGAATGCAAACACAATAAGATGTTTGAGGAGCGTTTCGGTCTAAACACAATGTTGCTTCACGCCAGCGAGCTGAGTTTTATTCACCCAATTATAGGAGAAAATACCCGTATTTCTGCCCCCATGAGCGATGAATTTACAAGAATCTTAACCGAAATTGGAATGATGTGATTTGTTATTAGTTTACTTATTACTGGTTATTTGTTATTGGAGCAAGTTGCCGAGAAACTAATTTCCCAATAACCATTACTCCAATACACCAATTTCCCAATAACCAATCTACTTCGGAACATCAGCATGGTCGGCATCACCGAGCAAGAAACCAAATGGTTTTAGCCCTTCTACTGAATCAAAAATTACCTTGATGATGGCAGTTAATGGCAACGCAAGGACCAAGCCACTCATTCCCCAGAGTGAGCTAAAAACAATTAAAGCAATAATAGCGGCCATTGAGTTGATGCTTACTTTTGATCCAACAATGTATGGAGTTATGAAATTCCCTTCGAGAAATTGGATAGCGGCAAATAATGAAGCTACACCGACTGCATAAAGTGGATTGTCTTTGGTAATTAATGCAAAAAGAATCGGTAAAAGTGAGCCAATGGCGATACCAATGTATGGTAAAAGCACCAAAAAAGAAGCCAAAAAACCAAAGAAAATGGCATGTTCAATTCCTAACAGAGAAAGTCCTACAGTATTTAAGATTCCAATTATGCCAATAACCATTATTAAACCAACCATGTAGTCAATCACAACATTTTTGATCTTTTTCAAAACTACATTTACTCGGTGGCTACTTACGGATTTAAACGCTTTATAAAAAAAAACCTTAATGAAATCACGGTAAAGTAACATCAGAAAAATGTATAACGGAATAAGGGTGAGGTTACCCAAAAGCCCTGTTGTTGTCGAGAGCGTACTTCCCAAAATATCGCTATTGTTTTTTAAAAACTCTGTCAAGTATTTCTTGCCTTCAACTCTTTGTTGTGTACGAGTAATATGAAAATTTTTGCGAATGAAAATTTGCACATCAAAGTAAAGTTTTTCGACTTTTTCGGTCAATTGAGGGAGTATTTCCTCAAAATCCATAATTTGAATATAAACCAAATAAAAAAGTGAAAGCAATACGCCAATCGTTATTAGAATCGTAATAGTAATTGCTAACCAACGAGTAAAACCCCACTTTTCGAGAAGCTGACAAACGGGCAATAGTAATAAAGCTAAAATAGCAGCAAAGGTGAGCGGAATGAGCAAATCTTTGAGCATATATAACCCATAAGTAATAATCACCAGCGAAATCAAGACATAAGCAAGTCGAGTTGTAAAAGGTTGTTGAAAGGTTTTCATGTTTCTAAAAAAATTTACGAGATAATTCGTTGATTTACAGATAGATTTTTCCAAAATTAACTATCTTGTTGGCTTATTTCAAATTTTTCTTATTGATTTAGAAAACCCTCCCATAAGCTATGTTTCTTTATAAATTTTATATGTTTTTATTTTCTCTAAAAATTGCTACTTGTAATTGTCACAGTGAGGTACAAAAAAGTGGTTTTCACAGAGCAAAAAGTGATTATACTATTACCCAAACAGGTCGAATGCCAACATGTATCAACGAAAGTTCAGGATTGGCTAAAGCATGGCAAGAAAATTATTATTGGACTATTAATGATAGTGGTGGCAATACCGAACTTTATATGATTGGTGAGCAAGGCCGAGTTTTTGATACACTTTTTGTCAATGATTCCAAAAATATTGACTGGGAAGATTTGGCCAAAGATGATAAAGGAAATATTTATGTTGGAGATTTTGGTAATAATAATCAAAATCGACAGGACCTTACGATTTATAAGTTTAGAAACGGTAAAACCGAAAAAATAACTTTTCACTACGCAGACCAAAATTATTTTCCAGCCAAAGATAAGATTTTTGATTGTGAAGCTTTTTTTTGGTTCGGTGGAAAACTCTATTTGTTCTCAAAAGATTGGTCAAAAAAACACCAAACGAAGCTTTACAGTTTGCCCGCTAAGGAAGGCGATTATGCACTTTTGCCTGAGCAAAGTATCTTCCTAAAAAGTCCTGTTACTTCAGCCGATGTTAGTCCAAACGGAAAAGAATTTGCTTTACTTTCTTACGGAAAAATTTATATTTTTGAGATTTCAGGTGAGAAAATTGATTTTTCTAAGCCAAAATCATGTCTAAAAGTTGGCCGAAATCAAATGGAGGCCATTGCGTATGTAAACAATACAGATTTGGTAATGACCAATGAGCAACGAAAGATTTATCGAGTAAATCGCAAGCAGTAGAAAAAAAGAGGGCGTAAATCAGCTGATTTACGCCCTCTTTTTTTATCATAAATCGTCTTCAACGATTTCTTGTTCTGCTGGAATCTCTCGTTTTTTATGTTCGACTTCGGTTCTCTTATCTTTCAATTTTTTTATTTGTGATTTTAGAGCTTCAAGTGCCAAATCAGTGGCTTCTTCAAACGTTGTGCCTTTTTCTTCTGCAAAAATGGTGCTTCCTGGAACACTTAATTTGATTTCGATGTGTTTTTTGTGAACTTTGTTGCTATCTCCTTTGTCTAATTTCAGAAAAACTTCACCGCTAATAAATTTGTCGTAGAAGGTTTCTAATTTGTTTAACTTGTTTTGGATAAATCCGACTAATTTAGGGTCGATGTCGAAATGGACTGCATGCACATGAATCTTCATAACATACTAATTTAAAGTGAATAATTACATAAACTGTTGATATTCAAAATGATAGAAGAAAATTATACGAATGAAAAATGCTTATTTCTCACCTCTAATTTCTGGTAGCTTACTTTCAAAGAACTTTCTTTTATCTAACGTACCAAAAAATATGATACGAGTCAAGGATTTTTTGTAGAATTTTATTGCTCAAGGGCCAACCTTAAGATTTTATAGACCTGAAAGGCTTGTTGAAGCCATTCGCTAAAAATTTTTTTTTAAATGGAGAGAATGGTGTGCATTTTAGACATTTATGTACATATTTAGGCTCAATTTAATCTATTATCGACATTAAAATAGGAAATTTAATACTCATCTTTTACATTTCATCATTATTTCAAAACCTTATTTAATCCAACAATGAAGGCAATCAAAATCAGTAATTTACAGAAAGCGTATGGAAGTGCATTGGTCTTGAAAGATGTTAATTTAGAAGTCGACTCGGGCGAAATTATAGGCTACATTGGTCCTAACGGTGCTGGAAAATCTACGACAATTAAAATCCTAATTGGAATGATTCCTGATTATGCGGGCAGCGTGGAAGTGATGGGATTTGATGTAAAAACTAATCCGTTGGAAGTCAAGAGATTAATTGGATATGTTCCCGAAAATGCTTCTTTATACGACACCCTTTCACCTATGGAATATTTGAGGTTTTTGGGGAGTTTGTATCAATTAGAAACTGACCAAATCGAAGAAAAAGCTACCGAATTGCTTCGTCTTTTTGCCCTTTACGACCAGCGAGACGACCGTATGACGACTTTCTCGAAAGGGATGAAACAAAAAGTATTGCTGATTTCAGGCATTTTGCACAATCCAAAAGTAATATTTTTAGATGAGCCACTTTCTGGGCTCGATGCCAATGCCGTGATTTTGGTCAAAGAAATACTTTCTCAACTAAAACATGCCGGCAAAACCATTTTTTATAGCTCGCATATTATGGATGTAGTCGAGAAAATCTCTGATCGAATCGTACTTATCAATAAAGGTACAATTATTGCAAACGGCACTTTCGATGAGCTGAAATCACAAAGAGAAACAGGTTCGCTCGAACAGATTTTCAACCAACTGACTGGTAATAACGAACACATACAATTAGCAGAAGAATTTATCCAAGTAATGAATCGATAAACATCTAGGACAGGTTTACAACCTAGCAAAGACAATGATAAATTTTTATATAAAAATATTGTTTCTTCTCCGCCCAATTTTTCTAGGTTTGGGTGTGAATTTTGAGCAAATCGTGGCCATTGTTGAGGTAAAACTCAAAATAGATAATCGCCGGGCAAGGTTCAATCAATGGAATAAAAAACAAAGTGAGTCGAACGGTACATTTTTTCTGATGCTGGGTTTATATTTTCTAATGGCTTGTGCTATTTCAGCATTTATTTACTTTTCGGCATCAATTATCGCCATTTACTCTTTAATTTTTGCGGTAATGATGTTCATGCTGGCCATGACCCTCATCACCGATTTTTCGGCGGTAATTCTTGATTCCAATGATAATGCCATTTTGCTACCTCGCCCCATCGACGACCGAACGTTGCTCATTGCCCGTATCACGCATATTCTAATGTATTTGCTTTCAATGATGCTAGCCTTGGCTATTCCATTTTTGGTCGTTACGATGCATTTATATGGAGTTTTGGCAGCTATTTCTTTCCTGTTAATTAGTTTATTAAGTTTGATTTTGATAGTTTTTCTAACTAATATTTTTTATTTGGTTTTGATGCAGTTTACGAGCGAAGAACGCCTCAGAAACGTTATCAATACCTTTCAAATCATATTGACCTTTACTTTCATGGGCGGTTATCGTTTGGTTGGGCGATTGGTCAATTTTGATGCCCTCATGAATGGCGTAGATTCAAAAGTACACTGGTGGCATTTTCTCGTTCCACCAATCTGGATGGGAAATTGCATGAACATCATCATCAAGCACGAGTTTGATTCTACTAAGTTTTTGTTTCTATTTTTGACTTTGACCATGCCTTTTTTAGTGGTTTTCTTAGTAAATAATGTCTTTTCAGGCGTTTTTAACCAAAAAATTGCAGGAATGGATATTGCCAAACGCCAAGAGAAAATACCAAATAAAACTTCCAAAAAAGGCTTGGTAGAAACACTATCGAGTATTTTTACGGGTACCTCAATGGAGCGAGGTACTTTTGAATTTGTATGGAAAATCACGTCTCGTGACCGAAAATTTAAGCTTAGAATCTATCCATCGTTAGTCTATTTGCTTATTTATCCTGTTTTTATGATTGGTACTGGGCGAGGTGATGGGAGTTTTGTACAGCAAATCGAGCATCTTAGAGAATCAACGGGAATGGGAATTGTAGTGATTTATTTGTGTGGAACGGTTTTACTCACAATCAGAAGTCAAATTTCACAATCAGAAGATTTTAAAGCGGCGTGGCTATACGAACTCGCCCCAATCGGAAAACCTGGAGAAATTTTGAGTGGCTCTCTGCGTGCAATTATGGTGAAATTTCTTTTGCCAATTACCCTTTTGTTGAGCTTAGTTTTATCAGTTATTTGGGGCGTAAATCTACTTGATGATTTGCTTTTTGGAATGCTAACCATCATCAATCTTGATTTACTCTTATCAATCGGAATGAGCAACGAACTGCCATTTTCCACTGAAATCAAGAAAAATGGTGGTGGAAGTTTTATAAGAAATATGACTTATTTTTTTATTACAGGAATCATCGGATTTATTCACTATTTAATGATGCAAGTACCTTATGTGATTGGCGTTTTTATGGTAATTCAATTGGCTTTGGCCCTATTTTTATTTAAAAAATATCGTGAAGTTGCTTGGGAAAAAGTCAGAATGGAGTAAAGATTTGTAATACTTTTAATTTATATTTACCTTAGATTTTAAAACTAACTAAGATGACCAAAGAATCTTTTGAATATGATGAACTCTCGGATTTCATTGCAAAAATGAATCCGAAAAAGGTTATAAACTTTAAACCCTCTACCTCTAATCAGCAAAGAGTTGATGCTCTTTTTATTAAACAAAAAGAAGAAATGCTTTTTCTCGAAGAAAAAAGTGAACTCGAACAATATCTTATCATAAATAGAATTATTGGTCTTGCTAAAGCAAGGGCTATTAAAATGCTCGAAGAATGAGTAGAAGTTCTGTCACGTTAAAAGTAAAGAAAGAGATAGCTTTAAGAGCGGACTTTGGATGTGAATACTGCCTTCCATCCGAAAGAGTTTCATATTTTAGGTGTCATATTGAACATATCAGAAGTATCAAACATGGAGGTGAAAATAATATTGAAAACTTAGCCTATTGTTGTCCCGATTGTAATTTTTATAAAGGAACAGATGTCGGAACTTTTGTGGGGAGTGAATTTAATTTAGTGCGTTTTTTCAATCCAAGAGTTGATACTTGGCAAGAACATTTTGAAATACAAGAAGCAAATATTTATGTAAAATCAGAAATAGGTATTGCTACAGCACAGATTTTTAAATTTAATGAAATTGATAGGCTTATCTTTAGAAAACAATTAGCATAACTTGGATTGTATCCATAATGAAGTAAACTCTTAATCACTATGAAACGATACCTTTTACCTATTTTATTTATTACAGGTTTTGCTTCTGCCCAAAGTCCTTTAATCGAGCAAGCCCGAAACTATCGAAAAGCCAATGAAAATGCTCTTTTGGGTGAATTTATGGGACTTTTGTCGATTCCGAATGTCGTTTATGATACTGCTGGAATTCAGAAAACGGCAGCATATATCGTAAAGATGATGGAAAATCGTGGTATTAAAACCCAATTATTAGATGCTACTTCGAAGGGAGTTCCGCCTGCAGTTTTTGGTGAAGTAAACGTACCAAATGCAACCAAAACGATCATTTTCTATGCTCATTATGATGGTCAGCCGGTCAATCCAAACCAATGGGCTGAAGGAATTGAGCCTTTTAAATCTGTCTTTTTAGATGCTTCGCTCGAAAAAGGAGGGAAGATAATTCCTGCACCTAAAGCCAACGAACAAATCAATCCAGAATGGCGTATTTACGGACGAAGTGCTTCTGATGATAAATCAGGAGTGTTTTCGATTCTGACTGCTTATGAAGTGTTGTCCAAATTGAATATTTCACCGAGCGTAAATATAAAGTTTTTCTTTGAGGGTGAAGAAGAAGCAGGCTCAACGCATTTATCGGAAATTCTGGAAAAGCACAAAGACAAACTCAAATCTGACCTTTGGGTAATTTGTGATGGCCCTGTCCATCAGTCGGGCAAAAAACAAGTGGTTTTTGGAGTGCGTGGCGATGTGAACATGGAAGTAAAAGTATATGCTTCCAAACGCCCTTTGCACAGCGGACATTACGGTAATTGGGCTCCGAACCCTGCAATGCTCTTAGCAAAATTATTAGCTTCTATGAAAGATGATAATGGTCGGGTTTTGATTAAAGGTTACTATGATGATGTTATACCTTTTACCGAAACCGAGAAAAAAGCCATTTCAAAAGTGCCACCAGTTGATGAGCAAATGCGAAATGAATTAGGCTTTGTGCGTGCTGAAGGTGGCGGAAAATCTTTGGTTGAATTAATCAATTTACCATCGCTCAATATCAATGGTATTTCGAGTGCAAATGTAGGCAAAATGGCCGCCAACGTGATTCCTGTTTCGGCAACGGTCGCATTAGATTTACGTTTAGTTTTGGGTAATGATGCCCAACGACAAGCAAAAAAAGTAATTGACCACATCAAAGAACAAGGCTACTATGTGACTCAAAATGAGAGCATTACCGACGAAGAACGAATGAAATATCCACTAATTGCTCGTGTGCAAATACAAAAAGGTTATAACGCACAACGCACAAAAATGGATTTGCCGATTGCTCAAAATGTGATAAAAGCAGTGCAATCAAGCACAAACGAAGAGGTAGTTTTGATGCCAAGTTTGGGCGGAAGTTTACCCCTGTTTTTGTTTGAGAAACACCTTGCAACGCCAACTATAACCGTTCCGATTGCCAACCACGATAATAACCAACACGCAGAAAACGAAAACATTAGAATTCAAAATATTTGGAATGGAATTGAAACTTATGTGGCTTTGATGAAGATGTAGTAATTTTGGGATTTTGAAAATAAGTACTGAGACAAAAGACGGTTCGCTGCAGCGATTCTAGACAAGAGATAAAACACTACTTTCAACAAGTTGCATCATTTAAATTTGTCAATTATTATTGTCTCAATACTTATCTAATTTTGATAAATCACTTTTTCTTTGGAGGCCGATTATTAATGATTTTTTTAAGTATTACATGTATTGTTTGCGAAGGTGCATTAAATACTTGAATATAAATTATCTAAAATACGATATTATCTATCAAACGGACACCGTCTAAAAATGCCGCAACGCACAAAGCGGTCTTTGCATCAGCAATTTTGGCATCGATTGGCTGCAGAGTATCAAAATTGACAGCTTCGAAATACTCTAGTTCAAAAGCTGGGAAGTTAATAAAATGCTCTTTTACAGCCGCTTGCATTTCAACTAAACTTTTTCCATTTTGCAATTTATCTTTTGCTAAATTTAGAGCTTTATAAATCTGTGGGGCTAAAGTCCGTGCTTCGGCTGAAAGACGTGAATTTCGTGAGGACATTGCCAAACCATCGGTTTCTCGCCAAGTCGGACATGGAATAATTTCTAAATCAAAACTTAATTCCTCCACCATTCGTCTAATAACCGCCACTTGCTGCAAATCTTTTTGCCCGAAATAAGCCTTAACTGGTTTTACAATATTGAAAAGTTTACTCACAACAATTCCCACACCACTAAAATGTCCAGGACGGAATTTGCCCTCCATAACGGTTTCAAATGTACCAAAGTCAATTCTTAATTGTGGTAAATTTGGATACATTTCTTCGGCCGAAGGTGCAAAAACCACATCACAACCAGCTGATAACAACAAATTACAATCAAGTTCAAGTGTACGAGGGTATTTTTTTAAATCTTCGGGCTTATTAAACTGCGTAGGATTTACGAAAATACTACAAACTACTAAATCATTTTCTGTTTTTGCTCGCTCTATCAATGAAATATGTCCTGCATGTAATGCTCCCATCGTTGGCACAAAACCAATCTTTTTTCCTGCTCTTTGTTGTGTTTTAAGATAGTGCTGTATTTCCGAAATTGTATTAAAAATTAACATTATGACTTAATCAATATGGTTTTAAATTTATTATTAAAAATTTAAGTATTCTGATTCTAGGCTCAAAGTTATGTAAATTTTATTAATTCATGCCATTTAATATGAGCCTAGTCACAACGCTATTTCTATTTGCTGGCTGAAGTAGAACATCACATTTAATTAACAACTTTACATTTTGATAACTTCTTGATAATAGGGAGTTTACATTGAATTCGGAAATTTGTTATTATGAAAAAACACAAGCATTTTCGCACTATAGTGCTTTCCGACATACACCTCGGTACAAGTGGCTCTAAGGCTAAAGAAGTAACCGAGTTTCTAAAACAATACCGCTGCCAAAAACTCATCTTAAACGGTGATATAATTGACGGTTGGGCATTGAAAAAATATGGTAATTGGAAGAAGAAGCATACTTCTTTTTTCAGAGTTGTGTTGAAAATGATGGACAAACACGACACGAAAGTTGTCTATTTGCGAGGAAATCACGATGATTTCTTAGACCAAATTCTGCCATTAGTAGTCGGAAAACAGTTCCAGATTCGTCGTGACTATATCCTTAATTCGGGCGATAAAAGATTCTACATAACGCACGGTGATGTTTTCGATAGTATAACAACCAATATGAAATGGCTCGCTCATTTAGGCGATTTGGGCTATACATTTCTTCTCTGGCTTAATAAGAACTACAATGCCTATCGTGAATCTCGTGGTTTGCCTTATTATTCGCTTTCTCAAGTTGTAAAGCAGAAAGTGAAACTCGCTGTCAATTATGTCAATGATTTTGAGGAAAAGCTTGCAGACCTAGCCAAAGCAAAAGGATGCGATGGTATTATTTGTGGACATATTCATCAGCCAGCCATTAGAGAAATAAACGGCATTACTTACTTAAATTCAGGTGATTGGGTAGAAACGATGTCAGCACTCGTTGAAGATTTTGATGGGAAATGGAGTTTAGTTTATTACTCAATCAGCGATGAATTTTTAACATCAAACAAGGATTTAGACGAAAACGATGACGACGATGAAACTACAATCGAAAAGTTTGTTTTGCCTAGAATTGTTGCATCATTATAAATTTTAGTTTTTAAAGTTTTCCGATAGGCGACATAGTCATGAAATATCTTTTTATTATTCAAGGAGAAGGACGAGGACATCTGACGCAAGCAATTGCACTCAGTGAAATGTTGCTCAAAAACAACCATGAAGTTGTTGGAGCGTTGGTTGGGTCGGCTGATGGAAATATTCCAGTATTTTTTACCGAAAAATTTCAATCTCCAAGTTTTTCTTTTGCGAGTCCGAGCTTGGTTTATTGTAAGAAAACCAAAGGTCTTGATATTTCTAAAACCCTCATTAATAGTATTTTTAGATTAAAAACTTTTACTTCCAGTCTTCAAAAAATTAACACCACTATCAATCAACTGAACCCCGATGTCATAATAAATTTTTATGATGTTTTGGGCGGAATTCATCAGTTTTTCTTTCGCCCAAAAGTCCCGATGGTTTGCGTTGCTCATCAATATTTACTGCTTAACCCTGACTTCAAACATCCTAAAAAGCATTGGCTTGATAAATTTTTGGTCAATACTAATACTCGAATTACGGCTTTAGGAGCTACTAAAAAACTAGCATTATCTTTCACACCATTTAGCGATAACGATAAGCAAAATATTTATACAATTCCTCCACTATTGCGTCCTGAAATAACCCAAATTTCGCCCACAACCGAAAATTATATTTTGGTGTACATGACGCAACATTCTTTGTCTGAGGAACTTTTAAAATGGCATGTAAAAAATCCAAATGTGGTTTTGCATTGCTTTTGGGATAAACCACAAAGTACCGAAGTTTATAAACATTCAGAAAACTTGCATTTTCATCGAATAAATGGACAAAAGTTCTTGGAAATGATGCGAAACTGCAAAGGTTTGGTTACTACAGCGGGTTTTGAGTCGGTTTGTGAAGCCATGTATTTAGGTAAACCAACGTTGATGATTCCTGTGCCGAAACACTACGAACAAGCATGCAATGCTCTTGATGGAATGCGTGCTGGTGCTGGAATTTCTGGTTCAAATTTCGACTTAACTGCTTTCTTAGATTATATTCCTGTTCACAAAGATATTCGTTCAGATTTTCAGACCTGGCATAGCCGTAGTTCGATTGTTTTTTTAAGAGAAATTGAATCTATATTTGAGTCAACAGAGCAATTTCAGCCAATATTTACTGAAACTGCTCTTTGAAAAATTACTATTTCAACATTGTCTTTATCTCTTTGCCTACTTCCTTCCCATTTTTAAAATCATAGCCTAATAGCTTTGCAGCAGTTTTAGCCACTTGATTTTGAAATAATTGAGATTCGGTTTTTACTTCTCCAAAGGCTGGAGTATCAGGCCCAATAGCCGCCATCCAAATTTGATAACAATCGGCCACTTTTTGTCCATGACTTGTCCATTGAGATTTGATTTTATCGCCACGTCCATGATCTGTTAATATCAAAAATGTTGTTTTTTCTTTGTATTCTGGCGTTGATTGACAATAAGTCCATAAATCTCCAATAAATTTATCAGCTGTGTTTGCCGCAAAAAGATATTCATCATATTTAGCTTCGTGTGCAAATTCGTCGGTTTCATCAAATGATAAAAAGAAAACCTTTGGTTTGTTTTTTTTGATGTATTCCTTAGCTAAATAGTAGGTAATAAAATCATGGCGATCGCTGGCCAAACTTGGATAGTTTTTTAAAACATCATTAAGCAATTCCTCTTTTTTGCTTAGATTTCCTTGAACCAAATTTTTTCCTGAATTAACAGGGATCCCGCTGCGTTTGTCATTAATAATATATGGAAAAACATCCCAAGTAGTATAGGCTGCTACTTTACCTTTGAGTTTTGGTTGTTTATTAAGAAACTCCAAAACCGTTATATTTTTATTGTATTTTTTATTGTTTGAATTGATGCTATCATCGGCATAACCACTCAAAATTTCGTTGTATCCTGGGTAAGAAAACCAATACGGATTTAGTACATTTACTTGGTTTTGTTTCCAACGGTTACCGTAGAGTTGTCCTTCTTTGGCGACAGTATTCCACATAAAAGGCATCAGTTTTTGGCGACTTTCTTCGGGCGTTTTTCCCACAAAATTATTCTTGATTCTATCTCGATTGCTCACGTATTTTTCATCTTTCAAAAGTACTGAGTCAACTCCGCCAAACATTTCTTGCCAACGAAAGCCATCAGTTGTGATAATAAAAACATTCTCGGTTTTGTTTTGTGCAAATACCGAAAAACTAAGCATAAAGAAGAGGAATGTTTTTTTCATTTGTTAGTAAGATAGATATCAATTATATTCAAAAAATGGTCCAAAGTTGGCAATTTCATGGCTTCTACTTTAGCAGCCTCGTCCCAGCGTCGCATTTTTATAATCAGCTCATGATAAGGATTTTGTTCAAATTCTCTAGCTTCTTTTTCGGTCATTCGTCCACCTTGAAAGATGAGTGTTTGTTTACTTGCTTCTGAAAGAGCTACGAAGTAATCTTCATCAATAAAAGTTAAGTACCGCTTAGCGTTTACATGATTTTCGACTAAAACAGCTATTTTTTCACTAAAACCACGTTCACGAAGCCAATCGGCCGCTACCGATTCATGGTCTTTTCGACCGTAAACTTCCATTAATTCTTCCTCTGTATGTGCAGGAAATAAATGCCCAATATCATGCAAAAAAGCTGCAATTTGTACTTCTTCGTCGTACCCTTGTCGTTGAGCCAAAATAGCCGCTTGAGCGGCGTGTTCGTATTGGCTAACATTTTCGCCGTAATATTCGCTATCTCCTTGACTATCAAAGAGTTGACTTATTTCTAAAATTGTCTTATTCATTATTTTCTTTAAATTTTTAACCAAAGAAAAGCGGAGTTAAACTAACCCCGCTTTTGAGAACTAAAAATATAATATTTTTTTTATTTTAACAACCAAAGCACATCATTGATGTCGTCGTTTCCACTTGTGAATTGACTCGTCAAGGCTGCTTTTAGATTATCTTTGTTAGTAGAAAGCTCTGAAGATGGGTATTGCCAACGTTTCGGAATTCTACCGCTATTACCTGTTCCGACACCAACTAAAAAATTAGGAATTCCTGTACGGCGTTGGTTATACCATGCTTCCATACCCGAATTTTGAGCAAAAGCAAGGTACTTTTGAGTTAAGATTTGTGATAAGCCTGTACTAGCCGCATATTTAACTAAATTTCCACCCAAATAAGTGTTTAGTGTTGCAGCATCAGATATTCCATAAAAACTCATAGAAGCTGTAATACCCTTGATGTAAAAATCTTCGGCAGAACCAGTTGCCCAACCTCTGTTAATACCTTCAGCGATATTGAAACATGTTTCCGAATAACTAATAATTGCTACAGCTTCTCCAATATAATTAGTATAATATCTCTTTTTTCCTAAGAACGAATACTCACCTTTCAAAGCTTTAGTTGACATATCTGCTAAGTCTTCACCTGAGCTTGCACCAACATAAGCTGCAAAATCGGTCGCTTTCAATCCTGCTTTTATTTTTGCATCGGCAGGTTCAGCAACTATAAATACGCGTGGGTCTTTGCGGTCAACTAATAAATCAATATAGGTTTTCGACATATTTTCACGAGTGGCATTATTTCCGAAATTATCAGGATTACGTGGGTATTTGTTGATAGTATTGTGCGTATATTGCAAATTATCGCTCAAGCCACCCATTACTGGAAATTTGCTTGGATTACTCACCACTTCTGCAAAACGTGCCTTGATGTTTAAGTCAGTATCAGTTTCCTTTTTGCTTAAGCTCACCAATACTCTCAATTTGAATGAATTTACTACTTTTTGCCACTGACGAAGGTTATTTCCTAAGTAAATATCGCCAGAAAGTGTTTTGTTACCATTGGCAATCAAGGTCGTTAAATCAGCATTAGATTCATCGAGCCATTTCAATACCTGTACATATACTTCTTTTTGTGTATTGTATTTTGGCGTAGCATTATCCAAACCTTTCAAAGCATCAGTCAAAGGTAAATCACCAACACGCTTTGTCATATCTTCATAGAAATAAGCACGGAAAAATTTACCCAAAGCAGTGTAAGGATTCACATCTGCTCCACCTGCGGCTTTTGCTTCCTCTTCCATCTTAATAACATTTTTCAATGTAGAGAAGCTAAGTCCTGTTGTTGTCCAACTGTATTCGTTGGTTGCATAATAGTCATAATTTGAACAGTAAAACTGGTTATAACGTTGTTGGCTACCCCATGGGCTACCAGTTACGCTATACATATCGTTTAAGATACCATTCAAGACCAATGAAGCGGGAGCACTAACGGGTCTGTTTGGATCTTTCTCTAATTCATCGAATGCCTTTTCGCAACTTGTTAGCGAAAATGCTGCGATTGTTAATCCTAATAATATATTTTTGATTTTCATTTTTTTAAGTTTTTTTTAAATGCTTTTGGCAAAAAGCATAAATAAATTTAATATAATTGCCAAAAGCACTATAATTTAAAATACCATATTCAAGTTCATACCAAAGCGACGCGTCGTTGGCGTTTGTAAACCTGAGCGGCCACCTGATGTATATTGGTCTAAGTCAATGTCTTTGCGTTCAGCAAAATACAATAAATTACGAGCCACAAATGAGATTGATGCTTGACTCATGCCAATTTTCTTCGCAAACGATGATGGTAAGTTATAGCTTAAAACTACTTCACGAAGTTTAGCAAAACTACGACTCATCATATTTCCACCGTTGAAACCATAACGACGAGCAACATAATCTTGTAAGAAAGTTTTGGTTGTATTTGGAGCAAATTGAAGTTCTGAATAATTTGTAATGTTTCCAAGAGCATCATGTTTGATAGCCACACCATTTGAAACAACAACTCCTTCGCCTACATAAGATTTGATACCTAAAACGTCTTGGTCACGTGCAATACCCATTTCGCCTTCAACTGTATTAATGATACGACCACCAGCCCAAGTTTTTTGCTCTACATAGTCTGAAATAACTCCACCAACACGTCCATCAAATTGGAAGCTGAAATTGATATTTTTGTAATTAAAACGGTTGTTAATACCCCAAACCCAATCAGGATTTGTATAACCTAAAAACTGTGGAACAGGGTTGATAATTGGGCGACCGCCTGCATCATTGATGATTTTACCATCCTGAGTAAAGGTGTATGTTTTATCAAAATAACCATCTACTCTGTCACCAATGTTTACAAATCTTGCATTACTGCTACTTCCTACAAAATAATCTGAAGATAGCTGAGTAATACCAGGATAGATTTCTTTTAGTGTTTCTTTGTAAGTTGACCAGTTCGCTAAAATTGACCAATTTAAACCATTGGTATTTTTAAGAACTTGACCTGATAAAGACAATTCGATACCTTTTTTCTGGGTTTTGATACCATTTACCAAAGCCGCCGAATAACCAGACGTTTGCGAGATTGGCAAGTTAAAGATACGCGGACCTTCATCACTCACGAAATAAGCTGCATCAAATACCAAACGATTTTTCAAGAAACGTGCATCCAAACCGATTTCAGATTGTGCAGTCGTATTTGGTTTGATATTTGGGTTATTGAGTGTATTGGTATAATATGCTGCTGTTTGGTTATTATAAACCAACGGTGTAGAATAAACCGCTGAGTTTTGGTATGTTGGACCACCATATGATGAAGAATAATTATCACCATAGCCTAGTGGGAACGATAAACCTGGAGTAGAACCAATAGTAGATTGAGTTAAACCATCTTTAACATTGGCATAAGAGGCACGAAGTTTTAAGAATGAAATTGCCTCAGGAAGCTTTACGTAGTCAGAGATTACAGTATTTACTGCTACCGAAGGATAGAAGAATGTATTGTTTCCTTTTGGTAGAGTAGAAAGTTTATCAACACGACCAGTAGTTGAAAGTGTGATAAAATCTTTTACTGAAAAGTCAGCCGAGTAATATGCTGAATTCACTCGCATATCAGAGCCAAAGTTTGAAGCTATAACAGGGTTAGCCGAGTTTGCAAAGTTGTAAACACCCGGAACATTTAAATAATTAGTAGAAGCATAATTTGAGTTGTAATTGAAAATACGAGTATTTGCACCAGCAATAGCATTGATAGTTAAGGCTGGAATTACTTTTTTACTATATTTCAATAAAAAATCTGTATTGCTATCAAACAAGTTTCTACGGTCTTCACGATAATCACCTCGACCTTCTTCACGACCATAAACTGTCATTGAATAAGGGAATTTTTCAGAGCGTAATAAATTCCAAGTAGAAAGTTGTGTACGTAGTGTTGCATCTAAACCATCAGCGATATGATAACGTAAAGAAGTTTGACCAATGATGTCAGTTTTGTAATGTCCACGCAACCATTCTTTAGCCATAAACCAAGGATTATTATATCGTTGGTACTCAGCATAGATTTGTTGTGTACCTTCTTTTCCGGCCTGCCAGTAGTTTTTCAATTCATCAACATCCCAGTCTGCACCGCCCCAAATAGTCATGTTATAGATAATTGAATTTGGTCCGTAGCTTACATCGGGAAAATTAGGAGTATATTGGCGATTTACCTGTACATCGCCCTCAAAACGTAATCTATCCGTAAAATTATATCCTGTTGTTACCTTAAAGTTTGTGCTGTTGAGTTTGGTATTTGGCACTAGACCTTGTTGGTAGTTATGCGAAACTGAAAAACGCAAATCATATTTTTCTCCAGATGAAGAAATCGCAATATTATTTGTTGAAAGGATTCCAGTTTGAATAAATCTTCTTAAGTTGTCAGCTCCTCTTGCGATATATGGAGTTGGCTGACGATTACTTGTAAAAGTGCTTCCATTAGGAAATTTTGTTGTGAAACTGCCGCCATCAACTACAGGGCTATCATATTGTGGAATTAATTGTCCACTAAATTTTGGTCCCCAAATATCGTAGTCTCCATCATTTAATCCACCACCACGACCATCTGCAAAAGCATAAACGCCATGGTCGCCTGGGCCATATAAATCTTGCGTGTTTGGAATTGCTAAGAATCCTTTATCAAACATTTGGCTGCTATTGACTTCGACTGAAAAGCCTCTTTTGTCTTTTGAGCCACGCTTTGTTGTAATTAAAATCGCACCATTTTTACCACGGAATCCATATAATGCTGATGCCGATGCACCTTTTAATACCGAATAAGTATCAATATCATCAGGGCTTATATTCCACGTGTCCGAATTGATAGGTACACCATCAACTACGAAGAGTACATCGCTATTTCCACGTAAAATAATTTGTGGACGACCAAGTAATTCGGATGACGCACCAATTGTAAGACCTGCAACTTTACCAACTAATCCATTGATTGGATTTGGCTCACGAGCCTTTAATAACGAAGAAGCGTCGACTGTTTGAATAGATACACCAGTTGTGCGTATATCTTTCTTGATACCGAGAGCAGTAACTACAACTTCATTTAAAGTTTTACTATCTTCCTGTAATGATACGTTTACAACTGACTTATTACCAACTGTTTGCTCAGAAACAGCAAATCCAATTGCAGAAAATACTATTACCGAACGGGCCGATAAATTGCTCAGCTTATAGTTACCATTAGCATCCGAATTTGTTCCTTGGTTGGAACCTTTCACAAGTACGCTTACCCCTGGAATTGGGTCTCCGTTTGGAGCAGAAATTTTACCACTTACATTTTGGTTCTGAGCATTGGCGTACGTTACGGCCAACAGCAAACAAAACAAAATTCTGATGAAACCAGAAAATCTGGTTTTGAGTAGAGATTTGTTCATAAAAGATGATTAGAATAATTTGGGTTTATCGTGTTAATCTCAGCCAAATGAAGGTTTTAAAAGCTGAAAAATTGATGGTGCAAAGTTCAGTATGTCTTGTGACTTGAATGTGAATTCATTATGAAGCTATTGTTAAGGAAAGATGGCTTAGGTAAATATTTTGTTAAGATTTATATAAACGTTTGTAATGTTTCAGTCCATTTTTCAAGATTTTTTGCATACACCAATCTGTATTTATTAATAATATTGGCGTGTTTCTGCTGAAATTCTTCTGTCATTTTTTTATTTGTTCTATTATCTCGCAGTACACATTCAAAATTATTAACTCGACCTACAAATAGTTTATAATCAGAGCTTAATGGGGTCTTGTATTTTAAATGAAAAGATTCATTTTTGTGAAAATTGATCGCAGTTTCATTGATTGCTAAGCCTTTTGCCAACCAATTTTGTTCACGGCAAAATCCGGTGTATTCAAAATATTGGCCCTTAAATAAACCATTTTTTTTTGTTTCTGATGGTTCTGTATAAAATAAATAGTTATCAGGATTCTCAATATCAACACGAAATTTATTTGTTTGCATTTTCTCAAGCCATTTTGCCATAGACATTGGTTTTTCAGAATCAAGAAATAAATCAAAAACACATTCTTTGTCATTATATTGCAAAAATAAAGCTACATGATAACCCCAAGTCAATTTACCATTCGGAGAGATATCATTAGGGTCGGGCAATTGTATGGTCAGTTTTGAATCTTCTAGGTATCGGGTTGGAGCATAAATCCAAATTTTATTATGTGGTACAGCATAGCTCTTCAAAATCAAGGAGGCATAATGTGTTACATTATGGCAATTACCTTGTTTATAATCAAAAAGTGGTGAAAGAAAGTACTTTAATTCTTCAAAATAGTAGTCAAAATAATTGTCAGTAATTTGAGAGAGTCTGTAATCAACTTGTGTTAAAACCATTCTATATTTTTTCGGCAAAACTATCATTCTCTTTCAATCAAAATTCTAATTCATTATTAAGTATTTATTAAATGTTTTTTGAAACTAATTTTAGCTTAACAATTAATTCATATTTAGATAAAATCAAACTAACTTTAAAACTTTTACTTTGTTATGTCTAATCAATCGGCTGTTCTTATCTGATTATTTTTTTAAAATAAAATAATTATTTCAATTATAGCGTGCCAATTATTAACCGTTGACTCAATATCATCTCAAAAATTAATCAATATGTCACCAATTAAATTAGTTGTTTTCGACATGGCTGGCACTACTGTGCAAGACAAAAAAGAAGTAGAAACTTGTTTTGCCCGTGCTTGTACCGAAACGGGTCTTCAAGTATCAGTAGAGAGAATATTGGCCTTGCAAGGCTATTCAAAAATTGAAGTTTTTAGACTCCTTTGGGAAGAACGCATCGGAGAATCTCATCCTGAATACAACGAAAACGTGCTATATTCTTATGATTATTTTCGAATGATTTTGGAAGACCATTATAAAGATAGTGATATTTTTCCAACTGATGGTTGTCTTGAAATATTTGATTATTTGCGTCACAATAAAATAAAAATTGCTTTAACTACTGGTTTTTATAGAAAAGTAACCAATATTATTCTCGAAAAACTAGGTTGGCTCGATGGCTTAGACTCTACCTATGTGAATATCTCTGGTAAATCTGTGATTGATGTTTCTATTGCAAGCGATGAAGTACAAAAAGGTCGCCCCGAGCCATATATGATTCAAAAAGCAATGAAGTTACTTGGCGTAGCTGACCCTTATGATGTTTTCAATATTGGCGATACTCCCTCTGACCTAAAATCGGGTGTGAAAGCAGGTTGTCGACTTTCGTTGGGCGTTACAAACGGCACACATACGCACGACCAACTCAAGTTTATCAGAAACGATGGCTTGATTACCTCTTTGAAAGAATTGAAACCAATTATTGAGAATATAAGTGTTTTAAGCGAAGGATAATGAAAAATTTTGACTTAATAATTGTCGGTGGGGGTATCATGGGGGCATTTCATGCGTATCATGCTGCTAAACTTGGCAAAAGTGTATTAATCTTAGAAAAAGATAATTTTCCAGTTGGCTCGACTGTAAGAAATTTCGGTCAGGCTGTTCCGTCTGGCTCATCAGGTAGATGGTTTGATTTTGGGCGTAGAAGTTTAGAAATCTATCAAGATATTCAGTCAAAGTTTGATATTTCAGTTCGTCGAAACGGAACTGTTTATGTGGCCTCTGATGAGACAGAATGGACACTTGCCAACGAACTTTTTGGGATTCACCAAAACAAAAAATACCATAGTGTACTACTTTCAAAAAGACAATGTTTGGAGCAGTATCCAGAACTCAAAAGTGAGTATGTAAGAGGTGGGATTTATTATCCAAACGAAGTTAGCGTAGAACCTAATTTATTGATTTATAAAATATTAGAATACCTTCAAGAGCAATACAAAGTTGCTTATAAATCCAATACAAGCGTTATAGATTGCCAAGAAATCAATGGCAAAACTGAGGTAATGACTGCAAGTAAAGAAAAGTTTTCTGCAGAAAAAGTAATTATTTGTAGCGGCTATGTTTTTAATTTACTTTTCCCCGAAATTTATGCTAAAAGTGGACTAATCGTAAGCAAGCTTCAAATGTTGCAGACAGTGCCGATGACGAACGTTTCACTGAAAGGAAATATCCTTACGGGGCTTTCAATTCGTCGTTATGAATCTTTTGAGGAATGTCCCTCTTATAAAAGTACTGCACTACCTGAACACTACACAGAATTAAAAAAATGGGGGGTTCATATTCTTTTCAAACAGGCTATTGATGGCTCAATAATCATCGGCGATTCACACGAATATGCACCAGTTGGCAAGACTGACGAATTGGGATTTGATACAAAAGATTATGTTAATAAACTTATGCTCAAAGAGGCTCAACGTATTGTAAGTTTTCCAGTCAATCAAATTGCTCGTACTTGGGCCGGCTTTTATGCCCAACATCCCGATGAGATTTTTGAATATAATATCTCTCCAAACATTCATATTTTTACAGGAATTGGCGGTAAAGGAATGACCACAAGTGCAGGATATGCTGAATCAAATATTAAGCGATTATTTTTATAGATTTGTCTTTGAAGAGGCGTAATATATTACGCCTCTTCAAATTATAATACAATTTTCGCTCAACCCTTTGTTAAACTTCTAATAATAATTTTCCTTTTAGATATTTATTCGAAAAGTAGAGAAGTTGAACTACAAGAAGAATAAAACAAACGAATGAAATAACATAACTGAATGTCATCAAGATATTGAGAAATGATATTTTTTTCAAGAAAAACTCTCGGTAAATCAATAAAAGTACACTACCAAGATACCCGACTGAATCGCAGATATAAACTAAGAATCCTACATTTCCACGCACTTTAAATAGTGCAATTAGGCGTTCAAAAACTACTGTTTGAATCAATAAATAAGGTAAAAACAAGCCAATTCCTAAACTCAACATCCAAGCCTTAGGTGAAATTATTTCTGCCTCAAACGCCCAAGTACTACCACCACAAAGCAATACTGCCACAAGCATCATACTCGAAAATGTGAGATAAGACCAGAAATTGTTTTTGATAAAAGCATTCAAGGCAATTAAACTTACAACTACTAAGCCAATCATAGTTTCTATTTCTGAAAATATGGTTTTATTGAATTTTGGGTCAATTTCTCGCCATACTTCAATCGCAAAATTATCTCTGAAATCTCGCATTGTTGCCAACAATAGATATACACCAATAAAACACAAAAACCCTAAGCCAAACTCCTTTATTATTAAGGTTTTATCAGTATTTTTCATGGCAACTCGTTGGCTTCGTAAGCTTAAATCTTCATCATTGGGTGGCGGAATTTGTGCTAACATCCAAACAAAAAACAAAAATAGTGGCAGAAAAAATAGACCGATAGCATACGGTAGATGAAACTCTGAAATGTGATATGTTTCTTGCAGGAAAAGATAAATAGTTTTCAAGACCCCGGAAGTCATTACCAAGTTTAAACTCAGTCCAAGAGCCAAGAACTCTGTTAATTTGCGACCTTCAAGAAAGCTAAAAATCACACCCCAAACCATCCCTAATGGCAAGCCATTCAAAAACAGAAAAACGAAATTATATGGAAACGGTACAAATCCAAAGGCTACTAAAGCGATTTCAGCGATTACTATCAAGCTGATAATTAATACAATACGCTTTTTTGATTTTAATTCAGCAATCACCTTGATTCCGATGACCTTTGAAAGCATATACCCAAAAACCTGCGAAATTATCAAAATAGTTTTATAGCCAATCCCCCAAAGTTCATAGTTTTCGTAAAGCCCAGTGGTAAATGGCTTTCTGAAAGCATACATACAAAAATACGTACCAAATGCTGCTACAACGCACCAAATTGTTAGGATAATTTCTGACTTTTTGAGCAGATTCTTCAACATAAATTAAGGGTTAAATAAACTACAAATTTCGAGAAGTAATATAAACTCAGAATTAAGCAAGTATTATCCTTAAGTTAGTTTTTGGTGCAAAAGTCGTGGATAATTACTTTTTCGATTCTGCCTGAATGCCCTTATCTTTGTTTAGTGAAATTTTTTGCTTACTAAAAAACTGTTACAGATGTCAAATTGGTATCAAGGGAAAATTCGCTACCAAAAGGTAGATGAAAAAGATAGAACAATTAAAATAACCGAGGTATATTTAGTTGATGCTGTTTCATACACCGATGCCGAAGCTCGTGTGTATCAGACTGTTGCCTCAAACACGCCAGATTTTCAGTTGTTTGGTCTTTCAAGAATGAAAATCCATGAGGTATTTTTTGTAGAAGAAGGCTCAGAAACTTGGTATAAAGTAAAGGTAAATTTCATTAGTTTTGATGAGAAAGCCCAAAAAGAAAAACTTACACCTTTTACCATGCTTATCAATGCCGATAATCCATTATTGGCGTATCAGTTAATCTCGGAAAGACTCGGTACAGTTGAAGATTACCAAATTACGGATATTAATATTACGAATATTTTGGAAATAATTCCTTATGAGAAACCAGAGGAGCAAATCTTGAAAAGTGGGAATTTCAAGCCTTTGACTGAGGTTTTGGCCAATCAGGAGGGCTAATATTATAAAACAATTGCCTTGGAAACTCTCTGACGCATCCTTCAGATTTCCATATTATTTAGGTACAAAAAATTTAAGTCAGCGACATATGACTCAAAAGAAAAAGTCAGCGGCAAGGCCGCTGACTTTTCTGATTTTAACACCAATATGAATCAATTGAACTACCGAAGTAGTTGATTCAAGTCTCAGCCATAAGCTGATAATCTTTTTGTTTTCACAAATATCTTTAAGTTAAGGCTTATTTATCTTAGATGGACTTTCAACTGTGGACTGTTTTCTACTCACCCACTCATTAATATTTTTATCATAAACCAGCATTGAATCCGGCCATTCGATATAATCTTTCATTCCTAAGTATTTATTCAAATCCCCGGTTTTAATCAGTTCTCTAAACAAAAATGATCCTCTTTTTTTTACCAGTACTTCTTCTAAATGTGGCGTATTTACTATTTCTTCAAAATTGGTTGGCATGAGTGAGCCCGTGGCAACTGTTGCATTTTTTAATTTAAATTTACCTAAAACACCTCTTCGGTATTTAAGTGTATTACCGACTGGACGGATAAGAAAAAAATAATGCGTACTATCAGGAGCAATGTAATAGTTTTCGAGCGAAAACTTGGGTAAACTTTGAACGTAATATTTTCTAAATTGTGCTTGGAATCGCGTAGCATTGCTTGCGTAGGCTGGTTTAATATATATATATGTAATAATATTAGTCAGCAAAGTGTCTCGTTCGGTATTGCTATAATATTTGCTTACTTTATTGGTGTTTTTTTGGCAAGCAAACATTACTACTGAAATTATCAGAAGTAATATTTTTGTTTTCATATTGGTGTAGTTTGTTAGAAATTTTAAAATAACCTTTTCGAAATTTTACATCTCGGAAAGGTTATTTTATTTTTAAGAGTAGTCGTTTTATTTAGTTTTCGTTAACAATTTTTTGCTCACTGAAAACCGTTGACCGTCTTACTTCACATACTTGATTGACTGTGGGTTAAATTCTGCCCAAGTTTTTGTCCAATCAGCATTGTCTTTAAATGCACCTACAAAATCTGTTTTGTCAAAGAATTCAGGTAATGTTGTTGGTAAAGCAACACCAATCAACGACTCAGCTGCACCAGGTACCAAAGTGAAAGTTGGTGTACCAGTTCCCCATAATGTTGGACTTAAACCTGTTTTGCTTGTGTTTGCTAAGATTTTATTACCTTTTAAAGCACTAAACCAAGCTGTAGGAGTAACCGTACCAATCAAGATTGGAGTTAATGTTGCATTTTGCTCTACATCCGATACTGCAAAACCTTTTGGATTTGTAGCAAAGCCTTGGCCCCATCCATTAGTTCCCCAGCCATCAACACCAGCCAAAACAACATTTTCTAAAACGATTTCACCTTTTTCAGCATTTACTTTTGCACTTCCTTTTTGGCTATCAATGTAAATACCATTCGGATAACCAGTGATAAGTGTATTGTAAATTTTAAGTTTGTTATTTCTTCTTAATTGAGCACCATTTTGGAATTGCACGTTGATTGAAGTTTCTGCTTTACCTTTAGCTCCGATAATTGACATATTGGCAAAAATACCAGAAGTAAATGGAGTATTCGATGAACCATTAGCATCATTATCAACCTCAAAACCATTAGAACCAGATTGGTCAGCTTGAGTAGCTCCACGAATACCAATACCATATTGGATGTTACCACTGAATCCATTATCAACATCAAAATCGTCATCTAAACCACGATAAGCAATAAGGTGTTTAGCATTTACTGTACCACCAAACCACTCGAATGAATCATCCAAGCCATAAGACGCCATTACATAATCCATAAAAGTACCATTACCTACTGAACCAAATGTCAATGAATTTACTTCTTGATTTGGGTTGATAGGAATACCTGCATATTCAACTCGTACATATTTCAATGAACCTGAGTTGTCAGCCGCATCAGTACCACCGTGAAATGCACCATATCCACCTTCTAACTCACGGTTTGTTTTATCATTAGGTAGGTTGTTTGGAGCTCTACCACAAATAACTAAACCACCCCAATCACCAGCTTCTTTTTCACCTGGATTTCTTTCTGAAGTCATTACGATTGGTTTATCTACAGTACCGTTAGCGATGATTTTGCTACCACGCTGAACCACTAAAGTGCCTTTTGTAGCACGGTCACCAATGATTAAAGTGCCTGGTTCGATTGTAAGCGTTCCAGTTTTTGTGATTGTTCCGAATACATCTTCTTGACCAACACGTACAAAACCAACTAATTTATAGATTTTATCAGCAGTCCAAGTTATGTTTCCTTCTAGGTTGCCTTTTACTTCAACGATTGGAGTTGGAGGAACAGCAGTAACCGTTACTGGAATAGTTGTCAAAGCCGATGATTGATTGGCGTTATCTAAAACTTGAATCGTAAAGTTTACAACCGAACCAGCAGGTAGAGATTCAACAGTATATTCTTTTGTGTAAGAAGTGGAAGTTTCACCAGCGAATGTTTTTGAGTCAAAAGCAACGCCATTTTTCAAAACAGTGATTGATTTTAATCCGCCTGGAGCAGAAACGGTAGCAGTAAGTGTTACTTTAGCACCTGGAAGTCCAGAAAGTGCAGCACCAGCTGACACAGTTGGAGCAGGAAAAACTTCGTCTTCTTTTTTACAAGCTGTAAATGCAAATGCCATTGTAAGCATAAGTATTAACGCTTTTGTAATTTTTGTTTGCATTAATTTCATTTTCTTTTTGCGATGCGTCGCCACGATTTAATTGAATAATTGGAGTTTTTAAAAAATTTATTTTTTATTAAAGGTGTAAGCTAAACCTAAGGAGTAAACTCGACCAGCTCTATATGATTGAATAATTTGGTCTTTGTTAATATCAAAATTCTTATCTTGATTGCCATCTTGCAAAACTAAGTTTCTTGCATTAAGCAGATCGGTAACTCCACCTTTTAGTAGTAAGCTTTTACCGATTCCTTTCGAGAAAGTAATATCAATCACATTTCTTGGCATTTCATACCAGTCTGGGTATTGAAAACCATAGTTATTACCTACAGCGTAAATACGCTTACCTATGACATTGTATAAAACATTTATCTGTAATTGTTTTTTTGTATCGTTATAGCCAATTCCTCCGTTGATTACGTAAGGAGACTGTCCTTGTAATGGACGGTTGTCAGATTGATTAGCGGCAATTGAAGAGTTAAGTTTTACTCGGCTATAAATGAATGCCGCATTGAAAGTCAAACTTAATTTATTTAATAGTGGTGATTGAGAAAGACCTTCTAAAGATTTACGAGTTTCAAGTTCGATACCAGTACTATAGGCACTTTCGGCGTTTTCAAAACTTAAATTAGGATTAGATCCACTTGCAAAAACAACTTCAATTGGATTGGTAAATTTCTTATAAAAACCTGCAATACTTACAATTTCAGATGGTGTTGGATAAAACTCATATCTGAAATCAACATTTTGAACTTGAGCGTTTTTAAGTTTTGGATTACCTGTAATGTTACGGTTATTTACAAAATCATAGAACGAAAATGGAGCAATTTCACGGAATTCAGGGCGATTCAATGTTTGACCGTAAGCCATACGGAACAAGGATTTTTCAGAAAGATTATAGGTTACGTTAGCCGATGGTAATGCATTAGTTTTGGTATTATTATAGTTTAGTGGGTTATTAACTAAATCGTAACTATCTAATTTTTGGCTGTTATTCTCGATTCTTATACCTAAGATGGCATTCAAATGTTTTGTCAATGAATAATTTCCTGAAATATAATATGCCAATAAATTGTTTTTAGCATTATACGAATCATTCGGATTTGTTTGTTCATCAATTTTTACTCCAGTTGTATTATTGATGTTTGTTGGAGAAAATATTTGTTCGATTGGCAAACTACCAATATTAAATTTAGTGCTATTGGCTTGTACATAACCCAAATTACGAGCATCAAATTGACGGTCTTTCATTTCATAGAAAACACCCATCTTCAATTCTAACTCCTTGTTGTCTTCTTTTTGAGCGGCTTTCTTTACTACTATTTTTTGTATTAAATTAAACCCTCCGGTATAAGCCGACTCGGTCATTTGGATGTTTGTTCTACCCAAATTGAATGTTTGAGCCGAACCTTGTGGTACTAATAAGATAGGTGTTGTTCCATCTAAATTATATCTAAAACGCTTATAATCAGGCTGGTCACGGTATGAGTTATTATAGCCAATAACCCAATCTAACGTAGTTTTATCTTTAATGAGTGTATGCTTACCAGTAACTTGTCCTGAATAAATACCACGATATACTTGGTCGAATGAGCGTATATTCCATTTATTACCACTATCGAAACCAGTACGATTTACAAATTGGCCGTTACTTAACTGATTAAAAAGATTTTTAATTTCAATTGTATTATTATCATTAAGTCTGAAAGCCCAGTTATGTAAAACACCCAAACGAACTGCGTGTGTATATTGCTTATCTGAAAAAGTAAATACTTCGCCGGCTTCTCCGTTTTTCAAAATTTGACTAAATTCATAGTCATTGCGTTGCATCTCAAAATTTGTATAACTATTACTATAATTTACTGCAGAGAAATTCCCAATTCTCAAAGCACCTTTTTGGATTTTAAATCCGCCGGTCATAGATAAACGTGTATCTGGAGCTGCTTTTGATTGTAAAGGCGTCCAATTGTTTTTTAACAGCTGTCCGATTTGTGCTAAACGGTCGGGACCTGCATTATTGATTTCTTTTTTTGTAGCTGGGAAAAACTTTGATAAATCGCTGTAACCATCATTAAAGCCCGACCAGTAATTTGCACCGTGTTTTGGCTCGAAGAAATCTTTGCTTGTTGTACCTTCACGGTATGAACCTCCTAAATCAACAGTTATGAAATTTTGGTCAGGTATACTTTTTGTGAAGATCTTTACAACACCACCAGAAAATTCGCCAGGTAATTCTGCTGCAGGGCTTTTGAAGATAAGTATACGGTCGATTTGATTACTCGGAATGATATCGAATGAAAACGAACGAACATCAGTTTCCATACTTGGAGTAAATACATTATTCAACATTACTGTGTTATAACGCTCATTCAAACCTCTTATATTAATGAAGCGGTTTCCAAAAATTGTTACTCCTGGTACACGTTTAACTACCTCTGCAGCGTTTCTATCAAGAGTTTTTGAGATTTGTGCAGAGGAAATGCCGCTTACAACCATTTGGGATGCTTTAATTTCAGAAATCACCGAAACCTCAGTTCCTGTGATTCTATTCGCCACAACTTTTACCTCTTGTAATACAACTTTATCTTCTTGAATTACAGTATTAATTTCAGTAACCTTGTGAGCCTCTACGTCTATATTAATTTCCTTAGTTTTATATGAAACATAAGATATTACTACCTTCTTCTTTCCGACTGGAACATTAGAAATTGAAAAGAACCCATTAATGTCAGTGGCTGCTCCCAAAGTAGTGCCATCAATTTTTACAGTTGCACCGATAATGTCTTCATTAGTTGAGGCATCTTTGATTGTTCCACGAACAAACCCCGTTTGTGCAAAAGAAATGATTGAGAAAAGAAAAAACGTTAGAAAGAAAATTCTAAATTTGGAGTTCATAATTGACATTGGTGCGAGTAAATTTTTGATTATTGGTGTTTCTAATTTTTAAATAGTGTTTTCAAACACAATACAAAGGTCATTACCTAATATTAATTAATTGTAAAGTCAATATTATGAGATGGTTATTATTGATAGCATTGAGTATTTCTACCTAAGGTTTCTCTTTGCTAAGTATTCAATCAATGCTTTCGGTTTATCGGTCTGCAAGGCCTTGATATTGAGCCCAATAGCAGCTTCCCAGGTTTGAGCATTATCGTCTTTTCCCAAGGTGTCAAGCCAAACTGGTATATTGATTTCTATAAGCTTTTGTAAAATTTCCGGTGAGTAGGTTTCGATATTTCCATCCAAAATGGATGTAGGAAAACGTAAAACAAAAGCCTCAAAATCTGAAGGAGTCTTAATATTTGTAGAAGGACTAATAATTACAGGAATGGTTGGAGCGAGTTTTTTCCATTGAAAAATCTGTTGCGAAGGGCAATAGATAACGACTCTCTCACGCATCTGATATTTATCAAGCAAGCTAATAATTTTCTCTGGGTCGGCTTCCTTAATATCCAAGTATAGATTTATTTTGTCTTTGGCTTCCATCAAGAATGAAGAAAATGTAGGTGGAGAAATATCCGATCCTTTTATTTTTAGATTTTTGAAATCAATCGTTGATATTTCCGAAACCTTTCCTTTTCCATCAGTAGTACGCTCAAGATTGGCATCGTGCATAATAACTAGTTCGCCTTCGAGGGTAGTTCGAATGTCAACTTCTACATAATCCACGCCCAATTCGATAGCTTTTCTGAGAGACTCTATTGTATTTTCGGGTGTATCAACATGAAAACCACGGTGAGCAATGATGATAAATGGATGATAAGTTTTCGGAAAAACAGTCTTTAGCTGTGCATATACTAGATTCGGAATTACCAAAAGTAAAATGCTAAGGATCAAGTTTTTCATAATGACTTTTAATCTATTTACAAATTCAAAATTACCATCTTCCTGTTGCTGAAATCGTTATTGTAAATTACGATTTTGTTAAGTTTGTATTAAAATTTGTTAAGTTTATATCAAAATTGCACCTACAAAAGTAATAATTGTATTATAATAGGTTTTTCTGTTTTCGGCCAAACATTTCAAAAAACTAAAGATTTTTCAAACAATTTGGCTTAATTTTGACGGTAATTTGGGCGGAAAGAAATACGCTAAATACTTTATCAGCAATTAATTAAATAGTACAACAGTGGAAATTATACACGAAAAAAACCTTGGAACAAAGCAAAAGGCATTACGTATCAACATGAATAGGCACATCTATGGTAGCTTTGCTGAAATTGGTGCAGGGCAAGATGTAGCCGCAAACTTCTTTAAGGCAGGTGGTGCTTCAAAAACTATTGCCAAGACGATGTCGGCCTATGATATGACTTTCTCCGATGCTATCTACGGAGTCATGGAAAACGGACGTTATGTATGCGAGCCTCGACTAATGAGTATGCTCGACCACGAATACGGACTTTTGATTGAGCGTTTGGGCGAAAAACGTGGCGATGACGCTACTTTCTTTGCTTTTTCGGATACAGTTGCAGCCCTAAACTACCATAAAAACAATGATGCTCATGGTTGGATGGGCGTAAGATTTCAGCTTACACCACATGGCGAATACAACGATATTATCCTACACGTAAAAATGCTTGATAATGATAGCATTCTTCAACAACAAGCCCTCGGAACTTTGGGGGTAAACTTGATGTATGGTTGCTATTTTTATTACCAAGACCCCGAAACACTCTTATTGTCTCTGATGGACGACCTCGCTCCAGATAGAATTCAAGTTGATATGATTCGCTTTGAAGGACCAGATTTTAAGCATGTCGATAATCGCTTGATGAGCCTGCATTTAGTGAAGTACGGTTTCTCGGATATTGCACTTTTTGGCTCGGATGGCAAAAACCTTCAACCTTCAGAAGTGCTCTTCCGCAAACACGCTTTAGTGTTGCGTGGCCGTTTTCGCCCCTTAGTAAATGTTCATTTGGACATGCTCGCCAATGGAAAAAAACAATTCATGCGTGAACCAGATGTTGACAAAGAAAAAGTGGTGGTACTTTCGGAAATCACTCTGCAAGACTTGCAAAGAGATGATGCCGAAATTGACGAAAAAGATTTTCTCGACCGTGTAGATATATTATGCTCAATGGGGCAAATGGTAATGATTTCTAACTACCAAGAGTATTATAAGTTGGTGGCGTATCTTTCAAAGTTGACTAAGCTCAAAATGGGTTTAATCATCGGTTATCCGAATCTGGAATATATTTTTGAAGAAAGCCATTACAAAGATTTAGCAGGTGGTATTTTGGAGTCATTTGCCACACTTTTTAGTCGGAATCTTAAACTTTTTGTTTATCCAACCTATCAAAACAATAATATCATGAACTGCATGAGGTTTAACCCTCCGATGCACTTGATTGATTTGTATCGTTATCTGATAGCCAATAATAAGATTGAAGATATTCATCATTATAACGAAACAAACCTCACAATTAATACCAATAAATCGCTCGAACTCATTAGAAAAGGAGAAGAAGGCTGGGAAGAAAACGTGCCTGACGAAGTAATAAAAATGATTAAAGACCGTTGTCTATTTGGTTTTCCATGTGTAGTAATTCCAGGAGTACCTGTTTAAATACACACCAAAGATGACCAAGAGTTAGTCATCGAAATAGATGATGTATAAATATGGCAAGTATAATTGCTAATTTGTAAAAATCAACAACAAAAATGAAATTTAAAATCCTGACAATTAGTATATTTATATTGTTTTCGTTCCAAATATTTGCACAAGAAACTCCAAAAATATTACTCCCAGCAGGAAAAGAATGGACTCAACTCAAAGAAGGATCTGAAGTTTCTTTTGAACTAAAATTAGAAGGAAAAAATTGCGAAAAATTTCGTTTTACTATACCCCAAGGCAAACTTGAAGGCATGGCGTTCGACTCACTTGGTCGTTTTACCTGGACTCCTCCCTATTCGATGGTCGATAGGCTTGATTCTTATAAATTTCAGCAAGTAATCTTCGAGGCAAAGTGCGATTCTACCAACGAAACCCATTCTTCAAAGGTTGAATTTCGTATTCAGCACGTCAATCGAAGTCCTGCTATTCGAGATTTGAAGCCTTTTTATGTACAGTATAATACGAATAATGTTTATAAAATCGACCGTGATTTTGTGTATGACGAAGACAACGACCCGATTGTGGTAATTCCATCGTTTGAGAGTATGCCTGAAGGTATGAAAATGACCTCACAAGGGGAAATTTCATGGTCGCCGTCATTGACACAATTCAAGAAACTGAAAGAAAGAACTTTGGATGCAAATCCAATGTTTTTGGAGTTTTATGTAGAAGACCAACCTGCCAAAACGCAATCGAAGGGTCGCTTAAAAATAGAGGCAACTCAAATTGACTTACCTCCAGAAATAGTGGTTGTGCCGAAAGACCAAGTTTTTAAGATTAAAGAAAATCAGACAATCAATATTAGGTTCTATTTATCTGACCCCAATGGCGATGATGATATTCAAGAATTTGATTTTTTGACTGATAATCAGCAGATTAGTAAAAGTTCTTTAATCAAAAACACCTCAAATCAGTATGAGTTTACGTGGCATCCAAATTATGATTTTGTAAAAGATCCATTTGATTCACTTGGTTTTACTATCGACTTTTTTGTATTAGATAAAACCAAGAAACGTGATGTGAAAACAATCAGGTTTGTGGTACGCAATGCTATAAACGAGGCCGAAACAGATTTAAAACTTTATAATTTGTATCGTGGTACATTGCTCCGAGGCTGGGAATTACTCGAACAAATGAAAGAAAAAGAAGATGAGTTGAAAAAATCATACAAAGGAGCCAAAAAAGGTAAAAAGAATCGCTCGGTTATCAATGCGTCGTTGGGTGCAACTACGAGTTTATCATCGGTATTTGTGCCAAAGACAAATCCAGACGCTCAACGCCTAATTTCGACGCTTGGCGGTACAACCGTACTGACAATCGGCACACTCGAAGCAACCGAGGTAATTGGTCGCTCAATGAAAGATATTATTGACCGCCTCAATTATATCATTGAAAAAAAGAACGAATTACAAAGCAAAGGTGATATTTTTGCTCGTGATTTTGCACTGAAATCATCTCGCAGAAATAATGACTTTATAAGAAAAGTAGATGATTTTATGAATGCAATGAGCCTAAAAGGCTTAGTAGTACTTGATTTAGATGCCGCTTGGGAGTCAAAAAACAAAGCAACTGATGCAAATATAAAGAAAGTTTTTAAGGATTTTAATGCGGAATAATAATTTTCGGATCAATAATAGAAGTGGGGCTTTTAGTATGTAATATCTTCTTTATTTGATTTTTACATTAGTTTACATCGTCTACTCAATCGACTTTGCTCGTTTTAAACTCAAATTCCACATCGATAGTCCAACTAAAATGACATAAATAACTGATATACAATAAGATAGGATAATAAAGAAATCAAGGTAATTGATACTTTTTTGAAAGAAGTTTTTGTAAAAAAGCACCAAAATACTTCCTAAATAAGCATAATAATCGGCAAATGTAATCAAGAAACCAACAGTGCCAGATTTTTTGAAAGCGGCAATCATTCGCTCGAAATACAGACTATTGCACATCGAATAAGCCATATATACGCCCAAGCCCAAACTAGTTAGCCACACCACGGGTGAGAGTATTTTCTGCTGATAAAGCAGTGTGCTTACACCAACCAGAACACCACCTGCCAACATCAAAAGCTGAATAATCACAAAGGCTTTATAGTTATTTTGTACCCATCGCATAGCGGCCATTATCAGTAAAACAGTAATGGCAATTGGGGTTTCAGTTTGTGTAAAAATCGCTGAATTATTGCCGTAACCGAGTAGTTTCCAAATTTCAGGCGTGAAATTGTCTCTGAATTCTCTGAAAGTTGTAAGTAGCACATACGACACCACAAAAATAAACATACTCAAAGCAAATTCTTTGATAAATGCCTTTCTGTCAGCTTTTTGCATAGGTTTTCGTTCAGTTCTATTTTCTTTGTCAGCTTCTGTTGGTGGCGGAATTTGTCCCATCAACCACGCACAAATTCCAAACGGTACAATCATAATGGCACAAGCTACAAATGGCATCCAAAACTGACTAACTTCGAGGGTCGTCATCACCCATTTTCCTATGCTTTTGGCAAAACCCGAACCCATTATAAATGAAGCCGTAAGCACAGCAACCAGTAAATCGGTCGTTTTTCTTCCTTCCAAAAACCCCAAAATTGTTCCGTAAACCATGCCCAAAGGTAAACTTGCTAAAAAGATAAACACCAAATTGAATGGGGCAGGAGTGAGAGCAAAAAATAAATAGCAAATCCAGGATAAGGTAATCATTATCAGTAAGTTACGTGAGCGATTGGCGGGCAACATTTCAGAAACATATTTAATGCCTAATCCTTTTGATACTGCAAAACCCAAAACCTGTGCCGTAATGATAAGAATCTTGAAACTTACCCCAAAAAAAGCCAATTCTTCATAGGTCGCTGCCGTATAGGCACGTCTAAAAGGGTAAAAACACATATATGTAAAAAAAGCCGTTACAGAGGCAAACAAAGTTAAGCTAAACGAGCTACGACCAATAATTTGTGTTAGTTTTTGGGGCATGATGAAGGCGTTGATTGAAAGACATTCAAAGATAGTTTTTTTAAAATTAATTATTGCAAATGAAGTTAATTTGTAATAACCACGAAATTATTCGTAATAAAATTTGGAACTACGAATAATTTCGTATTACATTTGCTACGAAATCATTCGTAAACAAAATTATGAAAAATATATCATCAATAAAACCCACCGAATCAGAACTGGAAATTTTGCAGATTTTATGGCAATTGGGCAAAGCTACGGTACGACAAATAAACGACGAACTCTCCAAGATAAAAGAAGTCGGCTATACAACTACGCTGAAATTATTGCAAATTATGCACGAAAAACACATCGTGAGCCGCACCGAAGAAGGGCGTTATCATCTCTATCAAGCCGAAATAGGCGAGGAGCAGACTCAGCAACTTTTACTCGGAAAATTCGTTGATGCTACTTTCAGAGGCTCAGCGATGAAACTCGTCATGCAAGCACTTGGTAATCAGGAAGTTAGTCTTGATGAATTAGATGAAATTAAGAAACTCATTGCCGAAAAAGAAAAGAATATGAATTTATAAAATCGAAATTTTATATCTTATTTCCTCGTAAGATATAATGTAAACTCCTTGGGGTAATTATGAAAAAGCTAATTGACATTATCAACTACAATACAAGTTCGGCTCTCGGCTGGACACTCATTCACTCAATTTGGCAAGGATTTGCCATTTTGTTGGTCTTCGGTATTTTGTACTACGTGTTCAAGCTATCCGTCACTCGCTACCGACTCGGAATCGGAGCTTTAACTTTGCAGTTTGTGGCTGCTATCGCTACTTTTTTAATGATTTATCAGCCCGACAGCATTTCCACTACTTTGCAGAGCAATCAGGTATTTGGTAATTTTTTGCTCAATAATCCGAACTTGATTTTTACGCCAAAAAGACTTACTTTTTTTCAACAAATTGAGTTTTTCTTGCAAAATAATCTTGACGTTTTTGTCATGATTTGGTTGGTCGGAACTACACTTTTATTGTTGCGTTTGGTAGTAGGTTTTACGCATATACAAAGTCTAAAAGTACAAAAGGTACATCCGATAAGTACTGATATTCAGGTATTAATGAATAGCTTACTTGAAAAAACACAAATGCCAGCGTCTATCAAACTACTCGAATCGGCACTTGCAATCATACCGATGACTATTGGTTGGATAAAACCTGTGGTTTTACTGCCCGTAGGAATTGCTTCAGGTCTAACAAGCAAGCAATTAGAAGCAATTTTGGCTCACGAATTGGCACACATCAAACGCTACGATTATTTGGTCAATATCTTTCAAAATTTCGTTGAAATCTTGTTTTTCTTTCATCCTGTCACTTGGTTTATTTCGGGCAAAGTGCGTGACGAACGAGAAAACTGTTGCGATGATTTTGCAGTAGAAATCTGTGGCGATAGTTTGGTATTAGCTAAAGCTCTTACGCAAGTAGCAAGTTATCAACAACAACCACGTTTGGCAATGGCTTTCGGGGCAAAACGCCAAACTTTTATGGATCGAATCAAACGTATTATCGGAATAAACGATTCAAAACCAATGAGTTATGGTAATTGGGCTGCAGTTTTGGGAATGATTTTGGTCGTAGCTTTGGGAATTACTTACGCCCAAAAAGAAATCAAGAAAGATTCACCAACAGCCAAAGATGAAAAATCTGAAATAGCTAAAACAACTGATATTGAAAAGGTTACTCCAATAAGTGTTGCCGATAATGTAGAAATGCCCGCTGATACCTCCAAATTAGATGAAGTTGAAGCCGAAATGGAGGCTTTGGGCAAAGAAATGGAGAAATATGGTAAGGAAATGGAGGTATTGAGCCGCCAAATGGAAGAAAAGTATAGTCGTCAAATGGAAAAAGAGAGCGAAGCTATGCAACAGGTTCAACGTAAGTTTCAAGTACCACAACGAAAAATTCAAGATTTGTCGATTCAGATTCAGGAGGTAAGTTTGGCTATGCAAAAAATCCATAACAAATACATGGATGCTGAAAAAATGCCAGCTGATGTTTTGCGAAAACTCAAAGATTTGGAGAAACAAGAGCGAGTATTAGAAAAACAAATGCACGAGTTTGAGCAGCAAATGAATGGTATTGAAGTCGAAATGCGTCCATTTGAGAAGCGTTTGCAACGCCTTAGTTCACCAATGGATAGCTTAGGCCGATTGATGGAACGTTACTCAAAACCGATGGATAGTCTTGGTAAAATCATGGAGAAAAAAGGCAAGGTTTTGGAGAAACTGGCTAAAGAAGAAGAAGCTCGTTTCAAAAAAGATTTAGAGTCGTTTGCTGAAATGCTATATAAAGATGGGCTAATCAAAAACAAGACAGATTTTGAAGTGCGTTTAAAAGGTGATAAACTTTTGATTGATTTAGAGCTACAATCGGCGGCAGTCTATGAAAAAGTTTGGAACTGGATAAACAAAACTTGGGGAAAGAAGCATAAAGAGTTTCAAGAGAAAGATTTTAGTATAAGTTTAAAAGGTGAATATATTAATTTTAGTAGTTATGGCAAAAACTATAATTACAATCGCTCAAGAAGTTTTGCACCGATACCACCAACACCGCCAGCTAGAGTTTCATCGCCAACTGCTCCACAACCACCTGCTCGTGTGAGAACGCCTTCTGCTTTCAAACCACCAAAACCTGTTAGGGTAGGAGTAGTAGTTAAAAACTTTCAGATTACTGACGGACTCATTCGTGATAATAAAGGCACTTGTTCGGTTTATGTAGTTGTTGACAAAGAAGGGACGTCTATTGCAACGGCAATTCCAGTCCAATTTAAGAATAAGCAATATTCAGTTGATAATATAATAGTAAATGTTGATGGTGTTGAGAATGAAAAATTGAGAAACTACTTTGTAAAGGCAATTCCAGCTGCTTTAAAGGATGGAAAATGGATAGCCAAAGGCTTGAAAGTAGGCGACAAAGTTATTTTGAAGAGCGATATAAAAGTAAAGAATGGTGATGCCGTAAAGCTACTGGCTATCAATAATTAAGCTACTCATAAACAAAAACAGCTTCTTTCCAATAGAAGAAAGAAGCTGTTTAAAATAACTGCAAACTGTTCAAACTTACAGTCTTCTAATCCAAATATTTCTGAATTGAGTTTTGTTACCGTGGTCTTGTAAGTGAATCACGTCTTCGCCGTGAGCTTCTGGATACATGTGTAAGCCAATGTAGTTTGTTAGACCCAAAATCGTAGTATTGTTTTGAACCAACACGCCATTATGCAAAACTGTAATACGAGCAGGATAATCCAGACGACCATCTGGCTTGAAGCGAGGTGCAGTATAAATTACATCATAAGTATTCCATTCGAGTGGGCTACGCATAGCATTGACGAGCGGAGCTACATCCTTGTATATACTTCCCGCTTGTCCATTACGGTATGTGCGGTTTTGATAAGAATCCAAAATCTGTAATTCGTAGCGGTCTTGAAAAAAAACTCCACTATTACCACGGCCTTGGCTTTGGCCTGCAACTTCATCTGGTGCCGAAAACTCAATGTGTAGTTGACAATCACCAAATTTCATTTTTGTTTTAATATCTCCAGTTTTTGGCACAACTTCCATACGTCCATCAATAACTGCCCATGGGGCAGCCGAACCATCTTTTGCACTTACCCATTGTGACAAATCTTTACCATCAAATAATATAATCGCATCTGATGGTGCATCGGAACTTGTTTTTCCTGGAGTTACAACCGTAACTTCTGGGTTCCAAATTTCTGTCATTTCGGGCTTCATCGGCATCGGTGAAACCGCAGGCGGGGTAGAAGAAGATTGTGCATAAGATTTTGCACTAAGAAGCATGGCAAATGCAACCGAAGCAATGATTTTAACTTTTTTCATCTCAGTATTAAAGGTTGATTATTTTACGCTCAAATGTAATAAAGTTTTGTGAATCAAAATCAAATAGTGTACGAAAATGATATTTAATTGTACGAAAATGGATATTTTTTCGACTACTCCAAAGTTTCTTAGTTTTGATAAATTTAGATAAGTAGTTGATAAGTAATAGTTTAAATAATATTTGCTGTAGCTTTTGATTTCATGGAACGACCTTTTTAAGCAGCAATAAATCTTTAGTCGAAAATTTGGCATAAAAGCAAAATAATAGTATGTTTTCAGTGATTAATTAGATTAAAATGGTTTTAAATTAAATATCGTAACAAGATCATTTTGAAGTTATCAAGAGTAATGACCACTCGACCTTTTTAAATAACCATTTTAGTAATTTGTAATACAGAGCAATAAGTTTAACCCTACTTTTAATTCACTAAGAAAATTTGCTTAGTTGGCTTTTCAGATTGAAAGTGTCGTTTTGAAATATCAAATAGTAAGCACGTAATTACAAAAGAAGTAAATTTGGACACACATGCACCTACAGCAGCTGAATATAGCTCGATACAGGTGAAGTAATAAAGATTAGATAGTATTTAGTTTAGGGGATTTTGACAGCGTTTTGGAACTTTCTGAAACGCTGTTTTTTGTTTTCTGCCAATATCTTTTTACTTTCGTCTGTTTATATTCAACCAATCTATTTTAATAAAACTCAATGAAAACTTCTTTCAAAACTCTATTGTTAGTTTTACTCTCACTATCAATGTTTTCTCTTAAACAAGACAAACCCACTAAAGTTATTTTCTTTGGTGATTCAATTACGCAAGCGGGCGTAAATCCAGGTGGATACATCACCAAAATGAAAGAAATGCTCGAAAAACAAGGCATTAAAGATAAATTTCAACTAATAGGAGCGGGTATTGGCGGTAACAAAGTGTATGATTTGTACCTAAGAATGGAAGACGATGTACTTTCTCAAAAGCCTGATGTCGTTGTAATTTATGTAGGGGTAAATGACGTTTGGCATAAAGCCAGCTACGGAACAGGCACCGATGCAGATAAATTTGGTAATTTCTACACTGCCCTCATCAAAAAAATGCAGTCGCAGGGAATTAAGGTAATCTGCTGCACACCTGCTGCCATCGGCGAACGTACTGATAATAGCAATCAACAAGATGGAGATTTGAATCATTACTCAAATATTATCCGCACAATTTCGGCAAAATTCGATTGCCCACTCATTGATTTACGCAAAGAATTTATAGGCTATAACCTTAAAAATAATCCAACTAATAAAGAGTCTGGTATTTTAACAACTGACCGTGTACACTTGAATGAAATCGGCAATCAGTTCGTAGCAGATTTGATGATGAAAGCAGTAGCGAAGTAAAATAACGATTTATAATGAAGACTTCGGACTGAACATTTTTATCAGCGAAGTCTTCTTTGTTTGTTATATTTTTTACTAATAATCCTTGTAAATGAACCCTCAAAGAGGTGCATGGATGATGGATAGACAAGTAAATATCACAATAAACAAACCCTGAAGTGGCTGAAATTTAATAATCTATTTCCATATCGTTTACTCTAAAGCATAATGCGAAGTTTTTTAATAGTCTTAACATTTATCAGTTTTATCTCAAAAGCCCAAAAACAAATTGCTATCACGATTGATGATTTGCCTTTTGTGCAGGAACTTTCGCTCAAACACGCCCAAGAATCAACCACAAAACTTTTGAGTAAGATTAAGCAACAACAACTCACAACCGTAGGTTTTGTCAATGAAAATTCGGTTTATAAAATTGGTCAAATTGATGAGCGTGTTGCTTTGCTTAATGGTTGGTTGGTTAATGGACAGCAGTTGGGCAATCATACATTTTCGCATCCATCTTTCAGTAAATTATCATTGGAAGATTTTAAGATCGAAACTCTCAAAGGTGAGATTCTGACCGAAAAACTCAAACAAAAATATGGTCAAACAGAACGATATTTTCGATTTCCATTTTTGCACACAGGTTCGGATAGTTTAAAAAAATATGGTTTTCAAGCGTTTTTGTCAGAAAAAGGCTATCAAAATGCACCAGTTACGATTGATGCCGACGATTGGCTTTTCAACAAAGTTTATATGGATGCTCTAAAAGCCAATGATAAAAATTTGATGAAAGAAGTGGCCGAAAAATACCTAAAACACACCGAAGCTTATTTTGATTATTACGAAAAACTCACCCAAGATGTAGCTGGCCGACCGATTAAACATATTTTCTTATGCCACGCCAATGCTCTCAACGCTGAATATTTCAACGAACTGATTGAAATTATGCAAAAACGAGGTTATACATTTGTAACATTGAAAGAAGCACTACAAGATGAAATCTATGGTCGCCCTGAGCGAGTTATTACCCCCAATGGATTTTCATGGTTACATCGCTGGCGAATGACCGACAAGAAGAAAAACACCCTTAAAGACCCAGAAATTCCTGTTAATATTCAGGCTTTATATGATAGAAAATAAATAAAGGGCTTATAATGAAGGCTTCGGACTAACTCTCTCTCTCAACATCACCTAGCGAAATTTCCTAAATTATAAAGTTTATTCAGCAATATTTCATCAAAAAACATTAATTTGCATCAAAATTAATCAATTAGGCTTCATCTATTATTATAATAACATTATTTCTTTTTAAAATTCAAAAACGGTACTCATGAGTCAATCTCTAATCAAACCAGGCGTTGTTACAGGTGAAGCATTGAATGCTTTGTTGCGTCATGCCAACGAAAATGATTACGCCCTTCCTGCGGTAAATGTTGTTGGAACTAACTCTGTAAATGGTGTGATGGAAGCAGCAAAAGCTGTAAATTCACCAGTTATAATTCAATTTTCAAATGGTGGAGCTTCTTTTTATGCTGGTAAAAGTTTACCAAACAAAAATCAAGAAGCAGCCATTGCTGGAGCAGTTTCGGGTGCGATGCACGTGCATCAAATTGCCGAAATGTATGGCATTCCAGTTGTTTTACATACTGACCATTGTGCAAAAAAATTATTACCTTGGATAGACGGTTTATTGGATGCAGGTGAAAAATTCTTTGCTCAACACGGCAAACCTTTGTTTAGCTCTCACATGATTGATTTATCAGAGGAGCCTTTGGAAGAAAATATCGAAATTTGTGCAAAATATTTAGAGAGAATGGCCAAAATGGGCATGACTCTCGAAATTGAACTAGGTGTAACAGGTGGAGAAGAAGACGGCGTTGATAATTCAGACGTTGATAGCTCGAAACTTTATACACAACCTTCGGAAGTAGCTTATGCTTACGAAGAATTGGGCAAAATTTCTCCAAACTTCACAATTGCCGCGGCATTCGGAAACGTACATGGTGTTTATAAGCCAGGTAATGTAAAATTATCGCCAATCATCTTGAAAAACTCACAAGATTTTATCCAAGAAAAATTCGGAACGGGTGAATTGCCAGTAAACTTTGTGTTTCACGGTGGTTCGGGTAGCTCACGCGAAGAAATCAGAGAGGCAATTAAATATGGTGCCGTAAAAATGAACATTGACACTGACGTACAATGGTCAACTTGGGAAGGTATCTTGAAATATTATAAAGAAAAAGAAGGGTATCTTCAAACCCAATTAGGAAACCCAGAAGGCGAAGATTCTCCGAACAAAAAATATTATGACCCACGTGTATGGTTACGCAAAGGTGAAGAAAATATGATTGCTCGTTTGAAAGTAGCTTTTGAAGATTTAGATTGTATCAACCGTAACGAAGGTTTGATTTAATTTAATTCTGAAATCATATTTATTGAAAGAATCCTGTATGGCTAAAGCTTGCAGGATTCTTTTTTTAGAAAACTAAAATTCGATGGATTCTCATCCGTGGACAATGGGCTAAATATTCTGAATGCTCTCCGTCAGAACCTCATAAATCTCCAATAATCGGGAATCATCTTTCAAATAATCAAGATGGCGATTAATGATAGTTTTATCATTTCTGATAGCGGGGCCGGTTTGTACATTGGCAGGGTCTTCTGCATTTAAGGCTTTCTTGAAAGTTTCCGAAATGATTGGTTTCAACAAATCGAATTCAAGGTTTTCATTGTCAGTTATATTTTTTGATAGTGCCAATAAATGATTCGTGAAATTACAGGCAAAAACTGCCGCCACGTGTAGTACTTTTCGCTCTTCCGAATTCAATAGATAAACCGTATCGCTCATTTCTTGGGCAATGTCTACCAAAATTTGCTCAGTTTCGTCGTCAATTGCTTCTATACAAAACGGAACATTTCTTAAATCAAGAGGTTTATTAGCGGTAAATGTCATTAGTGGATAAAGAACAGCACATTTTACTGGCAAATCATGGTAGATAAGCATTAGTTTTTGCAAATCTTCTAACGATTTACTGCCTGATGTGTGAGCCAAAATCGCATTTTCGGGCAGAAGCAATTTTGAGCAAACATCTTCCATTGCATCATCCGTAACCGAAAGAATAAATAGCTCGGCCTCGCTCTCAGAAAAATCGAGGTCTGTTTTTGCCTCTGCTTTATAGAGCATTTCGCTCAGTTTTTCGGCATTTGTAATGTTTCTGCTAAAAACCTCACAAACAAGATGATGATGGTTTTCAAAGTCAATGCCTAGATGCCAGCCGACATTTCCCGAGCCAATGATAGAAATTTTCATAAAAAAATATATTTTAACAATAATAACCAATGTAGGTAATGAGACATTATTAATCGATAATTTGAAATGATGTAAGGTATTGATTTTAGTATTTTATCGCTACATTAAACCATTTTTTGTATCGAATCGCTGTGGCGACCCGGCTTATGTATTTTATCTCAATAATTGGAGCTTGGTATGAAAAAAATAAATGTACCAAATTTCTTTTAATTTTTAGATTACTAGCTTTTTTTTAAATCTCATTTAAAGATAGATTGTATATTTTAATAGATACAGTTAATTAAATACTACTTTCAAAAGCCACTAAAAAAGATAAAATTTATATAAAATTGCTGTGAAGTAAATTTGTTGCTGATTATTGACTAATTGTTAAAATCTTATTTAAAATAAATTCATTTGTGTTGCTTGAATAGGATTGAAGAGTCTGAAGATTTAAATGGATTTATTATTTTTAAGCCTAACATTTTGGTACTCGCTATGGTGCAAGATAGAAATGTATATTAATTTACAATTGAACATAAAGATGTGAATCCAATTTTAAAACAGTTTACTTAAAACTCCAAAACAAAATAAAAGGATGAGAAATTCCTTTTTGATCTTACTGGCAGTAATTCTAAGCCACTGGTTTCTAATAGCTCAGAATTATCTCAAACCAAATGCCATACCTGAAAAATGTTTAAAACCTGCTCATACTTATTTGGTTGTAGATAATACAATTGAGTTTGAAGTAGAAAGTGAAAGAGTTGAAGTTCGCCTAGCTTATAAAAGTTATCAAATTGTTCCAGCTCAATTTATGACATTAACAGAACAAGTATTGTATTGGTTTGTGAGGCCGCACCAACAATAGCAGGGGGTCAATGTCTAAATTATAAAACTGTAACCAAATAATTTTTAATTAAAGAGGCTACTAAACGAAATGAGATTATACCACCTACTTGTGAAACAGTATCTATCATGGTGAAAGAGCCCGTAAAAACTTTGGTTGTAATACCGCCAGTTTATAAAACTTTACCCGAGAAAGTAATTATATGTGAAGCATATATAAAATATGAAAAACTTAACATCCTGTTTGAGTGCAAATCCTGATGATTGTTTGCATTTATACTTGTGTGAGATACCAGCTGAATATAAAACTGTTATGAAATAAAACTTTAAAACTCTTGCTGTTGCAATAGAAATCGTAGGTCCTGATGACTCAGCTACTATTACTCAATAAGTAACTTAGAGCTATAGGATATGAATCTAGTCCAGGTGGTAATGTACTTGGACTACGGATAAATGCGGCTAATATAAAATATCAAAAAGACGACAATTTGCCATCAGGTAACTTGAATCTTGAAACCACTTGGTGTTGAGTATCAATATGCAATAAATTTTAATATAAAACGGATAGTTTCTCTTGTAAATCTGCAGATTTTTTGTTCGATTATTGATTTAATCAAATTTTTAGAAGATTAAATTAAAAATGGCTTAATATTTGTTTCATGAAGAAATGTAGCGTTTCGCTAAGTTTTTAGGAAACTATTGCTGGTGTCTAATTTATAAATTCAATATTTTACGTTATGAGAATTAAACTAATGCTCTCGTTGGGGATTACGTTTGTTATGTTTGCATCTAATACCAGGCTTGCCGATGTTTCGCAAAGCAAAGTTAATTTTTACCAGGGAAGCTATGATGATTTTTTGAGAGAAGCAAAAAAATTAAAGAAACCAATCGTACTTGATTTTTGGGCAAGTTGGTGTGGCCCATGTAAAAAACTTGAAAATGAAACATTTACCAATTCAAATTTAGTTTCGTATATGAACGAAAACTATATGGTTTATAAGGTAGATATTGACTCTTTTGATGGAATGGCCATTGCCGATCGATTTGCAGTTGATATTTATCCTACTTTGGTTTTTTTAGACCCAAAGACCAAATATGTGGGGCGTTATCGTGGCTTTTTCCCAGCTGATTATCTCAGAAAGGAATTTGAAAAAACTAAAAACCAAAAAGGAAGGCGTTTTATAGAATCTAAAAACTCATTAATCCATACGTTATGATGGGAATTATGAACGATTAAAACTTCAATTATATCTTGAAATTTGGAAGTAGTCGTCCCAAAAAGGCATCTTTTTTAGTATTCCCAACTATTGGGAAGCTGCATTTGTCGAGCGTAGTAAGCAGGGCAATATGTATTTACTCTTTCTAGTAATTTATTTACCTCTCGTTCGAATTCAACGTAATAATCTTCATGGAGTTTTGGTAATTTTTTCATCAAAAACTCTGTTCTTTTCGCAATATAAAGCGAAATTTTGTCTGTTTTACTGCTGTATTTCTCTAAATTTGGCAACTGATTATCAAAGAATGTATTAAGAAGAAATAGCGTTAATTCAACCTCTCCATACTTATCTTTTGTTATTTTTACATGATTCGTAACCCGCCCATTTAATTCACGCATATCCATCATCATCCATCCTGTAGTGTCATGATACATCTTTGAAACCTTTAGAATCAGATTCTTTATTTCTGCACGTTTGTGTGGTAAGTCTGATTCATCTTCGAGCAATTGAAAATATAATTGTTGAATCAATAAATCATTTTTGCCGATAAGTCTGATTAACAGCTTATCTTTTTCTTTTTGTGGTAGGCTCAAAACTGCCTTTTCAAGTTCTACAGGTAATTTAGGCATTTCCAAAAATAAAGGTTATCCAATAAAAACGCCAAAACCTCCGAAAAGTTCAGAGGTTTTGACAATAGTACTTTTTTGGATGCTATTTACTTCGCACTAACAACTTCAACGGTGAAGATAAGTGGAGCATAAGGCGGAATCGAGGTACTACTTCCCTTTATACCATATCCGAGACTTGATGGAAATACAAGTGTTGCTTTTTCTCCAACTTTCATTTTTAAAAGTCCTTCTTCAAAGCCTTTAACTACTGCTCCATCGCCTAAAGCTACGCTTAATTGCCCAGTATCAAATTGTTTACCTGTTGCGGCTAAAAAACCTGTGTACTTTACCGTTGCTAAAAGCCCAGCTTTGAGTTGTGTGCCACTTGGAGCTTCAAGTGTACGTAAAAAACGCAATCCACTTGAGGTCTTTTCAGTAAGAGTCAGTTTGGTGGCTTTTACGTATTCATCAATAATTTGGTCTTCCGAGCGAAGTTTAATGATTTCCAAATCTAATCTTAGATTAGAATTAGAAGGAATAGTTGCACTTGATTGAGAGCCGAAGCCTAAAACTGATGGCATAATGAATGTTCCTACTTCACCTTCTTTCAATAGTGAAATAGCTTCTAAAAAGCCAGCAATGATATTTGATGCACCAAGTGTGATTTTGGCAGGAGCATTATTGATTCTTGAGGTACTATCAACTTTAGTACCATTGAGTAAAGATAATGTATAATGAAAAGTAATTTCATCACCAATTGTAGCAACTCTTCCTAAGGAAACGCGGTCAATAGCATATTTCATTCCAGAAGTGGTACTAAGCATTTGCAGCTTTTTCTGATTGATGTACTCATCTATCTCCTGTGTATTCTTTTGGTTAGTGGCGACGATGTCATTTTCTAAAAATTTACCACATGAACTTACCATAACTAAACTAACTAAAACTAACAAAAATGCAATTTTCTTCATCTCAATTATCGATATATTTGAATTTGATACGAGCCAGTCAACGACCAGCTCGCATAGGGATTATTTTACATCTAAAACTTCCATTTCAAAAATTAATGAACTAAAAGGTGGGATTGGACCTCCACCTTGCTCGCCATAAGCTAAGTTTGATGGAATGTAAAATATAGCCTTTTCACCTTTTTTCATCATTGCCAATGCTTGTTCCCAACCTGGGATAACCGCACCTTGACCTACCGTAACCTGGAATTTAGGGCCAGGCTTACCAACTGAGCTATCAAACTCTTTACCGTCCATTAATTTTCCCGTATAATCAACCGTAACTGTTTGACCAGCTTTGATTAAATCTCCATTTCCTGCTTTAATAACGACGTAATACATTCCAGATTGTGTTTTTGTTGCAGTTGGGAAGTTTTTCTTCGCATAATCTTCCATCAATTTAGCTTCATTGTTTTTCTTAGCATCTTGTGCTTTTTGAAAATCTTCACGAGTTTGAGTTGATTTGATTTTTACGATAAATCTTAAGTCAGAACCTTTAGTGATACCTGCTGGTAGAGGCTGACTCATGCGTGCGAAAAGTGAGTCGGCATTGATTAAAACCGTTGCACTATCGCCTTCAGTCAAGTGCATCAATGCATTTTCGAAAGAGCCTTTGTAAGTACCTTGTTGGGCTACCATCGTAATTGGTTGTTTACGTTTGTAAGTATCTTCAAAAGTTGAATCATTTACTGCTTTAATAACCAAATCAAATGTTAAAATATCGCCAGTTTTGATTTTCTTACCTTTACCTTGCTCATGGATTTGGTACTTTGAGCCGTCTGGGTCTTGAGTAACCTTAAATTGGTTACAAGAAATAAGTAAACTTGTAGCCGCTGCAAGGCTCAATGTTGTTTTTAAAAAATTTGTCATTGAAAATTATGTATTAATTAGAATTTACTATTTTGATTTATGAATAAAATGATGATTTAAAGCCCTTTAGTTTTTTGTTAATTCTTCTTTATATTTTGGCAATAAAGAAAGAAATTTCTCAACGGTTTTTTCTAATGTGTCATGTGAACGCCCACCTGCGGCATTTTTGTGTCCACCACCATTAAAATGAGTTCTTGAAAACTCGCTGACAGAAAAATTATCTACCGATCGAAGCGAAATCCTAATCATATCTTCTTTTTCGGTGAAAATAGCGGCCATTACTACACCCTTTATCGAAAGTCCGTAGTTGACTACGCCTTCTGTATCGCCATTTTTTGAACTAAATCTATTCAATTCTTCCTTCGAGATTGCCATGTAAGACACATTGTATTCGGGTAAATATGTAAGTTTTTCGCCCAAAACAAAACCTAAGAATTTCAAACGGTCGAAAGTATTGCTATCAAAAATATTTCTATGAATACTATTTGGGCGAACACCAATGGAAATCAACTCTCCCGCAATTCGATGTACTTCTTCGCTTGTGCTATCAAATCTGAACGAACCAGTATCAGTGACCAAACCCGCATACAGGCACGCGGCCGCTGAAATATCAATGAGGTGTTTATCACCTAATTTTTCAATTAATTCATAAATTAACTCACAAGTTGCGGCAGCACGTTCGTTCCAAAATACGAAATCAGCAAAGTTTTCGGGTTGCTGATGATGGTCAATTAGTACTTTCTTTGCTCCCGATTGTTTAACAAAATCTTCCAAACCTTTGATACGATTCAATGCTGAAAAATCGAGACAGAAAATTATATCAGCATTTGCAATGAGTTCTTTTGCTAAACTATTTTGCTCACTTTCAAAATTGATAACTTCGCTTTCACCCGACATCCATCTCAAAAAATCAGGATAGTCAGTTGGGGTAATAACAGTTGTGGAGTGGCCTTTTTTCTTTAAATATGCAGATAAACCTAGTGATGAACCAAGAGCATCAGCATCAGGATTTTGGTGGGTAGTAATAACAATTTGCTTGGGTGAACTCAAGAATTCGTTAAATAACGCTAACTTTTGATTTGACTCTGTAAAAAAATCTTGCATAATACTACAAAGGTACAAAGGAAAGGTCGTAAATCAAAAATGCAAGCGAAGTGCTTTGTTTTTAGTAGAGGTATTTAATTTTACAAATATTTAAAGATATAGAAGGTAGTTTCTAAAAGAAGATAACTATTTTTGGTGTTTATTTAACTTCGAGAGAAACATCTTACATTGAAATTTAAAAGATTAATAATGAAACATCTAACATTTCTTTTTTTACTGATAAGCCTTTCTATTTGGGCTCAGAAAAAGACAATACCTACCCCAACACCCTCGAAACCCAAATTGGTTTTGGGTATTATGGTTGATCAAATGCGGTACGACTACCTATACCGTTACTACGATAAATATACAGAAGGTGGCTTTAAGCGATTGATGAATGAAGGCTTTAACTGCAAAAACAATCAATATCATTATGCAAATACAGTTACTGGACCTGGTCATGCGGCAGTTTATACGGGTTCTGTTCCTGCTATAAATGGTATTATTGGTAATGAATGGTATGACCCCTTAGCAAATAGAAGTGTTTATGTGGCCGAAGATACAACTGTACGTGCCGTAGGAGCTGGCGAAGCTGGAGTGGAAGGCAAACGCTCACCCGTAAACATGCACACGACCACAATTACTGACCAATTGAAGATTGCGAGTGAGTTTCGGTCAAAAGTAATTGGAATTGCGGTGAAAGACCGTGGTGGAATTTTGCCAGCGGGGCATTCGGCCGATGCTGCTTATTGGTTCGATGCCAAATCGGGCAATTGGATTACGAGTACGTATTATATGAATGATTTGCCACAATGGATGAAAGATTTCAACGCTCAGAAAATGCCCGATAAATTGATGGCTCAGAAATGGGAAACGCTTTTACCGATTGAACAATATACTGAAAGCGAGGCCGATAACCAAGAATATGAAAATGTTTTGTCGGGCGAAAAATCGCCTGTTTTTCCGCATACGGTTACTAATTATGGAGCGTTGCTCACATCGCCTTACGGAAATACAATTACTAAGGAAATCACGTTGGCTACACTCCAAAACGAGAAGATGGGGCAAGGAAAAGAAACGGATTTCTTATGCGTAAGTTTCTCGACACCCGATTATGTGGGGCATGCAACGGGTACGCACTCCATTGAAATTGAAGATACGTATCTGCGTCTCGACCGTGATATTGCCGAGGTTTTGAACAAATTGGATGCAACTTTGGGCAAAGGAAATTATGTAGTTTTTTTAACTGCAGACCATGGTGTAGCCGATATTTCAGGTTATCTGAAAAAACATAAAATTCCAGCGGGAAATATTGAGTTGTTTAAAGAAATTAATTATTTGAATGGCCAAATGATTGAAAAATTTGGTGAAGGAAAATGGATAAAAGCACAAGATAATTATCAGCTATACCTTGACCATGATTTGATGGCAAAGAAAAATGTGACAATGAACCAGGTTTATGATTTAGTTAAGCAAAAAATGTTGACTTTGGGTTCTTCAGTTTATCAAGTGGTGAACTTACATGATATAAATTCGGCAACAATACCGCCTTTTTATAAGCCACTCATAGAAAATATTTACAATCCAAAACGTAGCGGTGATATAATGATTTTATTTGAACCAGCATGGTACAGTGGTTCTAAAAAAGGCACAACGCACGGATCAATGTGGCAATATGACCGCCACGTGCCCTTAGTTTGGTACGGTTGGAAAATTCCGCGAGGTGAAACAGTAGAACAGACTTATATTTCTGATATTGCTGCAACATTGGCGGCATTATTAAATATTTTGGAGCCAAATGGCTGTGTTGGTAGTCCGATTAAAGATATTTTTAGTAAAAAATAAGGTTTTAGAGTTAGGTAATGATTATTACCTAACTCCAAACTCTTCAAACCTAATCGCACAGGCGATTCTGTCTTGATAAAATGATATTAATAAAAGGCGTACCCTTAATAAAAATACAAGGAATTACACTATTTCCTTTTATAATCGTACGCTCAAAAAAGCCAAGTAATGTGCTGATTAACCACGAAAAAATCCATATCCGTCAGCAACTCGAACTCTTGATTCTACCTTTTTATATTTTGTACCTTGGCGAATGGTTGTTTCATTATGTACGATGTCGTAGTTTTTGGATAGCCTATCGTCAAATAAGTTTTGAGAGAGAGGCCTACGATAACGAAGAAGATTTTGAATATCTGAAAAAGCGAAAATTATGGAGTTTTTTGGATTATAAAAGTTAATAAGGGTGTATTGCATACGCCCAAGATATTACATACACCCTTTTTTATTTTGTATTTCTTCCCCAAAGCACTCCTTGCACAATCAAATATTGAGCAGCAATGTAAGTTGTCATCACCCAAAGACCAGAAAGTGGAATTGCAAACACAAATTTATTGATGGCAATCAAAGAATCAGAAATGATGAATAAAATTGCTCCAATTAATACAAATTGATAACTTTTTAGGTTGGTTTGGCGTTGAATTGCTCCAATTCCCATCATCATTATAGCAAAAGAATAAACAAAAATTGGGAGTAAAAAGCTTTGTGGAATTTTGTCCCAAAGAAACGCTATGAGAGCCATTGTATAAATTGTGATAGGTAATCTTTTTAAATATTGGGTTTTTCCGCTTTTGGAAAAGATGAAATAATAAGCCAATTGTGCCACCAAAAACGAACCCAAGCCAAGAAGAAAAAACTGTGGATTTTTACCTTGAAACATCAAAAAAATGTCTCCTAAGCATGAGAAAATCAGTGAAACAAGCATTATTTTATCAGAAGTATTTATGTTTTGTTTTACTTTCTGAAAATAGAAAAAAAACAAAGAAATCATCAACATTGGCTTTGATACATAATTGAGCCACTCAATGTCAAGAATGCTCGAAGCAATATTGACAATGCCCAGTGCAAAATAAAAAATGGTTTCGTTACGAGTCATGATTGTTTGTATTTAGTTGTATTCCGATTGCTTCTGCTAAAATTATAGCTTTTTCCATGGGTTTGTAGTCAACATTTGCTAAAATATCGGTTGGACGATGAATGTTTGGCATTCGACCGTTTTTATCAAGTGCTGCCAACGTAACTGATGGAATTCCAGCTCGCTGAAACCAAACCGAATCGAAATCTGCAGTATGCCAAGCACCCGTTTTTACCTCTTTCAGCGTCTCAATTTTTGCCGTGACTTCTTTGGCTGTCTTTACCAATTTATTGTCATAAACAATCGTTGACCAGCTACCTGTTTGTGTGATAATTTTCAAGTCTCCGCTTCCGAGTGTATCGAAGTTTATTAGATAAGTTTCTTTCGTAAACTCTTGATAATGATTTTTCATGTATGCTCTAGCTCCAATCATACCCACTTCTTCTGCTCCAGTAATTACCAATTCAACATCAAGATTTTGTAGGTTATTATTCCAAAGTTTTTGAGCGGTTTCGATGGCTGCTGCTACACCCGTTGCATTGTCAGAAGCACCGTTTGAATAACCCAATCTGAAAAAATCAAGTGTTGCCGTAATGCCTTGAATAATAAAATAAAAAGCCAAAATATTGGAAACTAAAAGTAGGAAATCGTTAGGTATCAGAAACTGCGAGATCGCCAAAAACTGAGCCACCATCATCAGAATTAAACTCATTTTGAGTGATTTACGAAAATTGCCAACCATTTCGGGGCGATAAAGCAACGAAATAGGAGCGGTGTCCCAATGAGCCATTAAAATCAATTTTTTAGCTTTGGGAGAAACATTTTTAGTTTTAATGACCAAATTATGAGACTTAACTAAGGGAGGGAAATTCGTTACGGGGGAAGCGTACCAATTGAAATACAACATGGCCATCGCTACAAAAAGGAAGGTAATTATTAAACCCAAAATCGAAGAAAAATTCAGGCATATCAATCCCGCCGAAAGTCCTAAAATCAACCACCAAACTACAGAAATATAAGTTTTGGGTGTTCGGAAAGATTCTCGACTAACTTGCTGATTTATAAATAGTTGCGTTAGAAAATCAAGTACGGGGGCTTCGTTTTCGGTAGCAACGCCTCGATTTGGAAAAGAAGCGAGCTTTTCAACGATTTGTTTAGGTGTCATAGGGTTTTGTCATAAATGATTTTAAAGTGTGGCATATCCAAGCAGATGTACCGCACTCAAATAACTTCTCATTTTTACTCATTATCAAAAAAAGCCTCAATTTCTCTCCAAGTCTTGAAGCGTTGATAGCCTTCGAGTTTTTGATTGTGGATCGCATCGAATAATAATGCTTTACCTTTGAATGTACTGAGGTTTTTCTCGTGGTCATCAATCAAATAATCGGCCGAAATAATGCTTTTATCGCCACAAAGAACAATATTTTTCCAAGAAATAAACGGAAAATGTTCTTCTAACCACTCAACTTTTTCTTTTAATGAATTTGGAAATTCAACCGCCGCTGAAACAATAAAAATATCAAATCTTTCGTGAAGTTTTTTAATTACTTCAACCGCATCCGGCATTACTTCAAGCGTTCTAAAAAAATCTGGTTTAAAAATCTCCTCTCTTACCACATGATAATTTTCTTCCGCTAAAACATCATAGTATCCTTTATCAATGAAATGATATTCTTGAAAATCTGTTCCAATTAATCGGTTGTAAATGCCTAAAATCTTTTTTCCTGCGGCTGCCATTACATCGTCCATGTCAATCGCAATACGTTTTTTTGTCATAATTTTCTCGAAATTTGTTTTTTTGCTAAGATAATTGTTTTGAATAGATTTACACAAAAAAGGAGTATCAAGATTTTACTTGACACCCCTTTAAAAGTTATGAGACAGTTTATAGAACCTACTGTACCGTAACATTAAAATCAATATTTATATCATCACTTCCTGGCGTTGGAGTGCCATCTTTGCTTGCTTTTCCATTGATTGGTGGCTGGTGACGTAGCTGAACTTTTAGTTTTCCTGTTCCTGCTGTATATGTTTTGGTGCTTCCTGTAATACCAATTCCAAAATTATTGGCATCCTTATCGCCATAAACGTAGGTCAAAAGGCTATTTGGCGTTGGTGTATAAACAAATAAATGTTCATCACTTTCTTTTTTTATTTCGTCAGTAATATTACCAACTGGCATTTTCGACTCATCTAAAACCTCGATAGTAAGCGTATAAGTTGTATTTGGTTTTAGGCTAATGGCGTCAATGGTTGGAGCTTTTCCACCATCGCCATCGGGGTCAGAATAGTTAAACGATTGTGTAATACCACCGCTTGTAAAATTCAATTTTACCGTCGTAATCAATTCATTTTCTTCTTCCACAGCCACTTCTTCATCTTTACAACTTACCGTAAAAAGTGTAGCATTGAGCAGTAAGCTGAATAGGGCAATTTGTCTTTGGTTTCTTTTAGTTCGCATGTTGTAATTTTATGAAATATTATTGCTTTTGCATAAATGTTGCAAATATAAAGCATATAATTATAAATGCAATGATGTTGCAAAAAAAAATTAAAAAGAATATTTAGCACGAAAAGCTATATTTCGACCAATTTCATCAGCAAAATAACGGAAACGATTGAGATAATCTCGATACGAAGTATTGAGCAAATTATTGATAGTCAACGAAATATTGAGTGATTGTTTGGCAGTTATCGCAAATTGTTGGCTTGCCGATGCACTCCAAAGCGAGTATGCGGCGGGGGGAGGAGCGAAGTCTCCGCCGTATTGAGTAAATATGATTTCTGAGCTTGGAATTTCAGAAAAAATTATTTTCGAAGGAACTCTTTTTTGTTTGGTTACGAATAAGTTTGTGATCGAAACCGAAGTTCTTTTCCAGTCATAACGAAGCGTATTTTCCCAACGATTGGCAGGAATCTGAATCAAAGGTTGACTATTGCTCAAATCTTGGGCTTCAAGGTAAGAAATTTTACTATTGAGCGAAAGGTTCTTGACGATTTGCACAATTCCAGTTAAATCAAAACCACGAAAACGGCTGTCTGTTTGTGTATAAATAAATTCAGGAAAAGCCCCACGAATCGTTAATGCTGGGCGACCAGTAGGAGATAAAAAGATAAAATTATTGATATAATTATTGTATAAATGTAATTCTGCTTGGAAGTTTTTAGAAACGTAATTCACTGTAAAAGAAAGGTTTAGTGCTACTTCTGGCACAAGGTTTTCATTGCCACGCTCGAAACTTGCTGCTCCGTGATGCACACCGTCGCTATAAAGTTCGTTGACACTTGCTGCTCGCCACGCCGAACTTGCATTAGTCATAAAATTCCATCGGGCATTTGGTCGATAATTTGCTCCGAGCGTACCTGTAAAGTTTCGATTGTTTTGGGTATTGTTCACCACGCTTTGCCCACCACGAGGGATTCTGTAAACATTAAGTTGTCGAGTATCGTATCTAAAACCACTTTCTATTTCCCAATTATGTCGCACAATACGTTCAATAAAGAACAGTCCATTAGTGAAATTTTTAAAATTAGGAATCAAAACTGTTGAAGAATGTGGCTCGGTGAGCATTCCTGTGGTAAGATTTTCTTGATAAAGGCTATTTACGCCAATCGAACCAGTCAATAATTTTAAGATGGGTTTGTGTTCAAAAAGCCATTCGCCTGAATAAGTCGTTAGCTTGAAAAGCTGTGTAAGGTTCCTATCGCCACGCAAAATATCAACTTCTTTACGAAAATCATATTGTCTTCCAAGTGTCAGAGAAAGTATGCCGAAACGATTTTTGAGTGTGTTTTTTACTTTCAATAAATTATGCTGAACGTCCTGATAAGGTCGGTCGATAGCGTACGTAAATTTTTCTGGTGTATAAATCGGAAGCGGAGTACCACGTTTAATAGCTTCAATTAGGTCAGAAACATTGCCGATATGTGAACCCGAAAATACCGCAATTTTTGTATTGAAATGACTAAAAAAAACTTCACTAATCCAATTTTTTCGTTTATAATCTACTGATAATGAATAGTTTATTTCTTGAATTCCAGTATTTGACAATCTATAATTTGGTGTCGAAATATCTCCACCACGTTTATAAGTTCCTTGAATTCGATACCCAACAGAGTACGGAATTTGTAAAGTTTTGCCAAGTTTTCGTACTCCACCTTCTAAAATGCCCGCATTGGCAGTTTGATTTCCATTCGTGAAATAAACACTATTAATTTCGCCACCGATTGTAGTTGAATCGGGTAGAGCTTCCGGTTCGAGCATGATTACTCCCGCAATTGCATCCGAGCCGTAGCGAACGCCCGCCGCACCTTTCAAAACCGTTATTTTTTTAGCCACAAAAGGGTCAATTTCGGGAGCGTGTTCGCTGCCCCATTGTTGGCCTTCTTGTCTTACGCCATTGTTCAATATCAACACCCGATTTGAGTGCATTCCATGAATTACAGGTTTTGAAATCGAACTACCTGTTTGTAGTGTAGTAACACCTGAAATTTGTTTCAATGCTTCGCCCAAAGATTGGCCACGAGTTTGGTCGAGAGCCGCATTTTCGAGTGAATTTTTGGTTTGCGTAAGATTTTCGATTTTCTGTGCCTTGATATCGATATTGGCTAAATGCAGTTCTGTTTCCGATAATTTGATGTTTTGCTCGGTACCGTGTTGAAGGCTAATCGTGTAGTTTTTTTCTTCATACCCCACAATTCGGCCTATGATAGTATATTTTCCTTGACAAATATTCGCTATTCTGTAAAAACCTTTTGCATCGGTGCTTACACCTTTATTTAATTCTTTTATAAAAACTACCGCTCCTACAATTGGTTGTTTCGTGGCGTCATCTTGAACAATTCCTTGAATAAAGCAATCGCAGTCAGCACCCGTAGTGACGGTGGCTCCCGCCCCCGATGGGTGTGCTAAAGTTTGTGCATAAGATTCTTTTTCTTCTAATAGGAAAATTAAGAGTGAAATTGAAAATATCAGAAAAATCCCTCTCCTTCGAAGAGAGGGTTGGGTCAGGTGTTTATCTTTCAAATCTCTCTTCATTTTTGGTTTTTGCACAATTTAGAAATCGGAGCGGTCCGCCGCAGCAGTTGCGTTAAACTTGCTGTGTTAATTAATGCAACGATATTGCAAATATAATAAAAAATCCCCGCTGATTCGTTCAACGAGGATTTTTACACAATTTTTTTGTTTAATTCGCAACACAGGGCAATGCCCTGTCTATACATTGTCTAATATTATTCTGCCACTCTCGAATAATATTTATTATAGGTAGCTTCGTAGCGTTTAGCTGCAGCCTCTTGGTTATTTCGGCTACAAATATTACTAATCACTTGCAAATTACGAAGGTTGATTTGTAAATAATCTTGTATATTATCAGGCATCCATTCGGCACTTTTTTGACCCGCTTTCTGAGTAAAGTATGCCAAATTGCCATCTGCACGCTTCGTGATTTTTTCAGCAATTTCCATAGCTTTCTTGTTATCACCTACTTCAAAATAATACATAACGTAGTTGGTGCAAAGTTGGTCGAATGGTATTACGTTATCTGGCAATACTTTATTTGCATAATCAAGCACCTCTTTTGCTTTAGTTTTCTTTTCTTCTCTCACCAATTGATCAGCCAAACGCAAGAATGCCAAACGGGCGGTAATGATTGGCACTTTCAAGTATGTTTCCGAATCATAATACACATTTGGGTTATCCATACCTCTCCAAGCCATTTTCTTCAACATATTGTCATACATTACATCAGTATTTGCAAAACCATCATCGCCTTGACTTACTTTGATTGGCAATAAACGGTAAGCATATCCTTCCAACTGCATATAATCTTTCAAATTCAAATAGTTGTCATTTGACAATGTTCCTGCAAAATAGATAGGACGTTTCCAGTTATTTTGAGAAATCATTTCGAGTTGCATCAAATCGTTTTTCAATAAGTCACGCTTACCAATATTCCAAGTGATTTGACCAGTCAAATATTGCTCAAATTGTTTTGGTACAAAGCCCATTTTCTTCACTGCCTCAATATCATAATTCAAGAAAAGGCTATCCGATGGTAGAGAGTTGATGCTTTCGCCTGTTGTCAGAGGAATCTGAATTGCAGGGTCGTTTTTCTTCACTAATTCCAAATAATCTTTCAAGTTGATTGGGTCACTTAGACGCTCAACGAAAGGAATTTGGTCGTTTACACCACTCAATAATTGGTCGGTTGTAAATGTAATCGGCAATGCTTCCGATTGATAAGTTTTGCGTTTCATTTGTTCGCAATACCAATCTGTACCCAACAAACTGAGGTTACATACACGCACATCCGTACGGAAACCTTCAACTTCCTGCACATACCAAAGTGGAAACGTATCATTATCGCCGCCCGTAAACAAGATTGCATTGGGAGCACAAGAATTCAATAAGTTTTTAGCAAAATCTACTTGGTGGTAGCGGCCTGATCGGTCGTGACCTTTCCAAGTTTGTGGAAGCATAATCAACGGAACAGCCAAACCCAAAACTGTTGCCGATACTGCTCTCGTTTGAGTATTTTTGATGAATTTCAACACATAATCGAACAAACCTAATACACCAATACCAATCCAAATTGCCCAAATATAGAACGAACCAACGTAGATATAGTCACGCTCACGAGGCTCAACTGGCGGTGAATTGAGGTAAACAACCAAACCAACGCCCGTAAGCAAGAATAAAAGGAACATCACGAGTGCATCACGTTCACGACGGAAATAATGATACAATAAACCCAAAATGCCTAAGATTACTGGCAAACCGAAGAAATTAGTACGTCCGCGGTTTTCTTTAATGGCTGGCGGAAGTGCACTTTTTGATTCCAGAATGTTTGTTGGTCCGGCACCTTCAATATCGCTTGAACGTCCCCAGAAATTCCATGCAAAATACCTCCAATACATATATCCCATTTGACGTTTCATCATGTAGCCAATGTTGGTGAAGAGCGTAGGCTTTTGGTCTTGTGCAAGTCCCATTTCTTGGCGATAAATCTGTTGATGGCCAGCATCGCTACTCCACATACGAGGCAAAAGGCTTTCGCTATTTGGTCCCCAAATGTAAGTTGGCTTATGATCATATACATCATAGCTGTTTTTACCCATTTTGTAAATAGGTTCGCCATTTTCGATTGATTCCAATTTTCCTGTGAAAACTGGTCCGTAAAGTAGCGGACGGCTACCATATTGCTCACGTTTCAAATACGAAACGTAGTTCAGAACATTGCTCGGATTATTTTCGTTGATTGGCGGATTGTAGTTTGAACGAATCAAAGCGATTGTATAAGAAGAATACCCAATCAAAACAAACGCGAAAGAAATCAAGGCCGTGTTGGCAATGACCATACCTCTTTTTTGTGTATAGAAAATCCCGTAGGCAAGTCCACCAACGAGCAAGATTACGAAGAAAATAATACCCGAACTAAATGGCATTCCGAAGGTATTAACGAAGAGTTTTTCAAACGTAAAACCCAATGACGGGAAACCCGTGATCACACCAGTATTGACAACGGCCAAAACTAATAAACCTACTAAAAAAGCGACAATTCCACCTTTCCAAGTGATTTTTTTGGCTTTTTTGTAATAATATACCAAACCCAAAGCTGGAATTGTAACGAGGTTGAGTAAGTGAACGCCGATAGAAAGACCCACTAAATAAGCCGTAAATATAAGGAAACGATTCGCTTTTGATTCGTCTTCGATGTTTTCCCAACGAAAAGCTGCCCAAATTACAATTGCTGTAAAGAACGACGACATTCCGTAAACTTCAGCTTCCACCGCCGAAAACCAGAAAGAATCAGAAAAAGCATATACCAGTGAACCAACAGCACTTGCACCAAGTACCAAAATGATTTCGGTTGTGTTGAGGTCGTCACCTTTTTTACCAAATACTTTACGAGCCAAAAGCGAGATTGTCCAAAACATAAACAGGATAGTAAAGGCCGAAGCAATTACTGAAACCATGTTTACCATCAGAGCAACTTTCGTGACATCGCCACCTGCAAGGAGTGAAGCCATGCGGCCGATAAGCAAGAAAAGAGGAGCCCCAGCAGGGTGTGGTACTTGTAGTTTGTAAGAACAAGCGATGAATTCACCGCAATCCCAAAAACTGGCGGTTGGCTCAACGGTTAGGGTATAAGTAAGGAGTGCAACGGCAAAAATCGCCCATCCGACGATATTGTTTAGCCTTGTGAAATTGTTCATTTTTTGAGATTAGTGAATAAAAATTCTCTTGATAACCCAAAATTAGGGAATTTGCAGGATAATCAGGTAGAAAAGATACTTAAATTATCTTAAAATACGGAAAATTCATTGAATTTGAAAATTAAATTTTATTATAAAATAAAAGAAGTAATTATTTTGATGGAAAACTTCCTTCAAGATTTTTGATTTATCATAAATTTTCTGATTCCGAAAATTAGTAATAAACCAAAAACCAAATAAAGTATAGAGGTAGCACTAATAGAGGCACTCATGCCGTATTGTGTACTGGCATAAGCTATTGCAATCGGTGCGATTCCGCCACCAAACCAACCGATTGAGTTCATAAAACCAACGGCGGTTGCACGGTTTTTGGGTTTTACGACATCATGTAGCGATGCCCAAATATTGGCATCATAAAGCCCTTTGAAATAGCCAAATCCGATGAGGGCAAGAATCAAAATTGGTATGGAAAGCGTCCAACCTGCCAAGAAGATAAACGGCACTCCCATCATCAAACCAATACTTTGAGCCATCATTCGGCCGCCTCGGTATGTTTTTACTAATTTATCGGCTAAAAATCCGCCCGAAATAACACCTAAAACTGATGCCATTTGTAAGTAGAATGTGGCGTTTAGCCCTGCCATCGAAAGGCTCATATTGAATTTGTTGTAGAGAAACGAAGGCATCCAAGTCAAGAAAATACTGGCTACGAAATTTGCTCCCACAAAAACCGCCACCAACACCCAAACCATTGGTTGTTTGAAAATTTGCTTGATGCTATCTAAAATATTGCTTTGTTTCAAATCAAGCAATACGTGTGAACCGTCTTCAATTTCTTCATTTACTTCTGATTGCCCACGAACGGGTTCTTTCAGAAAACCTAGTAAAATAACACCTAAAAGTACACCAAGTCCACCAAAAAGATAAAAACTGGTATGCCAACCATAATACTGCCCCATGAAGCCGGCAACTGTTCCACCCGCAATTGTGCCAGCATAAACGCTTGATTGGTGAAACGACATCGCTTTCGAGCGAGTTTCTTTACTATGGTAATCGCTCAGAAGCGACATTGACGCAGGAAAATAAAAAGCTTCGCCAAAACCTTCTAAGGCTCGGCAAATCACTAAATGAACGTAGTTGGTAGAAAGGGCAGTTCCGATTGTAACGAGCGACCAAAAGATAAGTCCACCAATGATGAGGGTTTTACGTTGAAATCTATCACCAACAATGCCCGCAATTGCTCCAAAACCAGCATAAACCCACATGAATGCAGCTCCAACGATACCGAGCTGAATATCGCTCAAACCCATTTCTTGCTTTAAAAGCGGAAAGACTGAAAAAATAGCTTGGCGGTCGGCGTAGTTGAAAAAACATACGAACCATAACATAAAAACAACCCACCATTTGTAATTTTTGCTCATGTAGTTTTTATTAATTCCTGCAAAATACTTTGAAAAATTTTATGGTGAAACTATTTATGGTTTTTTGGATAAAAAATTTAAAAATTTAAGGTCTTTAAGTGTAGCCTTTAGCTGATATTGGAGAACAACTGCGTTGGCAAGGGTCGGCCGCTGCCGTCTGATTTCTATGTTGTTTCTTGCGATAGATTGAATAACTTATAAAGTTGTTCTACCATACAGTTTACATTGAGATCGGGTCAAAAATAAAGGTTTGAAGAAATCTCCTCAAACCTTTATTTGTTTATATTAATTAAAAAATATCAATGGAAGAAATCTTTCATTTTTTCAAAAATACTTTTATCGTTTTTGTCTGTTTTTGGCTGGAAATTAGGCATTGTTTTGATTTTTTCGAGAATTAATCTGTCTTCCGAACTCAAAGTGGTAGGGGTATAAAGGCTCACATGAACCAATTGGTCGCCTACACCGTAGCTGTTAAGTTCTTTCAAACCTTTGCCTTTCAAGCGTAAAATTTCGCCCGATTGTGTTCCAGCTTTGATGTTTATTTTCACTTTTCCACCTACAGTCGGAATCTCAACCTCTCTTCCCAAAGCGGCATCGGCAAAATTCATGCGTAAATCAAAGTGAATATTGCTACCATCACGTTTAAGTTCTGGATGTTCTTCTTCTTCAATTACTATCAATAAATCACCTGCAATTCCACCACGAGTCGGAACGTTACCTTTACCAGTCATCGAAAGCTGCATTCCTTCGCCCACACCCGCAGGAATCTTGATTGAAAGCAAGTCTTCGTTCAATTGACGACCTTCTCCAAAACACACATCGCAACGCTCAGTGACAACTTTCCCTTCACCCTGACAGGTTGGACATGGGCTTGTAGAAACCATTTGTCCAAGCATTGTATTTACTACCTTACGGACTTGTCCTTGTCCATTACAAGTAGCACAAGATTTTAGGGAAGTACCATGTTTGGAACCATTTCCACTACAAGAATTACAGGAAACATAACGTTTTACCTTAATTTTTTTCTCTACACCATTGGCAATTTCTTCTAAGTCGAGTTTTAATTTTATTCTCAAATCCGAGCCTTTTCTAACATTTGGGGCACCACGACGGCCACCGCCTCCACCACCAAAGAAGCTACCAAATGGGCTATCATCACCAAAAACACTGCCGAAAATATCTTCCATGTTTACTCCTGCACCACCGCCACTTGCACCGCCAACACCTTGATGACCGAATTGGTCATAACGTTGGCGTTTTTCGGCATCAGATAATACGCCATAAGCTTCAGCAATTTCTTTAAATTTTTCCTCAGCAGCTTTATCCCCCGGGTTTTTATCTGGGTGATATTGAATCGCCAGCTTGCGGTAAGCTTTCTTTAATTCATCCTCTGAAGCATTTTTAGCAACGCCCAGTATTTCGTAATAATCTCTTTTTTGTGCCATTTTTTTGAAATTACGAATTACGAGTTGTCAATTACGAATAATATTTTAAAAATTCGTAATCGATAACTCGTAATTCCGCATTATTTTATGAACCTACTACTACTTTTGCGTAGCGTATAACTTTATCGTTTAGTGAGTATCCTTTTTCTATTTCCTCAATTACTTTTCCTTTATTTTCTTCACCTGCAGCAAATTGGGTGATACACTCATGTAATTCAACATCAAAATCTTTTCCTTTAGATTCAATTACTTTTACACCTTTGCCGGCCAAGGTTTTCTGAAATTTGTTGAAAATTAACGCGATTCCCTCTTTCATTGGTTCGACTTCTGTAACAGTTTCGAACGAATTATTGGCACGCTCGAAATCATCAACAATCGGAATAAGTTCTTTCAGTAAAGCTTCAGAGGCATTCTGAATCATTTCAATTTTTTCTTTCGATGTTCGACGGCGAAAATTTTCAAAATCGGCATATAATCTCAGGTATTTATCTTTTGCCTCGGCAAGTTGGTCTTCAAAAGTCGGTTTCTCAGAGCTTACTTCTTCTATCGTTTCATTATCAACTTCTAATTCGGAAAATTGTTCGTTGTTTTCTGCTACCAGATCGTTGTCAAGTGTTTCGTCTTTTGTATTTTCTGCCATTTTGTAATCTATTTTATTTTTTGCAAATTTCGACAATTATTTTGCCAATAAGAAATTTACTGACAAGATGGCAGAAAATTAAAGTATTAAGGCATTCAAAGAATGACACTTCAGAAATGACACAGAGTTTTAAATTATTTTAAGTTAAAAATTAAACAAATGTAATGGAAAGAATTAATGTATCGACTGGGGCAAAATGGGAAGATATCGTTGGGTATTCTCGTGCTGTAAAAATTGGCAATATGATTGAAGTAACTGGTACCGTAGCTACTGATGGAAGTGGCGAACTAGTAGGTAAAGGAAATGTATATTTACAAACCAAGTTTATTATTTTGAAAGTTGAGAAAGTTCTCGAACAATTAGGTGCTTCATTGAAAGACGTAGTTCGTACACGTATTTTTACAACTGATATTTCAAAATGGGAAGAAATCGGTAAAGCTCATGGAGAGTTTTTTGGAACAATAAAACCTTGCACAACAATAGTCGAGGTAAGTGCCTTGATTGATGCAAATTATTTAGTAGAAATTGAGTTTTCGGCCATTTTGGGGGCTTAATTCTTGTAATATCGACTTTGCAACGGTGAAATTGTAAACAATCGGATTGTATAATATATTGACAATAAACACTTTATGTTTAAGGGTGCGTAAAAAAACTTAATAATGTGAATAGTATTGCGTTCTTTCTATTCAAATAAAAGCCCCTCAAGTCTTTTAGACTGAGGGGCTTGGGTACTGAAGTCAATTTAAACTCAGAAAAAAACTATATTCTTTTCACGTTTACTGCATTCAAACCTTTACGACCTTCGACAGTTTCGAATTCGATACGGTCGTTTTCACGAACCTTTGTGCCGTTCAAGCCAGTCACGTGAAGAAAAATCTCTTGTCCTGAAGCATCATCAACCACAAAACCAAAGCCTTTTGTTTCGTTGAAGAATTTTACTATACCTGTTTGCATTGAAATAAAATAAATTAAGAGAGTAAATAAATGAAATGCAATGTACATAATTTTCAAGAAAAAACAAGTTTCCTGAAAAAATATTTTTGTACTAAACTAATAATTGATTGTACAAAATCATAGCTTTGTTTATTATATTATTGTTAAACACTTGCCAAACATTTTTTTTTTACTAACTTCGTATTCATTTTTTCAATATAATGCTAAAAACAGGACAATTAAGATACTTAGTTGAAAATCAACTTTTCGGAGTTTGTTCTCGACTCGGCGAAAGGCTTAACTTTTCGGCTGGGAGTGTCCGTATTTATTTTATCTATGCTTCTTTTTTTACATTTGGCTCTCCAATTATTATTTATTTGGTATTAGCATTTTGGATGGAGGCCCGAAAACACCTACGTCGTCATAAAAATCCATCCGTTTGGGAGTTTTGAGTTTGTTTGATGCGAGAGTTGGGGGTTAGATTTTTATTAAATCAATTCAGTTTTTTACTATGCCAATCATCAAACGTCGAATTTCGAAACTCAATTACCCTCAAAACAAAGCTAATTGCTTGTCATCATCTTGACTATCAAGGTTTTCTGAATCGTTTTCAGAGCTATCTATAATAGCTGGTGGAATTTCAACAATTTCTACCTCTTCAGGTTTTGGTTCAAGTTGTTTTACATCCAAAACTTCATGAGCGTTTATTTTCTGACCGATAGCTTTCCAGCCACGAACTTCTACGAATTCATCAACCAAAATCGTTTGAGTTTCGATACCAGCTTTTTTATCGGCTTTAGTTTTTATCTCAAAACGAGGATATTTATCTAAGCAGGCAGTTAGCAATCGTGAGTTTTTTGTATCCGCAATAAACAAAAACTTCTTATCCATCGTGGTTGTTTCAATTTTGAAACGTTTGATGTAATAGATTTTGTTTTCGCCTTCGTAATGTAAGCACGAAATTGGTTTTTCTGGATCGTATTTTACTACCTTAAGAATGTCTTTTTGCTCATAACGATTCGTCAATTCAAAGTTAGTAAACTCATATTGTCCATCTTTGTAAATCACCAAAATCTTATCTTCTGAGCCAAAATTGCCCAAATACTGTCCGTGTTCGTCACGGTTGAGTTTTCCAATGACGGCATCGAACCAAATATCTACTCCACCGAGGGTTGATTTGCCTGCTGATTTCAAGACAATCTTACGCACAGGAAATTTCGTCAGAACATTTCCCATTGAACTTCGATTTTTTATCGTCAATGTCGAGAAATCCCAATCAAATTGTTTCTTTTTGGCTGTCGAATTGGCTGTGAGGTTTATTGCAACCGATTCAGCTTCTCCATTGTCATTGGCGGTGAAATAGAGTACTTTAGATTTAGGATTTCCCATCGAAATATCATATTCTTTGTCACGAGTGATTCCAGTCACGAAGAATCGCTTTGCGTAAGAAGTGCCTGATTTTCCGTCAAGATATATGGCATTATATATTTTTCGTTCATCGTTTTTACGAAAAACAGAGCAGTAAATAATGTCTTTTCCAACAAAGCCTTTTTCTTGAATCTTAACAATAACATATTTGCCGTCACGCTTAAAGGCAATAATGTCGTCAATATCAGAACAATCCATGATATATTCTACTGAATCGCTCTTTTTCAGACCATAACCTACGAAACCATTTTCACGGTCAAGGTAGAGTTTTTGATTATTAGCGGCCACAACGGTTGCTTGCACCGACTCAAACTGACGAATCTCGGTTTTACGCTCACGACCTTTGCCGTATTTTTTCAATAAATCCTTATAGAAAGAAATAGTATACCGAACCAGATTGGCCAAATTATCTTCAACCTCGGCCAATTCATCAAGCAGGCGTTTCATTAATTCATCTGCCTTAAATGCATCGAATTTTGAAATACGTTTAATTCGGATTTCGAGCAAACGTAGTAAATCATCTTCTACTATTTCGCGATAAAAATCAGCTTTGTAAGGTTCTAAACCTTTATCGACTGTTGCTACTACGGCTTCGAAAGTCGTGCATTCTTCAATATCACGGTAGATTTTGTTTTCGATGAAAATCTTTTCCAGCGAGCTATAAAGTAATTTTTCCTTGAGTTCATGACGTTTTATTTCGAGCTCTCGTTGAAGTAAATGCTTAGTTTGCTCAGTGCAATCTTTTAGTATATCACTTACACAAACAAAATGCGGTTTATTATCAATGATAATACACGCATTGGGCGAAATGGAGTTTTCACATTCTGTAAATGCAAATAGAGCATCAATCGTAATATCGGGGGAAGTATTTGGAGCCAAATGAATGATGATTGAAACATTCTTTGCCGTATTATCTTCAACCTTTTTAATTTTTATTTTCCCTGCATCATTAGCTTTTATAATAGAATCGATGAGCGTTGCTGTTGTTGTGCTAAACGGAATTTCTTGGATTTCAAGGGTTTTCTTGTCGATTTCGGCAATTTTTGCTCTAACTTTTATTTTTCCACCTCTTGCTCCGTCATTATAGTTTGTTACATCAACCAAACCACCTGTCAAGAAATCGGGGTAAAGTTGAAATGATTCATTCTTTAAATATGAAATTGACGCTTCGCACAACTCAATAAAATTATGTGGCATTACTTTGGTCGAAAGACCTACGGCAATACCTTCTACACCTTGTGCTAGCAGTAACGGAAATTTTGCTGGAAGATTGACAGGTTCACGCTTACGACCATCATACGACATTTGCCATTCGGTGGTATCTTCGTTGAAAAGTACGTCATTTGCAAATTTTGAGAGACGAACCTCGATATAACGAGGAGCGGCTGCTCCGTCACCAGTACGTACATCACCCCAGTTTCCTTGTGTATCGAGTAAGAGGTTTTTTTGCCCCATCGAGACGATCGCATCTCCGATTGAAGCATCGCCATGTGGGTGATATTGCATACTCGAACCAATTACGTTGGCAACTTTATTGAAACGGCCGTCGTCCATTTCTTTGAGGGCGTGCATGATTCGGCGTTGAACGGGCTTTAGTCCATCTTCAATGGCAGGTACGGCACGTTCGAGGATTACATACGATGCATAGTCGAGAAACCAGGTCTCGAACATATCGTCAATTACTTCTTTTTGTTTTAGGGGATCGTATTTAGGTGTTTCGTCACTCATGTTAGTCTGTTAGCGAAAGCATAATAATCTATGGCAAATATAGTAAAAAATGCTATTATTTTTCGAGGAACCATTTTTATTGCGTTCTTATTTAAAATTATTCTAAATAAATCTTTGTGAGATAAAATTTCATATTTAACTTTGTACTGTTATTTAGAATTAGTCTAAACATAAATAAAAATTATAAAATGAAGTATTTGGTTAATACAGTTTTACTTTTTTGTGTTGTGAGTTTTGCCACTTTTGGGCAAAAAGTTGCTGTTTTTGGAAAGGTGATGGATCAATCGAAACAAGCGATTGTGGGGGTGAGTGTAACGTTGAAAGGAACGGTCAGAGGTGTTCAAACAAATACAAATGGTGAATATTTAATCAAGGGATTGAAGGCTGGTAATTATACAGTTTTGGTTTCGAGCATTGGTTTGAAAAGTAAAGAATTGAGTTTTTCACTTCAAGAAAATGAGGTAAAAAGACTTAATTTTGAATTGGAAGAAGAAACAACTCTATTGAAAGATGTTCGTGTGGTGGCAAGTCGCGGAGTAAGAGGAAACGAACATTTAGCCGAAGTTGATGGATATTCCATTTATGCCGCAAAGAAAAACGAAGTAATAAAACTTGATAATATCAACGCCAATTTGGCGATGAATAATAGTCGTCAGATATTTAGTCGGACCCCTGGGATTTCGGTATGGGAAAATGATGGTTCGGGTATTCAATTAGGTGTTGCTTCACGTGGTTTGAGTCCGAATCGTTCATGGGAGTTTAATCTTAGAATGAATGGCTATGACATTACGCCCGATCCAATGGGTTATCCAGAAGCCTATTATACTCCACCAATGGAAGTGGTTGACCGCATTGAAATTGTGCGTGGTGCATCCTCATTACAATACGGTCCGCAATTTGGCGGCTTGATGAATTTTGTACTTCGTAAGCCAGATATTTCCACTCGTGTCGTTGTCGAATCACAGAATACCTTTGGCAGCAATGGTTTGTTTAGTACTTTTAATTATATCGGCGGTACAGAAGGGCGTTTGAGTTATACAGCTTATTACCAAAAACGATTTGGTAATGGTTGGAGAGCAAATAGTTATTATAATACAGACCACGCTCATGCCGAGTTGAGTTATGCCATTACTAATAAATTTAAAATAGGGGCAGAGGTAACTTACATGACCTACAAAAGCCAGCAAGCAGGTGGTTTGACAGACGGCCAATTTGCCCAAGAGGCACGTCAAAGTTTGCGAAGTCGAAATTGGTTTAGTACGCCTTGGTTGGTGCCTTCGCTTTCGGCAGAGTATATTTTTAGTGAGAAAACAAAGTTGAGCTGGAAGGCTTTTGGCGTGATTGCCGAGCGGAGTAGTGTTGGCAATATTTCGGCCATTACAACTGTTGATAATTTGACATCAAACCGACAAGTCGATAGAGACTATTATAATAATTATGGTTCAGAACTTAAATTTATTAACAGCTATAAGTTTTTGGGCATAAATAATACGGTAGCAAGCGGCTTACGCTACTATAATGGAAATATTGACCGTCAGCAACAAGGTAAAGGTTCTATCGGTAAAGATATTGAATTTAGTATAGAAGGCGAATATCCACGTGATTTATATTTCAATAATATCAATAAGGCGGCTTTCTTTGAAAATATTTTTAGATTCTCGAAAAAGTTTTTGATGACAGCCGGAGCCAGAATAGAAAACATCAGTTCTACCATGCAAGGGTGTTTTAGTTTGATAAATGGTCAAGCCAATAATCTTTCACCTATGATCCGTAATCGTAGTTTCTTGCTTTTTGGTGGTGGGGCTGAGTATCATCTGACTGGGCAATCAGAGTTTTATAGCAATATTTCACAGGCTTATCGCCCAGTTTTGATTTCTGACCTAACGCCTGCTGCTACAACTGATATAATTGATGAAAACCTACAAGATGCTCGTGGTTATAATTTTGATTTTGGGTATCGTGGCAAAGTGGGGAATTATCTAAATTTCGATGTTGATTATTTCTATGTAAATTATAATAATCGAATCGGAACAATAACACAGACTAATACCGCTAAGCAACGTTACCAGTTTCGTACAAACTTAGGGCGTTCGATAAGTCAAGGTTTTGAAGGGTATATCGAATTTGACCCAGTAACAGCATTCTTCAAAAAATCTAAAATTGGGTATTTGAGTGTATTTGCCTCTATCGCATACATAGATGCCACTTATCGTGATTTTAAGATCACTTCAGTTGTAAACGGACAGGTTATTGAAGGTAATCTTTCGGGTAAAAAAGTGGAAAATGCACCAAGTAAAATCAATCGTTTTGGCATTACTTACAACAAAAAAGGCTTTTCTATTACGTGGCAGTTGAGCGATATTGGAAAAGCTTATGCCGATGCTGCTAATACTGAAGTACCCAATGCTGCTGCAACAACGGGTGTAATTCCAGCCTATACAGTGCAAGACCTTTCGGCAAGTTTCAAATTCTTGAAAAATTACAATATACAAGGTGGGATAAATAATCTAACCGATGAGCGTTATTTTACTCGCCGTGCAGGTGGCTATCCAGGTCCAGGTATTTTGCCAGCGGATGGCCGTACATGTTATGTTTCGGCTGGAATAAAGTTCTGAATTGATAAGTTTTATTCGTTTTTATATACAAAAAGAGGCTCGTTCCGATGTGAAATGAGCCTCTTTTGGTATAAAATGAATTAAGAGCTGTTGCCGCTCCAATTCTTTCTAAATTTTATTTCATTGCTGCCTCAAAGTTTTCGCTTACTTTTTTCCAGTTTACAACATTCCAGAAAGCGGCTACGTAATCGGCACGTTTGTTTTGGTATTTCAAATAATAAGCGTGTTCCCAAACATCAAGAGCCAAAATTGGTGTTCCTTTGTCAGTTGCTACATCCATCAATGGGTTATCTTGATTGGCCGTTGAAACGATTTTCAATTTCTTGTCAGGCGTAACGATTAACCAAGCCCAACCCGAACCAAAACGAGTCGTGGCAGCTTTACCAAATTCTTCTTTCATTTTATCGAAACCACCAAAAGTTGCCGTGATAGCATCAGCTAATTTTCCCGAAGGAAGACCGCCAGCATTTGGTGCCATGATTTGCCAGAAAAAAGTATGATTCCAATGTCCACCACCATTATTTCTAACTGCAACTGGATATTTGCTAATATTGCTCAATAATTGGTCGATTGAAAGTTTCTCCATATCAGTTCCCGCAATTGCTTTGTTGAGGTTATCGATATACGCTTTGTGGTGACGGTCGTGGTGAATTTCCATCGTCATTTTGTCGATATGTGGCTCAAGAGCATCGTTGGCGTATGGGAGAGGAGCGAGGGTAAACATTCCGTCGAAAAAGACTGGTTTACTTGCAAAAGTATCGCTTAACTTAAAAGCGAAAGTACTTCCTATAAAGGCTTTGATGAAATCTTTTCTATTCATGATTTATGAAAATTATGGTAACTTAATAACTGTAATTAAAGGTAATGATTTTTTATACAAAATCGATATTAAAGTTTTTTAAAAATTGAATTAAACTCGATTAACCTCATTAAAAAACGCTTCTAATTTATGAGGGTCTAATTTGCCGTTTGTGCGGACACCGCTGCATAAGTCTATACCATAAGGTTGCACTGCATCAATGGCGGCTCTTATGTTTTCGGTTTTTAGTCCACCCGCCAAGAAAACGGGTATCTTTGATTGCTCCACAATTTTTCGGCTAATTGTCCAGTTGTGTACTCTGCCTGTGCCGCCGAGTTCTTTTACTGCCAAATTTGGGTTTCCCGAATCAAGTAAAAGTGCATCAACTTTCTCAGAAATTTCGAGGGCTTCATCCAACGTTTTTTCGTCAATTACATGAATTACTTGAACAATTTTTATTGCAGGAATTTCTCTTCTAAAATCATCGTAAGTGCCTGTCTGCAAAGCATCAACAAGTTGAATTACATTTGAATTGACTGTTTTCTGATGTTGAATAATTGCCAAACTATCTGTGCGACTGCTTAGTAGAAACGATGCAATCGGCGGAGGTATTGTTCGGACTATTTCCTGAATCAATTCATCAGAAATAGGCCCCGGCCCACTTGGCATTTTTGCTACCAACCCCAAAGCTGAAGCTCCGTAACTGATGGCTTGTTTGGCTTCAAGTGACGAACTAATACAACAGATTTTTACTTTTGGTATCATATTTTTTGTCTGAAAGCATTTGTAAAATATTATATTGCTTAGTGGATGGTGAGCGATGTCGAACCCTATTCATAAGCTATCCTACTCAAAATACTACGTCCGAGGGTTAGTTCATCTGCATATTCGAGATCGCCACCGATTGGAATTCCACGGGCGATGGTACTTATCTTTTTGTTGAAAGGTTTTAATCTTTTTTGTAGATAAAATGCAGTCGTATCGCCTTCCATTGTTGGGCTGAGTGCCAAGATAACTTCTTGAATATCAGGCTCTTGCTCGACTCTTTTTATCAAAGAATCAATATTCAAATCGTTTGGGCCGATGCCCATCAAAGGCGATATGATTCCTCCCAAAATATGATAAAGTCCGCGATATTGGGCGGTGTTTTCTATGGCCAGTACATCACGAGTGTCTTCAACGATACAAAGAATTGCAGCATCGCGGCGTGGAGAAGTACAAATCAGGCAAAGATCTGCATCAGAAATATTATGGCATTTACGACAAAAAGTAGTTTTTGTTCGTAAACTGATAAGTGCTTCAGCCAACAATTGGGTTTGAGATTCATCTCTTTTCAATAAGTGCAAAGCTAATCTCAAAGCCGATTTTTTGCCAATTCCAGGTAGCTTTGATATTTCAATAACAGCTTCTTCTATTAATTTGGAGGGGAAATTCATTCTTTATTTTAAGTCCACTGTCCATTGACGACAGTTTTTTGATAATGTGATGAAGAAGAGATTCGAACTTCTACGCCTGACCTTAATTTTGTTCAACGAATGTTATTTAGTTTATCAACAAAAACTATCTCAATTGTATTTCTGCTGAAATTTCTCTACGGCAAATTTCATTACGTAGGGCAGCAAGTTCCTCAAAATCGCCTGATTTTACACTGCATTTGCCTTTGTAATGGATAATCAAAGTACATTGTTCGGCTTGTTCTGGCGTGTGTTGGCAGACATCAATTAAGGTTGAAATTACATGGTCAAAAGTATTGATGTCATCATTGAAAACGATTAGTTCCCATAATTTAATAGCAGAGAGATCTTCTGTAATCTCTTCAATTACTTCAATTTCTGGATTTGGTAACGTTGTCATTTGTCTAGGTTTTTGCACAAATTTGGGTAAATTAATGTTTATAGAAAGCTGATAATCAAGTGGTTTTAAAAAAGAAAAATACATTTTTAGAGTAACAAAAATCAAATTCTAATGCTAAGATAATTCATTCTTATGAAAGTGTAGTTTTGTTATCGAAAAAAAAGTTTTGATATTTGGATAAGATTTTAAACACAAAGCATTTATGTCATCAACTCTCGCACTAACGATTCTGGTAATTTACTTCTTAATTTTGATTGCAATTTCTTTTTATACAGCTCGTGGAGCTGATACTAATACTTTTTTTACGGCTAATCGCCAATCACCATGGTATTTGGTGGCTTTTGGTATGATTGGAACATCAATTTCGGGTGTAACGTTCGTTTCGGTGCCAGGTGCAGTAGGTAAAATTCAATTTTCTTATTTTCAAGTAGTGCTAGGTTACGCCGTTGGCTATTGGGTAATTGCCACGATTTTGATGCCGATGTATTATCGACTGAATCTGATTTCGATATACGGTTATCTTGAAAAACGCTTTGGTTTTTGGTCGTATAAAACTGGTTCGGCTTTTTTCTTACTTTCTCGAACCATTGGTTCGGCTGTACGAATGTATGTGGCAGTACAGGTTTTACAACTTGCTATTTTTGATGATTTGGGCGTTCCTTTTGAGGTGACTGTTATGATTGCAATGGCTTTGATTTTTGTTTACACTTTCAAAGGTGGCGTAAAAACAATCATCATTACCGATACTCTTCAAACGTTTTTCTTGCTTACGGCTTTAGTTTTGACAATCTATTTGATTGGAAAACAACTTGACTTGGGCGTTGGCGATTTGTTTTCAACCGTACGAGACAGCCAATATTCAAAGATTTTTGTTTGGGATTGGGCTAATAAACACCATTTCGTGAAAGATTTCTTGTCGGGAGCATTTATTGCTATCGTTATGACTGGTCTAGACCAAGATTTGATGCAGAAAAACCTTACTTGTAAAAGCATCGGTGAGGCACAAAAAAATATGTTTTGGTTTTATGTAGTTTTGGTTTTCATCAATCTACTTTTCTTAAGTTTAGGCGTTCTTTTGTATATTTATTCTGAAAAAATGGGTATTCCAATTCCTATCAAAACGGATGATTTATATCCTTCGTTGGCACTTGGAAATCATTTTGGAACTTTGGCTGCCGTAACTTTTTTACTCGGAATTACTGCCGCTACTTATGCCAGTTCAGACTCGGCTCTTACGGCTCTCACTACATCATTTTGTGTAGATTTTTTGAATATCGAAAAATATGAAGAAGCCAAACGTCAAACCTTAAAACATTATGTACATATTGGCTTTACGGTGGTTTTTATCATTGTTATTCTAATTTTTAGAGCATTAAATAGTCAAGAAGTTATTTCGGCAGTATTTAGTATTGCGGGTTATACTTATGGTCCATTGCTCGGACTTTTTGCCTTTGGACTTTATCTCAAACGTCCATTATTAGATAAATTTGTGCCATTTGTATGTGTAGCCGCACCTTTTTTGACGTATGCGGTTGAAGAATTTACGAAAGCAGCGTTCGATTTTGAATTTGGGTTCTCGAAATTGATGCTCAACGGATTTATAACATTCGTAGGACTTTGGTTGCTTTCGAGAAAGGCAGAGTAGTTTGTTTTTTAACTGAAAGGACGTCATGGTTTCAAACCATGACGTCAGAATTTACATACCCTTTTTGATTGAAAACTGAGGACTAATTATCCCACCCAACTCATGAAATTTTGCACCCAAAACATTATTTTAATGGCATATTTCACGAAAGGGTACGAAGATTGCTCTACAGTTCGACTATTATTGTTGAGGTTTAAATCAAACAAAATCTTGTTTTTTGGGTCAATTGCTACCGAACTGATTGGCTTTTCAAACTTTAACACTTTAGAGTAATCTTCTCCATTCCAACTGATTAATTCTTCTTTTCCGTCGATAAACTTGACCAATATTTCAGTTGGAATAATCATATCTCCCAGACGTTTGATGGTGCATTGATTTTGATTGATTTCACTTACTTCGTAATCAAAATCAGGGGCTTTGTAAAGAGTTTGCTCAAAATACCAATCAAAGTTTTTGCCGTATTTATAATTGGTGCGTTTCGGAGCAATTTCGTTGACGATTGCCACAAAATCTTTCACTGATGGGTGTTTAAAACGCCATTTGATAAAGTAGGAGTGCATTACTTCGTCCATCACTTCCGTTCCAATCAAATTTTCGAGTGTTTGGAGCATCGTGGCTGTTTTCATATAGGTTAATGTTCCATAAGTTCCTTTGGGATACTCCCATGATTTTCGAAAAATCTCCGAAATCTTTATGTTTTTCATACTTTTATAGGCAATTCGAGGGGATTCCGAGTCATTGAGTTTAAAACCAAAAAGATTTATTAATGAACCTTTGTCGTAGGTAGCATCCATGATTCGACCTTCGTAATATTGATTAAACCCCTCATCCAAAAATGATTCTTCAAACTCATTAGAGGCCAGCATTCCTTGAAAATACTGATGGCCGAATTCATGTATGGTGACTACTTCGGGTGAGCGAATACCGTTTGGTAATCCCCAAAAAGTTTCACCGCAAGTAATAAAAGTTGGGTATTCCATGCCAGATGAACCTGAGGCTTGGATTGGTGGGTCAACCAAAGTAAGTATTTCGTACGGATACTTCCCAAGATGTTTCTGAAAATATTCCAAAGCCGCGATCGCCGACTGAAAATAGCGTTCGGTGCTACCACTGTGTTCGGGCTGCATGACTGCTTTTATTTTTACATGCTTCCATTGGCGTTCACTTACTTCAAATCGGGGCGAAATCGTCCAAGCAAAATCATGTACATCATCGGCTCGGTAGCTGATAGTTTTTGTATCGTCTTTGTTTGTTTTTTCGTCCTGAAAAACGCCACTTGCAGCCAAAACAAAGTTTTTTGGCACGGTCATTTCAACGCGGTAAGTGCCAAAATCGGCATAAAACTCACTATCAGCATGAAACTGATGACAATTCCAAGCACTACGTTTAGCATAACGCATTCCAGCGGGCTCATAAACCCCGATTTTTGGAAACCATTGTCCAACTAAATAAAAATCGCCCACATAACCAGTTCGAGCAAAAACTTTGGGTAAGCGAGCCTTGAAATTGATGTCGAGTGTGAGGCTTTCGTTAGGTGCAAGCGGACGACTGAGCAAAACACTTAATACGGTTTGGTCATTTTCGTTGAGGTCGTCGGGTTGAATAAATTTGATTTTTGAAGTCAAATATTCTCCATTACGCACTTTCATCGAAATTATATCAATCCAACCAAAATTCTCTTTGTTTTTAGCATCCATCATTTCGCCACGAAGTTGTCCACCCGATTCTTTCATAAATGTCGAGTTTTTGTTTTTGAAGGCATTGAGGTACAAATGAAATTGTAATTCGGAGATGTAGTCAGTCGAAGTATTTGTCCATACAAGCGTTTCTCTGCCATCAAGCGTATGTTTTTCGGGGTCGATTTTTACTGAAATATCATAGTTGGCAATGCGATTACTCAAAGGTTTAGTAGTAGACACTGCATTCAGAAAAGAAAATAAGAATATAATAAACAGAATATGCTTTTTCATGGAATTTTATGATTTCGTTCATGCAATTTAGAAATTAAATATTATTTCTGACTAAAAATTCAGACTTTTGCAGAAAAACAATAAGCTATGTTTTTGCACAAAACCAATTTTTTAATGCGGGCTATGTACCCCAAGTTCGTTTGGAAAAAATCTGCTGAAGAAAAGGTAATTTACTTAACTTTTGATGATGGCCCAATACCCGAAGTAACAGAATTTGTATTAGAAACCCTTGAAAATTATAATGCTCAAGCTACTTTTTTTTGTATAGGCGATAATATTTGTAAAAATCCTACTATTTTTCAGAAAATACTCGATAATGGGCATTCGGTGGGGAATCATACTTTTAATCATTTGCGTGGTTGGTCAACGGACGATATTACTTATTTGCAAAATGTAGTCAAATGTCAAACCGAAATCATGAGAAATGGCCTTCATTCGAAGTTATTTCGTCCACCTTATGGGCGAATTAAACGTAAACAGGCAAATAGCTTATTGACTGATTATGAAATAGTTATGTGGGATGTACTGAGTGGAGATTTTTCTCAAGACTTATCGCCCGAGACTGTTTTGCATAACACGATTAAATATACTGATTCTGGTTCAATTGTACTTTTCCATGATAGCATCAAGGCAAATGCCAACATGTCTTATTCGCTTCCGAGATTTTTAGAACATTTTTCGAGCAAAGGATTTCTGTTTTCAAAACTTTAAATACTTTTGTAAAAACTAAACATGTGAATGTTGTAATAATCGAAGATTTCATGATTCTGAGATTGAAAGCCTTAGTTTAGAAAACCCAAAAGTACAATAATCAAAAGTGATTGAATTTTAAGGATATTTTTTGGTAACTTAGGTAGCATCTAAGACCCATTATTATCAAGTTTTATACTAAACTTTGGCCTTTAACTTCCAAAATATTGTGGGAAATTTCAAAAAAAGCTTTAACAATTAGCGATTGATTTTAGTCCACAGTTTTTAGTCAACTGGCCATTATGTATAATAATCATAAAAACTAATATGATGAATTCTCCGAAAGTAAGCATCTTAGTAGCGGCTCGAAATGAGGAAGAAAATATTGCAGAGTTATTGCATTCGTTTACTCAACTGAGTTATCCAAAAGATATGCTACAAATTCTTATCGGAGATGATGATTCGACTGATGCAACGGCTGAGATTATTGAAGAATTTATGACCGAAAATGTTTTTATTCAGTATATTAGAATAGAAAAACAAATTACAGGACTGAAAGGAAAAGCGAATGTTTTGGCACAATTGGCTCACTTGGCAACGGGTGAGCTTTTTTTCTTTACTGATGCCGATATTGAAGTGCCAAAGAATTGGATTGAAAGTTTTATAGAAGAAAGAAAAAATGAAGGTGTAATAGTTGGCTTGTCACTTGTCAAATACAAAAATTGGTTTGAAGCAAGCCAAGCAATAGAATGGCTTTTTACGCTGAAATTTATGAAAACTTTGGCTGATTTCAAGATTCAATCCACTGGAATGGGTAATAATATGATGGTTTCGGCGGAGGCTTACTGGGCGGTTGGTGGTTATGAAAAAATTGGCTTTTCTATAGTAGAAGATTATGCCATTTACAAGGCAATTATTGATAAAGGGTTTGCTTTCAATCAATTATTTAAGCCCGAAGCAATGACACTCACAAAACCACCAAAAAAGTATTTTGAGCAACGCAAACGCTGGGTTGTAGGAGGGTTTTCAACAGGTTCGATTCTGATTTTTCCTGCCTTAATTCAAGGATTTTTATTGCCTATCTTATTGATTATCAGTCTTTTTTCGTGGGAAATCGTTTTGTCAATTTTTGTCTTAAATCTTTTGATAAATTTCTTGGTTGGAAGCCAAATCTTTAAAGTTCTCAATCAAAATCAATTACTAAAATATATTCCTGCCTATACAATGTATATGTATGTATTTTGGTTTTTGCAGTTGGTGGCTTATATTTTACCAACTAAATTGGTCTGGAAAGGTCGAGAATATTAGTGTTTCTTGACAACAATTGTGGCACAACCTAACAGGTGTGCCACAATTATTTTAAACTATTTCAACGTGTATACTAAGGAATAATCACTTTACTGATTACTTTTTCCGCACAAAGTTTATTGTAAGCTGCAATATCTTTCGCAATCAAATCGTTCATTTCGGTTTTTATTTCATTCCATTGAGCATCGAGTGTGGCCAGTTGTTTTTTCTGTCCGCTTGTAACGGTTGGCACATTTGAATCAACTTCGCCTCTTACGAAAATATAATCAGCACTTAGCATATTCTTGAAATTGATAATGTCATCGTTCGATTCGGCTTTGTTCTGTACCAATTTTTCCTCCCAAACTTTGATTTTCTTCACAATTACATTTCCAGCATCCACTACTGCTTTTAGCTCAGTTTTTGTGGTGAGAAGACTGCTTACTTCGCTGATTTGCTTCGAAATCTTACGCATTTTGGCGATTGATTCATGAATATCATTCACGTTATTTTCGAGCGATTTAAGCGTATTTTCTTGGTCTTGATAGTCGACAGCTGTTGCATTGATGCGTGGGTCAGCGAGAATTTTTACAGAAACAGTTTTGGCCTGTTTTCCGTAGGTAAATTTAGCAGAATAACTACCTGGCGACATTTTACGTCCATCATAACTACCTTCAATAAAGACTTTCGGAATGCCTTTGATGGTTTCGGCACGCATATCCCACACAAAACGATTCATACCGCCTTTTATCAAAAGTGTTGGGTCAGGCGATGGCCCACCTGGGTAAACCTCAAATCCTTTTTCTTTTTTGCTACTGTATGTTCTTACAATTTCGCCTTTTGTATTGCTAATTTCTAAAGTCAAAACCAATGATGTATCTGGTTTGGCTGGTAAACTATAATAAAATACTACGCCCGTTGATGGATTTGTGCCGAACGAAGAAGTAGCTTCCTCGTCGTCTTCGCTTACTTTATCGAGAGAGCTCCGTCCCGATACTCGGTAAGCCTCTTCAGGCGTGAAAGCCGTCAAACTATCTTTTGATAACTCACCTTTCAGTTCTCTAATGGGGGCTAAATCGTCCAAAATCCAAAACGAGCGTCCTTGAGTTGAAGCAATTAAATCATTTTGATGAATTTTTAAATCAGTAATCGGCGTTATCGGAAGATTCAATTGCATATTTGACCAATTTTTTCCGCCATTCGTTGATACATAAAAACCAGTTTCTGTTCCTGCAAAAAGCAAATCTTTTCGTTGAGAATCTTCACGAACCACACGTACACAAGCTCCATAAGGAATACCTTCGGTGATTTTTGTCCAAGTTTTGCCGTAATCGGTTGTTTTATAGATAGAAGGTGTAAAATCATTTAATTTATACCTATGCGTGGCGATGTAAGCAGTGGCATTATCATGCGGCGAAACTTCTATTGCATTTACCAAACATTCTTCGAGGCCAGCTGGTGTTATGTTTGTCCAAGTTTTGCCATTATCTTTTGTTATATGCACCAATCCATCATCACTTCCTGCCCAAAAAACGCCTACTTCGTTTGGTGATTCGGTGAGGTAGGCAATCGTTGCGTAATTTTCGCCACCAGCACCTTCGTTAGTGTATGGTGCACCACCCAAACCGAGTTTTGTTGTATCTTTTCGAGTCAAATCAGTTGAAAACTCTGTCCAGGTTTTACCCAAATCTGTTGTTTTCAAAACCACATTTCCTGCATGATAATAGGCTTTTTCATGTTTTGAGTAGATAATCGGAGCGTTCCAATTGAAACGATACTTCATTTCTTTAGCTTTTAAGGCTTGGTATTGAATTGGAGCAGTCATTACACCTTTTCCTTCTTTGTTTTGCAAATCTAGTAGCTCGATTGTGCCTTGATAGCTTCCACCCATTACGTATCGCGGAGCATCAGGGTCGAATGCCAAAAATGCACTTTCACCACCTGCCGAAGCCTCCCAATCTCTCTCACGAATACCACCACCATTAGTTACCCTGCTCGGAATCATGACCGAAGTATTATCTTGCTGACCACCATAGATTCTGTAAGGAAATAAATTATCGGCATTGATTCGGTATATTTGGGCAGTAGGCATTTGGTTTTGTGGAGAAAATGACTGTCCGCCATTGAATGAAACCGCCGAACCGCCATCATTTCCCAAAACCATGTTTTTACCATCTTTCGGATTCATCCACAAGTCATGATGGTCGCCGTGTGTTCCACCGAAAACACGAGTGAAGGTTTTTCCACCATCAATTGATTTAAGGGCAGGAGAATTAAGGACATAAACAATATTTTCGTTGGTTGGGTCTGCAAAAATTTCAATATAATACCACGCACGTTGAACAGTTCGGTGGTCTTTGCTAACACGAGTCCAAGATTTTCCTGCATCATCAGAGCGGAAAACGCCACCTTGTTCTTTTTCAGTATCAGATTCTATTACCGCAAAAACTCGGCTTGGATTAGCTCTCGAAACTACAATGCCCATTTTACCTAATTCTTTTGGTAAACCTTTATCGAGCTTTGTCCAAGTTTCGCCAGCATCGACCGATTTATATAGACCGCTCCCTTTGCCACCGCTTACCATTTGCCACGGCAAACGACGGTGGTCCCACATCGCGGCATACATAATGCGTGGATTGGTCATATCCATGCTCAAATCTGCACAACCTGTATTATTATCAACAAAAAGTGTCTTTTTCCACGTTTTTCCACCGTCAATCGACTTATAAACTCCTCTTTCTTCGCTTGCACCGTGCAAAGCACCTTGAGCTGCTATATAAATAATATCTGGATTTTGTGGGTGAATGCTGATGCGAGAAATATGACGAGTAAGGTCGAGACCCATTTTTGTCCAAGTTTTACCAGCATCGGTCGATTTATATACGCCATCGCCGTAAGAAGTCATTACGCCACGTGGTGCGTGTTCGCCCATGCCCACATATACAACGTTCGGATCCGATTCTGCTACCGAAACTGCCCCAACGGTGCCAGTTTTGAAATAGTCATCCGAAATGTTTTCCCATGAAAGTCCTGCGTCGGTAGTTTTCCAGAGACCGCCGCCAGCGGTACCCATATAATAAATTTGAGGATTGCCCACTACTCCCGAAACAGCCACCGACCGCCCACCACGAAATGGTCCAATATTTCGCCATTTTAAAGCCTTGTATGTGCTGTCGAAATTGATTTGTGGAATATTAACGGCCTCTACAACCTTTGTGGATGGTGTAGAAGAGGCTTTTGTTTTCTTTTTATTTTGGGCAAACGCTCCGAAAGAAGTTAATATAATCAATAGAAGGATTGATAGTTGTTTCATCAATTTAGGAAATGTTTTTTTGTTAATGAAGGCCATATTTCTCAAAGATAGAAAATATCTCTATATGCTAGCATACATTTTGCTATTGTATCCTATTTTTCAGCGATAAAAGTGTAATTTTATATGGCGAAATTTGTATTTATTAGAGAAAACTACACAGATATTGTAAATATTTTACCTACCTCGCCGAATCAAATATATTTCTTCCACCTAAAGTAAATCCAAAAACCAATGGCAATTATGACCATGCTGCCGAGTGTATAAAAATATCCATTTGGATTGTGCAATTCGGGCATATTGTCGAAGTTCATGCCGTAAATACCTGCAATGAAGGTTAATGGCATAAAAATAGCAGTGAAAATCGTAAGTGTTTTCATGACTGAATTCATTTTATTACTCAAGCTTGTGAGATAAATATTCTGAATATTTTCCATCATTTCTCTGTAAGATTCTATTGTTTCGAGGGTTTGTAGAATATGGTCGTAAACGTCTCTTAAATAAATGATTGTGCTGGCTTGAATCAGGTCGGAATTATCACGAGTGATTGAGCCAAAAATATCACGGAGGGGCAATACCGCCTTACGAATCTGCATCAATTCTCGGCGAAGTTCATAAAGGGCAGTTTGATCGTCTCGGTGTGGTGTTTCAATGATTTTTATTTCTAGTTCTTCCAGTTTTTCGCTAAATTTTTCAAGAACTACAAAGTAATTATCAACCACTAAATCGCAGAGTGAATAAAACAGATAATCAGCTTTTCCACGACGAGTCTTCCCGATTGATGCTTTTAATCGAGCAAAAATTGGAGAAAAAACATCTGATTTGTGTATTTCTTGAAACGATATAACGTAATTTCTGCCTAAAACTAAAGCAATATGTTCGGATTCAATTTCATTAAGTGACTCGTTGAATTGTAGCATTTTCATTATCACAAATATATGCTGCTCGCCAAAATGTTCTAATTTGGGTTTCTGCTCGGTATTGAGTACATCTTCGAGTAAAAGCGGATGCAAGTGATAATGTTTACCGATTTCTTCAACAACATGTACTTCATGAAGGCCATCAACATTGAGCCAATTTACATGAGTTTCGATTGTAGAAAATTGACATTCAATGATTGATTTAGCTATTTTTTGTTGGTAAATTTCATCATTAAACTCGATTAATTTCACAACGGTATTAATCGGCACATCTTTGCCGACATACTCAAGTGTGCCAGGCGAAGTAAAAACCTTTGTCTGAACATATTTTTTGTATTTTTTGTGGTGTTTCGACATATCTCTTACCTTTCCAAAAACTGTTTATTAAAATTAAGTAAAAAAACTTCTTTTACACCGCGAGTGATAGCTGTATAGAGCCAACGAATAAAATCGCTATCTATATCTGAGTTAGGTGGTAGATATCCTTGGTCAACAAAGACCGCATCCCACTGTCCACCCTGAGATTTGTGGCAGGTGAGTGCATACGCAAACTTTACTTGTAAAGCACTCAAAAAAGGGTCTTTACGCAATAATTCTTGGCGTTCTTTTTTGGATTTTACCCAAAAATAATCTTTGAGCACATTTTCATAAAGCATTTTATTCTCTTCGGCTGATAGTGTTGGCGAATTTGAATAAAGTGTATTCAAAATAATCTTACAGTCAAATTCTTCCTCATCTGGGTAATCGACGAGCTTTAGCGTTACATTGGCGAAACGCAGACCATGTATTTCTTCTTCTCGACGAATTTTTAAAACTTCCACAAAATCGCCATTGGCAATAAAACCTGCTTTTGATTCTTCGCCCAAAACGGTATAATTATTTCTTACGACCATTAGCATATCGCCCGAATCAAGTTCGTTTTCTGAATAATTAATTGCAGTTCTGATATAACGATTATACTGCACTGCAGTTTTATTTGAGCGTGTAATTATGGTCGTATTTTCTCTACCATATTTATCGTAAGCATACCTTAGTCCATCTTCCAAACGCTCGCCTGTCATTCGATAAAAATCTTTGTATTTGCTAGTAATAAGCTGAATGTGAGGAGTTTCTGCTTGTAATTGTTGCCTTAAATCAGTTGCATTTGTCAATATTCCTGAGCCTTCTCCTTGACGCATAACTTCGGTCAGCACGTGTTCAGTGACGGTTGCGTGGTATCGCCCCACCAAATGTTCGGCACTAAGAGCTGGGCTGACCTGCATGCCAACTGGAGGAAGTTGGGCTTCATCACCAATCAAAATGAGTTTGTTAGTTTCTTGTTCGAATACAAAATCGAGTAAATCATGCAATAAACTATTTGTACCAAAATCTCGATCATCCGAAATCATTGAGGCTTCATCGACGATATATACCGTGCCTTCTTGGGAGTTTTTTATGCGTTCAAAAACTAAGGCACCTGTATAGGCATTTTCTACCTGGCGATAAATTTTTTTGTGAATCGTCAAGGCCATTCGCTTTGAGTAGTTCGACATCACTTTAGCTGCTCGACCAGTTGGAGCGAGTAAAACTGATTTATAACCAAATTCTTTTAAAACTTTGATGAGCGTACTTACAAAGGTAGTTTTACCAGTTCCAGCATAACCTTTCAAAATAAAAGTATCACGGAAACGGTCTTCTACTTCTATAAATTCATCCATCAATTTAAAAAGTTTCGCTTGCCCAAAAGTTGGGGTAAATGGAAACTTTTTAAGAAATCTTTCGGAAGGTTTTGGATTATCGTCGAGTGCCATCTTTTTTGTTTGATATACAAGATTTGAGATAAGCGATACAGGATTTGATACAACAGAGATTTAGATTTAAGAAAAGGTTGTTTTCACTAATCTCGTATCTTAAATCTCGCTTCTCAAATCTTTTTTCTCAAATCCAAATGCAAAATAAACCTTTAAATTTTAAAAACATTCAAGATTCATGAAATGACTTGTAGCCGATTCGTTATCTTTGTATCAAAATAGAATGAATTTTTAAAACAAATGCCACAAACAGAAGCTCAAATAAAAGCTCAAGGACTATACGGAAATAGAATTAGAGCACGTATATGTGGAATTTGTATAGAAAATGATCTAGTATTAATGATTGGACATCAGCCGATTTTGGGTGAAAATACATTTTGGAGTCCACCAGGTGGAGGCCTTGAATTTGGCGAAATGGCAGAAGATGCATTGCAAAGAGAATTTTTGGAAGAAACCGGGCTTGAAATTTCAGTAGGGAAATTAGTTTTAATGAACGAGTTCGTGAATTTGCCTTTACATGGAATAGAACTATTTTTTGTTGTAAAAAGAGTAGGAGGTGAGTTGATTTTAGGCCATGATCCTGAAATGGAGTCGAGTCAACAACTGATTCAAAAAATAGAATGGTTATCGTTGGATAAAATAAAAAGCTTAAATTTGAGTGAAAAGCACCAGTTTTGGCAAAAATATGAAAGTTTTGATGAAATAATTGCTTAAATTATTCTGTAAATATTGTTATAGATTGTTTAATTTTTCGCATATTGTTTTTTATATAGAATATTTTATTAAAAGCTATAACAATTATCTAAGCACTTTAAACAAAATAAACACGCACAACGAAGCATGATTTTACTTTTGCTAATACTAAACTGATTTAAATCGTTGGAGAATCCTGTTTTAAATATTTTACCGAGTTTTGAAATAAAAGACGACCGCTTCGACACTAATTATATAGCCGACTGTCATCTATTAATTGAAGTGAGCAGTGACCGCTTTCGTTTCACTGTTTATAATACCATTCACGATGTAATTATGTGGCTGGAAGATTATCATGTATTTACATTATTGAATGAAAATCAATTATTAAAAACCCTTAAAAAAGTTTATCAAAACCACAATTTTCTTGCCGCAAATTATTGGAAAACTATTTGTTTGTCCGTTAATGCCATTCATTTTACACTTATTCCTGACGAATATTACGAGGCGAATGAAGCGGCCAAATACTTGAATTTTGCCGCTGGAAATAACGTCTCCGAGCGTGAGCAAATCTTTGATTTTAAGTATAGCTGTTTTGGGGCGGTTTGTGTTTTTGGCATTGAAAAAGATATTTTTGCTTGGTTTAAAGAAATGTACCCTGCCCGAAAAATTGACCCTATTCCCGTTATAGGTTCATTGATTGAAGGAATTGTACAAGACAGAAATAATAATGGTCTTCACCTTTATTTTGAAGATTACTATATCACGATTATCTATTTCAAAGATGCTAAATTGCATTTCTGTAATCGTTTTCACTTCCGAACACCACAGGATATGGTTTATCATGTGTTATTCGTTATGAATGAGCTTGGTTTGCCAGTTGCAACACCAACCATGTTTTATGGCGAAATCACCTCGTTTTCAGACAGATATATTCAGCTAACGCATTCACTTAGCAACGTAAAATTTGCACTAAATCCAACAAAAATTCGTTTTAGTCAATACTTTGAAGATTTACCCGAGCATCGTTATTATACATTGTTTAGTTCTTTTTATTTGTATTGAGAAAATGAGTTATTGGCAGTCAAAGTAGCTTTATGACAATTTAGTTTTGCTTGTTAAAATTGCCACAGTTTTAAAGAATTTCTTGGGAAAGTTCAAAAGAGATATTCCTAAGAGCCAAAAGCCAAAAAAATGAAAAAAGTTGCCTTTTTCCCAGGTTCGTTCGACCCCTTTACGAAAGGACACGCTGATATAGTAATGCGTGGATTGAAATTATTTGATGAAGTAATAATTGGTATTGGCACAAATTCAGCCAAGAAGCGTTATTTTCCACTCGAAATAATGATCGAAAAAATCAGAGAAACCTTCAATGAAAACGGGAAAGTAAAGATTATATCTTACGATGATCTTACAGCCAATGCGGCAGTAGCCAATGAAGCCAATTTTTTGATAAGAGGCCTCCGCAATACCACTGATTTTGAATACGAGAATACGATTTCGCAGGTGAACCGACATTTAGTTGGCGGACTCGAAACGGTTTTCTTGATTACGTCCCCTGAGCTTGCACCAATTAGTTCAACAATCGTGCGTGAACTGCACAAATACGGAGCAAAAGTGGATGATTATTTGCCATATGACTTGGATTAAGAATTTTTAAAATTATTAGATATAATGAAAAATTTGTTATTGATTGGTTTTGTCTTTTTTGCCTTTAGCTGCAAAAAGTCAGCAGTGGCGGTTGCCGAACCATCAAAAGTTCTTTCGGCTAATTTCTGGAAACTCGACCGTTTTACTGATATAGAGGGCAAAACTTTGAGTCAAAACCAGCTAAATTCGCAAGCTCAAGCCCTTTTTGGCTTAGATTATGAATTTCGGAACGACAACGTAACTCGTGCAAAAGACCGAATTACAAAGCAGATCTTGAATGCAGGCACGTGGTATCTTATCAGCAATAATCAAGTTTTAGATATTGATATTTTAGGCTTTAAAGGACAATTCAAAGTAATCGAAATCTCAAAAGCCAAGATAATTTTGCAGGCTGAAAATAATAAAATGATTAGTGCTGGACAATTTGTAAATATGGAGTTTCTTCCAACCTTTTAGCCACACCCCAACCCTCAGTATCGGCGATCAGACCCAACAGGGGGTGTTAAATCTTTCTTTTGTACGTGAATTTTCTTTCCGAACCTATTATTACCAAAGCTACGGTTCTGCTAACCGATAGCCGTTTTGTGTCTCAATCAGAGCAAAGTATATTTTTTGCTATTCAAGGCGAGCGTCATGATGGTCATGTCTTTATCAAAGAACTTTACGAAAAAGGTGTACGTGAGTTTGTGGTCGAGAAAAAAGCATTGAATGACGTGCTAAAATCTCAACTCGAAAACTTTTCGGAAGCTAAATTTTTTGTAGTCGAAAACGCTATTCGAGCATTGCAGCATTTAGCGACAACTCACCGTCAGGCTTTTGATATTCCAGTGGTTGGTGTTACAGGAAGCAATGGCAAAACGATTGTAAAGGAATGGTTGAGCGTTTTATTAGCCAAAGACTATAATTTAGTAAAAAGTCCACGAAGTTATAACTCTCAAATAGGTGTACCGCTTTCGGTTTGGGAACTTAACGAACATCATAATTTCGGAGTTTTTGAGGCTGGTATCTCAAAATCGGGAGAAATGGAGTTTCTTGAGCCAGTAATACGTCCAACTATTGGGATTTTTACAAATCTTGGTTCGGCACATGATGAAGGTTTTAGAAGTCGTAAACAAAAAGCGACCGAAAAACTTCGTTTGTTTCAGCGAAGTAAAACGCTTATTTATTGCAAAGATTTTGAAGACATCGACGACGAAATCAGAATTTTATTAAAAGCTGTCAATCCAAATATCGAACTGATTGATTGGTCGAGAAAAGCGGGAAGTAAAATATTTGTAAACGTCAACAAACAAAACACCTACTGCACCTTACAGATTTTATGGAATAGCCAAATCTACGATTTCAAGATTCCGTTTGCCGATGATGCTTCCATCGAAAATGCTACACATTGCATATTTTTGATGCTGCATCAAGGTATCAATTTTCTCGAAATTCAGAGCCGCTTAGATATGCTCAAGCCAATTGCAATGCGTTTGGAATTGAAGCAAGGAATCAATGATTGCTATCTGATTGATGATACCTATAATAATGATTATGCTGGACTTTCGGTTGCACTTGATTTCATGACTCAGCAGTACACGAAGCGAGATAAAGTGCTAATTATCAGCGATGTATTGCAGTCTGGCCTAGAAGAAGCAGATCTGTACGAAAGTATTGCCGAACTAATTAAAGGCAAGCAAATTGATAGAGTTGTAGGTATTGGAGATGTAATTTCTCGCAATCAAAAGTCATTTTATCCATCGTCAGCTAGTGAAAGAAAAACAACCAATCCGTCGATAGTTTTTTATCATTCTACCGAAGAATTTCTTGAAAAATTCCCTATCAACCAGCTTCAAAGTTCGTTGATATTAGTAAAAGGTGCAAGAAAATTTGAGTTCGAAAAAATTATTAATCGGCTAACACTGAAAGTTCACGGGACGATATTTGAGGTAAATCTTGATGCTTTGACCAATAATCTGAATTTTTACAGGAATAAAATTGGTTCAAGTACAAAAATAATGGTGATGGTAAAAGCATTTGCCTACGGAAGTGGCAGTGCAGAAGTCGCAAGTTTACTTGAATATCACCGTGTTGATTATTTGGGAGTTGCCTATACCGATGAGGGTGTTGTGCTTCGCCAAAATGGAATCAAGCTCCCAATTATGGTACTCAATCCACAACCAGAATCTTTCGCAAAGCTTATTGAGTACAATTTAGAACCAGAAATTTATAGTTTTAAAGTTTTTAAAGAATATTTAACATACATTAAAGAAAACTCACCTTCATACCAGGCTGAAAGGACTGTTGGCAATATTCACCTCAAACTTGATACAGGGATGCACCGTTTGGGTTTTGAGGCTAAGGATATCGAACAACTAATTGAATTATTGAAGCAAAATTCGAAAATAAAGATTGCTTCTATTTTTAGTCATTTAGTGGGTGCGGATGAAAGCGAACACAATGCGTTCTCTAAAACTCAGATTGAAAGATTTGAGCAAATGTCTCAGCAAATAATAAATGATTTAGATGGACAAAAACCATTGCGACATATTTGTAATTCTGCTGGAATTATTCGTTTTCCAGAAGCAAAATTTGATATGGTTCGACTCGGAATAGGTCTTTATGGCTTAGAAGTAACAAATAGTGAACAAAAAGAATTACAGACGGTCGGAACATTAAAAACTGTTATTTCTCAAATTAAATACCTTAAAGCAGGTGAAACCGTTGGTTATAGTCGTAAGGGAGTTTTAGAGAAAGACTCAAAAATAGCCACAATTGCCATTGGATATGCTGATGGTTTTGATCGTGGTTTTAGTAAAGGTGTAGGTAAAGTTTTGGTCAATGGCGTAGCTTGCCCAGTTGTAGGTAACGTCTGCATGGATATGACCATGATTGATGTAAGCGAAACCGAATGTGAAGAAGGCGATCAAGTTGTTATTTTCGGTAAAGATTTATCAATCAAAGAATTAGCAATATCGATTGGAACAATTTCATACGAAATCCTGACGGGGGTGAGTGAGCGTGTGAAGCGGGTTTTTTATAAGGAATAAAAAAAGATTTTTTTACCAATAATAAACGCTAAATTTACCCAACTTTAGAATATTATCCTTAAACACCAACAAATAATATGGCAAAAAGTCAAGATGCGAAGAAAGCTGTAAAAAAAGAGCCTTTGAAAACAGCCAAAGAGAAAAAAGAAGAAAAGCGTGAGAAGAAAGCCAAGCGGGATTAGAATGAAATTAGAATTGAGTATTTTTACTCAAATATGTCTTCTAATCTTTGTTCTGTATTTATTTCGAGTATAATTTTGAAATGTTCCCAAGAGAGAACATACAACAAAAATTATTCGAAAAATGAAAAATACACTTAACGCTTTAGTGGTGTTATCTGCTTTGGCGATAATTACCACAATTTTTACACAGACAAATGCTACCAATTCGGCTAATTATAAACAGCAAAACCAGCTTTTCGGACACAAACCAAAGGCCTTGGCTCCAGCTCAAGTTCAGTTGAATAATTATTATTCAACCAACCCTCAAACCAATCATCGGAATTACAAAAAACAAGGTTTGCAAGAATCTTCATCAAAAACGATCATGGTTAAGGTAAAAAATGATTGGAAGTATCAAAATTATAAGCAGAAGAATTTGCAAACAAAAATTGGAAGTGATGCTCGTAGCAAAAAAATCAATAAAGTTGATTAGTTATTAATAATACACAATGAATTAAACAAAAAAGAGTAGCTCATCAAGCTACTCTTTTTTGTTTAGGAAGTTTACATTTTTGTTTAGGAAGTTTACATCAATAACTGACTACTATCATATTTTTGTATGCCATCTGACATAGAATCGTGTTTAAAGCCAAAGTATTTTTGATGAAAAATCAGAAAGATATGAAACTAACTGTAGTAATATTATTTTTAGCTATAATCGAATTAAATTGTACCAGGAATATACAAATCGAACGAGAACCAAATATTGCCATCGATCAATATCGAACTTATGGTTGGAATACACTCGTAGCTACCAATGCAGCACATCCGCTTTATAGTTCGGTTGAGTTGAATCAAACCTTAATGAGAGAAATTGATAAAAACTTAGCGAAAAACGGTTTTCATAGAAATATCGCCACACCCGATTTTCTGGTTGATTTTCATATTTATGTGGAAGAACAAAAATTTCAAAATTTGGTGTGTGGAGCAGGTTTTTATAGAGGCGAGCGATATTTGACCGATTTGAGCCAACGAACTTATTGTGAAAGCCCCGAAATTGTAAAATATGATGATGGAACCCTAATCATTGATATTGTAGATGCCCAAACTGGGCAATTAGTTTGGCGTGGTGCTGCGGGTGAAATTATTGATAATCCAGCTTATGCTACCGAGATTTTCCGTAAGAAGGTAAAACGAATTTTAAGGAAGTTTCCTGTTCAAAAAGCAGGAAACGTTACCAAACAAAAGACCGATTTAGAAAATGTGATTTCAGTGAAGTAAGGTTTTTTAGTCCAAAGTCTATGGTTAGCAGTCAACAGAGTTTTAGAGGAGGTTTATAACTTATATACCATCATTGTTGATAAAATCCCTAAGGCATGGTATAATTGATGAAATTTATATTTGAAATTCCTCAAATTTGGGAAGCAAATGAAGTAATTTAAGTGGTCTGAAGCTGAAAAGGAGGAAATAATCCTCCTTTTCTTTACAATTTTAAAAACGGCATTCCTAACAAAGCTTGAATCATTGTAAAGCATACATAAGCTAAATAAACACCCGAAAATACCCAAATGGCTTTAGTTGCGGTAGCTGACTCCTTTTTTCTTGAAACCCAATATCCAAAAAGTGGAATTATTTGCAGGGCGTGAATTCCAAAGAAGTGAGCTACCCGTAAATCGCCAAATGTGGTACTCCAATTGATGAGTGCTAATCCTTCACCACCATCTTTTGCCCCAATAGTGTGTCCGTTTACACCACTGATATAGCCACCAAAAAAGCTAAAAATTACGAAATAAATCAAACCAATTTGAATACTCAAAACCAACGGTGCCGAAATTGTATAAGTACTTTGGCGAATAAATGTAAGGCTTATTCGTAAAGTTTGAAAAGTCAAGGCTACAATAAAAATACCCATAAAAGCGTATAAAATACCACCCAAAACGCTCGAATTATTAAAATGAGAAAGTTGTCCTCTAAATGCTTGAAAAGTGATAACAAACTGCTCGTAAACCATTGTTACTACTGCCAAAATTGATAAGTTGCGTACTTTCTTTTTATCATTGAAATAAAAAAGTAACATGGCCATTGTCCAAGCATAAATCCAGATGCTTAAAGCAAATTTTATGGGTTTTATCATCGAATTGATTCCCATTATCAATTCTTTATTGAAGAATGAATAAATTCCCAGTATTAAAGCCAACACTAAATGGATTGTACCAACTTGGGCTAAAAGTTTATTTCTACGATATATTTCACTAATTAGTGTCATTTTTAGATACTGATTTAATGGTTTTTAAGATGAAAAAAATGAGGTAGCCCATCGGGCCAAACATAAAGGTAAAAGGAAGTGCAAGCGTAGCCCACCAACGAGAAATATTGAGTTTCTTGGCCGCACGAACGATGTATGCTCCCACAAATAAGTCGAAAGCTAAGTAGTGAAACCAACCCGCTGCCACGGCATTGTCATTCTGAAATAATGCTTTTACGTTGGCGAGTGTACTGAAACTATCAGCTTTGAAATCTCCGATGTCTTTCAGAATCAAGAAAGTATAAATGACCGCAAACAAAAGGATAAAACCATTGAGAATGATATTTTGAGTATGTTTCCAGTTTGGGGCGATAATAAGCAATAGCCAGCCAAAGATGATAAAAGAATTACCAAATTGAAAAATTAAAGAAGCGTTCATGTTAGTCGATTAGTTTGATTGAAAATGTTGTATTATTGGCATTGAAAGCAATTTTACATTCTTCGTAGGCAGGGGCTGAGAATCTTGGTTTGATATTCTGCGAAAAGCCAAACGGCTCTTTTGGGTAGCCTACCATATTAGTGTCCAGTTTTTTATTGCCGTTCGAGTCTTGATAAATAGCCAAAGCATATTCACCAGCAGAAATATCGGTAAAACTTAGGATAATATCACCAGTTTTCGTTGGTTTGAATTCCTTTGCAAAGGCAAATTTACCTTCGTCTGGAAATTTGTTTTCTTTCTTATAAAAAGCAATTCGGAGTGTGGCGGTGCTTTTTACATTAGAAACTTTTAGATTGAAAGTTTGTGCATGGCTTTCTAAAAAACCAAAGAAAAGGAGTGAGGTGAGCAAAAGAATTGATTTCATAATTTTGATTATTTGATGTTTCTTGTGCAAAATACTGAAATCTAAAACTAATTTAGCTGTCACATTTGTTACAAAATGATTTGAGAATTATTTTTGAGCAAGCATTTTTCGTATTCGACTGAGCGATTGGCGTTCGATTCCGAGATAAGATGAAAGATAAGTAAGCGAAATTCGATTGAAAAGGTTTGGGCTTCGCTTGATAAAATTGAGATAACGTTCTTCGGCTTTTTCAAATAAAAAACTCTCCAAACGGGTTTGTTGTTGTACCAAAACTTCTTCAGTGACTAAACGACCGTATCGTTCGATGTTCTTATATTCATTGTACCCATCTTGCATTTGAGAATATAGCAAATTGACTACTACGCACGGTTCAAGGCACTGAAAATAGTATTTACTCGGCTTTTGCCTCACAAAAGCACCATAATCTGTGACATATTCTTTTTCTTTGACAAATGAAATCGTTATTTCATTGCCTTTATCATCAATATAAAACGACCGCATCAGTCCACTTACCACATAGCCAATGGCGGTTTGAACTTGCCCCGCTTTCAAATAATATTGCTTGACTTTGAACTCTGATATGGTCAGACCTTTACTAACGAAAGCAAGTTCTTCATCAGTAATTTGGTTACAAATCTGCTTATAAGATTCAAGATATATGCTGATGGGTGTTTCCAATTGGTTGCGTAAAATTTTAATAAAGATATAAAAAACTTTATGTTTATTAATTTATCAAATGTCTCGAAATTTCTGCTGAATCATTTTAATCTTAGTCTAATCTTCGACTATATTTGTAAAAAAACTTATTCAACCTTGAAAAAACTCACAATCTCCCTACTTTTCTTTGCTTGCGTAGCTTTTCGCAACGAAGATTTTAAAGCTTACACCGAGCATATTCCTGGACTGCAACATGGTTTGGATATGCAGCCGATTCCCGCAGGTGAATTTATGATGGGAAGCCCCGATTCCGAAAAAGACCGCAAAACCGACGAAGGGCCCCAACACAAAGTAAAAATTGATGCATTTTGGATGGCAAAATACGAAACTTCGTGGGAAATGTACGAGGCATATTTTAATAAAGAACTCGAAGTAAAAGACGAACAAAATACAACCGAAGTAGTTAGTCGTGTAAGTACGGTAGCACGCCCAACACAGCCTTATGTTGAGATGTCATTTGGGCAGGGAAAAGATAGTGGTTTTCCTGTGTGTAACGTTACACAGTTTGCGGCTCGTTCATTTTGTAAATGGCTTTACGCAAAAACTGGGCATTTTTATCGCTTACCGACCGAAGCAGAGTGGGAATATGCTGCTCGTGCTGGTTCAGTAACAGCGTTTTATTATGGTAATGATGCCTCAAAAATAAAAGAATATGGCTGGTATTTTGAAAATTCTGAGGGAGCGTACAAAAAATCAGGACAGCTAAAACCTAATGCTTGGGGGCTATATGATATGTACGGAAACGTAGCCGAATGGACTTCTGACCTTTACGTAGCCGATTTTTATAGCAAACCCGAAGCCGCGAATAATCCTTATATTAAGCCAGCCAATCATTATCCACACGTGATTCGTGGTGGGCATTGGGACGATGATGCAGATAAACTCCGCAGTGCATCTCGACTTAGCTCAACGCCGGAGTTAAAGCAACGAGACCCCCAAATTCCGAAATCTGATTGGTGGCTGACTAATGCTCCATTTTTAGGTTTTAGAGTAATTCGACCATTAAAACAACCTTCAAAAGAGGAAATTGAAGCATATTTTGCACGTCCACCTAAAGATATTCCTTGATAAGTAAAAAAAGCTTCTTGCTAAAATTTTAGCAAGAAGCTTTTTTATTCTTAATTAAATCCAAAAGTATAACTTCCCCAGAAGCTTTGCCAATCGGCAATTTTAGTATCTTTATATGGTATCATTTTCACCGTACTGACCATCCACACTCCTTCTGGCTCAAAACTAAAACTAACTTTTCCTTCGGAATCGCTTCTGAAATTACGTTTATTTGGTTTTTCTATCCCTTTTTGCCAAACAACGACTAAGGAGTTTTTGAGTGGTTTATTGTCAAATAAAACTTTAAAGGTCAAAGACTTATTGCTCGAGTAGGGGTTTTGTTCGGGGATAATTTCGAGTTTCATACCTGTATTTACCTTATATGTTTCATTGTGTAAGCTACCTACTTGAAGGAGCGTTTTTACACAACGTTGGTATTCTTCTCTACCTTTTTTGTTCAGCTGTCCGCTTTTTTTACGAAAGTAAGCCGCATTATCTAGACCGTCATCTTTTAGGTATTGATTAAATGCTTTTGCTTCCAACTCAATATGTTTATTTGAATTATTGAATGCAATCAAATGACTTCCTTCGGTTTCAAATTTCAAAAAATTGCTGAGATTTTGTTCTGTAAGATTGCCTTTTATTGAATCTTCACCTTTGCTGGTAAAGTGTGAAAATTTGGTTATTTCAAATTTTGTAAAATCGGTCTCTTCGCCAGTGAAATTTTCACCAACTAAAACTTTAAAATTGATTTTTTCACTAATTGATAAAATGAATTTTTGTGGTTCAAGCCAAAATTCGTGGGCAAAAACCGCAACCGTTAGAAATAAAAATGCTAATAAAACTATTACTTTTTTCATGTAATTATTCTTTTGAGCTATTAATAAAATTTCGGAGTAGCGGCAAATCGTCCGTTCCGATTACATCAACTTTTAGAGCCTTCAAGGTTTCAAAACCGAACTTTGTATTGGGTGTTCCCCAAAGCCTTACTTTTTTGTTTTTGGCGTGCATTTCTTTCACAAAAACACTGATTTTATCAGCAACTTCTTGCGGAAGAGCTTGTTTTCCTGTCCAATATTTGCCAAATTCGGTAAAACTGGCACTCACCATGTAGATTCTTTTAAAGGCTTTCTTTGAATAAGTTAGGTTTCTTCGGCCATCAAACGAAAACATCTTATCGTAATTCTGAAATTCTTCGGGTTGTGGCATATCACCACTAATAGAAATTTTTACGTGGCGAAGCTCTTTTTTGTGGGGTTTTAGCTGTGCATCAAGCACTTGCATGATTTCATGGCCTTGTGTTTTTAGGTCGAGCAACAAATGCAATGGTATATTATTGGGGTAGGGGTATCCACCATTTTCTTTGATTTTTGCCAGAAGCGGCTCAATATAAAGTTTTCTGAGTGTTCGCTCGGTTGATACATCTTTTTTGTCGTGAGCTACGCAAAGTTCGCCATCTTTTAGATACAAATCGGCTTCTATCGAATCAAAACCTAAGTTATAGGCCGCAAAAAAGGGCTGTTTTTGTTCATAATCATTATGAGAATGAGTGATTTGAGCTGAAATTTTGCTATTTAGCAATAGTAATATCAGTAAAAAAATGTTTTTCATGGTTGAAAATTAATAAATTTATATTGAATTGAAAACTTGCTCTACTTGTATTTTTGCAACCAAACAAAAAGTCTTTTGGCATCTTGGTTTTTGAAAAGTTGAGTGCCTTCGTTCATGGTTGCCGCCGAACCGCAAGCCACTCCCCAACGAAGCATTTCTTGCACACTTTTACCCTCAGATAATGCCCAAACCATACCACCGACCATGCTGTCGCCCGCACCAACCGTACTTTTTTTTGTAACAGAAGGTGCTGGAATATGCTCACAAATATCTTTAGTTACTAAAACCGCTCCCTGTGGCCCAAGCGAAACTACCACGATTTCGCAACCGCCTTTGGCGATTATCTCACGAGCGGCTTCATCAACTTGGTCAATTTCTAAGGCTTCAACTCCTACCAATTTTGCCAGTTCACCAACGTTTGGTTTTAGTAAATACACACCTTCATCAATGGCTCGTTTGAGTGGCTCGCCTGATGTATCAATGACGAGTTTTGAGCCAATTTTGCGAGAAACTGAGGCAACTTTTTCATAGAAATTGTCGCCCAAACCCATCGAAAGACTACCACTTGCTACCAAGAAGTCAGGTTTCAAAACTTCGATTTGTTTCAAAATTTCCGTAGCTTCTTCGGGTAAAATTTCTGCCCCAGGCATTCCGAAACGATATTGTGAGTTTGTCAGAACATCGACGGCTATGAAATTTTCTCGGGTCCAGTTTTGGGTCTTAATTGTTTGAAAATCAATATGTTCTTTCTTTAATAAATCTTTTAATAAATCTCCAGTTGGGCCTCCTGCTGTGAAAACCGCTTTTGATTGTCCGCCTAGGCGAGCAATGGCTTTTGACACATTGATTCCGCCGCCACCAGCATCATAATGTGGGTTTTCGCAATAAATTTTCTGTTCAGCAACTAATCCTGAAAATTTTGTGCTTTTATCAATCGCTGGATTGACTGTAAGTGTGATTATTTTATTTGGCATAATGCAAATTTACGATTGATGAATTACGATTGACGAATAAAATAGTCAGACTATCATTAACTATTTTCATTGACATCTTCTTTTTATTAACCCTTAGCTTTTATTTAGAAGTAGCTGACTGATAATTGTTTACTGCTGACTTTCGATTCTCTCTCGGATGAAAACTTCTCATTGTTTCCTCTAAATACACACTATCTAGGTGGGTATAAATCTCGGTGGTTGTGATTGACTCATGTCCGAGCATTTCTTGTACTGCCCTCAAATCGGCTCCACCTTCGATTAGATGTGTGGCAAATGAATGTCGAAATGTATGTGGAGAAATGTTTTTCTGAATACCTGCTCTTTCTGCCAAGTCTTTGATTATCAAGAAAATCATTACTCTTGAAAGTTGTTTTCCTCGACGATTCAAGAAAACTATATCTTCCGATTCTTCTTTGATTTCTTGATGGTTTCTGATGTTTTCCAAATATATTTTCGTGTATTTGATGGCATCATTACCTATAGGAATCAATCTTACTTTTCGTCCTTTTCCAAAAACTCTCACAAAGCCAATATCGAAATAACAGTTGGTCAATTTCAAATCTATCAATTCCGAAACCCGCATACCGCAACTATACAAAACCTCTAGAATTGCTCGGTTGCGAGTGCCTTCGGGCGTTGAAACATCAATCATTTCGAGTATTTGTTCGATTTCGGGAAAAGAAAGTGTATCGGGCAATTTTCGGCCTACTTTTGGCGATTCAATTAGTTGCGTAGGGTCGGTCTGAATAAGATTTTCGATGGCCAAATATTTGTAAAAAGATTTAACGCCAGACAAAATACGTGCTTGTGAAGTTGACGAAAGTCCAATATCATTCAAATATTCCAAGAAGTCTATAACATCACGATCGGTAATGGTTTCTGGCTTTGGTTGGTGTTTGGAAAGCTGGGCGAATTGATTGAGTTTTTCTATATCACGTACGTATGCTTCGATAGAGTTCTCGGACATCGAACGCTCCAAACGTAAGTAATTTTTAAAATGCTGTATATAGATTGGCCAATTCAAAAGATATTCTGTTAAATTTACGACAAAATAAGTCTTAAATCTTGTAAAAATAGTTTTAAATGTTGTTTTTGTTGGAAGATTGTTTGTTTGAACATAGTTTCTAAACAATTTGTTAAACTATAAAACTGATTTTTCGAGATTTATATTTATTTCTTTCGCTCTTATCCGCAAAAATCTATGTTTTCAGTGAAATCTTTGTTCCGTTTATTTTTCCATGGAAACTTTGTAATTACAAATAGCAATTTTGAAAAAAGGATAATAAAAAAAACTTTATGTCAAAAAATATCATCATTATCAACGGCCCAAACCTCAACCTTCTTGGAAAACGAGAACCACATATTTATGGAAGTCTAACTTTTGAGGCTTATTTTGAAGAATTAAAGGCGATTTTTCCTGAGGTTATTCTAAATTATTTCCAGTCGAACCACGAAGGGGAAATCATTGATAAAATCCATGATGTGGGCTTTGGCGAAACCGAATTTAATGGAATTGTAATCAATGCTGGAGCTTATACTCATACTTCGGTTGCCATTTCCGACGCACTTTCGGCTATAAAAACGCCAGCTGTTGAGGTACATATCTCTAATATTCATACACGTGAAGCTTTCCGCCATCATTCATATCTGACTCGTGTATGTAGAGGAATGATTACCGGTTTGGGATTAAAAGGTTATGAATTTGGGGTGAGGTATTTTTTGTAGTACTTTCAAACATTAATTTTTTATCTCTAAGAGAATAAAAAAAAGTATAAAAAAAGTAGTAATAATACGTAGTAATAATTCAGGGAAGCACTACGAATGAATTCTCTACTACTCCTTTTTAATTTTATTCTTTCAAGAGTTAGAATTAAAAATTGCACTATTTTTATTCTATATCAAAATCATTCGAAACGTAATTTTAATTTTGTTTTTATGTTGAAGAATATTTCTTTGAAAAAAAATGATTTTTTTTTCTTTTTGAAAAATTAGTTTTCAAACCAGTTGATTTTACTCCAACAGTCGAGAAAAACACCCCTTAGGTCGATTATTTAAAAGGATTAATGCAAAAACTTTTATTATCGTGACAGTTCGGTATATTTTTGCGTTTAGTTTATTTTTATATCTATAATTTCTAACAGATACTCCTCTAATCATTAGTTTAATATGCGTACGATTCTGACTATTGTTGCTGTTGTTGCGGTCTTGGTACTCGGCAAAATTTTCTTCTTTAAAAAGCCTGATTTAGGTGAAAAAGGCCCAGGTGGCGGAGCAGGTGCGGCAGCATCGGGCGGTAAAGGAGGTGAAAAAGGCAAAGATATGAAAGGTGGTGGCCCTTCTGTTTCAGTAAATGTTTTTGTGGTCAATACTGAAAGTCTTGATAATGTAATTACCTCATCAGGTACGATTTTTCCAAATGAAGAAATTGAATTGCGAGCTGAAGCTTCTGGCCGTATTCTTGTTCTGAATATCAAAGAAGGTAGCCAAGTTGCAGCAGGGCAAGTGATTGCTCGTATCAAGGATACCGACCTTCAAGCACAGTTGAAAAAACTTAATTTCGAGATAGAATTGGCAAAACAAACCGAAGCTCGTCAGAAAAAATTACTAGATATAAACGCAATTAGCAAAGAAGAGTATGAAATTACGGCTAATAAAATCAATACGCTTAACGCCGACAAAGAACTCATCGAGGCAAACGTCGAAAAAACAGTTTTGAAAGCTCCTTTTGCAGGAAAAATAGGATTAAAAAATGTAAGTCAAGGAGCATACGTCACGCCAGCTACAAGCTTGGCAACACTCGTACAGACAAATCCTGTAAAAGTTGACTTTTCTATTCCAGAAAAATATTCCACACTCATCAGAGTAGGTAGAAATGTAAAATTTGAAGTTGAAGGCCAACCAGATCCTTATTATGCCAATGTTGTGGCTATCGACCCAAAAATTGATCCAAATCTTCGCACTTTGAAGTTAAGAGCATTGGCTAAAAATCCAGCCGATAAACTAGTTCCAGGAATGTTTGTAAGAGTTTCGGTGGATTTAGATATTGCTCAGGCAATCATGATTCCTACTGAGTCTGTTGTACCAGTTTTGAAAGGTAAAAAAGTGTATGTTGTTCGTAATGGAAAAGCTGCTGAAGTTATGATTGAAACTGGTGTTAGGAATGATAAGAAAATTCAAGTGACGAGCGGATTGCAAGCGGGCGATTCTCTAATCGTTTCAGGTATTATGGCATTGAAAAAAGATGCCTCAGTAAAAGTTAAAGGAGCAAATAAGTAAAGTTTTGATAAGTCGCTGATAATAAACGAATTGATGGTGTTTTGCGGAACATTCTTAATTCTACATTCTTAATTCATAATAGCACAAGGCACTATGTCAATCTCAACCATTTCTATCAAACGTCCAGTATTAGCCATCGTGATGAATCTACTCATCATCTTGTTTGGGGCAATTGGCTATACATTTTTGGGTGTACGTGAGTATCCATCCATTGACCCACCGGTAGTTTCCGTACGTACCAATTACGTTGGTGCGAACTCCGACATTATTGAGTCTCAGATTACCGAGCCTTTAGAAAAGGCATTAAATGCCATCGAGGGGATAAAGTCCATTAATTCGTCGTCAAACAATGGTTCTAGCCAAATCACCATCGAATTTGAAATCGGCGTTGATATGGAAACTGCCGCCAACGACGTTCGTGACAAAGTTTCGAGTGCGGTACGTCAGCTCCCACAAGATATTGATGGCCCTCCAACGGTATCAAAAGCCGATGCAAACTCTGATCCAATCATGAGTATGCTCTTGCAGTCGGACATCAGAAGCCATATGGAAATCAGCGACTATGCCGAAAACGTAGTTGCTCAACGCCTTCAAACTATTCAGGGTATCAGCCAAGTAATGATTTGGGGACAAAAAAAATTCTCAATGCGTCTCTGGATGGACCCCAACAAATTGGCAGCACAGGGTGTAACAACGCAAGATGTAAAATTAGCTCTTGACCGTGAAAACGTAGAGCTTCCGAGTGGAAAACTGGCTGGGGATAATACAGAATTAACTGTTAAAACAATTGGTCGATTCAAGGGGGAAGAAGATTTCAATAATTTGATTGTAAAAACAGTAGGCGAAAAGATTATTCGTTTCAAAGATATTGGTGATGCAGAACTTGGTGCTGAAAACGAAGAAACAGTCATGCGTATCAATGGTATACCTTCGATTGGTTTGGCAATAGTACCTCAGCCTGGTGCAAACTATCTTGATATTTCGGCACAAGTGAACAAGCGTTTGGCCGAAATCAAAAAAGAGCTTCCGAAAGATTATAGAATGGAGTTGATGTCGGATAATACTACTTTCATCAAAAAATCAGTGGAAGAAGTAGGAGAGACCCTAATGATTGCTATCGGGTTGGTTGTCATAATTATATTCTTATTCTTCCGTGATTGGATTATTGCCGTTCGTCCGTTGATTGATATTCCTGTATCTCTCATTGGAACGTTTTTCTTCATGTACATTTTCGGGTTCTCCGTCAATGTTCTTACATTACTTGCCATCGTTTTGGCAACTGGTCTTGTGGTCGATGATGGTATCGTTGTTACTGAGAATATTTACAAAAAAATTGAAGGAGGCATGAAGCCGATTGAGGCTGCAATCAAAGGAGCAAATGAAATCATGTTTGCAGTGCTTTCTACCTCAATTACGCTTGCTTCGGTATTCTTGCCAGTTATTTTTATGGAAGGTTTCGTTGGTCGTCTTTTCCGAGAATTCGGTATCGTACTAGCCACTGCTGTATTGATTTCTGCATTCGTTTCATTGACGCTTACGCCAATGTTGAATGCTTATTTAGTAAGAAAAAATCAAAAACATAGTCGTTTCTATGAAATGACTGAACCTTTCTTTTTAAGAGTGATTGATGGATATAAAGCTCGTTTGACAAGTTTTATGAATATTCGTTGGATGGCTATTCCGTTGGTTTTACTCACATTCGGAATGACATGGTTTTTTGGAAAAGATCTCCAACAAGAATTAGCTCCACTCGATGACCGTAGTGCCATGCGTTTACAAATTACTGCTCCAGAAGGCTCTTCTTTTGAATTTACTGACAATTATATTCAAAAACTCGGAAAAACAATTCGTGACTCAGTTCCAGAAGCCAATGTTGTCGTAACAATGACCGCCCCTGGATTTTCTGGTTCGGGTGCTGCTAATACAGGTTTTACTAGATTAGTACTCAACGACCCACAAGACAGAAAACGAACGCAACAACAAATTGCCGATCAGGTAGGTAAAATCACTAAGAAAATGCCGGATGCCAGAGCGTTTGTGCTTCAACAAGAAACAATATCTTTGGATAAAAGAGGTGGATTGCCAGTTCAATATGTTATCCAAGCACCAGACTTTGAGAAACTTCGTCAATATGTGCCGAAATTTATGGAAGAGGTGGCCAAAGACCCAACCTTCATGATATCAGATTTGAACTTGAAGTTTAATAAACCTGAACTTGAAGTAAGTATCGACCGTGAAAAAGCTAAAAGTATGGGCGTTTCGGTAACCGATGTGGCTCAGTCAATGCAATTGGCTTTTGCTGGACAACGTTTTGGATATTTTACGATGAATGGTCGTCAGTATCAAGTTATTGGCCAATTCGACCGTGCCAACCGTGACGAACCACTTGATTTGAAAAATACTTACGTAAAAAATAATCGTGGCGAAATCATCCAATTGGATAATATAGTGAAGATTAACGAAGAAAGTAGTCCACCGCAGCTATACCACTTCAATCGCTATATGAGTGCAACCGTTTCGGCTGGTTTAGCACCAGGGAAGACGGTTGGCGATGGTATCAAGGCAATGGACAAAATCAGAGATAAAATGGGCGATGAAGTTATCAGAACAGCTTTGGCGGGTTCATCAAGAGATTTTTCTGAAAGTTCATCAAATACTTTTTATATGTTCTTATTGGCATTGGTATTAGTATATTTGATTTTGGCCGCTCAGTTCGAGAGTTTCGTTGACCCATTTATTATCATGCTTACTGTACCTTTAGCGATTGCTGGAGCGGTTTTTTCTTTGTGGTATTTCAACCAAACACTGAATATTTTCAGTCAAATCGGTATGATTATGCTCATTGGTTTGGTAACTAAAAACGGTATTTTAATTGTAGAATTTGCCAATCAATTAAGAGAAAAAGGCATGAACGTCAGGGAAGCAGCAATTGAAGCTGCCTCTATGCGTTTCCGCCCAATCTTGATGACAAGCTTTGCAACAGTTCTTGGTGCGGCACCAATTGCCTTTGCATTGGGTTCGGCCGGAAAAAGCCGTATGGCAATGGGTATTGTTATTATGGGAGGTTTATTGTTCTCATTGGTTCTGACCTTATACGTAATTCCTGCGATTTATACTTTCTTGTCTCGCAACAAAAATTTCGAGCGTATGAAACAAATCGAAGAAATTGCCCACGAAACTGAAATTGCATAAAGATATAGGGCGTATCGCATACGCCTACAAGTACAACTACTCGTTGTAAGAGCGTATGCGATACGCTCTTACATACAGAATGAAATCCTTAATCATGAAAAAATACTTTCTGTTTATATTTTTGTTGCCTGCTGTTTTACAAGCCCAAGAAATATTAACGCTCGAAAATGCGGTTGGAACTGCTCTCGAAAAAAGCTTCGATATAAAGGTTGCACAAATGCAACAGCAAGCATCGGAATTGCAAGTTTTTAAAGGAAATGCAGGAATGTTACCAAGAGTGGATCTGAATGCCAACGTTGGTAGTGCCTTCAACGGAGTAAGTCAAAAACTCTCAAATGGTACTGAGATTAATCGTTTTGGTAGCAGTCTCGCTCCAATCACAAACGTGGCAATGTCGTGGGTACTCTATGACGGAAAACGAATGTACGCCACGCTCGACCGCCTTAAAGGTCAAGGTCAATTAAGTCAGCTGCAGACCCGACAAATGATGGAAAATGCAGTTGTGAATGTTATGCAGGCCTACTATGAAGTAATGCGTCAGAAACAAACTGTGGCATTTTTGCAGACAATTATTAAATATTATGAAGAGCGTCTTACAATTACGCAACAGCGGTGGGAATTTGGTAAAGGTTCAAAACTTGATTATTTGCAATCAAAAACTGAGCTAAATACCCAAATTACGCAATTGGTTCAAGCGAAAAATTCGTTGAAAAATGCAAAAGTAACGGTAAATAACCTTTTGGTAAGAACTGCCGACCAAGATTTTGATGTTCAAGAAGTTGTTGGAATTATGTTTGACCCTACAACCGAACAACTAAAAAGTCAAGCTCGTGCTGCCAACAAAGGCTTACAAGCCTTACGTAAATCAACAGATATAAGTTTGATTACGCAGAGAGAAGTAGCTGCCGCAAAACTTCCGAGAGTAACGCTCAATTCTTCATTTGGTTATTCATTGAGCAAAACCAATGCAGGATTATTTTTGTATAACCAAAACGTAGGTTTAAACCTTGGTCTTGGGGCAACTTGGAATATTTTTAACGGTGAAATTGTTCGTCGTCAGATTCAGACTTCAAAAATCAATACTGATATTTTGCGGAAACAAGAAGAAGATCTATGGATTCAGATTGAGTCAGATTTGATGCGTGCTTATAATCAATATCAGACTGATAAAGAATTATTAAAACTCGAAGAAGAAAACAACGAAGTAGCAGAAGAAAACTTGAAGATTTCGTTAGAGAAATTTAAGTTGGGTGGCTCAACAATCTTAGAATTGAACGAGGCACAACGAAGTTTGAATACTTCTTTGAATCGGCTTACAAATGCCCGTTACAATATTAAAATTTCTGAGTTACAAATTATGCGTTTGAGCGGAGAACTCGTTAAATAAATTCAAATTAAGAATTAAGAATGTAGAATTAAGAATTGTTGAAATCTGTTCATTAATCCTTAATTTTGATTGATATACATTCTTAATTCTTAACTCTACAAATATGGGGCTACTCCATCTTTATTAATTAAACTGTTTTGGTTTTGCCTGGCATCGGAATCTGATAATTTCCATCTTTATCAGGTAAAGTTTTAGGCAAAGTATCCCAAGTATAAGCGTCTGGCATAAGGTTAATATCAGAATTTAGAGCTTCTTCCCACTTCACTCTTTTGCCCGAGTAAGTAGCCATACGACCCATAATGGCAGTCATTGTACTTTTAGCACCTCTTTCTGCATCATTGATTGGCTTATTGTTTACGATGCAATCAAATAAGACCTCGTGTTCAACTTGATAAGGATCACCATCACCTTCTCCTTTATGTCTCCAAATATTATTTCCTTTTAGGTCAAAAATCTTGCCTTCGGTCGCTCGCCCTTTTGTACCAATCAAATGTTCCGAAACATCAGAAACTGTACCAGGTTGGTGGCGGCATGAACTCGATAAAATCATGCCATCAGCATATTTAAATTCAACATAGTGGTGGTCATAAATTTCACCAAATTTTTTATCAGTACGAACCTGACGACCGCCCATTCCGAGAGCTTCAGTTGGATAACCACCTTTAAACCAATTGATTACATCAATGTTATGAATGTGCTGTTCGTTGATGTGGTCACCACAGAGCCATACGAAATAATACCAGTTACGCATTTGGTATTCCATTTCGGTTTGGTTGGGCTTACGCTCATTTACCCAGACACCATCATTATTCCAATAACAACGAGCTGCTACGATATCACCAATTGCACCTTCGTCAATTACCTTTTTGTAAGTTTCAAGATATGATTTTTGATAATGGCGTTGTAAACCAACAACCACTTTTAAATTTTTCTTTTTCGACTCTTCCGCTGCTGCCAAAACTCTGCGAATACCCGGTGCATCGGTCGCTACTGGTTTTTCCATGAAAACATGCTTTCCTTGACGAACAGCCTCTTCAAAATGAATTGGGCGAAAACCTGGGGGAGTTGTGAGAAGCACTACATCAGCCAACGCAATTGCTTGTTTATAAGCATCAAAGCCTACAAATTTACGTTCTTCTGGTACATCTACACGGTCTTTAACTTTTCCTTTAGTTAAGTTTTGGTAGCTTGAGTCGATTCTGTCACGAAAAGCATCGGCCATAGCCACAAGCTTTACGTTTTGTTTCACCGAAAGTGCTTGTAAAGCTGCTCCAGTGCCACGACCACCGCATCCAATCAAGGCAACTTTAATAGTGTCTTCAACCGAAGAATTTGCGAATGTTTCGATTGGTAAGGAAGTCATCGAAATACCACCCACTGCGGCTGCTGAGGCCTTCACGAAATCGCGACGAGAGAAATTTGAGTTCATTATCTGTTTGATTATTGAGTTGAATAATTGAATAACAAAAATACACTATTTCTTTAATTCATTACTATTATTTCTGAAAAAGTATCATTATTTTATTAAATTTTTATATAAATTTGATAATTGATTTATAATAATTTCTCTCTATTCAACCTTATAAGATGAAATCTTTTTTTCTTATTTTGATACTTTGTGCGTCCTGCTTTACCCATGCACAAAATAAATTTGTGGCTCGTCCGCAAGCAATCACAGCCCGTGAAACGCCTACGTTGGCTATTGGTTCAAAAGCTCCTGATTTTCGACTTCCAAATTATGATGGTAAATTTTATTCATTAAAGGATTTTGCTTCGGCAAAAGTTTTGGTAATCGTATTTACTTGTACGCACTGCCCAACAGCACAGGCCTATGAAGACCGAATCAAGAAAATTGTGGATGATTATAAAAGTAAAGGTGTGGCGGTAGTTGCCATTTCACCAAATAGTCCAAATGGGCTTTTGTTAGAAGAATTGGGTTATTCAGACCTCAACGATGATTTTGATAACATGAAAATCAGAGCAAAAGAAAAGCAATTTAACTTTCCGTATCTCTACGACGGCGACGATGAAGCCGTTTCAATAAAATACGGCCCAGTGGCTACTCCTCATGCGTATGTATTTGATAATCAACGGATTTTGAAATACAATGGTCGTCTTGATGCTATTGAAAATCCAATTAAAGGTGCAAATTCTGAAGATTTACGCAAAGCAATTGACGAAGTTTTAGCTGGAAAAGAGGTATCAACACCCGCAACAAAAACTTTCGGATGTTCGATAAAATGGGCATGGAAAACCGAATATAACGAGAAAAACGAAAAAAATTGGACTTCTCGTCCCGTTAATCTTGAAGAATTGGATACAGAAGGCATTAAAAAACTGGTAAAAAATACTGATTCGGATAAACTTCGGCTGATAAATGTGTGGGCAACTTGGTGTGGCCCATGTGTGATAGAATACCCAGATTTTTTAGATATTCACCGAATGTATGGGGCAAGAGATTTTGAATTTGTGTCAGTTTCGGCCGATAAATTGGAGAAAAAAGATAAAGTCTTGAAGTTTTTGAAAGAAAAACATTCGGGCGTGAAAAATTATATTTTTAAAGATGAAGATATTTATAAACTCATTGAAGCCATCGACCCAAAATGGAATGGTGCTTTGCCTTACACACTTTTAGTTGAGCCAAACGGAAAAGTAATTTACAGCATTCAAGGAAGTATCGACAACCAAAAGCTCAAAAGAATGATTGTTGACCACCCTAAGATTGGTCGTTATTTTTGATTTGAGCGAACCTTAAATTATAAATACTTTTACCACAGAGGGACAGATATACATAGATTATTTTTTGTGAAATTTTGTGTAATCTATGCCTCTTTGGTGGCTGACGCTCGGTAAATATGAAATTCCTTAATACCCCCTCACCAACTCAATCGCACCAAAAACACCTGCACTATCGCCAAGTTTTGGTTTTAAGAAAAGCGTTTCCACTTTGCGGTTATTGAAAATCCAGTTTTTGAGTTCTTCAGGGAACGCCTCATAAATCAAATCAATATTTCCCACACCACCACCAATTACAATCGCATCGGGGTCAAGCACATTGACAATAGAAGAAATGGCACGTCCGAAAGATTTTACTAAATGTTGCAGCGTAGCCGTTGCGTTCGGGTCAGTTCCAGTTTTGTGAAGTTCGTAGATTTCCTTCATTGTCAGGTCGTTTCCGCTCAATTTTTTATAATATTGCTGCAAAGCTGGCCCAGAAAATACATTTTCGTTGCAACCAGTTTTCCCGCAATAACACATTACGCCGTCTTCTTCAAAGAAATTATGGCCCCATTCACCACCTATTCCATGCCTTCCGTTGATTACCTGACCATTCACCACGACTCCACCACCAACGCCCGTGCCGAGAATTACTCCAAAAACAACTTTCGCATCGGGTAGCACATCTTTCACAATTCCCATCGTAGCTTCGGCCAAAGCAAAGCAATTGGCATCATTGGCCAATTCAACCGGCACGCCAAGAGCTTTTGCAAGGTCAGCTTTCATGGGTTTTCCATTCATCGACGTCGTATTGCAGTTTTTCATCGTCTGCGTAGTTGGGTCGGTCGTGCCTGGAGTACTAAAACCGATAGCCGTTGGGGCAATATTTACTTCTTCTTTGATAGAATCTATCAATCTTACGACTTGGCTGATGATATGTTCGTAGCCTTTAGTGGCTTCGGTCGGAATTCTTTTTCTTGATAAAATTTCATTGTTTTCGGCATTCATTACTACGCCTTCGATTTTCGTGCCGCCTAAATCTACACCCCAAAGTGTCTTCATTTTTTATTTTTTGTTGTTTAAAATTGTTTTAGATGGTTGCACATTGTTTAACGTCGTTGGAAAAGGAATAAATTGTAACGATTTGCAACAATCTCCAACAAAAATAACTAAAAACTTCGTTAACGACTCATTAACAAATGCTTAAGCAACTCATTACAAACATATAGCATCTTATCGTTAAAGACAACAATTTTTATTAAAAGCTAAAATAGAATCATTACCATGAAACGTGCAAATATCGCAATCATCACAATCCTTTTGGGAGTATTTGGATTGTCATCTTGTAATACTTACGAAGTTATTGATGGTAGCGGCATTGTTCAGACGGAATTTCGTCGAATGGCCTATTTTAATCGAATCGAATTGTTATTTCCTGCCGAAGTAATTATTCGTCAAGGTACAACAAAAGATATTGAAATTACTGCTGAAAGCAATATCATTGATTTGGTTTATAGTCGAGTAAGTGGAAATACCTTGATTTTAGCTGATAACGGTCGCCTACGCAGTAGCCACAATGTGAAAATCTATGTACAAGTACCTGACGTAAATTCTATTTTTGTTTCGGGAAGTGGCCGTGTAATCAGCGATAATAAAATTTTCTCAAAAAATATAAATCTACGCTTATCGGGAAGCGGACTCATTGATGTTGCTTTAGATGTAAAAAATGATTTAGTAGCCGATTTAAGTGGTCCTGGACTAATTTTTATGGAAGGCGATACTTATAATGGCATTTATGATGTTTCAGGAACTGGGAATATTGAGTCGTTCGGAATGCACGCAGATAATTCAGCTATTATAATTAGTGGTTCGGGGCGTTGCGAAACCACTGCACTGAGTAATCTTGACGTAAGTATTTCGGGAAGTGGAGGCGTATGGTTTAGAGGAAATCCACGCATCAGCCAACGAATTTCTGGTTCGGGAAAGATTTTTGATGCTAATTGATAATAAATTCGTTAAAACTAAAACCTGTAAGGCTTAAAGAGTTCTTACAGGTTTTTTTATGGCCTAAAATTCCCTATTTTTGCATTATTATTAATAAAAACTATCGTCTATCGTCTGCGGGCTATGGACTATTAAAAGTATGGCAGAAATCAGCAAAACGTACAATCCGAGAGAGATAGAAGACAAATGGTATAAGTATTGGATTGATAATCAGTACTTTAAGTCGAAACCTAATCCTGATAAAGAGCCATATACCATCGTGATTCCGCCACCAAACGTCACGGGTGTCTTGCACATGGGCCACATGCTCAACAATACGATTCAAGATGTATTGACTCGCAAAGCACGAATGGAAGGCAAAGAGGCTTGTTGGGTACCAGGAACTGACCATGCTTCTATCGCTACTGAAGCAAAGGTTGTGGCGATGCTGAAAGAGCAGGGAATCAATAAAGCTGATCTTACTCGTGAAGAATTTCTGAAATATTGCTGGGAATGGACCGAAAAATACGGTGGTATTATCTTGCAACAACTCCGTAAACTCGGTGCGTCGTGTGATTGGGATAGAACTCGTTTCACGATGGAGCCAAGTTTGTATGATGCCGTAATTGATGTTTTTGTTGATTTACATGATAAAGGAGATATTTATCGTGGACACCGCATGGTAAACTGGGACCCGCAAGCCAAAACAACGGTTTCGGACGAAGAGGTTATCATGAAAGATGTTCAGCAAAAATTATATTATATCAGGTACGATGGAGCTGAGGGAAGCGTGACGATCGCCACAACTCGCCCCGAAACTATCATGGCCGATGCGGCTATTTGTGTGAATCCTGCCGATGAGCGTTTCCAAGATTTGATTGGTAAAAAAGTAAGAATTCCTTTAATTAATCGTGAAATTTCGATTATTGCTGATGAATATGTAACGATGGATTTCGGAACTGGCTGCTTGAAAGTAACACCTGCCCACGACCAAAACGACTATGCCCTTGGACAAAAGCACGGCTTAGAAATCATTGATATTTTGACCGATGAAGGAAAATTGAACGAAAAAGCTCTAATTTTAGTCGGTGAAGATAGATTTGTAGCTCGTAAGAAAATTGCTAAATTATTGGCCGAATCGGGTAATTTAGTAAAAGAAGAAGACTATAAATCGACGGTAGGAACTTCTGAGCGTACAGGTGCGATTATCGAGCCAAAAATTTCGTTGCAATGGTTCTTAAAAATGAAACGCCTTTCAGAGCCTGCTTTGGAAAACGTAATGAACGATACGATTCAGTTGATTCCACCGAAATTCAAGAATACGTATAATCATTGGATGGCAAATGTCAGAGATTGGTGTATCAGTCGCCAACTTTGGTGGGGGCATCGCATTCCTGCGTTTTATATGCCAGATGGAACTTGTATCGTAGCAAAAGATAAAAATGCGGCCTTGAAAATTGCCCGTGATAAATATCAATTATTTGCTTTGAGTGAAACTGACCTAACGCAAGATGAAGATGTTTTGGATACATGGTTTAGCTCTTGGTTATGGCCAATTTCGGTTTTTGATGGCTTCAAAGACCCTACTAACGAAGACATTAACTATTATTACCCAACCAATGATTTAGTGACTGCTCCCGAGATTTTATTTTTCTGGGTAGCACGTATGATTATTGCTGGTTATGAATATAAAGGCACATTTCCATTCAAAAACGTTTACTTGACGGGTATCGTAAGAGATAAACAAGGTCGAAAAATGTCAAAATCTTTGGGTAATTCACCAGACCCAATCGAATTGATTGAAAAATACGGTGCTGATGGTGTTCGTACCGGTATGTTGTTTAGCTCACCCGCAGGAAATGATTTGCCTTTTGATGAAAAACTATGTGAGCAAGGACGTAATTTTAGCAATAAAATTTGGAATGCCTTCCGTCTAATTCAGGGTTGGGAAACTCAGTCAACAGTCGACTATCAACAGTCAACAGTAATCAGTAATAGACTTGCAGTTACTTGGTTTAAAACTAAAATGAATAAAGTAGTTGCCGAGACGCTCGACCATTATAATAAATTCAGAATGTCAGATGCCTTGATGAGTACGTATAATCTCATTTGGGATGATTTCTGTTCGTTGTATTTGGAGATGATTAAACCTGCTTACGTTGACGGAAAAGGTTTACCAATCGACCAAGAAACTTATGACTCAACGCTCGAAATCTTTGATGAATTGATGCGTTTGATTCATCCTTGGATGCCATTTATCTCAGAAGAAATTTGGCAAACGATTAAAGAAAGGAACGAAAATGAATCCATATGTTTGGCTCAATTCCCACAAGGTGGCGAAGTTGACGAAGTTCTATTAGCTGATTTTGAGTTATTATACGAAATCGTTTCAACGGTTCGTAATACACGAAATGCTAAGCAAATTTCACCGAAAGAAGCATTGCCATTGGCGGTTAAAACTGAGAATCAAGCACGATACGAAAAATTATCGGGTTTAATCAAGAAAATGGCAAATATCTCTGATATTCAATACGTTAGCGATAAAGCTGATGGTATGAGTTTTGTTATTAAAGGAGATGAACTAACGATTGATTTAGGCAAAAATTTGGATATAGAAGAAGAAAAAGTTGCTTTACAAAAAGATTTAGATTATATCATTGGTTTCAAGAAATCGACCGAAGCGAAATTATCGAATGAGCGTTTTGTACAAAATGCAAAACCAGAAATTATCGAAAAAGAACGCCAAAAATTAGCCGATGCCGAAACTAAGATCAAAGCTTTGGAAGAAGCTTTGGCGAAATTAGGCTAAGGATTTTAATAATTTTAAAAGGCAGTTTTGATTTTTCAAGGCTGCCTTTTTGCTTGGACCAAAGCCTTATGTTATAGAAGATTATTAAAATCCTCCACTTCCATAGTATTGTCTTCTACGGCTCACTTTCAATTCTTGCAATAATGCACTACGCACATTGAGCGTAAACGAATAACTACTATTGGCCGAATACCCCGAAATCGGAGTCCAGTTGAAAGCCATATCCCAACAATGTAATTCACGGTGAATTGTAATATTAGTGAGTGTTGGTGCTTTTAAAACCATATCATAACCTGTATTAAAACCCAATTTCCATTTTGGTGTAAGACTTAAATCTCCTTGAACAGTAATGGCCTGCGTGATTTGTGCCTTTGACAAACCTTGTTTGTTATAGTTGAAGTTATAACTAAAACTTAGCGTCCAAGGAATCGTGAAGTCAACATAAAGTTCAGGATTTGCCGCCACAAATTTCTTCATAGCATCCATTTGTGGGTTATTATTCTGCGGATTTGTCTTTGGTTTTGCCTTATCCGGATTGAAAGTTTCTGGCGAAAGACTAGTCGAAATAGCGATATTAGCCGATCGTAGCGTTGCCAAACCAGCAAAGCCTTGTACTTGTTGAATTTTATAAAAACGGCGAATACGTCCCGCAGGATTTAAGGCTCTCAACTCGGCAGTACTTTCTGATTGATAAAAATAGGGGTCAAGTGTTGCACCCATATTTAGGTTAATTAGATTTTTAAATAAATTGGTGTTTGCACTCAAATTAATATTTGAAAGATTCATCGAGTCACCAATGGCCAATAGGTTATAACTAGTGCTAAGGCTAAGATTATCAAGTAATGAAACCTTTTCAAAGGCCTTGGCAGCGGTATCCGATTTTGAGCGAACTTTTGCTTCGAGTTGGTTGGTTAAACTAAAACTTATATTCCCCGATGCACCGGCCGAAGATCCTAAAGTTGGATATTTTGATAAAAGTCGTCGCAGGGTATCATAAGTGGTAACACCATTAGTAGTATTTTTATCAATTCTAACTACTTTATAATCAAAAAGACGCTTCGTAAAATCTGGTGCATAACTCAAACTCAAAGAAGGTGCTAAAGTATGTCGTATTGCTTGTAAACGTCCTTTTCCTTTAAACTGATAAGTGCCATAGACCCTTGTATTCATTCCGCCCGAAACTGATGTTTGATAAGTAGGAAAAAAGCCATTAACGGTATCTATTTTTATTGCATTTTCACTTGTAACATATTCATAACTAAGGCTTTGTGTTGAAATATCTCCTCTGAGCGATATACTTGGCGTAAAATTAATGTAGCGTGCTATCTTGAAGTTAGGCAATGCAATCGGAATAGAGTAAGTACTTGTAAACTTTCCATCTTTCAAAATCTCATTGATGGCGTCTAAACTACTTAGTTTTCTGACATTACTAAGTCGTTCTTGTAAGGCTTTTTGTGCAATTCTTTCTTCGATGGTTAAGGTTAAAGGATTGGCATCACGGAGTTTGATTTCTTCATTTGTCAAAGGTTTTGCCTCGATTGTAGAAAATGTGCCATTGTCATTTTCACGGACAATTTTATAATCTGAATAATTCGTAATACTATTTACTCTTGTATTTGTCGCTTGATAACCACCACTTACGTTTAAACCAACCCTAAATGACTCAAACCATCGACCGATTTGATTTTTTTCTGGCACGAAAGGATTAAATTGGTTCAGACCGATGCTATAATTGGCTGAGGCATCAACTTGCCCAGTTGTGAAGTTTTGTGAGATATTAATGCCCGAGCTAGTCACGATTTTTTGAGCGAATGTACGCCCAAACTGTACCGAAGAATTTGAAGTGCTACTCAAATAATTGCTTACATCAACCGTATTAACATTATTTCGGTTGAAGCCATTACTACGTAAATTCACCGATGAAGAAAAACTTCGGTCGGGGCGTTTATTGGCTGGTGAATGCGACCAGCTTAGGTTAAAATCTTTGGTTTTATAATTATTGTTATCATCAGTACCAACAACTTCTGGTTTATTATTATTGAAATTATACTGAAAATTTAAACTTCCCGAATACTTATATCGTTTTGAATAATTCGATTGAATTCCAAGTCCGAAACTACCTTTAGTATAAATTTGACCAATGAGTTTGACTCCAATTTTTTCGTTAACAGCAAAATAATAGCCAAAATCTTTAAAATAAAAACCTCGATTATTGGGGTCTTCTCCGTACGTTCCCATAATGATGCCCGAAGTACCAGCTTCTTTGTTTTTGGGCACAGGAAAAAAACCAAAAGGCAAACCGATGGGTAGTGGAATTCCACTTAAAACAAAATTGAATGGCCCAGAAATAATTTGCTTTTTATTGACAAGTTTAATCTTTCTGGCGGAAATATGAAAGTGTGGCTCTGTTAAATTACAAGTTGTGTATTTTGCATTGATCAAATACATATCATCGTGTTCGTCTTTTTTTACACGTTCACCCGTTACGAATCCTTCGCCTTGCTGGGTGACGATACCTTTGATAATTGCTTTTCTAGACTTAAAATTATATCTAATAGTATCAGTATTATATTTATCACCACCTTGTGAAAAAATGGGCTTTCCCTTCACCTTGCTGCCTCGTTTGGTCGTATCGGGTGAGCCATAAGCAAAAATTTCGCTTTTTCCCCAGTCTATTTTTATAAAATCTGCTGTTAGTTCAATGTCCCCGTAAGTCACCACTGCTTTTCCATAAAGATTCAGCACCTCTCCCGAAACATCCATCACTGTAGAATCTTCTGCTATGTACTTAACCGTTGACTGTAAACCTGAGTCTTTACTACGCAGAGAGTCGGGGATCGATACGCGAGTGGTGTCCTTTTTCTCTTCAAAAAGTTTGTTTCCAAATGATTTCACCGTACTAGTAGGCCGAGTTGTTGTAGGGCGAAAAGTATTTCCTCCACCAATATTCTGTAATCTTCCTCCACCAGGAAACTGTGCAAAAGTAGTGAAGGAAAGTAAAATCAGTAGTGCAATAAACCCACTTTTAAAAATATAATTTTGTCTCTTCATAGTAATAAAAAGAGCCAAATAAAGAAACCCCCAATTAGGGTGGTAGCCGATGCTGATGTGTTGGGCTGATGTATATTTTTTCAGTTGTTCCAAAAAACGTATCTTTGTAAAAAATGTCCTATAATTATGAACCACACGAGAAAGTCAAAATGAATATGTATCTAAAACTCCAATTTTTGTTTTTTTTCTACTAAAATTATTTAGTTAAGAACAAGAAGAAATTAAACAACAATAATATATGTATTAATTTGTTGATAATCAAGCTTTTATCTATAAACCGATTTTTCATTTCTTATATCCCAATAATCTACGCTTATTAATGGCACAAAATTAGCTAATATATGGTATGGAAAGAATGTTTGCTCATAAAATCATGTTAAAAATTCTTAAAGTCCTACTAATCATATTTTTCTCGCTCGAAATTGCATTTGCTCAGAGCGGGAAAATCCGAACGATTGTGATTGATGCAGGGCATGGTGGTAAAGACCCAGGCACGCATCATAAAAAACTTCAAGAGAAAGATATTGCTCTGAATTTGACGCTCAAACTAGGAAAAAAGTTGCAACAAAATCTCCCAGGGGTCAAAGTCATTTATACTCGAAAGACTGATGTTTTTATTCCCCTCCATGAGCGAGCCGCTATCGCTAATCGCAATAAAGCTGATTTATTTATTTGTATCCATGTTAATGCAAATCCGTATTCTTCAAAATTGAGTGGTTCAGAAACTTATGTGATGGGCTTGCATAAAACCGAAGATAATCTCGAACTTGCTATGCGTGAAAACGAAGTTATCTTGATGGAAGATAATTATAAGAAAAATTACAAAGGTTATGACCTAAGTTCTCCAATGGCCAATATTATGCTCGCAAATTATCAGAATGCTTTTATGAAAGAAAGTGTAAAACTGGCAAGTATGGTTGAGAAACAAATCTCGAAAGTGGGGCATCGCAGTCGAGGCGTGAAACAAGCAGGATTTCAGCTTTTATGGCAAACAACGATGCCAAGTATTTATGTTGAAACTGGGTATTTGACCAATGCCACCGACAAAAAAATTTTAGGAAACGCTGATGGACAAGATAAACTAGCGGATGCAATATTTAAGGCTGTAAAGGCATATAAAGAAGAAAAGGAGAAATGAAATTTTAATTAAGAATTGAGAACGGTTCGCCGTTGCGATTAAGAATTAAGTTTGTATTTTTGTGGGATATTTAAGAAAAGAATTAAGAAATCTTTCCTCCGTCATTCTTAATTCTTGATCGCTCGTGCGAGCCAGTCTTAATTATGCATCATTTAATTGTGCTTCAGTCGTTTTTATGAAAAAAGAATATAAAGTTGGTTTATTAGGTATTATTGCATTTGCAATATTTTATTTAGGGTTTAATTTCTTGAAAGGTTTGGATATTTTCCGTACCGAAAATGAATATTTTACCTACTACGAAAATGCCGAGGGCTTACAGACATCAAATCCTGTAACTTATAATGGTGTGTCGGTTGGACGTGTGGTTTTGGTAGAACCAGAACAAGATAAAAACCGCATAAAGGTGATGCTAGCTATCAAGCGAGACATTAAAATAAGCGATAAAACCACTGCTATATTGGCCGATAATGGACTTTTAGGTGGAAAAGTAATAAAACTCAAAATAGAGACAGGAAAAGATTTAGGTGATGAAGGTGTTATACTAAGCGAAATAGAGAAAGGAATGGTAGCTTCCGTAACAGACAAACTTACGCCAACCCTCAAAAATGTTGACTCTCTTCTTATTACAACAACGGCAATCATCAAGCAATTTGACCAAACGGCTGTTGCTCTCAATGCCTTAATGGCAGGTGCGAGCCAAACAACTGCAGGTGTCAATGGAATTGTGGCAGCCAACTCAAAAAATATTTCAGCAATAACAGCCAATGCCGCCACTTTGACGGCAAATCTCAATACTTTATCGAATAACCTCGAGGCTCAAATTAAGCCAATTTTGCAGAAAAGCAGCACTTTTGCTGATTCGCTTAATGCCATGCGTTTGGGCCAAACAGTCAATCAATTGAATAGTTCGATTGCTGGTTTACAGGGTGTTATCAAAGAAATAAATCAAGGAAAAGGCACCTTAGGTAAGCTCGCTAAAGATGATTCTCTTTATGTAAACCTTGACAGAACTGCTGCAAATATCGCCCTTCTGATGGCCGATATGAAGGCAAATCCCAAACGATATGTACATTTTTCGTTGTTTGGGAAGAAAGAGAAGAAATAGTTTTGAGTTTAGAGTTCTGAATTGTTCGACATAAATATTTATAGTTCCTTCTTCAGTAAAACTGATTAGCCTTTTTTTTGAATACTTGAGTGATTTTAGAACTTAGAAAACAATTGCTAAAGAGCTGATCATGAGGTTGTTTTGGTGAACAAATAAATCTTTTTTCTGAAAAATGGCATCTTTACTACTCAGGTTTCGGTACTCAATTCGCCACAAAAGATTATTAGAAAAATGATAATCAATATTGAGAGAATTTCCGAATGTTTGAAAACCATTTTGAGCTTTGGTGCTGATAATTACTTGGTTTTTATCAGAATAAAATTCGCTACGAGCAACAAAACATAACTTCTTAGTTAGTGCATAACGGGCCATAAGTACTAGCGAATACCAAACATTATAATTTATATTCTTGGGAGTTTTTTGTTGAAAACCAACATCAAAACCGAGCGTAAGACCAAACTTATCGTTGAATTGAAATATGCCATAAAAATTATGAAAATATCGCATCAGTCGCTCGGCATCGGGAGTATCGCTCCCAATGAAAGAACTGCTATTTAATGTGATTGTAGCATTAGGTTTAAATGTAATCTGATGCCCAAAGGCAGGCATATTATTGCCTTCAAGCCTTTGTATTCGTTGCCAACCATTCAGCAACAAGGCACTTAAAAACCATTTTTCGTTATTAGAATTGTACGAAATTTTTGCTCCACTTTCATAATAAGGTGAATTTTCGGCCAAAATGCTTCGTGTTAAAGTCCAACAATCTTTACTGATGGCACTTTCAAAACCAATGTGTGAGCTGAAAATGCCTGCGTCGAGCCACAGATTTTTATTTTTAATAATCTTAATTCCAACGTTTGCTTCTAAGATATTTTTCAAAACACCATTTTCAGCAGCAAGATTGGCGTTGGCATAAGTTCCTGCCATTAGTGCCATATTTGCTCTGATGTTGGCTTTCTGATAAGCTGCTTTTACAAAACCCAAATTGAGATTTACTTCATTGTGGCGGTTATGCGAATAAATAAAATTTGGCCTTAAATGATTATCAGGGTTTGCAAAATCATACCCATAATAAGTTTCAATATACGCACTCAAAGTTAATGTTTGCGATGAATCATTTTGTGCATCTGCGAAGAATGCTGAGTGTATCGAAAACAAAAAAAATAAGATAAAACGCTTCATTTCGATAATATTTTGAATAAAGTTAGAGGTAAATTTCCAGTTAAATTTTCTTTGTAAAGTTTAATTTTAAGGTGTTTTTTGTTTTGGAAAAGTGCCAAAAAAGTTTTTTTTGAAAACAATTTAAGCTTTTTTTGATTTTTATTTAAAAAATTTATTTTTCTGTGTGTCGTATTTCTTATAAAAATAAATCGTATGAGGCCGATAATATGATTACTATAAATACAATTATTGCACTTTTAGTGACTATATAGTTAAAAAGATTTTTTAAAGATGATTATTTTGGGGTTTATAGCCTTGAAAAAGGCCGTTTCTGTTAAGATAAATTGTGCGAATTGTACAAATTTTTTTAATCGTGGTTTAAATCTGTAATTTTGTAATATCATCGCATAAACAAAAACTGAATAATGCCCGAAAAACGTTGGTCATATAAACCTACTCCAAGCATAGAATCGGTTATCGAACTTTCGCAGGCCATCCATGTCGATAAAGCCCTTGCCGCTATGCTCGTGCAGCGAGGCGTCACTGCATTTGACGATGCCCGAGATTTTTTTCGGCCGCAGCTAAGTCAACTTCACGACCCATTTCTGATGCCAGATATGGAAGTAGCCATTACACGACTCAGAGAAGCTATCGACAACGGTGAAAAAATAATGGTTTACGGTGATTATGACGTTGATGGTACAACTGCAGTCGCTCTCGTATATGGCTTCCTATCAACGTTTTATCCTAATTTAGAATATTATAATCCCGACCGCTACGAAGAGGGTTATGGTGTGTCGGTCCAAGGAATCGAATGGGCGGCCGCTCAGGGTGTTTCGCTCGTAATTTGTTTAGACTGTGGTATCAAAGCCCAGGATAAAATAACTTTGGCGAAAGAGAAATTTAATATAGATTTTATCATCTGCGACCACCACGAACCCGATGAAACACTACCCAACGCAGTAGCTGTACTCGACCCAAAACGTAAAGATTGCCCGTATCCATACAAAGAATTGACAGGAAATGGCGTAGGTTTCAAGTTACTTCAAGCATTTTGCATTCGCACTGCAATGCCGATTGAAAGCCTTTATGAGTTTTTGGATTTATGTGTAGTCAGCATTGGCTCCGATATTGTGCCAATTACAGGAGAAAATAGAGTTTTGGCTTATTATGGCTTGAAAAAACTCAACGAAAACCCACGAATCGGATTAAAAGCATTGAAAGAGGTAGCAGGATTTCTGACTCCTATGACGATCGAAAATGTGGTTTTTGTATTAGGCCCAAGAATCAATGCAGCAGGAAGGATAAAACACGCAAAAGCTGCGGTACAACTCTTACTGTCAGAGGATTATGATGAAGCATTGGCTTTTGCAGGAGAAATCCAAAAGCATAATTCGGAGCGAAAAGCCTTCGATTCTCGTATTACTGAAGAGGCATTAGCAATGATTGAGGGCGATGAATGGCTGCTCAATACTGCCAAAAGTACAGTACTTTATCGAGAAGACTGGCACAAAGGTGTTATCGGAATTGTGGCGAGTCGTTGTATTGAAAAATATTATCGTCCGACAATTATTCTGACAAAATCACACGAAAAAGCGGCAGGTTCTGCTCGTTCGGTTGCGGGTTTTAACCTTTATGGAGCGATTGAAGAATGTGCCAACTTGCTCGAACAATTTGGTGGACACACCCATGCCGCAGGTATGACAATGCTCATCGAAAACATTGATGCTTTTCGCTTAGAATTTGATAGAGTTGTAAGTAAATATATTACGCCAGAGCAATTAACACCCGTCGTAACCATTGATTTAAAGATTAAGTTGGCTGAAATAAACCCTAAATTTTATCGAATTATGAATCAAATGGCTCCTTTTGGGCCAGAAAACATGCAGCCAGTTTTTGTTTCAGAAAATCTTACGCTCAAATATGCTCCGAGAGTAATGAAAGAAAAACACTTAAAACTGGAGCTTTTTGAAGAAGAAACAGGGGCAATTTTATCAGCTATCGGTTTCGGAATGGTAGAAGAGCATTTTGAGCGATTGAATACTAATAAATATTTTAGCGTTGCTTACCAAGTCGATGAAAATACTTTCAATAATAAGACATCTTTGCAATTGATGATGAAAGATATAAAGTATAGTTAAGAAATATTAACGCTGACTTTTGTTGATTAAAGCGTAATTTTGTTTGTATACCAATTTCTAACTTGTTCAGCCGAGAATAAGAAAAACGACAGCGTATAAGCCTGTCCTGCAAAATATGATTTTAAGAACAGAAAATTTAGTAAAAAAATACGGTCAAAGATTAGTTAACAACAACGTAAGCTACCAAGTAGGGCAGGGAGAAATTGTGGGACTTCTCGGCCCAAACGGTGCAGGCAAAACTACATCATTTTATATGGCCACTGGCCTCGTAAAACCCAATAGTGGCAAAGTATGGCTTGATGATTTGGATATTACAACCTTGCCGATGTACAAACGTGCAAAATTGGGAGTAGGATATTTGGCCCAAGAAGCCTCAATTTTTAGAGATTTGACGGTCGAAGAAAATATTTTGGGAGTTTTGGAATTGGCCAAACCCAACCTGACAAAAGCTGAACGTAAAGAAAAAACCGAATCGCTGCTGGAAGAATTTAGCTTGACCCATGTTCGTAAAAATAAAGGAATAGTGTGTTCGGGTGGTGAACGCCGCCGAACTGAAATCGCTCGGGCATTATCAGTCGACCCCAAATTCATCTTGCTTGATGAACCTTTTGCGGGCGTGGACCCAATTGCAGTAGAGGAGATACAAGGAATTGTGTCTAAACTTAAAATCAGAAACATCGGAATTTTAATAACTGACCACAACGTAAATGAAACACTTTCAATCACTGATCGTGCCTATTTGCTTTTTGAAGGAAAAATCCTCCGACAAGGAACAGCCGAAGAATTGGCAAGCGATGAATTGGTAAGAAAAGTCTATCTCGGGCAACATTTTGAGTTGAAACGTAAAGTTTAACACATGAGTTATTAAAAAAAACGGTTTAAGATGCATAAGCTTAAACCGTTTTTTGTTCATCTTGGTCTTGGTGGTCTTTCTCCATTCGGAGGAGGAGGTGGTCCTGGACGTTCAGCTTCTAACTTTAAAAACTGTGCATATTGAGCTGGACTTAATATACCTTTCATAGAATTCTGAAACTCCTTTTTGTTTTCATCCAATGCATCCCTTTTATCATTTTCTTCTAATTTACTGCCTAAAACCGCGTCCATTTTCTTGATATTATTCATAAAAGCATCACGCACTTTTTTTGATGCAGTCGCATTTAGGTTCAATTCTTTAGTCATTCTTTCAGTAAACCGTTCGGTATTTGTCATTGGTGGGCGTTCGCCTCTTGGGCCTGTTTGAGGTTGAGCAAATGCTTGAAAGCCGATTAAGGCAAAAAACAAAATGATGAGACGTTTTTGCATAGTATTACGTTTTCGATGAAGGTTTTATCTTTCTATAAATCTAATTCAAAACAGATTATGATGTTATTTTATTATTCGAATGTTTAAAAATAAATTGCGATGCTTTGAATATGCCAAGTAAATCTAAAGAGGCGTATTACAATTAAATGGACTTTTATGTAAATTTTCGAGCTTTGGTTGATGATATTTCCTGAAATATTGATTCAATTAGAAATATTTTTAGTTTTCGCTAAAACTTATTTCAAACTATCGAATTTGTTTTGAGCGTAGGCTTCGGCTGAAAAATATGATAAAAAGAAAAGAGAAAATATATTTGGGTAAAAATAGCTGGGTAAAAATAATAGGAAATCACCTACAAAAATCCTTTTTTCTTGTCTAATTTGCAGAAATATTCTCATTCAAATTCTACCTTAGACAATGAAATTAATTTCCACCAAATTATTGGTTTTTGTAATCAGTTTAGTATTTTCTTTAAATTCATTTGCCCAAAACACCGCCGAAACTTTTGTCTATGGCGATGCCCTGCCTGATGCTCCCGAACTTGCTCAACGCGGTGATTATAAAATTGGCGTTCGGACGCTTGATTTTGTGAATAAAAACCAAGTTGATGTACTAAAATCGAAAGGGGGCATTGACCCAACCTACGACCGACCGCTCAAAGTGGAGGTTTGGTATCCAGCCAATGTGGCGGCCGATGTAAACGATTTAGTAATTTACGACCAAGTGATGGGTTCTTCAAATGACCCCAAACGCCCATTGATTCCGTTTACATTCTTAGGCCGTGCGGTGCGTGATGCTGCTCCCAAAACCACCGATGGAGCGTTTCCGCTTGTTATAGTTTCACATGGTTACTTAGGTTCGAGACTTTTATTAACTTATTTGACTGAAAATCTGGCCTCAAAAGGTTATATCGTAGTAGCTATTGACCATACAGAATCGACGTTTCGTGATGCTGCTGGTTTTCAAAGTACCTTGCTCAACCGCTCGAAAGATGATATTTTTATTTTCAATCAAATTGCAAATTTAGGAAAGGATAAAAGCGGCTTTTTGTCTGGTATTGTTGACGACCAAAATATCGGGCTCATTGGCTATTCGATGGGTGGGTATGGCGTTTTGAATGTGGCAGGTGCTGGTTATAGCGAGCAAATTATCAAAACTTTTGGAGCTTTGAGTGGCGGTAGTAAAGCAATAGAAGTCCGTACAGGCAATAATGCTGAATACAAAGCAAGTATCGACCCACGTATAAAAGCAGTCGTGGCTTTTGCTCCGTGGGGAATGGAACGTGCAGCTTGGGATACCGAAACCTTGAAAGGCTTAAAGATTCCGACATTTTTTGTAGCGGGAAGTCAAGACGATGTTTCAGGCTACGAGAAAGGCATCAAGGCGATTTATAATGGTGCAATCAATGCCAATCGTTACATGCTAACTTACATGAACGCTCGCCATAATGTCGCACCAAATCCTCCACCTGCTGAGTCACTGAAGCCAGGTTTACATTTTGATGAATATTACCGCTACGCCGAACCCGCTTGGAACGAACGCCGCATCAATAATATTAATCAACATTTTGTAACTGCTTTTTTGGGTATTCATCTCAAGAAAAAAGATTATGCCAAATACTTAGATGTAAACCAAAATTCAAATGATAAACCTTGGACGGGCTTCAAGCCTCGAGCTTCGGTAGGTTTAGAAATGCTTCATGCTGAAGGTGAAAAGTAATTAAATAATCTCTTTTTTAGCCAATTTATTGAAAAAAAAGGAACAAATGTAATATTACAATCATATTTCCTTTGTTCCTTTAATCTACTTTTTAATGGGTTTTAATATCTTCAACTCGGCAAATTCATTAAGTGGCATTTACAAATTACTAGACTTGATGAATTGTTGGTTTTCCACCGACTAACTAAAAAAATCATTTACTGCTCGTACAAGGATGGATTGGAGGCATAGTTTCAGCCACTAAGGTTATCAATGATTTTACTCGAAATATTGTAAGCCCTCAGTTAACCCCATCTTGCAATAATAATAATAATATTGACTTACGACATTTGTCAAAAATAAACTATACTCATGACGAAGGCAACCGAAATGCAAAAACATTATGATAAATTTTTAAACTCTGGTCTTACTCGCAAGAATTACTGTGAAAAGCACAATATCAATGTGTATACTTTTAAATATTGGCAATCCAAACTGGCTAGCAAAGCCAAAAGCATTTTTTTGACAATTCAAATATCGGAAAATTCAGAGCCTATGGCATCGATTTTACAACTTGAAATACAATATCCGAATGGTGTAAAGATAAAATCTGGTTTAGATTTTGAGATTATTCGCCAATTAATCAGTTTGGTATAATGTTTTCGCTGACATCTTCGCATCGGTTTGAGTATTATTGCCCACCTTGCGACATGCGAAAAGGTTCGGGCGGCGTTCCGCTCGACAGCTTGTATGATTTGGTTCAGAACGAATTGGGCAGAAACCCCTTGAATGGCGATGTTTTTGTGTTTCTAAACAAGACACGAAACACCATTAAACTACTTCATTGGGAGCGAGACGGGTTGGTTATTTACCACAAAAGGCTTGAAAAAGGGACTTTTCCACCCCCTCAAATCGAAGCTAACCAAACCCAAATCCGCTGGCCAGAACTGGTGCTGACGTTAGAAGGAATCACAGCGACAAAGCTCAAAAGAAAACCCCGTTTTTCTTTAAAGAATCCTTAAAAAAGGGCATATAATCTCTTGTTTTTAGCTAATAATTTCGTCTTTTACTTATCAAAAAAGTAGTAGAAATATCGCCCAAATCACTTAATATCGAGGTTTTTGACCCTGAAAGAGCACGAATAATTGCCTCAAATGAAGGCATAGAAAAAGCTATCGAATACTTCCAGAACATTATCCTAACCAAGAATGATATAATTGCAGGGATAGACCTAGCTATTGTTGAGAAAAATCTAACTATTGACGAAAAAGACGTAGCTAATGTCGAAAAAGAAGCTCTGCTCACTGAAAAAGAGGCTCTGATTGCAAAGTTTTTAAGAATGATTTTTGGACAAAAAGACGAAAAATATATTCATCAGCCAATAGAGCAACTAAAGCGTGATTTTGGTGGAGAAATGACCACTGACAATATACAGGCGATTGAAGAAATTATCATTAAAAAACTAGTTGAAGCCAAGAAAAAAGAAAATATCGAACCAAAGTCATCCAAACGCATCGCTTTACCTGTTCATTTAAAAGTTATTGAAACCATTATACAGCCAAAAGGAGACCTTTCTGAAATGGTATTTGTGAAAAATGAAAGTTTCGATTTCTTAGAATACCAGCCCTCAAAGCACTTTATTCTTCGCATTATTCGCCCTTTATATGCTCCCATAACAAAAGAAGGAAGCTTTGCTGTGGCAACAGTGCTAGATTCGGTTTTTGAAAAATCTAAAGTCGGCGTTGGTATAGTGGCACATCTACTTTATGGAAAATTTGTCATGTACCTGCCCATCGACAGGATGCTCAAAGAAATGATTCGACAAAAAATACCAACAAATTCCGCTACAATTTATAACTGGGTGAAACTCGGCATCAATCGGCTCGAAATACTCTACGATTATCAATTTAATAAAATCATTACACAAAAATACCTTCAAGTAGACGAAACGACCTTGAAAGTATTAGAATCAGAGGCAACGGCTATCCGTAAGAAAGGGTCTTTCCATTTAGGCTATTTTTTGGTTTACAACGATTCAATCACTGGTTCTACCGTCTTCAAATACCAACAAGGTCGGGGAGCTAAATATCCAGAGTCAGTGTTATAAAACTTCATTGGCTATTTGCAAACAAACGGCTACTCAGGTTATGATAACCTGGCAAAATCTGAAAATATCATTCAGCTTGCCTGTTGGGCACACGCTCGCCGTAAATTTGAGGAAGCCCTGCCAAGCAATAAAACCAAGGCAGAAATAGCCATGAAGCTGATTCAAGAACTCTACGATATCGAACGACAAGCCAAAGAAGCTAAGCTTGATGCTGACCAAAGAAAAGCTTTGAGAATAGAAAAATCTTTTTCAGTATATAATCTGATAGGAAAGTGGATAAGTCAAAATCTAAAGAATACCCTGACCAAAAGTGCAATAGTTAAAGCTATGCAGTACACTTTTGATCGTTGGGACGAGCTAGGAAACTATATGCTTGATGGCTTATTAGAAATTGACAATAATTTAGTAGAAAACGCTATAAGACCAGTAGCAATAGGTCGCAAAAACTACCTATTCGCAGGCACTCACGAATCTGCTCAAAGGAACGCCATCATTTACACATTTATGAGCGATTGCAAAAAACACAACGTAAATCCAGAAGCTTGGCTCAATTATGTATTATAAAAAATACCGTCAGCAAGCATTCTTTAATTAGAAAATTTATTGCCGCAAAATTTTAACTTGAGAGACGGGGGTAATTGAGGGCTTACAAAACAGTTGCATTATTTTTATAATCTGATAGATTCATTGAGCAAAGGCACACACACGTACGCATTATGATAATATTTCTTTCAGAATAAACATTATTGCATGTACATTTTGTTGTTTTTGTAGACAGAAAATACGAAAAACCCAGATACAAACCAAATTTATACATATTCGGGGTTTAATTTTTATATAAGTCTCTTACTATCAGTTATTTACAGATGTGAAGGAAAGCCTAAGTATCTGTTAATAAATTGTTATGTGAATCTATGTAGCTCTACCCCTAAATGTTTAATCATACCCTTATACCCTATTCAATTGGGAATATTCTTAGAAAGTTCAAACGGTTTCTTCGTAATAAATACCTCATTCTTTGTGATGCTAATATCAATATTAAGTATTTTAAAATTATATAAACTGGCAATTTTTTTTTATATTTCTTATTAAAAGCAATGATCAATTTGAAAGATTCGAAGGCAAAGTCCGAACCACCACTAAGTGAAATTTCTTTTTGATGAAATCGTTTTTTTAATAGTGAAACTTGTAGGTTTTCAAAATTAATTATTTCAATTAACCGTGTCCAAAGTTCATAATCTTCAGGAAAAGGATACTTTTCAAGATACTTGTTTGCTAGCAAAATTTCTTTTCGTACCATAACTGTAGGATGAGCAATCGCACACTTAGTAAAAAAAGTTTGTTTTATAAACTCGTTTCCTTGAGGCATTTTCACTTGAGCTAGTTCTTTCCCATTTTCATCTATTTCGATAAAATTTGTTCCCAAAACTCCAATTTCTGGATTATTTTCCATGAAATCTACCTGTTTTTCCAACCGCGTTTTAAGCATTATATCATCAGCGTCCATTCGAGCGATATACTTACCTTGTGCGTGACTAATGCCAAAGTTCAAGCAAATTGGTAGACCTATATGCTCAGTAAAAAAATATTGGATATCATTTCTACAATTTTTTATAAAAACTTTAATAAGTTTCTCGGATGAATCGATAGATCCATCATTGACAATGATTAATTCCCAATTTGGGTAAGATTGTGTAGAAATGCTTTCTAAACATTCAACGATGTATTTTTCTGCGTTATAAATAGGCAAAATAATACTAACAATTGGAGTGTTCATAAGATATCAATAAATAGTGGTTATTGTTTTATCGTTGTTCTTAGTTTCTTTACTTTCGTTTGTGAATATTGTGTATTGTAATTTCATTCTTAAGAATTTTTTTTCAAAATAATTGTATGATAAATCACTTAAAAAAATTACAATGGTAATTACGAAAAAATACACAAATATGTAAATAAAAATATTTGGCAAAACGAACTTTCCAATCAATTTGCCACAATAAAAAATAATTAAATTGTGAGTAATGTAAATACCAAAAGAAATTCTACCGATAAAGTCAAGAACTTTAGTTTCTAGGTTTATCAATTTATTTTTTCCAATAATTTGAGCAATAATAATACAGCCTGTGGCTACCGCTACTAATTCATGGCTTAAGGGAAAGATTACTTTATTGTAACAAAACAACAAAAATATTGCCCATGAAAGTATTTGTATTGATTTTTTCGTAACCAAATTGATAAATTTTTCATTTTTTTGGAAATATAAAATTGCCACAATAGATCCAAAAACAAGTAGATGGTAACGACTTGTACCCATGATAAAATTTAAAGAAAAGTCACCTTTATTTTTATAAATTATCCAACAAATCACTCGAATTCCAAAAAGTAAAACTGCTAAACAAATCGTATTTCTTAGTAATTTATTCCTTGAATAGATTAAAAAAAAAGGCAAAAAAAGGTAAAATTGTTCTTCAACACCCAGTGACCAATAATGCCCAAGTAATGGGAGTTTTCTGCCAATATCAGCAGGTACATTCCCCGCAAAAAACATACATTGAAGAAGTGCCTTTAGTTCAAATTTAATATTGAATAATAAATAAGTAAATAAGGTTAGAATAAGAAAAAGAAAATAAAGTGGAAAAATCCTAAGAACTCTTCTCATATAAAAGTTTCTAATATTGACTGGCTGAATTTGCTGCTCCCTCAATAATAAATATGTTATCAGAAATCCACTTAACGTAAAAAATATTGTGACACCATACGCTCCAGCGAGCCATCCCATCGGTGTACCATTTTTATTGTAACCAAAAATGCCATTGTCGAGACCAAAAAAATCTAAATGAATGGTGATATGTGATATAACAACTGCAAGTACTGCCATTGCTCTTAGTCCATTTAAACCTTCAAAATGAATCTTATTTTGCATCAAGTTTAGGGTATATTTTCAAAAGTTTGAAATATGCTTTTGTTTATGTCATACAAGCGTTTTTTTGGCTTAATAATTTCTTCATCAAAGTTGCTCAATTTAAGAGTACTCGGAAAAGCGATACATTGGCAGTCGTAAGCATAACCAACAATAAGTGCATGCATACGTCCGGAAAAAATAATTTCAGAAGAACTGATAACTTCAACTAAAGATTCAAGATTTTTTGGTATCGTTACTTCAACTTCAATCTCTAATTCGATTAGTTTATCATGAATCTGTTCTAAAATCGCTAAGTCTTGTGAGGCTTGAGAAGTTGATAAGCCGATGCTAAACCCTCTTAAATGCCATTCTTTAATCGTTTTTACTATAAGAATAAAATATTCATCTGCCAGTAAAACGATTTCTTTCAAAGAAGCTTGGACTTTATACACTTCATAATTAAGTGGAAAAAATGTTATTCTTTTGGCAATACGTGGGCTTGAATCCATAAACTTGCTGATGGCAAAAGCTACATCGGGCATAAATTTACAAGAAACCCCAAAATCTTCTTGAAATCTTGTTATTGAAGAAGCATCTCTCAAAAAAATTTCATCTACATTTTTCAAAGCATTTTTTACCATTTTTTTGTCAAATATGCTCAAGCCATAACCGTAACCCATACCCAAAAGAATTATTTTATTAGCTTTGATACCACGAGCCCATAACCAGAACGCAAAAGGATACATCCAAAAGCCATCTATTAACGGCCCTCCACCAATAATCAGCAAATCGTATTCAGTATATCGATGTTTTAACAAAAGTTCTTGAAAATTTTGAAAAAACCAACGAGTTCTATAAAACAATTTTAGAGGCAAATACTTTTTAGTCTTCCCAATAAAAAAATATTTTGAAGTTAAATTTGCTTTCAATTTGTTTTTTCTAGGTGGTTCATACTTCCCCCGATAAGACTGAAATGAAATATCGGCATTTGAGAATTTGTATTGAAGCAAATTTTTCATACAAAATTCAATAGCTTTATCGCCAATATTTTCAGTAAATGCATCGTCAATAACCAATATTTTCATTTTAATGTTAGTTTACTTTTAAGCTGATAGTAATTAATATTTTCTTGAAGGGCAGTGATAGAAAATATAATTTTAATATGTTCAATAGCATTTTCAGCCATTACTTTTCGCTCATTTGGACTCAAATTTAAGGCTTTTTCTATTGTTTCAGCAAGCAAAGTTGGATTTCTCGGTGGGCATAAAAAACCAGAAATTCCTTCTTTAATAATTTCCTCAAACCCACTCTTCGTTGTGCCAACAACGATTGAACCAAACGACATTGCTTCCAAACAAACGTAAGGTAAATTCTCCCACCATGAAGGAAAACAACAAACATTAGCATTTTGATAGTAAAAGACCAAGTCATTTCTATCATACAAATGTCCCAAAAACCTGCACCAATTTGTCTGCTCATTGAGCATTTTTTGTTTCAATTTTTGACCGAATTTGGCCATTTTGCCGGCTAAAATGAGATTGATGTCATATCCTTTTTTCCTAAGAATTTGAATTGCTTCTATCAACTCGCCAACACCTTTTTCTTCCAAAATACTGCCCGCAAAAAAAACGGTGTAATTTTCACTTTTAAGACTTAATGGATTGATTGATTCTGCTATCTTGATTGAATTATAAATGGTTGTAATTTTTGATTGTTCAATCTCCACCTGTTCAACAAACCATCGTTTGAGTGCTTGTGAACATGAGGTGATATTTCTGGCTTTTTTTACAACTAACAATTCTAAATAGCCCAACCAATAATTATGAAAATTAAAAAAAGTAAGTCTTTTTTTTGTTAAAGTTATTCTGTCAAGTAACATTGGGCAGTGAAGTCGTACAACCAAAGGTATTTTTAGGTTCAATAAAAATAGCCCTTCGGCTCCATATTCTGGTACTTCGATAATCGAAACATCTTCTATTTTTTGGACGATTTGGCGAATTTTATACCGATATGAAAAAAAGCGATACAAAAATCTAAGTTTTTTAAACAAAAAATAATTTTTCTCAACATTTGCTAAAATGAAGTCTCCTCTCGAAAGTCTAATGACAGTTACACCATTTTCGTCATTGATACTTTCTTTCAATGTGTTATCAGAAGCACATATTACAGTTACTTTCCAACCATTTTTTATGAGAATATTAGCCATTTCTTGTACATAGGAGGCAATGCCCCCTGCACGAAACGATGGTGGGTACTCGCGTGTGATATATACAATGTGATTATTCAAAGTGGTTTTGAAGTTTGAAATAGAATTTTCAGTTTTTTAAAATTAGTTTTTTCAAATCAAAATGGTAAAAGATCAAAATAAATCCACTCAAAATTATAGTGAAAAATTCGAGCAGCTTATTTATAATAAATACAAGAAGATGAAAAAAATAAAAATAATAGTGAGATTTTGATGAGCATTTTAATGTCGAAAAAAATACTAAGCTCATTATGAAATTGATATATTCGGATAAGCCAAATTGATAAAAAACATAGGCAAGTACCCAATGCAGGAGCATAAAGGACCATTGATTTTATAAAAAACACAGTCAAAATGATATTTAACAAACCGCTAACAAGTGTTGTCTTTAACACGCTCATCATTTCTTTTTTTACAGAAAAAAAACACCCCAAAACGACGCAAAATTAGCAAAAAAATGCTGAGAAAAAACAATGGCGAAAGTTTATATGCTGTTCAGTAAGCAATGGAAAATATAAATGAATTGATGGTTTTGCTCGAGGCCAATAGTTATATTAAACATTGCAGATGCGGACTAATATCTGGAGTTACTACAATTTGTACAGCTTTTTCAAGCGGCTATAATTTTTTTTAAAACTTTATGGATACCTAGTAAAATGATAATGTTTTTTATGACCTTTTTTAAATATGAACCAATTGTTATAAAGAAATATGCAGAATAATAGTATAAAAAAGATAATACATTATTTTTCGTTTTATGTTCACCTCTCATTTTTATATTATAAATATTCTCATAATGATCTTGCAATTGTGCTAATTTTGGTCGGTTCAAAATTCTTCGACCATCTTTTCTAACGTGATAAAATGCATTTGCATGAATTACATAAATAGGTTGATTATGATGAAATGCTGTTAGGTTATTTATGGAGCAAGTTTTCAAAGATGTTTTTCCTCTAGAATGCCAAATTGAACCATTTATTGTTCGAATCTTAAGCTTTTCTAAGTAGATGGCTGATACAAAGGCATCGGGTTCCCAAAAGATACGATCACGTGTAACGCTTCCAATATCCTGATATCTTTTTAAAAAATTTCCAGGGCGGGCAATCCAACAACCTGCACTAAAATAAGCGTCATCTTTTCTAAGGGAATAATCTCTAATGTTTTTGATATCTGAAAGTTCTCCTACAGATTGAATATGTGCATCTATAAGAATATCATATCCCTCCAATATAGGCCATATATCAGGAAGACGTGAATTGAAAAAAGCATCCGCATCAATCCACATCAAGGCATCAATTTCATTGATACATTCTCCTAATAAGGTATAAATTAAGGTTTTTCCAAACCAGGGCTCATCTATTACCTTAGGGGTTGATAAAATCCGTAATCTAGGTGTTAAAATTATTTCATCTATTTGTGTTTTTGTTAAGCCAAAATCACATACCACAATTTCAAAATCTGCCATATGAGTCATCCATGACCCTAAGAGGATTCTCAAATTTGGAAAAAAATTGCTATCACAACCTGTGGCAATTAGAAGTTTATTTTGTCTTGCCATTTATATGCTTTTTTTAGCTCGGTATCAACTTAATGCTATTTTCTCTATCATTAAACAAATTGCAGCAATTATTTCCTTTGATTCTATATTTGAAATGCATTTCGCCGATTTAAATCTAAGAGAACCGTAAGGACAATTTTGCCAATTACATCCAAAACAATTCATTGTAGATGAAACATAAATAGCCTTGTCGTTTATATGTTTAAATCTACCATAATGTCCTCCTCCGTATATTACAATTAAGGGGATGCCAAGAAATGAAGCAGCGTTAAATAAACCTGACTCAACTCCTACGAAAAATTTAGCCTTTCTTAGTACCTGAAAAGAATCTAATAAACTTAATTTTCCAATTAAATTTATTGATTGATTTTTAATAATTGAAGAAAGGGAGATTAATTTATTGTAATATTTTTCATCTTCTAGCCCTTTTCCAAGAAAAATCATTGTATAGTTATTAACGCCCAGCCATTCTAAAACCGGCAAAAACTTTGTTATTGGATATGTTCTTGAAACTGAGCTAGAGCCAATTCCAATAACAATATATTCTGAAGGAATCGTTGAATCTGAATATAAATTATTTTTTACAATACTTTGTAGATTTGTTTTTAAAAGGTTAATATCTAGATCTATATTGGTTACTTTTTTGAATAAAGAAATATCATCCAGTAAAGCATAATTAAATATATTGTCGGTTCGATAAAAAAAAGTATTGTGAGCCCTAAACGACTTTTCTAGGACTTCAGCTACCCTGCTTTCGATTGTATACAATAGTACTATAGATACAAAGTTATATTGATTAAGGGCTTTGTTTTTAAAAAATCTATAAAAAGGATTCCTTGAAAACTTTTTCAATGAAAAATCAATAAAACTCGTATTTTCCTTATTGATAGAATAGATTAATTCTTTTACGCCAGTTTCTTCTGATATAAGAAAATATATTGATTTGCATTTAAAATATTCGATATAATTTTTAATTACTTCAAGTCTTAAAATATTGTCTCCTATGCCATCAGGGACAACTATTAAGACATTACTGGTTATATCGTATTTTTTAAATCGAAAAAAATAAATCAAACAAGTAAAAATAATGTCAATTGTTTTATAGTAAGTTTTTTTTGTTAAAACATAAATAAATAATGCAGTTTGGACTATCATGCTAAGTATTTTTTAAAAATTTCTTCTACACAATCAATATGAACAGACCTCATCATCTCTATGTTATTGAGAATTTTTTTTCTTATGCTTTTATTGTTTTCAATCATAAAATCTAAATAAGTATAAAAAGCCTTACTGCCGATTTCGTTGAAATAATATGAATTCAATTCAAGTAGCGTTGAAAAATCTGATATTTTACTATTTCTAATTAAACCAATGAATGGCGTGCCAACAATTGATGAAAATATGTTTAGATGTAATCTGCTTGATAAAACAAGGTGAAATTTACTTAGAAATTGTATTAAATCCTCAGGTTCGAAACGTTTTTTAATTAATATCACATTTGAATTGATACTTAATTTACTCATGAATAGGGTATCGCAATGCTTGTAATGGCTTGTTGGAATTAAAAATATAATAGCATTATATTTATTGATTAAATATTTAATAATTGAATTAATTGCATTGAAATCTGTTTCTTTTTTTATATCACTTTCTGAGGATAATGAAATTGCAATTTTAATTCTATCGTTCTCATAGGGCTCGATTTCATTTTTTTCAAATAAATTATTAATATTAAGTGTTGCATTGGGCATTAATGCAATTGCTGGATCATAGCAGACTTTTATTTTTTCCTCATTTATTCCGATAGCCAAAAGCTTACTTTTTACAAATAGGTCTCTTACATAAATGTCCTCAAGTTTATTTAAAGATTTTTGCAAGAATTTTATCGAATTATAGTCTTTGATTTCAGCCATACCCATGCCAAACAAAATAATTGGGACATTGAGTTTTTTTGAAATATTTACAAGTTTTATTATTTGCCAAGGTAAGTCTGTAATAAGTGTTCCACCCCCGCAAATTAAAAGGTCTTTGGATTTGATTTGCCTTTTATCTAATTGATAATTGAAAAATGCTTTTATGGGATTCCTTCTACCATTAATTGAAAATCCAAATATTGGCGGTGAATAAAATTTATTAGGGTAAATTTTTGTATTTAATCTCTTTTTATTTACGTACTCGTTGATATAATCGTTATTATTATAATCAATTTTACAAATTGTTAACTCATCTTTTCTGCTTCCGAAAGTATTGAGTAAAGAGCTTAGTATTGCATCATCACCTAGATTTTCATCTCCAAAAGGGCATCCACCTAAAAATATTTTTTTCATTTTGTAATTAATGTTTTCATATTCCAATTAATTATCTCGATTGAGAAGGTCCATTTTTTTTCTAAATTATATAAATGAAGCCAATTTTGTAACTAATTGAGCTAAAGGTATAAAAGTAAATTGACCCAAAATAGTGCCAAAAAATCGTGCTAAAACCACGAAAGAAAGATATCTTCTGAAGTATGCTTCCGAAACCGAACCCTCAATAACTTTATCGGTTAAAATTTAATTATAAGGTTCTATAAAAAGCATCAAACCGATGGTTCCAAGACCATTGGCGATTCCGCTCATAGACAAGGCTGTTGTTCTAAGTGAAGGGTTTAAATATCCTGCATATAAGCAAGATAGTACGCTAACAGTAGTAAAGCTATATACAAAAACATTTAATAATATTACCCCCATTTTCATGTCTTTAAAATTTAGTAAACGGAAAAAATTGCCTTTATCTGGCATTTTAATACTATTTCTAAAATGGTTTATTGTAGAAAATTTTAAATTCTTTACAACAACCATAAAGACTGAATTATTCTTGTACAATGAGTTTTCTCCCTTTTCCATGCAACGCTGAATGGTTGGAATGGATATTGTACCCACCAAAAAATCAATTGTGGCAGAAAAAATAATTAATCGAAAAATGCCAATGCTAGGATCATTCCCATTTAAAAAATCTGTCTCAACAAATTTAGTAAGTAATGGGGCTTGGAAGGAGCCGGCAAATTGTGCTATTAGCAAAATAATATTAAACAATGAACTCGAAGAGGCTTGTTTTCTTGTCCGTGTTCCTACTATTCTGGTTGCAAAGCAAGCTATCCCAATAAAATTTATTATGAAAGTCGATCAAAACACAACAATTATTTGATTATTTAACATTGAAAATTCTATTTACATCTCATTTAGCTTAGGGGTCAGTAAATGAAAGTCTGGAAGATTTTAAATTCGTTGTATTAGCTGTTCAAAATTTAATCGCAGGTTTTAAGGGTATAAATTTATAAGCAACAAAAAGTATGGTTGTAAATTTACTTTTTTATTTCATTCTACCGCCTTAGGCACAAGAAATATTTGATAGTTGAAAACCTATTTATCTGCTTATATTTTTAACAATGCCCTAAAGTCTTTTAAAGTAGGCGGATAGGGTTTCGTTTTTACAAAGGAAGTAGTTAGCTTTTTCGCCTTCTATGATTGTCGAGTATTTTTACACAATTAAGAGCGAGGTTTTATTGGTATCCAAATTTCTTCTTCCGAATCGGGGCTTTCGTTTTTATACTTTTCTCCTAAAAGTTCAAAATGCTCTCTGTCGTCAATCTGATAATCAGAATTTGGTAGCCAAACGTCATAAATAGATTGAAATGTTCGCTGAAAATCTATCGAAGAGCCTTTGTGTGTGAATACGGCATAAAGCCCACCTTTTAGGGTATAACTTTCCATTTCTTTTGGAATATGCTCAAAATCAGTTACTTCGATAGCTGCCCATTTCGTAAATGTATCATTTGGGTTGAAGTTTTGAAAGTCGAAAACACTAGTATAAATCTGCATTGAATAAAGTTCTGAACCGACTTGATTGCGTATTTCTTTTTTTCTCGGCATAAAACTACGCCATAACTCTATAGTTCGGTTATTTGAATAACTCATTTCGAGTTTTTTTCCGACAAGTACTTTTTGTGCTAAAATATTAATTATAGGAGCTTCCATTAGTGAATTTTGAAAAATTATATTTCTAAAATATTTTTATTGAAAATGTATAAATTATGTGTAATGAGTAAAAAAAGTCTTTTTTTGAGCAGAATTTAGCTTCTTGTCGCAACTTTTTTTTATATAACGAAAAACAAAAATATAAAACTTAATCTCATCTTACAGTTTTTGTGGGTTTTACATTAAAAAACTACAAATAATACTATTTTTTCTTTACACAGGACAGTACAGTACAGGATAGTTAGCTATTGTAATAATTTTATATTTGTATTATATGAAGGAAAAATATTCCTTTTATTATTAATCATTCTATTTCAACCTAAAACATTAATCAAATGAGACAAAGATTTACTTTGTACAAAACAAAACTCTATGCGAGTATTTTTTCGCTTATGTTGGGTTTGTTATGTACTTCATTTGCGTTTGCCCAACAAGTTAAGGGCAAAGTGACTGGCCAAAATGGCGAAGCTTTAGTGGGGGTAAGTGTAACTATCAAAGGTGTAAATCGAGGCACACAATCTGATGCCGATGGTAGCTACAAATTGGATGTACCAAATAACTCAACTCTGGTATTTAGCTTTGTGGGCTATACAGCCAACGAAGTTGCTTACACGGGTCAAAAAGAAATCAATGTTTCTTTAGTTCTTGACGACAAACTATTAAGTGAAATAGTTGTAGTTGGGTACGGTAGTCAATTGAAGAAAAGCGTGACGGGAGCCGTCCAGACTATTGGTTCGAAAGAAATTAAAGACATTCCAGTTTCGCAAATCGGACAGAAATTACAAGGTCAATTGGCGGGTGTACAAATCAATCAGACAACGGGTAAGCCTGGTCAAGGGATGAACATCAGGATTCGCGGACAGTTGTCTGTTTCGGCAGGTAGTGATCCACTTTATGTTATTGATGGTTTTCCAATAACTGGAAGTATCGGTGCGATGAACCCCGACGAAATCGAAGACATATCTATTTTGAAAGATGCCGCTTCTACTTCGCTTTATGGATCAAGAGCAGCCAATGGTGTGGTATTGATTACTACGAAAAAAGGAAAGACAGGTACAAATATTAGCTTCAATACTTTTGTGGGTATTCAAGAGGTGCCAAAGAAAGGACTTGTAGAAATGCTGACAGCCGAAGAATTTGCTCAGTTTAAAAAAGAGTTTTATACCGATGCAGGTCAACCAGTTCCAGTTGAATTTCAAAACCCATCTCAATATGCAGGAAAGAACAATGATTGGTATGGTGCATTATTAAGAAAAGCCCCTGTGCAAAGCTATAACCTAACGCTAACATCAAATAAAGAGCGATCAAGAACCTCTTTTGTAGGTGGTGTATTTAATCAGCAAGGTGTGGTGATTAATAATGAATATAAAAGATATTCGATGCGTATGAATTCAGAATATGATATTTCTGATAAGGTAAAAGTAGGCTTCAATATCGCTCCACAATATGTATTTGACAACACGCCAAGAACTGATGGTGACCGTGGAACCGGTATTTTATTTAATGCATTACATACTTGGCCAGTAATGCCAATTTATGAAGCTGATGGCAAAACGCTAACATTATTTAACAGATTCCCAGCAAGTACAGGTAATATCTTTGCGTACCCTAACTGGGTGAGAGCGGCCAATGAATTGGTAAATGAAACTACTACCTTGAACTTGATTTCAAATGCTTACATTGCGTACCAACCAATCAAAGGCTTAACATTGAAATCTTCGTTTAATGTTGAAATGAACCGTAATAAGTTTTTCTTCTTTAATCCATCAACGGCTACAAGTGCCATCAACGTTGCGATTCCAACAACAGCGGTTTCAATCCGTCAGAATTTTGAAAACTTAACCTGGTTGAACGAAAACTTGGCTACTTATGCAACAAGTATTAAAGACCATAATTTTGAAATTTTGGGTGGTTTTACACAACAAAGATTCCGTGCCGAAGGTACTCGTATTCAAGCTGATACTTATGCCGATGATCGCCTTCCAACTATTCAAGGAGCAATCAATGTAAACCGAGGTGGTACTCAATCATCAGTACAAGAATGGGCTTTAACATCATTGCTTTCGAGATTAACTTATAATTTTAAAGGCAAATATTTGTTCACAGCTTCGGTTCGTCGTGATGGTTCTTCACGTTTTGGTTCTGATAATCGTTGGGGAACATTCCCTTCAGTTTCGGCAGGTTGGGTAATTTCGGATGAGAAATTCTTGCAATCAATCCCAAAAATATCATTTGCAAAATTAAGAACAAGTTATGGTATTGTGGGTAATAACAATATTGGTAATTATACGCCTTATGCCTTGATTAATAATACTGTGAATGCCGTTTTTGGTAATAATGTCGCTCCAGGAGCTGTTGTTACGACTTTGGCAAATAATAATTTAGGTTGGGAAACTACCAAACAATTAGACCTTGGTTTAGACCTCGGTTTATTTAACGATAGAATTACCTTTGTTTACGATTATTATACAAAACGTACTACAAACCTATTGTATAGTGTACAAATTGCTCAAGAAGCTGGTTTTGGTAACTTTAATGATAATATCGGAGAAATTAAGTTTTGGGGCCATGAGTTCTCGTTAAATACAAAAAATACAACTGGAAAATTAAAATGGAGCACCAATGCAAACATTTCATTTAACAGAAACAAAGTAATTGCTTTGGCAGATGGTATTGACCGAGTTTATGGAACTTTCCATATTACTAAAGTAGGCTATCCATTCGGACAATTCTATGGACACATTTCTCAAGGTATGTATAAAAATGCAGAGGATTTAAAGAATTCACCTCAGGTTCCAGGTCGTTCGGTGGTTGGAAGTATTAAATTAACTGACCAAAATGGCGATGGTATCATTACAAATGGCGGAAATTTTGATGACAGAGTAATCATGGGTAATCCTTTCCCAACATTTACTTATGGTATAACAAATAACTTTACTTATGGTAATTTTGATGCGAGTATTGTAGGTTCGGGTTCACAGGGAAATCAATTATTGGTTCGCCACATTTATAGTACGGCTAATCTTGACGGTGTATTTAACATGGTTGCAGGAGTAAAAGACCGTTTCCGTTCAGAAGCTAATCCTGGTAAAGGAATGTATGGTACAACTGTTGGTGGCGGTAACGTTACAGGTATTGAGCGTGACTGGATGAATAGCCGTTTTGTAGCGGATGCTTCATTTTTCACCATCAAAAACGTAACAGTTGGTTACACAATTCCAAAGGCTAATAAGATATTTAAGTCAGCTCGTGTGTATGCATCTGTTCAGCAATTGTATGTATTTACAAAATATTGGGGAGGACCAAACCCTGAAACATCTGCTCAAAGTGATGGTAATGGTGATGGAGGAAATTTAAGTCCAGGGGTAGATTTATCTAATTATCCTGTTCCACGTACTTACACCCTTGGTATCAATTTGAATTTTTAATAAACTTAAATGACTTAACATAATGAAAAAGATAACCTTCACAGCACTTTTTGTGTTCTTCGGTCTGATAAGTTGCAATAAAGACTTCCTGACCGTAGTTCCAGAAACAAACCTTAGTACAGCTATATTCTTTTCTAAAGAAGCAGATTTTCAGCAAGCAGTCAATGCCTGCTATGTGCCCTTAAGATCTATCGTCAACGACCGTGCTTGGCTTTTAAGCGAAATGCACTCTGATAATGCATATTATTATAGAAATATTCTTTTTGGAGCAACTGAGCAGCAAGAAGATTTAGCAGATTTTGCAGTGCCAACTGCCAATGGCGTTACTTCTAACACTCACGTATTGAATCAGTATCGCCTTGATTATCAAATCATTGCACGTGCCAATCAGATTTTAGCTGCGATTGATGCTGTTGAATTTCCAGCAGTTTCAAAAAATAATTTGAAAGGTCAAGCTCAATTCTTGAGAGCGTATGCTTATTTTGAATTAGTGCAATATTTTGGTAAAGTGCCTTTGCACCTTACTCCGGTAACCAACCGTCAAGAAGCAGCATTGCCACTGGCAACTGTTGATGAAGTGTATGCACAAATTATCAAAGATGCTACTGCTGCATCTACAGGATTATTGCCAAAATCAACACAGGAGGCTGGCAGAGCTACTTCAGGAACAGCAAAAATGTTGTTGGCCAATGTTTATATGGTACAGAAAAAATGGGCAGATGCTGAAAAATTACTAAAAGAAATTGTGGCAAGTAATGATTATAAATTGATGCCAGATTTCAATGATGCTTTTTCAACAAATACTGGAAACAAAAATAATGCGGAATCAATCTTTGAAGTACAATTTCAAGAGGGAGCATCGGGCTATAACGGAGCAATTATGTATAACTATATGCCACGCCCAATGAGTCCTGAAGAATTGAAACCAATTTCGGGAACATCAAATCCACAGCCATTGACTGGCGAAGGCAATGGAGCTCCGACTCCTGACTTAATTGCATCTTTTGAAAAAGGTGATAAACGATTAGATGGAACAATTGCCTATGTGACGATTAGTGGTAGTTTGAGAGCAAATAAAAACTTCCCTTATAATAAGAAGTTTGCCAAAACGCACTCTTTGCATGGCAATACTGGTAATAACTTCCCGATTTATCGCTATGCTGAAACTTTGTTGTTCTTGGCAGAAGCACTAACTGAGCAAGGTAAAATGTCAGAGGCATTACCAATCTTAAATCAAGTGCGTTCTCGTGCGGGTTTACCTGCAGCAACTGCAACTTCACAAGCGGCTGTAAGAACACAAATTTATCAAGACCGTCGAAGTGAACTTGCTTTTGAAAACAAACGTTGGTTTGACCTCGTACGTACAGGTACAGCAGTAGAAGTTATCACGGCTTACGGAAATAGAATAAAAGCCAATCCTGTTGCATATTATTATCCTGAAGGTGCAGTAGCTCGTAGCAATGCTTTCACCAACATTAGTGTTTTATATGGACTTCCTGCTGATGAATCAGCTTTATCTCCATATTTTTAATTTTTCTTTAAATACTTTTTTCTCTGTATATTGTGGGAGATTTTCGACTCATGATATACAGAGAATATTAGGAGCCGAAACTACACTATTCGACAATAAATAATATTTAACCCTTACTTTATCATGTTTTCTAAAAAAAACTCCATTAAAATGGGGATTGGAATAGTCGCTATTGCCACGGCTGCTTCATTTACTCTCCTAAAAGAGCCTAACCTGTCTGCAATAACTACGGGTGACCCTAAACTGGATAAACTAAAATATCCTGCAGGGTTTAAAGCTGAACACCTTTTTAGCCCTTCTCAAAACAAAATAGGTTCATGGGTTTCAATGACTTTCGATGATAAAGGCCGAATGATTTGCTCAGACCAATATGGAAAACTTTTTCGCTTGAAAATGCCCGCAGTTGATGGCAAAATCTCAGCTTTGGATGTTGAAAAACTACAAGTTGGGCCTGCTACTGACACAATGGGTATGGGCTATGCACACGGATTGCTCTATGCGTTTAATAGCCTTTACGTAATGATAAACAATAGTAAGGGTAATAAGATTTTTACGAAAAAAAGTGGTTTGTATCGTCTTCAAGATACCAATAATGATGACCAATTCGATAAAGTTACTTTACTAAAAGAACTCGCTGGTGATGGCGAACACGGCCCACATAGTATTATTCTTTCGCCTGATAAACAATCACTTTTTGTAATTAATGGAAATCACACGGATGTGCCACCATTAGATGCTTATAAATTGCCATCAAATTGGAAAGAAGACCAAATGTTTCCACTCATAAAAGACCCTCGTGGCCACGCCAACGACCGCTATGCTCCAGGAGGCTGGATTGCGAATCTTGACCCAGAAGGCAAAAAGTGGGAACTGGTTAGTGCTGGTTACAGAAATGCGTTCGATATGGCCTTTGATGCGAATGGAGATTTGTTTGTTTATGATGCCGATATGGAATGGGATTTTGGTTTACCTTGGTACCGTCCGACTCGTATTTGTCATGCAACAAGTGCATCAGAATTCGGTTGGAGAACAGGAAATAGCAAATGGTCGCCGACTTTCCCAGATAACCTTCCTCCTGTAATTAATATTGGGCAAGGTTCGCCTACCAATTTACTTCATTTAAAAGATGCTAAATTTCCAGCAAAATATAAAAATACCCTCTTGGCTTTCGACTGGACTTTTGGGGTAATGCACGCTATTCATTTAAAACCTTCTGGTTCAACTTATTCTGGTGAAAGAGAAGAGTTTTTATCTGGTATTCCACTTCCATTGACCGATGGTGCCATTGGTCCAGATGGTGCTTTGTACTTCCTAACTGGTGGTCGTCGTTTAGAATCTGATCTATACCGTATTTCTTATGTTGGCAACGAAAGTACTGCTCCAATAGCGGCAGCTCCAATTAATCCAGCCAATGCTTTACGTAGAAGTTTGGAGAAATTCCATACTGGTGGAGCAAATCCTGCTGCAGTCGCCACTGCTTGGCCACAATTAAAAAGCCCAGATAGATTTATTCGTTATGCAGCACGTTTGGCATTGGAGCATCAGCCAGTTGCTCAATGGCAAGATTTGGCTTTGAAAGAAAAAGACCCAGTTGCTCTAACACAATCATTGATTTCATTGATTCGTATGGGCGACGGCTCTAAGAAAAGCGAAATTGTAAATGCTCTTTTGGCTGTAAATTTCAAAACTTTACAACAATCGCAGCAATTAGATTTACTAAGAACTTTTGAATTGGCTTTCTTGCGAATGGGACAACCCGATGCTACACAAAAACCTAAAGTGATAGCGTATCTAAACCCACTTTATCCTGCCAATACAGCACATTTGAATCGCTCATTAAGTAAATTATTGATTTATTTAGACGCTCCAGAAGCAGTTGCAAAAACAATGGCTTTGATGGATGTAAAAACCGAGCCAGGTAGCGATGCACTAAACATTGAAACTGCAACAGCTTCAAGTGATTTGATTCTAAGAAACCCTCAATATGGTAAAGATATTGCCGCAATGTTGGCAAATTTGCCACCAGCTCAGCACACATATTATGCAGTTATGTTGAGTTTAGCAAAAGAAGGCTGGACACCCGAACTTCAAGACAAATATTTTAAATGGTACTACAAAGCCTTTGAATATAAAGGTGGTAACAGTTATATAGGTTTCTTGGACAGATCATTAAAATTAGCTTTGAAAAACGTTCCCGATAGTAAAAGAGCTTACTTTGAGAAATTGGCAGGTGCAGAAAGATTAAGTAAAAACGGAAATGATTTTATCTCATTAACAGCACCAAAAGGCCCAGGAAGAAACTGGAGAATGGAAAATGCTTTACCAATCATTGAAAAAGGGCTAACTGACCGCGATTTTGACAATGGAAAAGCCATGTATGCTGCAACTACCTGTAAAATGTGCCATTCGATGAAAGGCGATGGTGGAGCAATCGGGCCAGATTTAAGCCAACTCTATTCACGTTTCTCATCAAAGGATATGTTGGAGTCAATCATAATGCCCGATAAAACGGTTTCTGACCAATATGCTGCTACCTATTATAGTTTAAAGAATGGTAGCTCAATTGTAGGACGTTTAGTCAACGAGGACAAAACAGCTTATTATATTTCACAAAATCCTTATGCTCCAAATGAGCTTGAGAAAGTTTTGAAAAAGAATGTAATATCATCAAAACCATCTGCTGCATCAATTATGTTTGGTGGCTTGATAAATAGCTTGAACGAAGATGAACTGAAAGATTTAATGGCCTATTTGATGGCTGGAGGAAGTGAAAACAATGCCATGTTCAAACCAAAAGCGGAAGTTAAAAAGTAAATATGATTAAGTTTAATATGCTTGCTTGAAGGAGATAATCGAATTCGGGCAGGCATATTTAAAATCAAGGCTATGCATTCTTAAACATAGAATTTAAAGTACAATACAATTTTTAATCATATACCAATGACAACAAAATTTAATTTAAAATATTGGAATATTATTGTTCTAATTGCTATATTGGCAATTGGTTGTAAAGTTTCAAATACGGCTCAAAGCGAAAAGGGTTTCAAGTCAATTTTCGATGGAAAAACGCTAAACAATTGGGAAGGTGATGCTAAATATTGGAGAGTAGAAAATGGTAATTTAGTGGGCGAGATTACCCCCGAAACCTTGCTCAAAACCAATTCATTTATCACGTGGAAAGGTGGAGAGCCAGCAGATTTTGAGCTAAAAGGTGAATTCAATATTACTGAAAAAGGAAATTCTGGCATTAATTATCGAAGCATAAAACTTCCTGATATTCAGTATGCTTTGAGAGGGTATCAAGCGGATATTGACGGAAATAATACTTACACTGGTCAAAACTACGAAGAACGAGGTAGAACCACTTTGGCCTATCGTGGTCAGATTACAAGCATCAATCCACAAACAAGCCCAATGACGCCCGAAGAAGTTCGCAAGAAAGTGCAAAAAAATGCCTGGACAGAACTAAAAGTAACAGGAAGTTTAGGAGAAAATGAAGCTTTAAAAACCAAAATTAATAAGCAAGATTGGAATACATTTCACTTGGTAATCAAAGGCAACCGTTTACAGCATTACATCAATGATATTTTGATGAGCGATGTAACCGATAATGATTTAGTAAATGGAAAATCGAAAGGTATTTTAGGCGTTCAGGTTCATGTAGGCCCGCCAATGAAAGTTCAGTATCGTAATTTAAGAATAAAAGAATTGAAATAAGACAAGAAATGTTAGACAAGAGACAAAAGATTTTATTTGTCATTTTTAATCAAAAAAGTCTTATGTCTTTTGTCTCATGTCTAATATCTAAATATGAATAAAATAGGATTCAACGTTTTGGCGTGGTCGGCCAATGTTTCAGAGGAATTATTTCCGATTATTGAGAGGTTAAAAACCATTGGTTACGATGGAGTGGAGTATTTTGTAGGGGCAGCCGACGAAAATGCTTATAAAATAGTTGGTAAACACTCAAAAGATATTGGCTTGGAAGTTACGACGGTTACGGTTGTAAGTCCAGATGCCAATCCAATCAATGAGTCGGCGAGTGTGCGTCAGAAAGGATTAGACCGAATAAAATGGGCAATTGACCGCTCTTCTGATTTGGGTTCGTCCATACTTTGTGGGCCTTTTCACTCTGCTCACGCACATTTTGAGGCACATCCAGCTCTCGACGAAGAATATAAAAGAGCTGCAGAAATTTTGTACCAAGCAGGTGAACACGCCAAGCAAGCCAATATTATTTTAGCACCCGAGGCCCTTAATCGTTTTGAATGCTATTTGTGTAATACGATGGAGCAGTTGGCAAAATTAATAGCAATGGTCAATCATCCGAATGTTCGTGCAATGTTTGATACACATCACGCCAATATCGAAGAAAAAAGATATGCTTCGGCAATCAATTCAATTGCTCCATACTTGAGCCACGTACACATCAGCGAAAACGACCGAGGCACACCAGGTGATGGACACATACCATTTGATGATGCTTTTGCAGCACTTTCTGCCGTAAACTATAAAGGATGGCTAACAATTGAGGCTTTTTCAAGAAATGACCCAGATTTTGCCAATGCTATTAACGTTTGGCGTGAATACAACGACCCATGGGACATAGCCGAAGGTGGTCTGAAATTTATCAAAGAAATGTGTCAAAAACATGGATTATAATGAGTTACTGGTTATTTGTTACTAGTTGTTTGTTTTGTTTTAATTTGCTGATTATTAAATATTTAAATATTAAAAAAATACTCATTAGTAACTAATAGCTACAAACCAGCAATCATTTTACCAATAATATGTAACCAATAACTATTCATCCTATATAGAAATGAAAGAGAAATTACCTTTTCGATTTGGTTCAGAGGTTTATACATGGTTTATGAGTGGCAACGGACAAACCCACCAAGGGCGATTGGCTCACATGATAGAAGTGATTGCTAAAGCAGGTTTTACTGGTATTCAACCAATTTTTACTTGGATGGGCGATTTAGTTGATGCCGACCGTTTGGAAGCAAAACTAAAAGAGCAAGGTATAGAATTAGCTGCTCTTGCATTAGCTTTAGAATGGAATGGGGCAGAAGAATCAGAAAAAGAAAAGCAAATAGCCGATAATGCCATTGCATTGTTAGAGCGTTTTCCCGGAGCTATTTTAAATACAGTTCAAATTCCAACAGGTCGCCACGATTTAGAAAATCGTCAACGAAATTTAGTGAAAATAGTCAATACAGTTTCTAAAAGAGCCGCTGATAGAGGTATTCCTTGTAGTTTTCACCCCAATTCACCGCATAGTTCAATTATTAGAACAGAGTCAGATTATAAAGTAGTTTTAGAATCGCTTGATAGTTCGGTAACAGGCTGGACACCCGACGTAGGGCATATTATCAATGGCGATATGAATCCCCTTGATAAAATGAAAGAATATGCATCGCTTATCAACCACGTGCATTATAAAGACTGGAATGGCGAGCCAGAATTTGCTTTGATGGGTAAAGGAAAAGTCGACCTGCTTTCAATTACTCAATGGCTCAAAGATATAAATTATAAGGGTTGGATTATCTGTGAAGACGAAGGAGAAGAAGCGGTAGATAACCCCGATTTTGTAACACTTCACGATGGCAATTGGATATTAAACGACCTAATTCCTAACCTAAAATAGTTGAATTGTATGCCATTCGTACAAACAAATGGAATTAATTTTTATTACGAAGAGCGTGGTTCAAGTTCCGCACCACCTCTTTTGATGATAATGGGAATCACAGCTTCTGGTGCTGTTTGGGAACCTCATACTACTTATTTTGAGAAAAATTTTAGATGTGTCATCGGGGATAATCGTGGGGTGGGTAAGACCGATAAACCTGAAGGAGATTATACAACAGCAATGATGGCCGATGATTATGCGGGTTTACTCGACGAACTTCAAATCGAAAACGCCCACGTAATTGGCTGCTCAATGGGAAGTACAATCGCCCAAGAATTGGCAATAAGACACCCAAAAAAAGTAAGGTCTTTAGTTTTAATGTGTCCTTGGGCTCGCTGTGATAATACAGCAAAAGCTATTTTTCAGCATATTATCAATTGTAAAGCAAAGTTTAGTCCAGAGGAATTTAGTCACTATATTCAATTATTGATTTTTTCAAAAGCTTCGTGGGACAATGAAAAGTTCATGGCCGAAATGGAGGAAGGTCGAAAAAATGCTCATTTAGATCCAAATCCACAACCACTACATGGACTAAAAGGTCAGGCTGCTGCATGTATCAATCATTCGGTGCTTGCAGAATTAAGTTCAGTTTCTCAGCCGACATTAGTAATTGGTGGTAAAGAAGATATTTTTACCCCCGAATGGATGGCCAACGAAATTGTGGCAATAATGCCCAATGCCGATCTGTTCCTTTATGAAAAAGCGGGTCATGCCTTCCATTTTGAAAACGTAGAAGATTTTAATATTCGGGTTACAGACTGGTTTTTACATCATTAAAATGCTTTAAATTAAAAACTTTGTCAATTAATTGCGATGAGCGGAATTCAAAACTTTAAAGATAAAATCTCAAACCATGCCCAAATGGGAGGCATAGAAACTTCCGTTCTTGACAATGGATTAGGTCGTGGCAATCGTATCGCTTGGATAAATACAGGAACTGGCTTGAGATATAAAGTGGTCATTGATAGAGGAATGGACATTGCTGATGCGTTCTATAATCAACATAGCTTAGCTTGGCTCAGTCATGGTGGTTTTACTGCCCCACAACCAAATTCGGATAGAGGAGTTGATTGGCTTAAAACTTTTGGTGGCGGACTTCTTACCACTTGTGGACTTTCACATGTGGGTGGTCCTGAAAAAGATGAATTTGGCGAAAGAGGTATTCATGGAAATATTTCAAATCTTCCTGCTGAAATTGTTTCCATCATTCAACCTGATCCTGTGGCAGGAAAAATGGAAATGAGTATCACGGGAATTATTAAAGAAACTAAAGTTTTCGGACCAAGTTTAGAACTAAGAAGAACAATCTCGGGAACCCTCGGCGTGTCAACGCTAAAAATTCATGATGAAGTGATCAATCGAGGAAATACACCCACTCCGCTAATGCTTATGTACCACTTCAATTTTGGTTATCCGATGGCTGATGAGGGAACAAAAATACTTTGGGAAGGAAAATGGAAACCACGTTTTGGTAATGAAAATGCAAAAATTTTCAAAGAAGGGAATGATTTTAAAACCTGTCCTTCTCCCTTGGATGACCATCTCGGCACGGGTGAAGAAGTAATCTTCATCGACCCTAATTCAGATGGTTCAGGAATCTGTGTAGCTGGACTTTATAATGCAAAAATTGGTCTAAAAGTAGAAATTAATTTCAAGAAAGACCAATTACCACACTTAATTAATTGGCAACATTGGGGCAAAGGCGAATACGTTACAGGCATCGAACCCGCAACAAACCCACCAATCGGACAAGCACAAGCAAGAGCCAATAATGAATTAATTTTTCTCCAATCTTACGAAACTCGTTCGTTTGATTTGGAAGTAAAAATTTTTGAAAAACAAAATCTGTAAAAGTCACGTCGGGACAATGAATGTAGAAGAGATGGATTTTAACCCATCGTAAACATGAAGGAATAGTAATGCAGTACCGTAGGTTCGGAGCATATAAATAGCCCTTATAAATGGATTTATATGCACTCAATTGGATTATTTCAGTAGGTTAAAACCCACGACTAAAATATTAAACAGTCCCGCTGGGACTAATTATACAAATTCAACCTTTCAAATATTACATTATGTCAAATTTAAGTATAGCACAAAAAGCTTTAGAACAAGGAAGAGGAATTTTACGATTAGCACCGACTTGGGTTCCACGTTCATTTTGTGTGCCGGGCCGCAGAATAAAACTTCACCCCGATGATTATTATGTACTCGGCGGTGTACGTGGTGGAATCGACGAGCGTTGGCTTTCGTCAACTACTCCTGCAAAAAATGGCCCTTTAACTGGCGAAAATGAAGGTTTAAGCTTTATTATCGTTGGTGATGAAAAAGTGCTTTTGAAAGATGCAATCGACGAACTCGGTTCAGAAATCATCGGTAACCGCCTTTGGGATGAATACAAAAGCTGGCCTATGTACTCTAAGTTTTTTGATAATATGGGGCCTTTACCGCACCACATTCACCATAACGACGAAGAAGCTGCTAAAATCGGTCAACTCGGAAAGCCAGAAGCATATTATTATCCCCCTCAATTGAATAATCACGGTGGAGATTTTCCTTATACATTTTTTGGCATTGCCCCCGGCACAACCAAAGAGCAAATCAAAGAATGTTTGATGAATTTCACGAAAGGTGATAACAAAATTACGATGTTTTCGCAGGCTTTTCCATTAATTCCTGGAACTGGCTGGGATGTTCCCCCAGGAATGTTGCATGCTCCTGGAAGTTTGTGTACTTATGAGCCACAAAAAGCCTCTGATGTTTTTGCGATGTATCAATCTTTAGTGAATGAAGCAGTTATTCCAGAAGAATTATTGTGGAATGGCACGCCTCCAGACCAAATCGGCGATTATGACCAACTCATGGGCGTAATTGATTGGGAATTAAACACTAATCCAAATCTGTTAGAAACTCGATTTATGCAACCAAAACCAGTTAAAGATATGGCTGAAATGGAAGCAGATGGTTATATTGAAAAATGGGTTTGTTATCGTTCAGAAGCATTTTCTGCAAAAGAATTAACTGTTTTACCAGGACAAACTGTAACAATTAAAGATAGTGCGGCTTACGGAATAATCATGATGCAAGGACACGGTAAAATGGGTGTTTGGAACATCGAAACACCAGCCTTGATTCGCTACGGACAACTCACAAATGATGAGTTTTTTATTACCGAAAAAGCAGCAATCGAAGGTGTTACAATTACAAATCATTCAGCCAATGATCCAATCGTGATGCTCAAGCATTTTGGACCTAATAACCCTGATTTAGTTTTATAATGATAGACTGAGTGAATGATAAATTGAATATTTTGCGAGAAGTTGCATTAGTCATTAAATATTCGTTCGAAATTCTTTCATTCGCTCACTTTAGCATTCACTCATTAAAAATATCAACCTAAAAATCTATTAATCAAATGGAAAATAATTATCCTAAACTCCACAATGCCACATGGCCGGGTATTGTAGGAAAAGGGCCAGACTCTGAGCCACCAATTTCGTTGGATAACATGCTCGAAATGACAGCCGCTGCTGAGGTAGATGGTGTAAAATTCGATGGTGTTGACTTAGGGCTTTTCGACCCACACTATGACCTTGATACTTCTGATGACGCCATCAAAAGATTGGCCGATAAAGTTGCAAAACACGGTCTTGAAATTGGTAGTTTGGTTGCTCCTATTTGGGGCGGACCAGCAATGGGTAGCAAAGAGGAACGAGCGAATTTTGTAGAAATGGTTCGTAAATCTTGCCATATCGGTCATAAATTGCGTGAAATGGGTATTCGTCCAAACGGAATCGTTAGAATTGATTCTGCGAGTAGTCCACAAAGTTGGGCCGCCGATCCAGTAGGAAATACCAAATTGATTGCCCAAACATTCAGAGAAGCATGCGATATAGCCGCCGATTATGGTGAAAGACTCGCAGCTGAAGGAGAAATTTGTTGGGGAGGAATGCACTCATGGAAAGCCATGCTCGATACTTTAGAAGCGGTTGACCGCCCAAATATTGGTTTCCAGGCGGATATGTCGCATACTACGCTCTATTTGCTTGGTTATAATGCTCCCGAAGCTCGTATTTTGCCCGAAGATTTTCAATGGGGCGATAGAGAAACTTTCCTTGCAGGATTGAAAAAACTTACTGATGCCTTACGTCCTTGGACAATTGACTTTCACGTTGCTCAAAACGATGGAACTGTACATGGCACAGGCTCACACGACAAAACTGGTCGCCACTGTCAAGCTACCGACCCAAATGGCAAATTGGATATTGCTCATGATGCAGGCCTATGGCTTCGCAATGATTCGGGCGAATTGACAAAAGCTTTCCGACACATTTGTTGGGATGGCTGCATGTTTGACAACGCAGTAATGACTCAGCCAAAAACTTGGAATGATATTTTGGCAGCCATGATAAATGTTAGAAAACAACATGGATGGTATGAAGCATAAATTTATATAAGATATTAGATAAAAGGCATGAGATAAATTCAATAACTCTCTTGTCTCTTTTCTAAGCTCTCCTGTCTAAAATTAATAAAACTATGTCAACGAAGAAACCTCTTAGAATCGGATTAATAGGAACGGGCCTTATGGGAAGAGCCCATTCTAATGGATATAATCGCATTACAAATTTTTTCCCTGAATTGGAATATACGCCTGTGTTAAAAGCCGTTTGCTCAAGGAATGCGGCAAAAGTACAAGCATTTGCCGACCAATGGGGTTTTGAATCTATCGAAACCGATTGGAAAGCCCTCGTTGTTCGTGATGATATTGATGCCATAGATATTTGTACACCTAACGATACACACGCTGAAATTGCTTTGGCAGCTGCAGCGGCAGGAAAAATGATTTTGTGTGAAAAACCGCTGGCTCGTACATTGGAAGAAGGGCAAATCATGGTAGATGCCATTGACAAAGCAGGAGCGGACGGCCTTCCATTGAAAACTACGGTTTGGTATAACTACCGTAGAATGCCAGCCGTAACTTTGGCAAAACAGATTATTGACTCTGGAAAACTGGGTAAAATATATCATTACCGTGCAAATTTTTTACAAGATTGGACGATCAGTGCCGACCTTCCACAAGGGGGCGAGGGTTTATGGCGAATGGACGTGGATTCAGCAGGTTCGGGCGTAACTGGCGACCTTTTAGCTCACTGTATTGATACTGCTATGTGGCTCAACGGAGCAATTACTGATGTTTCTGCTGTTACAGAAACTTTCATCAAAGAGCGTATGCACCAGCTCACTGGAAAAGTTCAACCTGTTGGAATTGATGATGCCTGTATTTTTCACTGTCATTTTGCCAATGGTTCGCTCGGACTTTTTGAGTCAACACGTTATGCTCGTGGACATAAGGCTCTCTATACTTTTGAAATTAACGGTGCTGATGCTTCTATCCGTTGGGATTTACATGACCTAAATCGCCTTGAATATTTCGACCACCGTGATGATTCTATTGTTCGTGGGTGGCGGTCAATTCATGTGACTGATGGTGATCAACCTTACATGAATAAATGGTGGATTCCAGGTTGCGGTATTGGTTATGAGCATAGTTTTGTTCATCAAGTAGCCGATTTCTTGAAAAGTTTGGAAACTGGTAAAGATTGTTCTCCAACTTTCAAGGAGGCACTTCAAACCCAAAAAGTTTGTGCGGCAGTGATTGATTCTGCCAATTCAAGAAGTTGGAAAGATACGAATGTAGATGGTGCTTTTGTGTGAAATATTAATTTGTAATTTTCGTTTACGGTAGAGACAAGGCATTGCCTTGTCTCTACGATCCAAATGTTTTTTTATATTTAAATGTCTTCAAACCCCAAAAATATCCTCCAAGTACAAAATCTCTCTAAATCATTTTTAGGAGTAAAGGCCTTGGATAATATTCAATTTGACATTCAAAAAGGCGAAGTTCATGCCTTGATGGGTGAAAATGGAGCAGGAAAATCGACATTTATGAAAATTTTGATAGGGCTGCTTAAACCAGATTGTGGTGAAATTATTTTTGATGGAGAAATACTAAAAACTAATAACGTTCACGAAAATTTGAAGAAAGGAATCTCAATGATCCATCAAGAAATTCTTTTCGTCCCTGAATTAACAGTAGCTCAAAATATATTTTTAGGTCGAGAAACTAATCATCGAAATTGGCTAAACGATAAAGCTATAAACCACAAAACACAAGAATTGCTCGATTTGATAGGCTTGAAAATTAATGCTCATACTAAAATAAAAAAACTGAGCATTGCCCAAATGCAAATGATTGAAATTGCCAAAGCAATTTCAAATAATGCAAAGGTGATTATCATGGACGAACCCACATCGGCACTTTCCGATAAAGAAGTTTCGATGCTTTTCAAAATCATCAAAGATTTGAAAGAGAAGGGCGTAGCGATTATCTATATTTCACACAAAATGGAAGAAATATTTGAGATTACTGATAGAATCACCGTTTTCAGAGATGGAAATTATATTGATACAAAAAATACCAATGAATTAAACCAAAACGCTTTAATTGCTTTAATGGTGGGGCGTGAAATTGGAAGTCTTTTTCCTGAAAAAGTAACATTCAAAGGCGAAAAAAAAACAATTTTAAGCGTAAAAAATTTTTCAAAAAAAGGCAAATTCGAGAACATTAATTTTGAAGTTCTTGCAGGAGAAGTACTCGGCATAGCAGGCTTAATGGGGGCAGGAAGAACCGAAATCGCAAGAGCAATTTATGGATTAGATAAATACGATAGCGGAGAAATTATTTTAAAAGGTGATAAAATCAATATAAAATCGCCTAAAGAAGCGATTGAAAAAGGGATTGGATATGTAAGTGAAGACCGAAAGGCATTAGGCTTTATACCTGCGATGTCAATCAATGAAAATATTAGTTTGTCGAGTTTGGTAAATTATTCAAAAGTTTGGTTTGTCAACTCAACCAACGAACAGGAGGCAACATCTCAACTATCAAATGATTTGAAAATAAAGTCAACGAGTATCAATCAAAAAGTGATGAATTTGAGTGGCGGAAATCAACAAAAAGTAGTGATTGGTAAAGTTTTGCTGACCTCGCCAAGTCTAATTATTTTAGATGAACCCACGCGTGGCATTGACATTGGAGCAAAATTTGAAATTTATAAATTGATTAATCAATTGACTGATAAAGGGATAGCAGTCATAATGATTTCGTCAGAATTGCCCGAAATATTGGGTATGAGTGATAGAATTTTGGTTCTGTCAAAAGGAAAACAAACTGCTTTATTTACAAAGCAAGAGGCAACTCAAGAAAAAATTTTGCAATATGCAGTCAATTAAATTACGATTTTGGATTGTATGAAGTTATTACAAATTACTTCGCAAATACCAAATTGTAATTCGTCAATCGTAATTTGTAAATTATGTTAAATCGCCTAAAGCAGTATGGAATTTTTGTGGTATTTATCATTATTTGCCTCATTCTTTCCTTGATTTCAAACCAATTCTTTACAGTTTCAAATTGGACAATTATAATTACACAGGCTTCCATCAATGCCTTATTGGCTTTTGGTGTAACTTTTGTCATAATCACGGGCGGAATAGATCTTTCATTGGGTTCGATGGTAGCCGTAACGGGTGTAACTGCAGCAATGTTGGCACATCCCGACATCTATCCTGTGGCATTGCCGGTTTTTGCTGGTCTAATATCTGGCCTTTTGATGGGCGTTTTTAATGGTTTTATTATAACTAAAAGTAAAATCGCACCTTTTATAGTTACGCTTGGAACAATGACTATCGGGCGAGGCTTGGCTCTGATTTTAAGTAAAGGTCGGCCAGTTTCAAACCTTTCCGATTCGTTTAACTTTATTGGTGGGGGCGATGTTTTTGGCATACCATTTCCAATTATTGTATTGATTTTAATCTTTGCTATTTGTTCAATTACGCTTAAAAAAACATTACTCGGAAGGTATATTTATGCTGTTGGCGGCAACGAACAGGCAGCGAGGGCATCGGGGATTAATGTGAATCAAGTAAAAATGGCTGTTTATTCTATTTCAGGTTTATTGGCCGGTTTAGCAGGAATTTTATTGACATCAAGAATCACAACTGGGCAACCTAACGCAGGAGCTGGTTTTGAATTAGATGCCATTGCGGCGGCAGTCATTGGCGGCACTAGCACATCGGGTGGAACTGGCACAATGACAGGAACTTTAGTAGGGGTATTATTAATTGGAGTTATCAATAATGGACTTGATTTGCTTAATGTAACATCTTATTATCAGCAAGTTGTGATGGGAATCATCATCATCGGAGCAGTAGTTTTAGATAGTTGGAATCAGAAAAGTAATGGTTAAAAACATTAAGATTAATTGCAATTTATTTTGAATGTTTGTGCATTTTTCAATTGCCACCTGCTTTAGCTGGATAAATAGAAAGAAAATCAAACTTTCGGCTTTAACCAAAAGGAACTCAATTTGTTATTTATTTTAAGTATCCACCAGCTAAAACAGGTGGCAATTGATTTTATCATCATTCTAACTATGAAAAACCTTTATTCAATACTATTCATCTCGATTTTCTTTTTTTTTAGTTGTAATAAGTCAAATAAAGCTGAAAATGGAAGTGATAAAAAAATCAAAGTTGGTGTAACAATGCTAAGTATGCAAAATGAGTTTATCGTTAATATTAGCGATGAAATGAGCAAAAAAGCAGAAGAGTTGGATGTTGAGTTGATTACTGTTGATGCCGAACATCAGCCTTTGAAGCAAATCGAACAAGTTGAAAGTTTTATTGCTCAAAAAGTAGATGTTATCATCATGAATCCTTGTGAAGTGGAGGCAAGTTCGCCAGCAGTTACAAAGGCTTTAACGGCTAAGATTCCGATTATCAATGTAAATTCGGCTACGACGATACAGCCAACGGCTTTTGTAGGTTCAAATGATGTAGAATCAGGTAGAATTGCCATGAATTTTATTGCTGAAAAATTGGGTGGAAAAGGAAATATTGTAATGATTCACGGTTTTATGGGCCAGGCAGCTCAGATTCAACGCGAACAAGGTGCAAAAGAGATTTTAAAAAAATATCCTAATCTTAAACTTATTTCTCACCAAACTGGCGAGTGGGATAGAGCCAAAAGTATGGATTTGATGCAAAATTGGATTCAATCTTATGGAACAAAAATAAATGCAGTTTTTGCTCAAAATGATGAAATGGGTTTAGGAGCGTTAAAAGCCCTTCAAGATGCTGGTCTAAAAGATAAAGTTATAGTCGTAAGCATTGATGCTATCGCTGACGCTTTGCAGGCAGTAAAGAAAGGTACACTAGATGCTACTGTTTTTCAAAATGCCAAACAACAAGGTGCAGGAGCAATCGAAACTGCTGTAAAAATCGTAAAAGGGCAACCTTACGAAAAAGAATTAATGATACCTTTTCAGTTAGTAACGAAAGAGAATATTGGAAAGTTTTTGAAATAATGTTAAGAAGCAAAAGAGATTTTAAGCTATAAATAGATAAAAGAAATGAAAAATACAAAGACTTTCAACCATGTAAGCTACTTGTGGGATGAGCAAAAAGCCGCTGAATTGGCGGGTGATGAAGTAGCCTTGTTTATATATCGTTCAAATATTCTCGGTGCTGATTTGAGATTAACTAATTATGGAGGTGGGAATACCTCCGTAAAAATTATAGATAAAGATCCACTCACAGGTGTTGATACTGAGGTAATGTGGATAAAAGGTTCTGGAGGTGATATTGGAACGCTTACTAAATCGGGCTGTGCGGCACTCTACATGGAAAGGCTTCTAAACCTTACCAAAGTATATCGCGGAATTGAGTTTGAAGATGAAATGGTAGAACTTTTTAATCATTGTATTTTTGATTTAGCTTCAAAAGCCCCTTCAATTGATACGCCACTACACGGATTTTTACCATTCAAACACATTGACCATCTTCACCCAGACGCTGCCATTGCTATTGCCGCCGCCAAAGATGGAAAGAAAATCACCGAAGAATTATTCAACGGTGAAGTTGGTTGGGTTGGTTGGCAACGTCCAGGTTTTGATTTGGGTTTACAACTACAGACTTGTTTGGAAGAAGCCGCTGCTCGTGGTATAAAATTGCGTGGAATTATGCTCGGTTCGCACGGGCTTTTCACTTGGGGTGATACCGCCTACGAAAGTTATATAAATACGCTCGAAGTGATAGAAAAATGTGCGGAATATTTAGAAAGCAATTATAAAAATGTTTTTGGTGGACAGAAAATAGAAAGCCTGCCGACCGATGCACGACAGTTGCAAGCCGCTAAAATTGCTCCAATTTTAAGAGGTTTTTGTTCATCCGAACGAAAAATGATTGGGCATTTTACCGACGATGCACGCGTTTTAGAATTCATTAATTCAAATGATTTGGACAGACTTGCTCCACTTGGTACTTCTTGCCCCGACCATTTTTTACGTACAAAAATATCACCTTTGGTTCTTAATTTAGATCCAAATCAAGATTTAACCGATATATCGGTAATTAAAACTACGCTTACACCAGCATTTGAAGCTTATCGTGCGATGTACACCGAGTATTATAATACTTGCAAACATCCAAATTCACCTGCCATGCGAGACCCAAATCCTGTCGTAATTTTATACCCAGGTGTAGGAATGTTTACATTCTCAAAAGATAAAACAACAGCTCGTTTGGCATCAGAATATTATATCAATGCCGTAAATGTAATGAAAGGTGCAGAAGCCGTTTCAGAATACACATCTTTGCCACGGCAGGAGGCATTTAATATCGAATATTGGTTATTGGAAGAAGCAAAATTACAACGTATGCCAAAACCAAAAGCACTTTCAGGGCGTATCGCATTGATTACAGGTTCGGCCGGCGGAATTGGTAAAGCAATTGCCAAGAAATTTGCTGAAGAAGGTGCTTGTGTAATTATCAATGATATTAATGAGGAGCGTTTGGAAAGTGCGAAAGCTGAGTTTATCAAAACCTTTGGACGAGATGCTATTGCAGCTACTTTGCTTAATGTAACAGATTCCTCAAGTACCGAAAAAGCACTAAATGCCAGCTGTTTGGCCTTTGGCGGTGTTGATATTGTGATAAATAATGCAGGAATCAGTATCTCAAAATCAATTGCTGAACACAGTCTTGAAGAATGGGATAGATTGTATGATATTTTGGTGAAAGGACAATTCATTGTGTCAAAAGCAGGTATCGAAGTGATGAGAAAACAAGGTTTCGGGGGAGATATTGTGAATATCGTATCGAAAAATGCCGTCGTTGCGGGGCCAAATAATGCAGGTTATGGCTCGGCAAAAGCAGCCCAAGCACACTTAACTCGCCTAATGGCCGCTGAGGTTGGAGCTGACAAGATTCGCGTAAATACTGTAAATCCAGACGCTGTAATTTCTGACTCAAATATCTGGGCAGGCGGTTGGGCTGAAGGCCGTGCAAAAGCTTATGGAATTACTGTTGAAGAATTACCAGCATATTATGCCAAACGTACATTACTCAACGAAATCATATTACCTGTTGATATAGCTAATGCTTGTTTTGCCTTTGTCGGTGGACTTTTAAGTAAATCAACCGGCAATGCCATCAATGTTGATGGTGGTGTAGCAATGGGTTTTTATAGATAAAATATGTAGACCGAGTTGAATCTTAACTACTCGGCCTTTTTTAGTTTTGTATGAAATAGATAATCGCAAAGAAATAACTTTTTTTGCGATTATCTATTTTATATTTTTAAGTGTAAGTAATTGAATATTATTAATCAACAAATCTGCAAACAGCTAAATATCTGTCTATAAGCTTATTATAGTAAGTAGAATAGTTTACAATTGACCATAGACTATTTAAAAAGCATTATTTCATAATAATAATTTATTTTGATAATCCGCTACAATTTCACGGCTTTTCCACGTTAATACTTTCGAAACCTTTTTAAATTCTCAATTCGCCCATGAATGCTCTTTTTTTTCGACTAAAAGCAAATAGCTTTGTGCGTGCTCTCTTTTTCTCATATTTAGTATTTCAAATCTCCTGTCTATTTACGGGATGTTCAAAACTTAACGAAGTTAGCGTAGCCGCTCGAAACTTTGAAGATGAAATTCAACTTGCCCAAAACTTAGTTTTTACATTCAACAAAGATTTGGTTTCTGATTCCGACTTAGAAACTTGGCAAGCGGTTGAATACGTAAGAATAGAACCAAAAGTTGAGGGTGTTTTTAAGTGGTCAGCCAAAAACGAATTGGTGTTTTCACCTTCGTATGGTTTCAAAGATGCAACCAACTATAAAGCCGTTCTAACAAAATCTCTTTTAAGTAAATCAGTTACAAAAAATTATCGTGTAGATAACGAATCTTTTGAGTTTCATACACCATACTTAAAAGCTCAGAAAATAGAAACGTATTGGATGAAGGGTGCTGACAATAAGGCAGTTGCCAAAGTGAAAGTGGATTTTAATTACCCAGTTCAAGAAAACGACGTAAGTAATTTCATAAAAGTGCAACTCGAAGATGCCGATTCAAAGTTTTATCTAAATAGCACTCCCAATGACCAAAAATTGGTTTTGTCGCTCAATAATGCACCTTCACTGAAAGATGAAAGTTCGCTCAAAACAATTATCGAAAAAGGTATAAAAATTGCAGGAAGTGCAGGCTCTACCCAAGAAAAACTCGAAATTGAAGGAGTTTTGCCTTCACCATATAATGTGAAAGTTGTTGACATAGAAACTGGTTTCGAGAAAAATCAAGGTTATATAAAAGTCATTACGACCCAACAGATTTTAGGCGATAATCTCAAAGATGCTTATAAAATCGAGCCTGCCGTGGAAACTCAAACCGAATTAACCGAAAATGGATTTATCATTAAAGGTTATTTTAGTGCCTCAGAGGCTTATACGCTGACCATAAAAGACAATCTACGAGGCACACTCGGGGCAAAACTTGATAGTGAAATAACCAAAGATTTGTTTTTTGGAGAAATGCCAGCAAGTATTGAGTTTACGAGCAAAAAAGGATTGTATTTATCATCGAAAGGCAGTCGAAATATAGGAATTCGCATCACGAATATCCCGAAAGTGAAACTTAGAATCTTAAAGATTTATGAAAACAATTTGCTTTCTTACGTAAGAAATAACCGTTATGAAAATTATAATTATGATGATGAAGTAAGCCAAGTAAATGGTTTCAATTATGGCACTGACGAACAAGGAATATATAGCGATATAATCGTTGACCGAACCATCGAAACAGGTAATTTATCTAAAGTCCATGGTGTTTCGGTACTAAATATGCCCATGCCCGAGCAAGACAAATTGCGTGGAGTTTATTTGGTCAATCTCAATTCCAACGATGAATACTATCAGAATGCCACCAAACTCGTTTCTGTATCTGATTTAGGAATTATTGCTAAGAAATCGGCCGATAGCGACCAACTTATGGTGTTCGTCAATTCAATCATTGATGCCGAGCCAATGGCTGATGTCGAGATAAAATTGATTTCGACCAATAATCAAGTTATGGAAACACAAAAAACTGATAGTAAGGGTGTTATTGTTTTTGAAAAACTCAAAGAAAAAGCACCAAACTTCAAGTTGGCCATGATTACAGCTCGCACAGACGACGATTTTAATTATATGCTTTTGGAAGATACAAAGGTAGAAACTTCACGTTTTGAGGTGGAAGGTAAGCGAGCAAATTCAACTGGTTTCGATGCCTTCGTATATGGTGACCGTGATATTTATCGCCCAGGTGAAACAATTCATTTTAATACCGTTTTGCGTGATGCAAAATGGGCTTCTGCCAACGAAATTCCTTTGAAAATCAGACTTATTTTGCCAAATGGTCGTGAGTTTAAATCTTTCTTGAAAAATACCAATGCACAAGGGGCAGTAGAAACCTCTATTCCTCTCGACCGTGCCGCCGTAACGGGTAATTATACTATTGAAATTCTAAATGGAAATGATGTTTTGCTTACCTCAAAATCCATTAACATCGAAGAATTTATGCCCGACCGAATCAAGGTTGATGTAACGGCAAAAGAAGCTTATAAAACTGGTGAAACCGTAAATTTGGTGGCAACTGCAACCAATTTATTTGGCCCGCCAGCATCGAACCGAAATTATGAAATGGATTTTTCTTTGAAAAGAAAAGCTTTTTTTGCGAAAGGTTTTGAAGCGTATTCTTTTGATATTCAGAATGATATCAAGTTTGATCACGACCTCAGGCAAGGCTCAACCGATGAAAACGGACAAGTCATACAAACCTTTCAACTCGCCACCACTTATCAAGATATGGGAGTGCTGGAAGGAAAAGTTTTTGTAACTGTTTTTGATGAAACTGGTCGTCCGCTCAATCGAGTCAAAAGTTTTGATGTGTTCACGCAAGATACTTTTTATGGCATCGGTTTGGCCGATTTTTACGTCGGGACGCACGTACCGATGACGATTCCACTCGCAGCCGTTTCGACCGATGGAAAAGCTAAATCTGCCAAAGCCGAAGTTTTGGTCTATCGAATTGAATATCAAACGGTTGTCGAAAAAACTGATGGAGTTATTCGTTATAATTCTAAGCGACAAGAAAAACTCGTTCAGACCAAAGAAGTAAATTTTTCAGCAGGAAAATCTTCGATAAAATTTATTCCGCAAGTATCGGGTGAGTACGAAATTCGTATTGCCCAATCAGGAGCAAAAAGCTACGCTTCACAAGGTTTTTATGCCTATGGCTACGGAAATACATCGAGCAGCTCATTTGAGGTAAGCAACGAAGGACAAGTTTTGATGGAATTCGATAAAGAAAAATACGAAGTAGGCGACAAAGCGAAAGTTTTGATGAAAACACCTTTTGCTGGTAAAATGCTCGTAACGGTTGAAAAAGGAACTGTTTTAGAACATTTTTATGTAGAAACAGATGTAAAATCAGCCGAAATCAACATCAAAATTACGGAAGAAATGTTGCCAAATGTATATGTGACGGCAACGCTCATTCGCCCAATGAAAGGGAGCGACATGCCACTTACGGTAGCTCATGGTTTTTCACCGATGAAAATCGAAAAAAAATCCAATCAATTACCCGTTGAAATTGTGGCGGTAAAAGAATCTCGTTCAAAACGAAAGCAAAAAATTAGGATAAAAACCAAAGCTAATACCGAACTTACGATTTCGGTGGTTGATGAAGGTATTTTACAAATCAAAAACTTCAAAACGCCTGATATTTATAATTATTTCTATCAAAAACAGGCCCTCGAAGTAAGCAGCCACGATTTGTATCAATTCCTATTTCCAGAATTATCGCTGTCAAGTAGCAGCACTGGTGGCGATGGTTATAATCTCGAAAAACGAGTAAATCCATTGAGCAACGGACGCTCGAAGTTGGTAGCGGTTTGGTCAGGAATCTTGAAAACAGGTATGGGCGGAGAAGCCGAATTTGAGTTTGAAATTCCGCAGTTTTCGGGCGATTTACGCATCATGGCAGTTGCATATAAAGATGAAGCGTTTGGTTCGGCTAATGCCAACATGAAAATAAAAGACCCAATTGTGATCAGCACGGGAGCTCCCAAGTTTTTGAGCCCAAACGATGAAGTGTTGATTCCTGTAACGGTCACGAATACTACAAAAACTGCTACAACTGCGAGCGTTTTGATTAACTTAACTGGAGGGTTAGCTTTACAAGGTGCTAATAATCAATTTATTACAGTCCCTGCGGGCAAAGAAGTTCGCACCATGTTTAGCCTAAAAGCACCTACTACAATCGGAACTGGAAGTATGACTGTCGTGGTAAATGGTTTCAAAGAAAAATTTTCTGAGAAAATAGATTTGACAATCAGACCGTCAACTTCATTGCTCAAAACTTCAATATCGGGCGTAGTTTTGGCAGGAAAAAGCGAAGTTATTAACCTCGGAAACGAATATATGGCGGGCACAGCAAGAGCAAGCTTGTTAGTGAGTCGCTCACCGATGATGCAGTTTGCCAACCAGTTGGATTATTTGTTGGGCTATCCACATGGATGCCTTGAACAGACGATTTCAAAGGCTTTTCCACAATTATATTTTGCCGATTTCGCAAAAACAATTGCTAAAAATTCCCGCTCACTAAAAGTTTCGGGTGAAAATGACTGGAATCCACAGTTTAATGTACAAGCAGCGATACGTAAGGTAGAAAGTATGCAATTGCCTAATGGAGCAGTGAGCTATTGGCAAGGTGGCGATAACGAAAGTTGGTGGGGAACGGCTTTTGCAACTCATTTCTTATTGGAAGCAACAAAGGCGGATTATGAAGTCAATGAAGCGGTATTGAGTAAAATGTTGGATTATCTGACAACCAAAACTTCGATGCAAGATTTAACAGAAACCGATTATATTTATAATGAAACAGGTAGCTGGACAACTCGTACAATTGCCAAACACGAAATGATTTATTCACTTTATACGCTCGGAATGGCGGGAAAAGCAAATCAGTCCGTAATGAATTATTATAAGGCAAATCAAACTTTATTAACTACCGATGAGCGATATATGCTCGGTGCAAGCTTTGCCCAAATTGGCGATGAAGGGAGTTTTAAGCAGCTTTTACCGAAAGATTATGTGATTGAAAATACCCAAAAGCAAACTGGGGGAAGTTTTGCTTCGCCTATCAGAAATTTAGCTATTTCTTTGAATAGTTTGGTAGAATCTGATCCTCAAAACTTACAAGTACCGAAACTGGCAAGAATACTTTCGCAGGCCATTAAATCGACGCCTTATCTTTCGACGCAAGAATCAGTATTTAGTTTCTTGGCTTTGGGTAAAATTGCCAAACGTACCGGCGAATCGACCGTAACGGCTTCATTATCAGTCGATAATAAGATTTTGGCGAATTTCTCAGGAACAGATTTGACTATTGAAAAAGGTATTTCAGGAAAATTGGTCAATATTGTAGCTAAAGGCAAGGGGGGATTATATTACTTCTCGCAGCAAGAGGGGCTGAGTGCTACGGGTAAATACATAGAGGAAGATAATTTCTTGAAAGTTCGCCGTCAATTTTTAACTCGAAACGGTGAGCCAATAGGGGGGATTCTTAAACAAAATCAGCTTATAGTTGTAAAAGTGAGTATAAGCAGTACGCTCGGCACACCCATTGAAAACGTTGTTGTAACTGATATGCTGCCAGCGGCATTTGAGATTGAAAATCCACGTTTGAACGAAGATAGAAATATGACTTGGATAAAAAATGCATCAACACCGCAACATTTCGATATTCGTGATGATAGAATCAATTTCTACACCACAGCCGATGCCACCGAAAAGACCTTCTATTATTTGGTAAGAGTTGTTTCTCGTGGTAAATTCATTCTTGGACCTGTTTCAGCCGACGCCATGTATAATGGTGATTATCGAAGTTATAGCGGTGGTGGAAATGTGGTAGTAGAATAAACAAAAAATCTTCAAAAATTTAAATTTTTGAAGATTTTTTAGGAAGCTTTGATTTTATTTACTTGCTCTAAACTCTACCCTTGTAGAGCCGTGGCACGGCCGAGAGTTTGGTAACATTCCAGGCTGTGCTTGAATATGGGCAGGAAATGCATTTATTTTGCCTGTAAAGGTTGTCGCTGTTTTTGAAATCGTTTCTACATTTTCATTATACCATGATAATTCCTGTCCCGACAGTAATGTGCCCGTCCATGAGGCAGTAAAAGTCTCGCCTACAGTGTAATACTCTTTATTTAAAATTACATCTCGATTATTTTCAGGGCAATCAATCGGAGCGTTATCGTGTTCGCACGTACTTGTATAACTTTGATATTCAAAATCCTCATAACCTTCTTTAGAAACTTTAACTACAAAATACGCATTGCTATTATTTGGAAGGTTATTCTTGGTTATGAGGGTATTACCATTGAAACTAAACTCAATTTTTGGGTCGAGGTTCTGAACAGAAATTTTATATTGTCCTAAATCAGTATTTGGTGTAAAAGGCATAAATTTAAATTTCATACCACCTTCTCGGCATTCATTATTTACCTTGATTTGGATAGGGTTCGTTTTAATTTCTCCGACGGAGTTACAACCCGCTAAATTAAAATCAATGGTTGTTCCTAATTCGCTATTAAAACCAGTAGTTATTTCAACACTTTTAGCCCCTCCGTAGTGGACCGATGAGTTTTTAGTTACTTTATCTGATGTATCAATACTTTGGGATGCCAATACTTCTGAATTAACTGCTACCAGATCAACAGAAGTTACAACATCAGCATTGCATAAATAATTAATTTTCGTAAACCAAATATCTTTGTTATTCTGAGAACTGTAATGGTTCCCTGTAACATCTCCATCAAATGATTGAGTTGTGCTAATACCTATAAAAGCACCATCATTGGTTTCAACAATTCCATTTCCTTCATCATTTGATGAGCCGCCAAGAGTTTTTGACCAAATAAAATCAAAATTATTATTCACTTTCATTAGTAGCACATCATATTGCCCATTGTTATTTGAAGGGATTCGGTTACGGTCACGAATGTCACCATTATTTGACCTTGTTGAACCTGCAATCGCAAAATTACCATCACGAGTACTTATCAATTCATTGATAATATCCCGACCTGCTCCCCCAAACATTTTTTTGTTTTGTAAATCTCCATTTGAATTTAGTTTCATCAACCAAATATTTTCTTCAAAATTATAGGGAAAAATATCTGATGATACAAATTGAAAATCATTATCCCAAGAGTTGGAGGTCAAGCCAATAATGATATCTCCGTTGGGTTTTGCCAATACTTTAGGATTGTCATCTCTTTGATTTCCACCAAAATTTTTTTTCCATACAACATTGACAGACCCATCAATTTTTAAAGCCATAATATCTTTACCACCTTTATTAGGACCAAAGCCATTATCATTTGATGTAGAGGAGCCAACAATTATAAAGCCGCCATCGAATGTGTTTTTCATATCAAAACCTACTTCATCGCCACTACCTCCAATACATTTTTTTGACAATAAAGAACCATTTTGGTCTAATTTACAAAGCCACAAATCTTGATTAAACCCAGATGGGTTTTTTTCAGAATTAGCAATGTCGCCATTGGAAGAACTCGTATATGCGAGTAACATCAAATTGCCATCATTGGAGGGTAATATTTTTATGGGAATATCTTCACCATCACCACCGAAGTTTTTGAACCAAGACATATTGCCATCACCATCAAGTTTCGCTACCAAAATATCAGCGTTTCCTTTGTTTTGTATTGAAGATATCTTTAGCGAATTGGAATTATTGAATCTGAGATTTGAATAGTTATTGATTCGGGCTACCAAAATGTAGCTCCCATCAGGATTCTGAATTACATCTTGAGCCCTAAAACCAAGGTAGGCATTGTCGCCAGATACGGTTGTTTCCCATATCATGTTGCCTAAGTAGCCAATTTTTGATATCCATATTATCTCAAGGCCATTTAAACTCTTTTTTCCTATGGCTATATAATTCCCATCTTGGGTGGGAATTATCTTAGTGCCTTCATCTCCATAGTAATCGTTCCAACCATAGCATTTCTGCCATTGAAGGTTAGTCGGAAAACCTTGTCCAACTAGGTGCTGACTACCTATCAAAAGAAGGATAGACAAAATAAACTTGGGGCTGACCTTTTTACTAAACATATTAGATGAAATAATTATATGATCGATAATAACAATCATTTAAAAATAGCGAATTGCATATATAAAAAAATAACAAAATCAATGCCAAAAGCAGATCGCTTCAATTCTTTGTGGATAAAGGATTGATGAATTTGTTAAAAAGTACCGTTAGATTGTAATAAAAATCAAAAAGCTTAAAATTGCACAAACAATTTCAAGCTCTTCTTTAATAAAATTATAAATATGATGCCTAAGGATGAGGCTAAAAATCATTATTGAGAGATAAGTTCTTTAATATCATTGATAATTTTGTCAGCAAGATTCGATGCCGTTGTTTCAAATTCTGATTCGGCGTAGATTCTGATGATAGGCTCAGTATTTGATTTACGTAAATGTACCCATTCTTTATCAAAGTTAATCTTAACGCCGTCTTCTGTATTGATTGGATAGCGTTCATATTTTGACTTTATTTCCTCCAATATACTATCAACATCTAAATCTGTTGTGAGCTCGACTTTCTTTTTTGAAATATAGTAGTTTGGATAAGTATTACGCAAGAATCCTATAGGTTTATTTACTTTGGCCAAATGACTCAAAAAGAGAGCAATACCTACCAAAGCATCACGACCGTAGTGAAACTCGGGATAAATAATTCCTCCATTACCCTCACCACCAATGATTGCACCGACTTCCTTCATTTTGGTAACAACGTTTACTTCCCCAACTGCGGCAGAATGATAAGTTCCTCCTGCTTTTATAGTTACGTCTTTCAATGCTAAGGTAGAAGAAAGGTTTGAAACAGTTGTTAAGCCTTCTTTATTTTGAGCGTTTTGCAAAATATAGTCTGCAACAGCCACAAGCGTATATTCTTCGCCAAATGGTTCGCCATCTTCGTTGATAAATGCTAATCTATCTACATCAGGGTCAACAACAATTCCTAAATCATAGCTTCCTTTATGAAGTTCACCTGAAATTTCTCTTAAATTTTCTGGCAATGGCTCCGGATTATGAGCAAAAATACCCGTTGGTTCACAGTTTATCTTCTTGATTTCTCTCACACCCAAAGCCTCCAATAACATAGGCACAGCAATACCACCTGAAGAGTTTACGGCATCAACACAAATCTTAAAATTCGCTTTTTCAATGGCATCTTTATTGACCATTGGCAAAGCTATAATCATATCTATGTGTTTTTGTAAATAAGAATCGTTGATTTCGATTTCCCCTAAACTTTTCACATCGGCATATTCAGCACTATCGTTATTTGCAATCGCCAATAATTCTTCTCCATCGGCTCCCGAAATAAACTCACCATGTTCGTTAAGTAATTTAAGTGCGTTCCATTGAATTGGGTTATGACTGGCAGTAAGAATGATTCCTCCCATAGCATTTTCAAGAGGAACCGCAATTTCTACTGTGGGTGTAGTGGATAGTCCTAGATCAATTACATGAAATCCCATTCCTACGAGTGTGGCAGATACCAAATCGGAAACCATTTTGCCTGATAAACGGGCGTCTCTTCCAATCACAACACGAAGTGGCTTTTCTAAATTTTTATTTTTTAGCCAAGATCCATAAGCAGCAGTAAATTTTACAACATCTAAAGGGGTCAAGGAATCGCCACTTTTACCTCCAATAGTTCCTCGAATACCCGAAATTGATTTAATAAGCGTCACTGTAAATTGATTTTTTGGTTACTTTTAACCTTGCAAAGATACGAAAAACATATTAATGTTTGAGATTAATTTGTATAAAGTGGCGAGACAGGTACAATCGATAATTGTAAAAGTGGATAAATAATTGATTATAAGTAAACTACATATTTGAGGGCTTCCTATTATTGTTCATGCACTATTTGCTGAAACTCAAAAAACTGGATATTTAATTCGACACGGTTGGCCACAACGATAAAAGTTTGATTATAAGCAATTTAAATATTTTATTTTTGTTCTATATTATTATTTGCTTTTAAGGCTAAATCAAATTATGTTTCTGGATTTTTTATGTGTGATTATACGAAAAATGTAACGAAAATGTTTATTTTATTAAGTAATTTTACGGTAGAGCTAGTTTATATAAAATTAAGTAAATATGGGTTTACCTAAGAGTTATTTTCAAATCTTAGTGATAGTGTTATCAAAATTTTATCTATTTTTTTGTGGGAGAAATTTAAAAACTTTAGCCTTTTTGCTGTCAAAGATATTCAGACTACCCATAATTTGGTATTGAAAGAAATGACAGTTCTCGGTAAACTAGAATTGTCCAACTTTTCATTCAGAGATGTAATAGAACAAGAATTAGTACTGGATTATCTGCCAAACCCGAAGGCGATTCTGATTGTACAGGGCGAGGCAATTGGCTGTTTAGATTTAACTAAAATTAAACCTGAGGATATTGCCTCCAAAGATGATACATTGATTGTGCATCTACCTGACCCAGAGCTTTGTAGCTATAGAATCGACCACAGTAAATCGAAGATTTATGATACAGAATATGCCTTTATGAACGAGCAATCATTGATAAATGAGGCCTATACACGTGCTGAAGCTAAAATCAAGCAATCGGCCCTCGAAATGGGAATACTAGAACAAACCAAGAAAAATGCTGAGTTGGTATTGAAGCCTTTACTTGAAAGTATATCAGGTAAAAAAGTAGTTCTTCAGTTTGAAATGAAAGCTACTTTAAAACGGCTAAAATGAGACTTTTTTTGCGAAACTGTTAATTATTACTGGTTGATTTGTTATTCGTAAAATCCAATACCTAATTTTTCAGCAGCTAATTAAGCGTAAGCAATTTTCCGATAGCGATTACTAAATCTTTCCTCCAAAAGCCAAGTCACCTGCATCTCCCAAACCTGGAACAATAAATGATTTCGAGTTCAATTCATCATCAATATCACCCACCCAAAGGCGGCATTGTGGTAATCGTGCCTGAATGAATCTCACTCCACGCTGACTCGCAATTGCCGAAACAATATGAGTTTTAGTTGGTACTCCATAACGTAGCATTGCATGATAAGCTTTTTCAATTGACTTGCCAGTAGCCATCATTGGATCACTGATAATCAATACTTTACCGTTAATGTCTGGGCTCGTTATATAGTCCATTTCTATTTCAAACACCTCTTTTTCGTCATGTTTACCTCTATAAGCCCCAATAAAAGCATTTTCTGCTTTATCGAAGTAATTCAGCAGCCCTCGATGCAATGGCAAACCTGCCCGAAGAATAGTTACTAAAACCACCTCTTGAGAAAGTTGATAGGTTTTCTTTATACCGAGTTGAGTAGAAACTTCCTGCATCTTAAAACTTAAAGTTTTTGAGATTTCGTAAGCAAAAACTTCACCCAGACGTTCTAAGTTTCGACGGAATCGCATCGAATCTTTTTGTATTTGTTCGTCTCTTAATTCAGAAAGGAAATGGTTTGCTAAGGAGTTGTTTTCGGTTAAGATAAACATAATTAATGGAGAATATCTATTGGAAAATGATGAAATGCAATTGCATTAAAATTCAGAAATGACCTAAACTTTAGAAAATCAAAATAAGTATTGTCGTTGACTTGAGTTCCAACGAATACCAAACGAAAATATCGTATTTTTCTTTTCTTCTATATTACCAATAAGACTAGAATTCCTGTTTTGTACCTTCAAATCAGCAAAAATATTATGTGCCAGCATATATGATACTCCAAATTGATAAAATTTAGTGTGAAACATTTGACCTTGTCCGATTTTGTTGCCAAAATCAGCTGGTCGAGCAAAGTTATAATTTCGCAGAATATCACTACCCCAGTTGATAATATTTGAGTCTTTGCCTTGTTGGGTAATCATTGCCGTAAAGTTCAGAAATAAGCGGCCTTTTGGCTGATAACGCCCTACCAACAAAAGTTCTTTAAAGTTTGCTCCAAGCGGATGAGCTAATGGCAAATTATAGTTTGCATAATTGCCGTAAGTCGAATTATGGCTGTACATATATGGTCGAACAATGTTATATTCTGCCTGAAAATCAAGGTTTTTAATATCAAAAAGGTCAATGTATCGAGTGCCAATTTGTATGGCGTATTTTTTTGCCCACCAGCCATCTTTCTTAAAAAGCTTTAGATTAAATTCATCCAATACAAATTGACCATAAATTGAGAATTGGCGTTTGAAATTATACTTAAAGTTCATCCCAGCAATCGAATTATCGGCACTACCGAGATGCCCTTCTACAAATCGTAGGAGTATTATAGGATTGAGATAATTGACATCAAAACCTACTTGACGTTTTCCAAAAACGATACTTTCAAAGAGACCAATATTTAGATTTCTACTAAGGTTAAAACTTAGATGATGCAATGAAAAGTATTTTGGGGGAAGTTGCTCGGTACCATCAACCGCCACTGAAATTTGTTTGTTTATAAGTTGGGCGAATAAATTCATGTATTGAACACGTCCAATATTAGTCAGCACTTTTAGATGCAAATAGGGGGCTGAAAAATCGGATAAAATCATTGAACGAATTCCCGAACCAATAAAATTTTTGTCATGTCCAAATTGTATTTGTACACTTTTTAGGGCCTGAAATGTAATATATCCTCTTGCCGAGAAAAAATCAGATAGATATTTGCTCGAATCTGCATTAGGGATTTTTGTAAAACCCTCATATGGATTGGCTTTAAACTGACGCCCATACTCTCTCACATATTCAGGATAGAGCATCTGGTTTTCGGTAAACATCGAATAGAAACCCAATTTTTTATTTAATGTGCCGCGTAACTCCACTCCACGTGTATTGATATAAGGTGTTTCTTTAGTTCGATTATCATTGGCAAACGAAAAAAGGAATATCGGACTTATATGAAAATCTAACTCTTTATTTTGAATACTATAAAAATCAGTTTTTTTTGTGTAGAGGTATTTCCATATTGCTTTTTTAGAATCACTTTGTGGAAGTTTGGAATCATCAAGCCATTCCCAACTGTCGTTTTGAATGTAGGCTAAATTAAAATGGTCGGTTTGTGAAAGTTTGACTTTTTCCTCGGTTTCTAAATCGACAGAAAGTTTTACCAAATCTTTTCTTCTGACAGGTTTTATGTTAGAATGAAGATGTAATAAACTGCCACTTTTTATCTCATAACGCTCGATTAGGTTCGAATACTCTTCGTTGAGTGGAGTAAAATTACTTTGAGCAAAACTGCTCATTTGCCTTAAAAATAGAAGGAAAACTAATAAACTAAATTCTCGGAATCGGAGCGGGATAGTTAGGTAGCCAGTCGAAATTTTAAAATATTTTAGCAAACACAATCCCATTAAAATATGTAGTTTTTGACAGAAGCAGATTTTTATCGTTTTCTGTAACTGTAAAGTTGTGCGAAAATACATATAATTTCGCATTATTTGTAAATCATCTGTTAGATTTGTAAATTAATTAGTGATTGGCTTTACACATTGGCTTTTAGCTTTAATAAATATGAAATCATTTATAATTCCAGAGATTTATAAAAGTAATATCATCGGTAAAATCAAAGAGGCTCGTCGAACTAAAGACAAACTAAAGAAAGATTTTACACCAACCGTGCTTGATTTTGGTTCAGTTAAGTTTCTGATAGCTCGACATTTTGGCTTTTGTTATGGCGTTGAAAATGCCGTTGAGATTGCTTACAAAACTATTGCCGAAAATCAGGATAAACGAATCTTTTTATTGAGCGAAATGATTCATAATCCGGATGTTAATGCAGATTTACTTTCGCAAGGAGTGAAGTTTTTAATGGATACAAAGGGAAATCAGCTTATTGACTGGCAAGAACTAAAACCTGATGATGCCGTTGTTGTACCAGCATTTGGAACTACCATAGAGATTCAGAATCAGCTTGCTTCACTTGGCATCGACCCATATAAATACGATACAACTTGCCCCTTTGTAGAGAAAGTTTGGAATCGTGCAGGGCAAATTGGTGAACGTGGATACAGCATTGTGTTACATGGAAAGCCTACGCATGAAGAAACCCGTGCAACGTTTTCGCACAGTAAACAAAATGCTCCAACCATAGTAGTAAATGATATAAAAGAGGCCGAGCTTTTGGCAAAATACATTACTAATGATTTACCAAAAGAACAATTTTACATAGATTTTGCTGGACAATATTCGGAAGGTTTTGACCCTGAACGAGATTTAGAACGTATCGGAGTTGTGAATCAAACCACAATGTTGGCTTCTGATACGCAAGGAATTGCCGATTATCTGAAAAAAATAATTGTTGAGCATCATAACGCTCATCCTAACGAAGTTGAGCGTTATTTTGCTAACACTCGTGATACACTCTGTTATGCAACCAACGATAACCAAGAAGCAACATTCGCTTTGCTACAAAATGAGGCAGATTTGGCAATAGTTGTAGGAGGGTATAATAGCTCAAATACATCACATTTGGTTGAACTCTGCGAAGAAAAGCTGACAACATTTTTTATCCAATCGCACGAGAGCATCATAAGTAAAAATCTGATAAAAAGTTATGATTTGCATAGAAAACAAGAAATAATAGGTGATTTCTTGGCCGACAAAGAAAAAACTAACATAATGCTCACTTGTGGAGCATCTTGCCCAGATGCAGTTATGGAAGCGGTTTTGTTGAAAATTTTATCATTTTTTTACACTACAATAGAAATAGATGAACTCCTTCTAGCGTTATGAGAATATAGCCCGAAAAGGTTAAAAGAAGAAAATGGTGTTTTAATAAATATTTTTACTAATCTTTGTATAATACAAAAAAATATTTATATATTTACATAATATTTTCTATAATCCATCAGTTCATTATAAAAAGTAGATGTTCTATGAAGATGATTGAGTATGTAAAACTGATTTTAGAAAAAGTCAGTTTTGAGAGAGAATTGTTTGAAAAAGAATTAAAAAAAGGTCTTAAACTATTATCCTTCAAGGAAATTCGAGAACTACGAAAATGGTGCTACGAGCGTTTTGGGAGTATCTACAGAGGGATTCTAAATCGAACATTTCGTAAAACCCAAGGTACGGCTAGTAGTTAAATAATGAAGCCCTTCGACCTAAATCGAAGGGCTTTAAATTTTTTACAATTGATTGTAAACAAAATAAAGCAGAGTGAAAAATCTCCCTGCTAATTCTTTAAATTACTAACCTAAACAAAACTTTATGAAATTTTATTTGATAATAAACTAATGTTTTTTAAAAAAAATCTTCAAAATTATTAGATTATAGACTTACAATATTTTAAATTTTGCTAAAAACTATGCTGCGATTGAGAAATTCTCATTAGAAAAACTATCTGAAATTTCATCAAAATCATCTCCTTCAGATGCATCACCGTACAATTCTTCGTCTGTGTCTTCATACATACGCTCTTCATTGAGTCCGTTTGTTGTTCTCATGGTATGTTTCCGATGAGCTTGGGTTAATTTGAATTTACTCTTCAACATTACTTGTTTTAATCATTTATTGTAACAAAAGTAGTACAATACTATGAACTTAAAATTGTGGCATTGTTAAGAAATCGTAAACAAAGGTTTGACTTTGGGTCTAGATAAATTTTACTTTTTCTTAATATTCTGATAAAATCTTCCTAATATTCGCAAACGTAATTTGTGTCAAAAACAAAGTCAATGCAAACAACGATACCGTCTCAACAAAATCATTTTCAAAATCTACTTACCTTAGCAATTTTTTTGTTAATAATTTGCTATTATGCCTTCAACGGTATTCCGAAAAGTGAGACGCTTTTGATTGAAGACTCGCCCGAACAAAGCAAAAGTGTAGTTTTGGAGACAAAAATTAGTAAGTTACGTGCTGCCGTGCTCATGAATGCTGATGTTGTTGAAATAAACGGGAGTTTATATGCTACCGAAAATGCTTTGGAAGATATGATTGGTGTAAAAAAAACAAAAACAGCCATTTTAAAGATTCACGAAAAACTAATTTTGGGAGATAGAAAAAACGCTTTATTGTTGATTAATCAATTGCCAACTTTATTACTTTTAAAGTAAAAGTTTACCTTCATATACACTGTAATTTTTTTAATTATAGGAAAAAACAAATTAATTATAGTTCGAATTAACTGTTTGTTATTTTAAACTTCTTCAATAATTATCACCATTGTTGGAATCTTATACCAAGTTGCATATCTGCAATCGCAAATTCTTTTGCACCCCAAGGTCTTAGTGTAACTTTATTAAGGTTTGGGTGAAGTAGATGAGGATGAGATGAAGCTATTGTTTCATAGACTTCTTCAATATTATTTGTCACAATTCTTATTTCTGGATTATGTTCGTTTGCTAATTGTTCATCTTGAAAAAGCATAATGCTTAATCCATCTTTTTTTAGTACACAATAAGGTTGTGAAGTATTAAAATCTTTGTGTACGATTGAAAATTTTAGGCAATCAACAAATAGTTTCAATCCGTCAGAAATATTTTTATAAAATACACTGATTACTATTTCCTTAAAATTCATAATAATTCATTTTTTATTTTCAGTTTTTACTAAGTTAAGCGGTTTACAATAGAGCTTGTCTTAAGGTTTTTAACTACCCAAATAGCGGTACATTTAACATCAAACATATTTTGAAAAACAAATGTTTGTTACAATCTCAAAACTCTATTTGCAATACTATGCCCTGTCGTTTTGATAGCTGATTGAATGAACTGGCATTCTTTTGCAAAATAGTCTGCGGAGTATAGTTTTCGTTGTCCATGTGATGCTATGTAGGGATAACCTTTGTTAGCTGTGGGTGGGACATTTACTTGGGTGGCTTGAATGTGTATTATTGCGAAGTATTTGTTTTATTTCTGATGTAATCTACTATTAAACGGCTTTTCGTTTATTAAGGTGCTTTTTAAATTCTGTAAACTGAGTACTGATGTTTGCAATTTCACCCAAAATATCTTTCGCATTGTTTAAAAATTGATTTTTGCTAAATATAGTTTTCTAGGCCAAGCTGTCTTTCAACTAAATCAACGTATTTTCTTAACATAAATGCTGTAAACTTTCTCTTTGTGTCGTTGCGTAATGCAAAACTGGTGGTTTGTACTACTTCAACTGTTGCTTCTTTTGTAATTGGTTATTAATTTAACACATCCAATAATTCGCTTCGCTAAGCTTCAATGAGTTTTTGAAAAGTGGTACAATCGTCTTTACCAAAACTTTCTATATCTAACTTTTATAGACATATTCGTTTTTTAAGTTGGTTATTTCATAGTGTCCATAATACGTCTTCACTTTTTAAAAGGTATGGTAATTCGATCATAAAATTATTCAAAAATTTCTCTTCTGAAATTGTTTTAGCGTCTACATTCAAAACTGAAGTTGCCATCATAGATTGTGTTTCACTTTCCTTTCTGTTCTTTAACTTTACTTTTATTTTTGTAGATTGTTGTAAAACAATTAACCTCAAATTTCGCAAGGCTATTTTGGTTTCTTTTCGTAAATGCATGGCTTTTATGGGTAGTTTCCTGTTTAATGATAATCGTGTGCGGTGCAAAAAGCTCTATTTCTTGGTCGCTGTTCTCAGTTTTCATGACCATCAAAGCCCATTATGATTGTTCGTGGTCTTTGTCTGCAAGGTCTAATTTATTTACTGCCTCAAAAATTCTTCTAAATTCGATTCTTATTACCGACAGCTGGATGTCCAGTTAGACAGCCATATTTTTCGGAATCGTTACCTACCATCGGGGGCGGAATTTGAGCTAGCTTTAATTTAAGTGAGTCGAGTACTATTTCTTAGTAATTGCAATCATGGTACTTACGAGCCATAATCAGATTGGTAAGTTTTAGTATTGAAAAATGTTTTTTTATGTTGAAGACTTTTAGTAAAGATTTGCTCTAATATTTTTAAAAAATTTTTTTTAAACAACACTTTCTTATGGATTTTTAAAAATTTAGATTTAAAAACAACTTTAAATCTAAATTCAACGCTTTATTAACTGTATTAATCTCAAAATTTTGTCCACCAGAAATATTACATATATATTTAGTCTTCAATAAACTAAACTTATCTTTTTTATATGAAAAAACTCCTACCTATTGTTATTTTCAGTATGCTTTCGTTGGGCGTTGCCAATGCTCAAGAAGAGAAAGTTGACTTAGAGACAACCAAGAAAATTCGTCAAGAAGGGCTTCAAAATTCAAAAGTAATGGATATTGCCTTTAATTTGACTGATGTAAACGGCCCACGTTTGCAAGGCTCACCAGGATTGATGAGAGCTGCCAATTATGCAAAAGGAAAATTGGCGGAATGGGGATTAGAAGATGCCAAGCTTGAAGCATGGGGAGAATTTGGTAAAGGTTGGGAACTCAATAAAAGTTATGTGGCCATGACCGCTCCATATTACCGGCCATTAATTGCGTATCCAAAAACATGGACGGCTGGCACAAAAGGAAAATTGAAATCAGCCGAGATTTTATTGATTGAAGAAACTGATACATTAGGTTTAGAAAATTATCGTGGCAAACTAAAAGACAAGGTGATTTTACTTTATAAAAACGATAAAATTCAACCATCCTTCAAGCCAGATGCAAGTCGTTATACCGACGAGGAATTGGAGAAAATGGCCGCTGTAACGCCAACTACAACTACACCACCCGATACAGCTTTCCGATCAATGATGCAGGCCATGCGTAGAACCAATATGCTTTCTACAAAAACCAAAGATATGGCTAAAAAAGAAGGTGCTTTGGCACTTTTGAGTATGAGTGCCAAGGGAAAAGATGGTACATTGTTTGTTTCGGGTGGAGGTTCATACAAAGCTACCGACCCCGAAGGCTTGCTCGATATTATGCTTGCTGCTGAAGATTATCTGTCGCTTTGCCGATTGACGAAAGCGGGAATTCCTGTAAAATTGGAATTAGATGTAAAAACAAAATTTTTTACTGAAGATTTGAAAGGATATAATGTTTTGGCCGAGATTAAAGGAACTGACCCTACATTAAAAGAAGAAGTAGTAATGTTGGGAGCACACCTTGATTCTTGGCAAAGCTCGACTGGGGCAACCGATAATGCCGCAGGCTCAGCTGTGATGTTGGAGGCTGTTAGAATATTGAAAACTTTAGGTATTCAGCCTCGACGCACTATAAGAATTGCTCTATGGAGTGGTGAAGAACAAGGGCTTTATGGTTCGAGAAATTATGTGAAAAATCACTTGACCAATGCCGAAACCAAAAAAAGTAATGCCGAAGGAGATAAAGTGACCGCCTATTTCAATGTTGATAACGGTACCGGCAAAATCAGAGGGATTTATTTGCAAGGGAACGACGCCTGTCGCCCGATTTTCACCAAATGGTTTGAGCCTTTCAATGATTTAGGAGCAAAAACTGTTACGATTAGAAACACTGGTGGAACTGACCATCTTTCGTTTGTGGGTGTTGGTATTCCCGGTTTCCAATTTATTCAAGATGAAATCGAATATAATACTCGCACACACCATACAAACATGGACTCATACGATCATCTACAACCTGAAGATTTGAAACAGGCAGCAACTATTGTGGCTTCGTTTGCCTATTACGCTGCTATGCGTGATGAAAAATTACCGAGAAAGAAATAAATTTCAAACAAAACGGCTTATAAATTTTTGATTTGCAAGCCGTTTTGTTTTTTATGTCATTAACTTTTTTCAAGAATCATTTTATACACATTGGTTTCTCGTATGTTGAAACCCACTCTCGGATAAAGTTTATTGGCCGCAATTCGGCTTGGGTGTGAAGTAAGCATTAATAAACTTACATCTTTGATTTTTACAAATTCGATTGCGTGTTGCATTAATTTTTCGCCAATTCCTTGCCCTCGGTATATATCATCTACAACTACATCTTCAATCCATGCCTTTTTGCCAGTTGGGCTACAATATATTCCTACAGTTAACATTCCTACAATATTTTCTGAATCATCATAGGCCAAAAACAAATGGCTATTTTCTGATGCCACAAGAGCCATAAGAGTTTCTTGAGAGGGAGTATAGGGAGTAGATACAAGCAAATCAATGAAATGATGAATGACTTTTTGTATGGCTGGAGTAAGGGTATTTATTTCTTTAATTATCATAAATATGAGTTTTCAAGATGGATATATTTGTTTGATCGACTGCAACGAAACCGCAATCAATTCATTAAGTACCTTGAGGTTAATATCTGAAAGTTTTTTTACATAAATACAACCTTTGCCTGATTTGGTTTTACCAAGTTTTTGTATTAAATCCTCTTTCTGTTCTGAAGGTAAATGAAGGTATAAAGATATGGCAGTGGCCCGTGGCGAAAAGGCAATCAATGGAGCGTCGCCTTCGTTTCCGCTAGCGTATTTATAATGATAACTTCCAAAGCCAATGATACTTGGTCCCCACATTTTGGGTTCGATATTTGTCTGATTTTGAAAAATATCAACCAGTAGAACGGCATCTTTCCGTTTGATTTCGTCAGTAATTTGATTAATAAAATCGCTTACATTTGCATTAGTTTCAGCGGTTTTTTGAGTTGCCATAATCTTTTAAGGAAGAGGATTTTAAATTCTAAATTAATAAAAAACCCTTAACTATCAAAATACGCTGATATTTTTAAGATACTTTAAATGTATATCAGTCGTTATTTAACAAATAACATTCTTGATCCTTAATTAGATAATTTGAAAAAAAATGGACGAATAATTTATTACCAAAATAATTTTTGTTCTTATCAATATAAACAATTGTCAGGTTTTGGATATTTACAAAGAAACAGTAAAGTCAAATACATGTATTTTTGATGCAACACCTTGTTCTTGAAAAAAGGTTTTGCGATTTGAATCACAGCATATTTAAACCTGATAATTGAATAAAAACTGGGTAATTATTTTCTTAGGATAAAGCATTTCACCCGAATGTTTTTTTGCATTTTTGTTGAAATCAATTGCCGTAACTTTAGGTTTAAGAAATTATCACTTAACCCAAATATTGGCTCGGATTTTAGCTCAAAAGTTATGATAGTCAAAGTAGGATACAGTCAAAAGCTTGAAGGGCATTTAAATATGGGTAATACTGATTCATTTTCGTTCATTTATACAAGTTTTAGTTTATCACTTAAAAGTAGTTTTTGATGGATTAACATTAAAAATCAATGAAAATAGTTAAGATTTTATATATCATACTAATTTTTGGGTCGAAAGGGTATTGTCAAAAATTACTCATTCTTAAGCCCGAAAAAGTAACTTTTTATCCAAGTTTTAGCATTACAAATGTCATCGATGCTCGTATTCATCGAGAAAATATGGGTCAAGTCTTTATTGCTGCAAATCAGAAAGAACCTATTGGTTTTATTGGTGGAATAGAGGCTATTATTAAGACTTTTCTTGTTCAATCATTGTCTAGTAAAGAAAACCAACTTTTAATTAGATATAGAATTCTTGATCTAAAAATTACCGAATCGAAGTTGTCAAATGGCAATATTTCTGGTCAGGTAAACCTAAAGGTAGCATTCGAGAGAATAGGAAAAAAAGATACAATTTCGCTTACAGAGACTACCACTAGCACCACTTATTTGCGTTCCGACATACAAATGCCTAATTCAAAATATGAGTCTATTTTAGTTTCTTTATTCATAAAATCGCTTGATTTTTTTGATAAATGGCTAACCCTCAATGGCAGTAAGCACGAAGCCCTTATTAAAGGTGTAAAAATCGTTTTTCTCCCCGAAAACGATTTGAATGATAACGATACAATTTATTATCAGACCCGAAAAATCAACTGGAATGATTTTAAGGGAAAACCTGTAAACACACGTTACGGGGCTGCAATCTTTGCTAATTTTGCTTATAAAGCAAGTTTTCAAGTAATTGATGGCTATATTTTAGCCAAAGTTTCGACAAAAACCTACATGGTATGTGGAATGTCTTGGGTTTTACCTAATTCAGTCAATGATTATGCCTTGGCTCATGAACAGCTACATTTTGATATTGCAAATTTTGTAGCCGAGCGTTTCAAAAAAAAAATTGCTACAATGCAAGCCGATTATATAATTGACCTTAACAGTATGATTCAGTACGAATACATAGAATCTTACCGCGAAATGAATCTATTACAAAAGCAATATGATAATGAATCGAACCATAGTCTTAATCTACAATCGCAAGCCAATTGGGAGTTAAAAGTAAAAAAATGGTTAAGCGAAAAAGACTAAATGATTAAAAAATAGGTTTATAAATTCAGATTGCAAATCAAAAAATATTTTTTTTAAAGTTTATTAGTATATTTACGGTCATTTTTTTAACAAAATATAGTGCCTACTGATGCGAAACCTTTTTTTAATGTTTTCCCTAGTATTTTTCAACCTTGCTGGATTTGCCCAAATTAAGATTAACCTGCCATTAACAAGAAGTGTCTTTCAAAGAGATAATAATAATAGTTCAAGTGTCTATATTTCAGGAAATTATGAAGATGCCGTCGAAAAAATTGAAGCAAGACTTTTTCCTGTGCAAGAAGGCCAGGGTGTTGCTACTGAATGGATGCTAATTTCTGACAAACCACAAAATGGTTCTTTTGTAGGCTCAATAAAAGCAACAGGTGGTTGGTATCACCTACAAGTACGAGCTTGGAAGAATGGGGCTATTGTTTTTCAATCTTCTGTCGAAAAAGTAGGTATTGGTGAAGTATTTTTGATAGCAGGGCAATCAAATGCCGAAGGAAAACGAAATTTTGGTGAAAAAGCCTCAGTCGATGACCGTGTAAATTGTTTTGATTATCAAAAAATCGACTTTTTAGATGAAATCCCTCCTTTTGGGAGTTTTTCACACATTGAGCAAACATCTTCTATTGCACCGCGTGGGCAAGGAGCTTGGTGTTGGGGTGAACTAGGCGATTTGTTGGCCAAACGTTTGAATGTTCCAATCATGTTTTTTAATGTGGCTTATGAAGGAACAAGTATCGAAAATTGGTATAGTAGTTCGATCGGAGTTTCTACCAAACACCAATATTTTAAGTTTACATTTCCTAACCAAACACCCTATTCATATTTGAGAACTTCGCTGCAATATTATATTTCTCAACTAGGGTTGCGTTCGGTTTTGTGGCAGCAAGGAGAAGCAGAATTTGAGCTTGAAACTACACAAGAATATTATGAGACTGCACTCAGAAAGGTAATTGAAAAAAGTCGTTTGGACTCCGGTAAAAAAATAAGTTGGATGCTTGCTCGTGTATCCCTATTAAATACAAAACAAATTTATCCGGCTGTAATCAACGCACAAAATAATGTTATAAATCCTGCCGACTATATTTTTGAAGGGCCTTATACTGATTCTATTCAAACTCCCCGCCCTGAAGGCGTACATTTTACAGGTTCAGGAATTTCGGATTTGGCAAAGGCTTGGAATACTAAAATGGACACAAGCTTTTTTAGCCAATCTATCCCGTTTTTGCCTTCACCAATTGTTCCGTTAATTGCATCTTGTAAGGTATCTGATAAAGTTACGCTTAGTTTACCCACTTTTTATAGTTCGCAAAAATGGTCGAATAATCTTACAACTTCTACTTTAGAGGCATCGACAGGTATATATAGTAGTGTATTAAGAGACAAAACAGGTAATTATTTTTTCACAGCGACCGTTGATGTAAATAAAGTTTTTCCGGCTGCAAAGCCTTTTGCCTACGCAAAAAAAAGTCCGTTTTTCTGTGAAGGAACGAGTACAGATTTATTGACCGATAGCCCTGATTACACAACATTTGTGTGGAATACTGGCGAAACTCAAAAACAAATTACTGTAAAAAACTCAAGCACATATAGTGTGAAAGGCATTAGTGCGATAGGCTGTGCATCGCTTGAATCAAATATTATACAAACGAAAATACTTTCATTGCCCGGAAGACCTGTTATTTATCAGAGCGATGTCGCCGTTTGTGAAGGTAATACTATTACATTGGCATCGACAAGTCTGAAAGAAAGCATATGGAGTACCAACCAAACTGCCCCTACTATCACACTTAGTGCAGTAGGAGACTATTTGGTTACGGTTAGACAGAAAGACGAAAATGGTTGTATTTCGACAGAGTCTGAACCAGTGACATTCTCAATCAAGCCTCGTCCTGAAACTCCCGAAATTACGCAAATAGGCATATATACTTTGCAGGCTAAGCAGAAAAATGAAGCTATGGATTTGTCCTATGAATGGAAGCAAGATGGAATTATTTCGACAAATAAAACAGCGTTTATCAAAATTAACGCTCCAAGTTTTGTTACTGTTACTGCACTTCGAAACTTTACAGTGTCAAATAAAACTCTTACCTGTCGTTCAAACCTTTCAGGGGCATATTCTTTTTTGCCAAGTACCGAATTGTCTGGTATTGTTATTTATCCGAATCCGACAAGCAATGGTATAGTTACATTGGAAGCAAAAGAAAATGTTAAGGACTTTATGCTGACAATCTATGATAGTAGAGGGCAATTTATTTATACTAGTCCAGTTCCAAATCTAACGGAACGTCGAGTACTGGATTTATCAAACCTAGGTCCCGGTAGATACATTTTTAAATTAACTTATGGAAATTTTTTTGAAACGAGGAGTATCCTAATCATGAAATAAAATCAGAACCAGTTTGTAAAGCACAGAGTCACCATTATCCAAAGCACTGAAAAAAAAGTCATAAATTAATTTTTCAATGCATTGATTATCAATGTTTTATTGCTTCTTTGTACGGTCACGTTTCCCGTATCTATTTACTAGAGTCTAAGCATTTTTACAGGTTTGTTTTCTTAATTTTCTTTCTCCAAAAACTCTTTAATTCGATGTGTTTTATCTTTTCCGATCAGCTTGATTAATTCTTCTTCAGGGGCATTTTTTATATTTGTAATAGTCTTGTATTGCTTCAAAACTTTTGAGGCAGTCAGTTTACCAATTCCATCGGCACTTTCGAGACGACTAATCAAGAAATTTTTACTTCTGCGGTCACGGTGGTGTGAAATACCAAAACGGTGAGCTTCGTCACGACAACGTTGAATGAGTTTCAAAGATTCTGATTTTTTATCAATGTATAATGGTAGCGTATCTTCGGGGAAATAAATTTCTTCCAGACGCTTCGCAATGCCAATAATTGGAATTTGACCATAAATTCCGATTTCTTTAAGTGCATCGCAAGCCGCCGAAAGTTGCCCTTTTCCACCATCAATAATAATCAAATCTGGTAAATCCGCTTTTTCTTCCATCAATCGAGTATATCTACGACCTACCACTTCTTTCATAGTTGCAAAGTCGTTTGGTCCCTCAACGGTTCTCGGAATATAATGCCTGTAATCTCTCACCGAAGGCTGACCATTGATAAAACAAACCATTGCCGAAACAGGATTCGTTCCTTGAATATTCGAGTTATCGAAACATTCTATATGGCGTGGAAGAGATTTTAGCTGTAAATCTTGTTTTAGTTTTACCAGTACACGGTCACGTTTGTTGGTTGCCCCGCTGGCGGCAATGGCTTCACGTTCTGCTTTTTCACGCTGGAAATACATCACATTTTTTAGCGACATTTCCATCAATTTTCTTTTATCACCAATTTGTGGAACCGCAATTTCGGCTTTCATATCAATTTCTAACTGAATATTTGTCACAATTTCCTTTGCTTCACTTTCATAAGTTTGTCTAAGTTCGACAATTAACATAGTTAAAATTTCCTCTTCGGTTTCATTCAATTTCTTCTTTACTTCCAAAGTCTGGCTTTGTGTAATAGTGCCATTGATTACTTTTATGAAATTGAGGTAAGCCGAATTGTCATCAGAAACAATGCTGAATACATCTAAGTCCTTGATGGCTGGGTTTACTACAGTGGCTTTGCTCTGATAATTTTGCAAAAAATCTAATTTTAATTTATACTGATGGGCTTCCTCAAAAGCCAATTTACTGGCAGCATCTTGCATTTTTTGTGCAAAAAACTGCTTGGCAGGAGCAATGTTTCCTTTCAGAATATGGTTTACTTGCTCAATTTCTTTGTTATACTCTTCCTCTGATTGACGATTTTCGCATGGCCCTTTGCAATTTCCTATGTGGTATTCTAAACAAATTTTAAATTTTTTGGCCGACACATTTTCTTCAGAAAGATTTAAAATACAAGTGCGTATCGTATAAAGCTGGCTAAACATTTCGAGTAAAGCATACATTGCTCTTGAATTGACAAATGGCCCGTAAAGTTTGCCTTTGCTCTTGTCTTCCATTCGGCGAGTGGTAATTACCCTCGGAAAACGTTCGTTGGTTACACAAACATAAGGATACATTTTGTCGTCCCGCAGTAAGATATTGAAGCGAGGTTGATGTTTTTTGATGAGAGTGTTTTCGAGTAAAAGAGCATCGTATTCGGTCGGGACAATCGTAAATTCGAGCTTTCGAATACAAACCACTAAACGACGAGTTTTACGGTCGTGGCGATTGAAATTATGGAAATAGCTACTTACCCGATTCTTTAAATTTTTGGCTTTCCCTACATAAATAATTTCTCCTGTTTCATCGAAATAACGATAAACTCCGGGTTCTTCTGGGAGTTGTGGTAAGACGGATTTAAAATCAAATGTTATTTCAGACATACGTACAAGTAAAATGACAAATTTATGGTGAAGGTAGCCAAATTTAAAATGCTAAATGATAGCTTTCTATAGGCCGTTAATTTGCGTTTTGTAATTTAATAATAAAGTTAATGTTTGTTGAATAGCTGACTATAAGTATTTTATATGCAATATTTGAAAATAGTTGTTTTACATTATTATCTGATTTTTTTAAAATTAAGAAGAACAATTGATACTTGATGGATATCAAAAACAAAATTAACTTATTTTACGGTTCATTTTTTTGTTAATGTCTCTTTGTATGACAACTTAATGTATAAATTTGTTTATATTTTACTTTAAATCTATTTGCTATAATGACAAAAAAGATATTTTTGTTTGTTTTTTTTTGTTTAATCCTACAACTTCTTCATTTTGACTCCTTTGCTCAACCTGCCGGTTTTATTGACGAAGTCGTATCTGATAATTGGAAAATCCCTACTGGAATTACTTTTGACGCCAATGGAAGAATGTATGTTTGGGAAAAAAGTGGAAAAGTTTTTATCGTTGAAAATGGGGTAAAATCTGCCAAGCCTATCATTGATATAAGCGAAGAAGTACTTGACTACGGCGACCACGGCCTCAATGGACTGGCTCTCGACCCCGACTTTCTAAAAAATGGTTATGTTTATTTGTTGTATGCCGCCAAACGCAATCATGTTTTGAATTTCGGCAAACCCGACTATAAAATGCAAGAAGATACACCTTTTCAGACTACAATTGGAAGAATTACACGCTACTCGCTTTCTATTTCAAGTAATTTTACTGAACTTGAATTGAATTCAAGAAAAGTTTTACTCGGAGAAACGCCTTCTACGGGTATTCCAATTTTGGTTGATAATCATGGGGTTGGTTCATTGGTTTTTGGACTCGACGGAACACTTTTGGCGACGATAGGTGATGCAGCCTTGGCCACAGATGGTCTGGTTGATGACACCCAAAACGACTGGTTTAAAGAAGCTGTTAGTTTAGGATTTATAAAGCCAGAAGAGAATATTAATGCGTACAAAAGCCAGTATCTTAATTCTTTAGATGGCAAATTAATAAGAATTGATCCAACTACGGGAAATGGTTTATCATCCAATCCATTTTATGAGGCAGGAAGTCCACGTTCGCCTAAATCGAGAGTTTGGGCTTATGGGCTGCGTAATCCATTTAGGTTTTCAGTTAAGCCAAATACAGGAAGTACAAATTTGGCGGATGGTAACCCTGGTACCATCTATATGGGAGATGTGGGCTGGTCTCATCGTGAAGAAATGAATGTAGCAACAAATGGCGGAATAAATTTCGGTTGGCCAACTTACGAAGGTTTTGATTATGTTAATAAATCTTATCAAGACCCTAAATTTTTTCCAAAAAACCACCAAAAACCTATCATTGATTGGCGTGGTACTTTCGCACAAGGAATAGTAGATGGAGATGCTTTTGCTGTTGGTTCGCCACAATTTAAAGGTAATAAGTTTTCTGGAATTGCCTCAATTGGTGGTATTTGGTATAATTTTCAGCAGTTTCCCAGAGAATTTCAAAACCTTTATTTTCATGGCGATTATGAGGGTTGGATAAAGGCTTTTAAATTCGATACAAGAGGAAATCCGATAGAAGTAATCGATTTTGTAAGTGATATTCACCCAACTTCACTTGCCATCAATCCGAAAGATGGAGCAATTTATTATACCAATTATTTTTACCCTAACATTCACGAAATAAGGCGATTGTCGTATAACCCGAATGCCAATCGACGCCCGACGGTGGTGCAAGCAGCCACACCGATATATGGAAAAGCTCCTTTGGTGGTAAATTTCAGAGCCAGTGATTCAAAAGACCCAGAAGGGACATCCCTGAAATATGAATGGAGTTTTGGCGATGGACAAACTTCCACTGATGCAAATCCAAGCCATACGTATAATTCAATAGGCAAAGTTGCTACCTATGGTGCAAGTGTCAAAGTGACCGATGCAGCAGGACTTTCTTCTTTTAAAACGATGAATATTTTTGTTGATAATACACCTCCGCAGATTATTAGCACTACTATTGACAAATTAGAGGTTTTTGATAATTCTAAAGATTTTTTGATAAATCTAAACGCACAAGTAACCGATGCCGAACATAGCAAAGAACAGCTTAGTTTTTTATGGTCGGTTTTGCTATATCATGATGACCACATTCATTTCGTAACATCATCTTATCGTCTAATCGGTGAGGCCGTCTTGAATATTGTACCATGCGATGCTCAAACGTATTTTTATAAGGTCACACTAACTGCCACCGATGCCGAAGGATTAAGTTCAACTTATGAAAAAATAATTAAGCCAAATTGTGTAGTTTTGAGCGTGTCTCCCAGTATTTCCGAACTTAACATTGCTCCAAATCCAACTCAGCAAACAATTGATATTTTTCCTTTAAACGACCTTACGAATAAGTTTGTAAAAGTAGTACTTCATAATATAAATGGCGGAATTATAATGGAGAAAGAAGCTTTTTGGCAAGAAGTAAAACCTATTCTCGACTCAAAACTCATTGCAGCCGAAAGTGGAATGTATCTTCTGAAAATCTCCACCGATGGTTTTTCTAAGTCATTTAAAGTGATAAAAGATTAGTTAGTCTTATTTGGTTTGTTTTTAAAATACTCAAATTTCTGTAAAAAAATAAGAAATGCTTGCAAAATGAATTTTTTAAAATTTACTTTGCAATACAAAGTTCTTTTTAAAATAATGCAGTCGAATCAAATCAAAAAATTTTTCAGGATTAGCCGAGCAACTTTGAGTTTGGCCTTGCTTTCGGCTTTGTGCTGCTTGTTATTGATTATCAGAGCCGTACAGACCGAGCAAATCAGAGGTTTATTTTTGCTATGGAACCTGTTTTTGGCTTGGATACCATTATTTTTTGCTCTTTTAGCTCGCCGTTTATCTTCGGCCACAGCTGTCACCAAGTCAAAGCAACTTATTATTTTAATTAGTTTGGTTTTATGGTTACTGTTTTTTCCGAATGCTCCATATCTGATTACCGATTTGATACATTTGGGTGAATTTGAAAGACACATTTTGTGGTTCGATACAGTAGGTTTTTTTATTGCGGCCTTGGCAGGAATCTGTACGGGGTTATATTCTCTACAAGTGACTCATCAAGTGCTCAATCAGTTTATTAACAATGTTTTTGCGTGGATAGTCATTTCGGCAAGTATAGTGTTATCGGGTTTTGGTTTATACCTTGGACGCTTTGCAAGATTCAATAGTTGGGATTTATTCACCCATCCATTTTATTTATTACGAAAATCTTTACAAGCAATACAAAATCCATTGGCCATTCAAACAACGCTGGTGTTTACTTTAGTTGTAGCGGTGCTGTATATTTCTATGCTCATTTTAATTCCGAATCGTGATGCAAATCTTAAAAATGCTGCGTAGCTTCCGTCATGCTTTTGCTGGGCTTAGATTTTTGATGGAAGAAAATAATGCAAGATTTCATGTATTTGTTGCCGTAATTGTCTTGTCAGCAGGGTTTTATATAAAATTGTCATCTATTGAATGGGCGATTATAGTTGCCCAAATCGGCTTGGTTTTGGTAGTAGAAACACTCAATACGGCAATCGAAAAACTCTGTGATTTTGTGTCTCCCGAATATCATCAATTAATCGGAAAAGTAAAAGATTTAGCGGCTGCCGCAGTTTTGATTATGTCGATTGTTGCAGTTATTGTCGGAATTATCATATTTTTACCAAAACTTTTCACTCATTTATGAACGAACATCTCGAAAATCTTAAAGAAATTCGCTCCTTGATGGAACGCTCCTCGAAATTCCTGTCGTTGAGTGGACTTTCGGGTATTTCGGCGGGTGTATGTGCTTTGTTGGGAGCCTGGTATGCTTATGCTAAACTTCATGTTGATGGTTCAAGTTTGCTTAGTATTCCTGAAGTAATACACGAAATTGTACCCAAATTAGTGCTTGAAGCAATCGTAGTCTTAGGATTTGCTTTGTTTTTTGGTGTTTTTTTTACTGTCAGAAAAACCCGCAAACAAGGTCTTAGCGTTTGGAATAAAACATCGAAATTGCTATTGCTTAATTTGATGGTTCCTTTGGGTGCTGGCGGATTTTTTTGTCTTGGAATGCTCTATCATGGATTATTTTGGTTGTGTTTTCCTGCTACACTTGTTTTCTATGGTGTTGCATTGGTTAGTGCAAGTAAATACACCTTACACGATATATTTTATTTAGGAATTGCCGAAATAGTGCTAGGGATAATTGCATTGTTTTTGGCAAAATATAATTTAATCTGCTGGGCAATTGGCTTTGGGGTTTTACATATTGTTTATGGTTCAGTTATGTATTTTAAATATGATAGGCAAGAAAGTGAGATTGCAAAATGAAGATTTTAAAGTTTTCAAGAAAGACATTTTTCATTCTTAATTCATCCTTTTTATTTGTGCGTTAGCACTATGCAAATATTACAGAATTTTAATAAAGCTTTTGAAAGCAAAGCCCGCCTCGGTATTATGTCGGTGCTGATGGTCAATGACGTTGTAAGTTTCATAGTTTTGAAAGACCTCCTTTCAATGACTGATGGCAACTTGGCTACGCATTTACGTGCTTTAGAAGAAGCCAATTATATTACTTTCAAAAAAGAGTTTATCGGCCGAAAACCAAGTACGGTTTATAGCGTAACCGAAGATGGTAAAAAAGCATTTGAAGACCACCTTAACGAACTTGAAAAGTTTATAAAAGGCTCATAAAATATATTTTTTTGTAGAATAACTTTGAAATACAAAGTACTTTTAAAATAATTAATTATTCATCATTTAATCTTAAAAACTGAAATGGAAAACTCGGAAAAGAAATCAACCTTTTTTCAAAGAAATGCGGCATTGATTAAAGGCTTTTTTATTGGCTTTTTAATTTTTTTACTGTTGATTCCTACATTTATGATACAATCGCTCATAAGTGAGCGTGAAGGACGGAAAAGTGAGGTGATACAAGAGGTAAGTTCAAAATGGGCGAATAGTCAGCAGTTAATAGGACCAATCTTGAGGATTCCCTATTATGAAATTTCAAGAATAGAGAAATTGAATATAAATGGTAAAAAAGAAATTGAGGAGAGTAAGTCGCTGGAATATGCTTATTTTTTGCCCAATCAATTAATAATCAATGGTTTAGTAAATCCTGAAAAACGTAGAAGAGGAATATACGAAATTGTGGTTTATAATTCAAAAACTACATTTGATGGAGATTTTACTAATATTTCACTTGACCAGTTTAAGGTTTTACCAGAAAATATTATTTGGAAAGATGCAACTTTGTTGTTTACGCTGAGCGATTTTAGAGGAATAACTGAAGATATAGAATTAAATTGGAATGGGATTAAATCGTTTTTTTCGTCGGGGACGAAATTGCCTTTTGCACGAGAATCCAATATTGCCCTCTCTGGAATCTCTTCGGCAGTTCAAATTTATGACGAAGGGAAAGGTAAATATAATTTTCATTTTGAATCGAATTTGAAAGGTTCAGAATCGCTAAATATTGTTCCAGTTGGTAAAACAACAAAAGTTATGCTAACCTCCAATTGGCAAAATCCAAGTTTTATCGGGGCATTTTTGCCTGATAAGCGTGTCATGAATGAAAAAGGATTTTCAGCATCATGGAAAGTGCTACATCTAAATCGAGATTTTCCTCAACAATGGACTGGTAATGCTCCTGAAACATTGACACGATCAAGTTTTGGTGTAAACCTCATAACACCCAATGATAATTATCAACAAAGTAGCCGTTCGGTGAAATATGCGATTTTAATAATTGCACTTATTTTTATGGCATTTTTCTTCATTGAAATACTCAATAATAAGCGAGTACACCCTTTTAATTATATTTTGATTGGATTAGCTCTCTGCATTTTTTACACCTTATTGTTGTCTATTTCTGAGTTTCTAACATTCAAGGTATCTTATCTGATAGCATCATTTTTAACCATTGGTTTAGTTTTCTTGTATTCAAAAAGTATTTTCAAAAATACACGTTTATCTGCTTTGGTAGCCTTAGTGATGCTTACTCTTTATTGCTTCATCTTTGTAATTATACAGTTAGAAGACACTGCACTTTTGATTGGTAGCATTGGTTTGTTTACTATTTTATCTATAACAATGTATATCTCTCGTCGAATAGATTGGCAGAATGTTGGAATTGCAAAAAATAGCTAACTAATATGGAAGAAGTAGAATACTGGATTAGGATGCTCTGAGTTTTGAATGTAGTGCCGTTTTTGTGATGAAATTTCAAAATAGTTGGACAGGCTTTTATCCTGTCAAGCCGAGAACTGGTAATTTATAATTAGCTAAGTTGTCAGGTTTAAAACCTGTCCTTTAAATACAAATCTTATGTTTACATTCAAATTTAAACCGTTTATTGCTTTTTTACTGCTGTTTTTAGTAGAAGTCGGCATTGCTATTTGGATCGATGATGCCATTATTCGACCATTTTTTGGGGATTTTTTAGCTGTTATTGCCTTATTTTTTCTACTAAAAACCTTTTTGGTTATGTCTGATTTAAACTTGGCTTTCGCTTCACTTGGCATCGCCTATTTGCTTGAATTCCTGCAATACTGCAATTTTATACAATTTATTGGCTTAGAAAAACACAATATTATAGCTATCGCTTTGGGTAGTTCATTCGATTGGCGAGATATTTTTGCGTATACGCTGGGCATTTTTGCGGTTTTCCTGTTTGATAACAAAACCTTGGGTTTGAGCAAGTCTGACCCCCAAAACATAAAACCATGAATTTCGTAGATAAAAACTCAATCGTCCGTAAAATTTGGAGCAATGCCGATACTATTTTGTTTATTTTTGGAGGAGCAGCGGCCGAATTTTCACTAAACAAAGCCGTTGATTGGCTCTATTTCACAGGAAAACTTCCTGCCGACCCGCTCGGTAGGTTATTTTCAACAGTGGTTTATGCCCAAAAAATCATCTTTTCGGATGAACAAAACGCTCTTGCTGCTATTGATAAAATTACGGCGATTCATCATTCGGTTGAGCAAAGTAGGGGCATGAAAATTCCCGATTGGGCGTATCGTGATGTGCTTTTTATGCTCATCCATTACTCAATTTCAGCCTTTGAGCTGCTCGAAAGAAAACTGACTGATGCTGAAAAAGAAGAAATATTCGATGTTTTCAATAGGGTAGGAAAGCAAATGGATTTGAAAGATTTACCTCGTAATCATACAGATTGGGTGGCTGTTCGTGAGCAACATTTGCAAGAAAACTTACTTAAAAGTGCTTTTACTGATGATTTATACAAGCAATACCGCAAACATTTAGGCTTATTCCGTTATTTGATTTTATGGGAAGGACAAAAACTTGTTGTACCGTTTCGAGTAAGAAATTTATTATCAATGTCTCGTTTTTCTGTTTTGAAACCTTTTCTGCTACTTTATAAATTCACACAAAAAATTAACTGCGATAAATTTTTAAAACAATTCCTTTTACCACCAGATTATGCCCAGCAAATCATGGCTTTGGATAGAATTGCATAGTTTCTTGACACAATTTTCTAAATTATGCTATTAGTGAACAATTTAGAAAATGGTGCTACAACAAACCCAAAGTTTTTTCGTATTTTTGTAAGATAAATAAAAAAAATACGCTCGAATGAATGCTGGACAAGCCTATTGCTCTTTTTGTGGCAGACTTAAAAACGAAGTTGAATTATTAATATCTGGGTCAGAAGCGAATATCTGTAATTTTTGTGTCGAACAGGGTTTTCAATTAGTACAACAAGAATTGAATGGGGGAGTAACTCCGCCGAAAAAAGAAAAGAAAAAGAAATCAGAGTTACCAAAGTTTGATTTAAGACCGCCAGTGGAACTCAAAAACCACCTTGACCAATTTATTATCGGCCAAGATGAAGCCAAAAAGGTATTGAGTGTGGCAGTATATAACCATTATAAACGCTTAACACAACCAAAACGTGAAGATGATGTTATGATTGAAAAGTCTAATATCATTATGGTTGGCGAAACTGGGACTGGCAAAACATACTTGGCTCGTACGATTGCAAAAGTGCTTCAAGTTCCATTTGCAATTGCCGATGCAACGGTACTTACCGAAGCCGGATATGTTGGTGAAGACGTTGAAAGTATCTTAAGCCGTTTGTTACAAGCAGCAGATTTTAACGTAGATTTGGCAGAACGTGGCATTGTTTATATTGATGAAATTGATAAAATTGCTCGAAAAGGCGATAACCCTTCTATTACTCGTGATGTGAGTGGCGAAGGTGTCCAACAAGGACTTTTGAAATTATTGGAAGGCTCAATTGTGAGTGTGCCACCGCAAGGCGGACGTAAGCACCCAGAGCAAAAATTGATTCAAATAAACACCGAAAATATCCTTTTTATTTGTGGCGGAGCTTTCGATGGTATCGATCGTCATATAGGAAAACGAATGAATACTCGTCCGATTGGTTTCGCGAATGGTAGTAAAACCATTGACCTTTCGAGTGATACGAGTTTATTGCGTTTCGTAACTCAACAAGATTTGAAATCATTTGGATTGATTCCTGAGCTGATTGGCCGTTTGCCATTATTGACTTATCTCAATCCGCTCGACCGTTCGGCTCTTCGTAGAATCTTGACTGAGCCTAAAAATGCTTTGGTGAAACAGTACCAAAAACTTTTTGCGATGGAAGATGTAAAACTCGACTTTTCGGACGAAGTATTGGAGTTTATTGTTGACCAAGCTATGGAATATAAGCTCGGTGCAAGGGGTTTACGCTCGGTATGTGAAGCAATTATGACTGATATTATGTACGAAATTCCTTCTGATAAATCAATCAAGAAATTTACGCTTACCCTTGATTATGCCCAAAGTATGTTTGAGCGTTCGGCGTTTTATCAGTTAAAGATGGTGGCTTAGGTTTAAGCTCTTTTTATTAAAAAGTCTCATTTCTCTTCCGAAATGAGACTTTTTTGTTTTAAATTTTCTTTGCGACCTTTGTGCAATACTTTGTGTATTTTGTGTTTAGTTGAATACACGGCTTATTTTTCAAATTATATCTACAATAAGTATGAATGTTATTTTCTTACACGGATTTGGCGAAGATGCCACAGTTTGGTCTGATTTTCTAAAACTTTTGCCCAAAGAGCATATTTATTTTTGCCCCGATTATGCCTCTATCATAAATATTGAAAGTATTGATGGGTATGCGGATTGGTTGAAGGCATTTACAGAAGAAAAAAGTATTGCAGTATCCGTAATTATCGGTCACTCAATGGGCGGCTATATTGCTTTGGCTTATGCTGAAAAATTCTCGAAAGAAGTTTTAGGTTTAGGACTTTTCCATTCGTCAGCTTATGCCGATAACGAGGAACGAAAAGAAATCAGACTCAAAACCGCCCGTGTGATTGACCAACAAGGCACGGCCAAATTTATCAAAGGCTTTTACCCGAATATGTTTCCCGAGGAGTTTAAGGGAAAAAACGCAGATTTTATTGAAAAACAAATCGAACGCTATTCTTATTTTCCAAAAGAAGCATTGGTGAATGCCCAGATTGCGATGCGTGGACGAGTTGATAAAACTTCGATTTTGAAGAATGCAGATTATCCAATTATGATTTTAGCAGGAGAAAAAGATACTTTTGTGCCGAAAATTGCTGCTTTAGAGCAAATTGCTTTATTGAAAAATAGCCAAAGCGTAGTTTTGGATGACGTTGCTCACGCAGGAATGTTTGAAAAACCAAACGAAAGTGCCAAAGTTGTATCCGCGTTTTTATCGAAAATTTAAAATGATTGAAAAGCACAAAAGTCAACATTTATGCTGACTTTTGAGGAATTTCTATTGACTTACACATCTTTTCTTTTTTTACAATTATTTCCAGCCATCATCCGAAGGCTTTGGCTTTGGAGCAGGTTTTTTTGCTGCAGCACTTCCTTTTCCTGGTGAGATTGTTTGAGCAGTTGATGAACCACCACTAGGGCTTGAAGATGCAACAGCGATGTTTTTCTCAACTCTTGAATATACACGGCTTACAATTTTCCATTCACCATTGATTTTCAAGAGATTCAAGAAATCAACGAATTTAAAAGTAGGCAATTCCTCTTCAGTTACGGCCGTGGCGGCTGTACCGGCATAGCTATAATTTATAATTTTACTTACCCATTTTGCTCCACCAGCAGGAACAGAAGCAATGAATTTTTTCACGGGCATTTCTGAAACTTTTCCATCTTTACTCAGATTTCGTAAGTTGGCATTAGTAAAAAAAGCACGATTTAAGCGAGAGGTATCGCCTACTGCACCTCCATCTAAGTAGTTACTGATTGTTTCTTTAATCGCTTCATCTTCCGATTGTGCATGGCTACTTATCGAAACACCTAAAAAGGCTACAAGTGCAAATAATGATTGGTAGAATTTCATCTTTATAAATATGTTTGTAATCTAGTGGTAAATTAACGAAAATATTTTTTGACTATTGTTATTATTTAAATTGTAATTTTAAAAATTGATCTGATTTTTTGTAATTATCAATGATATTCAGGTATTTGTCATATAATTTTGCTTCATTTTGCTTTTTCGTAACACTCATGTTCGATTCGATTTTTACTCAGTTTTCAATTTGTGTGAAACGCCTACAAGGTCATGGCGTAAAACAACTACACTTTGACAATTGCTTGGTGATGTTGGTGAAAGCCAAGCAAATGCTTTGATTATCGCAGTGCTTCGCTTGACAACTTGAGTTAAGCGGAGACTTTACAATAAACTATTGCTAATCTATGCGAGTATATCTTTTAATTCGATTTGCTGCTTCAACTCGATTTGCTACTTCAACTCGATTTATAACAAAATATGCTTCAGATACGACTTAGGAGCTAATCATCTTGTTTTATTTATTAACTATCTTTAGCCTGGCCAATACTTTATTCAGAGCACTAAATGAGGATGTTGTTCGGCCACCGTACTATATAAACACTTATTTAGGTTTTGGTCGGAAATGTTTATCTAATAGTCAAGGCTAAAGTATCTGTTTAGAAGTTAGGAATTAAGACAATATTAATCGACAAATTGAAATGATATAACTTTTTGATAATAAGTATTTTATCTCTTGTCTCGAATCGCTGCGGCGAACCTTATTATGTCTTGTATCTCAGTATTTAGCTGAACAAAAGTATCATAAATTTCTTTATTAATGGGTTTCTGGTAATTGTTATATTGATCGAATTGGCAGTTATAGCACTAGCAGTGTTAATATTTTTTTATAAAGTTTGAAAGTCAATTTTTAGAAATTCTAGCCATTCAGCAGTTAATGCACAGGTATTTTTAAAAAAAGATTTATTGTATTTTACTAATTATTATTGAATTTTGACGACTGGTCTTGCGTGAAAAATGTGCCATCAAAATCTGAAAATCATTTATTTTTGTTTTAAAAAAATTAATGTCGTTGTTTAACGAAAAGAAGTATGAATTGTTACTTTCTTAATTAATTTCCTCAAAATCTATTTTAAAATAAGAAGAAAGCCTGTATTATTATCGAAAAGTTAACAAAATATTTAAAAAGGCAAATTTTGTCTTTCGTAAACTAAGTTTTTAATATATTTGTAATATTTAAATTTATTTACTCCAAAACAAAAATTACACAAAATGGGATTAATGTCATTTTTTAAAGGTGTTGGCGAAAAAATTTTCGGACACAAAGAAGAGGCAGCTCCAGTAGCAGAAAAAGAAGCGTTAAAAGCAAGTGCTTTGTTGGCTCACGTTCAAAAACTTGCTTTGCCGTTCAACTCTCTTACTATTAAGATTGCTGGTGATACTGTAACCATAGATGGTGAAGTAGATAGCCAAGAAGATGCAGAGAAAATTGCACTAGCAGTTGGAAACGTTGAAGGGGTACATATAGTTGATAACCAATTATTAGTTGCTAATCCAGAGCCAGAAGCTCAATTCCATACTGTTGTAAGCGGTGATTCTTTATCTAAAATCGCAAAAGAATACTATGGAGATATGATGAAATATCCTGTAATTTTTGAGGCAAACAAGCCTATGCTTACACACCCAGATAAAATTTATCCAGGGCAAGTATTAAGAATTCCAGCTCTTTAATTAATATCATAGAAAGCACAGAAAAAGTCTATTCTGCAATTTACAGAATAGACTTTTTTTATTTTAAATACGGTAGTAAAAGTAAATTATTAATCGGCAAATTAATATCGTGTAACTTATTGATTTTTAGGCGTTTTATAGTTGCGTGAACTTTCTTTTCGGCGAACCATCTCTTGACTCGAATCTCTACGTCGAACCGTCTAATATCTTTTATCTCAGTATTTATTGAAAAAAATTGCACTAATTCTTCCGATTGCTTAAAGTAAAGTCTTATACATTGCTTTAAAAACCCTAAACTCTTCCTCCAAAAAAACGAAATTTGCTTGAAAATGAGTTAAATCACCTGTTTTTGAAGGCACTTCTATGATTTCGGTAATATCATGGATGCGGGCGAGTCCGATCGTCCCTGAATTTCCTTTTAAGGTATGTAGTTCTCGTTGTATGGTTTTTATATCGTCGGGATAAGCATTTTTTGCATTTTGTATTTGATCTTCGGCTTCATGTTCAAAATCTTCAAAGACAGAAATTAGTAATTCTTCACCCACCATTTCCTTTAGTTGGTTGACAATTTCCATGTCAAAAACTTGAAATGCAGGATTTATTGGGTTGTTTTTATTTAATTCCTCACTATTATCTTGAGTTTTAACAAGTTTATCTAAAGAAACAATTGTAAGGTTTTTTCCTGCCTCCTTATCTTGCTGTTCAACGCGTTGTAGGGTAGGGGTGAGGCATAGTTCATTTACTTTTTGAATCAAAATAGATGCACGGATTGGCTTTGGAACGTAATCGTCCATACCTTCGCTCAAAAATCTTTCGCGGTCGTGTTGCATTGAGTAGGCGGTCATGGCAACCACCTTTGGGAGTGCATTTCCATATAATTGTCGCATTTTTTTTGTGGTTTCGATGCCATCCATTTCTGGCATCTGAATGTCCATGAAAATTACGTCGAAACCATGTTTTTCACCAAAAATTGTAATAGCTTTTGCTCCGCTATCTGCCGTAATTACTTCACAACCAGATTTTAACAGAATCTCAGACGCTACTTTTCTATTTACTTGGTTATCGTCAACCAGCAATATTTTTGGTGTATATCCCTTGAAAAAGTCAGTTAATTTGATTTCATTTTCATTATTCTCGCTTATAGTCGGGCTTATTGTTGTAGATCGTACTTCGATAGTAAACCAGAATGTACTACCTTTTCCATGTGCCGAAACCACTCCCATATCGCCTTTCATCAATTTACAAAGTTCACGAGAGATTGCTAAGCCGAGTCCAGTTCCACCGAAAGATTTTTTTGTCGAATTATCAACTTGTTGGAAGGCTCCAAATAATAATTTTTGGTCTTTTTCTGATATTCCGATACCTGAATCGCTTATTTCTCCTTTCAAAACATGGATTTTTCCATTCGATGAAATTCTTGATAATGAGATAGTTACATCGCCGTTTTCAGTAAATTTGAGAGCATTCGATGTAAGATTCGAGAAAATTTGTAGCAAACGAGTTTGGTCGGCAATTAAATAGGCAGGTACGTCTTCTGCAATTTTGTAAATCAATTTATTGTTTTTTTCGATGGCTCTTTGGCGGAAAAGTGCCACCAATCGCTCCAGAATTTCTTTAATATCAAGAGGAGCATTGTGCAAATCCATTTTACCTGCTTCGATTTTCGATAGATCAAGAATATCATTCAAAATGGTAAGTAAAGTTTCCGAGGATTTTTTGATGGTCTGTACATAGTCTTTTTGCTCGGGGTTAAGCGGTGTTTCGTACATCAAATCAATCATTCCGATTACGCCATTCATCGGTGTGCGAATTTCGTGGCTCATATTTGCCAAGAAACGTTCCTTTACTTTTAGTGAGCGTTCGGCTTCATCTTTTGCAATCAGAAGCTCTTCAGCAGTTTTTTTTAATTCTGAAATATCACGAGCCACACCTTCTACCTCAACAGGAATCCCTTTGGCATCTTTAATCATTCGGATATTGAGCATGAATTGGCGGAGTTCACCATTTTTACGCTTCACAATCACATCAAAATTTGTAATGCTGCCTGCTTTAAGTAATCCTTTGATATTTTTTGAACTATCAACAGCATTCTCAAAGAATTTATCCACTTTATTACCCATCACTTCTTCGAGTGAATAGCCTGTGTGAGTCAATACCGAAGGCGAAATCATGGTGATATTTCCTGCCAAATCGGTTCGGTAGTAAATATCAATGAATGATTCGATGGTATCTCTAAACTTCTGCTCGCTTTTTTGAAGCGTGATTGTTGAATTCTTCTTATCAGTAATGTTTTGTGCAATTCCCGAAACTTCTTCAATCTGACCACTTGCGGATGAAAGAATAGGATTTAGGTAAAATTCGTACCAATCATCCCCACCATCAATGTTTCCCCAGTGCATTTCGAAATATTGCGGTTTTCCTGTAAAAGCTGCGTTATATTTTTCCCGCAAAATAGGACGGTCTTCTGGCGAAATCAATTTCCAACCAAGCTTTTCGATACCCATATTGATTTCGGGCAGAATACCTAAATTTCGCTCAATTAGATTGATGTAATTTTTATTGAAAGAACTTAATTGTCGTTTTTGGTTTACCGTCCAAATTACGTGAGAACTACTATCAAAAATGGCGTTCAAACGAGAAGTTTGACGAACTAAATCTTCTTCTTTTTGTTTACGAACGAGAGCAACAGCCACCTGACCAGAAACGAACTCAAGTAACTCTAAGTCCCTGATATTAAACTTGTTACGATCGCTGTAAGATTTTACACCAATTACGCCTGTAGTACGGTCGCCGACATGAAGCGGGACGCAAAGCATGACTTCAGGAAGTGACGAACCGTAGAAATAAATTTTATCAATTTCAACCAATTTTTTGATATCTTCATTTGATAAAAACAATGGTTTATTTTGTACCATTGAATATTCTACAATGCCATTTCCGAGTTTTCGTCGATGATAATTTTCTTCAGTTTCGGAATATTCATCAATAAAATAGGGAAAATGAATTGTGCCTTCTTCGGGTTCGAAAAGAGCCACAAAAAAATTATTGGCTTGCATGTTTTTTTGCAATTCGGCATGGACTTGCGTCAAAAACTCTTGTAAATTTGGTGTGTTGAGGTTGAGTTGAGCGATGGTATAATAAAGCTGCTGAGCTTTTTCGGCACGTCTGCGTTGTGTAATATCTCGAAACAGGCATCGAAAGGCCGTAGGTTTGCCATTTTCAAATCTACAACTAATATCGCCCAGTAGATAAACTCTTTTTCCTTCTTTATTTCGTACAACTGTCTGAAAGTCAATTACTTGTTCGTCTCCATCTTTGATTCTTTGGAGGGTTTCTAGGGTTTCATCGGCAAATTGTGGGTGCAGTAATTCTCGTAGTGTAAGTTGCGATAGTTCGACATCAGAATACCCAAATGTATCACGAAAAGCAGTATTAACAAACAAAAAACGCCCACTCAGTGAAAGCAGCATAATGATTTCGGAGGTATTATCTACCAAATCTTGTAGCTGATCGATGCTCTGTTGGTGTTCGGTTTGTGAAAGTTGTATTTTTAGCTTTTCGATTTCGAACAAAAGTTCTTCGTTGGATTTTTCTGTGAGCATACCCCAAAACAATAGAATTAATTAATGCGGTAAATATAAGAAGATTTTGATTGGATTTTTCAGCTTGCGAAACGTTGTACCGTTCAAAAGTTGTCAAACCTTAGAATCATTAACCCTCCAACTCCAACTTTTTACCTTTTCCAGCACCTTTGGTCTGCTTGATGCGGTAGTTGAGTGTTAAGTTAAACTGACGTCTTCTCGATTGTCCGCTGCTTTCGGTGCTGAAATTTGTGCCTTCGGTGATACTTCTGAATTTACGGGTATTAAATACATCAAGCACACTGAAATTAAGCGTTCCGTTGCCTTTCATAATATCTTTGCTGGCCGATAAATCGAAATAATAAAGTGGTAAACGAGTGCCTTGAACAGTCTTTTGTTTGGCTTCGTAATTGGCTCTTAATTGTACGTCTAAGCCTTTCGGTAATGAAAACCTTGAGCTTTGTCGAACAAACCAACTGTTGGTTTCACGGAAATAGCTTTTGTCGATATTGCTACCATCAATTTCGGCATGAAAAAGATTAAAATTAAAATCAAGTTTCCACCATTTTATGGGTGTAAATTGACTGGTAAATTCAACTCCGTATGCTTGCTCAGCTAGAAGGTTTTCGGGGCGAGTAGTTGCAAAACCTGTGGAGTTTACTCTTCGAATACGCTCAATTTTACCATCTGTGTCACGATAATAAACTGACGAACCTAGTGAGCCTTTTTCAAAATATTTGATGTGACCAATCTCATAAACATTGCTAAACTCAGGGTTTAGATTGGGGTTTCCGCTAAAGAAATTTCGGCTATCCGAAAAAGTAGAAAATGGACTTAAATCATTATAAAAAGGTCTGCGAACTCGACGACTAAAACTCACTTGAAGCGAGTTTTCTTTTGGCAAGGCATAGGTTAAATGCACACTTGGAAACAAATTTGAGTATTTACGTGGGTTTACTTCATTGGTTTCCCGGAGCGTTGTTTTCACATTTGTCCACTCAGCCCTAAGCCCAGCTTGGTACGAAAACTGTTTGGTTTTATTGCCCAAAATAGCATAGGCCGCATGAATATCTTCGTTGTAAATGAAATAGTTCTTTAGTCCAGGCACAACCACAAATCGCCCAGACTCATTTTTCTGATTTACTACGTAATCATTCACCATATCTCTAAAACTACTTCTTAGGCCTGTCTCAAATTTTCCTTCTTTACCGATTGGCTGCACATAGTCAATTTGAAGTAAATATTGCTTTTCATATTCATCGTTGAGTGAGTTTTGAACCAAAGATTTTGAATTTATCGGTGTTTCGCTTGGTGTGAAAAATTCTTGGGTGAAAAGTTGGTCAGAACTTTCCCAATTATCCAAAAAACGCACTTCGGCATTGAACTCTTGACCTTTTTTGCCGTAAGTTTTCTTATAGCTTAAAACGTATTCGGAGTTTGGTTCGGTTTCTTTTTCGTCTTGTTTACGTTTGCTTATGCCAGTAAGATTATTGTCTCTCAAAACATAATCTTCGTAGCGTAAATTGGTAATTCGTCGAGCTTTGCTTCGGCGATAAAGATACGAAGCCGTAAATGTATTTTTATCGTTGAAAAAATAATCAAGTCCACCTCTGATATTGGTATTAAAACCTGTGAGTGTACCAGTATTCTTTTGCTTTAAAAAGAACGTGGAATCATTACTTTGACGTACTTGATTAACCGAAGATATATTCGGGCGGATATTATATGCAATGCTATAGTTGACAAAAAAATTGACTTTGCGACGGCGAAAATTAATGTTGGCCGCTCCTCCATAATTGACGGGTTGCCCCGTAATAACATCAAAAGAACCATTAAATCCTTGTTTTTTGTCTTTTTTTAGTACAATATTGATAATTCCCGCCATGCCTTCAGCCTCATATCTTGCCGATGGATTAGTGATAACTTCCACTCTCTCAATCATACTGGCTTGCAAGGATTGTAACCCTGCACCACCTTTAAAACTCACTAAGCCCGAAGGTTTTCCATCAATCAAAATTCTGACGTTATCGCTGCCACGGAGTTTTACACCTCCATCGGGGTCAACCGAAACCGATGGAATATTGGTAAGAATATCCGATGCTGAACCGCCTGCATTGGCCAAATCTTTCCCGACATTAAAGACTCTTTTATCGAGTTTCATTTCCATTGAACTCTTTTCGGCTTGAACCACTACTTCTTTCAAAGCATTGGCAGAAGAAGCCAGTTTTATTATGCCAACATCATACGTTGAATTTTCTTTTGTTACCGAAAAACTAGCAGTTTTGGTGTTTTTGTAGCCCATATATTCAATTTCGACTACATAATTTCCGAACTGTACTGGAATCGAAAATTCGCCTTTGTCGTTCGTGAGGTTTCCTGTAACAAGTTTATTATCAGCACTATTCGAGATTCTGATACTTGCAAAACTGAGGGGTTCGTTGGTGGTGGCATCAACTATTTTTCCTTTTACTTGGGCTTTAGTGCCTGCTTGGGCAAAAAGTAGGTTTTGAGAAAAAATAAATAGGCTAAAAGTGAGTATAAATGATTTCATTAAGATTGAGTTTTGAATAGATATGGTATTACAAAGTAAACCATCAAAAGTGAGATTTTATCAATAAATATACATTTAAGACTTAGAAATCTATAAATGAGCATTTTTACTCGACAATTATTGAGACGAGCGATAATAGACAAAAGACAAGAGAAGAAGTCAAATGAACAACATATTGTTTTTTTAATCTCTTGTCTTTTGTCTCATGTCTCGTATCTCGAAAAAAAAGTCGTAATTTTGACCTATGGAAAAAGTAAAAGCTAAAAAGCATCTCGGCCAACATTTTTTGAAAGATTTGGATGCCGCTCAAAAAATCGTTAATCTGCAATCGTTGTACAATAGTTATCACAAAGTATTGGAAATTGGCCCAGGAATGGGTGTTTTGACCCAATATTTACTCGAAAGAACAGACTGCGAAACTTTTGTAGTAGAAATTGACCGTGAGTCGGTGACTTATCTCAACGAACATTTTCCTATGCTTAAAGGACGAATTTTCTCAGAAGATTTCTTGCAGATGAATTTAGCCGAACTTTTCAAAAACGAGCCCTTTGGTATCATTGGAAATTTACCTTATAATATTTCTTCGCAGATATTTTTCAAGGTTTTGGATTACAAAGATTTGGTGCAGGAAATTGTTTGTATGCTTCAAAAAGAAGTGGCTCAACGCATCGCTTCTGGGCCTGGAAAGAAAGATTATGGCATTTTGAGCGTATTTTTGCAGGCTTATTATGATATTGAATATAGTTTTACGGTTTATCCCGAAGCATTTATTCCACCACCAAAAGTTGATTCGGGTATTATTCGTTTAAGAAGAAATAATGTAGCAAAACTCGACTGCAACGAAAAGAAATTCAAACAGGTCGTAAAAGCTGGTTTTAATCAACGCCGAAAAACGCTTCGAAATGCTCTTAAACCCATCGGATTGAATTTTGAACATGAATTACTTAATAAAAGAGCCGAGCAATTGGGCGTGGCCGATTTTGTATTATTGACAAATTTGTTTGAAGAAAACTTCACTCAATTATCAACGGGCGGCGTTCCGCTTATCAATTAACAATTTTATCATTCAACGATATTTTATTCGTTGATAATTGTTCATTAATAATTGAAAAAAATGACAACTTTCGAGCTAACCAAAGAGTATTTAGAGACATTAGAAATAGCTATTGAGCAAAAAGACGAAACCTTGCTCAAGGCTGAGATGGAAGAGCTATACCCTGCCGATATTGCCAGCATTTTGCTCGAACTTGATGGTGAACCCGCTCATTATTTGATGACACTCGTCGATACTGAAATGGGGGCCGAAATCTTGTCGCACATTGAGCCTGACGACCGCAAACGTTTCATAAAAGAGCGTTTTACGGTAGAAGAAATTGCCAAATACGTCAATCTTTTTGATTCTGACGATGCCGTTGATTTACTCAATGAGCAAACAATTGAAGTGCGTGAAAAGGTCATTGCAATGCTTGAAGACCGTGAACAAGCACGATTTATCTTGGATATGTTGCATTATCCAGAAGACGTAGCAGGCGGTTTGATGCAGAAGGAGTTGATAAAAGTAAACGCCAATTGGACCGTTAGCGAATGTGTAGAAGAGATTCGTCGTCAGGCAGAAGACGTCGAGAAAGTTTATGCCGTTTATGTGGTCGATGATGAGCAAAAACTGAAAGGAATTGTTTCGTTGAAACGCATTATTTTAGCTCGCAAAAATACCAAAATTGAGAATATTTTAGATGAAGATATAGTTTATGTAGAAACCACTCGCCCAGCCGAAGAGGTTGCCGAAATCATGCAACGTTATGACCTTGATGCGATTCCAGTTGTGAATACTTTGGGGCGTTTGTTGGGCCGAATCACGATTGATGACGTGGTCGATTTTATAACCGATAAAGCGGAAGAGGATATTCAGGTAATGGCGGGTATTACGGGCGAGGCCGAAGAAGATGATAGCGTTTGGGATTTGGCAAAAGCTCGTTTACCGTGGTTGATTGTGGGCGTAATTGGTAGTTTATTGGCAGCCACAGTTATCGGAAGTTTTGAAGATGAATTCAAAAAAGTAGCGGCATTGGCAGCTTTTATTCCAATCATGGGTTCGACGGGTGGAAATGTGGGCATTCAGACTTCTTCTTTGATTGTGCAAAGTCTCGCTGAAAAGTCTGGTATTACTACAAGTTTAGGGCAGCGTTTATTCAAAATCATCTTGGTTGCTCTCGTCAATGGTTTGATAATTGGTTCATTAGCAGGGTTTTATATTTACGTCAGTGGCGAAACTCAACTGTTTTTTGTGGTTTGTTTATCCTTACTTTCTGTCGTGATTTTAGCTTCTTTTACAGGCACAGTCACGCCACTTTTGCTTGATAGATTGGGCATAAATCCTGCCATTGCATCGGGGCCATTCATCACAACTGCCAATGATATTATTGGCATCGGGACTTATCTGATGATTGCCGATTTGTTGTTGCATTTGTAGGCTGTTAGACAAGAGAAGTGAGACAATAGACAAAAGAATTTTTAAAATATAAAACTGTTGACTGTCGTCTGTGGACAGTGGACTAAAACCATGATTGCAGTAATACAAAGAGTGAGTCAAGCATCGGTAACGATTGAGAATAAAATAAAAGGTCAAATAGGCTTAGGATTTATGATTTTGTTGGGCATTACCCACACCGATACCCAAGAAGATATTGATTGGCTTTCTAAGAAAATTGTAGGCCTGCGAGTTTTTGGCGATGAAGAAGGCAAGATGAATCTTGACTTAAAATTAGTTGATGGAAATATCCTGCTAATTAGTCAATTCACACTTCATGCCAGTACCAAAAAAGGGAATCGTCCTTCATTTATTGAAGCCGCTCGCCCCGAAATAGCCATTCCACTCTACGAAAAGATGATTGCTCAATTAGAGTTTGATTTAGGAAAACCTATCGAAACTGGCATTTTTGGAGCAGATATGAAGGTTTCGTTGCTCAATGACGGCCCCGTAACGATTATTATTGATTCTAAGAATAGGGTTTGAAAACCACAAAACATTAAAACTATGCAAAATGCTCTTATAAAAACCACCACACAAAGCCTACAAAAACTAAGTAAGGCTTTAGCGATTACTGATAAGTTAGTTGCGTTAGATTTATTTGAAGACACATTTTACAGAAAATTATTAGAAAAAGATAGAATTGATTTAGCAATTGAACTTGCTCTCAATGCCAGACTTGAGTTAGACTGGTATTATGATTTATTAGATTTAGATATTTTTGAAATTTTCAAGAATGAGAACTCCAAAAACATATGGAAAAATAATTTAGTAGAAAAAATTATTGGGCGATTAAAAAAGAAAGATTTGTCATTTCAACCCAATATGAAATATGTTTTTCCCAAAAATGAAGAAAGTGTAAGAGAAAACGTCTATACAGTTTTTGAGGATTATGTTATAAGATACTTATTAGGAATTGTAATCTTGGACTATCAAGATGTTTTATTAAATGAGAAATCAATTAATTATAATAAAGAAATTTTTTCAACAGAAAAGATTCTTGAAGATGATAAAGCTCCTGCAAGATTTGTTCAATGGCAAGAGGATAACTTTTTTAATGGAGAGTATCGGTTTTTAGCACATTTCGATATTAAAAAGTTTTTTTTAAACGTAGAACATAGCTTTTTTTTAGATATAGTATCTAATACTCTAAACATAGAGAAAGATTCATTTTTCTTTGAATTGCTTAAATCTGCACTATTAATACGAGAAATAAATGAAGAAAGGATAGTTGAGAAGGAACGAGGATTGGTAATTCAAGCAGTTGACAGATTTTTTGCAGATATTTTTCTAAAGTCAATAGATGATAGTTTTTCAAGTGATAAAATTTTATATCAAAGAAAGATGGATGATATAATTATCTTATTTAATGATTATTCTGATTATCAAATTATTGAAGCCCAGCTTAAGAGAGGCTTATTAAAACTTGGGTTAGAGTTGAATAGTGATAAAACGAAGTTAATAGATAAACAATCACATAATTTTAAGGAAGCATTATATCGTTATATTGGTGTTAGTGACAGTGGTTATGCTTATAGATTCGACCATTTGGCAGTTCTTTCTTTCGATATAGATTGTGAAGAAAAACGACATTATTGGGATTTATCAGAAATTATAGGAGAAAGGTATGGACATATCACTAATACTAATGAATGGAAATTATCAGAATATATAAGAAAAGGGTATATCACTAATACTGATGAATTTAATAATATTTCGAAAAATAAAATGCCTGTAAAGTACTTGAAGGAAGATATTATATTACAAGGTTTAAATGAAGCTTATCAGGATGTTGACATGATGTTAAGGGATATTCTTTGTTCACGTATCTCAATTGAGTTGAAAATAAGAATAATAAAACGATATAAATATGGTTTTCCTTTTCACCATGATGATATTCAATATCAGTATCTTAATTACGTTATCGTGAAAGATATTTTGCAAGAATACGCTCTTGATAAATCACCTGAAGGTGATAGTATAAAGAAAAATATAGCAAAAAATAGTGAGATTAAAGATTCAGAATATAATTTGCATAAGTCTATAATTGAGTATTGCACTAAGTGAACTTAAATGCATTTTCACAATGAAGTGAAAGTGTATAAAACCTTTGAATTATTGACGAAAACTTTCAAAAGTATCTATCACATCTTTAATATCTTTTGGAATTTTTACCATTTTTTTGTATTTTAGAATAATTCAGTTAAAGAATAAATCTGAAAATCCCCTCGGTTTTCAGGATTTTCACTGTCAAACATTCTTCTTACAACATCCTCATCGAAAAAAAGCTTTTGATTGCTGCAGATAATGTTGGAAAAGATTTCATCTTTTGATTCACTGTAAATTGAAAATAAAATACTGGGGTCTAATGCCATAATAGTTGTGTTTTATTAGTTAGAAAAAACTTTAATTATCCAAATTTAAAATAATCATCAAGCGTAATCCAATAAAAACTTGAAATATTTTTTTTTTGCTTATATAGCATTTTTGCAACGAAAAGCCTTAAAAAAAGCTACTTTTTTAGCTATTTTTTCTAAATTGCAGTATCAAAAAAACCGTCAAACTTCTGCATGAAAACCCACGCATACTTTGAAAATATCCAATCCGAAATCATTGAGGTTCTTCAATCGGCTCAATACCAAATCCGAATAGCAGTGGCGTGGTTTACAGATAGCCAATTATTTGATATACTATTGTCAAAAGCTAAAAAAGGAGTAAAAATAGAACTTTTGTTGGCCAATAATTTTATTAACCACGAATCTAATATCAATTATGAGCAATTGAATCAGTTTGGAGGAAGCGTAGCATTTATTGGTAATGATTCCGAAAAAGCACCTTTGATGCACAATAAGTTTTGTATCATTGATGATGAAATCTTGGTTTTTGGCTCATATAATTGGACTCGTAAGGCACAGTCTAACCACGAAAGTATTACGATTATAGAAGGCAACAGAGATTTAATTATAGATTTTAATCAAGAATTTGAGAAAATCAGAGGAAGAACACAAGAAACAAGTATAGATTGGGGAAAATTGGTAATCAGGCTTGAAACGTTGCTGAATGTGATTCGGCTTGAAGATGAAGATGATATTTTGTATCAAACTAAAAAAATAAAGACTTTACTGCTCGATGCACCTCCGCCCGAAGTTGTGACTATTTTGGAGTTAATTGCCAAGCAAAAATACCAAGAGTCCGTCATTCAGTTGACGGCTTTACTACAAAAACTGCGTCAGATTACAACTTGGCAAGACCCCGAAATTCCAGCTTTGCAATTAGAAATTCGTTCTTTAGAATGGCAATTATCAAGTTTGGAAGATGAAAAATTAGATATTGAAAAGCAAATTTATGTTTTTGATATTAAGCATAATTTAGAGCTTGGAGAGTTAATAATCAGCATTTTAAAGCTAAAAAAACAAATAGCTGAATTTGAAAATGACGAAGAAAAAATAGCAGAAGCAAGCCAAGATTATGCAGAATATGAACAGAGTTTTGAAGAATCCAAAACTAAAGAATTAAAGGAACTATCAGA
>NZ_CALCZQ010000052.1 GCF_937903345.1 uncultured Emticicia sp. | reverse complement strand
ATTAATAATATTAAAATAATATAAACACTATTTTTAGCAGCCTTTGGCCAGTGTTCATAATACCAAATCATAATACCAAAATTTCTGATATAATACCAAAATATAATACTGTTTTTTTTGTAATAGTCTGATAATCAATAGTTTGAAAATCCTAATACCAATAATACCAAAATATTCGATTTTTTCAACTCACAGGAAATAGAATTCTTGGAATGTTTTTTCTGCCAACTTTCTGACGCAAGGCTCAGTATGAATAATTGCTCAAAAAAGTATAAATGTATATTGCGGAGCGAGTATGCCCTAATATTGATGGGGAAATAATATTCCCGTCCATGTGACAAATAATGTCGTTTTTTTTGTATATTTAAATAAGACAAAAGCAATAGTTGTAATTTTGAATATCCACGAATATTTCTGATTTTCGCTCATGCCAACAATCTATATTCATCTCACAAAGTCTAATGCAAACTTCTTAAAAGTATATTAAAGTAAATTAGTTAAAAATGTTTATTTTAACGTGCATGTGTGCGAACTTTGCACTATGAACTACACAGAACTTTTAAAAAACGATAAATTGTTTTTATCATTAACGAGCCTTCATGTGGCTGAATTTGAGTATTTACTTTTATTTTTTGATCCAATTTGTGAGAATTATTACAAATGGCATACAATTGATGGTAAAATCAGGAAATTGCCACGTTTAAAAGCAAATTTAAAAGAACGATTACCTACCAGCGGTCATAAGCTATTTTTTATTTTAACGTACTTGAAAAATAACCCTTTACAGAATTTTCAAGCGGCATCATTTGGTTTCAGTCAAGGTCAAGTAAGCCATTTATTTAAAGCATTAAACGGCTTATTAGCTGATACTTTTAAAAAAATGGACTTAGTTCCTGCTAAAAATAACGAGGAACTACAAACTTATATAATACGACATAAAGTTCAAGAACTTTATCAAGATGCAACAGAACGTCCAATCGCTCGAAAATTAGATTTTGAGGCTCAAAAGGAAGATTTTTCAGGTAAAAAAAAACTCATACCGTTAAAAATGCAGTAATTTGTACTAAAGAACAATACATTTGTTACATTTCGCCGACTTATGAGGGAAAACAACATGATAAAGCAATATCAAATGAGGAAAATCTAACTTATCCTACAAACACTGAAATGCACCTAGATTTAGGTTATTTTAGTTATTCAGCACCAAATTTAACAGTAATTTTACCACATAAAAAACCTCGAAAAAGTGAGTTAAGTATAGAACAAAAAGAACAAAATACCAAACATTCTCAAAAGCGTGTCTGTAATGAACACACCATGAAAGGAATAAAACGCCTAAGAATAGTTAAAGATATTTTACGATTAGACGCTTATAAATATGCTGATAAACTTTTTATAAACGCTTGTAGCTTACACAATTTTCGTGTTAAAAGTCCATTGCGTGCCTTTGTACAGGCAGGTACACATGTGAGTAAACACATTTTTACCTAATTACCTTTATTATCTAAAACCAATTTGTTTTGGACTCAAAGACTGTATAATGTACAGTAAGTGAGACACTAAATGTAGGCAAATTGGCTATGAAATATATAGGCGATTGTGTACAAAATCTTTGCTAAAAAGCCTATTTAAAACAGAGGACGAATTGAATATTTCGGAATTGGAAGAGTAATTATATGGACTATTATGTCAACTGCAAAAAGCAGGTACAAAGCAGGTTGTAGAACCAAATAGGTGGAAAGTGGAAGAAATATTGAGTAACGAAGTCAAAGCACCAAGCGACAGAACGGTGTACTATTGATTGATAGACGCAAAGGTGAGCAGATTAAAAAGAATAAGTCTTCCGAGCACGCAACATCAAAGGTATTGCCCGAAGATACTACCCATGCAACAGAAGCGGTTGACCAATACATTCAATACATCAGTAAGAAGATAGGCACAGAAAGGTATATCCCAATGGTTTCGGGTTAAGAAACAAATATAAGTTTAAAGAGTTTCTCCTTTGGGTCGGGCTATACACTGCAATGCCACTTGAAGGAGTTGCATTTTCGTTTCTATCCCTGAGCCGTATAAGAATATGCGTTAGTTATTTATTAAAGGAAAGGTAGTGTATTTAATAGGTTAGAACTTACCGTTGCAGTAGTGCTGAGAAGGCACAACTTCCACTCACATAACAGGCACGTGGCGAAAAGCCATAAGCCTGATAGACTTTCGTTTTAATTCCTTCATTGTCGAGGTATAATTACAAGGATTTTGGTATAATAGGGGACTCCGCAGCCATAATAAAGGATGCAGTTTTTAGGAATTGATTATTAGGAATTTTATATCATAGGGGACGCCGAAGGCGGATTTGGGCTGAGGCTTGCGACGAAATGGCTTTTTGAGAGGTCGAAAGAAGGCTTCTAAGGCATTATTTAGATTTTACATAATTCTCTTTAAAACGCAATTGGCTATAAAAGGTATAAATTAGGTCTTTTGGCGGTAAAGGCTCAAATCACATATCCGCATTATTTTTGGCGAACGCCCAGCGAGTTTAGGGCGTGCTACGTCCTTTCTATTCAGTGAAATAATCTTGAAAACTTTCGTAAAGGTTTAAAGTGTTGATTATCAATTGTTTGCATTTTTATAACTCCAAAATCATAGCCTTTTTTAATCCTTCGCTCTATCATTTTCTTGTTTTTGGATGCCTTTTTTCATTCGTCATGCTTAAAAACTGTATCTTTTGGTATTTTTATTAGATATTCATTGAAGTCTTTATAACCTTTGTAAATATTGCTGAAATCTGAAATCATTATATCCTCTTGCCTGATTTCGTTCAGCTTCTTTGTTCCTGTATCATCGTTATCTAAATAGCAATTAACTTTCTTGAAAGTTTTAAGGTAGGGTAGTGTTCGTTTTAGTAAACTTGTAGAATTTAATACCACGGTTGTGTTTCGTGGCTCTGTGAATCTGAAATATTGTAGTGCAGAAAGAAAATCAAAACACCCTTCAAAAAGGTTTATTAATTTAGAGCCTTGCACATCGAACGTGGTTACTGATTTCTTGCCAGTGCATAACGTTTTTGGTTCTCCATTGCTCAAATACTTTATTTCATACTCCAAAAAGTCAGTAGCAAAACCTACATTTTTATAAATTGTACCATTGCATAAATGAGAAACTTCTTTCAGATATTTTCTTGCTAAATCTAAGTCAATGCCTCGATTTCTTACATAGTCTATCAGTCGGCTATCACTTAATGTTTTAATGGCTATCACTTCAATTTTTTTTGTATTATTTGATTCTATTTTCGGGCTAAGAGAAAGATTTAATTCTGTTGCTGGTTGGTTGCTTAATTCACTTAGTATTTGGCAAGCTGTCAGAAAATCGCAGTGTTCCAATAGTTGAACTAAGCGGATAACATCACCACCACAACCGCCCAAATCATTAAAAAGGTTCTTATCGGGATTAACCAAAAATGAGGGGCTTTTCTCGTTGCGTAATGGTGAATGATATAGCCATTGCCCCCCCTGTTGCTTTACTGGCATAATGCTCTTATTTGCCAAATATACTATTATTGGTACTGATTTTATGAGTTCTTTATTGAGTGCTGACATAATCAAAATCTTTTTTCTTAGCTGAAATATTAAAAATTTGTAACTTGTTGATAATCAATTGTTTAATCTTTTCAATAAAAAAACAATTAAGGTTCAATCTTACATTTGCTACATTCCCTACATTTATTGCATTTTTTCATGATTGGTTAGTCTTTAAATAATCATATATTTAGTGTAGGATATGTAGGGAATGTAGCTTTTTAGCATTAATATTTTTTTTTCTTTGCGTGTGTACTAAGTAAAAAATATTATTTTGAAACATAAACGCCGTGACCATTTGCTCTTCGTTGAATAGTTATTTTTTGGCTTTCTAATCTTGCTTTAAAATTCTTCAAATTAAGAGCATTAAAACCCGAACCAGTACAATAGTTTTTATACTCAAGATATAAATTACTTAGTATTATAAACTCGCTTGCTGATTTCCTGTAACCTTCATCTTCTAAGAACATTGCTACGCTGTCAGATTCCATTTTATAGCGGTCTAAGTATTTGTTCACTTTATCATTTTGAGTAAATTTCTTTTGCTCCAATACTCTTTCTAACCCCAGCAATACCCAATTAAATACCCCAGATAGTTCTGTTTTAATTATCTTTTTAGGTAGTTCGGAATCTCTTTCTTCAAATGGTATTGTAACTTCAAATGGAACGATTAAAAAGCGTCTGAAATATGCTTCATTATGTTCTACATCTTTGGGTAATTCATTACAGTTAAATAATAACTTTGCATAATCTCTCATGGTAAATGGGTCTTTGTAGAGCATTTTTGCTTCAATTGGTTCACCACTTGCCAACTGTTTAAAAGTATCACTTTCTAAACTACCTTTTATCTCACTACCGTAGTTGAGTAGCTTGTTAGCTAATTTGGCACGATAAGAAGGTTCATTAAGGCTGTAAAGAGAAAAATTTGAAACATTTTGCTCTCCGAGTAAAGCATTTACAATTTCAAAAAAAACAGATTTACCATTTGCACCTGAACCAAAAAGTAAAAGAACTTTCTCTAATTTGAGGTGTCGGATAAAAACGTAACCAATATATTCAGCTAAAATTTTTTGTAGCTCTTTTTCGGGCAAAACCCTATCAAGGTATGTTTGAAATTGTGGAGCGGTGGCGGTGGAATCATAATTAAATGGCAGTTGATATGTCATAAAATCTTCACTTTTGAATGCTCTAAGTTGTTTTTCCTTCGGTGAAATTTCATAAGTACCATTTTTTAGGTTTATCAATACTGTATCGCTTTCTATAACCTTTCTTGAAAGTTTCCCTAAACAATAAAATTGCCTTAGTAAGCTATCTCTAAATTTATAAAATTTAGCATCATGTTTATTAACACCCATTTGTAAGGCGGATTGACCCAAAAAACTCTTTAGGTCGTCATCTTCTAATAAATTCCAACAAGCACCATTATAAGCATAAATGCAACCTTGATAAATAGCAAGTGAGTACCCTTTTTCATTTGCAATTTTTAAAACTTGTTCAACTGTATGTATTAAATAATGCTTGTCAAAAAGTTTTGAGTCTTCACCCTTTAATTCTGCTAAATCCCTGAAACTTACTTTTGTGATATTTTCTAATACTATACTTAATATCTCACCATTTTCCATATATTTGCATCGTTATACTCGTTTGAAAAAATCAGTAAGCCGTTTACAATGCCAATGTGAACGGCTTTTTTTGTTAGTTTTTGTGCCAATTATGAGAGTTTGTTAAAACATAATCATAATTGACTGTTTGCTTTTCATGGGTTAAACTGGTTAATTTTATTTGAAGTTGAATTATCTCATTTTTTAAGCCTTATTTCTTTTCTCATTGCTGAACAAAGCTTTTTTAACTTCTTAAAAATTGAGTATTTGTTTTGTAGAATATCATTAGAAGGGTACCCTTTTTTATTTTCCATAGGATTAAAGAGATTGTTTAAAGTCATTTGGAAATAATCTATGAAGTTCGGAGCGTGGCACGAATATCATACCATCAAGTTTTTCAAAGCGAAATTGCCCTTCTGATTTCCACACTTCAAACTTTGAACGTGACACACCTAATATTCTGCAAACATCGGTTGGCTTTAATAAGGGACGTTGTAATAATTCACTTATAGGTATTTGTTTGTGAATACGTTTACGAATGATTCTTGTATTTGTTTCCATAATTTGTTTAAAGTTATTATTAATACTTTGGAACAAATGTAGGCTAAATATTTTTCATATAAAAATTATATATGAAAAACATTTGCAAAAAAAAGGCATTCATGCCTTATAGTGATTCAATAAATTTGTGATCTGATTTATAATAGTATCTGCATTAGAAGGGTAAATCTTTTTTAAATTTGTCTGAATTGAATTGGTTTCAAACCATTCAATAGGGGTTGGCTCTAAATCCTCGAAGTAGTTTTGGTTTAACAAGTTATAAGACCTGTCAAACTGCCACAGCGATTCGTAATTTTTATATAATTTAATAAACTCTTCAAAGCCTTTAATTGATTCCAAAGCCATTAGAATATTTATTAGTTCAAACGCTTTTGAATCCCAGTTTAAAGTTTTTAGCAACTGGTTACTTACATCTAAATGTCGAAGTTTGTCTTTATAACTCTCATTTGGTTTTAAAGTTTCAGGGTCTATCATTTCTTCTATTTTATAACCCTTCATTTCATCTCTGTATGTACCTAAAGATACTAATGATTTACGAATTTCGTTTCGTAAACAGTTTTCAATTGCAAGATTTAAAGGAATGGTTAAATTGTTATAAGCAATACTAACACCATTCAATCTGAAAGTTGTACTTTCAAATGGCTTGTGTCTTTTTATTATATCCGTAATTCTTATTATTTCACGGTTAAACAAATCCTTTTTTTCTCGCAAAACATTATCGAATTCATCAATAGCAATAGGAAATCGTATCTTACTTTTAATTTCCAAATTTTTGCCCATTACCATTAAACGAACGTAGATTGCAAACCTCTCCTTTCCGTCTTTGAAAGACTTCTCATTTGGAACTGATTTTAGTTTTGTATTAAGAAAATGCTTAACAGTTATTTTACCTTCTGTTTTACTTTTTGTATATTTCCTTTTAGTCGCTTCCATTTTAATCAATAGGGTTTTGTTCTAAAATCTTTGTTCTTTCTTCGTTAGCTAAGTGTAAATACCCTTTTGTGGTTCTTAGGTCAGAATGTCCCATTAAACCCTGTACGGTCGTAATAGGTACGCTATTTACCATGTCAGAACCAAATGTATGCCTTGAAGCGTGAAAATGAAGGCTTTTATTAATATTGGCAAGTTTGGCAAGTTCTTTTAAAGCCTTATTTACTTTTGGGTTCGTCATACCTTGAAAAAGCCTTCTTTTGCCGTTGTTGATGTACTTTTGGCAAATGATTTGAGGTTTGCCACTAAACAACGCCCACAATGGTAAGCCGTCTGTTTTATCAGTTTTTTGTGCCTTATATCTCAACATCAAACCTTTTTCAGTTGTATCAAAGTTACTATCAGTTAATGCGTTAATATCTGAAAATCTTAATCCTGTAAAGCACCCAATTAAAAACATATCTTTTGCCATTTTAAGCAAATATTTATCTTCAGCTTCAAAGGTTAGGTTTTCAAGTCGCTTACGTTCTTCATAAGTCAAATACATGGTTTCAACTGGCTCTTTCCATGACTTAAATTTATGGTAGGGGTTTTGATTAATTTGTAAATAATCGTGTTTTGTAGCTAAAACAATATACTTTTTTAACTCAATATGTTTTTTATGAATAGTGTTTTGGCTCAATCCTCTATTTCGTAGAAATTGGTCGAACTCTTCCACAAGTCCGAAAGTAAGGTCTGAAAATTCAACCTTTGTTTTTACCTGTTTCAGATATTCATAAGCCTTTCTTTGCTGACGGTAAGTAATATAAGCAAGTTTCTTTTTTTCAAATTCGAGTTGTTCTTTGAAAAAATCAGTAAACGTAAATAGTAGCTTTGAAGGTTTGGGAGTTGGAGTATTGAAATTGTCAAAATCTTGAAGTGTAAAGTTTTTATGTAACACAAACCACATTTCCGAAAAATCTTTCAATTCATTAAACTGCTTTGCAATAACTGTGTTTATGTAAGGAATGGTTGTTTCCTTTTTCTTTTTATTCCATTCGGTAGGCTTTATCAATTGATTAGTAGTAAAATAGCGTCTTTTTGCTTGCAAAGTAGCCACTATTTCAACCAATGAAGTACCCATGTGATTAAGCCGTTTTTTTCGATTAAAAATTAATCTAAATGTTACTCTCATCTGCTTTATTATTTGGTTTAAGCCCAAAGGTATAAAGCGTAATTTTTAAAAGAAAGGTAACATGATAGGTAACAAAAATGTAAGTAAGATTAAATAAGGTTAAGTAAAGTTAAGGTTTAGTACTTATTCCTAAATTAACATTAAAAGGGCTAAAAACAACGTTTTAAGCTATTTTTAGCACCTTTTTTCACTTTAAAAGTGTCCTCGAAGGGATTCGAACCCCCATCGTCAGAACCGGAATCTAAAATTCTATCCATTGAACTACGAGGACATTGTTTTTACAAATTTACAAAAAAACTTGATGTAATTACACCATAAATAGTTCTTTCAATTCAATCGCCTCTGAAGGTTTCATTCTTCCTGCTAAAACTAATCTTAGCTGACGACGACGCAAGGCTCCCGCAAAAAGTTCTTTTTCTTCATTGGTTTCTGGCTCAACAGGCGGAACCTCAATTGGGCGACCAGTTTGGTCAACTGCTACGAATGTCAAAAAGGCTTTATTCGTATGGATTTTTGTGCCTGCAGGAATGTTTTCAGCCCAAACTTCAACTACTACTTCGAGTGACGAATTGAAAGCACGTGTCACTTTAGATTGTAACGTAACCACACTTCCAAGCGGTATAGCTTCCTTAAACTGCACATTATCAACCGAAGCCGTCACCACGATTCGGTTGCAATGTTTTTGGGCGGCAATTGCACCAGCAATATCAAGTAATCTCATTAAATTCCCTCCCATCAAATTACCAAGTGTATTGGTATCATTTGGAAAAATCATTTCGGTCATTACCGTCAATGATTCATTTGCTTTCTTCGGTTTTGGCATTTCTAAAGATTTTTGGAAGGTTTTTTATTTGCTTAGAAAATTTATAAATAGTTCATTATCTGCACGCGATGGTATTGAATTTGCACATTTTTCGATAATTTTTAAATCAAAATATGGACTGAAATAAGGAATATATTCTTCTTTTGTACCACCAAATGGAGGGCCACCCACAAATTCACTGCCAAATAATAAACCAACTAAACGCCCACTTGGCTTGAGTAGCTTACTCATTTTTTGAGCATAACTATGGCGTAAAATTGGGTCAATGGCACAGAAAAATGTTTGTTCAACAATCAAATTATAAGTACCCGCATGTTCAAAAAAGTCTTGATGCATCACTCGACAAACACCTTTTTCGATAGAATTTTTAAGTTTTTCTTGCAAATTCTGTACCAAAACACCCGAAATGTCAATGAGCGTAATATCCGTAAATCCTTGTTGAAGCAAATATTCTGCCTCATAAGCATTTCCACAACCTGGAATCAAAATTGCCACTGATTTATCGGTCAATTGATCGAAATATTCTTTCAGAGATGGACTTACATTTCCTACATCCCAGCCTGTTTGCGATTTTTCGTAGCGTTCGCTCCAATACTGGTCGTTGAGCATTTATTTTTTGATTTTTCTGCAAAACAACTAACTTTGCTCGAAGAATCCTAATCTCATTTTTGAATGAACGCACTAAAAACATTCATTTTTAAAGTTATTTTGATGTTTTTTTACGGTAAATGGATTTTACAAGTCAGTTTTTTATCACAAAAATTAGCACTAACCAAACAACGTTTCAACAATAATCAATTACCTGAAGAAGCCACAGCCGTCCGTCAGTATTATTCTTGAGCCTAAACAAAGTTTTTTAAATACTAATTTAATTGCCGAATCAGACACTTTTTTTCTTAACAGAGTTTCCGATTTCAGAGAAACAATCCGTAGTCAGCATATTGTTTTTTCTAATCCAATAAAAAACCTTCGTTTATATTCGGGGAATCTTGAAGGAAGTATTATGTTATGCTCATGACACAATTCGTCAAACCACTATCTAAAAGCCACTTATCAATTTTACAAAAAGTCGATAGTTGCAATAAATTAGCAATCATAAACGGTACGATTTTTCAAGGTCGAGACGAACAATGGGCGGAAAAAAATTCGCTCCAAATATTTGATTTATAAGGCAAAAACACTGTCCGAGTTTTTCTATTTAGCAGAAAACCAATCGAAGGTTAACATCAAACTTTTGTCCGAAGGTACTTATTTTTTGAGATTAGGAACTGTACATAAAGTAGCTAAGTTTGTAATATTTTAGGCAGTCGATCCAATAAAATCTTTCATCAATACGAAAACTTGATTTTTAGCCTACATTTTGGTATTTTCGCTAACAAACAAAACTATACCAATGAAGAAACTACTCGCTCTATTTTTCGTATCGAATTTGCTTTTTGCCCAAAGCGGAACTGAAATTTTTTTATTAGATATTACAAATTCGAGTGGAAATATTAAGCTTTCAAATCCTAAAAACATCACCAATCGACAAGGCTACGATAATCAGCCATTTTTTCATCCAAGTCAGCCCCTGCTTTATTATACAGCAATGCAAGATGGTCAAACTGATATTTGGTCATACAATTTAAAAACTAATAAGAAGGAAAAAATAACCAATACCATTGATTCAGAATATTCTCCAACTGTTACGCCTGATAAAAAATATTTGTCGTGCATTGTTCAAAGAAAATCAAACGGCGACCAAGACTTGGTGAAATATAATATCAAAAATCCGACTGAAACGCAAATGATTTTTGAATCACAGAAAACTGGTAAAATTGGCTATCAAGCATGGTTAAACACAAATGAACTTATCACTTTTATATTAGGTGAGCCACAAACGCTTCATTATCAATATCTAATTCCGGAAAAAGATACCATCATTGCTCAAAATATTGGCCGTTCACTACATCTCATTCCGAAACAAAAAGCGTTTAGTTTTGTACATCAAAAAGAAAAAAAATGGCTTATTCGTTCATTCAATCCTCAAAAAAATACCATTATTGATATTGCAGAAAGTCATCCAGATTCGGAGCATTACAATATTTGGTTATCAGAAAATACAATTTTAGAAAGCCGAAATAATGAAATATTTTGTTATTATATAATTGATAAAATTTGGAAAGCGGTGACTTTACCCAATTCGCTTCCGAAAAGAAAAATCAGTCGAATGGCCATAAAAGACAATAAAATTGCTATTGTGATTGAAGAATAAAATAATTTTGCAACTTAGTTTTAGTTATGAAAAAAGTCCTCCTTTTCGTTATTTGTACCAGCTTTTTTTATCAATTGAAGGCTCAAAAAATCCAACAAACCGATGTTCTGATAATCGGAGGAAGTACTTCAGGCACCATGGCGGGCATACAGTCGGCACGCATGAGCGTAAAAACCATTATAGTGGAAGAAACTCCGTGGCTGGGTGGAATGCTCACTTCGGCAGGAGTATCGGCCATTGATGGAAATCATAATTTGCCGTCAGGTTTGTGGGGCGAATTTCGAGAGTATATAAGGAATTACTATGGTGGAGCCGATAAAATTTCTACAGGTTGGGTGAGTAATACGCTTTTCGAGCCATCAGTAGGACAGAAAATTCTACGAAAAATGTGCGATGTCGAAAAGAATCTTTCATTGATTTTTGATACAAAACTGACTGATATTAAGCAAGTTACGAATGGCTGGCAAGTAAAGTTTTCAGATGGAAAAACAATCCAAACAAAAATTTTGATAGATGCCACCGAGCTGGGCGATGTAGCTGCCAAAGTAGGCATCAAATACGATTTAGGAATGGATGCCCAATCGACCTACAATGAGGCAATTGCTCCCGAAAAAGCCAATAATGTTATACAAGACCTTACCTATGCTGCAATTTTAAAAGATTATGGAGCAAATGCTGATAAAACTTTGCCCAAACCAACCAATTATTCAGCTTCAGAGTTTAATTGTGCCTGTAAAGAATTTTGTGACAATCCTGCTGCTAAAAGGCAAAATCCGTGTGCAAGTTTAATGACTTATGCTAAACTTCCAAATGGCAAAGTTTTAATTAATTGGCCAATCAATGGCAATGATTTTTATGCAAATATGGTCGAAATGTCAGAAAATGAAAGGCAAAAAGCGATAAATTCGGCTAAAGCTGTTACGCTACGTTTTGTGTATTTTCTGCAAACCGAATTGGGTTTTAAAAACTTCGGATTGGCCGATGATGAATATCCAACTTTCGATAAACTACCATTGATTCCGTATCACCGCGAGAGCCGCCGTATTGATGGTTTGGTAAAAATGAATACAAATCACATCGAAAAGCCTTTTTTACAGCCTCAGCCACTTTATCGAACTGGCATTGCGGTTGGCGATTATGCCATTGACCATCATCACGATAAAAATCCAGCTGCTCCAGATTTGCATTTTGTGCCAGTCCCATCGTTTAATATTCCTTTAGGAAGCCTTATTCCAAAGCAAAAACCTAATTTTATTGTAGCCGAAAAGTCAATTTCAGTGAGTAATTTGGTGAACGGGGCATCTCGTTTACAGCCAGTTGTTATGCAAATCGGACAAGCAGCAGGTGCTTTGGCTGCCTATAGTGTTTTAAAGAAAATTTCTCCAGAAAAGGTTTCGATACGAGCAATTCAACAAATACTCTTGAAAGCGAAAGTGTATATAATGCCTTATTTTGATGTGCTACCTACGCATCCAAATTGGGATGCAATCCAAAGAATAGGGGCAACGGGGGTCTTGAGAGGAGTAGGACAATCGGTGAATTGGTCGAATCGAACTTGGTTTTATCCCGATTCTACAATTTCAACTAATGATTTTTTGAAAAATTTGAAAGATTTTGAACCAAAATTTGCTTATAAAGGCATTTCTGAACAAAAAAACATGACTTTTGTCGAATTTGAAACGATTTTAACCAATTTTAAGCAATTTTTGACTTCAATCAAAAGCCCATTGGCTTATGGTATTTTAGAAAAAAATAGTAGTTCTGATAAGCAAAATTTGCCTATTACTCGCAGCGAAATTGCTTTTCGATTGGCAAATTTAATGGAGAAAGAAGTTGATTTTGAAGGAAACTTTAAAAAATAATTCAGTGAAGTTGGCATCGTTCAATTTCTCTGAATTATGATTTTTGAAAGAAAATTACTTCACCACAACTTAAAAAGGCAACGGTAAATTGCTTACTGTCTGTTCTAAGTTCGATAATTCTTCCTTCATTTCTTTGATGTATCGTTCAGTTTCGTTCTTGAACGACGAAGCCAACGATTTGTAATAGTCAATTCCTGATAAAAGATTTGTTTTAAAAACATTGAGTGTTCGTATCTGTGCTGTTGAAAGGTTTTCAACATGCTTATTGAGTTGGTTTTTGTAATAATCTACATACAAAATCAACTCATTCACAAACATATTTGGACGTTTCAATGAGTTCAGAATATTGGTTCGGCCATAAATGTGGTCGATCATTTGTTTCAATGAAAACACTCCCGAAAAATAAGCTAAATTTGGGCCTGGGCATATCGTTACTGCTGTAAGTTTATGGGCAGGATTAATATCATGTTTTAGCAATGCCGCAACTCCCAAACCTTCACACAAACAATCTCTTTGAATAAGTAAATTGATTTTCTCAGCCTTATATTCGGCGGTCATTTCGCTTGCTTCAATTTGTTTTGTTTTTGCGTGTATGTATTCACGAGATGACTCACAAATTGGCTCTTTTGTAAATTCTGTGTTGGTAGAAAGAAACTTTTTATAGCACGGACTCCCCGCACGATTTTTATTGATACGCATTAAACGTTGCTCTTCGCCCGTAGAAAATCTAAAATTATTAAAAGGAACGCCTAAAGGAGAACCATTACTCAAAAAATAATCATTTTTTTGTGCATTTGCCATTCTATTGAGCGTGGTATCATCAACATTGGTAGCTTCGGGAACTAACAAAAATGGACTTGCCCAACCAGTGCCATCGGCATCATAATATTCGAGTAAAAAGTTGTCTTCGTTGGCCGTTCCAATACCGCCTTGTACCGTAATTTTCATCACAGGAAGAGAATTAAATGGAACCATCTCTCTGCCAACTAATGCTTGATTACAAATATCAAATACTTCTTTTTGTAAAATTGCTCGGTTTTGCTTGAATTCTTCCATGATAGGGCCAAGTAACAGCCCATTAGTTGCAAAAGCGTGTCCACCACAATTGAGCCCCGATTCAATTCTAAACTCCGAAACCCACAGACCCTTTTTAGCCAAAATTTTTCCTTGCGTAAGAGCAGAACGATAATCACTTACTTTCAAGATAATTTTCTTTTTCAAAAAACCATTTTCATTAGGAAAAAAGTCGTTGAAAGCATCAATGTAAGCATATAAACGAGGGTTATAGCCAGCTGAAAAAATAATACTCGAAGTCAAATTACTTTGAGCATAACCACGAAACGACGAAAGAGCATCAGAAAATTCTTTAGCTAACATTTCACCGTTTTCGTCATAGTGCGTTCTGTCAACTTTTGCCATTACGTTTACATCAATCGAGCCTGCCACTATTAAACTGCGAAGTTGTGCTTGAATCTGCACTTTCATCGAACTATCTTGCAACTCAAGCATTCTAACATACATTTGCTTGATGGACGAAGTTTCGGGCAGTAGCTCAAAATATTTTGTAATTTCAGAACCTTCGATAAAAGGTTCTAAGCGTAGTTTTTCTACTTGTTTATTTATCAATCTATCCAAAAGATTTAGATATTCTGTAATTCTTTTGGCTCTGTAGTCTTCCACTTTTTCGGTAATTGGCTCATAAAATTCAGTATTTTCTCGACAGTGAAATTCTCGCATTTTTTCGATAAGTTCGTGTTCGATAATTGAAATCACCGAAGAAATACCAAATCGAGCTACTTTTAGTGGCGTATCAATCGTGAAACCCAAGCCCATTACGGGAATATGGAAGGTATGTGCAGAAGGTGTTTGTTTCATTGCTTTTCAGAATATTTAACAAAGCAACACAAAAACCAGTAACTGAAACATGACATTTGTCATGGATTGGATTTTTAGCAGAGGCAAGTATTGAGCAAAGAGTCACTTCTACCTTTAGATAAAGTACAATCTTAGCCTGCAAACGATTAATTAGGAAAAAGACTTTGTTACTCACAAGCCGTAACACAAAACGCCCAAGAACTTTAAGTTTTCTTAGGCGTTTATGTATTTGTCAATATTTGTATTTTACCTCAAACTCTCATTCAAAGCCTCCAAAGCATCAATACCTGGGCAAAGTACATCTTCTTTCAGTGTGTTTAATGGGGTTTTGGCTGTTTGAAGCACATCATGCAAGGCATTTGTATTTGGTTCGATATATACCAAACCCGTCAAGATTTCGCCTTTTTCTTTGGCATTTTGCAAAGCAATCATTGCCGAAAGTTTATCTTCTGGATTCCAGCCTTGATGCAATTTTTGAAGCTGCAAAGCCGAACCATCGTGAAGTGTTATTTCTTTTGAATCCTCATAATTTGCCGTGATTTCTTCCATAATTGGCACAAAATCTACGGTAGAAGTTGCTTCAATATGTTCACGTACATAATCATAAGATTTGGTCGAACCCACATTATTATTGAAAGTTACGCAAGGCGAAATCACATCAATAAAAGCGAAACCTGGGTGTTTGATAGCGGCTTTTATCAAAGGAATGAGTTGTGCTTTATCGCCCGAGAAACTACGAGCCACAAAAGTTGCACCTAATTCCATACTCAAGCCAACCAAATCAATGGCATTAAATGGATTTACAGAACCAGCTTTACTTTTTGAACCATTATCAGCTGTTGCCGAATCTTGCCCTTTGGTGAGGCCATAGCAACCATTGTTCATTACTAAATAAACCATGTTGAGGTTACGACGAATGGCATGAACAAACTGCCCCATTCCAATCGAAGCAGAATCACCATCGCCCGAAACACCAAAGTAAAGCAAATCACGATTCGCCAAGTATGCACCCGTTGCCACCGAAGGCATACGTCCGTGAACTGAGTTAAAACCGTGCGAATTTCCGAGGAAATAGGCAGGCGTTTTTGATGAACAACCGATACCCGAAAGCTTGGCGATTCGGTGAGGCTCAACCGACAACTCAAAACAAGCTTGGGCGATTGCTCCACTGATAGAATCGTGTCCGCAACCAGCACAAAGCGTTGATAAAGCTCCTTCGTAGTCTTTTTTAGTAAAATTTATTTTGTTTTTTGGCAAATCAGGATGCCTAAAGGTCGGACGAATGTATGTCATTTGTTCAGTTTGTTACAAGATTCTTACTAATTTCTTTCACAATTTTATCTGCAGTAATTGGCATACCGTCGTAATTCAAGACACGAATCAATTTCTTAGGATTGATTTCGAGTTCGTTGATAAGCAACGAACGCATTTGGGCATCACGGTTTTGCTCAATAACGAAAACAATTTCGTGGTCTTCGATGAATTGCTCCACGTCTTTGTTAAACGGAAACGCTTTGAGTTGCATCGCATCAAGCACAACGTCTTGCTCACGCAATAAATCAATGGCTTCTTCCGAAGAATATGTTGAAGTTCCGAAGAAAATCACGCCCAACGGACTCATGTTTTTTTCTTGGTAGAAATGTGGCTTTGGTACAATTTCTTTGGCGGTATCCCATTTTTTCTCCAAACGCTGCATATTTTTTACGTAAACTGCACTATCTTCGGTATAAACTGCGTATTCGTCACGAGAAGTGCCACGAGTAAAATACGAACCTTTGGTTGGGTGCGTTCCTGGGTAAGTTCGGTACGGAATACCATCACCATCAGAGTCTAAATAACGTCCAAAACGCCCCATATTTTCTAAATCTTCGGCCGTATAAACTTTACCTCGGTCATATGTACGTTCAGGATTCCATTCAAACGGCTCGCTCATGTGATCGTTCATTCCTAAATCCAAATCTGTCAAAACTATAATTGGTGTTTGCAGTCTTTCAGACAAATCGAAAGCATCGGCTGTTAGTTCAAAACAATCTTTTGGATTACTTGGAAACAACAAAACATGTTTTGTATCGCCATGCGAAGCATAAGCCGAAATCGTAATATCCGACTGCTGTGTACGAGTTGGCATACCTGTTGAAGGGCCAGTACGCTGTACATCAATCAAAACTGCTGGAATTTCAGCAAAATATCCTAAGCCTAAAAATTCATTCATCAACGAAACCCCAGGGCCAGAAGTGGCTGTAAACGACCTCGCACCGTTCCAGTTTGCTCCGATAACCATTCCGATTGCAGCAAGTTCATCTTCGGCTTGAACGATTGCAAAGTTTTTCTCGCCAGTTTCTTTATCGGTACGAAATTTCTTGGCGTATTTTTCAAATTTCTCAACAACCGAAGTAGAAGGAGTAATAGGATACCATGCAGCAACTGTTGCACCTGCATAAACAGCTCCGAGTCCGCAAGCTCCGTTTCCGTCGAATAAGATTCTTTTGCCAACTAAATCACGTCTTTCAACACGAATTTCCAGTGGAAAAGTGAAATTTTCTTGCACATATTTTACACCGAGTTGTAAAGCCTGTACGTTGGGTGCAACCAATTTTTCTTTTCCTTTGAATTGCTCAGCTAATAGCTGTTCCAAAACCGCAAATTCAATATCCAATAAGGCAGATAATGCTCCGACATAAATGATATTTTTGAATAATTGGCGTTGACGAGGGTCTGTGTATTGCTCCATACAAATACCCATTAACGGAATTCCGAGATAGGTAATGTCTTCACGAATATATTCTTTGTGCAGAGGTTTGGTGCTATCATACATAAAATACCCACCCGAACGTACACTTTGTACATCTTTCAACATACTTTGTGGATTGACCGAAACCATCAAATCAATTCCTTCACGACGACCTAAATAGCCTTTTTCGCTTACTCGCACTTCATACCAAGTCGGTAATCCTTGAATATTAGATGGAAAAATGTTTTTTGGTGTAACAGGAACTCCCATCCTAAATATAGCTTTGGCAAACATACTATTGGCACTGGCCGAACCAGTTCCGTTTACGTTGGCAAAGCGTACTACAAAATCGTTAACTTGTGTCATATTACCATTCTCAAAAAAGAGGAAATTTCATTTAATTTATCGCTTAGGAACAAGTTGGAAACTTGTTCTACATCAATGGCTTCCGCAACCGTGATGTGCCTTAGTTGTATTATAGAAAAACTTCTGCATATCCCAAGCTGAGGTTGGACAACGCTCGGCACACAAACCACAGTGTAAGCAAACATCTTCGTCTTTTACCATTACTCGTCCAGTTGCCGCCAAAGTATCAGACACAAGAAGGTCTTGTTCTAAACGTAAAGACGGAGCCATGAGGCGTGTACGAAGGTCTTCTTCGGTGCCATTTGCAGTAAATGTTATACAGTCGGTTGGACAAACATCCATACAGGCATCGCATTCGATACAACGGTTTTCGGTAAAAACTGTCTGAATATCGCAGTTAAGGCAACGTTCAGCTTCTTTAAAACCCACCAATTTATCGAAACCAAGTTCAACCTCTTTTTTGCGGTCTTTTAATGTGAGTGCTTTTTCAGCCTGTGGTACTACAAAACGGTCATCGTTTGTCACGATGCTATCGTAGCTCCATTCATGGATTCCCATTTTTTGAGAAACCAAATTAGTGAATGGGTCAGGACGAACATCAAGCGATTTTCCTTGACAATATAAATCTATCGAAACTGCTGCTGAGTGACCTTGAGCAACGGCAGTAATTACGTTTTTAGGGCCAAGAGCAGCATCTCCACCAAAGAAAACTTTCTCGTTGGTAGATTGAAAAGTAAGGCTATTAACAGAAGGCATTTCCCATTTATCAAATTCGATACCTAAATCTCGCTCAATCCAAGGGAAATAATTTTCTTGGCCAATTGCTACCAAAACATCGTCGCCTTCGATGAAAACGTGCGGTTCTCCCGTTGGAACGAGTGAACGTTTACCCTTTTCATCATAAACAGCGTGAACTTTCTCGAAAGTCATACCTTTCAATTTACCATTTTCTGAAACAAACGAAACTGGTACATGATTATCAAGAATCGGAATATCTTCATGCTGTGCATCTTCTTTTTCCCACGGTGAAGCTCTCATTTCGGAGAATGGACTACGAACCACTACTTTTACTTCTTCGCCACCCAAACGACGAGAAGTGCGGCAGCAGTCCATTGCGGTATTTCCACCACCTAAAACTATAACTTTTTTGCCGATTTGTTTCGTATGTTCAAAAGCTACGCTTGCTAACCACTCGATACCAACATGGATATTTGCACCACCTTCGGCACGGCCTGGGAGATTTGACAAATCACGTCCACGAGGAGCTCCAGTACCAATAAATACTGCATCATAACCATCATCTAAAACACTTTTCAAACTCGAAACATAAGTTTTGAAGTGTTGATGAATACCCAAATTGAGGATATTATTCACTTCCTCGTCTAAAACTGATTCGGGCAAACGGAATGATGGAATTTGACTTCGCATCATTCCACCGCCTTTGATTTGTTCATCAAAAACATGTATTTCGTAGCCTAAAGGAGCTAAATCACGAGCAACTGTGAGTGAGGCAGGGCCTGCACCAATCAAGGCAATGCGTTTTCCATTTCCTTTTGTAGGAATTTTGGGGAGCAAATGAGTAATGTCGCCTTTGTTATCGGCGGCAACTCGTTTTAAACGACAAATAGCAACAGGCTCTTCATCAACACGACCACGGCGACACGCTGGTTCGCAAGGTCTATCACAAGTACGACCTAAAACACCTGGAAAAACATTTGATTCCCAATTGACCATGTAGGCCTCGGTGTATTTTTCAGCAGCAATGAGTCTGATATACTCAGGTACAGGTGTATGAGCTGGGCAAGCATACTGACAATCTACGACCTTATGATAATATTCGGGGTCGTGTACATTTGTTGGTTCCAATGGTTGAATAGTTTTAAATTGAAATCGGTATGTAAAACTACTTAATTTTAAAAAGCATTGCCAAATATTATTTTGTTAAATATTAAAAGTGGCAATGATTATATAGTTTTTTGTTAATTTAATACAAGTTTTACATCTGCTTTAACTCACTAACCAACTTAGCCAATACACCTTTGGCATCGCCAAAAAGCATACTTGTTTTAGGTTGGTAGAATAAAAGATTGTCGATTCCTGCATAACCTGCATTCATGCTTCTCTTGTTGACGATAATGTTGGTTGCGTTTTCAACATCAAGGATTGGCATTCCGAAAATCGGCGAAGATGGGTCGGTTTTAGCGGCTGGATTTACCACATCGTTTGCACCTACGACTAAAACTACGTCAGTATTAGCAAATTGTGGGTTTATATCTTCCATCTCAACCAATTTATCATACGAGACATTACTTTCTGCCAAAAGTACATTCATGTGACCAGGCATACGACCTGCAACCGGATGGATGGCATAAACTACTTCTACGCCACGCTCTTCGAGTAACAATTCTAATTCGTGAATGACATGTTGGGCTTGAGCAACCGCTAAGCCATATCCTGGAACAATTACCACTTTCTTAGCATAATTCATCAAAATAGCTGTATCTGAAATCGAAATATCTTTGATACTGCCATTGATATCTGCTGCTGCACCTGTAGAATTCCCTCCGCCAAATGCTCCAAAAATCACATTAGTTAATGGGCGATTCATGGCTTTACACATCGCCAATGTTAAAATTGTTCCTGCCGAACCTACCAAGATTCCACCTGTAAGCATAACTTGGTTTTGGTATAAAAACCCACCAAAAGCTGCAGCTAAACCTGTGAATGAATTGAGTAATGAAATAACCACTGGCATATCTGCTCCACCAATTGGAATCACAAACAAAACGCCATAAACTAATGCAAAAATAAATAATAAAACCACCAAAAGCAGATGCTCAGGTTGGGCATAAACGATGTATGCACCAAACAAAACAAGGGCAATCATCACAACTGTATTCAGAATGTTATATTTAGGAAGTCGGATTGGCTTTTTCATGGTTTCGTTTAGTTTCAAGAAAGCGATAACGCTTCCGCTGAATGAGACCGAACCGATGATTAGACCAGCAATAATAGTTGCTAGTGCACCTGTTTTGCCGAGATTATGCTCATATTCCATCAAACCGATGATAGCAGCACAAGCTCCGCCCATTCCATTGAAAAGCGAAACGAGTTCAGGCATTTTGGTCATTTGTACTTTGCTTGCTGTCAGCCAGCCTGCCACCGTTCCTACTCCGATTGCGGCCAAAATCAATATAATTTTGATTGGCTCACGGGTAGTATAGCCATCTGGATGGTTGTATAATAAAATAGTGCCGACAATTGCCAATGTCATACCAAATGCCGCATAAAGATTGCCTTTACGAGCCGAATCTGGATGGCTTAGCATTTTTAATCCAAGCACAAAAGTTACCGAAGCAACTAAATAAATAATGTCAAGAATATATTTTATTTCCATAATATCATGAAGACAATGTATCCGCTCCCTAAGCCTAACCACAATGGAATTGCTAAGGGGAGAGAAAGGTCTATTTTTTCTTTTTAAACATTTCTAACATTCTATCAGTAACTGCAAAGCCACCGACTACATTAAGTGTACCAAATACAACGGCAACGAAACCAAGGGCCAATGACAAGATGTTTTCGGCAGGAGTGTTGAGCATAACAATTATTGCCCCTACAATCACAACTCCGTGAATGGCATTTGCACCGCTCATCAGCGGGGTGTGAAGTACAGCAGGCACTTTTCCGATTACCTCAACGCCTACAAAAACAGATAGTATAATGATGTATATCATCTGAATGTTTTCGCCAAGAAAATTTATTATTTGATTCATTTTATTTTTTGCTTTAAGCTTTAGGCAATATGCCATAGGCTTTTTTTTAAATTAATTTTATAAGTGGGATTTTGCTTGTTGGCTAACTAATGCGAAAAGTATATTGCTTATTGCTTTATAATGTTCCCTTTATGTACAATCAATGAGCCTTTGGTTATTTCTTCCTCCATTTCCCACTTGAAGCCATCTTTTGTGGCAAGATGAAGCAAAAAAGTTGAAATATTTTTGGCATAAAGTTCACTGGCATTGAGTGGCAGCATCGATGGAATATTTGCTTCGCCAACAATGGTTACTCCGTATTTTTCAACGGTTTTAGCAAATTCGCTACAAGCACAGTTTCCACCTTGTTCGACAGCCATATCAACTATAACTGAGCCAAATTTCATGTTTTTTACTACCTCTTCTGGAATCAACATTGGAGCTTTTTTCCCTGGAATTAATGCAGTAGTAATAACCAAATCGGCTTCGCAGATATGTTTTGAGATAACTTCTTGTTGTCTTTTCAAGAATTCTTCTGAAACGCCTTTTACATAACCCCCTTCGATTTTGACCGACTCATCGCCTTTAACTTCGATGAATTTCCCTCCCAAAGATTCAACCTGTTCTTTTGTTTCAGGACGAATATCGCTTACCTCAACTACGGCACCGAGACGTTTGGCTGTGGCAATTGCCTGCAAGCCTGCCACACCTGCACCCATAATAACCACTTTTGCAGGTTTGATTGTGCCAGCAGCAGTCATTAATAAAGGAAAAATTTTGCCGAGATGATAAGCACCAATAATGACCGATTTATATCCTGCCAAGTTGGCCTGAGAACTCAAAGCATCCATTTTTTGAGCCCGTGAAATACGAGGAATCGCATCAACCGAAAATGCCGAAATACCTTGCTTTGCAGCTGCTTCGAGCATTGCTGGATTGGTGGCGGCATACATAAAAGAAATGGCCACAGCTTCTTTTTTCATGTCAGCTATCTCTTCAGTTGTAAGAGGGTTTACTTTCAGCACTACATCGGCTGCGGCGAGCAACGCAGATTTATCATTTTGAATAGTAACTCCGACTGCTGTATAGGCGGCATCGTCAAAGAAAGATGTTTTTCCTGCGTCATGTTCGATGTGGCATTCAAATCCTGCTTGGATTAATTGTTTGCAAACTTCTGGCGTAAGAGCTACTCGGCGTTCAAATGGTTTGGTTTCCCTAATTACGGCTAATTTCACAGTGATTTTGGTAAAAAAATGTTTGATAAGGCAATGTAGAATTATTTCAATTATTTATCAAAATATTTATAAAATAATTTTCAGATGAACGATAAAATCAAAATGACTCTGGCTCGTATTCAATAGGTAAAAATTCACCCATTTTCTCAATTCCCCAATGTCCTTCAAACAAAACTGCAAGTGGACTAATCAAATGCCCCGTTGTTTCGATTAAAGTTCTAGGCTCTAAAAGTGTCAAAATAGAAACCTGTGGAGCATCCTTTTTCCCTAAATCCGCAAATTTAGGCTCTTCAAATTCTCGTTCATAGAAAATGTAAAGATAGTTTTCAAAATTAAGTATAGCATTTTGCTCTTTTACTTCAAAAACACAATTTTCATCTAAGGGCAATTTTAGTAAATACTGTACATAAGGCAAACGTTTTGGAGAAGGAATTTTGTGTAACCAGAAATCTTTGCTCAATAAAATATCAGTCGAATCTATTTCTTTTTTTTGCTTCGAGGCATGCTGAATAATATTGCCCAAACTATCTTTGATTTCGGGAAAAAGAGGAACTAAGAAAAAACGCTTTTCTTGCCGAATCATCGTATAAACTTTATAGCCCGCATTTGCCCAATCATAATTGATGGTCGATTTGAAAAAATGCTGTGGAGAACCAAAATAGGCTTTTTCTCTGTTTTCGTGCCATTTTAATAATTTTTTGTCATTTTTTGTAGTCATTTCCTGAAAAAAAGGAAATCCATAATATGAAACATAGTTTTGAGAAAAGCTATACTTAAATTCCTCCAATTGGTATTTAATAGTATAACCCAAGGCTCGATTTTCTATCTCCAAAGGCTCTTCGGCCTTGATTGTTAACTCAGATTCATCATCACTCAACGAAAACCAAAGTACTTTCGGATTCTTTAAAATACAAGATTCTGAAAAAGCCGTTCGACCTAAGAAATGTTCTTTAAAAAGCGGATAATATCTCTCAAAACCATTTTTAAGCCTTTTTATGGTAACTCCTTGCAGAGCAATAGCATCAGGCGAAAGCCTAATTTGTAGAGGTTTTCGAAGTGTATCAGCCTTTATTTTGATAGAAATGGTTTCGTAACCAATAAAACTAACTACCAAATCGAGTACGCCCGCAGGCACATTGGTCAGTTTAAATCGCCCTTTATCGTCAGCTTGTTGCCCTTTTGTTGAATTGCTTATAAATACATTGGCAAATGAAAGCGGTTTTCGCTCATCTCCACTGATTACCCTGCCTTCAATGTTCCGTTGGGCAAAACTCAATAAAGGAATACACAAATAAATACTATAAATAATAAAACACTTAATAGACATTTGCAAAAAATATAATAAGTATACAAATTAATCACTAATAAATGATATTTTTATGAGAATGAGGTTAAAATTATATAGAAGTTTTAGAACAATCTTTTTTGAAATGGGTAGATTTTTTCAACGTTGGTCAGTAAGCATTCAATCTTGGAAGAGCAAAAGAATAAACGATGATATTAGATTCGTTTGGCAGAGATAAAGCTGGATTATTTTAGAGGCTTACAAATGTTTTTAATCAGCAGAAACGCACGTAAAAAACCTTTGAAGGTGCTGAAAGTGAGGCTATGATGAAGCAAATTAATGATTGCCCATCAGAGGCATTGACGTATATGAAACACAATGAAGAGCCATAAAAAAAAGTAAAAGGCCATAGAACTGGTTAAATTCTACGCCCTTTTACTTTTTTTATCATCTAAAAAATCAATCTTTGATTTCTTCTGCTTTTTCTTCCGCCAATTTTCGTTTTACTTCTCTTGCCGAAATAATAATACTTATTTCGTACAAAATATAAAGTGGGAAAGCCACTAAAATCTGACTTGTAACGTCAGGCGATGGTGTGATAATTGCTGCCACAATCAAGATAACTACCACTGCGTGTTTGCGATAAGTCCGCATAAATTCTGGTCCGATTACACCGATTTTTGTCAAAACAAAAATGGCAACTGGAAGCTGGAAAGCAACGCCGCAAGCCAAGGTAAGGGTTGCTAATATTGAGATATATGAGCCAATATCAAATTGATTTTTGATAGTTGGGTCAATCTGAAAATTAACTAAAAAATTGATAGCCAATGGCGAAACGATGTAATAACCAAAAAATACACCTGAGAAAAACAAGAAAGTTACGTAGAAAACTGCTCCACGAGCCGATTTACTTTCCATAGGTTTCAGACCTGGTTTTACGAATCTCCAAATTTCCCAAAAAACATAAGGAAAGGCAAAAACTAAACCAATGATAGCCGCTGAGGTAAGAGCCATTACAAACTGTCCCGAAACCTCTCTACTCATTAGTTCAAATTTGAGTTCGCTAACGCACAGACCTGGAGCTCCAACCATATCACCCAGCTTACACAACATACGGTAAGTCCAGAAATCAACTTTTGCAGGAGCTAAAATGACTTTGCTGTAAATATCACCGATGAATACAAAAGCAATCACCATAAAAAATACAATCGCAAGTGCTGCACGAATTAAATGCCAACGAAGTTCTTCGAGGTGGTCAAGAAAACCCATTTCTTTTCCTTCCGATTCTTTTTCGTCTTCGTCGTAATCAAAATAGGGTGTTTGGTCTAAAGGCATATTGTAATTGTGAATGATTAATGTTTAACTTTTAATGTAAATTATTTACCTCAATTATTAAGCATCAATCATTAATCATTAAGCATTAATAATTATTTACTTGCAGTAGTGTCCGCTTTTACTTTACCTGATTTTTTATCTTCTGTGTATTTTTTGTTCAATCCCTCCAATACAGACTTTGTGATGTCTAAATCTTCTTTGGCATATAAAACCCCTCCACCTTTTGAATAACCGATTACCATATCATATTTATCGCCAGCGTTGAATTCTTTCAAAAATGCTTGAATATTATTCAATACATCTTCAGTTTTCTTGCCATCTTCTTTCGCTAAATCTTGAGCGGCCTTATCACGATAAGCCATGATTGATTGCTCTTCTTGTTGTAATTGAGCTTGAGCAGTTTGACCTTGCTCCTGTGTCATGCCACCTTGTTGTACTTTTTGTTGGAAAAACGCTACTTTATTTTGGAAATTTTTTGCTTTGTTAGCAATGTCAGTTTCAAGACGGAAACGCTTATTTTCAGAAGACTTTACGATATCTTTATAGTAATCGTATTGATTTAAAAGTGTGTCAGTATTTACATAAACAATACGGCCAGCCACTTGCTTGCCTCCTGATGTTGCCGAAGAAGCAGATTTGTCACAACCCCAAATAATTACTGAAAGTAAAAGAACTACAATAGAAAGATTTTTCATGAGAAATTGAATTTGTAAACGAGCTAAGGAGTAAACGACAAATGAATCTTTGACTCAGTAAGCTATTCGTGATGTTTTTTAAATGGTTTTTGAATAAATATAGTTTGCAAATATAAAAAAATCCCCCCGATTCGGAGGGATTTTCATGAGTTTTATTTGAAAAACTGCCTAAAATAGTAGCCAGCCATAGCAGAGAGCCCAGCAACCTGAGACCCAATAATGGCCATAATCACAAAAAATGTTGGAGTTTCGGGCAGAATTTTCAAAAACTTGATGTTTTCGGAAAATAAACCTGCGATTTTATGCAGCATAATTCCGTCATTATTAAAATTTAAATAAAAAGCATAGCCTACCCAGAGTGTTGCAATAGCTCCAGCCGCGGCGGCATATGCTCCAAAGGCCGTTTTTGATTTCCATGCACAGATGGCAAATGCAATGGGGGCTATCACCCACCACGGTAAAAAGTATTGTGCAACTGCACTGACGATTAATATGATAATGTAAGTCATTTCTTTAAGTTAAGAGTTCTAAGTTTAGACGGGGATTCAGAATAGCGAGAAAACCCAATCAGCACCGAACGGGGCGAACCCGTCTAAATTCAGAACTATTTTTTAATTATTTTAACTGTTCCTAAAATTCGGCTGCTTTTATCATCTTTCGACTTCATAAAAAGTAGCTCGTTGAGTTCGCCTTTTGCCCATTTATCTATCATATTGTCGTAGAATGGACTCGCTGGATTGCCTGATTGCCCGCCTGGGTAAAGACCATAAGCTTTTGGCCAACCTTTGTCGAGTTGTACAACCATTCTCCATGATGGCCCGTTTAGTTCGGTTGTTGCATTTACTATTCCTGCACCACCACCATTCGGAATATCTTGGCGGCCAAAACCTGGCAAACGCCCTAAATGATTGATATCCGTACTTTTTACTTTATTCCATGCCCAATTTTCTGGACTCATCGACCCATGTTTCAAGGTCAAAGAATCAATGCTGGCTTTGAAACTATGTTTTACGACGTCCTGCAAAGTTTCTTGTTTGTTTTTGGTCGAAACATCATCAAACCATTTGGCAGTTGGTTCATTCACCACCATATCCCACATTCGATTACGTGAAGGATAAGTCATCGGAGAATTAAGATCTTTCATCGGGAACTCATCTTCAAAAACTATATAGCGAAGTTCTTTTATCCAACGCTCAAAGATGGTTGCACCTACTTCGTTCGCATCGTTTTTCATATTCCATTTTGCCAAAGCCTGATAGGCTGGATTATTAGTCTCTGTCGAATCAGCATTCAAAATCTTCATCAAAACTGGCAAAATCCGACGTGCTTCTACATTAAAATTGTCATTTTGAAGCATTCTTAGACTGTCAACGGTTGCTTTTTGCATTTTTTCGAGGCGTTCGTTGATTCTAATTGCACGCTCGCTCGGAGCAAATCTCCAACCTAAATAATAAGGATAAGTCGGGTCGGTCGAAAACTGATTAGCCGAACTAACAAAACCTCTCGATGGATTTTTCACGGTCGGATTTTGGTCAACAGGAATCCAACCTTGCCAATCGTGGGCAGGATTTGAGCCATCCATGATAAACTTGCCTTGTTCTTTCCATTTTAAAGGCAATTTGCCATTTGGCGTAATCGAAATATCGTTTTGGTTACTTGCAAAAACAAAGTTTTGAGCAGGAGCAACATAATACGACAGAGCCTTGCGATAGTCATCGTAATTTTTGGCACGATTTAGGTAATAGAAGGCCATTAAATCAGTACCTTCCTTTTCGAGTGCTACCCAACGCATGGCATGTCCGACGGGAACGTTTTGATTGATGTTTTTGTCAGAAGCTGAATTATAAACAATCGGACCATGATGCGTGCTGAAAACTGTATCTTTCAAAGATTCTGAGCGACCTTTCACCACAAATTCTTCTACTCGCATCGAAGTAGCTTTCCATGCACCATTATACCAATATTCTTTTTTTGTATTGTCTTTAAACTTGATTTGGTAAAAATCCATTACATCAGAGCCAACGTTTGTTACACCCCAAGCAACATCTTTATTAAAACCAATCACAACCCCAGGAGCTCCAGGCAAACACGCACCGTAAACATTCATGGTTGGTGTGCAGAGTTGCATTTGATACCAAATCGAAGGCAAAGTAAGTTGTAAATGAGGGTCATTGGCCAAAATCGGCAAGCCCGTTGCCGATTTTTCGCCACCAACCGCCCAGTTATTGCTACCAATTTCGGGCGAATGTTGCGGCACATCAAACGCCACGTCTTCGCTTGTTGATAAGGTGGCGGTTGTCTGAGCCGGTACTGCTGGCACTTGCACAGGCGTAAAATTCCACTTTGTACCAGTCGGAATTATTGGAGATTCATTGCTCGGATAATTCGGAAATAAATCTTTCACAACATCCATTCCATATTTTGAAAGAGCATTGGACATACGGAAATCATCGCTACCACCGTTAAGCACATTACGCATATTCATCATCATCAGAATGGTTTTATAAGGCGACCATTCTTCGGGCTGATACCCAATGATTTTGTATTCGACAGGAAGGTTTTTGTATTTTAATTGCTTGATGTAAGCATTTACACCCGCTGCGTAAGCATTCAGTACTTCATCAAAGATTTTGTTGGTTTTGCCGTTTTCATAAACTTTTTTTGCGGCATCGGCCATACCCATTCGGCGGCTATAACGGTCAAGTTCTAAGGCACGCTCGCCTACAACTTCGCTCAATCGGCCAGAGGCAGCGAGCGTATAAAACTCCATTTGCCACAGGCGGTCACGTGCCATTAAATAGCCTTGTGTAAAATAAGCGTCGTGGTCGTTTTTGGCAAAAACGTGCGGAACTCGGTTATCATCAAAAACAATATCCACTTCTTCCTTTACACCATCAAGTTGTAGATTTGTGGGAGGAAGAGCGAGTTTTGATTCTCCGTTTTGCCAAAAGCCCTCGAATGGATTAAAGAGTCGCCCAAGAGCAGGGACTGCTCCGAGTGGACGGTTCAAGACATAAGTCAAACCAGCCGCAGCTAAAAAACTTATGATAAATTTTACAAATTTCATTGAATTGATTAAGGATGTTTAGAAGTTTTACGATTGCGAAAGTAGAAAAAAAGCATGAATATTTTATTTTTTATTGAGTTTTTAGGACTTTTTTGTGAGAAAAGTCTGTTAACTATCAAAAGATATATAGTAATGAGCCGATTCCATTTATTGATTTTTCTTATGTTTTTATCGAAAAACACCAACGCACAAGTAAAAAGCAAAGCTTTTGATAGTTTATTAAATGTAATGGTCACAAAATCAGTTCCGATGTTGGGTTGTGAAGAGATTAAGAAAATGAAAAATATAGTGCTGCTCGATACTCGTGAAAAGCGAGAATATGAAGTAAGCCATCTAAAAGATGCACGTTGGGTGGGTTTCGAGAACTTTGATTTGAAAAGCGTTGCAGGTATTTCGAAAGATACCAATATTGTAGTTTACTGCTCAATTGGAGTGAGAAGCGGCAAAATTGGCGAAAAACTCATGCAAGCAGGCTATACAAACGTCCATAATTTTTATGGAAGTATTTTTGAATGGGTTAATCAAGGAAACCCAGTGTATGACATGGCAGGAAAACCCACCAACAAAATACACGGCTACAACTGGAAATGGGGTATTTGGTGCAATAAAGGCGAAAAAGTCTATGAGTAAGCGGTTATTTGATGATATATTGAACATCTTAGTTTACTAATTAAGGCTATTTTTATACAGGTAAAATTATTTTACAACGTAAATATTGAGAATTAAGCTAAAAAATAAATTTTGCTACTAATTCAAGTCTTCTCTGAATTTTACAATCATAAAATTTAATCAACCTTTCATCAATCGAATCAATAAAATTTCAATTAATAAAAAGGTTAAGGCAAGCATCACACAATATTTCCAAAGCGGTGTTCCAATGTTGCTTTCCTGGAAGGTTTTTACGAAATCTCCGTCAAGTAGGTTATTAAAAATTGTGATATTCTTTTGTCCTGCAAAGAATGTTCTTAATTCTTCTGGGGTATAGAAATCCATTTTCGACTCCTTATTATCGTGGTTGAGAGCCAAAAGTTTTTGGGGTTTTCCATCTAATTGCAACTCATAATAACCTGATTCAAGCACCTGATTATCTGAAAGTTGTGAAGCCTTTGGCAATTCTAAAGTAAGCGTATTTCCTAAGACTCGTTGCACTGGAATTATCTCAATTTTATTTTTTACAGTCGAAACATTTTTGAGTTTATAAGTAGCGTTTTTTTTGACATTTGGAAAATCTAAGTTGATACTTCCTTCACTAAAATTATAGGCGGCACGCTCTTGTTTTGTACTCATCGCGGCAATTTTAAACATCGTTGGCACAAAGAATGCGTGTTCAGCAAAATTTCCATAAGGTTTATCGACCGGCGAGGCACACATATATATACGCCCCTGCGAAAACTTTGTAGAGGTAATAAAATTTTGTAGATTCTTAAATGTCAGAATCTTCTCCCCTACGCCACTCCAAGTCCAGGCGGGCTGCATTGTTGGTGTGTTTACCACCCCTTGCGTAGTTGTTCGTTCAAAAACATCTATATAAAACGGATTTTGTCGATTAGGTTCGGCAATCGCTTGTTGACTTTGTGCCAAAACTGGCTGATTATTTAGGTTAATTCCTTGAATACCAAATCTGCTCAAAAATTGACTGTATGAGGTAACATCTGGCCTTTCAGAAGGGAAAATCAAGAGATTTCCACCATTGCTCACAAATTCTTCGAGACTCGCACGGAATGTTCCAACCACGGCTTCCACACCTTCCAACACTATCAAATTGGCGTTTTTGAATTGTCCAACATCAACATTTGAGGCACTATATGCTCGATAATTGAAAAGGCTATCATTATCAAAGACTTTACCGATATAATCTGCCGCACTCCGTTCTTGATAGAGATGCAAAACTTGGATTGTTGGCGAAGCGTTCAGTACAAAATAATAATCGTTGTCGAACGTAATTGGTTGGTCATCAAACGAAACTTTTCCACGATGAAAACCTTTGTCTTTTACCGTAAAATTGAAAATTGCCGTTGCCGAACCGTTAGGAGCAATATCTACCGAAGCCGTTGAAGCTTGTGCGTTATCAATAAACAGTTTTACAGGCAGCTTTTCTACATCTTCACTTCCCGAATTGAATACTTTTACGTAAAGTATATTATTCTGCATTTCACGAATAAATGGCGAGGCCAACCAAACCGAATCGGTGAAAACATTTTGGTTCTTCTTACCTTGTACGGGAATCAAAAATAACTTATTGAGTGAATCAATCTTGACTTTAAGTAGGTCTCCCGCTGTACTTTTCTGAAAATCAGAAAACCAAAAAAATTGGTTGTTGGCACTCGAATTATGCTTTTGAGCGAGGTTATTTTGGCGTTTATAAACACTCTCAAAAGTTCGAGGATTCGATGAAAAACCTACTGAAGTAAGGCGGTCTTTTACTTTTGTTCCATTAGTTACGGCTTGGTCTTCTCCAGAAAAATCGTTCGTAACCAATTGAATATTAGGCGATTGACGAAATAGTGTAAGCAATTCATCAATTTTTGTAATAGCTAAATCGAGGTAACGTTTGTTTTCGGTGGTGTTTTGCATGCTCAATGAATTGTCGAGGTAAAGGCTATTTACGCCCAAGCCCGAACTCCGATTTGCAGAAGCATTTTTGGCGGGCAAAAAAGGCTGTGCAAATGCCAAAACCAAAAACAGCAGAAACAATAGTCGTGAAGCCAAAATGAGCCACTGCTTGATGCGACGAAACGAACTCGTCTGCGTTTCGACGGCCTTCAAGAAGGCCACATTAGTGAAGAATACTCGTTTGGTTCGACGAAAATTGAATAAATGAATAATCAATGGCACCGAAAGTGCCAATAAACCCCAAAGAAAAGTCGGAAAAAGAAATTGCATATTTTGAAGTCTACCGTCAATATCGAGCGACATTCCGCACGACAGTCAATAGTTTTTAAAATTATTAATCAAATTTAAAAGAGCAGCTTTTTACAACGTAAAAGTCTGAAAATACTTTCAATAAATTGTTATACTTTCTTCAATCTTTTGAACGAAGTTCAATCGCTACGGCGAACCGTTTCGTTCCACAAAGAAATGCGAATTATTATGCCAAAGCAAATCACATGGATTGATTAATTGGTCACAAAGCTGTTGGAGGTCATCACAGTGGTTTTAGTTTTAACCACCAATGTGATATTTTTGATTCAATTTGCTACTAAAAACACAATCAAAAATACTTAAATGACAGCTCAACAAGTGAATTTGAAGCAAGTCGGGAAATGTGTAACTTCATTTAAAATAACTATAGTATGAATGCAATAGAAGTGCAAACCAGCATCGATCTATATATTATGAGTATTGATAAATCATTGATGGATAAGAATAGATTATTTTAATTTTTAGAAAGACTAAAATTAGTAGAATTGACAAGAAAAGTTAATTTGGAGGAACTTATTCTTAAAATCGGCGAAGAAATTAAAAATAATTGATGTGACAACAACAAAATTAGATGCATGCTAAAAGTACGAAAAAAATTGTCATTGACCATAATATTTTTTTGCTGCTATTTATACCAAAAATTCTCTTACCCGTACCAAAATCTTTGATTCTCCTTACCAGGTTATACATCAAATTATCTTATTTCAGCACTTTTCAATCATCGAAATCAGATTGTTCAAAAAACGAAAGCAAATGAAGAAGATGCTTCGAAAACCTACTTTTTGTAGAATCAGAAAGTAATTATCTAACTTATAAGGAATCGAAAAAGAAGACTATCTTTCGAATGACTATGACTGAAGCCATCGAGATACTACCAAAATCTGATTTTTCAGAGTGTATCAGTCTTTAGTGATGGTGAAATGAAAAAGGCTATACGCATTATGCCATAAGCTATATGTAAAAAGAGCTATTTTAATCGCTTAAAGCATATAGCCTAACGCATACAGCATTAAATTTTAATAAATCAACACCATCATACTCCTCGCACCGTGAGCTCCAATAACCAATGATTGCTCAATGTCTGCTGTTTTTGATGGACCAGCTATAAAGACACCGTAACTATCTACACCTTCGAGTTTGTCATAAGCTTGTTGCATATTGGCCACGATATTCTTTTTGTCAAGTACCAAAACTAAATGTTGAGTAATAAATGGCAAAGCACGATTAAGCATATTACTTTCAGGCACCCAAATTGTGCCATTTTCTGCCACACCAATTTCTCCTTGAATAACCGCTAAATCAACTTGCTCCAAAATTTCTTTGGTTGTAGCAAGATTTATGGGAACGTTTGCATTGACAATATCAGAAGCTATATTTACTAAATCATGGTAATATTTGTCAATTGCTTCTTGACATTCTGATTTTGTAGTAAGTTCCACAGCCGTTCCCCCAATACTTTCCAATACGGTTTTGAATCGCTCAACGCTTCCATCGCCTTCAAAAATTGGCACATTTGGCAATGATACCAACGAAGGTTTATTGCTTGCGATACTCGATAATATCTTTTCTCTGCTGGTCATAGATACTTGATTACCAAATAATTAAATTAAATAACGACGGTCGCTCGGAGAAACTACGTCCGATTGATAATTGATAATTGTTCATTGTCTATTTTCCTCATACCATTCCTTAAAACTCTGCTTCGGAGCGTCGGGCAGCTCTCTCGCTTTTGCCCATGGATTCATGCTTTGATTGTGAGTAAGTCCATGCGGTAAAATTCGCAAAGCTCCACGAGCCAGTTTTCCACTCAAATCATATACTTTTGGCATCGAAAGTACCTTCGCCATGCCTTTCATACCCCATTTTTTAGCGGCAGTAAGTTCATTAGCTTGCCCTACAATTTGTCGCCATTTATAAAGCTGCACATGAATATCAATTTTTACTGGGCAAACGTCGGAGCAAGAACCACAAAGCGTAGAAGCGAATGGCAAGCTTTTATGCTTGTGCAAATCAATATTCGGAGAAAGAATCGCACCAATTGGGCCGGGCACGGTAAAATCGTAGCTATGTCCACCACTACGACGATAAACTGGACAGGTATTCATACAAGCACCGCAACGAATACATTTCAATGAAGCACGAAAATCTGCTCTACCGAGTTGTTGCGTTCTACCATTATCCACAATCACGATGTGCATTTCTTTTCCTTCGGCTGGCTTTGTAAAATGGGAAGTATAAGTCGTTATTGGCTGACCAGTAGCACTTCTGGCGAGTAATCGGGTGTAAACTGATAAATGATGAAGTTTGGGAATAATCTTTTCGATACCCATACAAGCAATATGCACCTTTGCTAAATTAACACCTAAATCTGCATTACCTTCGTTGGTACAAACCACAAAACTACCAGTTTCGGCTATCGCAAAATTCACACCCGTAAGAGCCACGTCAGCCGCTACAAATTTTCCTCTGAGGTGCTGACGTGCCGCTTCAGTCAAAATTTGGGGGTCTTTTTCGCCTTTGGTCGTACCCAAATGTACGTGAAAAGTTTCACCAACATCTTCTTTTTTGAGGTGAATGGCGGGCAATACAATGTGGCTTGGAGGTTCGTTTCTAAACTGCACGATACGTTCGCCTAGGTCGGTATCAACTACATCAATATTATTATTTTCCAGAAAACCATTCAAGTGACATTCTTCGGTGAGCATTGATTTGCTTTTCACCAAACGAGGATTTCTTCCCTCAACTTTGCTCGAACTTTTGATAATTTCCATCACAATTTGGTTGTGCTCGGCAGCATCGGCTGCCCAATGCACTTTTACACCATTTTTTATGGCATTTTGCTCAAATTCAATAAGATAATTATCAAGATTACTCAGGGTATGGTCTTTGATTTCGGACGCAAGTGTGCGTAAATCCTGAAATTCTGGAATTGGATAAACTGCTTTATCTCGCTTCTGACGCACAAACCAGAGCGTTTCATCGTGCCAAGTCGTACGCTCAAAATCTTTGTTGAAAGCTTCGGCTAATTCTGGGTGATTTTGGTGGTTCATGGTTGATTTCCGTTCAAAATTTCGGCAATGTGCATTACTTTTATTGGTGCGTTTTGACGTTTTACGATGCCTTCGAGGTGCATCAAGCAAGATACATCTCCTCCCGTCAGAACCTTCGTTCCGTTGCATAAATGGTCAACAATTCGGTCTTGCCCCATGCGTGCAGAAACTGCTTCTTCTGTTACACAAAACATTCCTCCAAAACCGCAACATTCGTCGTTTCGATTCAATTCGGTTAGTTCGATTCCTTTTAGTTTTCGGAGAAGTTTAGAAATTTGTCCATCTCGAACGCCTGTAATTTCGGAAGCATTGGCCTGGCGAAGTCCACGCTGTCCGTGACAACTTAAATGTAAACCAACTTTGTGTGGAAAATCGACAGGAATTTCTTCTATTTTTACAACATTTTCGATAAAATCAACTAATTCATAAACCGACTTTCTAACTTTCTGGACGGCTGGCGTTTGCTCAATAATATCGTAATGTTTCTTGATATGATAAGTACAGCTTCCCGAAGGTGTAACGATGTAATCAAACTCAGAAAATGTACCTACAAAATGTTCATATACAACTTTTGAATCTTGTTCACAACCACCGTTTGCCATCGGTTGCCCACAACAAGTTTGTTTCATCGGAAACACAACTTCCACGCCCAATTTTTCCAATAATTGCAAGGTCGCAATACCCACATTCGGGTAAAACTGGTCAACGTAACAAGGTATAAATAAGGCTACTTTCATATTTTTAAGGGCTAAAGTTAAGGTCAGTATTGAACGCCTGACCTTTGTTTTGATGAATTATGTTTTTTCGCTGTAAGAGTGCGGTCAGACCTTCTATACAGACCGAAATTTACAGCCCCGTAGCCATACTAAACCCTCTTTTATCAATCAATCCGCTTCTAACTTTTCCTTCACGGAAAGTTGCAATTGGGTCGATTGCTCCACCTGCTTGGCGACTAGCTTCTGCTACTAATGCCCTTGCATCAGTCAAGAAAGTATCACGCAATAATTCTTCGGCACGCAGCACATCGTTGCTTTCTTGGGCATCAGCTAATGCTACTCTATCAACCAAAAGTGCTTTTGCGTAAGTCGTCAGAATGGCATTGACCGATTGTAATAAATCTTCGATTGGGTCTTTTGTATTATGGCTTGCATCAATCATCCATGCTAAGGGCGGATTTTTCACGCTATCGTCTTGCATTCCATCTACCAATTCGTTGAAAATCAAGAAGAATTGATAAGGTTTAATACTTCCGGTTGTCAGATCGTCATCGCCGTACATTGATCCATTGAAGTGGAAACCACCAAGGCGACCAAAGTGCATTAATCGTCCAACAATTTGTTCGATGTTAGTGTTTGGCAAATGGTGTCCTAAATCAACTAAAACTTGGGCATTTTTTCCTACACTTTGACAAAGCGAGTAGGAAGTTCCCCAATCAGGAATCACCATTGAATAGAAATGCGGCTCGTAAGGCTTGTATTCTATCAACATCGTCCAGTCGTCTGGCATTGATTTGTAAATACTTGATAATGAATCGCTTGTGCGTTGATAGGCACTTCTGAAATGCGATTGTCCAGGGAAGTTTGAACCATCAGCCAACCAAACCGTAAGTACCTTGGAATCAAGCATTTTACCGTATTCCACACACTGAATATTATGCTGAATTGCCAACTCACGCACTTCGCTTTTGGTATGCGAAAGTGAGCCAAATTTATATGAATAAGATTGGTCTTTTTGGTCTTGAAAAGTATTAGAGTTTACCGAGTCAATCGTCAAATCATTGGCTTTCAATAATTGTTTGATGGCATTGGCATCAGTTGGAATATCCCACGGAATGTGTAACGAAATGGAGTTTGAGGAACGATTTAATTGGTGAATCAAACCCACATCTTCAATTTTTTCTTCTAAATTTCTTGGCTCACCACCATTCGGAAAACGCCCGAAGCGAGTGCCGCCTGTTCCCAAAGCCCAACTCGGAATAGCTACTTGAAAAGCCTTAATTTTATCAATAATTGTTTGAATATCAATACCTTTACGGTCGAGGAGTTCGGCTAAATATGTCAATCTAAACTGATGTTCAGCCTGTAATTTTTCGTTTTGTTGTTGAATAATATCGTTATTGAGCATCTTAATTAATGATAACGGGGTCGCCCGTGCGATGATTAATGTTAAATGATAAATTCACTGCGATGTTTCGCTGAATGCTATTGTAAAACTGAAGCAATTTTCTCTCAAAAAAATCATATAACTATCCTGTACTTGCCTGTTAAGCTTACATAGATTTTCTATACTCTTTAGTCCAATTAATTGCTCCGAAAAGTGCAATTACACAAAAAACCGCATATAACAACGAGTATAATTTAACTTCTTTCACAAAATACATGTAAGTACTAATCATGTCAATGGCAAGCCAGGTCCACCATGCTTCTACTTTTTTTCTGATGAGCAAAAATGTAGCAAAAATACTCATGACGGTTGTAAACGAATCCATATAAGGAAATGCACTCGGTTTACTGAAAAGTTGCGGAATTAGGTCGCTAAGGTTCTTGGCAAATGTGCCGAGTAAATAAGTACAAACTAAGCCAACTATCGAATAGATAGCAAACTGCTGCAAAGGTAATTGGCTGACTTTTAGCTCATTACGAAAATTAGCTTCTTGTGCATTCGGAAATTTCCATTGCCAAAAACCGATGATATTTGTGATAAAAAAGAATACTTGCAAAAACATATCAGGGTAAAGTTGAATCTGATAAAACATCAGAAAGGCCAGCACGACATTTACTAAGCCCAGCACCCAACTCCATACATTTTCACGAACTGACAGAATAACTGCCACTAAACCAGTAATCGTTGCGTAAAATTCGAGGTTGCTCATTTTTACGCCTAGAAACTCAAAAAGTATGTTATTTATATCGAAGAAGTACATTTGTACATTTTTTGTGCAAGTTTAGATTTTTTGCTACCGCTTCATCGGTTGAATCAGATACAGACGAATAATAAATTTAACTTAAAAAATATAACTATCTAATCGCCAGCGGTAAATCTATAAAAAAAGTAGTTCCTCGGTTGGTTTCGGTTTCAAACCAAATATTTCCACCTGCGTGTTCTACGCCCCTACGAGCCATTGCCAATCCGAGCCCTGACCCTCCATCTTTGGTTGTAAAATTTGGAATAAATACACGCTGACGAATATTTTCTGGTATCCCCGAACCATTGTCTTGGATTTCAATAATAGCAATATTATCATCTTCGTTGCGATACAATCGAAGATTAATAATTACACGTTTTTCTTTAGGTACAGACTGTATTCCGTTGATAATCAAGTTCGTAATTACCCGACTCATAAATTGGTGATCTCCAACCACCCATGCTTCTTTTTCTTTGATATAAGCATTGAGCGAAATTCTTTCGTCTTCGGCATATAAATCAGCAGATTTCTGAATCAATGGCACAAGGTCGAAAAGCTCATTTCGTGGCACAGGCATTTTTGCAAATTCGGAAAAAGAATTGGCAATTTCGCTGATGTTATCAATTTGTTCGGTCAATGAGTTTAAGGCACGAGCAATGCGTTCTTTGGTTTTCGGATTATCAACCACAATTGTGCGTTGTAATTGCTGAATCGAAAGCTTCATTGGTGTCAATGGGTTCTTAATTTCGTGAGCGACTTGCTTAGCCATTTCTCGCCATGCTGTTTGTTTTTCACTCATTGACAACGCCACTTTACTCTCTTCGAGTTTTTTCAACATTTTGTTATACTCTCGCATCAAAATACCAATTTCATCATCCGAGTGCCATTCCAGGCGTTCGTTAAGTTTATCCAAACTGGTTTTCTTTAATTTTTGAGCTACTAAACGAAGCGGATTTGTCAAAATATTTGAGGCAAAATATGACAAAATCAATAAAATCAAAAACAAAGAAGCAAAAACACTCAAAATCGAAGCCACCACGTCTGTTACTTGGCGGTCCAGCGTTGGTTTAGCATCGAAAAAAGGAATTCCGATTACACCAATAGTTTTACTATCATACCCTTTAATACTCATGTATGCAGTTTTATACTTCAAATTACCCAATGATTCAGGCAATAAAGCCTCGTTTTCATTTTCTTCGATGATTCTACGATAGGCGGCAGGATTAATATATTTTGAAAGCAAACCATATTCATAAACCAATGGTCGAGTAGTCAAATCGAGCTTTCCTTCTAGGCTATAAAAATTTATATCCAATTTCGTATCGCGAGCCAAATCATTGATTTCTTGCTCTAAGAACGCCCTACTCATGCGGTTCTGAATAAAGTTTTCGAGTTGAAGTTGAACCGTGGATGTGATATTTTTGGTATTATCAAGGTAGCCTTGTTCTTGATTATTAATAAATGTGGAATCAATAACGCTCAACGTAATGATAATCACTAACAACAGTGGCAGCAAAAATGCAGCATTGATATATAGCTGGATTTTAGTAGCGAAATTAACGTTCAGGTTTTTTAATCCGTAGCGAATCGCATACAAAATCATAATAATAATGATAAAAAGTACCGAAAGTAAAAACAAAAATGAGAAATTAGAAAATAGATTACGCCATTCTTGATATTTTGCCGAAATCACGATTTTACGCCCATTTTGTCCAATTTTTCCTACATGTGTAAAGTCATTCAATTCAATGCCTTTTTCATAAAGTATTGAATCTGACAATACACTTACAGGTAATTTTCTTATATAATTATAACTTCCTGAACTGAATATCAAGCGATTAGCTTTATCATAAATGGCATAGCTATAATTCTTGGTATCGGGGGTTTGTGTAAACTTTTTATCCAATAACAATTCTGGATAAACGCTTTGAGCAAATTCATCACGAAGTTTCAAATCTAGCACGACATGGCCAACCAAACTCGAATTTTCCTGAATCGGAATAAAAGCCAAGTATTGTTTAATAAAATTATTTCCAACATCATTAATAAAAAATACCGAAGGATTTGCAGTCTTATATGCTAGTTGTTTGAAAGTTTTCTCATAAAAAGAAAGATTCTTTGCACCTTCCATTAAATCGAGTGAGTTACCCTTACTATCAAACGCCAATACCTCTGTATCATAACGGTCAAAATACAAATCAAGGTGTTTACTCTTTATGAGTTGTTGCGTTTGCTCACGTGCAAGTGTTTGACGATTAAAGGCTTCTCGAATTGATGAATCCTCCTCAATGGTCTGAACTACTCTTGTAAGTAAACCTTCACCCAATAAATCATTCTCGGCTAAATATTTTTGTCCAAAATTCTGCTTGTCAAAATAGTCTTTTTTCTGCTCTTCTGCTCTAATCACATACATCGCAATCAAGGCAAATACAAAAGCACCGGTAAAAAAATAAATCGTGGTTTTGTACTTAAAACTATACAAAAAACGAGTGTATTTGAAATGATAAACCATCAAGAAATATACACCTGTGAGTATATAAATCCATCTAAATTGATCCAAAATTGCAATAATTATTGAGCCGATCACCAAACCCAATAACCAGTTAATTATGCCTTTTTTTGTATTTTTATTTATTCTTAAAAATAGACTACTTGATAGATGCAAAACCAAAAAGAAAATAGCCGATAAAATCAGATAAAACCATAAAGTAGCAATTTTCAGCGTAGCAAACGAAATACTTAGTGAAAGGTCGAGGCTAAATTGAGATTTTTCGTAAATATTACAAAGGTTTCTGTAAGAAATAAATGTATATAAAATAGCAATTACTACCAAAGTTATCGAAAGTATATTCTGGAAAACTTTCGGGGCTTTAAATAATTTATAGTAGAGTGTTGAGCGATAAAAACTCTGTACTAAATAAACAGCTAATATAAATACAACTATCGCATTGAGAAGCACATCGCCTAAAGATGGAGCTAACTCACTAACAGTCAAAAACTTAGGGTTAAACAAACTCGACTCATAAAAAATAAAAGGAATACTATTGGCTAGCATTATTAGACGCACAAAAAACAAATATAACATCAGCAAAATAAATGCTCGACCAAATTGGTGTTTTTTACGTAGTCTAGAAATCCAAATAATTATATAAACGCCGAAAAGTAAAATACTAAGAGCCAACAAAAAAAGTGTGTTGGTTGGAATATTAGGCGAATTGATTTTTTCGATTTGTGGTGGAATAATTGTAAATAAATATTTGCCATTATCATCGTCAATATTATAAAGACTTTTAATATTGGGCTGATTGCTGATCTCCCTTGGCTCGGTAATAAAAATCTCATGATTATAGCCATTTTTTAAATAGTCATTTTCATTCCTAAACCTTCGATAAAGATTTATTAAAGAGAAGATTTCTACTTTAGCTCCTTTTAAATTAAATGCTACTGAATTAGTGATGTACTTACCTTTATCATCATATAACAAACATGTTTGCTCTCCCTTCGTTAGCTGCCTATAATCTGGCACGTATCTGTGGTCAGACCAATAAATTAACTGCCCATTACTAAAAACGAAATATGGATATACTGTATGGGTCTCAAAGTTCAAAAAAGAATTCCCCGAAGATTTTTGGTATTGCAGAGAAACATTTACCAGTTCGTTTTTCGAGATAAGTATTTTCGATTTAACCCTACTTTTAATAGAAGAGATATAATGTTGCTCTGAAGCACCTGGGGCATCTTTCTCTAAAATGAAAAAATTTAATGCCGCAACGCCAAATAAAACTACCGAAAGAATTAGGAAAATATGTTTTTTAAGAAGCTCCAATGCTTTTTCTGATAAAATATTACCCTTACTTTTCAACGAAAACCATGCCAAAGACAATAAACCATTAGTAAATTAGAGTGTCTTTTCTTATTCGGTAATATTCCTGCAAAAAAAAACCTTGACCGTCTCCCAATTGAAACGCCATTCCGATAATGATTATGGATTTTTTAATTTTCTTTTTCTATCGTAAAACCCATTCCCGATTCGGTATCGACATAATCAATTCTTACGCCTATCAAATACATCAAATGCCGCTTATCTATAAGCACCTTAACTCCATCTACTTCGTAAAGCTCATCGTTTTCGGTTGCCTTATCAAGCCCTAAAAGATAAGTTGCCGAGCAAGCTCCACCCTTCAAACCAACCCTTAGGCGGTAGCCTTCCGGTATTTGTGAAGAAGTAAGACTTTTTAATATTTCTTTACGAGCAATTACCGAAAAAGTTACCATGATACAAATATAGCCATGATTTAAGTGATTTTACAAGCGGTTCTCATTAGGATATCCTCAATATTTAAGAAAGATTTTGAAGCACCAATTGCTTATCTTACTTTTGTAAGTAAAAAAAATAAAAATAATGCAATCTATCATCGAATTACTTAAAATTTTGATTCCTGCGGCAGCCGTTCTTTACGGCATGTACCTTATGGCTCAAACCTTCCTACAAAAACAATTCGAGCAAAAAGAACTGGATATCAAATTAAAAACTATCGAAATTACGACTCCTCTTCGTCTTCAAGCTTATGAGCGTATGACACTTTTTTTGGAGCGAATTACACCCGCTAAGTTACTTATAAGGCTCGGAAGCCCCGACATACATTCCATTGATTATCAACAAATTTTATTACAAGAAATCAGAGAAGAATTTAATCATAACCTAACTCAGCAGGTTTATATATCGCACGAAACTTGGCAAAAGACTTGTATTGCAATGAATGACGTTGTAGCTTTGATTAATACATCAGCCTCCGAAATTTCATCAGATTCAACTTCAATCAATCTTTCAAAAAAAATATTTGAAAAAGTAATCAGTGAAAACAAACAGCTAACCGACGAAGCCCTTAAAACACTGAAAGAAGAAGCCCAAAAGATGTTTTTTATAGAACATTAAAAATGTAACAAACATTATAATTTATTTAAAAAACACTGAAAAATAGCCGCTTATTACACAAAAAACCTACGTCGTAAATGTATTATGGTTTTGTTGAAAATTACTGAGATTCTCCTAAAATTTTATGTACCCGCCTTTTGCGAGTTTTTGATTGGTAGTTTTCGGATAAGACGCTAATATTTCCATCAACTTCGAGCATTGCCAAATTTACATTTTCGATAGTATCAACGCCATGCTCTCGCACTGCAGCATTGAGTTCTTGAATAGTAAATCCAGCTTTTTCAACATTACTTTGCTGAATTTCCCCTTCATAAATCAGCATAATTGGCTCACCTTCAATTAATCTTTCAATCGGTTTGAAACGCAAGATAAGTTTTTTTAAGACATAATTTATAATAAAAAGTGTACTCGCGGCCACAATACCACCAGCTAATGAAGTATTTGAGCCGACCATTGCATTCTGTACGGCATTGCTTATTAATAGGATAAATACCAAATCGACGACCGAAAGCTGTGAAAGTTCTTTCTTTCCGAAAAGCTTAATCGCCACCACAATAAAAACATATACAGCTCCTGCTCGCAGCATTAGGTCAAAATATTCTGTCATTGTATAAATATAAATTCTTTGTTTTTCAAATATAGACTATCCTGGGCATAAATCAAGAAGTATTCACCTACCTATTGGTCATTTGAGTTTTTTTGATGATTATTAATATAAATGAAACAATTTACGCAATCATTTAACAAATTTATAAAAGTTACTCCACGCAGAATTGTTTAACAGATTAAAAACCTGATGAACTCCCAAATAAAAGATTTCGGCCAAATATTCGATTTCAATTCTTAGATAATTTTTGATTTTTAGTTATAATTTTTGCAATTTCGTTTTATTTTAAACCTTCAATATTAATTATGCAAAATCGTTGTAGGATAAAAATCACAGAAATGAAAAAAATATTTCTTTTTATAGCATCAATTAGCTTATCGGGTAATTGTTTTGCTCAACAAAAAACAACTTCGGCGATAAATGAATTAAAGTGGCTTACGATTCAAGAAGCATATAACCTTACACAAAAAGAGCCTCGTAAAACCATAGTAGATGTTTACACGGTATGGTGTGGTTGGTGTAAAGTAATGGATAGAGAAACTTATACAAACCCCGCAATAATTGAATATTTGAATAAGAATTTCTACATGGTGAAACTCGATGCCGAGTCTAAACAAGATATAATTATCGGAAGCACCAAATATAGTTACGATGCTAATAGTGGAGCAAATCAGGCTGCGGTGGCACTTTTACAAGGTAAAATGAGCTATCCGACTACTGTATTTTTGGATGCTCAGTATAACATGATTCAGCCTTTACCCGGCTTCTTAAATGCTAAGTCATTTCATGAAATAGTGACTTATCTGGGTGGAGATTATAATAAAAAAGAACCTTTTGAGCAATACAAAGTTGGAACCTATAAAGAAGTTTTCAAACATGCATTACCAAAGCTTTGATTGATAATGATATCTAAAAAAGATCTAACTTTCCTTTCATAAAGTTGGACCTTTTCTATATTTTATGGTTTCCTTAGTTTGTAAGAATTTGACAGTAGTAAATTTGTTTTTTGCGACAAATATTAAGAATTTTTAGTTTTATAGCAGATTTTAAATTTCCAAAACCTATTTTAGATTCACTTGATACTTTACATAAGTTGGATTTAGTATATTTTCATGGCATAAATAAAGTACTTTAATACTTTTAATAATTAGAAAATAACCTAAAAATATGCTTTCAGTTAAGGTTTTTGAATTAATTTTATTGTTAAGGCATAAAAACTACTTAGAAGCACGATTTACCACGAAATCAGCTTCTCGAACCAAACCCTCGGGCGAGATCGTTCCTTCAATTCGGTGAATAACCTTTCCATTTGGAGCGACAAATAAATAGGTAGGATACGATTCTACTCGGTGAATAATGCCAACATTTACACCTTCAAACGAATCGCCATCAACTTTAAAGTTCAGAAAAGTTTTATTAAATTTTTGGCTCACGCGAGAATCTTTGAATGTATTTTCATCCATCCATTTACATGGCCCACACCATGTTGTGTAAACATCAACAAAAAGAATTTTCTTATGTACTTTTGCTTGTGTTAGCATTTGCTCCAATGTTTTTTCATTGTTTTTTATAAAATTTATCTGCTTTATATTACCTCTACCGCATGCATATACCAATACAATGAGACATATAATGCTCATTGTGAAAATCATCTTTTTCATTAGTGAAGCTATTTTTTTATAATTTCAACTACAAAATCCTTGCCTTTTTTTCTAAAAATATATTATATTCAAAAAATAAATAATAAAAACTTGTTTCATAAAACTCAACTTCTCCTTATATCTTTCAAGGTCTGTTGCAAACCTTTGGTATCTTCACCTTCTTTTTTGGCGAGTTTAATAGCCTTTTTCTCGGCTTTTATAGCCTCTTTCTTTCTTCCTAGTTTGCTCAATAAAATGGCATATGTATCCAAATTTGTTGGTGATTCTAAAAGTTCAATGGCTCTTTCCGACCATTTTATTGCTTCTGCTAAATCTTGCTCATTTTTTATTAGCTGCACATATCCCCAAGCAAATTCGTTAAGCTGAAAAGATGTTAATTTTTGAGCATTATTGGTTAAATCATCTAAAATCATTTTAAACTGTGGAGTGGATTCATCTAAGTTTTTCTCTTTTGCATCTTCTTTAAAATTCATAATTTTTAATTGGGTTTCGACTACTAAATCTTCTAATGTTTTGGCCATCAATTTAGTAGTTTCTTTTATTGCTATGTTTTTGAAGTTATCGCAATCACGAGTGATTTTGGCATATTCTATGCGAAATTGTTTTTCTTCAGCCTCAAAACCCGCTTCGCTATATGAAGTTGCTCTTACAGCATCAATTAACCTTTCGAGCAAGGCCTTATCGCGTGTATCAACTGCTTTCTTAAATGTATTCAGTTTGGCTTTTGAAAGCCCATTTAGGACATTTTTTTGCTGCGAAACCGTCATATTCAAGTATCTATCCAAGGCATCTCTCAAAATCAGAAATGCCTTCGATTCTATGGTTCCGATGTTTTCAGCAATCAAAATAAGTACTTTTTCAGTTTTAAATTGAGATGCAGGAATTGCCTTAAGATATTCATCTAACAAAACTACATTTTCGCCACCCATTAGGCTTTTTCGCTTCATGTATTTATACAAAAAATCAGGATCACGTTTCCCAATCTTAAACTCTTTCTCCAATACGTCTAAAGAAGTATGAGTTTTACCAGCCAAAAGTGCTTTTTCGGCTTCAATTAGAAGCTTTTCAGCTGGCATTGCTCCCATTGTTCGATAGACCAATTCGCCATTCCCATTTACGAATAAGTAAGTCGGATAAGCCGTGATTGCATACATTTTAGCAAGTTCGATTCCTTCCCCTTTTTCGGCATCAATCTTATAATTGACAAACGACTCATTATATTTTTCGCCAACAATATTTACTGTAAAAATCTTGGTCGACATCATTTTGCAAGGCCCACACCAAGTCGTATAAATGTCAACAAAAACAAGTTTATTTTGCTTTTTTGCTTCATTCAGAATCTCTGACCATGAGCCTTCTTTAAACTTAATACCCTTATCATCAATCGCATACGATAAAAATGGCAGCATAATCAGAATGTATAAGATTTTATTCATCGCTTTGTTTTTCTTTGAATAGCAGAATTGCCTTTTTAGTATATATTTAGTTTGATTTTATACAATAATCATACTAAAATCTACTTTCCAAAAAAACTTCTTCTAATTTTAGGAATATTTTCTTTTGAATTTTGTTTAGTATGTAGGCACAAATCTGAAGTTCGCCTATTAAAACTAACAAACAATTCAATTTCAGTAATATATTCTATTTTTCTACTGAAAGATTTTTACAATACTTCATGACAACAATTAAAATAGAACATAAAAATTCTCGTCAAGACCTTTGGAACTCAGCTAAAAGTCTTGATTTCCCAACAGCAATTTGGCGACTACCCGGTCAATCTGAGAAGCATTTCCTTACATCATTTAAAACAATCCCTAACCAATCAAAAATAGATTTTGAAGAACTTGGTGCTGGTTTTGCTTTTTCGCCTTTCATAAATCCTGAAGGGGATAAAACTTTTTTCTTGAAAGCTGACCTTCATTATATTTTCAATGGAAAAGAGTCAACACAAATCGAGGATTTTAAAGAAGTCGTTTCACCTTCGTCACTTAACCCAAACTTTATTGAGTTAATGAAAGGTAAAAATCAATCGTTAAGTGCTGTTTTGACCAATAATCCCACCAAAAAGCAAACAAAAACCAAACAAGCATTTATAGATTTAGTTGAAAAAGGCATCTCCGAAATCGAGAAGGGAGTAATTCAGAAAGTTGTACTTTCTCGCACCAAACAAATAGTTTTACCCGCCGATTTTGATATTATTAGCATATTCGATAAACTTTGCGAAACTTATGCTTCTGCTTTTGTTTCGGCAGTTTCAATGCCACATTTAGGTGTTGTCTGGATGGGTGCTTCACCGGAAACACTCGTAAGTCAAGACTCAGCAGGAATTTTCCGAACAATGGCACTAGCAGGCACTCAATCGGCTTTTGATTTAAATAGAAATTTAATTAAACCATCAGAAGCTTTATGGAGACAAAAAGAAATAGAAGAACAATCGTTCGTGACTAGGTACATCATTAATTGTCTGAAAAAAATCAGAGTCCGAGAATTTGAGGAAGAAGGGCCAAAAACAGTAATTGCGGGTAATCTTATGCACCTTCGTACTGATATAATCATTGATACGGTAGCTATTAATTTTTCTCAATTGGCAACGGTTATGCTTGATTTACTGCACCCAACCTCAGCAGTCTGCGGCATGCCAAAAGAATCAGCCACTGAGTTTATTTTAAAAAATGAAGGTTATGACCGTGACTTTTTTAGTGGATTTCTAGGACCAGTAAACATTCAATCAAGTGAAGGAAAGGTAGAATCACATATTTTTGTGAATTTACGCACGATGAAAATCGAAAAAAATATCGCAACACTCTATGCTGGTTGTGGAATCACGGCTGATTCAAACGCAGAAAAGGAGTGGAACGAAACCGAAATGAAGACCCAAACACTTGAGAGAGTGATTAATTAAAAGTGTGGTTGATAGTTTAGAATATAAATCTAAACTTTACACGCTAAACTTTACACTTTCAATTAGACGTCATTCTAAAATATTTTGGATAACGCGTAAATCTTAGGCCTAAAGTAAAATCGAGTCTACCCAAGTCAATTGGACTCGCTAAGTTTATCGCACCCCCGCCTGCACCGTAATCTATTGCACGCATTTTTCCATAGCTATACCCAGCCTCCAAACTCAAGATAACATCTCGCCCTGTGATGTCATTTCCGATTAAAAAATCAATACCAAGTGTTGCTGAAGCACCAAAATCCATTCCTTTAAAAGTATAATTGGCAGTATTATAGGAGCCTTTCTCTTTAAAAAAATAAACACCTGGCGAGAGCCCCATTACTACCATTGTTTTGAAATCTATATTTTTGCGATAATAGAATACTGGTCCTACATATTTAATCGAACGTTTATTTGAGATACTTCCAATATCAGGTTTATTCAAAATTTCATTAATAAAAGCTATATTTTCAGCCTTGTTATTAGCTTGAAAATTATTAAAAATCATGCCAAAGCCCACATTATCTCCTGGAAAATAAGCCGCATCAGCACCCCATATGTACCCACGAAGAAGTTTTTCTTGAAACAAGCCATAGGCATTAGAAGTAGGTATCTTGGCTAACATATTACCCAAGCCTCCCTTTACACCCAATCTCCATTTAAGATAATTACTAAACTCATTTTCTGCCTTAGGGGCGGCAATTGATGTTGCCACTATTTCTTCTTTTTTAGTTAAGACCTCCTCTTTTTTTGGTGTTTCCTTCTTTTTATTTGTGGAAGCCTCTGACTTTTCTTCTTCCTTCGTCGTTTTAGGAGCATTTTCTACTTTCCATGATTTCTTTTCAGCCGAAGATTCTTTTGTAAATGATTTTTCTTTAGTTTCTGCTGCTTCATTTTTGCTATCACTTTTCTTAGGATTGGTTTTTGTGTTGATTGGTTCGCGTTTACGATTATCAACTCTCTGCGAGGACATAATATTTTCTTCTATTGTTCGACCTAAGCCGTCTGGTAATTTATTTCCTTTCGTAACGATATCGCTAGAATAAAAATTATATTTGAAGTCAGAGACTAAGTTTTTGAAGATTTCATTTTTAAGTACTTTACCACTTGGTGAAAGATAAGCGTATATAAAACGTATGGGGGTTTCGTCTAAGATTCGGCAACGGATTTTCTCCCCTGCTTGGGTCGTAATTTGGTCACGCTGTCCAAAAGACTGCGAAATAGAAAAGCCAAAAACCAAGAAAAGTACAATTATTACCCTTTTTAGTTTATTGTTAAAAACGTGATTTTGTGAGACGGAAATAACCCTAACAAAATCATGATTGTACTGCATAGAAGTACTCGCTGCCGCAAGTTTTTTAACATTCCGACGTAAATTATAAGTATAGTAAAACATTTTTTTTAATAATTTATTTTATTTCACATACCTAAATGTGCAAAAATTATACCGAAAAAAACAATGTACGATTAAGACATATTAAGTGCCTGAATATCAGATATTTACAATTTTAAATTTGAACAAAACTTCTAGGACATTTATTGTCTAATAATTTGAATAAAACCTTGAAATTGAAATTTAATAAGGAATATTAACAAACCATTAACCATTTTTTTTATTTCAATTACTTGACACGAATCATTATTTTTATCTATCTTTCGGCATCAAAAAATAATTCTTCAAAATTTAAACACAAAATATACAATATGGCATAAAGCTCTACGTTAACTAAATTGAAATACTGAAATGGGAAAAATCCAAGTTAACGACAGTGAGCTTGTTTCATTGTATATTCGTGGCAACGAAAAAGCATTTGCTACGCTTGTTCAACGTTACAAATCAAAAGTATATACCACAATTTACCTTGTTGTAAAAGACCAATATGTTGCTGAAGACTTGCTTCAAGATACGTTTATAAAAGCAGTTGAAGTGCTACGTGATGGCCGATACAATGAAGAAGGGAAATTTCTGCCGTGGATACTCCGAATTGCTCACAATCTTGCGATAGACTATTTCCGTAGGGAGAAACGCTACCCGACCGTAGTGTTTGAGGACGGAAGTAATGTGTTTAATTCACTCGAATTTGCCGAAGATTCTATTGAATCAATGCAAATAAAACGTGAATCTCACGAACACTTGCGTGATTTAATCAAACGATTACCCGACCAGCAGCGTGAGGTTTTGGTGATGCGTCATTACGATGACATGTCGTTCCAAGAAATTGCCGATGCAACTGGTGTGAGTATCAACACGGCGTTAGGGAGAATGCGTTATGCTCTTATCAATCTTAGAAAAATGATGGGAAAATCAGCATACGCTTATGACACAAACCTTTACCAGCACTCAGAATGATGTAGTTCGTTATTTGTATAATGAAACATCAAACCAAGAAAACACTTTCGTAGAAGCAACTCTTCTTTTCGATAAAGAGTTGCTCAATTTCTACCTTGACTGTGCCGATTTAAAATCAGGTATGGACAATATTCAACTCTCTCCATCAGATTCGGCGATTGAGAGAATCCTAAGTTATTCAAGAAATTATAAGCCTAAGATATAATCTCGGGCTTTTTTTATGGTTTGATTATTGCCAAAAAGTAGGCATCTTTGCAGATGAAATCTCAAACATTTGCTGAGAGATAAACACGTAACTACTTATTTACTAAGTAGCGTAGTAGCTCTGTGCTTCATTCTGCATTCTACATTAACCAAAAATGTCTTTTTTAGAAAATTTATATCAACGTTTTGAGGCAAAAATTGCTTCGTTGTTGTTAAGTCCAAAATGGAAAACGAAAGTTGTGATAATAGCCACAGTGGCTATATTGCTTTCATTTTTCAACAATATTTCACCACTTCGTCATTTTGGTGATTTTTATACGACTGTCGTAAAAGAAAAACACGAGTATTTTCTGTATCAAACTATCAAAGACCGAGCAACAAGCTTTACCTACAACTGGACTTACCCAGAGTTTACAGGCATGAATAACCGTACTTTCAGACTCACAATGCCTGCATTTGTAAAAGTACTTCATATCGAGTATGTTAGTATCGTTTTGTATGGTTTTCAATTAATTTTGGGAATTATATTTCTTTATATGCTCATCAACTTTTTGGAGCGAACATTAAGTGATAAAACGAGTATATTTTACGCAGTTTTAGGAATTGTTTCTACTTATATGGGTGCCGCTTTTTTTATAGATATTGCCACTTATGGCGATTTTTTCTGCTATTTTACTCTATTTTTAGCTATATATTATCGAAATCCTTTATTGATATTCATATTTTTATCGTTGGCTTTTTGGGGCGATGAACGTGCGATAGTTGGCTCAGGAATGGTATTCTTGTGGTGGTGGTTTGTGCCGCAATGGAAAGAAAACAAGCCATTCAAGATTCAAATAAATTTACAAATGTTGGCGGTTGTGGCAGCTTGGATCGCTTACGGTGCAATTCGTAAATTTTACTTAGTCGATAAACTCGGTATGCACGACACAACCAAGCCAGGCGAATTTGCCGAAATGTTTGGCGGTAGTTGGCCAGTTTGGGGTTTTAAGTTTTTATGGGTTTTTGAGGGTTGGTGGCTGCTTATTATATTGGCATTTATGTTCCTTTACAATGCCAAAGATTGGCTTAGGCTTTTGGCGATTTTGGGTGCATTATTTGCAATGTTAGTAGGCTCACTTACTACTTTTGATTCTACACGAAGCGGTTCTTATGGAATTATTGCTATATTTTTAACATTAGTCATCGCTCAAAAATATCTTACCGAAAAGGAATTAAAAGTAATACTTTTAGTGATTGCTATTATTTGTTTTTTACACCCAATGGCCAGTCGCACGAATGGAACTGGTTTTTTCTTGATGTAAAAGTGATGTTTGAGTAACTTTGTGTTAGGTTTAGAATCAAAAGGTTTTTTTGATTCTAATAAATTGAGGATTTTAAATCCTGTCTATCTCATAAATTTTACAAAATCCTGTCAGAATTAGATGTATAAACTCCTTTTGGTTGTTCCGTGTTATAATGAACAAGAAATTCTTGAAAAAACTTATAGCACATTATCAATGTACTTCATAGAATTGAAGGAGAGAAATGCCATTACGGCCGATAGCAAAATCTGTTTTGTGAACGATGGTAGCCGTGACTCAACTTGGATAATCATTGATAGTATCTGCAAAAGAGATTCGAATATTATTGGCTTAAAACTCTCACGAAATTTCGGACATCAAGCAGCTTTAGTGGCGGGTTTATTACACCATAAAAACCAATTTGATTGTTACATTTCGATTGATGCAGACCTCCAAGACGACCTTCGTGCGATTGATGGAATGTTGGAAAAACACAACGAAGGCTCAAAAATTGTTTACGGCGTACGCAATGACCGTAGTAGTGATTCGTTCTTTAAACGCTTCACTGCCGAAACATTTTATAAACTCATGCAACGCATGGGGGTACCGACAGTTTATAACCACGCAGATTTCAGACTAATTGATAATCAAGTACTTAACGAATTTTCAAACTTTGGAGAAACCAATCTTTTCATTCGTGGAATTATCCCGATGATTGGTTTTCAGAGCGATAAAGTTTATTACAAACGCCTCGAACGTGAAGCTGGAGAATCGAAATATCCACTTAGAAAAATGCTAATTTTTGCGTGGAATGGTATTACTTCGTTTTCGACCGTTCCGATGAAATTGGTGCTTTGGTTTGGCATCTTCAATTTTGTGTTTGCCATGGGCATCACAATTTGGGTTTTAGTTTGTAAACTTTTTGGTTTTACTGTGCAGGGCTGGACATCAATCGTGCTACCGATGACTTTTTTCAGCGGCTCAAATATGATTGCCATCGGTTTGATTGGTGAATATGTAGGAAAAATTTACGAAGAAGTAAAATCTCGTCCAAGATATATTATTGAAAGTGTGTTGAATGAAGAGAAAATCTAAAAATAAAGAATCAAAGACATTAAATAAGGCATTGTTTCAACTAAAACAATGCCTATTTTTTATTGTTTTAACTTCTCAAACTTTCGCCCAAATCCCAACAAACACATGGCGAATGCACGCTGACTATTTTAATGCAAAAGGTATAGAAGTCGTAGAAAAAAACAAAATCTATTGCTTCTCAAAAAATGGCTTTTTCTACTTTAATAAAACTACCAATCAAACAGTTAAACTTTCAAAACTAAACAATTTAAGCGAAACAATCATCTCTCAAATTAAATATAATTCTGGTCTAAAAGCCCTCGTTATTGCCTACGAAACAGGCAATATAGATCTAATGACTATCACCTCTGAAGGTTTGCCTGACAAGATTCAGAATATTGATTTTATCAAAAAAACTGATGCGATTCAAGATAGTAAAGCCATTAATCAAATAGAATTTCGTGGAGATTTTGCTTATTTGGCAGCCGACTTTGGTTTAGTAGTTTTGGATGTAAAAAAAAATGAAATCAAAGAAACCTATCAAAATATCGGCAAAGAGGGTAGAAAAGTCGCAGTTAAACAAATAGCCTTTGCCCGAGATAGCATTTTTGTGAATACTTCGGGTGGAATTTTGGGGGCAAAATTTGCACCAACAACTAATCTACAATTTTTCGGCAACTGGAATAAAGTAATAAATGACCAACTCTTTAAAAGTCCTGTTTTTCCGAAAGATAATCTTATTGTTTTTCCAAATGAGCTCGAAACTGATGGCGAAGGAAAGATCTGGATAGCTGATGGAGAAAACGGGCTATTGGGCAATTTTTCTGGAAGTTTTAAATCTTATAGCCCTAATGGTGTAAAAGGTGATATTTTTTCAGTTTTTTACCAAAATCAAACAATTTATACCTCTGGTATTGCAGGAAACGCATTTGTGGATAACTTGTGGACAAACCCAACTATCAATCAAACTCCAAGGAATAACGCTGATATAATTGATCAATACGGCTACCGTTGGCAACTCACAGGGCAAATATTAAAGGTAACTGACCCCATCACTAATCGAACTCGTTTTTATAGTTCAACATTTGAGCTGCCAGGCAACTACATCAACACCATCGCGTTAGATCATGATAATCTGCTTTGGGTAGGGACAAATAACGGTGTGGCAATAATTATTCCTTCAAAAGATATTTTTACAAATAATATAAAACCATATACACCGTTTTTCCAAACTCGACGATTACTTTTGCAGGAAGTAGTCAATAAAATTGTGATTGATGGTGGAAACCGGAAATGGATAGCCACTCAAAACGGTTTAAATCTTTTTTCGGCTTCAGCAGATGAACAAATTTTGAATTTTACGGAAGAAAATAGTCCACTACCTTCAAAAAATGTTATTGATTTAGCCATTGATGATAACTCAGGTGAAATCTTTGTTTTAACCCAAAACGGACTTCTCTCCTACCGCACCGATTCATCCGAACCAAGTGAAGATCTTAGTTCGGTAAAAATATTTCCAAATCCAGTTCGCCCAGATTTTCAAGGTGTTCTAACGGTTTCGGGACTTCGTGAAAATACTGCTATTAAAATAACAGATACCGCTGGAAGATTGATTTACGAAACAAAATCAAATGGCGGCACTGCTTCTTGGGACTTGCAAAATCATCAAGCAACTACTGCCATTTATATGGTTTTTTGCGTAGCCGAAGATGGCTCTGAGAGTTTTGTTGGAAAATTGGCGGTTTTGAGATGAGGTAATATGCGAGTTTAGTAAACTTGCCTATTCAAATAATTATTTTCTTACAGCCTTCGCAGTTACATAAAAATTCTCATCAACTTTCAATTCTGATTTGCCTTTAATAGATTTCCAAGAGGTTATTGGATAAATAAATTCCTCTTTTCCGCCATCAACTGTTACTTTTACTGGCATATCAAATCCTTCTAGGCAATTACTCCAACGATAGCTTATTCTATTTTTTTCTACCGCATATTCCAACACTGGAATTCTGACATCACGTAAATATTGGTCAAAAACCTTGCTTAAATCTCGGCCTACATTTTTCGATAAATAAGCCTCAATTTGCTGAGTCGTTACGGTTTGGTGATAAAAAGTTTTATTCAAACCTCGCAAAATTTGTCGCCATTTTTCGTCGTTATTTGTAATTTGGCGAATCGCATGCAGCATATTTCCACCCTTCGGATACATATCGCCCGAGCCACTTTTGTTTACATCATAGGACCCAATAATCGGAATATCATTTCTAATGCCTTTACGAGTACCAATTACATAGTCAGAAGCGGCCTTTTGGCCAAAATAGTATTCCGTATACAGGCTTTCCGAATAATTCGTAAAACTCTCGTGAATCCACATATCGGCTACATCTTTATACGTAATATTATTGGCAAACCACTCATGCCCCGATTCGTGAATAATGATAAAATCCCACTTTAAACCCCAACCAGTACCAGACAAATCTCGACCCAAATACCCGTTTTGATATTTGTTTCCATAAGTAACAGAGCTTTGATGCTCCATACCCAAGTATGGCACTTCTACCAATTTATACCCATCCTCATAGAATGGATATGGCCCAAACCAATACTCAAAAGCCTTCATCATCATGCTGGCTTGCTTGAATTGCTCTTTAGCTTTTTCAAGGTTTTCGGGCAAAACATAATAATCCATCGTTAGTTTTCCTTTTTCTCCCTCAAAAATCTCATCAAAATGCACGTAATTACCAATATTTACATTTACACCATAATTATTGATAGGGTTCTTCACAAACCAATCGAATGTCTTTGTACCGTCGGCATTTTCAGTAGTTTTTCTTAAACGACCATTTGATATATCAGTTAAATTTTTCGGAACTGTGATACTTATCAACATACTATCACATTCGTCATACATGTGGTCTTTGCACGGCCACCAAGCACTCGAGCCTAAACCTTGACACGAAGTAGCCACAAAATCATTGCCCGCTTTATCTTTCACCCACTGAAAACCACCATCCCAAGGCGGACGCTTCGCTACAATCGGTTTACCAGAATAAGTCACGACGATTGACTCATTTTTTCCTTTCACTTGAGCTTTTTTCAGTGAAATCATGTAGGCGTTTGCCCCATCTTTTTTGAAAGAAAGTTCTTGCCCATCTTGTGTAACTTTTTCTATTTGCAAAGGTGGCTGAAGGTCAATTTGAATCGTTTGGTAAGGTTTCAAAACCTCATAAAATACGCTTGTGCTTCCTGCAATCGCTTTTTCGCTTGGATTTACTTTTACTCGAAGATCGTAGTATTTCAAATCCCACCATTCACGCTCAACCGTAATTCTTCCACGAAGAGAATCTTCACGCGTGAAAGTTTTATGATGACTTTGACCACAGGCCGTAATGAAAGGAATGAAATAAAGAAAAAAGAGAATTAGCCTTGGCAATTTCATAAAATATTTATTGATAATGAATGAGTAAAGTCTCTGAAAAACCAAACGCAATATAATTAAAAAATGTATCTATGCTTATTTTTCATTTCCTAAAAGATATATTTTCATAATTTTCTCCAAGAAGAATGCTTCATTGCAAGCGAATGTTGCCCGAAAAGCCTTCACGGTTTAAGTTAAAATTTACGCAAAAAGTCTTTTTTATGATACAAAATATGATGAATCATAAAAAAATCATGAACGAAGTCGGAGCTTCGTTCCACGGAAAAAATCATGAGAGCATACAAAATGTACGCTCTCTGACCAAATTAACTGTTAACGCACTATAAAATTGTATTCAACACAATTTTGAAAATTGTGCTATTGCATTTCTTCTAATTTATTTAAAATTTTTGTCCAAATCGTGCCTTGGAATTGCCTTTTAAAAAAGCCAAAATGCTCAATTTTCTTTGCTCCAAATTCAGCAGGAATGAGCTTTTCGGAAGTCAAACCTTTCGTAGTTTTAAAATTTTGAAGTAAAAGCGGAACATTTTTTTCGTTAGCGATGGGGTCATCTGATGCCCAAAAATGAGCAATCGGAAAACTCAGTTCATGATAATGTCCAAATGGTACAGTTTTTCCAAAAAAGCGTTCATCCCAAAAATAATTCGGTACACTGCACCAATCTGCCCAGTCTTTTACTACTTTTCTGGGCAAATCTTCCATGATTCCGAAACGTTTTGCGGCCACATAACCAGTCAGCAAGACACTAATCGGACGAAAAACATGAAAGAAAAATAAAGTTTGCAAGCGATAATTTACAGGCATATTTTGCCAATACCCCGAACCCGAACCAACCGCCACAACTCCACTGAGTTTCTGATAATTTGGCATTAAGCCAAAATTCATCCCTCCTACACTATGGCCAACCAATAATTTTGGTAAATCTGGGTATTTTTTATCCAAAAATTCCAATACTGCTGGCATATCCTGCGTACCATATTCGATATAATTATAGCTACAATTTTTCAAGGAAGCAGGTGCCGACTCGCAAGTACCTCGATAATCAAATGTACAGACGGCATAATCATGCTCCACTAAATACTTTATAAAGGGAAAATAGAATTCCTTTTTGGCACCAGTACCTGTACAAAATTGTACTGCTGCCTTAGGTTTTTCGGATTCAAACAAAACTGCTGCCAATTCTACCCCATCTTGACACTTTACTATTAATTTTTGCATTATCTTTATTGTACCAAAAGTTTGTTTTTTTTATCAATTATCAATTCACCTTCATCATTGTTCGAGCGAAGGCATCATATAGAAACTGTCGGTCGGCGTATAATTTTGAGAACATTACCGCACCCTCAAACTCCATGATAGTTTGTTGGGCCAGTCTAAAAGATTGTTCGGGACTTTTGCGAGTTGCGTAAATTTTCTGTAATGCTTTTGTCCAATCGCCCATGATTTCTCTCAGAACCGATTGGAATTCGGGTACGACTCCTACCGTTTCGAGGGTTGTGTTACCAATCAAACAGCCTCCCTCTTTCTCTAAGAGCAGTTTTCCCATTTTTTTTAGGAGTTTCTCCATTCGTGCTTCGGGTGTAAGGCTTGAATCTTCTGCAATCGGAAAAACCTTATTGATTAAGTAAGTATGAATCGAAACAAGCAAATCTTTCATTAACATTTCTTTACTCGGAAAATGATAATAAAGACTTCCTTTAAACAAACCACTAGCTTCGGCAAGGTCTTGCATCGAAGTATTGTGGTAGCCCTTTACCCTAAAAACATCCGATGATTTTAGTAATATTTCGTCTTTGGTAATTTTCTGAACTGGCATTTTTTGTTGTTCTACACAAAACTGTCTATGGAAAACTTTTATTTAGACACAAATATAAAATCGATTTTTTATTAACCAAACGTTTGGTATAAAAATAAATAATCTCTGCATCAGCATTATTAACCATTTATAAAAATTTATGGCTGGTTCGAAGGAATCCTTCCCACGATGTGAAACCATATTTCGGTCAAAACCGTTGTATTTTTAGTCAATATTCTCTAAACACTCACATTATTTATATGAATCGAATGGTTGGATTTGCCCTTATGGCAATCTTTTTTGTATTAATTGATTTTTATGTTTGGCAAGCCATAAAGTTACTTATTCGCTCTACTAGCATTTCTACTCAGCGTATTATTGCTTTTGGCTTTTGGGGATTCACCGTTTTCTCGATACTTTCGATTGTTGCTATTTTTACGTATATGCCCATGTCGGCACCTGTAAAAGCAAGTTTTCGAACTTTCTTGATGGCGGGTATTTTTATCATTTATATTTCAAAAATCTTTTCTGTTTTAGTGCTGATTATTGATGACTTGATTCGCTTTGGCAAATGGGTAGTCAATTATTTTCAAGGTAATTCGGCTGTGGCTCAAATGGCTAATGATGGACTCCAACCTGCTGCTGAAAAAATTAGTCGTTCGGAGTTTTTAGCAAAAACAGCTCTAACTATTGGAGGTTTGCATGCGGGCGGAATGGCTTGGGGAATTTTATCTGGAGCTCATGATTATAGAGTACGAAATGTAACACTTCGTATAAAAAACCTACCTAAACAATTTGATGGAATGAAAATCGCTCAACTTTCGGATATCCATTCGGGAAGCTTTTTTAATAAAACTGCTGTAAAAGGAGGTGTTGAGATGCTTATGAAAGAAAAACCAGATATGTTTTTCTTTACGGGTGATTTAGTAAATAATATTGCTCCTGAGGTGAAAGACTACATAGATATTTTTTCGAAAATAAAAGCTCCGCTTGGCACTTTCTCAACTCTTGGCAACCACGATTATGGTGATTATACCCAATGGGAATCTCCCGAAAAGAAAATACAAAACCTAAAAGACCTAATGAATGCCCACAAAACTATGGGCTGGGATTTGTTGATGGACGATCACCGTGCCGTAAAAGTTGATGGTGAAAGTATTGGAATCTTAGGAATTCAGAATTGGGGAGCTGGGAATTTTGCCAAATATGGAAATTTAGAAAAAGCTCAACAAAATGCCCACGATTTACCTGTAAAACTATTGCTTTCACACGACCCAAGCCATTGGAGAAATCAAGTTTTAGATAAACACAAAGATATTGATGTGGCATTTGCAGGACATACGCACGGAATGCAATACGGAGTTGAACTGGGCAATTTCAAATGGTCACCTGTTCAATTACGTTATAAAGAATGGGCGGGATTATACCAAGAAAATGATCAAAAACTCTACGTAAACCGTGGATTTGGCTATATTGGTTATCCTGGTCGTTTGGGTATTTTACCTGAAATTGCCATATTTGAATTAAAGGTAGGTTAATATAGTAAAATATTAATAATTTAAAGACGTGTATCTTTTAATATGAAACACGTCTTTTTTTATGAATTTCTTATATTTACAAATATTTTTTTCTTGCAAAAAAAGTTTAAACAGAAATATAATTTTTCAAAACTCCTTACTATTTTAAAAATATCGCATTCAAAATTAATAGTTATTTTCAGCATAGGCATTTTTCACAAATTGCTAATAATCAAAACTTTATACATTTATATTTATATAAATTCATTTTTTTTACAATAAAGTTTGGCAGTTTGTGAAAAAATATTTTCCTTTATTTATTGAAAAAAATCAGTTGGCACGAAAAATGTGGAGAGGCCTACATAAGTCTCTTGAATAAATGGAAAAACTCTACTTATGCAATGCAAAAATTAAGTCTTAACCAGTCCTTACAACAACGGCTGTCTCCCCAGCAAATACAGTTTATAAAACTGTTGCAAATTCCATCTGCCGAACTTGATCAAAGAATAGAGGAGGAGCTTGAAATCAATCCAGCTCTAGAGGAAGGCATAGACATGAACGAGCGTGTAAAAGATGAGTATGATGATGATTATGATGGCGACAGCAGCAGCGACCACGATGATTATAGTGAATACACAGAGTATGAAAGTTATGAAGGGCTTGATGTAAAACAATACTTAAACCAAGATGATTATGCTGGCTATAAAATGCAAGGAGATGGTTGGGGAGATGATAGCCGTGATTCAATGCCCGTAATTGCAACTAATACCTTGGCTGAATCGTTGGTACAGCAATTAGGATTTTTACGCCTTGATGCTCGTCAAGAATCAATCGGTATGCAGCTCATCGGAAGCATCGAGGAGGATGGTTATATTCGCCGCCCACTTCGTTCAATCTGCAATGATTTAGCTTTTACTCAAAATATTTATACCAATGAAGAAGAAGTATCTGGTCTTTTGAAAAGAGTACAAACTTTTGAGCCTGCGGGAATTGGTGCGAGAGATTTGAGAGAGTGCCTTTTTTTACAACTCGATCGCAAAAACCACGAAGATACAGCGGTAGAAACTGCCGTAAAAATAATCGATACTTACTTTGATGAATTTACTAAAAAACACTACGAAAAAATACAACGCCGATTGGATATTGATGATGAAGCTTTGAAAAGTGCTATCAAAGTGATTACTCGACTAAATCCAAAACCTGGTAGTATAGGTACTGGCGATAGTGCAGCAGCATACTTAATGGCCGATTTTATTGTGACAAATAATAATGGAAAATTAGATGTTATTCTGAATTCTAAAAACGCACCGGAGCTTCGAGTGAGCCGTTCATTTGCCGAAATGCTTGATACTTACGACAAAACTGATAAAAACGGTTCTGCACAACACAAAAGCATTAAAGAAACCGTCACGTTTGTAAAGCAAAAACTGGATGCTGCCAAATGGTTTATTGATGCCATCAAACAACGCCAACAGACATTGCTGAAAACTATGAAATCAATCGTTGAGTTTCAGCACGAATTTTTCCTTGATGGTGATGAATCGAAGTTAAGACCAATGATTTTAAAGGATATTGCCAATCGTATTGATATGGATATTTCTACGGTGTCACGGGTGGCCAATAGTAAATCTGTTCAAGCTGATTTTGGTATTTATCCACTAAAATATTTCTTTTCAGAAGGAATCGCAACCGACTCTGGTGAAGATGCTTCGAGCCGTGAAGTAAAAAATATCTTGAAAGAACTCATCGAAAACGAGCCAAAAAACTCGCCACTTTCTGATGATAAACTCGAAAAACTACTCAATAAGCGTGGCTATAATATTGCTCGTCGAACTGTTGCCAAATACCGTGAGCAGCTAAATATTCCAGTAGCTCGTTTGCGTAAGCAGTTATAGAAAATAATTAAAATAAAAAATGCCGCCCATTGAAAATTTAGAAAAATACAATTTTCAGTCATCCATTTTTTGGGAAATTTAAAAGAAAAAGCCTTCCTGATTTCTCATGAAGGCTTTTTCTTTTTTTTGTGCGTTGTAATTTATACCTTCAACGCAGCTTGTAATTCTTCCATAGGAACCATTTCTTCCTTAAAAGTGTAAGCACCAGTTTTTGGTGATTTTACAGCTTTGATTACTTTCGCAAAGTTTTTACCTGCGGTTTTATCACGGAGTGTTGCGACTACTTTCTTTGCCATTTTTTTTAGATTTTAGATATGAGAAAAGACGAATGAGAAAAATTTCATTTTCATTTCTTCAAAATTATTTAATTTCTTTGTGGAGTGTGTGAGTTTTCAAAAATGGATTATATTTCTTCAACTCCAAACGTCCTGTTGTATTCTTACGGTTTTTTGTCGTTACATAACGAGACATACCTGCCACACCGCTTGTTTTTTGTACAGTACATTCTAAAATCACTTGTACACGATTGCCTTTCTTAGCCATTGTTTTATCTATTTAATGTATTGACTTTTATTGATAAGCAATCAAACCAAGCCAAAAGTGGTATTTTTTGAATTAAAAATCTTTTAAAAATGCATTTACTTTTGGACTATATGCTCGAAAGTCTTGCATTTGGGGTTGCAAAGATACGAAATTGTGTTTTGTTTTTCAAAAATCTTTAGAAAGTTTTTTGATTAATTATTAGATTTATCTTCATAAAGCACCAAACATAGAGTTACGGTGGTTTTGGAAGTTAGATAAAAACCTAATTTTTAGATAATTTCTTGCATTTTCGATGCTACTTACGGAAAATCGGCCAACCAAACGATAATTGTAGTGCTGACTTCGCTCTCATTGAATAGTGGCAAATCCAATGCCTTATTATTCCAAAGTATTTTTATGAAATCTTTCAATAGCAACCATTCCTTTATTCAAAGATTCAACAGCGGTATCTTTAATGGCACCAAGTGAATTTGCCTTCCGGATACACGGTATTTGTTTTTGGCTTTTATTCCAATAAATATTTTCTTTTCTCTGAAACCTCTAAACCAACCCTGACATTTGGAGCCAGGCGAGAGGTTTGGTAAAGAACTAGGTAAATCAATGGCATCTTACATTAATAAATTAAAACAATACGTCTGATTTTTGATTGATTTCAGACTTTACTAATTTCTTTTTGTGCTGTAGCCGCTATGTCATACAAAATCTTATCTTATGGTTGGAAAGTTTAATGACTGTCATTTTTTCAGCTTTAGTGGCAAATTCGGCTTTGGTTTTTAGGACTAAAATCACTCCACTGTTTAGACAAACAAATTACTTCTTTAGGTGTAGTGATAGTTTTGATACATAATAATAGTATGAGGAATCAGTTGAATATAAAATAGCTTTTTTATATTCAAATTTTAAACAAAAAAACTACCGCAAAGTATAAACTTATTCTGCTTGAAAACCGATTCATTAAACAAGATATTTTTATGCATGCATACTATTTTTAAAGAAATTTGGATTAATTTCGCCATTAACTATCAACTAAAAAACCAAGATGAAAAATACGCAAGTAAACCTCATAGCTCGACCACTGGGAACTCCAACGGCTGAATGTTGGGAAATCGTAGAAACTGAAACGCCCGAACTTTCTGAAAATCAGATTCTTATTCAAAACCAATATCTTTCAATCGACCCTGCAATGCGTGGCTGGATGAACGAGGGCAAATCATATATTAGGCCCGTAAAAATTGGTGAAGTGATGCGTGCTTTGGGTGCTGGCGTTGTGGTAGAATCGAAAAATGATAATTTTAAAGTAGGCGATTTTGTGACGGCTGGAACAGGCGTGCAAGAATTCTCTGTTCTAGAGGGAAAAGAAGCCGTAAAAGTTGACCCAAGTTTTATACCATTACCTGCTTATCTCGGCACTTTGGGAATGTCTGGCTTGACAGGATATTTTGGATTATTGGATACTGGCCAACCAAAAGAAGGTGAAACTGTGGTAGTTTCAGGAGCTGCTGGTGCAGTTGGAAGTGTAGTTGGACAGATTGCCAAAATAAAAGGATGTAGAGTTGTTGGAATTGCAGGAGGAGCCGATAAGTGTAAATATGCAGTTGAAGAACTTGGATTTGATGCTTGCGTTGATTATAAAGCAGGCGATTTGAGAAAACAATTAAAAGAAGCTTGCCCAGCAGGAGTAGATGTTTATTTTGATAATGTAGGTGGAGAAATTTTGGATACAGTTTTAGGATTAATTAATCTTCGTGCTAGAATTGTAATTTGTGGAGCAATTTCGCAATATAATGCTACCGAAAAGCCAGTTGGACCAAGTAACTACTTAGCCCTTTTGGTGAATCGTGCGAGAATGGAAGGAATTGTGGTTTTCGATAATGTTGCCAATTACGGAAAAGCTGTAAAAGAAATGGCTGGTTGGATTGCCCAAGGAAAACTTAACTCAAAGGTCTATGTGGCTGAAGGTGGCGTACGGGCTTTCCCTGAAACATTGATGAAGTTGTTTAAAGGAGAAAATACGGGTAAATTAGTTTTAAAAGTTTAGTAGAGTCGATTGTCATTAGTCGATGGCTATTTATTGCTGTCTATGTTGTCTCATTCTGAAAATATTGATGCCTTAATCGAACGCATCGCCTTGTGCCAGTCACGGGGTGATGCGTTTTTCCCTGATGGGATTTTCCCTTCTTATCGGCATAATAAATACTTATTGTACCAACGCCCCGATACAAATATTTTCTACGCAGCTACAATTGTATTCATTCTGAATCAGGTACTAGAGAAAGTTTCTGCAAAGTCTCAAACTACTATTAAACAAATAACAGAGAAAGCAATCAAAAACTACTCCTATTTTCAGAATAAAGATGGCTTGAAAACCTATAATTTTTGGCAAACAAAACCTTCAAAACACTTTCCTAACGGCAAAATCTTCAAGCATTTCGACCATTTCAGAATTCCTGACGATATTGATGATACAGCTTTGATTTACTTAACATTACCACATTCAATAGAAGATGTTTTGTGGTTGAAGGAGAAGGTGAAATTGCATTGTTCGCCTTTGGTGCTTAGGCGTGGCGGCATTTACTCCACTTGGTTTGGGAAAAATATGCCCATTGAGCATGATGTGTGTGCATTGTGCAATTTGATGTATTTGTTTGAAAAACATCAGTTGCCGCATAATGAATATGATGAAGCGGTTTTTGTTTTTTTAAGAGAAGTAATTTTGCAGGAAAAATATATCAGCAATGCTTTTGAAGTAGCACACAATTATGCTACAACTCCTCTAATAATTTATCATTACGCTCGACTTTTGGGAGATTTTAAGATCCCACAAATGGAAGTTTGTCGAGAAAACCTAATTGCTAAAACCAAACAACTTCTTGATAATGAGTTGAATACGATGAATCGGGTGATTTTAGAAACGTCTTTGCTGAAATTGGATAAAAATCAAAAAAATATCATTCCCCCGCAGCGGCTGCCGCATTCACCATTCACCATTCATCATTCACCTTTTACCTATTTTATTGCAGGACTTTTAAGTTCTTTCAAAAACCCGATTCTATATTTCTTTGCACCCTTTAAAATTACTCAAATGGAATGGAAATGTGAAGCACATGAATTGGCACTTATTGTGGAGCAAACATCCTATTTGATGTAAGATAAAGCGAACTCGGAAGTTGGCTTCATATTACTAAATTCTCATCGGAATACCTTTATCTTTTAAGTAATTTTTTAAATCAGGAATACCGATCTCTTTGAAGTGAAAAATACTTGCTGCCAAACCAGCATCGGCTTTTCCCGCCGTGAAAACATCATAAAAATGTCCCATCGAACCAGCTCCACCCGAAGCAATGATTGGAATATTTGAATTGTCAGAGATTTCGGCAGTTAATTCTAAGGCAAATCCAGTTTTTGTACCATCAGTATCCATCGAAGTCAATAGAATTTCACCAGCTCCACGGTCTTCTACTTCTTTTGCCCACGCTATTGTTTTTAGCTCGGTTGGTTTTCTGCCTCCGTGCGTGTGTACGATATGCTCATAGCCGTTAGCTTGTTCGATATATCGTGTATCAATGGCCACCACAATACATTGTGAACCAAATTCAAGAGCTAATTCATTGATTAGTTGAGGATTACGAACAGCAGACGAATTGATAGAAACTTTATCTGCACCTGCGTTTAAAAGCTTAGAAACATCTGCAACCGAGCCAATTCCACCACCTACACAAAATGGAATATTGATGGTATGGGCAACTCTTCTCACTAAATCGAGTAGAGTTTTGCGTTCTTCGACAGTGGCAGTAATGTCAAGAAAGACCAATTCGTCTGCTCCTTGACGGGCATATTCTGCTCCAAGTTCTACGGGGTCGCCTGCGTCACGGAGATTAACGAAATTCGTGCCTTTTACGGTACGACCGTCTTTTATATCTAAACAAGGAATAATTCTTTTTGTAAGCATAGTTTTATTTTTATACAAATTGTATGTAAAACAGATTTGTAATTTATCAGTTACGTAGATTTTGACAGGTTGTAAACCTGTCCTACAAAAATCTCTTTCCGATCTCTTTCAAAGTAACACGACCTTCATAAATTGCTTTACCTACGATTACGCCAAAAATATTGAGTTCGGCTAAATCTTCTAAATCTTGCATTGAACTCACGCCACCGCTCGCAATAACCTGTAACTCAGGGAATTGAGCTTGCATTTTCTTGTATAATTCAACCGAAGGGCCTTGTAAAAGTCCGTCTTTAGCTACGTCTGTGCTTATGGTATATTTTACACCTTTGCTAACCCATTCTCCCACAAAATCATATACCCAAACCCCTGAATCCTCTTCCCAGCCACTTACTGCGATTTTTTCGTTACGTGCATCTGCTCCCAAAATAATAGCTTCACTACCAAATTTCTTGAGCCATTCTTCAAATAATTCGGGATTTTTAACGGCAATACTTCCACCAGTGATTTGTTTTGCACCCGACTCAAAAGCCAAACGAATATCATCGTCAGATTGTACTCCTCCGCCAAAATCTATATATAGGCTGGTTTTTGAAGCAATAGTTTCTAATACTTTTACATTGGTGATTTTTTTATTTTTTGCTCCATCCAAATCAACCAAATGTAGGCGTTTGATTCCCGCATCTTCAAACATCTTCGCTACTTCGAGCGGATTTTCGTTGTAAGTTTTTTTCTGAGAATAATCACCTTGAGTAAGCCTTACGCATTTACCGTCGATGATGTCAATGGCTGGAATAATTTGAAACATAGTGGTAGTCAATAGTCCGCAGTCAACAGATTTATAATCAACATTTTGCTGTACTAAAGATGCTATTGTGGTTTAATTTAAATATTCAAAAAAATAAGCCAAGCCTTATCATTTCTTGGCGTTCTATGATTGATTCAGGATGATTTAAGTCCAGAATTTTAATGGTTGCAGCTCCTATATCTGTTATTGCTTCTAACAGACCAGTTACATCAATTGAGAAATGTTCATTCCAAATATCAGTTCTTGGATTAAAAAATCTGACTAAATTATCAGTATTCTCCAAAAACGTAGCAATATCAGAACCTTTATTTAAGTTACAAATTTGACAACTATATGCTAAATTTTCAGGAGAAGTTTTACCGCCATGCTTTACACTTATAATATGGTCTATGTGAAAAACAAAAAAGGAGTTTTGAGCATCAACCCTACAATACTCACATTTATATGAAGCTCTGTTAGCAACGAAATCTCGAAGTATGTCAGAAATATAACGACTCATGCAGCTTGTTTGCGACTTTGAATACGAATCTTGGCTAAACGGATGAGCCTCTCTAAAACGATGTAATGGTCAAGTTCATCTTTCTCTTTATGTTCCAATTCTCCAACCTTTGATTTTTCTATCAAATCTTCCAGACGGGCTTGCATTTCTTCATTAGCTTTTAAAGCCATGACCTTTGCTGGGTCAAGAGATGCTATCAAATCTGCTATTTGATCGTAAACATTATATATGGTCATAATCTGTATGATTTTTTACAAAGATAAACTTTTTCTTACAAAAGATACTGTCTATCAAATCTCCAAGAAATTCTTGAAAATCTGTTCGCCTACGTCACCGCTGATTTCGGAGTGAAATTGTGCAGCAAAGAAATTGTCTCGTTGTAACATTGCTGAATATTCCAAAATATAATCCGTTTTTGCTACCGTATAATCGCAAAGCGGAGCATAATATCCGTGGTTATAATACACATACTCACTTTCACTCAAACCTTTACACAAAGGGCTTATCCAAGTATCCGTCACTCCCCCTCTAGTGGGGGCTGGGGGGCTTATATTATTCCAACCAGTTTGAGGCACCTTGAAGCCTTTTACTCTCGGAAATTTCAAGATAGGAATATCAAAAACTCCCAAACATTCGGTGTTATTTTCTGCGGATGATTGACAAAGAAGTTGCATGCCTACGCAAGTTCCTAAAAACGGTTGCTTGAGCGTTGGAATCACTTTATCCAAACCATTTTCTCGCAAACTTCGCATAGCAGTTGAAGCCTCTCCTACACCTGGGAAAATAATTCTTTCGGCAGAGCGAATCACATCGGCATTATCCGAAAGTTCATAGCTTGCCCCGATACGCTCAAGGGCATACATGACCGACTGCACATTGCCTGCATTATATTTGATAATTACTACTTTCAAAATTGAATGAGTGAATGAGTGAATAATTGGATGATTGAATATTAAGCTAATTCACACTTTCTTAACATTTTTACAAATCTAAACTTATCAGCAGATAAAATTTTATCTTTATTAAAAAAACAATACTTTATCTTGTTTTTGTATAGATTTATATAATTATTTTAAAAATATTCGCCTATTCACTCATTCATCCATTCGCTCATTGGTTATCTTGCAGGCAAATTTCACTACCACAAAAATGAATTGGCAAACACTTTTTTCTAATAAACGACTAGGTGCCGAACACCGCAACGCCCACGAAAACTACCGTACTGACTATATGCGAGACTATGACCGACTGATTTTTTCGTCGCAGTTTCGTCGCTTACAAAACAAGACACAAGTTTTTCCATTGCCCGGGGCGGTTTTTGTGCACAATCGCCTTACTCACAGTTTGGAAGTGGCCTCGGTTGGGCGTTCGCTTGGGAAGGCAATCGGTGAAAGAATTGCTGACAAATACAAAAATGAACTGAATCAAGAAGCCATTGAATTTTATAAATTTGAACTTCCGGCGGTAGTAATGACTGCATGTATTGCCCATGATATCGGTAATCCACCTTTCGGGCATTCGGGCGAAGAAGCGATTCGTACTTATTTTAAAGAATTAGAGGGTGAAAAACTTCAATTCTTGACCGAAAATTTAAGCCAAAACCAATTCAACGATTTCAAATGGTTTGAAGGAAATGCTAATGCGTTTAGGATTCTGACAACGATTTTCAATCAAAGTAATCTAAACCTGACATATGCAACTTTGGCTTCAATCATTAAATACCCTGCCGATTCAACGAGTGGATTTAAGAAAAAAAGTTTTATATCGGCAAAGAAATCGGGCTTTTTTGATGCTGAGCTTGAATTTTATCGAAGCATTGCTACTGAACTAGATATTCACGCATTAAATAAAGAAAAGACAGTTTTTGCTCGCCACCCGTTTGTGTTTTTGGTTGAGGCAGCCGATGATATTTGTTACCGAATAATTGACCTCGAAGATGCCCACCGACTCAATATTATTTCGATTCAAGAAGCACGAGATTTGCTCGAACCTTTTTTCGAAAACCAAGAAGGAAAAAAGAGTATTAAAGAAAAAGTCGATACCATTGAAGATGATAAGCAAAAACTTGCCTTTTTGAGAGCCATGCTTATCGGAAAATTGGTAGCAAAATGCACAGAAATTTTCTTTGAACACGAAGCCCAACTACTCGATGGCTCACTCAACAAGCCTTTAATTGATCTTTTTGATGCAAAAACCATATCTTTAATCAGTAAAATCGATGAAATTTCAGTCAAGAAAATCTATAACGATAAGTCGGTTATAGAAATCGAAATTGCTGGTTATCACATTATTGGCGGATTATTGAATGAATTTGTTTCGGCGGTATTGCAGCCTGATAAGGCTAAAGCAAAGAAATTATTACAGTTAATTCCAAGCCAATATGGCATCAAAAAGGATGGTGATGTTTATCCGAATATCCTTGCGGTGGTTGATTTTATATCGGGTATGACCGATTTGTTTGCAATTGATCTTTATCGAAAAATTACTGGGATTCAGATTCCGCAGTTGTAGAATAGTACGCGGCCTTCGGTCAACAGTTTGTGAAAGATAGGTTGTTTAACCACTTAATTGCTAGTTTTGATAAATAAAGGAACTTCAAAACTAAAAAAAACTGTTGTTTTTATATTAGTACCCTTATCCCGTCTCTCCCGTTGGAGAATTGTTATTTTTAAACCAATGAAGCAAACCAAAGACCCTTACGCAGCCCTCCGTTTTCCCGAATTTAGATATTTTATCTCGGCTCAGTTTCTGTTTACAGTTGCGGTTTTGGTTCAAGAAGTTGTCATAAGTTTTTACCTTTATGAGATTACCCACGACCCACTATCATTGGGGTTAATCGGGCTTTTTGAAGCGATTCCATATATTTCACTGGCACTATTTGGTGGCTACTTTGCTGACAGAGGCGATAAAAAACGTATCATTCAGATTTGTTATGGCGTAATTGTGCTTTGTTCGTTCTTGCTGCTTTGGGTTACTTCTCCATCAGCCAATCATTCGTTTGATATTTCTGAAATTAAATTTGTTATCTACCTAACGGTCTTTTTATTGGGTATTGCTCGTGGGTTTTATGGCCCATCTTGGTCATCGCTCAAGCCTTTTTTAGTTCCCGCAGAACATTACCCAAATTCAGCTTCATGGAGTAGTCAATTTTGGCAATCAGGCATGATATTGGGTCCTGCATCAGCTGGTTTTTTGTACAGCTGGTTGGGCTTGACCGATACGCTTATTTTAGTAATTGTTTTACTCGGAATTGCTTTTTTTCTGGTAAGTCTAATTTCTAAAAAGCCGATTCAACAGTCGGCTACTCATCAAAATGTATTTCAAAGTTTAAAAGAAGGAATCGACTTTGTTCGTAAAAATCGAATCCTATTTTATGCCATTTTACTTGATATGTTTTCGGTGCTATTTGGTGGAGTGATTGCTATTTTGCCAGTTTTTGCCAAAGATATTTTGCACGTTGGAGCAGAAGGCTTGGGAATTTTGCGTGCCGCTCCAGGTGTAGGTGCGGTACTAACAATGCTCGGAACTGCCTATTTCCCACCTACTCGCCAAGCATGGCGAAATATGCTCATAGGAGTAGCTGGTTTTGGGGTTGCAACCATTGTTTTTGCACTTTCTTCTAACTTTTGGCTATCGGCTGGAGCATTATTCCTGACCGGGGCTTTTGATAGTATCAGCGTAATTGTACGTCAGACTATCTTACAAGTGCTTCCGCCTGACGAAATGCGTGGTCGTGTAAGTGGCGTAAACGGTATTTTTGTGAGTTGCTCAAATGAACTCGGAGCTTTTGAGTCGGGAGTAGCGGCAAAATTTTTCGGAGCGGTTCCTTCGGTGCTTTTTGGAGGTGTAATGACACTGTTCTTTGCAACAATAATTTTCTTTCGCTCAGGCGATCTATTTGATGTGAAATTGGAGAAAAAATCGTAGTTTAAAGTCTATATTCGGTACCATTCTCAGCATAGAAACAAAGATTTTTAGGCAATTATTTGTAGCTTATAAACAAAATTTTACATTTGCTGAGACTAAACCAATAACTATGAATCGACTTTTAGCTGTTCTAAAGAAAAATCTAAAAAATAATCTGTTTATTTATACAAAAAAAATAGATTTTAGGAATGTGATTATGCTTTTTACATCCCCAAACCCCATTCAAAGGTATTTTTTTTCAGTATCTATTTTTTTTATTTCAACTATTGCTTTCGCTCAAAATCGTCCTCGAACGGATATAAATTTAGATGAATTTATTCAAAGGGTTTTCCCCGTTCAGCAAGAAAATATTAACTATGAAGACCTCTATGAATCACTCTATCAACTTTACCAAAATCCACTGAATCTAAATACTGCTACTGCCGAAGATTTAGCTTCGCTCTATGTACTTTCACAAATTCAGATTAAAAGTATTCTTGACCATCGGGAACAAAATGGTGATTTTTTGAGCATTTATGAACTTCAGGCCGTGCAAAATCTCGATTTAGAGACAATCAATAAACTCTTACCGTTTGTTGAAGTAAAATATAAGTTTTCGGTCGGAGATTTAAAAAATCGACTAACTAATCCTACTGAAAATTATTTTGTGCTGCGAAATTCGCAGGTTTTAGAAAAATCAAGAGGCTTTGAAGAAGGAAGATATCTAGGTTCGCCGCAGCATCTTTATGCACGCTATCGCCTAAGCCACCCAAAAGACTTTCAAGTAGGGTTTATTGTGGAAAAGGATGCTGGAGAGAAAAACTACCTTGATTATTATACTTTTCATTTTCAACTTCGCAATAAAGGTAAACTCAAGAACTTAGTTTTGGGCGATTACCAAGTACAATTCGGGCAAGGTTTAATCATGTCGGCTGGTTTTTCGCTGGGAAAAAGTAGCGAAGCCATTGCCACTACCCGCCGAAGTAATTTGGGTGTTCGTCCTTATGGATCGTTGCTCGAAGGAGGTTATTTTAGAGGGGCGGCAGCCACTTATCAATTCGGAAAAATCGACTTAACAGGCTTTTATTCATACACCAAACGAGATGCCAATATCAGCGATGATAACGGCGAACGAGAAGATTATTTCAGCTCGGTTCTGACTGGAGGATACCACCGAACTGAAACCGAATTAGCACGAAAAAATCAATTAACTGAACAAAATATTGGTGTAAACGCCACTTTTCAGTTAAAAAATGGTCAAATTGGGGCAACTTTACTCAATACCCAATTCGATGCTACGCTTCAACGAAGTCCAGTTTTGTATAATAAATTTGAATTTTCAGGAAAACAGAATTTAGTAGTTGGCACGAACTTTACTTATACTTGGCAAAACTTCAATTTCTTTGGTGAAGCGGCTCGCTCAAGTAATGGCGGAATCGGAGCATTAGGTGGTTTTGTGGCAGCCCTTAGCAGACAAGTCGAATGGGCAATAAATATCCGAAATTTCGATAAAAATTTTCATAGTTTTTATGCTAATGGCTTGAGCGAAGGAAGTAGAAATATCAACGAACGAGGTATTTATTGGGGACTAAAATATTCACCAAAAAAGGGTTTAACTTTCAGTGCTTTCTATGACCGATTTCGGTTTCCGTGGCTCAAATATTTAGTCGATGCTCCTTCTGTTGGCTTTGATTATTTACTCCGAATGACTTATCAGCCAAATAAAAAAGCCTTGTTCTTTGTTCAATATCACGAAGAACATAAAGGCAAAAACTTGCCGAATAATACAACGGTGACCGACGTTGTAGTAAACGTAATGCGACAAAGTATTGTAGCAAATTTTGAATATTCGGTTAATCGGGTTTTCAAAACACAGACTCGTGTGCAGTTAAATACTTATCAGTATGCAACTCGCTCTCAATCAAATGGTTATGCAATCATGCAAGACCTCGAAGGCTCAATTAGAAAGTTACAACTTAAAAGTAGAATTGCTTATTTTAATTCCGATGATTATGATTCGAGAATTTATGTTTACGAGAATGATGTACTTTATGCGGTTTCGTTACCAGCTTATTCGGGCAAAGGTATTCGTACTTATCTCATTGCACGTTATGGCCTCACCCGAAAACTTGATTTGTGGGTACGTTATGCTCGTACACAACTGAATGATGTAAGTAAAATTGGCAGTGGCACTGACCAAATCAATGCTCCGCATCGCAGCGAAGTGAAAGCACAGATTAGGTATACGTTTTGATTTTGTAACACAATTTTTCAAATTGTAATTTTGTGCGGCACAATTTGAAAAATTGTATTACTTCTGATGAAATTCTACCAAACCTCCAATTGGAGTTTCTATTATTCTGCCGACTTTAATCCCCTGACTATCAGCCACATTTATTAGTAAATCCTTATAATAAAAAGCCACCGACCCCACAAAATTAACGTTTGTTTCGTGGCACATTGGGTATTTCAAAATATATTTTTCAAAAAATTGCAAGAAACAATTTTCTACTAATTTTCTGCAAAAATCATCTTCAATAGTATTAAATAAAAACCTTGAAAACGTGGCAAAATAACGATTTGGAAAAGGTTTATGATAAGCATTTTCGAGAACAGTCAGCCTATCCATAATTCCGTATTTTTCTTCAAATATTGCTCTGATTTGGAGTGGCATTTCTTTATGTAAATAACTCGTTATCAAGCTTTTACCCAAATGCCCCCCACTACCTTCGTCACCCAACCAAAAACCCAACGGAGGCACTTGAAAACCTGTTTTTTCACCATCAAAATAGATGGAATTTGAACCAGTTCCCAAAATACAAGCAATACCAGCTGTTTTTCCACACGATGCACGAGCCGCACCTACCACATCACTTTGAGCGTCGATTTGCTTACAAGTCGAGAAAACTTGTAAGATTGCGTTTTTTATCACACCCGCTTTCTCTTCATTAGTTACACCCGTTCCATAATAAAAAACTTGTGTTACTTCTTTCGTACAGAGCGGTAAAAGTTTAGCTTTTAGTTCGTTAGCAATCGATTCGGCATCTTGGTAGTATGGATTAAATCCGACGGTTTGAGTTTGAGTAATTACTTCGTTTTGGTCTAAAATTCGCCAATCGGTTTTGGTTGAGCCGCTATCTGCAATCAGAATCATGGAAGAAATGTTTTTTAATGTAAATATCATAAATGTAGCACAGGTTTGCAACCTATCCGATAGGTAGAAATAGTTTTTGCCCATTATTTAATGTTGTCACATTGAAAACTTGTCCAACAAAAACATAATAATTTTGATTTTTTATTTCATTAATTCAATAAATTATTGCGTTAAATAGATACTTCCCAACTTTAAACTTAAAAAATAGTTAATTTCGCAAAAAAGCAACATCACCACTTATAGAATCATGGCAGAAGCGACTGAAAAACCATTAAATTTTATTGAACAAATTATCGAAGATGACCTTGCAGCAGGCAAAAATGATGGTCGAGTTTTGACTCGATTCCCTCCAGAGCCAAACGGCTACTTGCATATTGGTCATGCTAAATCAATCTGTTTGAATTTTGGAGTTGCCCAGAAATACGGTGGAAAAACAAACCTTCGATTTGATGATACCAACCCAGTAACCGAAGAAACCGAATACGTTGAATCTATTAAAGCAGATTTAAAATGGCTCGGTTTCGATTGGGCCCAAGAACTTTATGCTTCTGATTATTTCGACCAACTATACGAATTTGCATTAAATCTTATCAAAAAAGGTTTGGCTTACGTTGACGATAGCACATCGGAAGAAATGGCTGCCATGAAAGGTACGCCAACGGTAGTTGGTATCAATAGTTCGTATCGTACGCGAAGCATAGAAGAAAATCTTGATTTGTTTACTCGCATGAGAAATGGCGAATTTGCTGAAGGCACAAGCGTTCTAAGAGCCAAAATCAATATGGCTTCTACAAATATGCTCATGCGTGACCCAATCATTTATCGTATAAAAATTGCGACACATCATCGAACAGGCGATAAATGGTGCATTTATCCGATGTATGATTTTGCTCATGGTCAATCTGATTCTATCGAGAAAATTACGCATTCAATCTGTACGCTGGAGTTCGTCCCTCACCGCGAGCTTTACGATTGGTGTATCGATAGTTTGGAGATTTTCCCTTCAAAACAATACGAATTTGCTCGTTTGAACCTTTCTTATGCCATTACGAGTAAAAGAAAACTATTAAAATTAGTTACCGATAACTTTGTAAATGGCTGGGACGACCCACGTATGCCGACTATTTCAGGAATGCGTCGTAGAGGTTATACTGCTCAAGCGATTCGTGAGTTTTGCGACCGTATCGGAATTGCCAAGCGTGATAATTTGATTGATGTAAGTTTATTGGAGTTTTGTGTGCGTGAACACCTTAATAAAATTGCTACTCGTGTAATGGCGGTACTTGACCCAATCAAAGTCGTGATTACGAATTATCCAGAAGGACAAGTTGAAGAATTAAAGGCTGAAAATAACCCAGAAGATCCCGAAAGTGGTTCAAGAAGTATGCCATTTAGTCGTGAAATTTTGATTGAAAAAGATGATTTCATGGAAAACCCAACGAAAAAATATTTTCGTTTGGGGCTAGGTTTGATGGTGCGTTTGAAAAATGCTTATATTATTAAATGTGAAAATATAATAAAAGATGAAAACGGTGAAATAATTGAACTTCATTGTAAATACATTGAAAACTCAAGAAGCGGAAACGATACTTCAGGTATTAATGTAAAAGGAACAATTCACTGGGTTTCGGAAGCCCAAGCAGTCGATGCGGAAGTTCGCCTTTATGATAGACTATTTATGGTAGAAGACCCAAGCCGTGAAGATGGCGATTTTAAAGAATATCTCAATTCTGAATCATTGCAAGTCATTACGGCAAAAGTAGAGCCTGCACTCAAAGATGCAAAGCTAAACACGCCTTATCAATTCTTACGTAAAGGATATTTCTGTTTAGATGCTGACTCGACAGTCGATAAATTGGTTTTCAACAAAACCGTTGGTTTGAAAGATACATGGGCAAAAGAAGCTGTTAAATAAACCTACTGATTAAATTATTTAAAACCTGCAAAGTTCAATTTTTTGTAACTTTGCAGGTTTTAAATTTTAAAGACATTTTCGACTATCATTATACGATTTCTCTAAAAAAAACGTTATGATTAACAACAAATAAAAATCCTTACAATGAAAAACACAGCATTAAAAATAGTCGCTTTTGTATTCATTAATCTAAGCACTTTTGCCCAAAACGCTGACGATATTTTCAATAGATATTTAGAAACAACGGGTGGAAAGGATCTTTGGGCTGGCGTATCTACTTATTCAATCAAGCAGACTTATCGTGGAAACTCGGCGGCAGATTACGATATAGAGCTTAAAGGTTCATTTGGTGAAACTGCTCTATATAAAGCAAAAACTATATTAAAACGTACATTTATATTTGGTGTAAAAGGTGCGGAAGGTTGGAGAAAAGTGCCACTTGGTAGCTCTGATAAAGTAACTCAATATGAAACAAATACCTTGAGCGATAAAGAACAAGAAAATATGCGTAGAGAATTGAAAGAAAATATTCTACCATTTCTTGATTATGAGGCAAAAGGCTACATTGCAACGTTAGTTGGAGGTGAAACCATCAATGGAGTCAAAGTAGCTCATATAGAATTAAGTGGAAAAGGTATAAAATATAATCTTTATTTTGATGAGACCACAAATCTTTTAATAAGAAAAAAACTTACTCTGAGCTCGGGTGAAGTAATAACGGAAGATTATACCAAATACAGCGAAACTGTTTATGGTATAAAATTCCCGACTGAATCAAATTATTTAAGTAGTATCGACAAAAGAAATTTGAAGGTAAGTACATCAATTATTTTCAATGATACTATTGCACCTGCTTTTCTTACCAGATAAGAAAATTTAATAAGACCTAGCCTCTCAATCTTGAGGGGCTTTTTTTGATTATTTAAGATGCATTTATATGTCTCACTTTACTGCTTTGAGGCTTTGTTACTCTGTTAGTTTTTAAATATTTTCAACCAACTTCCAACCATTTCAAAACATTTAGGGTCTTATTGAAAGCAGCCTAAAAAATTATTCGGTTGGAGTATAACATATATCCTTTTCATGTATAGCGAACAAGAATTGATACAGGCTTGTATTCGCCAAGAACGACCAGCCCAACGGCAACTTTACGAGCGATTTGCGAGTAAGTTGTTCGCTACGGCTATGCGTTACATGAAAAATAGAAGCGATTCCGAAGATGTGTTGCAAGATTCCTTTATCAAGATTTACCAAAAAATAGATAGTTTTCGATTTGATTGTCCGCTCGACGCATGGCTCAGAAAAATAGTAGTCAATACGGCCTTGAAACAATTACAAAGTCAGCCAAATTATATGCTACATACTGATAGTGAGTTAATTTCTGATGAAGTGGAACAAGATGAATTTACGCTTTCAGGTTTTGAGTTTGATCAATTAATGGAAATAGTGCAGAGTTTACCCGATGGCTGTCGAACAATTTTTAACTTATACGCCATTGAGGGCTTCCAACACAACGAAATTGCAGCCATGCTGGGTGTTGCGGAAGGTACATCAAAGTCGCAATATTCGAGGGCTAGAAATTTATTACAAGTAAAATTAAAAGCGATTGGAAAAAGCCCCACAGCCATGAAATAGTTCATTTAATCAAAAGATAAGAAACAGTATTAGCAAAAACTAATGGACTCACAGAAGCCAAATAATTTTGAAGAAGAATGGAAAAAGGCATTTAATGATGCTTCTTTTACTCCCCCTACAGATATGTGGGAGCGAATTGAGCATGATTTAAAGCAAAAAAAACGTCGTCCATTCTTGCTCTTCCTTCGTCCGTCAGCAATGCTTTCTGGTGTGGCTGCAACCTTAGTTTTGGCTTTGGGAGGAATCTTAATTTTCGATCAAAAAGAATCGAAAACGCAAACAACTGTTATTAATAAAAATACTAAAAAAGTTTCAGCAAATTTTCAAAATAACAATTCTAAAACCGAGAATTTCGCTATAACAACACCGAATTCTACCCAGCTAAATCTTTCAACAGAAAATAATGATGTAAAGGAAACACATGCATTGTCAGAAACTGATATAAAAAATCGTGTATCTTACACAAAGACATCTACAATAAACAACCAATTACAAGCCTTATCTACAGCAAATTTTGCCAAACCTACCATTGTAGATAAAGAACCGTATGTACCTACTTCAAGTAATATTAAACCACTAGAGAGTTTTAACATACAAACACTTGATAATCAAGCCAATAAAAACATTTCAGTCGCTCAAAACGACGATAAAATAATTATAGATTTAGCCTTATTGAAATATCATGACTACCAATATTTAGGAAGCCGCTATACTTTAAGCCGAAATAAATTGGTATTTGAAGGAAAAGCAAACGAAGTTACAGTTGTGGCTTCAAACGATTCTAAATTTTGGTTGGGTGTTCAATCGGGCGTTTCGCCTTTTAACCCAAACATGAAACTCGGAGACCTAAACACTGTTGCAATGGCACAAGCCGATGCTTTTGCAACTGCTTCCAACCGACCAGTTTTGGGTTCTTCACCATCTGTAAGTGAGCCGAAACCTAAGATTTTGATTGCTCAACCGCAAAATGTAATTAGGTCGGGTCTTAGCATTAATTCAGGAGTAGCAATGGGGTATAAAATTTCAAAAAAATGGAATTTTGAAAGTGGAATCAGGTATTTACGCGGAAATTCAACTTTGAATAGTAATACTTATGCTTTCAAGCAGAATGGCTATGTGAACACTTTTTTTGCCAATTATTTGATGCAAAATTCAGCAAATCAAAGCGTAAAAATTACCAATGTCCAAATTAATACAGTAATTGCGGATGTATCACAATTTGGAAATCGCTATCAATACTTGATGATTCCGTTACAAATTGGTTATGAAATTGGTTTATCGAAAAAGATTGCTCTAAACATTTTAGCGGGGGTATCAACTGATATTTTCTTGCAAAATACCATAATCAATGACAATAGTATTTTAGAAAAAAGCATTTTCAATGCATCAAGTGATGTTTATAAGCCTCTAAATTTGAGTGGATTGGGTGGTGTAAGAGCAAGCTACCTTATTAGCAAACGTTGGCAGCTAAATTTAGGAAGCTCTTATCAGTATTCGCTATTTTCAGGTATTAATAACTCAACAGCTTTGCAAATGCGTTTAAAAATGTTTGGCTTAAATTACGGTTTAAATTATCGATTTTAGTCCAAAAATTTGATTGAAGCGACCGTGTGACGGCCGCCGTTTCACGAATTTACAATAATAGATTACTGAGTGTTGGCGTGTTTTTAAAAATACAGAAAATAGCTTTAATCAATCCCTATTTTTTTGAGTTCTTATAATTTATGTCCACTCATATAGCTTAGATACTTCACAATTTCGGTTGCTTCTTCAGGTTTTATACCTAGCGTTGGCATTTTTACATTGTCTCTATAACTCGCAGGATTCTGAATAAATGCCTTCAAATCATCAGTTTTCCAATATTCTGTCACACTTTTCGGGTAGTTTAGTTCTGGACCCATTTTTCCACCAATTTTATTGATAGCATGGCAAGTTTGACAGCGATTTTTGAATAATTCATAGCCCGCCAAAGTCGATATATCTTTTGGTTTGAGAGCCTCATCGTTTTCGTGAAGCGGAGCGAGGTGTATCTTTACTAAATTGTATGGCCATTTATAACTAACATCATCACCCGAGACACCTTCATAAACTACATAAAAAGGCTCTATTTTTGATTCTTGGCCATTTTTTAGGAGTATTTCCCATGCACGACCCTTTGGAGCATCAGCATCACCTACAGCCAAAAACGCTTTTACCGTAAGTAATATTTCTAAAGGCATTTCGGGTTTGTAGCCATCCTCACACTCAAAAACTACTTTCAAATCATTGGCATTCATTCTTTTTATCGATGAATATTTTTCTAAAATATCTTTTAAAGGCAAAGCATTAAATCGCTTGTTTTTATGATATACAGGGTCAGGCTTAATCGAAACAATTTGAGTAACTTTCAACAAACCTCTTTCCTTTAAATCCAACAAATCAATAGTTAATGAATCGCTGGCAGTAACTGCCTCAATAGCCAATTTGGCTACTTGTAAAGAATCTTTATTTGCGTTTTTTTGTGAGCTATCGCACGATAGATAGAGAGTCGATAATAAAGTAAATGCAATGATTTTTTTCATAAATAGCTAATTTAAAAGTGGCCTTATATTTAATGATAAAAATAGTTAAAATCTTTCTTTAAATAGCGTATTTTTCTTCCTCTCCTAAAAAAACACTACATTTATACTCAACTAAACAAAACTTAACCTATGAAAAAAACATATTCTTGGCAGCACCTCTGCTCACTGCTGTTATGTATAAGTGTATTCACACCAACGCTTGCACAATGGCAAATTTCAGCCAAAAACTTTGACCCCAACAATTATTATGGTGTTACGGTGGCCAATGGTATGGTCGGAATTACGTCTTCACCCGACCCACTAAAAGTAAAGGAAATTGTACTTAATGGTACTTTCGACACTTATGGGCGTGGACGTGTTGCCAATATCATGAAGGCATTTGAATTTGCTAACATGGAATTAATCATTGATAATCAAATGATTAATCGAAACAACATTAGCAATTTCGTTCAAACCATTGATATGCAAAATGCCATTTTTACTACTACTTTCGATATAGGAAATAAGGCATCCATCAAATCGAATGTGCTTGCACTACGCCATTTGCCACATTCAGCATTGATTGAAATGGAAATCATCGCCAAAGAAGATATTGAATTTACGCCCATCAGCATCATGCAAACGCCTGATATGTTGCGTGATGTACACAATTTCTTTCATACCATCGACCGACCACATTCACTAATTCCATTGATGACTTCAGTTGCAAAAACTCCGACTGGAAAACATACGATTGCTGCCTCAAATTCTTTTTTGTTTGAAGAAGAACGAGGAAAAGAACCACAGTTGATTCACGAAGAATGGGACAACGGAATGCATCGCATGAAGTTTACTAAAAAGCTAAAAGCGGGCGAAACCTACAAGTTCTCGGTGGTTGGTTCGGTCATTTCAACCGCCCACGTAACCGACCCACACAATGAAGCCGAGCGTTTGACAATTTTTGCAGCACTCGAAAAACGTGAGCGTTTACTCAAAAAACACAAAGAAGCATGGGCAAAACTTTGGGAGTCAGACATCATCATTGAAGGCGACGTTGAAGCTCAACGTGCGGCACGTTTTTCACTCTACAATCTTTATTCATTTTGTCGTGAAGGACAAGCATATAGCCTTTCGCCTATGGGTTTATCAGGTTTAGGCTATAATGGTCACGTTTTTTGGGACACTGAAATTTGGATGTTTCCTCCGCTATTGGCTATGAAACCCGAACTGGCAAAATCATTACTCGAATATCGTTTTGAGCGTTTGCAAGCTGCTAAATATAATGCCAAAGCACATGGTTTCCAAGGTGCGATGTTTCCTTGGGAATCTGATGATTCTGGGCAAGAATCTACGCCTGTTTGGGCACTGACGGGGCCATTTCAGCACCATATCACAGGTGATGTGGGTTTTGCCTTCTGGAAATATTATCAAGTCACGAAAGATAAAAACTGGTTGAAGGACCGTGCTTACCCGATGCTAAAAGAAGTTGCCGATTTTTGGGTAAGTCGTGTAGAAAAAGGCAACGATGAAAAATATCATATTATTAATGTTGTATGTGCTGACGAATGGGCCGAAAATGTGGACGACAACGCCTACACAAATGGTATGGCTAAAGAAGTTTTGGGCTACGCCAACCAAGCCGCTCAGGAACTGGGAATACCCGAAAACCCAAAGTGGAAAGAAGTACAAGATGGACTCATAATTTTAAAATTTCCTGATGGCACCACTCGTGAACACGCTTCGTATAATGGCGAGCCTATCAAGCAAGGCGATGTGAATTTGCTTTCGTATCCGATGAAGCAAATCACTGACCCGCTTATTATCAAGAAAGATTTAGATTTCTACTGGAAAGTTTTGGCTGATAATCTTCCTGGAAGAAAAGGGCAAAGCCCTGCAATGGCACATGGTGTTTTTTCTATTTTAAATATTCGTTTGGGAAATACCGAAACGGCTTATAAGCAATATATGGATAGCTACAAGCCTAACGAAGTTCCACCATTTGGAGTTTTGGCTGAAACCGCTGGAGGAACAAATCCTTATTTTTCGACGGGAGCAGGAGGATATTTACAAACACTCATCAATGGTTGGGGCGGACTTGATTTTACCGATGCAGGAATTATCCAACTAAAAACAAAACTTCCAAAACATTGGAAATCATTGACTTTGAAAGGTGTTGGAGTTGAGAAAAAGACTTTTATAGTGAAGTAAGAAGAGGGATGTAGTAAATGTCTTCTATAATGAAAGTATAAAAATATCACACCTTTGTGGTTTACTAGCATCTTTGACTATTTTTTCTATATTAATATTATCTCTTTGAGGTTTTCTTATTACGATTTTATAAATTAATCATATAAAAAAGGAGAAATACCTTTCGATATTTCTCCTTTTTTAAAATATAAATTTTAAGATTTATCAGAAAAATTTAGCTCTGTTATCTTTAATGTTTGCGTTATCACGGATTGCTTGATTTGCCATATACGAAGCACCATATCCACCATTGCGTTGCGTGATTTGGTTTTTGTACTGTGTATAATCTGCAATTTCTGGAGCTTTTACAAGTTTGGTCGTTTCAATTACAAATACACCATTTTCACCTACAAATGGTTTAGAACGTTTACCAGTTTGTAAACCGAAGATTTTTCCAATTGCAATCTGGTCAATTCCCGGAGATGTCAACATTCCTGCCATTAGGTTAATTTCCGTTGCAGTTTCCACCAAAGCACCGGCACCATATTTTTGAGCTGCTTGCTCTAAAGGACCAGCAGGGGTTCCAAGTTTTTTCAAAATTTGCTCTGCCTTTATTTCATTACGAACTTTAGCCGTAATTGCATCTTTAAAATCATCAGCTTTTGGACTATCTTTTTCAGTTTTAGCAGTTACCGAAGCAATGATAAAGTTATCGCCCACTTCAAATACACGGTCAGAAACTTCACCTACGCTTGTGTCATTATTAAATGCCCACAACACAACTTCACGTGCATTTTGTATGGTATTAAATGTTGAGGCTTCCGGGAAAATCTTATCAGCTTTCAAGACGAACAATTTACCATCTTTCTTAACTGCTGCCTCAAACTCTTCTTTTGAACTACAGCTCGCACGCAATGTTTCAGCTTTTTGGTAAATGTTATTTCTTGTACTTTCACTTGCTTGTAATTCACGGCTGATAGTAGCAATTTTATACTTATTGTTTGATTTTCCTTCGGTTACCTTAATAATGTGGAAGCCAAAGTCTGTTTCAACTACATTCGGCACTAAACCAGCACCGCCCATTGCAAAAACTGCAGATTCAAATGGTTTTACCATTGTACCGTTGTTTTTAAATGTACCTAAATCTCCACCTTGTTGAGCTGAACCGTCTTGGCTGTTTGCACGAGCCAAAGTTGCGAAGTCAGCACCTTGATTCAATTGACTTAAGATGTCTTGAGCTTTGGCACGAGCAATCGCTTTTACCGAGTCTGGAGCCGTTTTATCGGCACGTATTAAGATATGGCTTGCACGAGCTGAATAAAGTGAGTCAGTTGCTGTACCTTCATATTTGTAGATTGAATATGTATTATCTTCTTTAAATGGTCCAATCACTGCACCCTGAATGGCAGTAGCTAAAGCAGCTTTTAATGTAGGCGTCAATTCGTTTGCACTTCGCTCATAAGGCACACGGCTATCAGAGTTAAGAGCGGCATAAGCTTTCGCATCTTTCGCAGCAGCTAAACCTTTGGCAAAACTCTTGATGTCTTCATATAAAGCTGCACTATCTTCTTTAGTTGGCATTACTTGATATACCACGTAATCGAGTGAGCGGCTATCGTAACCTTTAAATTCTTCTTTGTGCTTGCTCAAATAATCTGACAATTGGCTATCAGTAACTTTGATAGTAGTGTCAATTACACTTGTAAAAGGTACATATAGATAGCGAGCATCTGCTTTAGTCGCTGTAGCATCGTACTCTCTTTTTGCTTCGGCAGTTGTTATAAACGAAGAAGAAGAAAGCAAAGCATTATATTTCTCCAACAAACGTTGTTGAATTGCTTGTTCTTTGATTTGATCCCAAGCTGCTTTTTGTGGAGCAGGCAATTGATTGGCAGCGGCAGCATTAATAAATTCAATGTGACGGTTACGGTCATACTGCCCAGTTTGTGGATCAGTAAATTGTTGCTTAATGATCGGGCTAAGGTTTTTAGTACCTTGAACCATTTCACGCAGCTCATCTGGCGTAACTTTCAAACCGAGTTTCTCGAATTCGGCTTTGTAAGTAATGTCAAAAATCATCTGTTCCCAAACTTGGCTGCGTAATTGCTGAATTTCTTGCTCTTGTAAAGCTCTTCCAGCTTGTTGCTCATAATTGGCACGAGCTACATCTAATTTTACTTGAAATGCTTGGTAGTCAATACTGGTACCTGCGATTTCACCAATCTTATTATCATTACTACTAAACAAGCCACTTTTACCATTTCCTCCGAATAAATCTCCTCCGACAATGAATAAAATGAGTGCAACTGCGATAACTACGACTGCAACACCCGAACGCTCACGAATTTTGTTTATTAAAGCCATTTGTTTTTTTTAATTAATTACTGGACTTTTAGGATTTTTTAAATGCCTGATAATTGTTTCTTTATTTTTTCAAAAAAATTGAGGTGCAAAAATAAGCAGATTCATATAGATTATCAAGGAAATCCAATTGATATATTAGCTTATTTTAACAAGTTTTGTGCCAAGTAAGACTTTTTGCTTCTGAAACTTCATTTTGTGTTTAAATATGGGCAAAAAAAACCACATTTATAAAAGGTTTCATAAATTTTCTAATTTTTACAATCAAGCCTCTTATAAATTTGTTTTAAAATTACAATCTTTCAAAATTAGATGATTCGAGGCAAATATTTGCCTATTTTTGTGCGTTTTTATAAAAAATATTTAACTATTTATGAAATTACGTTTCGTAGGCCCTACTGCTTTTGGCTTAATAATCATCTGTTTTTTCTTGGTATCATGTCAAAACTCTGAAACCATTGATACATCAAATATCTCAGTAAAAGTTGATATTCTGAGATTTGACGAATCAATGATGCGATTAAAAACTAAAGAACAGATTAAAGAGTTTTTATCGAAAAACATTAAGTTTGTTAATCAGTTTTATCAGACTTCTCTCGAAGATACTGCACTCATTAATAGGTTGTATTTGATTCATAATAACGCAGATACTCAAGCATTTTACGAAGACACGAAGAAATCATTTGGCAACCTTAGCGATTTAAAAAATGAATTAGAAACGGCTTTCAAGCATATCAAATACTATTATCCCGACTTTAAAGAGCCACAAATCATTACTACTTTTATGGCACTTGATTTGGAGCTAATGGTATCTAAAGATATGATTGTGATACCTCTTGAAACTTTTCTTGGACCGAAAGCAAAATACCGTCCGCAATATCCTCAATATCTACTACAGAGGTTTGATAAGCCCTATATCGTTCCGTCAATTCTAACAATTTTATCAAAAAAATACAATTCAATCGACCCTAATGACCATACGCTTTTGAGTGATATGGTTTATTACGGAAAAAGCTATGAGTTTACTCGTGCAATGTTGCCAGATGTGGCAGACTCGCTCGTGATTGCGTATGCTGACTCAAATATGACTAAAACTTGGCATTCACAAGATCTGGTTTGGGGACATTTTATTGATCATAAATTACTCTACGAAACCAATGACCGCACCAAAGAGAAATACCTCGGCGACCGCCCAAAGGTTTTTGAAATTGGAAACGACTGTCCTGGCCGCATCGGACAGTGGCTCGGCTGGCGAATTGTGAGCCGTTACCGAACTGAAAACCCTTCAATTTCGTTAATTGATTTGATGAAAAACTCAAATGCTCAAGACATTTTCGTGAAATCGAAATACAAAGGGCAATTAGAAGATTGATTCAACAGGTTTGTATAATTATTAGGGATTGATGAGTAAATTTAAACGACCGTTGTAAGGTAAATAATCATGGCAAAAAGAAGTAGTAGTTTTGGGGCGGGGGTTTCGGAGGCAGATAAAAAAAAAGTAACAAAAGAAGGTTTCAAGAAAGCATTAAAGATTTTTAGATTTACATTACCCTACAAAGGTACATTTGCTATCGGTTTTATATTCTTGGTTTTGTCGCAAATCACCTCCATGAGTGTGCCTTTGTTGATGGGCCAAATGGTTGGAGCAATTGTTTCGCCTAAAAACCCATCGTCCGCTGTTCAAACGCCAAACATGATGGGCGGAAGCATAGGCATTCAGAAGTTTCAGAATATTTTTAGTTCTTCTAATAACCTCACCCTCAACGAAGTAACATTTCTTTTTATAGCCTTGCTAATCATGCAAGCGGCATTTTCATTTCTACGAGTTTATACTTTTTCAAGAGTTTCGGAGCGTTCGATGCGAGATTTACGTAAAGCACTGTATACGAAAATTATCACTTTGCCGATTTCGTTTTTTGAAAAAAGCCGAGTTGGCGAACTCATGAGTCGTATTACATCAGACGTTACTCAGCTTCAAGATGTGCTTTCTATTACGCTCGCCGAATTATTCCGCCAAGTTTTTACGCTTGTTGGTGGAGTAGTTCTGATTTCGATGCTTTCGGGAAAACTCACGCTTTTTATGCTTTCAACCTTTCCCTTTTTGGTAGTAGCGGCCATCGTTTTTGGCAAATTTATTAGAAAAAATGCTAAAAAAGTACAAGACGAATTGGCTCAAACAAATATCATCGTAGAAGAAACACTTCAATCTGTCAATGTTGTGAAAGCATTTACAAATGAACGTTTGGAAGTAAATCGCTATGATACATCTATCCAAAGAGTAGTTGAGTATGCCCTAAAAGCAGCAACATTCAGAGGTGGTTTTATTTCGTTTATCATTTCGGTTTTGTTCGGTGGTGTGGTGGGTGTTGTATGGTATGGTGGAAATTTAGTATTGACAGGTGAACTTGCCTTTCAAGATTTATTTACATTCATTCTTTATACTGGTTTTATTGGTGGTTCGGTTGGTGGCTTGGGCGATATGTATGCTCAGATTCAACGAACAGTTGGAGCTTCAGAAAGAATTTTGGAGATTTTGGACGAAGAATCGGAGGTTGATGTAAGTAAAAATCCAGTTTTCAAGAAATCAGATGGAAATATTGTATTCGATAAAGTAGGTTTTGCATATCCTTCTCGTCCAGATGTAACAGTTTTGAAAGAATTATCGCTTTCAATCAAATCTGGTGAAAAAATAGCTATAGTTGGTCATAGTGGTGCAGGAAAATCAACAATTGTACAGCTATTAATGAAACTTTACCCTCTTAAAAAAGGCAAAATAACCATTGATGGGCAAGACATTGCTACGCAAGATGTAACCGAGCTTCGCAGTAATATTGCGATTGTGCCACAAGAAGTAATGCTTTTTGGCGGAACTATCTATGAAAACATTGCCTATGGAAAACCAAACGCCACTCGCCAAGAAGTGTTGGATGCTGCTCGAAAAGCAAATGCTTATGAATTTATAGAATCTTTCCCAGATAAATTTGAGACAGTAGTTGGTGAACGTGGCGTGAAACTATCGGGTGGACAACGCCAGCGTGTAGCAATTGCTCGAGCGATTTTGAAAGACCCTTCGATTTTGATTCTTGACGAAGCCACAAGTGCTTTAGATTCTGAATCAGAAAAATTAGTGCAAGACGCCCTAGACGAATTGATGAAAAACCGAACGACAGTCATCATTGCTCATAGATTGGCTACGATAAGAAATGTTGATACGATTTATGTTTTAAAAGATGGTGAAATCGCAGAATCGGGAAGTCACGACGAGTTGATTTTGAAAGCAGAAAACAGCCCCGAAGGAGGAATTTATGCAAACTTGGTGAAATTACAGTTTGATAACGTAAATTTATTGGTCGAATAAACATTGACAGAGATATGAATCCTTTTAAAGATACACTTAAAGAATATGACCTTCGCCATACTGGCTGTCGGGCAGATATTTTGCAATCTTTCCAAAATAATAACCACGCACTTTCGCATGGAGATTTGGAAGCACTATTTGGGCAACGCTTCGATCGTGTTACAATCTATCGTACGCTCAAAACTTTTGTCGAAAAAGGTATTGTACATAAAGTTTTAGATGACGAGGGGGGTACAAAATACGCCATGTGTAAGGTGTCGGAATGTAGCCACGAAAACCATCATCATGACCACGTACATTTCAAATGCTTGGTGTGTAATAATACTACTTGCATCGAAAGTTTGCACATTCCTTCCATTAACTTGCCAGAAGGTTATAAACGTACCGAAGTAAATATGTTAATACAGGGAACTTGCCCTACTTGCGTTTAGTGAATCGTAATAGTGTAAAATACTTAACTTCTACACAAGGAATCGAATTAGATTTCAAATTATTCATTTTTTATCTTTATTTATAATTATAAAAGTTTGTCTTTTATGGTAATGATTTAGGCATAATAATTGTCTTTTTTTGTTGTCAAGAATCAGATTTGATGGAATTTTATCAAACCTATGTGATAATATTATGGGTATGATATTAATATTATTGATTGAATTCAAATGCTTCAAAAATCAGATAAACTTTTATTAATTGCTCTATTTGTGGGATTAGTTTTCCATGGCACTATCTTTTTTTTTACATTCGATGAAACTTACGATGCTTTTGTACATATATTTTTTGCCGACCATTATGCCCGCTCATGGTTTGAACCTTGGGACAATCGTTGGTACACAGGTTTTAATGTAACAAGCTACCCTCCTTTAGTTCATCAGCTCACGGCTTTATTATCTTTTATATTTGGTTTAAAGAAGGGTTTTATAATATTGGCAATTTGTGCTATGCAATTGCTAATCATTGGAGCCTATCGCTTCTCTAAACTTTGGACAACCCCAAGAGCGGCTGGATATGCTGCAATTTTTACCTGTTTTGCATCATCTATTATTGAGGCCTTACATTTGTTTGGACAAGTACCAACATTGATAGGTATTTCATGTCTTTTAATTGCCCTTCCCGATTTATATAGATGGATTCGCTACGGTAAGTATTATCGTTTGGCAAGCTCCTTGTCTATTATGGCTGTAGGCGTCACATCTCATCATGTTACAACTATTTTTGGAATGGTCTTTTTTGTGGCTCCTGTTATCGGTTTAGCCATACTCGACAGCCGAATCGAACAAAATAAGATTAAAAGTCAAAAAAATTGGGGGCTAAGTCTTTCAATGCCAGAAGTTTTGAAAAATGGAATTTTGCCATTTAAAATCACAATTTTAGATTTTCTAAAAGAAACCTGGCTAAAACGTAAGCAAATTATCCTGTTCGGTTTGACAATACCCATCGTGTTAATGTTTGTGTTTCCTTATTTTTATTGGTCAAAAACCGACCCAATCACCCAGGTATCAATTCCACATGGATCACGTGACTCATTTATCGAAGTTCCATCATCAGGGCTAATGTTTTTCCTTCTTCCTCTTGGAATAGACCTACTCGTGCTTCCTTACATATTTTTGAGAGTATGGACAAAACGGAATATTTTTATTGGTTTATCTTTTACATTCCTACTTATATTTGGAACAGGCGGAACCACACCTATTCCAAAATTAATACTTGGTGCGAATGCCTTTAATATTCTTACGTTTGATAGGTTTACATTTTGGGCTACAATAATTGCAATTCCATTTATTGGCGAGTTTTTTTATCGCCTACTAGAAGGAGATTTTAGGGACTTTTTGCGTTTGAAAATTGGCATCTGGCCTTATCGTTTAATTTGGGGCTTTTTAACTTTATGCTGCATTACATTAGTAATATTTATTATTAATTTAGGCACGTTTAGACCTTTACAGCCCGCTACAATTGATACAAAACCTATTATTGAGTTTTTAGAAAGAGACCAACATGATAAATGGAGATTTATGACTTTAGGTTTTGGCGACCAAATGGCATGGCTCTCAGCTCAGACAGTTGCACAATCTGTTGACGGCAACTACCATTCTGCAAGAAGGCTACCAGAATTGACTACTCGTCCACTCGAACGCCTCGAAAACTCCAAATTCAAGGGAATTCAAGGCCTAGGCTCACTGCAACAATTTCTAACAGTTCCAGAAAAATATCATTTAAAATTCGTTTTTTCAAACGATAAATTCTATGACCCAATTTTGTATTTTTCAGGATGGGAACGTGTGCAAAGACTCGAAAATGGTATAATGGTTTGGCAAAAACAAGACATATCCCCTTTACCTTCAGTATTACCTGAAAAAAAACTACCTAAATTTCTTAAAATTTACTGGGGGATAATGCCAATATTAGCCTTATTACTAGCCTTCAGCATTAACTTTCTTTTTGTTTGGTATGCTCGTTTTCAGAGAAGAAATGGATACGAAGATGGTTATGAAAGAGCTTTTTTATCACTTCCTATTTTCAAAAATCGTTTATTTATTTTTATGGGAATATGGATTTTTACACTTTCAACAATCTTTATTACTATTGTTGTGAGATTGGTAATGAGTTCACCCAATGATTCTCCATCAAAAATTATAACAGCCTACTACGATGCGGTTGATAATAAGCATTTTAAGATTGCCTACGAATATTTTAATCCAACAACTCGAACTTCATTTGATGATTATTTTGTCAAACTTTCGGTTGAAGATGGGATTTTAGCTTCTTATGCAAAATTAGACAATCTAAAGATAGTAGAGAATAAGATAAATGATAATACGTATAAATTAAAGGCAATTGCCGAATGGATTACGCCAGTTGAAAAATTTTACACTGAAAATATCCACAAAGCAGTACGATATAATGGAAAATGGTATATTGAACAACCTAAGTTTGACCCAACAACACCAGCAGATACATTTATTGAAGAGGCATTTCTGAGTATGCACGGTCATGGAAAAAGAAAAGTTGGGTTAGAACCAACTGCCCACGAAGATGTTATCGACCGCCCTGAATTAAAAATATTGAATGCCCGAATGATACAACTAGACACAACCTATGCTGTGGTTGGAGAGCTACAAAATATCGATAATCAGCCCGCTCATGTAACCATCCAAGCCAATTTGTTTGACAAGTATAACCGCCGTTTGGTCAGCTATAATGCTAAATATGTAACAATTCATCGAATCTTGCCAAAAGAAACAATACCATTCAGAGTTGAATTTGAAGAAACTGCTTGGGTAAAAAAAGATGATTTAGACCCAGCCAAATTTAACCCTAAAGAATTTACAAATTTTGATTTTAAGATTCATCCTAAAATATTCAAATTAATGGTAAAAGCAGTGGTCGATAAAAATGACATTTATCGTTCGGTTGGAGTGCAAGGTGTAAAAGAAGAAGGCACCAAATTAGTGGGAGATGTTATAAATTATGGAACTGAGGATGTGAGCATTCCTAAACTTTTAATAGCATTTTATGATAATGAGGATAAAGTAAAATGGGTAGATACACATTTTCTAAGAGATGGAATTAGACAGCAACGCCGCAGAGAATTTGTTATTGAGAGAAATATTCCCAAAAAATACAAAGAGGTATATATTGGTACAGATGCTGATTTTTATGTTAATGGAATGCCAAATAGCATTTATCAAGCCCCAGCCCAAACGAAGTTACTCGAAAATCAAATTAAACTTAAAAATTCTGAAAGAATAAGTATTCGGGTAGATGCTTTCATTGACAACCCAACTATATATTGATGTATCTTAAAAATAAAAAATATCTCTGGGGCTTATTTCCACTCATTTTGCTTGGAATTATGATTGTTTACTTTTTGTTTTTTCAAAGAAAAGCCATTATTTCAACTTCATCAACTAGTCAATTCTTTTATCAGTTTAACTTACCTGATTCTTTATTTGCGGGTACTAAACTTTCCATAAAATTACCCGAAAATACTCCAGAATGCCAACTATTATTAAACTCATCGTGGGGGACTTGGTGGTTAAACATTACCAAAAATGAGTTCAATATTCCAGATTCTGTAATGATGCAATCTGGATTACTTGATTTAAGTTTATTTTGTAACAAAAATTTAATCACCGAAACACAAATTTTCATAAAACCGCTTCAAGCATACGAGCCATTGGAAACATTTATGGGTTCTAAATCAATCACTGCCGACGGTGGTGAACATTGGGCTCTGATTACGGCTATTCCTACGGATAAATTTTTTAATCCAGTTAATGAAAACACACCAGTACATTTTGGTTTTATACGCCCTAATGGAACTAATGAAGCCTATGATATTCCAACAAAGGACTTAGTTTCTTACAAAAAAATATATAGTCAACAAAAAATAGGTAAAACAATTGTAAGCATAAAGGCAGCCAATGCCGCTGGAAAAGAAAAAGAGTTGCTTGAAATCTCAGGCTACCCAACATCCTTTAATATTGAAAACGACGAATTATATCTATATGCCGATGCTCGTCAATATTTTAAACTAAAAACTGATATTATAAAAGACAAGTTTGGGAATATCGTGAGCGATGGCACATTGGTATCTTTAAACATTAAAGACACTGACGGATCAAATCGCCACCTTAATTCATATACTATTGGAGGCATTGCAAGATTGATGATTCAAAACCCTATTAAAGCAGGTACGATGAAGATTTCTGCAAATATATACGGCGATGTTGAAAGTAATCAATTAAAGATTCAATTTCAAGAAGCTGCAAAAGATTTTAAGGTCAGTTATAATAAGAAGACCGAAGAATTAAAAATTGGTCCGTTGATTGGCTCAATGGGCCAATACATAGCCGATGGTGCAAAAGTAGAAGTTATACTTAATCCACGGCAGGAACACATTACAGTTTTAGCAAATGCTGGGTATGCAAAATTAAATCTCCAACAAGAACAACATCCCATTGGCGAAATAAAAATCAGGTTTTCGGGCATTGAAAAAAATGTAAATATTCAGTAAGAACCTAATTACTTAAATAAAAATGATAAAAGACCATAAATTTTTTAAGGTGATTTTTTTCTTAGGGATAATCCTCTTATTAGCCATTGTTATAGGAGGCATAGGAAAAGTATTGGTTTTCCTGAGTCAGGGTGGCAATCGAGCAGAATTACTAAATATTCCACTAGAATTACCGTCAGAATATACACCAAAGATTATTTGGTTGGAGGATGACCCCGATACCGGTCGCCCGATGGAAAATTTTAATAGAAATATAATTGCCAAAGACTATGTTAGGGCATTATATCAACGAAATTTAAGCTTATATACTACCAAAGAAGATGGCATCAAAGAATATTATACCCTTGATGCTCGTCCGAAAATATTTGCTCAAATTAATCATGTTGCCAATACGGAAGCGAACATTGAAAGGGCAGAAATTAATCATCATCTAAAACTTCACTTTTATTCAGCCGATGGCGAGTTGGTATCTTTTACCGACCGTTTTGTTGAGAGCCGAGAGCGGGTAAAAAATAAAGAAGGCCGATTATTGGCCTCGAAAGTAGAATATGCTGACTTTAAAACAGTCATGCAGCTAGAAGATGGTCATTGGCGAATCAAACATTTGGTGCGAATGCCACCCAACGCGATTCTTGATACCCTCATAGCTGATAGTACTAATCAAAAAGCTTTTTTTTTGGAAAAACTCAAAAGTATAAAAGGCATTAATTATTATCCCCGAGATACTCCTTGGAAAGACTTTTGGATTACCTATAATTCTTTTACTACTCAAAAAGATTTTAAACTAATCAAGCAATTAGGGTTTAATTCTATCAGAATTTTTGTAAATTTTGAACAATTTGGAAAAGGCAACGTCGTGCCTGAAATGATTCAAAGGCTTGAGAATGTATTAAACACAGCGAAGGCAAATAAGCTTTCTGTAATTGTTACATTATTTGATTTCAATTCAAATTACTCATTGCTCAATTTCCCTGCCACCGACCGTCAACTCGAAACATTGCTCACTACTTTCAAAAACCATTCTGCCCTATTGGCATGGGATTTGAAAAATGAAGCAGATCTTGATTTTTTCTACCAAAATCGAGAAGAAGTAAAAGAGTGGTTAAAATTTATTACAAAAAAAGCAAAAAAATATGATTCAATACACCCAATAACTGTTGGGTGGGCATATCCAGAAAATGCCGACTATTTAGCCGAGGAACTTGACTTTGTGTCATTTCATTATTACAAAGAAGCAACAAAACTTGGAGAAACAATTGATAGTTTGAGAAAGAAAATAAGCAATAAACCTATTGTTTTAAGTGAATTTGGCTTATCGTCTTACCAAAGCAAAGTGTTTCCATATAATAAGACCGAAACACAACAGGCAGAATATTTTAGAGATATTAAGGAGGTTTTGAAACAAAAAGGAAATATCCCATCAGTCTATTGGACATTATATGATTTTACATTCGTTTCTTCTGATATTGCTGGTTGGAGACCTTGGCAACGCAACAATCAAAAATATTTTGGTATCGTCAGTACCGATGGGTCATTGAAAAAGATAGGTAATTTTATTATTCACCCCGAAGAAAAAATAAAAAAAACATTCTTTGAATCATTTCCACAGTACTCATTCCTTTATATAATTATCTTTTTATTGCTGATAGCTACTTTTAGAAAGCGAAATTATATTTTTTGTTTATTTAACAAAATATTGAAATGACACATAAACGACTTAAATTAGCTATAATTTCAAGCTACCCGCCAAGTAAACGTACACTAAATGAGTATGGCTATTATATGGTAAGCCATTTTAGAGCTAAGTCCGATGACTACGAAAAAGTAATACTTATTTCTGATAAATTACCCGTTGGCCAAAAATTCAATTTCCCAAATGCCCCGGTACCTATAATTGAAGAGCAGGTTTGGGACTTTAACCTTTGGACAAACCCGCTTAAAATTTTAGGGTCTGTTCGTAGAGCGAAGCCCGATATAGTTTTATATAACATTCAGTTTCTTTCATTTGGCGACAAAAAAATAGCTGCCGCCTTGGGCTTGCTTACACCACTTCTAACCAAGCTTTCGGGTTATCCATCGATTGTTCTATTGCACAATATCTTAGAACAAGTAGATTTGAATGCTGCAGGTATTACTCAAAACAAAATTTTAGCTAGGATCTACAATATTATTGGTTCAATACTAACACGTTTTATTTTATCAGCTGATTTATTGGCGGTAACAATCCCAAAGTATGTAGAGATTTTGGAAGAAAAATACAAAGCTAAAAATGTAGCTTTGATCCCTCATGGGAATTTTGAATTGCCGCCAATGCCAGAATTTAGTCACGTTTCTAAACCTCTTCAAGTAATGACTTTCGGAAAGTTTGGTACATACAAAAAAATAGAGACAATGATTGATGCTGTAGAGCTAATAAGAAAACGTTCTGACCTTTCAATCGAAATTGTAGTTGCAGGAACCGACAGCCCCAATACTCCTGGATATTTAAAGGGTATTGAGGAACTTTATAAACATGTAAAAAACATCAGATTTACTGGATACGTTACTGAAGAAGAGGTGCCTCGAATTTTTAATGAAAGTACATTAGTTGTTTTTCCGTATACATCTACAACAGGTAGCTCGGGTGTACTGCACCAAGCTGGTAGTTATGGAAAACCGGCCATTATGCCAAATCTCGGAGATTTGGCAATGTTGGTTAAAGAAGAAGGATATGTCGGAGAGTTTTTCGAGCCAAATGATGTCGAAAGTCTAGCTAACGCCATTCAAAAAGTTTTGGAAGATGATGAATACCGCATACGTCTTGGACGCCAAAACTATTTCGCTGCCGCATCTTTGCCAATGGCAGACCTCATTGATTGGTATTATTTACACTTTCAACGCTTCTTGAAAAAATGAAAGCATACCAAAGTAACAAACAAAAATGACATCAATAATATTTGTACATAAATCACTTGTTCAAAACTTTGATGAAAGTTTGAAATAAGGAAAATTTGTGCGATTCCGGCAATGATGGTAATCCAGACAGGCTGGTGTTGATCAAGACTTAGGTGATAATAAACAAAAACATTTGAGCAAGCAAATAGTGCTGTTGCAAATGCATATTGCCAAAGTAATGGAGAAATACTTATGTATTCTTTTCCAAATAGAATAGAAACTAAAAATTCTGGGTAAAAATAACAAAACCCCACGATTGATGCTGCCATAGTAGTAACCAATCCAAGACCACCAAAAAAATACTTTTTGTGGCTCTTCCCTTCTTTTTCAAGTTTTATTACTATCGGAAAAAGCATTGTAACGACTGTCCAAGTACCAAAATATACTATCCTTCCTACAAGAGCTAATGCAGCATAAAGTCCCGCTTCAAATGGTGGATAAAAGTGTTTGACTAAGATTAAATCGCTGTTGTTGATTAAAATCTGACTGCATTCATAAGACAGTATTGTAAATAGAAATTTGTTAATATCTTTATTGTTAATATTATTCGCCTGCTTAGGTTTTTGAAAAGACACCCTTGAAAACCACCATGTGATGACCAAAGACATTGTTAAGCCAATCGCCACTCCATTAACACGGCAACCTGCATAAACTAAGGAAATGCTTACAAAAAGCCTTACCCACATTTCATACTGATAACTAAATGCTAATTTTTTGTAGTTGAGTAAACCTTGCAAAACACCACGGTTTACACTCATCAATAAATACACTGGAAGCCCTAGTCCAAAGATAATAAATGGTAGATAGGATCTAGTTTGAAAGAAATCTTGCCAAAAAACAGATAAAAGCAAAACAAGAACCATCAATATACTGCCAACAATAAGAGCTTTACGATGAAGCCAAGCAACAAAATCTCCTTGTAATTTTTGATTTGTATCGCCTTCAAATGTAGCCATAAACTTTGCCGCTGTTAGCTGAAAAGCCAATGCAAAGAAAGAAACCATCAACATAAACGTTACAAGCAAGCTAACTTCCGAAAAATCGCTTGGGCCCAACCACCTTCCAAGCAATAGGTTTGTGGTGTAATTTCCCGCACTTACAACAAGCGTGCTTATGAATAAAAAACTTCCGATTGTTACAAGTTTCTTTTCGTATTTCATCAAAATTGTAGTCGAATGACAGTAGTAAATTTAGCTAGGTGCAATAATCTGTGCAATTCACTATCTTTATTTAGCAGTAAAATCATTGAGCCTCCCTTATCGCTTATTATTTTTTGAGTAGTCGCCAATGCATTCATAGCTACAATATCTGTAGCACTTACTTTTCTGGCGTCAATCGTTAAATTTGAGTATTTTCTTGCCAAGTCATTCAATTTTTCTTTGCAGACCAATGCATGTTCCGTCTTAAAATCTCCTTTAAGTTCAATAACTTCCATTTGTTACGAAGTTTTAATATTTTCTTGCAATTTCTGATAGTTGTCCTAATATTTTTACAGAATCTTTAAATGAAAACTTTGATCCATCTTCGTGTACCCATCTTCGGAGAGGTTGCTCACAAATAAGTTTCTCAACAGTTTCGGCACCGTAATACTTTTTCATTCTCAAAAATATCTCAACATCAAACAACCAGCTTGTAAGAAATGGCGTATTAAACAGATTTTCGGCTACTTCACGATTCATAATTTTTGCTCCGCATTGAGTATCCTGTATTTCCATTCCCAAAATAGTTCGAATTATAATATTAATAATCTTACTAATTATTCCTCTAGAAGATTGCTTGATGATATTTGCACCCATTCTAGTAATTCTCGAACCAATCACAAGCTTATAATCAGAAACCGATAATGTTTTTGCCAAATCATCAAAATCTATAAAATCAGTCGAAAGGTCAGCATCCAAGAAACCTATATAATCAAGTGATTTATCCTTTACTAAATACAAAATTCCCTGACGAACTGCTTCAGCCTTTCCACTGTTCTTTTCGCAATCGTAGATAGAAATATATCCTTCTTTGCCTTGTTGAAATTCTTTTAAGACATCAAGAGTTTTATCTTTGCTTCCATCATTTACAAAGCAAATATGATACCCATGATTATTATGTACAAAATTTGCAAATTCTTTTGTTTTGAGCCTTTTCTCCTCGTTATAACATGGAATAACAACACCAATGCCATTTTTAATCAATAATCCAGACTTTAACACCCCTTTTTGTTGTAATTCGTCAACATTTATTTTTAAATTTAGCAAACGTTTTACTCTTACTAATACCTTATTGACTCTTACAGGTTTTTCGACGTAATCATTGACACCCATATTAAAAACTTCAATAATGGTTTTCTCTTCATTTTCGCCCGACATGATTATAATTGGAATATTTGAAGAGCGTACCGTGCGGATATGGTCAATTACTTCGTAACCGGACTTGATGGGCATATTGAGGTCAATGATAGCCAAATCGGGTTGGTATGAATCAAAGAAATCAATTGCCTCTTGGCCATTGTTGGCACTTAGTACCTCAAAACCATCCTCAAGGAGCTTGTTTTCTATTGATTTCAAAATCATTGGCTGGTCATCGGCGGCAAGTATCAGCATTTCTTTTGATTTTTATTTTTTTACTTATCACTTATAAATAATTAAAGTTCTAAGACGAAAATAAGCGATGACAGTTTTTTTAAATTTGTTTATTATCAAACTTCCTTATCTCGTATCTCTTTTAATGTGTCTCATTACTTAAAAAGTAAATAATCATTAGTCATATCACAAGCAATCTTCAGTCCTAAAAGGCATAAAAAAAGGGCTTTTCCTTACCAAAATGAGCATTTTTAATAACTATTAATAATTATTCAGTCTAAAATTTAGTTTCCACAATCCCTGTGTTGTGTTTAAAAATTTAAGAAAAAAAAATTGCCTTTTTTATGTTTTTGGCATAGACTGATCAATAACATTACCAATTTAATAAACTAAAAAACTTTTCATTTATCATTTTCAGCATATTTACTTACTGTATTTTATTTCCATTAAACTTTTTAGAAATTCGAAGATGAACCAATAGTTCAGAATGCCCTCAGTAAACAGTAGTCTATGATCAATAGGTGACACGTTACTTGTAAGGTAATAGTCTTATAAACAGTCATTTAACCGTTCTTAAGTTTAACTATTAAAATCATTTTATTTCTTATTTCAAAAACTTTAAGATATTTGTAGATAATATTATAGTTGCTAAAACTGTGGATTGAACACCTAATTTAAAAGTCTATTAGAGCCAAATTTATTAATTTAAGAATATCAATTCGAAATAAAAAAAATAATGCCATTTACACTTTCTCATACACTTGCTATATATCCGTTCAGAAGATTCTGTGGTAAGTATCTGTCTTTTTCAGGCTTATTTATGGGTAGTATGGTGCCCGATTTTGAGTTTTTCATCAGAATTACCCTCTATGCTGTTTGGAGTCATACTTTTTGGGGAATATTATTATTTGATTTACCCCTTGCTCTTTTATTGATAATAATTTTTCATCAGTTTATAAAAAAGGCTTTAATTTTACATCTTCCCACCTTTCTATTTCAACGTTTTTTAAATCGTGTTGACGAAAATTGGTGGCTATTTTTCAAAAAATTCCCGTTAAAAGTCATTATTTCTATACTTATTGGCATTTTTACGCATTTTGCTTGGGATAATTTTACGCATGAACCAAATTATATTTCTCCTATATATTTTAATGTTCTTGATTCGGAATTAAATATTTTTTCATTAAATATTAAGTTGTATCAGTTTTTGCAAGGCCTAAGCTCAATCATTGGAATGGCAGGATTTTTGCTAGCTATTTATTTAACTCCACCAAAAAATGAGAAAGACATTATTCCCAAAAAGGCTAAAATAGGATACTGGCTTAAAATTATAGGCAATTCTCTTGTAATAATTATTGTTCGATATATAATCGGAGTGCCAAGCGAAAAACCTTTCGGACAGATTATTGTCATATCAATTAGTTCATTTCTCATTAGTATAATTATTGTTTCTTGGGTTTACAAAAACAGTCATAACTAAGTATCAGATGAAACTTCCTAATTTATTGTTGGCTCTACTTATTTTGCCAATGATGGTGTATTCGCAATCTCCAATGGAAAGGGGCTTTCGAATGCTCGAAACTGGACAGTTTGCCGACGCAGCAGTCTTTTTTAATGATTATCTAAAAAAAGACTCTCTCAACCAAACCGCTCTTATCTGCTATGCCCGTGGCATTGGCCTTTCAGGTAAAACTGACGAAGCTAAAGGCGTTCTTAAAAAGCTTCAGGCACGTCTACCGAATAATTTCGAAATCGACTTAAATATGGCAGAAGTACACATGTGGAGTAAAGATTATGTGAACGCTCTCGTTTTGTATGATATTTTGGTAAAGCGTGATTCTACAAGTTTTGCTGCACTTTTGGGTTATGCAAATGCTTTTTCAGAATCTAAAAAATACGATGAAGCATTATTTTATGTAGAAAAAGCACTGAAAATAAGCCCAAATAACGCCAACGCGATAGTGAGTCGAAAATTCATGAGGCTAGGTAGAGGTGGAGTTTTGGCAAACGATGGTAAATTTGATGAAGCCATTGCTCTTTACAATCTAATATTGGCAGAAAATAGCAAAGATATTAATGCATTGGTCAATAAAGCACAGGTTTTAATGACTGCCGAACGGTATATTGAGGCAAAAAATATACATGAGAATTTGGTGGGTTTACCATCCAAAAAAACCGATGGCTATTTAGGCTTATCAATGGTTGCAAATAAATTAAAAAGCAATGAAAGTGCGTTTTTTTGGGCGAAAAAAGCAGTAGAAACGGCCGATTCTTCCAATAGTTTAAAAGCATATTTGGGTTTAGTCAATGCTTTTGCATGGAAAAAAGACTTTAAATCTGCATTTTTGCAGCTTGATAAACTCCGAACAGCTTATCCGAATAATTTTGATGTGATTTCGGGATACGGAAGAATTAATATATGGAGCAAAGGATTTACGAAAGCATCAAAATACTATCAAAACTTACTTGCCTCAGTTCCATCTTCGTTTGATGGAAATTTAGGATATGCAGATGCTAATCATGCACAAGGACTTGATAATGAGTCTTTTAAATATGTGAGAAAAACTTTGGAATACTTTCCTAATCAGAGAGATGCTCTCCAGTTTTTAGAAAAACTACACATAGCTCACGACCCTACAATTTATACTCATGTTTTTTTTAGCAAAGATAATGGTGGAAATGTATCTCAAAATTATCGTACAAAAATTAGCTTTGACCCTCACGCTCTCCTTAGGGTATGGTCCGCTTACTACCAGCGTTCGGCTCAAAACTTATTAGAAACTAATAGTACCTTATCTGGTATTAGACAAATGAGCACAGGTGCGAGCTATCGAGTTTCTGGTGCAATTAAATTCTTTGCAGAGGCCACATTGGTTTCAGCACTCAAATATAATCGCATCCTTGGTGAGGCAGGCACTGAACTAAATATTGGAAAGTACCAGGTTTTAGAATTAAAGTATTATAACGAACTACAATCTTTTTCTGCAAGCCTAATTGATAGAAATATAAGAATGGATAATATTCAGGCAAATTATAATCTAAGTTTGCCATTTAGAGTCGGGCTTTACTCTCAATTGATAAATACTCGTATATCTGATGGTAATCAAAGAAATTTATTATTTGCATCTATTTATTATGATTTATTACAATCTCCCGTATTCAAAGCAGGAATTAATTTAAGCGTTTTTAGTTTCAAAAAATTAGTACCTGAAGTTTATTTTAGTCCTGATATTTTTAAAGGATACGAACTATTTGCTGTATCCGAAAATATTAATGAACCCAAAGTGAAAAAACTCTATCATATTTCGGTTGCAGGCGGAGTTCAAAAAATCAGCAACGAAAAGTTTCAGAAAATTTATCGTTTTGATATAAAAGCAGGGTGGCGTTTTAATAATAGACTGTGGGCAATGCTCTATTTTATGCGGTCAAATTCTGCCGCCTCATCTGTTCAAGGTTTTACTTACAACGAAACTGGGATCAGAGGTCAGTATACAATTCCAGCAAGGCTACTTTGATTTAGCTAATTCAAAGCTTTAGAGAAATTTAATACTATTCAGAAATGCATAGAATTAATCTATTTACAAATCTGAACCAATCTATCAATGATATCCGATTAAGCCAGTCGTTTATTGCTAACAAAATTGTACATTTGCTATATTTCTAACAACCACTTCTTCCTAAGGTTTATAAGTTATTTTGTTAATAACTATCTTTGAACAATAATTAGTATTTACCCAATCTTGATTTTTTAAAACTCCTTAATGTCAGAAAAAACAAAAATATTTATCGCTCTGGGAATCGTTTATATCGTTTGGGGTTCTACTTACTTAGGTGTCAAAATCGCTCTACATACTTTGCCTCCAATGCTTATTTCATGTACGCGATTTTTGATTGGTGGTTCGCTTTTATTTGTATTTACTTTACTCAAAGGGCAAGAAATTCCTACCCTACAAGCAACGCGTAATGCAGCATTTATTGGCGTGCTGCTTAGTGGCGTTGGTAATTGTGCCGTAGCTTTTGCACTTATGAAAATGCCTTCGGGTTTGGTGGCACTTTTGGTAGCCACCTTGCCTGCATGGATGATTTTGCTTGATTTTTTGTTTTTTAGCAATGAAAAACCTTCAATTATTGGCATTTTCGGTTTGGTTTTAGGCTTAGTCGGAATGGCGGTTTTGCTCAATCCTTCTGAACAAATAGGCCAGCAAGAAGTTCCTATTTTGGCGGCCTTAATTGTTTTTCTCGGCTCAATAGCTTGGGCTTTTGGTTCACTCAAATCACCTTATTTAATTTTACCTAATTCGCTGCAATCAACGGCTATTCAGATGATAGTAGGTGGTTGTTTTTCTTTATTAATGAGCATTGTTTTTGAGAAAAACCAATTACAAGCCTTTCAGAATATGACTACTGAAACATATTTAGCGATGATTTATCTCGTACTCATTGGATCTTATGTAGGATATACGGCCTACGTTTGGCTGATAAATCATGCCCCACCGCAGCTTACGGCCACTTATGCGTATGTAAACCCAGTGGTTGCAATTTTCTTGGGTTGGATTATCTTAGATGAGCGTCTTACTTCTCGCTCAATTTTGGCATCAGGAATTATCTTGGCTGGTGTAGTAATGATGACTTTAGGCCGAAAAAGAAGACCAAAAGGGATAGATTTACTCCAATAGTTTGCTACTTCAATACGACCATCAAATTCTTGGCATATTTGTTTTTGGAATTTTACAAAGCCTATATGGAGTTTTATACAATACAATAGTTAAAATGCCCATTTTTAAGGTAACTTTCGGCGTTTCTACAAAACTCTGTAATACTTGTAGGATATTTTTAAACAGCTTGGTGATAAGAATCCATGATTTTATGATAACTTTTTGAATCAAAATACATGCCTCCCCGCTTCAAACTAGCTTCAAAAAATTGATGATTTAACCTAAGTAAGTTTTTTAAAAAAGTATGGATGCGTGAGAGTAACCAAAGTGAGGTTTGTGCAATTGTTTCATTTACAAAAAATTAGTTCGAGAGCAAACCTTGCTTAATAAGACGGAAAAAACCATAAAAGCAGTAGTATCTTCGTTTTTATCATACAGTTTTGATAATTTTTAATAGATTCGAGTAGTTATTCTATCATTATTTTTATGCAGGTGGCAAAAAATATCGCTTAATTCAGCTATTTGTTACTAAAAAATCTCAAAACCATCAAATATCTCTGAATGATTTTCTATCTGCAATTCGTCGAAATATATACCTTTTTAGGTGGATGATTTATGCAATTGTATATCTATTTTTTGCATTTCAAGCGGATAATTGCCTGCTTTTTGTGAAGTACTCATACTTGCAATTTTGTATTAGTAAAAAGGCTTTTAACTGAATTAGTTATTGTTCGTTTTGATTGATGAAAAAATAATGATAAGAAATTGGTTTTTGAATATCAAAACCATTCGAAGTTAGCGGACTAATTAAACTTTGGATTTAATTTAAGGGATTGTTTGACAGTGAAAAGCTCGCTATAGAGAATTTTAAAAATAGATTAAAATTATAGGAGTATTTTAAATAAGAACATAGATTGGGTATAACTAATAAATATTTTCAAAGTACTTTAAATTGTGAACTTAACAGAAAAGACGCCTTTTTGCGTCTTTTCTGAAATTAGTTTTTACAACCAATAAAAGTATAATTTGAAACCTGATTTTCTATTTAGGTATTCCAAAAGCTTTCGACACCTCATCAAAGTTTGAATAATCAATATTAGCTCGTGATTTTACCCCTCCAGGTATAATTACATAACGATACTGTAAGCCTGTAGCTGGTTTTCCTTGAGTATCGAGTAATTCAGAAAATAAAAAATTCACCTTACCTAAGATCACCGAAATATTATAGTTAGTTAAGCCAGTACTTGTTTCGAGCATCATTGGTAATAGATAAGCCGGACCATTTGAAAATTGGCGACTGTATGCCAAAACAACTCCTTTATCAATAATATCTTGTGTAATTTTTACTTCATTAATTCTATATAAATAACTTTTTTCACTAATTTTCTGCCAATCTCCAATCAATGGAGTAAACCAATCAGAGTAGATAACATTAATTGATGGACCAGTTGCAGAAACTCCGGCTGGTCCCGTTGGTCCCGTTACACCTTGTGCTCCAGATGGTCCCGCTGGTCCGGCTGGTCCAACTGATCCTGTTGGACCTTGAGGCCCCGCTACTCCAACGCCAGTATCTCCTTTAGGGCCGGTTGCCCCTGCTACCCCCGTTGCTCCTGTAGCACCTGTTGTCCCTGTTGGTCCTTGTGGACCAGAAGGGCCAGTTAGTCCTGTTGCTCCAACTGTACCTGTTTCACCTTTAAGACCTTGTATTCCTTGAGGCCCTTGGTCTCCTTTTAGACCTTGTGGGCCTTCTGGCCCTTCACAACTGCACAATGCTAAATATCCCATAAGCATTAGGCTGAGGGTTGTTTTTTTCTTGATTTTCATGATTTGGGTTAGGCTGGTTTTGGTTATAAATAGCAACCTTTGAAATAAGTATTGTCAAGATTTATGCCAATTTTGTTCGTATCTGCTTTTATTAATTAAAAAAAAATGCAAATTCCTAATAATCAGATGTTCAAAACTAAAATTTTTGAATTGCATTATTAGTTTGCAAAGAGTTTTCCTTTATAAATATTAATTTATCAAATAGGCTTTAAATCTTTTGTAAATTTAACTTCTAAGCCTCTGTCAAGTTTATTCTTCACAACCTTTATACTTACCTTACCCTTAGATTTTATTTCCCATGTAGGTATTTCCACGTTAGCAAGTGGTTGACCGTAGAGCGAAGTAAATTGTTTTGTAAATTCGTTTTTAAGGCTATCGTTTGTGGCATCTGAATTCATGTAAATGTCTAATTCTATACCTGAAACACGGTTTTGTTTGTCTTTTTCGTAGAGAATATCAACCGTTTCAAGATTGTCTGTATCAAAAGAGTAGCCAATATGCGAGTCTTCTTCTTCAAAAAGCTCAGCTTTTTCTTTAACTTTAACGTCGTTTATAGCATCGCCAAATTGGATACCTCGAAGGAGACCTTCACCCGTGCCCATAATTGCATTTTTGAGTTTCTGAACATTACTTGTAGTAGCATCCTTTGGTGAGGGAGCCTTTAAAACTTCCGCTATTTCATTTTTTTTGGGGTTACTACACTCAACAATAAGCAAAGATAAAATTAAAAAGTAAATTTTCATATTTTTAAAAGAAGGTATATTGTGAAAACACAAATTTTTATTGGATAGTGTTAGAATTCGCGGGAGAGGTTAAAAAATAGTCTTTTTTCACCCACTCCATTAATTGAATAATTTAATCGACCGACTATATTGTACCAAGTCACTAAGTCAAGTCCGACCCCTCCACCAACTAACCATTTATTTGCAAATTTAGTGTTATTTAATTCGGAAAAGTTATTTTTTACATATCCAACATCAAAAAAAGTATTTATGTAGGCTGCTACAGGTAAGGCATTAAACTGTTTCACCTTAAGATAATTACTCAAATCGAAGATTTTATCAAACATTCGATATTTTAGATTTGTTTTTATAAGACCATAACTTTGGCCATCAATAACATAAAGTTCATAGCCCCTTACCAAATCATTTCTGTAGCCCAAGCCTTGGGTTTGTAAAAACGGTTGTTTTTCTGGAAAAGATGCCTTAGCTCTTAGACTATAATTACCGTAAAAATTTTGGCGTAAAGGAAAATATTGGCTAACTGTTCCGCTTAAACTAAATTGATTGATATCCTCACGTGCCGAAAGTCCATATTTGGTAGCATCAAGGCTTAGTCGAAATCCTTTTAGAGCATATTGGCGATTATCTCTACGGTCAAAAACGTAAGAGTAACTAATTAAAAAATATTTCTGTCGGGTGCGTCCATCCAGAAAATAATTGGGATTTAGTCGAGCAATAGTATCGGCAATTTGAGTTTTATTATAAATAATTTGTAGATATTGATTCTGAAAAAAACCTGTTCGGCGAGCCAGAACTGCATAAAAATTAAGTCGTTCACGTTGGCGTTTTTCACTTTCAAAAAATTGAAATTTATCTTGCGAAGTTCGATAAACCATCGTTTTGTTTGTGCCATATAATGCACCAACAGAAAAAGTTGTTTGGAGGGTTTTATCAAGATAAGGCGTACTGTAAGCAATTTCAAAATTAGGAACAAAACCGCCTTCCGCCCTAATTTTTAGTTGGTCATTATTTCCTGTCAGATTAGAGTGCCTTCCGTAGATTCCATATATTGTACGTTTTAAATCGTGACCTCGCTCATACCACCATTCGTTGAAATTTCGGTCGGCTAAATAAAATACTGGTAGTAATACCAAATAGAGCCGTTCTTTTACCTCAACTATTACATCAATTTGCTGATTATCAACGTACTCTGAAGCAAGTTTAACCGTAACAAAAAGATTTATATTGAAAATTTTCTTACGGTCAGCTTCTAAAACATCGACTAATTTAGCTTTTTGAAGTGTATCTCCCACCTTTAAAGCCATATCTCTAAGGATAATCTCTTTTTTTGTGCGGAGATTACCCACTATTTTTATCTGACGAACGACCAAAGAATCATCGGCAAAAGATTGATAATGAATGATTTGTAAAAAGAGAAAATAAATAAAAAATAGGCGTTTGGTCATTATAAAGTTGGTTATAAATAATGATTTTTTAAAAAATTACGGAATTTTGATATTATTGAAACCATCAAATTTAAACTATTTTTCAAGAAAAGTCGTAAAATATTGTATCATCAAGATAGTAAAACTAACTTTAAGCAATATTTATTAAATCATCCGCTTCATCGTAACGATATAAAACCATTAGAATGGAAACTCTATTTATCACAGACAAATTAAAAGATATATTGCCAAAAATTAAGGCATTTGTAGAAACCGAATTATATCCACTCGAAACTACTGAGAATCTTGCTCATAATTTTTCATTTGTTGAACCAATTTTGCAAGAAAAAAGAGCTTTAGTAAAAAAAGCTGGTCTTTGGGGATTGCACTTATCGGAAGATGACGGTGGCCTTGGACTTACACTCTGCGAGTTTGGACAAATCAGCGAGGTGCTGGCAAGTTCACCTTTTGGGCATTTTGTGTTTAATACGCAAGCTCCCGACATTGGCAATACAGAATTGATGCACAAATACGCCCCTAAACACCTCAAAGACAAATACCTAAAGCCTTTGATGGATGGCGAAATAAGAAGCTGTTTCTCTATGACCGAACCTGAATTTGCTGGCTCAAATCCCACGAGAATGGGGACAACGGCCGTAAAAGATGGTGATGATTATATTATTAATGGACATAAATGGTTTACGTCTTCGGCCGATGGTGCCGCTTTTGCAGTTGTAATGGCAGTAACAAACCCCGATGCGGCTCCGCACAAGCGTGCAAGTCAGATTATCGTACCGCTTGATACTGAAGGCTATAAATTTGTAAGAAATATTCCAATAATGGGCCATGCAGGAGATAGCTGGGCAAGCCATGCCGAAGTAATTTATGAAAATGTGCGAGTTCCTCAATCCAATTTAATTGGCATGGAAGGTGCAGGTTTTTTACTGGCACAAGAACGTCTCGGGCCAGGTCGTATTCACCACTGTATGCGTTTTGTTGGTATTGCCGAGCGTAGCTTTGATCTGATGTGTCGTTATGCCACATCAAGAGAAATGGCCGAAGGAGTGATGTTGGGCGAAATGCAGTTTATTCAAGGATTTATAGCCGAAAGTAGAGCCGAAATTGATGCTGCCCGCCTTTTAGTGCTTCGCACGGCCAAAAATATCGACGAAAAAGGTGCAGCAGTCGTGCGTGATGAAATTTCGATGATTAAATTTTTTACGGCCAATATGATGCTCCGCGTAATCGACCGAGCTATACAAACGCATGGTGCATTAGGTATGACGAGCGACATTTTGCTTTCGTACTGGTATGCCCACGAACGTGCCGCTCGAATCTATGATGGTGCAGATGAGGTGCACAAAATAGCCCTGGCTCGTGGCATTTTGAAAGGTTATGGGCTAGATACACGCAAAAAATAAAAATCAATGGAGGTAGGTTTGTATTAGTTGTGCCTCCATTGACTTTATACCGTGTCCAACAAAATCCTAAATGTTGTGCCTTTATCGACTTGGGTTTCTTTCACATAAAGTTTGCCTCCATGATAGTTTTCGATAATACGTTTCGCCAAAGTAAGCCCTAAACCCCATCCACGTTTTTTTGTACTAAAACCTGGCTTGAAAACCTTCCGAACATTCATTTTAGAGATTCCTTTTCCTGTATCTCTTATATCAATGGCAATCGTTTTTTTCCCAGTTGGCGTAATCGTTACAAATAGTTCCCCGATGCCACCCATCGCATCTACGGCATTCTTACACAAGTTTTCTACGACCCACTCCATTAGGTGTTTATTTAAACTAACTTTCACATGATCAAGCAATTTACTTTCGAAATGCACTTTTACTTTTGTAGAAATTCGACGGCTTAAATAAGCAAGTGTCTGCTGCACCAAAGGAGCGATTTCTTCTTCGCTCATTTGCGGCACCGAACCGATATTAGAAAAACGAGTCGTAATGGTTTCCAGACGTTTTACGTCTTTTTCCATTTCATCACCAATACTACCATCAAAATTTGGGTCGGAACGAAGTACTTCCACCCAAGCCATTAGAGCCGAAATCGGCGTGCCGAGTTGATGGGCTGTTTCTTTCGCCAAACCTACCCAAACTCTATTTTGTTCGGCCTTTCTGGAAGAACTATATGCGATAAATGCCAATGATCCAAAAATCAAGAATGTACCAAGTAAAATGTATGGAAAATAACGTAATTGTTTGGCTACCAATGAATTACTATAATACAGCGAAACTTTATCCTTTCCAATCGAAAACTCAATTGGTGGGTGCTCATTAGCCATCTCTGAAATTTTACTATAAAGAATGGTTTCTTGTTCTTTGGGCTTCCATATGCGAGTAGAATCTTTAAATTCTGAAATATTAATATTAGCAATTGGCACACCATTTTGAACAATAATAGCGGGAACTGTCTCATTTGCATCTAATACCTCTTGCACAAAAGTATAGTCACAAGTATTGTTTAAACTCATTTCCACAAAAGCTTTGATACTTGCGGCATATAAAGTTGCATATTTTTTTTCTCGCTCTTCCACTTGTTGAGCGAGTTGATTAAAATAATACAAAACCCCGATGCCAATCGTAAGCAAAACCGCAATCGCCACAAACCGCCAACCAGTAATTTGCTCATAAATATTTACAAAAACTTCTCTTTTTGCCATAACTCTTAAATTTAATTGAATAAAATACCCAATATATGGTCGCAATTTAATTAAACTATTTAGAAGTATTCTAAATTAAACACACCTCATCTAATTTCTTTGCCTTGGGTAAACTATTTAGCAGATATTATCGTAAATAATAATGTAAACGAAGGAACATGCAAAAGTTTATCAAATAACCTAAAAATTGTCGTTTAAACCATTTCTTTCAATTAAAAAAATACAACAATTTTGAACCACTACAATTTAACGAAAAAACTGGTTCCGAAATTCCTTAGATTTTTTTGTATTTTTTTAAGTTTTAGATGAATAAATTATTAAAATAATTTAGAATAGTTCTAAATTAAAAAAACTGACAGAAATCATATCCAACATAAGGTTTCTGACCGTAAATTTGCAAATTATTTTAGAGAAAGATGCACGGATTATTTAAAGCAATAACAATTTCGCATAAAAAAGCCTCATTACAGCTAAGAGGACAAATTGCACTAAACGAAGAAGAATCAAAAGCAATGATGCTGAAGATTCGTGAAGCGTTTGAGGTATCGGAAGTGCTTGTGCTTTCTACTTGCAATCGCACAGAGGTTTATTATGTTTCAGAAAATAATTTAGGTGAAGAAATTATTCGCTTAATTGCCAGCCAAAAAATACTTAGTTCAAACGAAATCCTGCAATACTTTGAAATAATTGATGACCATGATGAAGCCATAAGATATTTGTTTGAAGTTTCGATGGGCTTGCATTCGCAGGTAATTGGCGATTTACAGATACCAAACCAAGTAAAACACGCTTACCAATGGTCGGCAGATGTACAAATGGCGGGCCCGTTTTTACATCGTTTACTTCACACTATTTTCTTTACCAACAAAAAAATTGTTCAAGAAACTACGTTCCGTGACGGAGCGGCTTCTACTTCGTATGCAACCGTAGAAGTTATGGAAACTTTCTTGCCACTTTTGAGCAATCCAAAAGTTTTGGTGGTTGGTTTGGGCGAAATTGGTGAAGATGTGTGCCGCACTTTGGCCGATAAAGGATATAAAAATATTACGATTACGAATCGTACCTTAGAAAAAGCACAAAAACTGGCTAACGAATTAGGCTTTGAAGTCGCTGATTATCAACTCGTTAATCAGAATATATTAGAGGCTGACATTATAATTTCATCTGTACGTTGCGAATCACCGATAATCACGAAAGAAACACTGAAAGATAAAACGCTTGCAGTAAAATATTTAATTGATCTTTCGGTACCAAATAGCATTTCGACTGATATTGAAGATGTTACGGGTGTAGTTTCGTATGATTTGGACGAAATTCAATGCAGAGCCAATGAGGCTATTCAACGCCGCATGGAAGCGATTCCACAAGTGTTAAGCATCATCAGTGATGCAATTGGCGAATTTAACAATTGGTCTCAAGAAATGATTGTTTCGCCAACTATTCAGAAATTGAAAGGGGCATTAGAACAAATCAGAAAAGAAGAAATGGCTCGTTTCGTTAAAGACCTTTCGGCTGAAGAAGTTGAAAAAATGGACAAAATTACGTCTAGCATGATGCAGAAAATAATCAAATTACCAGTGATTCAGCTTAAAGCAGCCTGCAAACGTGGCGAAGCCGAAACTCTGATTGATGTATTAAACGATTTATTCAATTTAGAAAAACAAACGGTGTAATAAGCTGAAAATTAATATTTTGTGGCGTAATTTCTTAGGGAGTTACGCCATTTTTATAGTTGCTAAGATTTTAAGCATTTTTACTTCATCATACCCCTTTTTCTTCCCAAATATAGTCCATTAATGCATCGGCTTTTTAAGCCTAGAACCTTGCTATAAGTTATTGTAACTCATAGGTCTCTTGGTCATTTATTGGTTTTTTGCTAAAAAAACGCAATAAATGCACTTATATTGGGCTTAGTTTTTATTCAATACATGCCATAAAATTTCTGTTTTGATACACAAATATATAAAAATCAACCTAGGATTATTGTTTGTATAAACGTTTTCAGACCAAACGCATAAGATTTAGGGCAAGCCTAAAAGGCAGTTATTATTATAGGAGAATAAATGACTCCGCTTATTCACAAGCACCCCGAATGGGTGAAACATCACCCATTCGGGGTTCAAACTTATTGATTATGACGGTTAATCATAATCACATCATCCTTTCAGGATTCTTATGCGATGACCTGTAATGTTTTAGCATTTATCATTCCTATTACAAAAAAGACGTAAATAGCCTATCTCGTCTCATATTGTTTTTGCTTTTTCTATAGAGTTTCTGTCCCATCTCTAACGAGTTTCTTTTCTTAAATAAAACATTCGTCTAATATTTAAAGCACTTTTCATATACCCTTCTCTTTTTTCCTCCCCAATTTTTTTATACATTACAAAAAAATTCAACCCACTATCAGCATGAACAACTCTTACGATAAAAAACAACAAAACTCACGTCGTAATTTCCTTAAAACCAGCACTTTGGCCTCTGCAGGTTTTATGATTGTGCCTCGCCATGTGTTAGGCAGGGGCTTCGTAGCACCGAGTGATAAACTCAATATTGCAGCCGTTGGCTGTGGCGGGAAAGCCGATTTTAATATTCCACAGGCTTATAATAATGGTTCTGATAATATCGTAGCTCTATGCGATGTTGATGATAGACAATCAGCTAAGTTTCGAGCAAAATTTCCGAATGCTCCGTATTTCAGAGATTACCGAAAAATGTTGGAGTCGGAAGGAAAAAATATTGATGCCGTAATCGTGACTACACCCGACCACATGCACTATCCAATTGCGATGTCGGCTATGCAACTTGGCAAGCACGTTTATTGCGAAAAACCATTGACACACGATATTTGGGAAGCACGCCAAATGACTGAAGGTGCGATGAAATACAAGGTTGTTACACAAATGGGCAACCAAGGAAGTAGCGGTAAAGGAACAAGAGTTACCGAAGCAATTGTGCAAAGTGGAATGATTGGCGAAGTTGATACAGTAGAAGTTTGGACAAATCGACCTGTTTGGCCTCAAGGGGTACAATCACCAAAAGATAAAAGAGAAAAACAAACAATTCCGAACGAAGTTGACTGGAATTTATGGCTCGGTACTGCCCCAATGCGAGATTACCACGAAGCTTACATGCCATTCCGCTGGCGTGGTTATTGGGATTTCGGTACGGGTGCTTTGGGCGACATGGGCTGTCATTTTATTGATGTACCTTTCCGTACACTTAACTTAGGTTATCCAAGTTCGGTTGAATGTTCTGTCGGACAAGTCTATGCTGATTTTTTCAAAGAAGCATTTTTTGATGATAGTTGTCCGCCGTCATCGGCAATTCACCTTAAATTTCCGAATCCAACAAACAAAAAATATAAAGAATTGAGCCTTTCTTGGTATGATGGTGGTATTCGCCCAAAACTTCCAGAAGGTTGTGATTATGAAAAGGTTTTTGCCAATATTGACGGTGGAATCATGTTTATTGGCACAAAAGGCATCTTAGCTTGTGAGCTTTTTGGCAATAATCCAAAGCTATTTGCTAACGGAAAACTGCAAGATGTGAAGTTTCCAGATCCAAAACGTGCCTTAGTTGATGGCGACACAAACGGCCATCAACAACAATGGGTAAAAGCCTGTAAATCTGGTTTTGGTACTTATACAAGTTCGTCATTCGACCAATCTGGGCCTTTGACCGAAACAGTTTTGATGGGAAATTTGGCAGTGCGTTCGTTTTTGATGAGAAATTCTAAAGACAAATTTATTGGCAGAAAAAAACTTTTGTGGGATGGCAAAAATATGAAAATTACCAACTTTGATGAAGCAAATGCTTTCGTAAAGCGAGAATATCGTTCGGGTGGTTGGATTTAACTTCATATAAAAACGTCGGCATAGCTATGAACTATGCCGACGTGATGAACTTAAAGTCTCACTTTCACTGCCAACAAAAAGTTTGTACCTGCCTGCGGATAATAGAAATTTTCGGTAGTTACTTGTTTATCATAAATGTAGCTATACGTATAGCCATTAGATTCATACAAATGATTAAAAATATTGTTGACTAATAAACTGAAAGTCAACTCTTTAACAATCTTGGGTTTGATAGAATAACTCGCTCTAAAATCATTCACAAAAAACGCATCAAGGCTACGATTATCATCAGAAGTATTATCCATAAATTGCTTACTTACGTATTTTGTCATAAAAGCCAGTTCAATGTCTTTGACAGGATTATACGAAAGCTGTCCACCCGCAATCACATTTGGTGAAAACGAAATATCAGTTTTCAATAAATTATTGATTTGATTGGCATCGCCATCATAATTCACAATCGTTTCTGTGAAATTTTTGATTTTATTTTGGCTAAAAGTAGTGTTTGCTGCCAATTTCCACTTTTCAGCTAACCTGACGGATGCCGATAATTCTAACCCAGCACGATAACTTTTAGGAACATTTACCCTAATCGCCTCTCCTACTCCATTTACTTGGCCTGTAAGTACTAATTGATTTTTGTAATTCATATAATAGAAATTCGCATCAAAACTCAATTTTGTTTTTGCCAAACGGTAACCAACTTCTAAGTCTTGTAGGTTTTCAGCCAAAGGTGCTTTAGGAGCATTATCAACAAAATCTTGGCGGCTTGGCTCTTTATTTCCAACCGCATACGAGGCATATAGCGAAGTGGTTTCGTTTAATTGATAATTTATACCCAGCTTTGGATTAAAAAATTGATAGAGTGATAGGCCGCCTGCAGATTTTTGTGAAATATCTTGGCGTTTATCACCTGTACCTTGTATTGTATAGTTAACGGTTCTATATTGCAAATCAGCAAAGAAATTTAACGCCTCTGAAACTTGATAATAGACCTTTGAATAGATATTAAAATCTGTTTTCAAAGCATTGCTTTCGTACCAACGATAACGCAAATCAGCAGTGGAAGTATTTTTAGCCCAAATAATTTCACCATAATGATTACCATCGTATTTATTCCAAGCACCACCAATATTTGCTATAAACTTCTTATTACTCTGATAATCAAATGAGTAGGTTGCTCCATAAAAATCATTATCCAACCATTTACGACGAATAATATCTGTTTTTTTGAAAGTAGTAGTACCTATAACCACATCTGGCAAACCATAATTTGAATATATATCGTCAGGCTTGAATTGCTCATAAAAGCCTTTTCCCTTGCTGTAATGAAATATCGGATTGAATGTCCACTTATGATTTAATTTAAACGAAGAAATCAACTGATAGTGATCTTGTTGATAATCATCGACTTGGTTATCATAAGTATATGGATTAAAAGTTCGATTAGTTTTTAATAAACTTTCTGGCACGCCTTCCCAAGCCTGATAGGTTTTTTCTTTCCCAGAAAAAGCGTTGAATCTTATGAAGTTGTTTTTAAGATAATATCCAGCCGAAACATAAAAAGATTTTAGGTCAGAAGAAGCACGATCGATGTAGCCGTCAGAACTCAGTTTCGACAAACGGGCATCGACCACGAAGTGACCATTCAACAAGCCTGTACTTGCTAAAACATTTGTTTTAAGAGTATTATATGACCCAACAGTAAAATTAGTTTCTCCGTAAGCATCTTGTTCGTAACCCAAAGTATTGATATTAATACTTGCTCCGAATGCCCCTGCACCGTTGGCCGAAGTTCCTACCCCTCGCTGAACCTGAATACTTTGTGCGGACGAAGCAAAATCGGGCATATTTACCCAATAGGTTCCTTGCGACTCAGAATCATTGTAAGGCACGCCATTGAGTGTTACGTTAATACGAGTAGGGTCGGTGCCACGAATACGAATACTGGTATAGCCCACGCCCGCACCGGCATCCGAACTCACCACTACCGAAGGCAACTGATTGAGCAAAAATGGCATATCTTGCCCCAAATTAACTTTTTTAATGTCTTTTTGATAAACATTTGTAAAAGCCATTCCAGTTTTATGATTGGCACGAGTAGCATTTATAACCACCTCATTGAGCTGACGAATTGAACTAGAATCTTGAGCGTTGACAATTATCAATGAACAATTAACAATTAACAGAGAAGTAATAAATTTTCTGATTAATACGTCAAATCGTTGATAATTGATAATTGATAATTGAAATGTTGTTAATTTTTTCATTGTTTTTGAAAGTTTTAACAACAGGAAAAAGGAGCAAAATCCCGTCGAAACTGCATAAGTCGCACGGAAATTCCGCCGGCTTGCTGTCTTTGGTTTGACAAAATTGTAAATTGAATAAATCGAAGTACAATTTGAAAAGTCATGACTTTCCAAAAGTACTTTATTTCCCTGCGGCGGCATTATCCGTGTACAGGTTCAATGGGTATAATCTCAGCCCGTTATATTGAGGCACCCCTTTTGAGATAAGTTTTGCAAAGTAAACGTTTTTTTAGAAATCTTGTTTATATTAGTGTACAATTTTATTGTATTAATAAGTTCACTTTCATTTATTTTACTGATTATAAGCCATTTGTCATTCAATTAATTGTATTAAACAACAAGCCCAAGAGAAAAATATGAGCCAATTTATGGTAGAGTTTGAATTGCCAAACCCATTTCCAGAAAAATTATTTATAAAAATTCCTGCCCAAAGAATGATGGTAAATCAGCTTTTAGAAGATGGAAAAATACAGTCGTATGCTCTCTCGATGGAGCGTGACCGCCTTTGGTGCGTAGTCAATGCCGATGACGAATTGGAAGTTATGCGAATTATCGGAGAATTTCCATTGATTGATTTTATGCAACCCACCATTATCGAGCTAATGTTTAATAATGCGATCGTGATGAAGGTTCCTTCTTTTTCCTTGAACTAAAACCTAAAACAGTTTCGTGAATTCAATTTTAAAATATATACTTTTAATACTTCTACTTGTAGGTCAAACACTTTTGGGATGCCGACAAGCTAACAAACAAGAGTCTTTTAAAGCTACTGAACAAGCGGCACAACAATATAAGCTAAAAGAAAAGCAGAAAAAAACTGAGAAAGAAACAACTGATTTTGAGTCTAATAAACAAAATAAGATTCCGCAGAAAGTTTATGAGGTGCTAAAGTATGTTAAAAAAAATGGCACTGCACCTGATGGCTACGTTGGTGGACGTAAATTTGGGAATTATGAAAAACAACTTCCGCAAAAAGATGAAAACGGTCGCCGAATAAATTATCAAGAATGGGATATAAATCCCAAGAAGCAAGGAAAAAACAGAGGAGCTGAACGACTCGTAACTGGCTCAAATAGCAAAGCGTATTTTACAAAAAATCACTATAAAAGTTTTATCGAAATCGAATAATTTTGGCACGAATCTCAGATTCTCTACCTCATATTTTTTTTAACTAATACCTATGGCTAATTTTCTTATAACCAACAATTTAGAATCATTAAACGGCTATCATATCGCTCAGATTGATGGCCTAAAAGCACATACATTAAGAGGTTTTTACGAAGAAGTTGCCAAAGCTCTTAGTTTTCCTGAACACTTTGGTTTTAACCTCGATTCGTTCGACGAAATGCTCAATGACTTATCATGGTTAGAGCAGTCCAAGATTGCGATTTATATAACAAATTCAGAGTCATTTGTAGAAAAAGAACGAAATCCTGATAAATTACCGACTCTACTTGATTTGCTCGATGCTACATGCGAAGACTGGGAATGGAGCGATGAAGAAGACGAACGCCCTAAAAAAGAGATAATTATAGCTTTCTCAACAAGCGAACGTATTACAAAACTACTTGATAATCAGGAGATTAGTTATGAGGCAAAATAGAATAATCTGTAATCAGCGTATTTTTATAAAACTTCGGGCATAGAAAAGCTGTCATAAAATTTTTACGAAAGCTTTTCTATTTACAGTATATTTACAAAACAATCGGCACCTTTACCTCAGTATCATCCCAACGCAAAATCATTTCTGCACCTGTAGCCGCTGCGGCAAAATCAATTTTAAATTGTTCCATTATTTTGGCTGACTTCCCAACAGGCACATCTACTCGCAGGACATCTTTTTTCTCATCATAATTTGTACCCCATTGTCCAGTTTCGCTGTTTAAAATTACCGTCCATTTATCAACATTTGGAATTGTCCAAAGTGTATAATTTCCTGCTTTTAGAGTTTTATCTCCAATTTTAATGTCTTGTTTTACATCAAAAATCGTGGCTTCGTTTGCACCAGTACGCCAAATTTGACCATAAGGTAGTAGTTTTCCAAAAATATCACGCCCTTTTTTGTAAGGTCGGCTATAATCAACTTGTATGGTTAATCCATTTTGGTCGAACTTGGTGGTTTCGGCTGGACTTTTACTTTTGGTAAAGCTTTTCAAACCAAAGAAAGCTATCACCAAAACGACCACCATAATCAAAATAATTTTTACGATTTTATTCATTTTTGAGAAAGGTTTAAATTTTTTAAAAAACAAGGTATTGTATTAAAATAGTTCAATGAAAACGCCACATAGTGCTTTCTTATTCCATAAACCACAGCAATATCTCTCTGCTAATAGCTTTTCAAAAATCTATTTTAGGGGTTTTTCTAAAAAAAATCAGATTATTCAATGATTTCCCCTCGAAAAGCGACAAATTTGCACCAAGCGAACAGTTTTGTTTTTTTTAATGTTTTAAAATTGAGCCTTAATTAAGGACTGATAAGCGGTATGCAGCCCAACGGAATACTGCCCATAGGAATGCAGCCCATTGATAATTGAATCTATGCTTGATATTATTCATTTACTACCTGACTCGATAGCCAATCAAATTGCGGCAGGAGAAGTTGTACAACGACCAGCCTCAGTAGTGAAAGAACTTTTGGAAAACTCGATTGATGCTCAGGCCAATAATATACAATTGATTGTAAAGGAGGCTGGCCGCACACTTATACAAGTTATTGACGACGGCATGGGAATGTCGGCTACTGATGCTCGTATGAGTTTTGAGCGACACGCCACTTCAAAAATTCGCACCGCTGATGACCTTTTTTCGATTCTGACAATGGGTTTTCGAGGTGAGGCATTGGCCTCGATTGCTGCCATCGCCCAAGTAGAGTTACGTAGTCGCCGTATGATTGACGAAGTAGGAACGATGATTCGGATTGAAGGCTCAGAGATAAAAAGTCAAGAATCGGTTTCTTGCACAAAAGGCACGAATTTTCAGGTAAAAAACCTTTTTTTCAATGTTCCTGCTAGACGAAATTTTTTAAAATCGAATCCTGTCGAGATGAAACATATTCTTGATGAATTCCAAAGAGTTTCGCTGGCTCATCCAGAAATTACTTTTACACTTTATCATAATGATGTAGAAATATATAACCTCCCTGCGGGAAAACTAAGCCGACGAATTGTTGATATTTTCGGAAAAGCTTACCGAGAACAACTAGCAGGCTGCGAAGAAGAGACGCCATTTGTGAATATTTCAGGCTACGTAGGCAAACCAGAATCAGCAAAAAAAGGGCGTGGTGAACAGTTTTTTTTCGTAAATAAACGTTTTATCAAGCACAATTATCTACATCATGCTATTCTGAGTGCTTTTGAGTCAACGATTCCAGAAGGTAGCAGTCCATTTTATGTATTGTTTATCGAAATCGATCCATCGCATATTGATATAAATATTCATCCGACCAAAACTGAGATAAAATTTGACGACGAACGAGCCGTGTATGCCATAATTCGCTCGACAGTTCGTAGGGCCATCGGAGTTTATAATCTCACACCAACGATAGATTTTGAGTCCGATATAAATTTTGCGAATCTTACGAATACCAATCGTTTCAACGATTCTCAGCATCCAATTAATCCTTCGTTTTCGGGTTTAAATGATTTTGAAAACGCCCGTCCTTCATCACAGCAGGGCAGTTATCAGCCACAACGAGATGATGCTTATCGAGAAAAAAGGGATGCTGTCCAACGTGATAACGCCTCTTCAAATGCCGAAAGTTGGCGAAAACTTTTTGACGGTTTAGAGGGTTTTAAACCCAATAATCAAGCAAGTTTGGGGTTTGATTTGGAACAGATGACAATGGGAAGCAAGGCCAACGTTATTTCGGACGAAAGCCGCAGAATTGCCGAAATACAAGAAATCAGTGCGATTCAGATACAAAATCGTTTTATAGCAGCCCAAGCCAAAAGTGGAATGATGCTCATCGACCAGCGAGCAGCTTACGAACGAATTTTATACGAAAAATATTTTAATAATTTAAAAAACAAAAAATCGTTTACTCAACAGCTCCTCTTTCCAAAAACCTTAGATTTACAGCCCGCTGATTATCAGTTGGTCATAGAAATTCAAGAGGAGATTAAGGCATTGGGGTTTTCGTTTGAAGAATTTGGACAGCATACTATTAAAATTAATGGCGTTCCTCCTGAAGTACAAGAAGAAAACGAAAAAGAAATTTTTGAAGGTTTAGTACAACAATATAAAACTAATCAGACTGATTTACAGTTAGATAGATTAGAAAACGTTGCACGTTCCTTCTCGAAGCGTTCGTCATCCAAATACATGGGCGAGCTATCAAAAATTGAGATAAACCTGCTGATTCATCAGCTTTTCGAGACCGCCGTACCGACCTACACACCAAATGGTGAACCAATTATAACTATTTTGTCGTTAGACCAAATAGCCGAATTACTGAATCGCAAACAGTAATTTTAAGTTTTACGAAAAAGCTTTTTTAACCAACATTACGATATGTTTCAAGTTACACCCGTTGTTCGTAACTTATTAATAGCAAATATTGCTGTTTATTTATTACAAAGTTTTCTAAGAATCGATTTAGCCACAATTTTTGGTTATCATACCTTTTCGCTACAAGAAATGGGTCTTTTCAACCCTATTCAAATATTTACGTATATGTTTCTACATTCAGGTACAAGACATATATTCAGTAATATGTTCGGTTTGTTTATGTTTGGTCCAATGCTCGAAAGTTTCTTGGGTAGTAAACGCTTTCTTATTTTATACATGGTTTCGGGGGTTGGAGCTTGCTTACTTCATGGAGGTATCAGTCTTTACGAAATTTCTCAAATTTCTATTGATTCTGCCGAATATACAATCATGATGAGCATTCCAATGGTAGGAGCTTCGGGAGCAATTTTTGGAATGTTAGGAGCATTTGCAAGATTATTTCCAAACACCGAAATGATAATTTTTCCACTTCCAATACCAGTAAAGGCAAAATATTTAGTATCTTTATATGCACTTTTCGAGATTTTCTCAGGTGTCTATAATGTCATGCCCGGTGTTGCACATTTTGCTCATATTGGTGGCTTAATTTTTGGTGTATTATTGATTAATTACTGGAACAAAAAAAAGGATAGATTTTATTAAAAGTGGCAGGTTTCATAGACGACATAAAGAGTCCATTTAGGAAAGGCAACACATTGATGCAACTTATGCTCATCAATGCGGGAATTTTTTTGTTACTAATTTTACTCAGTTTTATCTTTTCTTTTTTTCCGAATGGTGGAGTAATAAACAAAATCATCACAGATAATTTTGATTTGATTGCTCCAATAAAGTCCTTTATCCGCAAACCTTGGACACTCGTTACCTACTGCTTTACACACAATGGTTTTTTTCATTTGCTATTCAATATGCTTTCGTTGTTTTGGTTCGGATCTTTGGTACAGGAGTTTATAGGAAGCAGAAAGTTATTAAATATTTATCTCATCGGTGGAATTATAAGTGGTTTGATTTACATTGCGTTTTATAATTTATTGTCATTATCGCCTCAACTCAATAATATTAGCCCAACTATTTTAGGAGCTTCTGCGGCGGTTTATGCGGTGATGTTTGCGGCCGTTGCCTTACTTCCCGAATATGAGTTTTATTTATTTGGTATTATACTTATAAAAATTAAATACCTCGCTTTTACTTTCTTGATTATATCTTTTGTAGTACCTAGTAGTGGAATCTCCCATCTAGGCGGAGCTGTAGCAGGTTATTCATACATTTATTTGTTACGTCGAGGAACAGATTTAGGAAGTCCGATAGAAGCATTTAGCGATTGGTGGAGCAGCCTTTGGAAACCAAAACCACAAGTAAAAATACCACAAAGAAAATACAGCGAGTCAACGGTAGCGATAAAAAGTGGCAGCCACTCAAACCTTGACCCGAATTACTTCCCTGATCAAATGGAGGTCGATTCTATTTTGGATAAAATAGGCAAATCAGGATACGAAAGTCTTACTAAAGAAGAAAAGCAAAAACTATATCGTGCAAGTCAAAAGAAAGATTAAAACATTTCCAAAAGGCTTTAGACTTCTCCATCGACTGATTGTTTTTTCTCTGAATGCCTCATACTGACTTTTTCTACTAATTCTTGAATTGAATAATTTCCAAATATTTACAATCCTGCTTTTGAGGAAAAATGCATAGATAGGATCGACAAATCTTCATCGAAAGTTACAATCAAATAATTATTTATATTGCAGAATCCCAAATTTGCGAGACTTTAACAGTCATTTTTGAGCTGGAGCGGCCCACACGAAAGAATTTAAGAATAACATCTCATTTCTTTACAACCCCAAAAGAGAAATTTTCTTGAAACAGTAATCTAATTCCGTATTAATGAATACTTTAGTGTTTTCCCCTCCGTGTACAGCAAAATCCTATTATACTGAAATATTTTTATGAGTAATACTATGAAAATTTTTAAAAATTATCATAACTCACTTCACTTGTCAGCCAACCTAAGACATCATTGACTGTAAAATGAGTACCAAAAATATATGGTTTCCCAATTCTAAATCTATGGTAAATAAAAATATGTTATTTCCAGTTTTGCATATTTTTAGAACTACGCTAAAAAAAGTTTAAAAACCATTTCAAATAAAAATTCTCACTTTACAACTTTTCAAAAAAGAGACGAAAGGCTAACGTACGGAGAAAAACAAAACCCTACCGAGTACCGAACAAGTCAAAAGAAAAATTAAAATTTATAAATTTTCTGTACATTTGTAATCTAATTTCCACTTCAAAGGCTAAATCTTTTGAAGATTGAAAAAGGTATATTTGCATAATAGTAAATTTTCCTTTTGAAATCAAACAATTTTAACTGTACTAAGTTTTAAAAAGACAATTTAACCTTAAATGGTCAAAAGATATGCTCATAACGCCAGGTGAAATACTAAAAAACATTAACATTCCCGCAGATTTACGAAACATTGACCGCACAAAGCTTCCACAAGTTGCCGATGAACTCCGTCAATATATCATCGACATGGTTTCTGTCTATGGTGGACACTTCAGCTCAAGCCTTGGTGTAGTCGAACTTACTGTTGCTTTGCACTATGTTTTTAATACGCCTGACGACCAACTAGTTTGGGATGTAGGCCACCAAGCTTATGGACATAAAATATTGACAGGAAGACGAGAAAATTTTCACACAAATCGCCTTTATGGAGGTCTATCTGGTTTTCCAAAGAGAAAAGAAAGCGAATACGATACTTTCGGTGTTGGGCATTCATCTACTTCAATTTCGGCCGCCGTCGGAATGGCGGTTGCATCAAACATCAATCGCGAACCGAAGCGTCAGCACATTGCAATCATTGGCGATGGCTCAATGACAGCAGGCATGGCTTTTGAGGGCATGAATCATGCAGGTGCTTTGAAGGATGCTAATGTATTGATTATCTTGAATGACAACTGTATGGCAATCGACCCAAATGTGGGAGCCTTAAAAGAATATTTGACAGATATCACAACATCAAAAACATATAATAACGTAAAAGACGATGTTTGGCAACTACTAGGCAAAATGAGTACATTTGGAACAAGTGCCAGAAAAATTGTTGCCAAAGTAGAAAATGCTATGAAAGGGGCTTTATTAAGCCAAAGTAACTTCTTTGAAGCATTGAATCTTCGTTATTTCGGACCGATTGATGGCCATGACATCGACCATTTGGTAAGTGTTTTGGAAGACTTAAAAGACATTCCTGGGCCTAAAATCCTTCATTGCCTAACCGTAAAAGGGAAAGGCTATGCTCCAGCCGAAAAAGAACAGACTAAATGGCACGCACCTGGGCTTTTTGATAAAGTAACAGGTATAATTCAGAAGAAAGTATATGACAAGCCGATGCCTCCAAAATACCAAGATGTATTTGGAAATAGTATTGTGGAATTGGCCGAAAAGAATGATAAAATCGTGGCGGTAACTCCTGCTATGCCGTCGGGTTCTTCATTGAATATTATGATGAAAGCCATGCCGGAACGTGCTTTTGATGTAGGTATTGCCGAACAACATGCTGTTACTTTCTCAGCCGGTATGGCCACTCGTGACTTGGTGGTTTATTGCAATATCTACTCAAGTTTTATGCAGCGTGCCTACGACCAAGTGATTCACGATGTTTGTTTGCAGCAACTTCCTGTCATTTTTTGCCTCGACCGTGCAGGGTTTGCGGGAGCTGATGGGCCTACGCACCATGGAGCATATGATATTGCGTACATGCGTTGTATTCCGCATATGGTGGTGGCTTCACCAATGAACGAAGAAGAGTTACGTAATTTAATGTACACGTTTCAATTGGAAGAAAGCCAAAAACTAAAAACGGCTTTCACGATTCGTTATCCAAGGGGTGAAGGTGTAATGTCAGACTGGAAACGACCATTCCAAAAACTTAAAATCGGGCAAGGTCGTAAAATAAAAGATGGTGAAGGAATAGCTATTTTGACAATCGGACATATTGGTAATTATGCAGTGAAAGCCTGCGAAATACTTGAAAAAGAAGGTTTAAATCCTGCTCATTATGATTTAAGATTTGTAAAACCGCTAGATGAAGCAATGCTTCATGAAGTTTTCCAAAAATTCGATAGAGTAATAACCGTAGAAGATGGTTGCCTACAAGGTGGTATGGGAAGTGCAGTCTTGGAATTTATGATTGACAATGGTTATAATGCTAAAGTGAAACGCTTAGGTATTCCAGACCGTATCGTAGAACATGGTGAACAAATCGAACTTCAACACGAGTGTGGATTCGACCCAGCAGGAATTGCCATTAGCGTTCGTGAATTGGTAGCTACCGCCGTTTTAATATAATATTAAAGGAGGAAATTCTTCAGACCTTTGCTAAAATTAAAGCCTCGACCTATTAAATAGTGGTCAAGGCTTTTTATTTTTCTGAACCACTACCATCGTTTTTTAGTTATCTTTGTAAGAAAAACTGAGTAATAAAATAGTGAGTAATAAAAAACTGAATGACATTGATCTAACTGGCTACGAGCAAATCGAAGTCTTTGGTGCAAGAGAACACAACCTCAAAAACATTGATGTGAGTATTCCAAGAAATAAACTGGTGGTTATCACTGGTATTTCGGGTAGTGGAAAATCATCTTTAGCATTTGATACAATTTATGCTGAAGGTCAACGCCGCTATATGGAGAGTTTTTCTGCCTATGCTCGAAGTTTTATTGGTAGTATGGAGCGTCCTGACGTAGATAAAATTAATGGTCTTTCGCCAGTAATTTCTATTGAACAAAAAACTACTTCTAAAAACCCTCGCTCAACGGTTGGTACAAGCACCGAAATCTATGACTTCCTGCGTTTATTTTTTGCTCGTGCGGGCGAGGCTTTTAGCTATATAACTGGCAATAAAATGGTTAAGCAAACGCAAGACCAAATCATCGATCAAATTTTTCAACAGTTTGATAATCAAAAAGTTACGTTACTTTCTCCAATCGTAAAAGGCCGAAAAGGACATTATCGTGAGCTTTTTGTACAAGTTGCCAAATTGGGCTACAATAAGGTACGGGTCGATGGCGAAGTTTTGGAGATAAACCCAAAAATGCAACTCGACCGCTACAAAATTCACGACATTGAGATTGTTATTGATAGAATTATTCCGAAAACCGAAGACCGTTATCGTTTGAGTCAATCCGTCGGCACGGCCTTGAAGCAAGGTAAAGGCTCAATGATGCTTTTGGATAGCAAAAATCAAACACAATATTTTTCACAAAATCTCACAGACTCCGAATCGGGGATTTCTTACGAAGACCCTTCACCAAATAGTTTTTCGTTTAACTCACCTTATGGTGCATGTCCATCCTGCAATGGACTAGGTACTATCGAACAAATTACCGAAGATTCAATCATTCCTGACCGAAGCTTGAGCATTACCCGTGGAGGAATCGCTCCATTGGGAGATTACCGCGATTTATGGATTTTCAAACAAATTGATGTAATTCTGAAAGCTTATAAATCGAATATTGCGACTCCCATCGAAAAGATTCCGGAAGATGCCCTAAAAACAATTCTATATGGAAGTGAAACTCCGCTACCCGTACCTTCAAAGAAATACCCTGGAACAGAGTGGAATACAACTTTTGAAGGCGTAATTACTTTTTTGAAACGTCAGCAAGATTCTGACAATGATAAAATTCAAGATTGGGTACGCGATTATTTGGTCATAAAAACTTGTCCCGATTGTGAAGGTCAGCGACTAAAAAAAGAATCCCTAAACTTCAAAATCGCCAAAAATAATATTGCCGATTTGGCTGAAATGGACATCAGCGAATTAGAACAGTGGTTTAATAATTTGGAAACTCGCTTATCTGACCGTCAAAATGTTATTGCTAAAGAGATTTTAAAAGAAATCAGAAAAAGAATTAGCTTCTTGATGGGAATTGGCTTAGACTACCTGACACTCAACCGTCCACTTCGTACCCTTTCAGGTGGAGAATCACAACGCATTCGTTTGGCTACTCAAATTGGCACACAATTGGTAGGTGTATTGTACATCATGGATGAACCAAGCATTGGCTTACACCAAAGAGACAACGTTAAATTGATTCAAGCATTGAAAGATTTACGAGATTTAGGCAATACTGTTTTGGTCGTAGAACACGACAAAGACATGATGCTCGAATCAGATTATATTTTAGATATTGGACCGGGAGCTGGCCGACACGGAGGAAATGTGGTTGGACGAGGAACACCACAAGAGTTTATCAAAAATCGGAGTACAACTTCAGATTATTTAAGTGGCCGAATTAGTATTGAGGTACCGAAAGAGCGACGTAAAGGAAATGGTAAATACTTGATAATCAAAGGAGCAACTGGACATAATTTGAAGAATGTCACGCTGAAACTTCCTTTGGGAAGAATGATTTGTATAACAGGGGTGAGCGGAAGTGGAAAATCTTCGTTAATTCACGAAACACTTTTCCCAGTGCTAAACAAACATTTTTATAATTCGAAAAGAGAGCCCTTGGCCCACAAAAGCATTGAAGGACTCGAACATCTTGATAAAGTAATTGAGGTTGACCAAAGTCCAATCGGACGTACACCTCGCAGTAACCCTGCGACTTATACAGGAATGTTTTCGGAGATTCGTACACTTTTTGCCGAATTGCCAGAAGCTAAAATTAGGGGTTATAAACCTGGGCGTTTTTCTTTCAACGTAAAAGGTGGGCGTTGTGAAGAATGTGAAGGTGCGGGCATGAAAAAAATAGAAATGGAATTTTTGCCTGATGTACATGTAGCTTGTGAATCTTGTAAAGGAAAACGTTTCAATCGTGAAACATTGGAAGTGCGTTATAAAGGCAAGTCTATTGCCGATGTGTTGGACATGACTGTTGAGCAAGCCATTGAGTTTTTTGAGAATATCCCTAAAATCAACAGAAAAGTTAAGATTTTGAATGAAGTTGGATTGGGATATATTACACTTGGGCAACACGCCACTACTCTTTCAGGTGGAGAAGCCCAACGAGTAAAATTATCGGAAGAATTATCAAAGAAAGATACGGGCAAAACAATTTATATCTTAGATGAGCCAACGACTGGCCTTCATTTTAAAGATATTCAGAAATTGCTCGAAGTATTGCAAAAACTAGCCGAAAAGGGAAATACTGTTCTAATTATTGAGCATAACCTTGATGTAATAAAAGTTGCCGACCACGTGATTGATGTTGGCCCAGAAGGTGGAAATAAAGGAGGTACCATCGTAGCAGAAGGTACCCCCGAGCAAGTTGCAAAAATTAAAGGCAGCTATACTGGTTTCTTTCTAAAAGACGAATTATCTTTAAAATAATTTTTCATAAACCGAATAAATTTGCCAGAGCATCTTTGTTCAATCTTAATAGTTTTCCCAATCCTTTTAATTAGCCTTAGGTGGTCTATTCTCTTTTTTCAGGCTAATTTAAAATAAAACTTTACCACAATGTCATTGTTTAAAGAGTTGCTTAGTGAATTAATTACATTTTTCAGAATTAATGGCTTGATAGATATTGTCCAATCTGGAAATTACAGAGCTTTACTAAGCTTTGAAGGATTCTTAACGTTTCTTTCCCCAATAACACCATTTATTGTTTTTTTTGAATTTGTATGGATATTGATTCAGTATCGGTTCCGAGCCTCGGTTTATAAAATAACTTCCCTCATTATTTTGACAAACCGAATCTTGAGTAGGCTAATTGGTATTTCGGTGCTTGTCCTAACAATTGGAATATTTCAGAAATACGCTATTATTCAAACTTCTATCACTTGGTATTGGTTTATTTATGGCTATTTGGTTTATGAACTTAATAATTTTATTCGTCATTATCTTACTCATAAAGTACGTCTTTTGTGGTGTTTTCACTCAGTACACCACTCGCCCGAAGACCTTAATTCGTCGGTAACGCTCACTACTTTTTTTGTAGAAAACCTTTATACAGAGTTTTTCGCGGCTATGTTTTGTATGATTTTGGGTGTACAGCCACTCATGCTTTTTGCCATAATGATTCTCGATAGTATCTGGGGAGCATTTGTTCATGTAAGCGAGAGCACAATGAAAAATGCGAGACTGGGTTTTTTAGAAAAATTCATTCTTACACCTTCTCACCATCGAGTACATCACGGTCGAAATCATTTATACATGGATACTAATTTTTGTTCTATCATCAATGTTTGGGATATCGTGTTTAAAACTTATCAGGAAGAAAAAGAAGAAATTCCTGTAGATTACGGCATCACTCGCCCGATGGATTCTAATAGTTTTATAGATGTTTATTTTGGTGAAATTGTGAGTCTATGGAAAGATGTTATTGCAGCACCAGGATTGAAAAATAAGATTGCGTATATTTTTATGCCTCCAGGTTGGTGCCACACAGGCGATTATGATACAGCCACAACGCTACGCAAGCAGGCACTTAATGAATTTAAAAAATAATGATGTTGAAAGCGTAGTGCCCTATAAGCATTACGCTTTCAACATCATTTATTCTCTATTTCTGACCTCCAGCAAAATCTTTTCTACTTCTTTTCTTACTTGGCTTGTTGGCTTAGTAAAGTTATTATTCATCAAGCTAAAAAGGATTGTCTTGCCTTTCTTCGAAATTAAATAACCACTTAGGTTATAAACACCACTCAGTGAGCCAGATTTTGCAAAAACAAATGCTTCGTCATCAGTTTTAAACATATTCTTCACGGTTCCACTTTTCCCACCATTTGCCAGAATCGAAAACAATTTTTCTTGTGGAAGTTCAGCATGAATTTTCTCTAATAGTTTAATAATTGAACGGGGGGTAAATAGATTATAACGTGATAGACCCGAACCATCTACCCACTTTACTGCATCAGGAAGGTCTTCTAGATATTTTTCTTTGATCGATTTTATTACAAAAGAAGAATTCATTGAGTCTTGCAAAACTGTGCCGCAAAGCAACAATAACTGTTCAGCTAGCATATTATCGCTTTCTTGCATCATCAAACGATACACAGGCTCCGTGGGCATACTATATAGGGTTTTCGCTGTAGCTGAAACAGGAACTTTTAATAAATTTATATTTCTACGAAGCGTATCCATAAGCAATTGTTGAGTCAGCATCGTGGAGGTTTTATAGGGAATATCTTGATGATAACCTGATTTTGTCAAAAGAACTTTTGGTATAAGAAACTTATTATCGGCAGCCGTTCGTTCTATTTCAGTACCACTATCTTTAATATAGAAACTTTTATCAAAAATACTCGGCTGAGGCTTTGCTTCTCCGTTTTCAATTTTTGTTCTTACAATATTTCCATACATTGGTAAAGGTGACATTTCGACGGTATAATAGCTGCTGAAATCGTCCCAAGCCCAACCTGCTCCAAAATATGGATTAGTAAAGTTTCCATCGGAAAAATAGAATGATACACCACGCTGATTTGATTTCAATAAGTCAAAAGTTTTAGCACTTGTAAGGTCTGGATGGAAGAAAGTTGGATCGCCCGTTCCCCAAAAAATCAAAGAATCACTTTTTATTTCATAGCGTAATGCCGGAATCGAATCGCCAAGTGTTTTCAAACAAGCATAAAAAGTAAAAAGTTTAGTGTTTGATGCTGGAGTAAAATAGCGATTGGAGTTTCGCTCAAAAATTATTTTCTGTTCGCTCAAATCATATAAAGCCATGCCCGTCATGCTTTGCGACAAAATGCTAGAAGAATCCAGCATTTTTGCATAAGGAGATTTGCCAGATATGTTTTGAGTGGTTTTGCACGAAAGGCCAACCAATCCTACTAAAGATATAAATAAAATTTTACGCATAGTTTTAACTTTGATTTGAATGCAACAATTTACAGAAAATTATAAAAATAAAAACCGTAGAAGCTCAAATTTAGAACTTCTACGGTAATAATTTATTGGTTTTATTATTTATTTACCACAAAACGCTTCACAACGATGCCACTTTCAGTGTGGAGCCTCACAATATATGAACCAGTAGCGAGGTCTTTCAAATCAATTTTTTGGTTAAAAGTACTCACATCAGCCAAAAACTCTCTATCCATTATTTTTACGCCTTTAGAACTAATCACTTCCATTTTTACCCGGCCTGGTTTTTGTAAATTTGTCGAAATCAAAATCTCATCAGGGCTTGGATTTGGAGAAAGTGTCAATATTCTTTCAGCTGTCTGCTCAGTAGCTAAAATTGGAGGTGGTGGTGGCACTTGTACTTTTAAGTTATCAATCACCCATCCCCAACCATAAGTAAGCTCATCAGAAAACAATCTAAACCGAATCAAAATTACATCACCCCCTAGAAAATCACCACTTGATAACATCTTGATTGTATGGCTCTTATATAAAGCCGCAGTAGCTGTTGCTTTAGAATCTGAAGATTGATATGTTTTTCCATCTGAACCAATGAATGTTCCGTTTGCACCACTACTATTGAATGCCTTTGTCCAATTAGCGTCTTTGGCAGCATCATAACCATCTTCAAAAGGCACCCAAGAAAGCCCGCCGTCAAAAGAACCTTCAACAACCACATAATCATAAAAATCTGAATCGCCGAATACAGATCCAGTTTCGCCTGGCTCTACTAAAGCCACTTCATCAAAAGTAATTGTGGCTGAATCTAAATCTTGTTTTAGTTCAATAGGATAACGTAATAACGCAATCGTATTTGATTGTAAATCTTCGTTTCCACCATTTTTATATGGATGAGCCGAATGCAAAGCACCATTTGTAAAGCCTGTTGGTGTTGCGATTCCCCATCCACCTATTCCAGCAAAGTCGTCGTTGCCTACATCAAAGGTATTTGCGTATACTCGAACTGGCGTTTGGGTTTTTAAATTACTTACGACAAATTCAAAGTAATCAGCTGTGGGTGTCACGTTAGTTCCTGGTGTATTCAAATACGCAGGTAAAACCGTTTTATTTTTATTTTTTGATTTATCAATCGCCACAATTCTATAAAGTACTCGGTCATTTTGTTTCAAAGAACCAAATGGCGTTTTAGCTAAATATGCAAAAACGTCATTACGGCCCTGAGAATAAGATTTATCATCGGTAGCTACATTATATTTTTTTATTCCAAACGGTTTTTGATCCACACCATTGAGTTTATATTCAACATAAACAGTATCAATACCATGCTCGAAGTTATCTTCAATATTAGCAAAAATATCAGGAAGACCAACTGTTGACACCACCGTCGGCGGATTTGTTGTTACGAAAGGTGGTGAAGTATCTGCAGTTCCTACACTAAATCCGTAATAACCTTTAGATGGGGCTTCGGCTGGAGCAGTATATTTACGTTTGTAATTATCATCAACTGTCAAATAATAGCGGATAATTGAACTCGCCTTCGTAACTGGAACATCGGCCGTATATTCGTTTGTATTACCAACCTTCACCATATTGATTGGCTTAGCATTGGTCATAAGGGTGTCATTTTCAGTATAAAATACCTTTGCACTTCCTGCTACCAATGTAGTATCGCTCGTAATAGCAGCCTTGATGGTTACTTTACTGACAGCGTTTTCAATATTTTTTACTCTTGTATGTGTAAGAGAGGTACTTTTCCAACCCATATCAGCAAAAATGCCTTTTACGATTGGGCCAGGGTCTCTGATTACCTCACGCAAACTTGCCGATGATGTCATCAATGAATTAGCATTTCCTGAAGGGTAGGTAGCATCATTTACGTGCGAAATACTTGAGCCTCCTTGATAAGTATTTGGAGCATAAATTTTAGCTTTTACTTCGTTATTCGCTGCTGTTGCTGTAGGACTATTGAAAAACAAATTATCACTAAGCATTTGGTCTTTCAACGGTACCGATGGGTTTGCGAAATTGGCCGTACTAATCAATTGTTGCGTGCTTCCATTCTCAACAAAATGATCATAAGCAAAAGGAGCCCCAGTGCCGAAACCCCAAGAGCCATTATTTCCGTTCACACGAAGCGAAGCCGTAAAGCCCAAGCCATGACATAATTCATGCAAAACAACTGATGTAAAGTCGAATTGATTGTTTCCTGGAGCGGCTACGCCTAAATACCAAGGTGCTGAACTATTAAACTCAGCCGTAATATCTGGCTCATTAACAGAGTTAAGTTCTTGTCCTGCCAATTTCTCGGCTAATGCCATCGGATACCAAGTTCCTGCTTTTAATTGCCCAGGAAAATTACGGGTAAAATCAGCAGGTGAAGCCTGACCTAAGATTGTCCCGCTGCTATTACCACTATCAATTGCACGCCAAGTAGCAGTAATTCGAATTGGCACTGGCGAGCTAATTAGATTAGCCCAAATATCAACAGCCGCTTGAAATGATTTTTGTGCAGCAGGCGAAAAACCATTATAAGTAACAATAAAAGTTGATCTAGCTAATGCACCGCGGGCTTTTTGGCCTTTCAGAGCTTCCTCTACTTCTTTGGCTATGGGAACAAAAGTATTGGCATCCTCATAGATTCCCGGACAAACAACCATCTTTCCCTTCATAAATTCAATTTTATCTGGGTTTGATGGGCTTAGGTCTCCATGGCGTGGTTTGGCCATTTTTTGAGCAAAAACTGACATTACCACCAGAAGTAATACGCCAGAAAGGTAAATTTTTCTCATAAATCTTAAATTAATCGTCTGTTTGTCAGGATTTAAAATATTTTTATAATCTGTGAAAATAGGATTGCTCTTCAATTATCTTACAAGTTATCAAATCTAACGAAAAAACTAATACTTTTGTTGAATGATTATCGTTAAAAAAAGATAAAACCAAATGTTTTTGTAGTTTAAATGTATCTAATAAAATTATTGGTACTTATCTATTTCTCCGAATCACGCACCTATCTTTGTAATTAGAGACGTAGTTTTTATTTTTTGCGATGCAGACCCCATTAGAAATATTAAAAGAATTTTGGCAATATGATGCTTTCCGACCATTACAAAAAGAGATAATCAACTCGGTTTTGGAACAAAAAGATACACTTACCTTAATGCCAACTGGTGGAGGAAAATCTATATGTTTTCAAGTGCCAGCAATGGCCATGGAGGGTGTTTGTATCGTCATTACACCTCTTGTTGCTTTGATGAAGGACCAAGTTGAGCAACTCAAACGCAGAGGAATAAAAGCAGCTGCCATTTATTCGGGAATGCACCGCAATGAAATTGATTATACCCTCGATAATTTTGTTTACGGAGATTTCAAGTTCCTCTACGTTTCGCCCGAACGTCTACTAACCGAAATCATGCAAGTACGAACCAAAATGATGAAGGTTTGCTTGCTTGTAATTGACGAAGCTCACTGTATTTCGCAATGGGGCTATGATTTTCGTCCACCCTATTTGAAAATACCAGAGTTTCGGAAATTTACGGGTAATGCTCCAACAATTGCCCTTACAGCTACTGCCACTAAAGAAGCCCAACAAGATATTATCGAAAAACTCGAACTAAAAAACGTACAAATATTTCAACAAAGTTTTGCTAGACCAAATATCTCATATTCAGTATTTTGTGAAGATAGTAAGGAACGAAAAGCGTTTGATATTCTTCAAAAAGTACAAGGAACAGCCATTGTTTATGTACGTAGCCGTAGGCGTGCGAAAGAGTTTTCAGATTGGTTAAACAAAAGTCGAATCCGTTCAGATTTTTATCATGCTGGCCTTTCAACTCCGGAGAGATTTAAGAAGCAAGAAGCATGGATAAATAATCAAGTGCGTGTAATTGTGGCGACTAATGCCTTTGGAATGGGTATCGACAAGCCCGACGTACGAGTAGTGGTACATCTTGATTTGCCAGAAACCCTCGAAGCCTATTACCAAGAAGCAGGTCGTGCTGGCCGAGATGGGCAAAAAGCTTATGCGGTATTGCTTTACGATATGAGCGATTTAGAAGATATTTCAAAGCAAACTGAGCAAAAATATCCGCCCATTGAAAGCCTCAAAAGAGTTTATCAGGCTTTAGCAAATTATAAAAATTTGGCAGTTGGTGGCGAGAATTTTGAAAGCTATGACTTTGATTTTCAGGAATTTATCAACAATTTTGGTTTCTCTGCTCATGATACTCACAATGAGCTAAAAGTTTTGGCAGATGAAGGATTGATTCAATTAAGCGATGCCTATTTCAGTCCATCAAAAATTTCTTTTAAAGTCGATAATCACGAATTATATAAGTTTCAGATTAAAACACCGAGTTACGATAAATTCATCAAAACGCTGCTAAGAATTTATGGCGGTGATTTATTTACGAGTTATGTCAGTATTTCAGAAGCTACAATTGGCAAATATTTCTTCAGTAGTACGGGTGAAATCGAGAAAATGCTAGATTACCTCCAACAAGTTGGAATCGTGACTTATCAAAAACAAAAAAGTATTCCGCAACTGACATTTCTTACAGCTCGTCAAGACACAAAGTATTTGACTATCAACGTTGTAGAAATGCAAAGACGAAAGAAAAAAGACTTAGAAAAGGTGGCAGCCGTTGTGCAGTTTACCAATGAGACCCGTCGATGTCGACAGCAGTTTTTGCAGGAATATTTCAATGAATTTACGAACTTTAACTGCGGTATTTGCGATAATTGCTTGAAACAAAAAAAACGAGATGAGCCAATTCCAATCGAGATTTATACAAAATATAGACAAAAAATCTTAGAGATAATTCCGGCACCAGTCAACCAAATAGTTGATTATCAGTTTTTTATCAATAAAGATTACGTCAAAGATGTTATTAGAAAAATGATTGAAAACGAAGAAATTAAATTTAGTGAATTGGGAGTTTTGGAGCGAATAATGCGATGACCCCTTCCAGCCCTCAATAAGATAAGTTTTTCATCAAAAAACAAGAATATTTAAAACAAAAGCGAACAGAATGTTCTTACCACAGAAATGACAAATTTTACGCACATAGATGCCGCAGGAAACCCTTCAATGGTTGATGTAGGCGAAAAAGCCATTACCCGACGCACCGCAAAAGCCCGAAGTATCGTAATTTTGGACGATACTATTTTGGAAAGACTTATCAATGAAGAAATTCATACCAAAAAAGGGCCAGTTTTTCAGACGGCTATTATTGCGGGCGTAATGGCCGCCAAGAAAACAGGCGATTTGATTCCACTATGCCACCCACTTGGAATCGAAAACTGCCAAATAACTATTTTTTTGAATGAAAATCGAGAAGTAGTTGTTGAGTGTACAGCTTCGCTCACTGGCAAAACAGGCATCGAAATGGAGGCTCTGACTGGTGCAAGTATAGCTTCCTTGACAATTTATGATATGTGTAAGGCGTTTTCTCACAATATTATCATCAAAGAAACTCGTTTAATTGAAAAAACTGGCGGTAAAAAAGATTTTAAATTAGTGGAAAATTGAATGCTCTTATTCTAGTCGGCGGAAAAAGTTCCAGAATGGGGACAGATAAAGGTTTACTCGATTATCACGGAAAACCCCAACGAGAATATCTGTTTGATTTGGCAAAAAAATACTGCTCAGAAGTTTATTTTTCGTGCCGAGCAGAACTACAATTTTCTGACTATAGCATTATTGATACCTACTCCCTCGGGCCGATGGGAGGTATCTTATCGGCTTTTGACTTCAACCCAAACGCTGCATGGTTGGTAGTCGCTTGCGATTTGCCTTGGATTGACAAAAACAGCTTTGAGGTATTGGTAAATCACCGAAATAAAGATAAAATTGCAACTGCATTTATGAACCCCGAAACCAATGCTCCTGACCCTCTTTTTACGATTTATGAGCCAAAAGTATTCCATTTACTCACCAAATACGTTGAAGCAGGGAATAAAAGCCCAAAGGTTTTTCTACAAAATAATGATACCGAAATCATATTATCAGTAAACCCTCGCATGCTAACTAACGTAAATACCAGAGAAGAATTTGAGCAATTAAAAAAAACATCGAAAATTGAATAGTTTATTGTTTGCATGAAAAAACCTATCTTCTATATAAACTTGGTAATATTTATAGCAATTAAATCTTTCGGGCAATCGAACGACCAATGCTATGGCCCAAATATTGGTTCGGGGTCACTTACTGCCAAAACTATGATAGGTTGTGTACCATTCACTGTCGAAATTAGCAAAAACGATAGTGTAGCAATAGGTCATAAATTTATCTACGATTATAAAGGGGGCTATCCCTCAAATCCAACAGAAACGCCAACATTTACCTACACATCCCCAGGTGCATATAAACTAATGCAGATTACATATAGAAAAGAGGATGGTAAAGAACTAAGGGTTTGCGGAGTAGTGACAGTACTCGATACAAACAAACTAATTCTAAAACCAAAGATTTGCGGAAACAAGGTAAGTTTAGAAATCGTTGATAGTAAAAAAACTGGTTCTCTCCCATACGATTATTGTGTGATTGATTGGGGCGATACCTCGCCACTAGAAAAAATAAAACTACCTACACTAGGCGTTTCGCATTCCTACTCCTCACAAACCAATAAGAAAATACTTGTAAAAGCACATTATGAAGTTGAATTTTGCAATATAAATACCTCACTTGAGATAAAGTTTCCGAAAATAAATCAACCACAAATATTAGTTTTTGAAAAAACAGGTACTGAAAATTATACTCTTAGTTTTAATAATTTTACAGGGGAAGATGTAAAACTCTTTGGAAATAACTCATTGATTACAACAAAACTGGGCGAAATTGGTCAACAAAAAATCACATTTAATAATACTGCCAAAAATGTTTGTTATGCCATCAAATTAGAAAGTAATTGTTTTCCAAATAATCTTTCAAAAGAAATCTGTGATATAGATTTTGAAGCTGTGTCGACTGAAAAATCTAACGAACTACGTTGGAAAAAACCTCGTCCCGAGACCATCAGAGATATGATAATTCTCAAAAATAATGACATAAAACTCCTAGCACAGAGCACAAATTATATCGACACCGACATAAAATGTAACCAACAAAATTGTTATCAAATAACATTTACTTCTAACGAAACCGCATTTATCTCAGAAAAAATCTGTTTGAAAAACTCACTGTTCCCGTGTTATACAAGTATTCCAATTTATATTCCAGTGGCTTTTAGCCCAAACAATGATGGTATCAATGATTCTTTTACTGTCTTTGGTGAAGCTGAAAAATTTATAAGCCTAAGTATTTATGACCAAAAAGGTAAATTAATAACAACTCTGATGAATCTAAAAGAATCGTGGAATGGCGAAAATTTCCAAATAGGCATTTATCCTTACCGACTTAAAGCCAAAAATCAAGAAAATAACGAAATCGAAATAATGGGAAAAGTGATGTTGGTGAAATAATCAAGGCGTAGCCGAAACCCATACTTCACCGTCTTCAAAAATTTCTTTTTTCCAAATCGGCACGGTTTCTTTGAGTACGTCAATTGCATATTCACACGCATCAAAAGCTGCTCCACGGTGTGCAGCCGAGGCCGCAATTACCACAGGGACTTCGCCAATTTCAAGACATCCAACACGGTGATAAATAGCTATTTTTTTTAAAGAAAACTTTTCTACGGCTTTCTCGGCAATTTTTCTCATTTCCGAAACTGCCATTGGCTCATAAGCTTCAAAATCAAGTCTCAGCACTCGCTTTCCTTTGGTTTGGTTTCGAACTGTACCTACGAAAGTTACGATTCCGCCCGAATCATCATTTTTTACAAAATCCAAACAAGCTTGTTCGATGAGAGTTTTATTAGATAATATGATTTCAATATGCTGATTCATCAAAAAATGGGTAAGTTTCAAATATTTGATACGTTTTTTTTAAAAGAGGCACTATTTCTTCGACAACTGACAAGTTAAATACTTGTACTACGATTATAAACTGGCGGCTAATTCTTTTCGATGATTTTTGTATAATTCGGTAGCTTTTTCGAGCAAAACCTCCATTGAAGAAGGCATTTGTGTAGATAAAATTCCGCCATAAATAGCACTATCAACCTCTTTTAGTGCTTCTTCAAGACGTTCATTCGGTAATCTCGAAATAATTTCTTTAGTTGTATAGGAGGAATAAGGACGTTTTTCGAGCCATTCTAAGTGTTTTTTCCATAAAACTAATGCTTTCCCAATTGTCACATCATCTAAAGTTGAGCGTGTAAATTTCTTATAATTAGCCTGAAAATCTATATGACGGCGACGAAACCAAAACAAAGTATATTGTTTACGAATGAAGCGTCCAAATATGGCATAAATAATAAGCACTACACCTAAAAGGCTTAATAAAAAAATCAAAATTTTAGGATAATTGACCTGCTGTGATAGAGGAAAAAATTTTGTATAAGTCTTTAAATGTAGCGAATCGACGTTGGTTTTTATCATTTCCTTTAAAAAAACAGAATCAGTCAACGAATAAATCGTCGTACAATCCCGCTTTGAAAGTAAATAAATTGGAAGCTCCAATTTTTGATTTTTCATGATTTCAAAAGTCACCAGTGTATAAACCACACTATCCGTACTGACACCATTGGTAGTAGAAGTCTGAAAGATATTTCGTCGAATGATTTCAAACGGATAAAAATTATAGGTAGTATCTGGAAAAAAAACCTCTGCCGACGGATTGTGATGGTAACTTAGTGAATAATCAATCGGTCGACCAAGTTCAATACTATCAGTTTGAAACCTCCCGATAGGTTTTTGAGCATAGCTGATACCTACAAGCAACAAACAACTGATTATCAATAAGACACTTTTTACGGACTTAAGCAATTGTAAAATTCTGATTGACATTTTTATCTTTTTAAACCTATATCTTATATTGAATGCTTATTTTCTAATCCTGAATAATTGAATTAATTTCGGCACATAATCTTCTCTTGATTCAATGGCTACATAATTGGCATTGTGTTGTTTACATAAAGTTTCTAAACGTTTTTGATTATCTTCGAAAACCTTTCGCATTTCACGCTTAAACGATGGTGAAGAAGTATTTAACCAAACTGTTTTCTTACTTTCTTTGTCCAAAACTGGAATAATACCGAGACTCGGCAACTTTATTTCTCGCTGGTCATAGACATGAACCACCACCAAATCGTGTTTACGAGCCAGAGACTTGAGGTTATGTTCATAATCTTTATCCAGAAAATCGGAAATCAAAATCACAACACTCTTACGTCGAAGCATATTCAAGGCAAAGCCAATGGCTGATGGGATATTGGTTTTCTGAGAAACTGGCTTCATTTTAAAGAGTGCCAAGATGAGTTCGTATCCATGTTTAATGCCATTTGTAGGCTTAAAATACAATTCCTTTTGGTCAGAAAAACAATAAAGACCTACATGACCTGCCTCCTTGATAGCCGAAAGTGCCAAAACCCCACAAATTTCTTTTGCGGTATCTATTTTCAAACTTCCGCTGTTTCCTACTTCCTGCGAGCTACTCACATCGAGCATAAAAAATACGGTTTGTTCTTTTTCTTCTTTAAAAATCTTTACGTAAGCACCGTCACCTTTAGCAGTCGTTATCCAATCAATTGTCCGAACGTCATCGCCGTATTGATAGGTACGCAAATCGCTAAACTCTAAGCCAGAACCTTTAAAAACCGAACGAAAGTTTCCATGCATATGACCATTGACGGCTTTTCGAATTTTAATCTCATATTTGTTGAGTTTTGAAATAATACTTTCTACCACTTTATTAATGGATAATGTAAAATTGAAAATAGTTACGCAGTAGGACCAATAAAATTCATTGTAAAATTAGTCCATAGAAAATGCTGATTTTTACAGATTTAAACTGATTTATTTATGAAAAATTTTATTATAAGTCTAAACCTGTCGATTCTACGTCATCAATCTTCCCTTTATGAAGTTTATATTTTAAATTGATGAATTCTAGTATCATAATTTCTGTCCAATAATGATATTGAACCAATTAAGATAATTTAACGGATGAATTTTGTCATATTTTTCCGTAATTTGCTTTTTAAAGTTAAACAAATAGTTCTTTTAGGTTTTTTTTAGAAACGAATATAAAGTGAAAATACTAACAAAAAAAATATTATTGGTTTTAGGTATAATTTTGATGTTGTTGGCTTGTGATAACCGCCCGACTCGACCAAAAGATGCAATTGACGAAGCCACTATGGCAAAAATTTTAGCCGAAATTCATTTGACTGAAGCAAGAGTGAGTCGATTATCGTTTAAAGATTATGATTCAACGAAACTCGCCTACAAATTTTTGGAACAACAAATAATGATAAAATATAAAACCGACACTGCACGTTATAGAGCAAGTTACAATTATTATGTAACAAACCCCGAACAAATGACAAAGCTTTACGAAAATGTACTAAAAAACTTGGATGAATTGAAGAAAAAAAAGAAAATGGCATATTGATTGTTTTGTTAGTACATAAGTGCCTAGACGAAAATATGCAAAAAAACAATATTTAATTATTTGAAATTAAGTTTTTATCTCGCATCTCGTTTTTTTGTCTTATTTTATATTAATATGCAATCCTAAACCTGACTATATACTTTGAAAGAAAATCTTGTAATTATTCCGACTTTTAATGAAATCGACAACATAGAAGCGATTATCAGAAAAGTCATGAGCTTGAGCGAAACCTTTGATGTTCTGATTTTGGATGATGGCTCGCCCGATGGTACTGGAAAAAAAGTTAAAGAGCTACAAAATGAGTTTAGCCAACATCTATATCTTATTGAGAGAAGTGGAAAGCTTGGCTTAGGCACAGCATATATTCGCGGTTTTAAATGGGCTTTAGAAAACGACTATCAGTTTATTTATGAAATGGATGCCGATTTCTCACACAATCCAGAAGATTTAGTAAAACTATACAAAGCGTGCAAAACTGATGGCTATGATGTGGCAATTGGCTCTCGCTATATTAAAGGCGTAAACGTTGTAAACTGGCCGATGGGGAGAGTTCTGATGTCATATTTTGCGGGTGTTTATGTGAGAATGATAACGGGTATGAAAATAATGGACCCAACAGGTGGATTTATTTGTTATAGAAAAGAAGTATTGAAAACTATTCCACTAGATAAAATAACGTTTATCGGCTATGCTTTTCAGATTGAAATGAAATTCAACGCTTTTTTATATAAATTTAAAATTACAGAAGTGCCAATTATTTTCACCGACCGCACAAAAGGCGTGTCAAAAATGTCTAGTAAGATTTTTCAAGAAGCTATTTTTGGCGTAATTATGATGAAAATCTGGAGTTGGTTTAAAAGTTTTAAGAGATAAATTTTAAAGGCCACAGTTTTAAGTCTTTAAATAGGCAATTTTCAAAAAACAAAAACCTCGTAAGATAAACTTGCGAGGTTTTTGTTTTTTGAAAGACTGTTCATTGTAAACTTGCCCACTGAAGACAGAAAACTAATTTTTCAATGCCATTCCTTTTTGTTGAATCACATCGTTCATTATATTAAGCGTTTCGCCAAGATATATATCTTTTTTCAAGTATTTTACCCAGAAATCGTTTCTATCTTTTTTCAGCGAATCAGAATTAATAGTTTCTATATCGTTTGATAAATTACCTATTAATAAATCATCTTTAAGCTGAGTTAAATTTCTAACCATGGTCGAAATATCTTTCACTTCTTTTTGTTGAGCTTTATATTTTTGAATTTCCAACGAACGTGCCGTTTTGCGATTATCGGCCAAAATATTCGTCTTATCTTTTATTTCTTTAAATACACTATTGCTTGTTAAACGCTCTTGATTTTTTTGTTGCAAAGCCACTAAATCGGGAGCATAAGTCCAAGTTTGATAGGATGCTTTCGGCATTTCATCCCAAACGAGAGCATTAGGACTATCTTTTTCGCGTACTTTATATGCTTCGTACAAACCTGGCAAAACAATATCAGATTCTACACCTTTTAGTTGCGTTGCACCACCATCTACTCTATAATATTTTTGAAGTGTTAGATGCACAGCACCTAAATCGCCCGCTCCACTTCCGTTGCCATTTCCACCAACTGGGAAGGCACGTTGAACAGTACCTTTACCAAAAGTTGAACTTGAACCAACCACTACCCCACGCTTATAATCTTGAATAGCCGATGCAAAAATCTCAGAAGCCGAAGCACTTCTTTCGTTTACCATTACTACCAATGGGCCATCATAAAGAACAGAAGCGTCATTGTCGGCCATTTGTGAGGGGCGACCTGCCCGATCACGAATTTGCACAACAGGCCCAGTTTTGATAAATAGACCAACCATATTCACCACTTCTTGCAAGCTACCACCCCCATTATCTCTGATATCAAGAATGATTCCTTCTACGCCTTCGGCTTTCAAACGAGCCACTTCTTTGGCTACATCTTGCGAGCAACGAGCCGCTTGTGGACGCTGAAAATCGGCATAAAATGCAGGTAAATCAATCAAACCAATTTTGTGTTTGCCACTATTTATAATTACACTACGAGCAAAGGTTTCATCCAATTTCAATTCTGCACGAATCATTGAAACAGTTTTTAAAGTCCCATCAGCTTTCTGAACAGTAATTTTCACTTCCGTACCTTCGGCACCTCTGATAAGTTTCACCGCATCATCAGTCGTATAACCTGTAATATCTTCGGCTTCGCCCGTTGCTTGGGCTACTTTTACGATAAAATCATTGGCCTGAATCTCACCCGACTTCCAAGCTGGGCCACCAGTTGTTACGGATTTGATTTTAATTTTATCATCTTCTTGCTGCAATAATGCACCAATGCCGAAGAAACGACCACTCAAACGTTCGTCAAACGAGCGTTTTTCCACTGGTGGGAAAAAATCAGTGTGCGGGTCCATTTCGTTGGTGATTGAATTGACCAACATTGCAAAGCGTTGATTTTCGTCGAATTTATTTCGCAAACGGTCAAAATATTTGTCCATTGCTTTTTTTACTTTCGCACGGGCTTCTTTCTCCAACTCTTGGTCAGATTTGACTAACAAATCTTGCTTAGCTTTGTTTTTTTCTTGTGTTTCTTGGGCTTCAATGTATCGGTCAAGCGTCTGCCATTTTAGGTATTTTCTCCAACGTTCCTTTTTTTCTGAGTCATTCGTAGCGAAATCTAATTTATCAGCATCTAATTCCAATACGTCATCTTTATTAAACTCAAATGGTTTTTCGATGTATTGTTTATACATTTCTTCTGCCTCAATAATTCTGTTTTTATATATTTCATCTACCGCAGCAAAAAACACCAATGGCGAACCATGAATTTCATCATCAATCGTTGTTTCAAACTTACGCAATTTCGCTATGTCTTTTTCGAGCAAAATTCGTTTGCTTGGGTCGAGACGTTTCAAAAATTCACTAAAAATTTCTTTCGAGAAATTATCATCAATCTTTTTCGGACTATAATGTCCTTGTTCGAGCATTGCTCCAACGTATCGTAGAATCGTTTCGTTTTTACTCGGCGGGTCTTCATTGAGGGGAGTTGCCGCCATAAAAATCGTCAACAAACTTATGCTCAAAAATGCCTTGATAAACAAACTTGGCTTTTTCATATTTCAGACAGGTGTTTTAAATGGATAATTTGCAATAATAATGCTCAAAACGGCAGTAAATTGTTGGTACTAAATTAACAAAAATCAATCCAGTCTATAACGATTATAGGCTAAATAAATTTGCTAAAATACTTTAAAATATGTTAAACGGAGATATTTAGTGTTTATAAGGATATTAAAGGGTAAATTTAAGCCAACTCCCCTTTTCTTTCAAGAAATCAAAAATGATTTTATCTACTGCCGAAACCTTATCACGGTCGGCATAAGAAAGCCATTTTATTTCTTCAATTTCACTGCAAGGTTCTAAATTACCTTCATATTCTGCGGTATAGCAAGTCATTTTTACGATTACGCCAGCTTTTTGACTATCAGCTTGGGCTTTGAATGTACCGAAATAATTGATTGTTGCCGAAATTATTGAAACATTGAGTTCTTCCCGAATTTCTCTGATGAGCGTTTCTTCATCTGTTTCGTTGTTTTCTCTTTTTCCTCCAGGAATATAATATTTCGTTTTTCCTTTCGACCTCGTACTCAGAATCTTTCCATTTTCGATTCGGATATAGGCGATTTTATCTATTTCTGGCAGATTTGTCATTTCATGCTACGCTTGAAAAACTCCCACGCTTCCAAATGCACATCGATATCATTTGGATAGTCGTGCTTACCGTTGATAACTTTCAGTAAAGTCACTTCGGGTTTTCTTTTCTTTTTGAAAGTGTATTTTTCTATCGTCTTGCCATCTTTTGGGTCGGTATCCGGTAATTTTTGCATGCGAGGTTTTCCTTTATAACCAGCTAGGGAAGACCAATATTCAAATGTTCGGTCAGTTGAGCGAACCAATCCTAAGCTAATGTTATTGGTAATTACCTCGCCACCTTCATACGGATTTGTTTTATCGGCTGTACCATTGACAATCATGACAGGCATGGCTCTGCGTTTTTCTTCGCAATCGATATTATTTGTATCGGGTAAATTGGCAATCAGTGCCGTAATGGCTCTGAAACTTTTTGGCATTGTCAATGCCAGTTTATATGCCATGTGTCCACCGCCAGATGTTCCGACTGCAAAAACCTGCTTTTCGTTGATTTGATAGCGTTCTATAAAGTATCTAATCATCGACTCAAAGAAAGCATTTTCGTTGATATTTTCTAAATTAGCTGCAGAATTGGCTGTTTTTCGGCATTCATTCCAATATTTTTTATAGCCATCAGGATAAACCAAAAAAATATTTTCGGATGGAGCAATTCCCTCCAGTGACTTTGCTCTTGTTCGCATTTGCGTACCATTTCCACCCGAACCGTGTAAAACAAACACCAGCGAAGCATTTGGTTTAGTCGATTTTAAGAAATGGAAACTCCTTTGATGCCCCTCAATTAGAAGGGAATCATCAACAATTTGAGCTTTTGTTATGAACGAACTTACAAAAAAAAGAAAGCTAAAAAGGTAATTCTGTTGCATTTTGATTGCGATTTAAGTTAATAATGTTTTTCTCCCTCAGATTTCGAAGTTAAACGATGAAATGATGCATCCTACTTCTGCAAACAGCTTCAATTTAAGTTGACAATTAAATAATCTCAACTCCTTGCTTCTGAAAATCTTTCAAAGCGACATCGGTTGGCTTTAGATTCGTAATCATCAAATCTACTTGCTGAAAATTGCAAACTCTGTGTGCTTCTTGCACATTTAGCTTCTCTTCAATGGTGCAGCAAACCGTTTTTTTTGCAGCTTGCATCATTTGTTGCTTGATTAATGACTCCTCATAATGGCGAATACTCAGCCCTTTTTGAGCATGAACCCCATTGACACCCATAAAATAATAGTCGGCATTGATGTGTTCAAGTTGGCGAGAAACCTCACTACCGAGTGTAATCTGATAACGTTTAAAGTACGTTCCTCCCAAAAAAATTACATCGATTCTTGGGTGTTCGTTTAAGGCCATTGCCAATGGTGTACTGTTGGTAACAATTGTTAGTTCTATCGTTTTGGCGAGTTGTTCGGCCATAAAAAAATTGGTCGTTCCGCCATCCATGATGATGGTTTGTCGATTTTCGAAGAGTTTTTGGGCTTTTTTTGATAAAATACCCAGTTCTTCGCTACTGCTTGCCCCATTTGTCTTTATTCCTAAAACCGATAAATAAGAGTTGGCTACTGCTCCTCCGTGTACCTTTTTCAAGAAGCCTTTATCCTCCAATTCGATAATGTCTCGACGAATGCTGTCATATGATACATCCAAGAATTTTCCTAGTTCTACAAAATTAATTTTCTTATCGGTATTGAGTTTATCAAGTATTAAACGTTGTCTTTCTTCCTTTAACATAATTTATTGCAAATTTTAGTGCAAATATTGCAAATAAATGCAAATATTTCTTGACAGAATAAAAATACTTTGCATATATTTGCATTGTTCTTTTAGAATTGATAACCTATGATGAAATTTGAATGTCTCTAAAGGGTTGTTGGATTAAACTGACAACCTAACAAGAGTACCCAAACAAATTGAATATAAATACCTACCTATTTAACCACTTCATAAAAAATAAATTGTGGTAGATTTGTTTCTTAATTTGAGTCAAAACGATTGTTTGAAACTTAATTGAATTTAACATAGATAGGATTGTCGGTCAGCAAATTGACCTTTTTTTTACCTGCTTCACAAAAATTTCTGCATCATTATATTGAATATCAATTCATTAGTGATATTTCCGAACGTTTCGCAATATTCTCTCTTCTAAAGTATGGTTTTGTCTTTTACTTAAAATTATTATCTTCGCTTCAAAACTAACATAAAAACTTCAACTAAATGAATCAAAATATTCAAAAAGAAGACTCGAACAACCTTCTCAAACTACTCGGCGTGGGTTTTGGAATTGCTGTAACAGTTGGCGGAACAATCGGTACTGGTATTTTACGGAAACCTGGCCCAATTGCAGCCAACCTCGGCGACCCTTCGCTCATTATGTTGGTTTGGGCATTAGTGAGTTTGTATGCTTTCTTGGGTGTCCTTTGCACGATTGAACTGGGGGTTTCTATTCCCCGTGCGGGTGCTTGGTATGTATATGCACGTAGAGCATTTGGCGATTACTTTGGTTTCGTAACTGGCATCACGAGTTGGCTTGGAACTGTAGCAGCTTTGGGTTTTGGAGCTTATACAATGAGTGAATATATCGCCTTGGTTTGGCCTGATGTACAACCAATTATTCGCTGGATGGCAATCAGTATTCTACTACTTTTAATGAGTTTTCATTGGATTGGCACGAAATCGGCAGGTAAATCGCAGGAAATTATGTCGTTTCTGAAAGCAATTGGGCTTTTTGCATTTATTACCATGTGTTTTATCTATGGTGGAGATGTACACACGTATGATTTAGTAGCAACCACTCAACGTGTTGCTCAGCCAGCTTTACTGACGGGATTAATCGTTGCTTTTCAACAAGTGTTTTATGCATTCGATGGCTGGCACACTGCCGCATATTTTACCGAAGAAAATACGGACCCGGCCAAAAATCTGCCCAAATCAATGATTAGTGGCGTATTGGTAGTGATTGCAATCTATTTACTGGTCAATTTGGCTATTCTCTACATCATGCCGATTGAAAACTTAGCTACTTCAAAATTGGCGGCAGCCGATGCCATTAGATTAATTTTTGGTGAAAAATCAGGAAAAATCGTGACTTTTTTCTTAATGGTTTCAATTCTCGGAATGCTAAATGCCCAAATAATGTTTGCTCCAAGAGTTATATATTCAATGAGTAAAGATGGTCTTTTCTTCAAACTTGCCCAAAAAGTAAATAGCGGCGGAACTCCGGCTTTTGCGATGCCTTTAACAGGAATTTGCTCTATTCTATTAATTATCAGTGGGAAAGACACTTGTGAGCGTCTTTCTGATATTGCAGTTTTCTTTTTCGTTATGACTTATGCCGCTGGTTTTGCTTCGGTAATCATGCTTCGCCGAAAAGAACCAAATTTACCCAGACCTTATAAAGTTATCGGTTATCCTTTTATTCCTTCTGTGTTGATTATTATCTCGATTATGTTCCTGCTTGGAGCAATTTATTCTGACATCAATAGTAGTATGTATGCCCTTATTTTCTTGGTTTTGAGTTACCCATTATTTTTGATGACAAAAAACATTAACTTATAAAGCCTGATTTTAAAGTCAAATTAACTAAATTATTGCTAAAATCAGAAAATTATTACCTCATTTTTTTAATTCTTTAGTAAATACTACAATCTTTGCAAAAACTCTAATCTATGGCTCGAAAATATGCACTTTTAGCGGTTGGCGAATTGCTGGCTGACTTTATTGGTATGGAGATTACAGAAGATATTTTAAAAACCGAAAGATTTCAACGTTTTCAAGGGGGAAGCCCTTCCAATTTAGCCGCCAATATGGCTCGTTTGGGTAATCAAACTGCTATTGTTTCGTGCGTAGGTGATGATAATTTAGGGAAATATTTAGTAGAAAAAGTCCGTGAAACTGGAGTTGATGTCAGTCACGTTGGTGTAGATAAACAAGAGCCGTCGAGCATTGTAGTTGTGGCTCGCTCGAAGGGAACACCCGATTTTATAGCTTATCGAACCGCCGACAAGATGATACGACCAAAGCATATTTCAGACGAATTATTGAGCCAAAGTGCCATTTTTCATACAACTTGTTTTGCTTTGAGTCAAGATCCCGCTCAAAAAACAATCCTTGATGCCGCAGAAAGAGCCGTACATTTGGGTTGCCAACTGAGTATTGATTTGAATTATGCACCAACAATTTGGCCTGACCGAAAGGAAGCCAGGCAAATAATTGAGGCATACATCAAGCACGGAGTATTGACCAAAATGAGTGAAGACGATGCCGAACGTTTGTACGGCAGAGTTATCGAACCCGAAGAAGCTATTGCCGATTTACATCGCATGGGGGCATCGGTAGTTTGTTTTACGATGGGCGGACGAGGAAGCATTATTTCTTATGAATATGGCAATAAAAAGTTTGAAATGGCGGCTCGACAAATTGACGTAGTTGATGCCACAGGAGCAGGAGATTCGTACTGGTCAGGCTTCTTGACAGCATTTTTAGAAGGAAAAGACATTGAAACTTGTGCTAAAGCGGGCGTAAACATTGCAGTTTTGAAACTAACAACCATGGGGCCACTACCATCGAAAGTTAGCAGAGCAATTTTGTATGAATAATTTTATAATTATATAGTTGTTTGATTAATAGCCAGTTACGATGTAAATATTACTACCTAAAGCTGTGCATTTTTAGAAATCCAAGGAAAAATGAAACATTTTATCTCTCTGCACGATGTTGATAACGTGCAAGAATTAATTCAAGAAGGTATCAGACAAAAAGTAAATCGTTTCGCCGACCAAACACTCGGAAAAAACAAAACCATTGGTTTACTTTTTTTCAATCAAAGTCTTCGTACACGTCTAAGCACCCAAAAAGCTGCCGAAAATCTGGGAATGAATGTATTGATGATGAACATAGGGCAAGATAGTTGGCAACTTGAAATGGAAGATGGCGTAATTATGAACGGAGATAAAGCCGAACATGTAAAAGAAGCCGCAGCCGTAATCGGGAGTTACTGCGATATTATTGCGGTGCGTGCATTTGCTGGACTCAAAGACCGTGATGCTGATTATAGAGAGATAGTAATGGAAAAATTTAGGCAATTTGCTGGCGTGCCAATCATCAATTTAGAATCGGCTACTCGTCATCCTTGTCAATCTTTGGCTGATTTGATTACCATAGAAGAAACTAAGCAAACCGCTCGCCCAAAAGTGGTGCTTACTTGGTTGCCACATTTCAAGCCGTTGCCGCAGGCCGTAGCCAATTCTTTTGCCGAATGGGTCAATAAAACGGACTACGAATTCATAATTTCGCATCCCGAAGGCTACGATTTAGCTCCCGAAATAGTTGGTAATGCCCAAGTAATCTACGACCAAAACGTAGCCCTCAAAGGTGCAGATTTTGTATATGGCAAAAACTGGTCATCGTACACAAAATACGGTCAAGTACTTTCGCAAGACCCATCTTGGATGATTACAAAAGAAAAAATGGATTTGACAAATAATGGACTTTTTATGCACTGCTTGCCAGTTCGCAGAAACCTCAAAGTAAGCGATTATGTGCTTGATAATCAATCTGTTGTGATTCAACAAGCCGCTAACCGTGAATGGTCAGCACAGGCTGTTTTGAAGAGCATTTTGGTTGGGATGTCAGGCTTGTAAAGCTTGAAAAATGCAAAAAATATAATAAAACTTCGTACCTTTAAGCGTAATAATAAAAATAAAATTATGATTATAGAACCAAGAATGAGAGGATTTATATGTTTGACTTCACACCAGAAAGGTTGCGAAAAAAACATCCTAAATCAAATTGAATTTACAAAGTCAATGGGGTCAATTGATGGAGCAAAGAAAGTCTTAGTTATCGGTGCTTCAACAGGTTTTGGTCTTGCTTCAAGAATTACAAGTGCATTCGGCTCGAATGCCGCTACAATAGGTGTATTTTTTGAAAAAGCTCCTGCACCAGGCAAAACTGCCTCACCAGGCTGGTATAATAGTGCTGCTTTTCAGCAAGAAGCCGAAAAAGCAGGTCTTTATGCCAAAAGTATCAACGGCGATGCTTTTTCTACGGAAGTAAAAAATAAAACAATCGAATTAATCAAGGCCGATTTAGGTAAAGTTGATTTGGTTATATATAGTTTGGCCTCGCCAGTACGCACAAATCCAGTTACGGGCGTATTGCACCGTTCGGTATTGAAGCCAATCGGAAATTCTTTTACAAACAAAACAGTCGATTTCCACACTGGAAACGTGACTGATATTACAATTGCACCTTGCACTGACGAAGACATTGAAAATACAGTAGCCGTAATGGGTGGCGAAGACTGGGAAATGTGGATTGATGCCCTAACAGAAGCTGACGCCCTATCAGATAACGCTCTCACGATTGCTTATTCATACATTGGGCCATCATTGACCGAAGCAGTTTATCGCAAAGGAACAATCGGACGTGCAAAAGACCATTTGGAGGCAACTGCTTTCAAGATTTCTGATAAATTAGATAACATCGGCGGAAAAGCCTATGTATCAGTTAATAAAGCTTTGGTTACACAAGCGAGTTCGGCAATTCCAGTAATTCCTTTATATATTTCATTGTTGTACAAAAAAATGAAAGAAAAAGGCGTTCACGAAGGTTGTATCGAGCAAATAGTTCGCTTGTTTAAGGAGCGTCTTTATACGGGTCAAGCAATTCCAACTGACGAAAAAGGAAGAATCAGAATTGATGATTTAGAAATGGCCGAAGATATTCAAGCAAGTGTTGCTGAATTATGGGAACAAGCAACCACCGAAAACCTTCCTGAAATCGGCGACTTGAACGGCTATAAATCAGATTTCCTAAATCTATTTGGTTTTGGTTTTGAAGGTGTTGACTATAAGGCTGATATAAACGAAGTAGTTGAGATCGATGGCTTAGTTTGAGAATTCAGCTGTAAATTTTCAATAGTAATTCACTACTCAAAATATATTTAGATAAAACCTTAAGTAGTGTCTATTGATAAACACAGAAAAGGCAAAAAGAAATTTTAATCTTTTTTGTCTTTGGTGATACATTAAAAACAATCAAGATATTTGTATTTATTTATTAAAATGTTTGTAAAAACTTAGTTGGATTCAATAAATAAAAAGGCAGCAAATCGAAATTTGCTGCCTTTTTATTTCAACATCATCCATTAAAAACAATATTAATATTTGAAATAGATTGAGATATATAAGTTGCTGAAACAAAAAAATTAGGTTGAATAAGGCAATACAAATATAGTACATTTTTGAGAAAAAATATAAGGCTACAAAGTATTCTTAACAAGCTAATAATTTTTGAATTCAAGCACCGAAGTTTCACAATTGGTCGGCGGTTGAGAGTCAATTTGGGTGTTAATTTTATAGAAATAGGTAGTTTTTGACCTTAGTTCGGTTTTATCTTCAAAAACTGTTGTTCGAATTCCTTCAGGGGTTAATTTTTCAAAAACTCCTAATTCAGAAGTTTTTCTGAGAACATAAAAAGTTGCAAAATCTGCCATTTGAGCATCCCAATTCAATAAAACCGATTTTTTATCTTTTCCAAAAATTAAATTAAGTTTAAAGTTTTGCGGACAAAGCCCCAAAGATTGGTTATTTACTGTAATCGAAATTTCATTGGAAACACAATTATTGGTCGATAGAAGCACGATATATTTATAACTTAGGCCTACTTCGGTATTTGTATCTAAAAAAAATGGATTACGAGTTGTAGCGATTGTCTGAAAGGCGGCTTTATTGATTGAGCGTTGAACAACATAATTTCCTGAATAATTGACTGAATTAGCTTCTAATTTCCAAGTTAAATAGACATTAGGCTTATCGAAACCTTGTAACAAAGTTGCCGAAATTGACGAGCAAAAAGCATTGTTTGGCGAAGCTCGTGCAAAATAGCTTACAACTTCAGATGCAACTGTATCTTTATTCGTTTTGCACAAAAGTCTAAACGAGACTTTTCCATTATGAAAAGACTCGTCCAATTCAATCGAACGTTGATTTGGTGTAATATCAACAGAAAGTACTTCGAATTTACCATTATTTTCGGAGCGTTCGATACGAAAACCCCTTACGAGTGGTTCTTGATTAATATCAAAATACCAATTTATTTTCACTCGATTATTGGGTAAAACAGCTATTGATGTAAGAGCAGGCGGCGTTAAAGAGGGAATAGTATCATCAATAATCGTTCGCCCACACCCGAGCACAAGGCAAATACTCAAAAATAGAAGTATCTTAAAAAAATTATGATTCACATTCAACATGGATTTATTGTTTAGTATTTCGGTATAAATCCTGAATTATTTGTCGAATCACAATTTCTTAATAGGTTGATAATCAGCATTCTTAATTCTTAATTCTTAATTCTTGATATTACATTAGCACTTATCTGGTCAAGATTTTACAAAAATCGCTAACTTTGACGAGTTTTTCTAACAAACCTCTTTCTTTCTTATTGCCCAATGATTGTTCAAAAAGACGTGCAGCTAAAGCCATTCAATACCTTCGGACTCGAAGCAACCGCCAAATATTTTATCGAAGTTTCAAGCATTGAGCAGCTTCAAGAAATATTACAAATCCCTGACTACCAATCGACTGAGCGTTTAATTTTGGGTGGGGGCAGCAATATGCTTCTGACGAAAGATTTTGATGGATTGGTTATAAAAATAGCCATCAAAGGATTTGAAGTGGTACACGAAAACGATGATAATATTTGGATAAGAGCAGGAGCGGGCGTTGTTTGGCACGATTTGGTGATGCATTGCGTCAATCAAAATTATGCAGGAATGGAAAACTTATCGCTGATTCCCGGGACGGTCGGGGCAGCACCTATGCAAAATATCGGTGCCTATGGAATAGAAATAAAAGAAGTTTTTGAAGAATTAGAAGCGTATGAAATAGCAACAGGTGAAATCAAAACATTCGATAAAGTAACCTGCAATTTTGGCTATCGAGAAAGTATTTTCAAACACGAAGCCAAAAGTAAATATATTATCTTAAACGTAACTTTTAAATTACATAAAAAGCCTACTTTCCACGTAGAATATGGAGCTATAAAAGATACTTTGGCCGAAATGGGAATAACTGAAATGAGTATCAAAGCCATCAGCGATGCCGTGATTCATATTCGCCGAAGCAAATTACCCAATCCTGCCGAAATCGGTAATGCGGGAAGTTTCTTTAAAAATCCAGAAATTCCAAATACACAATTTGAGGCTCTGAAAGCACAATTTCCAACGATTCCATCTTACCCAGTTAGCGAAACCACGACGAAAGTTCCTGCTGGTTGGCTAATCGAACAAGCAGGTTGGAAAGGTCAACGTTTTGGCAATGTGGGCGTACATGCCAAACAAGCTTTGGTGTTGGTAAATTACGGTGGTGGCACAGGCGAAGAAATCAAAGTTTTATCACAAAAAATACAGGGATCGGTAAAACAAAAATTTGGCATTGAGCTTTCGGTCGAGGTTAATTTCATCTAAAAATACAAATTTTTTGTATTGATATAAAACTAATGTTCAAGTAAACAAAAGTTATTTTCAGTTTGATTATTAGTTTTTTATTTTGGTTCTAAAGAAAGGAAATGGAGTCTAAGCGTAGGTGCTTATGGTTGTGCGAGAATCGAGAGTTACGTAAAAACTAAAGAAGAAACTGGGGAAAAAGAACAATTTTGAAGTGCTTATAATCTCATCAAATTCCACTATGGATTTGCCGCAGAATTAGGTCGTAAAGGCTTTGCCATCTTTACTCGCTATGAGACAAAACCTCTTTTTTAAGAATATAACCCGATCAATAGAAATGCCATTTCATTTGGTATTCGTTTGTAAAACTACCACAATTTCGCCGTAGAGACGTTGCATGCAACGTCTCTACAAATTGGCATATTTTATATTTTGTTAATCGAAAACTTATAATTATTAATTGAATTTCTATCTTTGTCCAAATCTAAACCCTTAAAGACAATGTACATTTTCGACCATACTTTATTAAAAATCATTCAGGTACTTATTTCACTTTTTGCAGGCGTACTTTTTCTACAATCGGGCTTTGATAAAGTTTTTGATTTTAAAGGAAATAAAAATTACATTCAGAGTGTCTTTTCCAAGACCTTTTTAAATTCCTTTTCGGGAATTTTGTTCGTAATAATTACAATTTTAGAAGTTTTGGCTGGACTGGCTTCTTTTATAGGAGCAATTTTCTATTTCATCGAAGGACAAAAAGATTTTGCGATTCTTGGCTTAGAGCTTTCGTTACTTTCTATATTCTGTCTATTTACTGGCCAACGCATAGCTAAAGATTACGCTGGAGCTGCATCATTGGTAGGTTATTTTTTACTGATAGCTTTTGGGCTTTTTACCTTTGCTTTGGTGGGGTAAAGAACGTTTTATTCGGTAGCTTCGGCAGTCCGATTTGCTCAGCCACCTAATAAACGGTAACTGAGCGAAGTCGAAGTTCAAAACCAATCACTTTGCATGTCAATCGTTACATTATCTGTGCTTTGTAAGCGTTTTACGAGTGAATCTACTTTAACTAATTCATATTCATAAAAATACCTCATCGTAGCTAATTTTCCTTGGTAGAAATTTCGGTCGCCTTCATGAGCATCATTTAGTTTTTGTTGTGCCACAATTCCTTGATTAAGCCATTGCCAAGCAATCGTAATGATGCCAAACATTTCGAGATAAAGGGTGGCATCGGCCAAAAACTTTTCAGTTTCACCCTTTCCTGCCAATCCCAATAAATAGCCCGTGGCTTGCTGAGCTTTACTCAATGATTTCTGCAATTTTTCAACAAAAGGCTCTAAAGAAGCTTCATAAGCAGCCTCTGCCATGGTTTTATTGATTTCCTCAAAGAAAATTTGAATTGCTTTTCCGTTATGAATCGTGATTTTTCTGCCTAATAAATCTATTCCATGAATAGCCGTTGTTCCTTCATGAATTGGGTGAATCCGTGCTTCTCGGTAAAATTGTTCGACCGTAAAATCAGTCGTATAACCAGCCCCACCCAAAACCTGCACAGCAGCACTTGTCGAAAGGCAGCACATTTCTGAAGGATATGATTTAGCTATTGGTGTCAGCAAATCGAGCAACAAATTTGCTCTCTCTTTTGCTTCACCTTCTTCCACATGAATCAAATCAGACAATTGACTACAATACAAGTTCAAAGCAAGCGAACCTTCCACAACCGATTTTTGAAACAACAACATTCGCTTCACATCAGCATGATTAATGATTGGAATTTGAGGTTTGGCAGGATCTTTCTCTGAAATTCTTCGCCCTTGCGGACGCTCTTTTGCATAAGCTAACGAAGTATAATATGCTGCAGTACCAATTGCCGTTGCGTTCATACCTACGCCTATTCGAGCCTCATTCATTAACTGAAACATATAACTCAAACCTTTGTGCGGCTCACCAACTAAATAGCCTTCGGCTCCGTCATTTGAGCCTACGCTTAAATGTGCAATTGGAGCTCCCTTATAACCCATTTTATGGAATATTCCAGCCGTAACTACATCATTATCAATCAATTCTGCATTTTTGATACGTTTTTGTGGCACAACAAAAAGTGAAATTCCTTTTGCTCCAATTGGCCCGCCTTTTATTTTGGCAAGCATCAAGTGAACGATATTTTCGCAAGCATCGTGGTCACCTGCCGAAATATAAATTTTCTGTCCTTTTATCTTGTAAACGCCATCTACATCCGTAGGTTCTGCGGAAGTCGAAATATCAGAAAGTGAACTTCCTGCATCGGGTTCGGTCAAAGCCATTGTTCCTTGCCATTTGCCTGAGTACATATTTGGCGTGAAAGTATCAATCAATGTTTGCGAACCAAAAGTGCGAATTAAATTAGCCGAGCCGCCACTCATAAAAGAAAAAATACTCGAAGAATAATTGGCAGCTTGAAAAATAAAACCAGCAGCGTTCAAAAATGTAATTGGCAACTGTTGTCCACCTTCGTCATAGCGAAAAGCGGCATTTACCCAGCCATCTTCCCCCATTTTCTTGATGATAGCCTTCATCCCTTCGTGGATTCTGATTTTCCCATCAACTAACTGCGGCTCATTTCTGTCCATTTCAGTTAAAAGTGGGAGCATCATTTTGGTGGCAATGCCCTCGGCGGCCTCAAGCACCATCTCAAATGATTCCCGATTATGGTCTTGAAAATATTCGTACTTTGTAAGTGACTCACTATTAAGCACTTCAAATAATTGAAATTGTAAATCTCGTTTTGAGTAAAACATGACCCCCACCGAATCGTCGGACCGTCCCCTAATTGGGGAGTTAAATATTAAAAATAATTTTAGATTATAAAAAACAGCTTTTCAATTTCAAAAAAGCATTTTAGCTTTTTTTAGGGCGAGAATTATTCCCACTCCCAACACCCCCCCCGCAAAAACATCTCTCGGAAAATGTTGAAAGAGATACATGCGAGAATACCCCACAAGCATTGCCAACAATAGAGGAATGATTGCCAAACGAGGTCTATTCAACACAAACAAGCACACACATGAAAAAGCAAAAGCCGTCATTGTATGCCCCGACGGAAAACTTTGCCAATGATGTATCGTAATGCCATCAACCAAATGTATGGCTTGGGTAGAAAATTGATAAACTTCAATCGGTCTTGGATAATTAAAGATATTCTTCAACGAAACCGATAACAAAACTTTTGATAACCAACTAATTATCAGTACTTTTATCACATGATTATTCTCCTTTCCTTTTATATATTTTTCAAAAATAAAATAAGAGAGTAATCCGAGCCAAATTATGTCCTCTCCGAGTAGCGTTATATAGTAAAAAAAGCTATCGGACAGTGAATTATGATGTCGGTTTATCCAAAACATTATTTCGGTTGGTGTAAAAAGTAGCTGCATAACAGCCCCAAAAACCACCCAAATAAGGAAGAGAATGAAAAACAATCGATTATTAGTAAGTATTTTAAGCATTTTCTCTAAGAAACTTTCGTAATTCCAAAATTAGCCGTAAATTTGCATCCTTTCTTTGAAAACGTGAGCAAGATACTATCAAAATACGACATAAACATTCAAGGACTCGAAGAAAAGGTTCATACTTTCGAATTCGAGGGTGATGAAAGGTTTTTTGGGGCTTTCGAACAGAGTTTCATTACGAATGGTAATTTCAAGGCAATCCTAAGGCTCAACAAGAATTCAGCTTTGATTCAGTTGAACTTTGATATTACAGCAATGCTCGAATTGACCTGCGACCGTAGTCTTGAATTATTTAATGAAGAAGTACTGGTATCGGAGAAATATATTTATAAGTTTGGCGACCGTTACGAAGAAATTTCTGATGAAATAGAAATGATTCCATATGGAGCCGACACTATCAATATCGCACAACACATTTATGATTTTATTGGAATTTCGCTTCCGATGAAGAAGCTTCATCCAAGATTCAGAAATGACGATATAGACGAGGATGGTTTGTTGGTTTATACTTCCGAACAAGAACCAACTAAAGAGCCAAAAGAGCAAGAAATCGATCCGAGGTGGGCTGCTCTTGGTAAATTAAGAATGAATAATTAAGAATGAAGGATGAGCTCTGAGCTAAATATTCTTTTTCGCTGATTAATTTAGATATATAAATTTTGTAAATAGTTAATTGTTAATAGTAAAATGGCACATCCTAAGAGAAGACATTCAACAACAAGAAGAGATAAGCGTAGAACGCACGATTCTTTATCAACTAAAGCCTTATCGGTAGATGCTACTACTGGCGAAATTCATGTTCGTCACCGTGCACACGTATTTGAAGGTAACTTATTCTACAAAGGCAAATTAGTTGCTGAAGGCTACCAAAAAGCTTAATAATACTTGTGGCTGGATACTGGTTACTTACCTATTATTTTGTGTGCTTGGCACATAACAAACACCAGTAGCCGTTACCCAAAAACAAATATTTACTCAACCAAGAGATTGCTTTTATGAAAATTGCCGTAGATGTTATGGGGGGTGATTTTGCTCCCAAAGCCATCGTCGAAGGTGCAGTAAATGCCGCCAACCAATTACCTGAAGGCGTAAAGCTGGTGCTTGTTGGTAAACAAAGTGTAATGCTTGATATTTTACGATCATTGAAATATCCTGCTCATGCTATTGAATTGGTTAATGCCGACGACGTTATTGAAATGAGTGAACATCCTACAAGGGCTTTTTCTCAAAAACCCAATTCCAGTATTGGAGTTGGGTTTAAACTTTTAAAGGAGAAACAAGTCGATGCTTTTTGTAGTGCCGGAAATACTGGTGCTATGATGGTAGGCTCACTCTTTACTGTCAAAACCGTTGGAAATATCCAACGCCCGCCTATCGCGGGGTTTCTTCCACTAAAAAATGGCAAATATAGCCTTATGCTAGACATTGGTGCTAATGCCGACTGTAAACCCGAGGTTTTGGCTGAATTTGCCGAGCTAGGTTCACTTTATACAAAATTTGCATTCGGAATTGCAAATCCTAAAGTCGCCTTACTAAATATTGGAGAAGAAGAACAAAAAGGCTCAACAGTAGTACAAGCGGCTCATCAATTACTTAAAATCAATAAAAAAATCAACTTCATCGGCAACGTAGAAGGACGTGATTTGTTTGATGGGAAAGCCGATGTAATCGTAACCGAAGGTTTTACAGGAAATGTGATATTTAAAATGGGCGAATCTTTCTATGATTATGCTGCTACAAAAGGGATCAAAGACCCTCTTATCGACCGTATGAACTACGAAGTCAGTGGAGGTAGTCCTATCATCGGTATCCGAGGCAATGTAATTGTTGCACACGGAATTTCGTCGCCCGAAGCTATCAAAAATATGATTTTCTTGGCTATTCGTCAAGTTGAATCAAAAGTAACCGAACAGATTATCGAATCATACGAAGATTGATTATTTGGATAAAAAGCATAAGCATTACGCTAGACGCTTTAAGTTACGTCAATTATTTTTGTTTAAAACAAGTTGAAATGATTCCTATAAGCTAAAAGCTTCCTGCATATCGCTTATAGTTAAATTTTATAAAATGAAATTAAGAGCAGCAATCACTGGTATTCATGGCTACGTGCCAGAAGATATTTTAACCAACGAAGACTTAGAGAAATTGGTAGACACAAACGACGAGTGGATTGTTGCTCGTACTGGTATTAAAGAACGCCATATTCAACGAGGTGAAGGCATGGCAACTTCACACATGGCCTCTGCAGCAGTGAAAGGCTTACTTGAAAAAACAGGAACTGACCCAAAAGATATTGAATTGGTCATATGTGCGACTGTGACACCTGATTATATGTTTCCTTCGACCGCCAATTTGGTTTGTACGCAATGTGGGATTCCGACGATTGGTAGTTTCGATATATTGGCGGCTTGTTCGGGTTTTTTATACGCACTTTCGATTGGCTCACAGTTTATTGAGTCGGGTAGATACAAAAAAGTAATTGTTATTGGTGCTGATAAAATGTCATCAATCGTTGATTATACCGACCGCACTACTTGTGTGCTTTTCGGCGATGGTGCAGGAGCTGTTTTGCTAGAACCAACCACCGAAAACGAAGGATTGTTAGATTTTATCTTGAAATCTGATGGTACTGGCGAAAATCATTTAATTATGAAAGGGGGCGGAAGCCGCTATCCAGCCAGCCACGAAACTATTGATAACAGATGGCATAATATTCACCAAGAAGGGCCATCGGTATTTAAGTTTGCCGTAACAAATATGGCTGATGTGTCGGCCGAAATTATGGAGAAAAATAATCTTACGGGTGAAGACATTGCATGGTTAGTCCCTCACCAAGCCAATAAACGTATTATTGACGCAACTGCTCGCCGGATGGGTATTGGTGATGAAAAAGTAATGCTCAATATCCAGAGATACGGCAATACAACGGCTGCAACAATTCCCTTGTGCTTATTCGATTATGAAAAACAAATCAAAAAAGGCGACAACCTTATTTTGGCAGCTTTTGGTGGAGGATTTACATGGGGAGCAGCTTATATAAAATGGGCGATCTAACTAATGAATAATCGATAATAGAAAAATAGTGGTATCTGTTATTTAAATTCATTACTCATCTTTCGGGCGAATCCACTTCAATTATACATTATCATTTAAAAAAGATATATTTAATAATGGCAACAACCGCAGATTTTAGAAATGGTCTTTGTTTAGTATATAATAATGACCTTTACACGATTACCGAGTTTCAGCACGTAAAGCCGGGGAAAGGTCCGGCTTTTGTAAGGACAAAACTCAGAAATATTAAAACAGGAAGAGTTATTGATAATACCTTCAATGCTGGTGTTACGGTAACAACTGCCCGTATCGAAAAAAGAGAATTTCAATTCTTGTATAAAGATGAAACCGGCTACAATTTCATGGAAAATGAAAATTTTGAGCAATTTAATCTTGATGAAAAGTTAGTCCCGCAAGCCGATTTGATGAAAGACGGTCAAGAAGTATCTGTATTGGTTCATGCCGAAACTGAGACTATTTTGAGCGTTGAATTACCTCAATACGTTGAACTTCGTGTAACTTATACTGAGCCAGGTTTGAGAGGCGATACTTCTACAAGTGCCAATAAACCAGCAACGGTTGAAACAGGTGCAACTATTAAAGTGCCACTATTTATTGATAATGATGAATTGATTCGTGTAAATACCAATACTTACGAATACGATTCAAGAGTAAAAGAAGTCAAATAATATATCAACAATTTTTAATAAAAGCCTTTTGTTTAAAGACATTTATACAAATTGATTGAATCGAATATTGAAACATACCGAAGACGATACCTCTACTAAGTTTTAAAGAACAACGACACTTCCAGTAAAGTGTTTCTGCCTTCTTATTTTTTTGTAGGTATCGTCTTTCTTTTTACATTTGTAAGACAAATACTCAAAAAGCACGAATAATCTTATACCCTTCATGGAAACAAAAGACATCCAGAAATTAATAGATTTTATATCTCAATCAGGTTTAGACGAAGTAAACATCGAAACTTCGGAGTTGAAACTTGCTATCAAGCGTTATTCTAATGCCACTCCAGTGGCTGTTCAAGCACAGCCAACTTACGTTGCTCAAGCTCCAGTGGCTTTGCCAGCACCGGTTCAACAAGTTGCGGCTGCCGCTGCACCAGTTGCTGCTGCACCAGTTGCCGAAGGAAGTAATTTAATAACGATCAAATCGCCAATGATTGGCACTTTCTACCGTTCGGCAGGGCCAGACAAAGCAAATTTTATTGAAATTGGTGATGTTGTTGAAATCGGGAAAGTTGTTTGTATCATCGAGGCAATGAAGCTTTTCAATGAAATTGAGTCAGAAATTTCTGGTAAAATAGTTAAAATTTTAGTAGAAAATGCGACACCTGTAGAGTTCGACCAACCTTTGTTCCTGATTGAGCCTTGAACAGTTATCAGTTATCAATAAACAGTGAATAATGTTCAGTTTATCATTACTAACTTTAGTGTATTTATAAAAAATATACACTTTAAAAAATCATGTTTTTTGATAACAATAACTTGAACAACGAAGCTTCCAAATCTGCAATTAGAATTGTAAAAGCCTAAGATTGCCTTAGTTTTAATATTGGAGACTTTACACTATCGAAGCAGCCACTGAAAAGTGGAACTTCCATTGGTGCTAATATTGCAAAAGCCATTGGAGCAGTTTCAAAGGTAACGTTTTCAGCAAAGGTTTCAATCGTATACAAAGCATGTTTGGAAACTACCTATTGATTATCTTTTTTAAAAGATAACAACTATATTGAAGAAAAATAAGGAAAAATATTGTTTTCGATTCTGAAATCAACAAGAATAAACAAAACTACATTTTCTTTTGATTACTGATTACTGATTATTGATAACTGAAAAGATGTTCAAAAAAATATTAATAGCCAACCGAGGCGAAATCGCCCTCCGAATTATCAGAACTTGCCGTGAAATGGGCATCAAAACAGTAGCGGTTTATTCTACAGCCGACCGTGAAAGTCTGCACGTAAGATTTGCCGATGAAGCTGTGTGTATCGGGCCAGCGGCCAGCCGTCAGTCATATTTAAATATTCCGAGTATCATTTCGGCGGCTGAAATTACGAATGCCGATGCGATTCACCCAGGCTACGGTTTTTTATCAGAAAATGCTGAATTTTCAAGAATTTGTGCTGAATATGGCATCAAATTTATCGGTGCAACAGCCGACCAAATCAACTCAATGGGCGATAAAGCAACTGCCAAAGCTACTATGAGAGACTCGGGCGTTCCAGTAATCCCAGGCTCTGATGGTTTGCTCGAATCAGTTGAGGATGGCATTCGCCTTTCAAACGAAATGGGTTATCCTGTTATCGTGAAAGCTACCGCTGGTGGTGGTGGTCGTGGAATGAGAATCATTCACAAAGCCGAAGATTTCCAAAAAGCATGGGACGATGCCAAAATGGAATCGGGTGCAGCTTTCGGAAACGATGGTTTATATTTAGAGAAATTTATCGAAGAGCCTCGCCACATCGAGATACAGATTGTGGGCGACCAAAACGGTCGAGTTTGTCACCTTTCAGAGCGTGATTGTTCGATTCAGCGTCGTCACCAAAAATTGGTTGAAGAAACTCCTTCACCGATAGTTTCGCAAGAATTACGTGAGAAAATGGGCGAAGCTGCCATCAAAGGTGCAGCAGCTATTGGCTACGAAGGTGCAGGAACAATTGAGTTTTTGGTCGATAAACACGGTAAATTCTATTTCATGGAAATGAATACCCGCATTCAGGTTGAACACCCGATTACAGAAGAAGTTACCGATTTTGATTTGATTAAAGAGCAAATAAAAGTAGCGGCGGGTGTGCCGATTTCAGGTACAAATTATTTTCCGAAATTGTACGCAATGGAATGTCGTATCAATGCCGAAGACCCGAAAAATAATTTCCGTCCATCGCCAGGTAAAATAACGAATTTGCATTTCCCTGGTGGACACGGTGTTCGTATCGACAGCCATGTTTATGCGGGCTACACGATTCCATCAAATTATGATTCAATGATTGCAAAACTTATCGTTACGGGGCAATCAAGAGCAGAAGTTTTGACTCGAATGAAACGTGCTTTACAAGAATTTGTGATTGAAGGAATCAAAACTACGATTCCGTTCCACATTAAATTGATGGATGATGAAATTTTCAAATCTGGTTTGTTTACAACTGCTTTTTTAGAAACTTTTGATTTTTCAGACTTGTAAGAAAGTCAATAGTTCATAGACAATAGTTTATATTTTATAAAAAAAGCTCCTTAGTTGGGGCTTTTTTAGTTTTCAATACAGCATCCATATATCGTAGCCAAATCTCAAAATAAGGCCAAAAACTACCACTAAAAACAAAATTCTGATAAAACCATTCCCTCTCAGTAAGGCCATTCGGCTACCAACATACGAGCCAGCCATATTACAGACCATCATTGGAATTGCAATACTAAACATCACATAGCCTTTGGCCAAAAAAAATATCAACGAACAAATATCGGCTACAACATTGACTACTTTCGAAATTGCTGAAGCAGTAAGAAAATTATAGCCAATGATGCTCACAAAACCAAAAACGAGCAAACTACCAGTTCCAGGACCAACAAAACCATTGTAAAACCCTGTTGTCATTCCTATTAAAAGCCCGTAAAGAGGTATTTTTCCAAATTCAAAGCGATGATTATCTTCTTGTCCTAAATCTTTTTTGAAATAAGTATAAATTGCTATGAGCGTCATCAAGACTAAAATTGTTGGTTTCAAGATGCGTTCGCTCATCAAACTCGAAATCAATGCTCCCGAATATGACATTACGCCCGCTCCAATTCCAGCAAAAAGAACAGTTTTGAGTGGAATTTTTACTTTTTTAGAATATTGATAGCCCGCAACGCCAGTTCCCATAAAGGAAGCAAAACGATTTGTGCCAATAATTTGAGGAACAGAATAATTTGGAAATAAAATGAACAATGCAGGAGCTTGCACCAATCCACCACCACCAACGATAGAATCAATAAATCCTGCCGCAAATGCAGCCAAACAAGCGAGAAAAATAGACACGATTAAACGATTTTGGGATTATAAGATTAAATAATTTATAACAATTTTCTTACCTAATAGCTGATTTTACCAGAAATAAGTAACCGTAGCGGCCGACCGCCGATTTACCCAATAACTATAATTGAATTGCCTTTTGCATTTTGATGCGTTTGGGGTTATACCAAAGCCAAAAGCCACTAAAAGAAAGCAAAATTAAGCCTAAAGACACAATAGTTGTATAAAAAAGTTTGATTTCATCGTTTTCAGTTTTCACAAAAAAATCAAGAATTGAACCATCGTGGATTTTTTCAATAATATCCGAATTTCGCTGTGAAATGGAAAGGATTTTACCCGTTGTACAGTCAATTTGTAAGTCAGTGAAATGCTCAATGAAAACAATTTTAGCCACGCCTTTTTGTGGCCGAACATCAATTCTGTCAATTTCGGTGGAAAGTTTTAGACTATCTTTTACAAATTGTTGGGCGGTTTTCTGAATCTTATCTAACGAAATCCATGTGCTGGCTTCTATGTTTGAGCCTTTCTTCGTGCTTGGCAAAATTCCTGCTGTTTTCTTCCAACCCAAAAGTAAGCCAGTTACTCCGATAAGAAACATGAATACAAACAGAGGAACAGAAATCCACTTATGAATTTTACGATAAATACGGGTATTTTTGGCTATTTTTTCGGTTTCAACAGACATTGCCTAATTTTTATGCTTTTTCAACTTTCACGGCTACATTATTGAAAGCCGCATTTCCTGTGAGTTCATCCAAAACCAATTCATCGGTAAGGTCATTGATACTTACGCCTGCGTGTTGTGTTGCTATGTTGAGTTTTACACCTTTTCGGGCATGACCATAACCGTGCGGCATACTCACAACACCTCGCATCATGTGGTCAGTAATTTCGATGGGAAGCTCTACACAACCAACTCTTGATGTCACTTTTACCAAAGAATTCAATTCGAGATTCAAGTTTTTTGCATCATCAGAATGGATCATCAGTGTACAACGGTTTCTACCTTTTACTAATCTTTCTGAATTGTGCATCCACGAATTATTATCCCGCAAATGTCTTCTTCCGATTAACAAATATTCAAAACCCATACTTAAACCACTATCATTCAGAGACATACGAAGTCTATCTATGTCTTTTAGTAAAATTTCTGGGGCAATATTGATTCTTTTTTCGGGTGTAAGAAGCCTAGTAGGTAAGCAAGATTTTAAGGCTCCTAAATCTATTCCGTGCGGATTCTCTTGGAGTTTTTGCAAGGAAAGTCCATAAGGGCCAAATTGCAAACCCAAATCTAATTTTACTTCGGGAGCTTCCGAAACAAAACCTTCATTGCTTGATTCTGGATGATTCATGCGATAAGCCAATTCTTGGTAAATTTCCCAATCATATTTTGCTCCATCGGCTTTCGGGAAAAGTGCTTCTGAAAATTTAGCTGTATTTCTTACTGCCAGTAAATGAAAAGTCATGTCATAATGTGGCACTTCTAAACCCGTAGCTGGTGGCAAAATAATATCGGCATGTTGGGTGCTTTCATTGATGTAAATATCAATCGCCACCATGTATTCAAGCGAATCAAAGGCTTTATCGAGTTGTTGACCATTCGGGGTAGATAAAATCGGATTTCCACAGCTCGTAATCAAGCATTTTATCTGATTTTCACCTTCGTTCAAAATTTCTTCGGCGAGCGTAGCAACAGGCAATTCGCCCAAAAACTCAGGCAAACCACGCACGCTACTCTGCCAACGATTGAAACGATTATCGGTTTTGGCTCTTGCCAGAAAATCAACAGCTGGAGCGGTAAACATCGCTCCGCCTGTGCGGTCGAGATTTCCTGTAAGCACATTAATTGCATTGATTAGCCATTGAGCAATACTTCCAAAAGTTTGTACCGAAACCCCTACTCTACCGTAGCAAACTGCCGATTTTGCCTGCACAAACTCATGTGTAAGTTGACGCATATTTTCGGCCGAAATACCCGTTTGCTTCTCTACAATTTCGGGGGCAAATTCAGCAGAAATTTCTTTTAATAATTCAATTCCATCAGTAAAATCTTTTAATCTGCCAAGATTTACTAAGTTTTCGGCAAAAAGCGTTTGAATAATTGCTAAAAGTAAAAAAGCATCTGTACCAGGACGAATAAAAAAATGTTGGTCAGCTTTGGCAGCAGTTTCGGTAAAACGTGGGTCGATAACCACCACTTTTCCTCCACGTTTTTGGATAGCTTTTAGGCGATTGGCCACATCTGGAACCGACATAATACTTCCATTAGAGGCAATCGGATTGCCGCCAATGATGAGCATAAAATCAGTAAAATCAATATCTGGTATAGGCATCAACATCGGATGCCCAAACATTTGCCAAGCAGCAAAATGATGCGGAAGTTGATCGGCCGAAGTGGCCGAGAACATATTTTTAGTACGTAAAGTTTTTGCAAATAACGGAGAATTCATGGTAGTTCCCAAATTATGAATCGAAGGATTTCCTTGATACATTGCTACGGCATTATAACCATTTTTTGCTTGAATTTCCTTGATTTTACCAATAACTTCCACAAAAGCAGCTTCCCATGAAATCTGCTGCCAGCCATTTTCGGTACGTTTTACTGGGAATTTTAGGCGATTGGGGTCTTCATAAATATCTTTCAAAGCAACCGCTTTCGGGCAAATATGACCTCGACTGAAAGGATCATTTTTATCGCCTTCAATTTTGGTTACGATGCCGTCCTCCACTTTTATTTCGAGTCCGCACATGGCCTCACAAAGATTGCAAGTGCGAAAGTGTGTCAAGTTTTTCATTTTATATTTTTAGTGTTGAATAGTTTTGTAAAGTTATGTGTTTTAGCGGCTCCATATGTTTTTTAGCCACAAAAAAAGCAACGGTTTTGAAGCGTTGCTTTTTTATTATGAATCGGGATAGGAATCGGAAATTCACAAACTTATTTCTTAAACAATGAATCAACAAATTCCATTTTATTGAAAACCTGCAAATCGTCCATTTTTTCACCAACACCGATATATTTTACTGGAATCTTAAATTCATCTGAAATTCCGATAACTACGCCTCCTTTGGCTGTTCCATCAAGTTTTGTGATGGCCAAAGAACTAATTTCAGTCACTTTTGTAAATTCTCTCGCTTGAATTACTGCATTCTGACCAGTACTTCCGTCTAAAACCAACATTACTTCGTGCGGAGCATCAGGCAAGAATTTTTGCACAACACGTTTAATTTTACCTAATTCATTCATCAAATTTACTTTTGTGTGCAAACGCCCAGCTGTATCAATAATGATGATGTCGGCATCGAGTTCTATACCTTTTTTCACGGCATCAAATGCTACCGAAGATGGGTCGGTGTTCATTCCATGGTCAACGACAACCACTCCTACACGTTCGCCCCATAGTTTGAGTTGGTCAACGGCTGCCGCTCGGAAAGTATCGGCAGCTCCCAAAACCACTTTTTTCCCTCTTTTGTGAAACTGATATGCCAATTTTCCGATGGTAGTTGTTTTTCCAACACCGTTAACTCCCACAACCATCAAAACGTAAGGTTTTGGTAGGTGCTCGGTCTCGTAGCTATCTTTAACATCCTGAGAGTTATTTTCCGACAAAAGTGCCGCAATTTCTTCCCGCAAAATACTTTCTAATTCCTGGACATTAGTATATTTATCTCGATCTACTCTCGCTTCGATTCGACGAATAATTTTCACTGTCGTCTCAACACCCACATCCGAACTAATCAAAATTTCTTCTAATTCGTCTAAAACCTCTTCATCAACCTTCGATTTACCAACAATTACCCGTGATATTTTATCAAAAATACTGGTTTTTGTTTTTTCTAAGCCTTTGTCAAGCGTTTCTTTTTTTTCCTTGCTAAAAAAGTCAAAAAGTCCCATTTCGGCAGTTATTAAATATCAATTATCATTATTATTGCATCATATTTGATAGATGCACTATTTTCAGTCTTCGACAAAAATAGGACTATTTTATTAGAAAATCGGAGTTTTATTGAATTATCTTTATTGCGTTTCAGGGAAAAACTGCTTTACAATCTCTTCTGTGATACGTTTCGGGCGTAAAGTTTGGGCATCGATCGAAATCCAATGCGTAACTGAACGAGCCAAGATATCTTCACCTCTCAAGATTTCGCAATGACGGATACTTTTTACACCGACAAAATCATCAACCCAAGTTTTGGCAACTAATGCCTCTCCTAAAAAAGCTTGCTTTAGGTAATCAATCTCGTGTCGTCGAGCCATCCAAATAATCTGAGAGGCTATTTCCTGCGGAACGGTTTTCCAATGCCCAATGGCTGCATCTTGCACATATCGCAGATAAACGATATTATTTACGTGATTGAGCTCGTCAATATCTTCAGGAGCAACCGTAATGGGCAAATAAAAGACGTGAGGCATTAGGTTGAGTCATTAAAATGTTAAGAAGCTCAAAGGTAATTATTTAATCAGTAAACTGAAAAATAGTGAAAAAATTACCCAAGAATTTGTTATTTTGAATTTTATTAATGCTCAATCGACCTATTTGTTATGTATAAATCATTTATTTTAGTTTTACTTATCTCCTACCAATTAATGGCTCAAACGCCCGTTTTTGTGTCAGGAAGTGAAGGTCATAAATCCTATAGAATTCCTGCTATCGTTAAGACTCCAAACGGTATATTATTAGCTTTTGCTGAAGGCAGAGTAAAAGGAAGTGGCGATTTTGGGGATATAAATATTGTATTGAAGCGAAGCTCGGATAATGGAAAAACTTGGAGTGAGCCGTCGACCGTTGTCAATTACGATTCTTTACAGGCTGGAAATCCTGCTCCTGTTTTTGATATTACCGACCCTGAATTTCGACAAGGGCGTTTGTTTTTGTTTTATAATACAGGAAATAACCACGAAAATGAAGTAAGAAAAGGTAACGGTTTGCGAGAAGTGTGGTACAAAACCTCGACTGATGAAGGCAAAACTTGGAGCGAAGGCGTGAATATTACAAGTCAAGTGCATCGACCGAATCAACCAAATACTACCTATCGTTTCACAGAAGATTGGCGGTCTTATGCCAATACACCAGGCCACGCAATACAGTTTCAGTCGGGAACATACAAGGGACGGATTTTTGTTGCAGCTAATCATTCGGCAGGTGAGCCACAAAAGCAATTTACAGATTATGCTGCTCATGGTTATTTTACGGACGACCATGGTAAAACGTTTCGTTTAAGTCAAACTATTGAACTTGCAGGAAGCAATGAAGCCACCGCAACCGAAATTTCTGAGAACAGTTTGATGATGAATATGAGGAATCAGAAAGGAGATATACGCCAGCGAATTATGGCAATTAGCAAAAATGGTGGAGAAACTTGGGATAAAATCTATTTCGACCCAAATCTACCTGACCCTGTTTGTGAAGGAAGCATTTTATCATTGGGCATAAAAAAAGGTAAGCACATTTTAGCCTTTTGCAATGCTGCCGATACTCAAAATCGAGATAATCTAACATTAAAAATTAGTTTTGACGAAGGAAAAACTTGGGCATGGACGCAAATCATAGAAAAGAGCAACGATAAAAAAGCGAAGGATTATGCTGCTTACTCTGACATTGTAAAAATGGACAAAAACCACATTGGGGTTTTATATGAAAAAAACAACTACTCTCAAATTGTATTTAAGGCCGTAAAATGGCGATAAATATCAAGAATCTAAAAAAATTGCTAATTAAGCTGAGCCGAAGTTCCAATTTTTGAGTATTTCGACTCAGCTTAACGAGCAAAATAAAGGCTTTTAATCATTATTTTAAATTTCTGAGATAACGTAGTGAAATTGGCAAATGTTCTTTGACCTCAGCATTTTCATCTTCGATATAATAGAATTTTACGCCCGTCTGAATGGCCGCTTGCAAGATTTTTTTGAAATCTAATTGCCCAGTTCCAATGGCCACGTCAGAAGTCAATGGCGTTCCACCCGACAATTCACCAGTTTCTTGACCATTTTTCATGTCTTTAATGTGCAAAGCCACAAAACGACCTTTGTGTTTTTTGAGCAAAAGAGCAGGGTCTTGCCCACCATGAAATGCCCAATAAACATCACATTCAAAACCAACGTTGTCGGGGTTTGTTTGCTTTACAATATAGTCGAAAAGCGTGCCTTCTGCAGTCGGTTTAAATTCATAGCCATGACAATGATAAAAAAACTTAATGCCTTCTTTTGCCAGGGCCTCACCTGCTTTATTGAAAACCATGATGGCTTTGTCTGCATCATCTTTACTAAAATTATTGCTTACATGCGGAATCCAAGCACAACCAGCGTACTTTATACCTAAAGCTTTACAAGTCGCCACAACTTTATTGATACTGTCTTTGAAAAGATTAAAATCAAGCAATGTACTATGTGGTTTTAACCCTGCTTTGTCTAATTCAACTTTGAAATCTTCGGTTTTCATACCGTAAGTACCTGCAACTTCAACTTCGGTGATGCCGAGACTTTTTACGTAGGCAAGCGTACCTTTTACATCAGTTTTCAAATAATCTCTTAAACTATACAATTCAAGTCCGATGCGTTCACTTAATACTTTACTGATATTCGGTTGGCGTTCACCTGTACCGTTTTGTAGCCACATTTCGACTCTTGGAGTTTTCCAAATGTATGATTTCGAGAGAATATCCATATCACCATCGCCATCAATATCTGTTATTCTTGCTTCGTGAAAATCTGTGCCTTTCTGAAAAACTGTTTTCGTAAAACCACCTTTACCATCACCATAAAGAATGAAAGCTTCGGCATTTGGGTTATTATCTGTAATGGATTTCTCATCCCATTTAGCCATTTCTGCACAAAGAATGTCTAAATCACCATCATCGTTGATGTCGGCGACTTCAATTGTGTGTACATTTGAGAGTTCACGCCCAATCAAATCATGGCCTTTCCAGTTGGCAGATATTTCGGCACTTCCAGTACATTCGTAGAGCATCAAACGACCTTTATTATCGCTTGGAGCAAACACAAGTTGCACTTTTTTACCTGCTCTAAATTTGGCAGCTGCCACTCTTCCACCTTCTTCGCCAACTTTCGTGGACTTAAATTTTCCATCAACGTATTTAAACCAATAATTTCCAGCGACTAAATCTTTATTCCCATCGCCATCAACATCGGCAGCTATACAGCCTTTGACATTTTTTATGTTATCTTCTGCCACAAAAACTGGCTCGAAAACCCATTTTTCTCGACGAACTTCATTTGGAATGTCCGACACAAATAAAGTTTTTGCTCCTTGATTCCAAAATGCGAATTGTGCTTTACCCGATTGCTTAAAATCGCCGAAAACCATATCATGGTGCTGGTTTTGGCCATCAATTTTGATTTCATAACGATGCCATGGCACATTTGGATTAAAAAAGGGAGCGGGATTCTCCCACCACCAAACTTTATTACTTTGGGCGTCACCACCAAAAACTAAGTCATTGTCGCCATCACTATCGATATCGTAGCAAGTACCGCCAGTTTCGATAGGAAGGGCTTCTTTCTCAACTACAAACTCTCGCCAGCCAATTGCACGGTCGAATTTGAGGTAAATAATCGAGGTAGCTTGTCCAAGTCCAGCCATTACAAATTCTTCGATACCATCTTTGTCAATATCGACTGAAAGTGAGGCAGTTTGTTGAGTGATTTTCCAAGAAAGAGGAATTGTACCATCCTCGCTCGATATTCGCTCCCATTTTTGTGCTTTAGTTACAAAAAATCCGAGTAAAAAAAAGAGTGAAATAAGTTTAATTTTCATATTTATTATGGTACGAAACGGGCAACGTTTGCCGGGCAACGTTTTCCGGGCAACATTTGCTTGTACTTCGTCAGGTGTTGTTTTGTTAAAAATTTTAGATAACAGCAAACATTATGTTTGCACCACATTAAATTACTGCCGATTCTTTGAGCTTGATTGTTCCTTCGTCGGCATCAATGGTGGCTTCGATGCCAATCGGAACGGTAAACTTATCTTTGATATGTCCAATCATTGCTCCAGAAAACGCTGGAATTTTGAGCGGTTTTATGTGGTCTTCAAAAATATCTTCGAGCGTTAATGAGCCATAGTTTTTTGAGGGTGGACAATCAGTACATTTTCCGAAAACTACTCCCGATAATTGGTTCAAAATTCCTGTGATTTTGAGCTGCGTCATCATACGGTCGATTCGATAGGTGTCTTCTTGAACATCTTCGATAAATAGAATTGCACCTTTGAAATCAGGAACGTACATCGAGCCAAGAATATGCGAAAGCACTGTCAAATTACCACCAATTAGTCTTCCACTAGCCTTACCTCCATGAATTGTATAAATTCGGTCTTCCATTTGCACCAAAGCGTCTTCTTTCCGAATTGGGTTGCTCATTAGCGTGGCATTTCCGTCCATTAAAGTATTTTTGAAATAATCGACTGTAAAAGCATTCCAAGTTGAAGAACCAACGGGACCGTGAAAAGTAACAAGCCCTGTTTGGCTATAAATACCTAATAATAAGGCAGTTATATCGCTATACCCAATAAAAATCTTTGGGTTTTTCTTGATAATTTCGTAATCGATAAGTGATAATATTCTGGCACTTCCCCAACCACCATGCATGGCCATGATGGCGTTGACTTTTTTATTGGCAAACATCTCATTGATGTCATTAGCACGGTCTTCATCTTTTCCTGCGAGGTTTCCATAGCGGTCGAAAATATGTTTTCCTAACAAAACCTTAAAGCCCATTGCTTGCAGACCTTCAACGGCAATCGTCACTTCTTCCTTGATAAATGCCGAATAAGCAGGGCAAACCAAGCCGATTGTATCGCCTTTTTTGAGAGCAGCAGGTTTAATGGTTTTAAGATTATCATTTTTAATGATAAAATTCAGATTTGTAAGACCATAAGTTGCGAATAGTGAAGCACTTAAAAAATTTCGACGAGAGTTTTCTGACGTTTTTTTAAAGGACATTTGTTGAGTTATTTCAGTAAAATCATAAAAACGAATTTACGAGAGTTTTTTCAAAATTATAAAAAATGATGTATTTAATTCTACTTGGGCGTTATTTTTCAATAAAAAAGCCACTCGTTTACACGAGCGGCTTTAGCTTTATGCAATATTAATTGCGATGGGCGGAAAAAATCTTAACCAATCATTAATGATTCTCTTCTTCGCATTTTTCCTGCTGGAATTCCGAACATCATCTTGAAACGACGGCAAAAATAAGCGGTATCTTTATAACCAACTTCATGCCCAATAGCACGGATACTTTTCTTCGACGTACGCAGTAACGTTACAGCGGCCTCCATACGCTGATACTCAATATAATCTTGAGGGTTGATGCCTGTCAACATTTTAAAGTATTGACCAACGTAATCTTCCGAAACATTGGCAACGTTTGCCAATTGCTTGTTGGATAAATCGCCTGGAAGACTATTTTTGATGTATGTAAAAATATCAATCAAACGTGGATCTTTGAAATACGTACTGTTGGTGGCCAATTGCTCCACAAACATTCTGTTTTTCAAAATATGACGCACGATTTCGATAACAATTTCTTCGGTTTTGTTTCTAATCACACGGCCACGACCCGCTTCATCCGAGCAATCTTCCTTCAAAATATCATGAATCAACGAACCAAGCTTGCTGTGAGCCTTGATAAAAAATGGAGGAATATCCAAAGATGTAAAAAAGTTAACAGAGTCGAAAACTTTTGCTTCAAAGGCAATTAAACCAAATGAGTTTGGTACTTGCCCGATATCTGAAGGGTTAGTCATTGACTCAAAATAACTTTCACGGCGAGTCATAAACTCTTCGTAAGAGATATTTTTTGGTTCGCCGGTTCCGTAGGTGAGCGTTGCAGCTTTTCCCCCTGGGATAAAAAGTAAATCTCCTGGCTCAACTTTTTCTTCGTTGCCTGCAAGTTTTACTTCACCATTATATAATACAAGAATGGTATTTTCTACATCATATACATTTTTAATCTTAATCGTTTGTAAGATTCTGATGTGACGTGCCTTAGCGAATTTTACGCCAAGAGATTCGATAATTTTATTGTAGTCTTCCATCGTGAAAGAATGTTTTTCAGTTTTGCTTAGAATATATAGTGCAATGTATTAACAAATTTGGACAAATCTAATAATTTCAATATTTTTTTTTTACACCTAAAAAAAATAAAATGTTCCTTTCGTTATACACTTTTACAAATTTAAGACCATATTTCTAAAAAAAATCTAATTTTACATAAACATATCTAATACAACATTTATTGTTCAAATTGGTAAAATTCCACTATTTTGTATAAAAATAGGCTCATAATGAGCCTATTTTTATACAACGTTTTATATGTTTTGTACTAATTTTAAAATTTAAATTTGTACGTTTTCAAGAAAAATAATAATAATTTTAGCATATAAAAATCCTCATTATACGATTTTGTCATTCTCTGATATTCAATCGATTAAACCATAATTGCGACGTCTTACCCATTGCAAAATAAATCCAAATAATAGAACCGATACTACTGGCAAACCAATATTAAGAATCTGCCAAAAAGTTCGCTCATCACGGGTGCGAATCTTGTCTAGTGGGCGTAATTTCACTTCTTTTCCTTTTGCCTGAATAACACCATCTTCGTCAATTAAATAGTCAATTGCATTCATTACAAAGTCTTTATTGCCGAATGTATGTTGTGTGGTTTTATCATAGCCAAGGGGAAGAGGATTGCCGGTTTTCTGACTAACTTCGTTTACAATTAAATCACCATCCGAGCAAACAATAATTTTTGTTGGCAAACTTTCGGCCTTAAAATCGGCAAATTTTGAATCATTGGACAATAAGCGATTTTTATATAATGATTGAAATTTCCCTTCGAGCAAATATGCAATCGTTTTTATGCCACCTTGATATTCGACCTGTTCGGTGTCAGTTTGGGCATCGTTGAAAGTCACGAAAACGGGAGCATTCAGAACTTTGGTATAAGGCGAAGTCATTAATAACGGTATTTTGGTCACTCCATCGGCTCGAACGGTATCAATTGAAGCTACGTATCTACTGAAAATCAAATCTAAGTTGTTGGTAATAAGGCTTTTACCGAAATTAATAATCAAAGGAAAATATCGGTAAGGAACTGCCTGAATGTTGGGTTTATCGCCCAAATCGCCCACCACCAACGGAATAAGTGCACAACTTGCTCCATCTTTAATGATATTTGAGTTGATTCTTACGCCATATCTAAAAAACAAATCGGTCAAATTTAACTCCAAAGGTTGGGCAAAATTACCTTCTAAATCCACCGAATCGACTTTCAAGCCATCTACGAAAAACAAAGCACTTCCGCCACCCATCACAAACTGGTCTATTTTATATTTTGTACTATCATCAACGGGAAAATCGGGTTTAGGCAATATCAAAGCATCGAGTCCTTGGAAGCTTGGTGAACTTTTAGCATCGATGAAAAACAAATCATAACGTTCTTGTAATGAAGCAATTAAGTCGGAAAAATTAATCGGTTTTAGCTTGGTAAACTCGGCCAATAAACCAATTTTTTTGCGTTCTTTCAAGGTAAGTTTACGAATCGCCGTTGCTATTTCATATTCTACATTTTCGTTTGATTGATTGAGTTTTTCTTCGGCGGTTTTACCTTGAGTGCCTTTCAGCAATAAAACAGGCACTTCGTAGCCTCCCGCACTGACGAGAGCGTAAGGAAAAATAATATTTTCGACTTGACGTCCATTTTTTGTATCAACCACACGAGTGGGATTCATGCCTTTTTTTGCTAAATCTACATAAAAATCCTCCCGTTTCTTTTTATCGGTTTCGGCATTTGGGTCAATAAACTTATAGTTGATATTTGTACCTCCATAAACTTTAAACTCTTCGAGAGTTTCTGATACGGCACGTTTTAGGCGTTCAAAACCACCTGGAAGCTCCTCGCCATCTAAATATACTTTCACGAAAACGTCGGTTGAGTCTTCAGCAGAAAGATTTTCGAGCAAACTTTGAGTGGCATCCGACAACGAATAACGTTTTTCTTCAGTGAGGTCAAAACGAAAGAAAAAATAAGAAGCTGCAATATTGAGTAAAACAATTCCGCCAATAATCAGCAAAGCTACGACAAATTTATTTTTCATTATTTAATTATTTAGGCACATAGGCACTCAGTGGCACAGATACAAAGTTTTTTGTTTGAATTACCAAACTGTTTTTCACCGAAACTTTGTGCCTTTGCTTCTTTGAAACTTCTTGCCTTTGTTATTAATTTTACTCAAAAATAAAACATTCAATCTTTAATTCCTGCTTTTTCTATGTTTCCTGCCAAATATTGGGTCGAAAAATTAAAAATGCAAGGCCATCCCGAAGGTGGTTTTTTTGCTGAAACTTATCGTTCGACCGAAAAGATTGACATTAACTCTCTTCCTAAACGATTTTCGGGTGATAGAAATTACAGCACAGGGATTTATTTTTTATTGGAAAGTCATCATTTTTCGGCATTTCACCGCACAAAGTCTGACGAAATGTGGCATTTTTACGCTGGCGATGCCATAAATGTATATTATATTGATAAAGAGGAAAATATGCGAATCATAAAACTTGGCAATAACCCAGAAAACGAGGAAGTTTTGCAGGCAGTTGTCCCTGCCGGTGTTTGGTTTGGTAGTAAACCAGCCATCGAAAACTCTTATTCATTGGTTGGTTGTACGGTTGCCCCAGGTTTCGATTTTGCAGATTTTGAAATGCCCGATCAACAAACGCTTTTACGCGAATTTCCGCAACACGAAGACATTATCAAAATGCTTACGCATTAATATTTTAAATAATTGAATGAGTGTCACAGTGAAACTGAAAGGTAGAATTAGTATTTTTGCAGAATATTTTCAAAAAACAAATTATTTATCAAGATGTTACAACGTCCGCAATCATTTTTATTATTACTTGTCGCTGTTTGCATGGTTTTCTTTTTGGGAACAGAAACCTGGCACAAAACCGTAGGTACAGAATCAATTTCGTTGAATGCCTACAACCTTTCTTATGTAAAAGCTGGTTCTATCGTAAAAAATACGCCTTTATATTATCTAGCGGTTTTGGCGGTTCTTTCTGCAGGACTTTCGATTTTTACAATTTTTCAATATAAAAATCGTGTACGTCAGATGTTGTTGGTTTCGCTTAATTCGCTAGTTGGAGCGGGTTTATTGGGGGCAAGCGTTTATCAAATCCAGATGGTTGCCAACAAAATTTTCGCTCTTGAAAATCAAGGTGAGTTTAGTTTTAGCTTTTGGGCAGCTTTTGCAGCTTTAGCCTTGAATTGGGTAGCCAATCGCCTCATTCGTCGAGACGACAAAGTAGTGAAAGATGCTGATAGAATGAGATAATTTACACTGTCGAAAGTCAATCGGTTTTAGTTTTTTGTCGTCCAACGTTTGTAATGCTGGACGACATTTTTTTAGCAAATCAGCTTAAAACCTTCTCCGTGCATATTCATTATTTGCAGCGAAGGGTCTTCTTTGAGGTGTTTTCTAAGTTTCGTTATATAAACATCCATGCTTCGGGCATTGAAATAGCTATCATCGCCCCAAATTAGTTTTAAGGCAAAACTTCTGCTCACTGACTGATTTTTGTTTTGACAAAGCAATTTCAAAAGCTCCGATTCTTTGGTCGTAAGTTTATTTTGCGAATCATTGATAATCAAATTATTGGTTTGGGAATCAAAATCATAAGCCCCAATTTTGAAGTTATTCACCTGAATATCAGGCTCTTGCTTGTTTATTCTTCGTAAAATTGCCTTCATACGCATCAATAATTCTTCCATATTAAATGGCTTTGTGATATAATCATCAGCCCCAACTTTAAAGCCTTGAATCGTATCTTCCTTCATAGATTTGGCCGTCAGAAATATCACCGGCACATCCTTATCCTTCATTCTGATTTCTTTCGCCAGCGAAAAACCATCTTTTTTGGGCATCATTACATCAAAAATGCACATATCGTAGCCGCCTTTTTCTAAGAAAAACTTGAGTCCTTCTTCACCATTTTTGGCCAAATCGGTCATGAAACCTTTGGCTTGTAGGTATTCTTGAAGCAACATTCCCAAATTTGGGTCATCTTCGGTTAATAAGATTTTTGCCATATTTTATTGTTTATTTCACAATAGGGGCGTTTGTGATAGGCCACTACCTGTAAATATGATTTCAAACTTACTGCCTTCGCCAGGCTTACTTTCAACAAATATTTGTCCATTGTGCAGTTCTACCATTTTCTTGACATAACTAAGCCCCAAACCAAAACCTTTCACATCATGCAAATTTCCAGTCGGAACTCTGTAAAAGCGTTCAAAAATGCGAGTCACTTGTTCTTTTGTCATACCGATTCCTTTATCAGAAACAATGATTTTCAAAAGGTTACCTAGGTTTTCGGTACGAATCGTTATCTCTGGATTTTCTGGCGAATATTTATTAGCGTTATCGAGTAAATTATAAATAATGTTGGTCAAGTGCACTTCGTCGGCGACAATTTCTGAATTATCAGCTTCTAATTCGAGATTTACAATGCCGTTTTTTTGCTCAATTTGAACACTTAAATTTGTCAACACCTGCTCGATGGTTTCATGAATATCAACGCTATCCAGCCTTAGTTTTACTTCACCTTTATCAAGTAAGGCCATTTGCAAAACTTTCTCTACCTGCGTACCTAATCGGCGATTTTCATCTTGAATGATATTTAGATATCGGTTCATTTTGCCTTTATCTTTTTTAACGTCGCCGTCTTTCATTACCTCCACCGCCAACGAAATCGTTGAGATTGGCGTCTTGAATTCATGCGTCATATTATTAATAAAATCATTTTTTATATCGGCCAACTTTTTCTGTTTCAACATCGTGCTTATTGAGCTATAAAACACACCTCCAACTGCCAAAAACAAAAGTAACGAACTCAAAAACACCGACCACATATTACGCAAGATAAAACCTTGTGTATCAGGAAAGTAAACGTATAGAAAATGATTTTGTGGCTGTAAATCATTCGGAAAAAGCAATACTTTATAGGCTTTTTTGAGTAATTCTGGGGTATAATTGACCGCAAACGATGAAAAAATCATATTTGAGCTATTCTTCACACCGTATTGATAAGGAATTGAAATACCTCGACTTTTGAGTTCTTTTTTTAGTAAAGTATCAAGCGTTTGGCGGTCAAGACGCTCATAAATATCACGACTTCCATGTATCACATCGGTCAAGACATTTCTCACGAGTTCAGCTTTATTTTGAGTTCGCTCGAAATTGGTATGGAAATCTTTTTCTTGACTATTTCTTTTAATTTCAATGGGTCTATCAACTTTATTTGCCATTTTTCGAGAAAAACTCAAAGAATCATTCGATTGTGAATTATCGTAGTAATATTTATAAGTAACAACTCCCTGTTGATTTTCGATATTTACTCTAAGGTTTTTAGGCTCTCGATTTTGTTCGTTACGATTCAATTGAATTACTTGACGATTGATTTCTCCAACTAAATCTTCGATACTTCGCTGACGCATCAGTAATGAGCGTGTCGGTTGCGTAAGTTCTTCCCAAGCCAAATTTTGCTCTTCGAGCATATCTTTTATCAAACCCATTTGTCGCTCAGGAATCTCGAATGATGGTTCAACCAAAAAAAAATCCGAAGGGGCAATCGTAATTGTATGATTGCTTGTGCCTTTTGGCCAAAGCACTAATTTATTGCTTTCTTTTTCAGGATTTTCAATATTTAGCACAAGCTCATCCGTTTGCGACTGATATTCTTTAGCTTCAAGTTTGGACTTTCTATGCCTACGAACTTTGTGCTGCGTAATGGCCAATAGTTTTTGTTGTTCTTGGGCTTTCATTTGCTGATTTGCCAAGAAAATCACCTCTTGTTTTTCAATATTCTTGACAGTTGCCATCATGGCGTCGTTTACGTCTCGGTCGAACTGTTCTTTTTTTACGGCAATCGCATTTTCAATCCAATACCACTGAAAGGCCATCAGACCTAACAATGCAAGCAACATGACAACGATGATTTTACGAAAATTCATGACAGGATTAAGGCAGTTTTTTAGATTCCATGATTTAGTATCGCAGCAAGCCTTGATTTTTGATAATTTGCTCACTGTTGACTGAAAACTGTTGACTTTTATTCTTCCACGAAATTAACGCCATAAAATCAAAATTATGGTTTATTTAACACTTTTTAACACCAAACAATTTACTAACTTTACATAAATCTCAACAAAACCTAAACTATCAAATGTCTATTCTCATTGTGATTCTTTGTATGGCCTTAACCCTTGGGCTTATTTACACTTGGTTATACCGAAAAGTATCGAAGCATATTCCCGAAAACTATCCGAATCCTCAAAACCGCCAACAAATAGACACTTCAAAAAAAGTATTGGTTTGCTTTGGTGATAGCAACACCCATGGCAATGTGAGTTATAATTGGGTAAACGATTTAAGCTCTCAGCTAACTGACTATCAGGTTTTTAATGCTGGAATTAACTCTGATTTAACCTATACTTTGCTCCAACGTATTGATGATGTAATTGCCTGTAAACCAAATTTTATTACGATTTTAATTGGCACAAACGATGTAAATTCAACAATGGGGAAGATAATGGAAAAACGCTATCAAGATTTAGGAAGAGTAAGCAAAGATATATCGCCCAATTTTGAAGATTTTAAGAAAAATTATATAGAAATTATTCGTCAATTAAAAACAAAAACTCAAGCAAAAATCGCAGTAATGTCATTGCCAGTCATTAGCGAAGATTTGACACATGAAGCCAATCAGAAAGCCGACAAATACAGTGAATTTGTGAAACAACTCGCCACCGATGAGCAACTTATTTATTTAACAGTTAGAGAAAAACAAAAGGAGTTTTTGCAGAATAATCCACAGCCATTGAAGCATACATTTGAAGAAACCTACAAACTGCTGAACTTTTCAGTAATCAATTATTATTTACTGAGCAAAAACTGGGATGAGATTTCGACTAAGCACGGTTTTCAACTAACGCCCGATAATTTACACCAAAACTCAATCGCCGGCGGTATGATAAGAGATTTGGTGAAGGATGCAATTGCTTAATTTTTGTCATAAAACTTAAAAATTATATTATTTTATACTGAAACTGCTATGAAACAAGTGTGTATCATCGGAGCTGGTTCTTCTGGAATTACTGCTGCAAAAGCCCTAAAAGAAAAAGGAGTTTCATTTGATTGCTTTGAAAAAGGCTCAAATATAGGTGGCGTTTGGCGATTCAACAACGATAATGGGCTGTCGTCGGCCTACAGAAGTTTGCATATCAATACCAACCGAGTGGTGATGGCCTATTCTGACTTCCCGATGCCCGATGACTATCCGATGTTTCCGCACCATTCTGATATTATTGAGTATTTTGAAAATTATGTTGAGCATTTCAAATTATATGAGCATATTACTTTTAATACATCCGTGACTGATGTTATAAGGAATTTAGATGGCAGCTATAAAGTCTTACTTGACAATCGTCAATCTTTTGATTATCGGTATGTTATTGTTGCAAACGGTCACCATTGGAATCCACGTTTTCCGACTCCTGCCTTCAAGGGAAAATTTTCCGGTGAAATCCTTCATTCACATTATTATCGTGAGTCGGAGCAATTGCAAAATAAAGATGTGTTGGTCGTAGGCATTGGTAATTCGGCCGTTGATATTGCTTGCGAAGCTGCTCGCTTACACACAGGAAAGGTTGTGATTTCGACCCGGAGTGGTGCGTATATTACGCCCAACTGGATTTGGAGTATGCCTTTCGATAATTTAGCCAATCCATTGACAGCAAAATTACCTCTTTGGTTACAGCGTTTTTTGCTCAATACTACCTTGTGGCTGGCTCGTGGAAAACAAGAAGATTACGGAGTACCAAAACCTAATCGACCTGTATTGAGTGAACATCCAACACTTTCTCAAGATTTATTAAATCTTTCGGGGCGTGGTTTGATAAAATTCAAGCCAAATATTAAAGAATTTAGAGAAAAAACGGTAATTTTTGAAGACGGAACTGAGCAAGATTTTGACATGATTATTTATGCAACGGGCTATAAAGTCACTTTTCCATTCTTGAAGCATTACCCTGAATTTGACATAGAAGAAACCAACGATATTCGACTTTACAAAAAGGTCATTCACCCCGATTATAAAAATTTATTCTTTTTAGCCTTGATTCAGCCTTTGGGTGCGATTATGCCTTTGGCCGAAATTCAATCCAAATGGATTGCCAAAATTATCAAAGGAGAAAGTAAATTACCATCAAAAGAAGCGATGCAACAATCAATCGAAGAAGATAAACAAAAACTTGCTCAACGCTATAAGCAAACTCCTAGGCATACGCTACAGGTTGACTTTTTTACTTATAAAGGAATTATTGAAAAAGAAATGAAGCGATGAATTGCTTGTCTCAAAAACCACCAACGCCTCTTTTCAAGCAGAAAAGAGGCGTTGGTAAAAACAAAATGACCTTAATATCACAAGCCTTTACCAGTAGCTGCCCAATAAATACCACCATACAGATGATCTAGGAAAGTTTGGTCGCTATAAACCAAAGGAATATGACCTAAAGCAGTATAAAAAGCACGACCACCATCATAATTATGGTACCAAGAAATCGGATGAAAACCCATCCCTTTACCTTCGTTTTCGCCCCATTTTGTGCCTGGATTATATGATTTTTCATCAATTGAAACCAAAACTTTCAAATCATTGGCAGGAGAAGGTGTCTTAAATTCGTACCACTCATCTGTCCAAAGCATTTTTTTAGGAAAACGCTCCATTCCTGGAAAATTACTATCTTCTACTTTTAAATAAGCCGTTTGTTGTTGTGGGTGAATCTTGAAATAATTTCCTACTAATTTGCCATACCATGGCCAATCGTATTCGGTATCGGTAGCACTGTGAATACCAACAAAACCTTTTCCTGCTTTGATAAATTTCTCAAAGGCTGCTTGTTGTTCATCATTCAAGATATTACCAGTTGTATTTAAGAAAATAACTGCTTGGTATCTTTCCAAAGCTTTATCATTAAAAACAGAAGCATTTTCTTGCCAATCAACAGTAAAAGTATGTCTTTCTGCTAATTTTTTAATCGCAACAACACCTTCGTTGATTGATTCATGGTGAAAACCATCAGTTTTTGAGAAAAGTAAAACCCTGAATTGTCCTTGAGCGAATGCAGAAATAGTAAAAGTAAATGTCACAAATAAAAGCAACATCAGCTTTTTTGAAAATTCTTGTTTCATAGTTTTGAATGTAAAAGGTTGAATAAATCGACAAAATTAGTAGTGTCAAAAAAACACTTATTGATAAAACAAATGTATGATTTTGAAATCAAAAAACAAAGAAGGGAGATTTAAACTATCAATTTAGCTTTAATCTCCCTTTATGTATCGACTCTTTTCTGTAACGGGATTTTAGCTCAACAACTCATAAATCCCAGCTACACCTTGTCCACCACCAACACAGGCAGTTACCATTCCATATTTTTTGTTTTGGCGGCGAAGTTCGTTCAGCACTTGCACAGTCAGACGTCCGCCAGTTGAACCAAGTGCATGACCGAGAGCAATTGCACCACCATTTGGATTGATTTTACTTGTATCTAAGCCCAGTTCTTTAATAACTGCCAAAGATTGAGCCGCAAAAGCCTCGTTTAGTTCAATAATATCAATATCATCTTGTTTCAAACCCGCTTGTTTCAAGGCAATCGGAATGGCCGCAACAGGACCAATTCCCATGATGCGTGGTTCGACTCCTGCTGTGGTATAAGCCATCATACGAGCGATTGGTTTTAAGCCGAGTTCATTCACCATTCTTTCAGACATCACGATTACGAAAGCCGCACCGTCAGATGTTTGAGAAGAATTACCTGCCGTTACACTTCCGCCCATCGCAAAAACAGGACGGAGTTTTGATAAAGCCTCAACACTTGTTCCCTCACGCGGACCTTCATCTTTTGTTACGACGTATTCTTTGTTTTTCTTTTTACCAGTGGCTTCGTCGAAATAGGTTTCTTTTACTGTAATTGGCACAATTTCGCCATCAAATTTGCCTGCAGCTTGAGCGGCCAATGCTTTTACGTGAGAATTATACGAGAAAACGTCTTGTTCTTCACGAGTAACATTAAATTGTTGAGCCACTTGTTCGGCCGTAAGACCCATTCCGATATAATAATCTGGATGGTGTGAAGCTAAACCATAGTTTAATGCCATTTTCCAACCAGTTGTTGGCACCATCGACATTGATTCTGTTCCGCCCGCTACGATACAATCGGCCATTCCTGCACTAATTTTTGCAGCCGCCATGGCGATTGTTTCGACGCCCGAACCGCAATAACGGTTTACGGTTACGCCCGCTACGCTCTTGCCTAACGACAAAAGTGAAATATAACGAGCCATTTGCATACCTTGCTCTGCTTCGGGAACGGCATTTCCAACAATTAAATCATCAACACGAGCAGGGTCGAGGTTTGGCACTTGTGCCATGAGGTGCTTGATTACATCAGCCGCCAAATCGTCGGGGCGAGTAAAGCGAAAAACTCCTTTGGGTGCTTTGCCGACTGCACTGCGGTAGCCAGCTACGATATATGCGTTCATAAGTTTTTGTTATATTTCTTTAGGGATTTTAAATCCTATTGGTTCTCTTGGTATTTCTTTTTCATCAACTAATTGTTGAATTGCTTCAAAAATCATCTGAATTTGTTCACTATGTTCTTTCAATTCGTTTTTGGTTTCTCTTTCTAAATCTGCAATTTTTTGAGCAAGTGCTTGATTTTCTGAAAGAAATTGGCGGAGTTTAACAAATGTACGAACAACCAAAATACTTGCATTGACTGCCACTGGAGAATTAAGTACACTTGCCAACATTACAGTACCATGTTCGGTGAAAACGTAAGGTAAATAACGACGACCACCATAATTAGATTTTTTTGAGGTCGCAAATTGCGACCTCAAGCTAATGACTTCATTATCAGTCAGTTGAAACATAAAGTCTTCTGGAAATCTTGTACTATTCCGTTTGATTGCTTCATTTAGTCGTTTAGTTTCAACACCATAAAGTTCTGCTAAATCTTCATCCAACATTACTTTTTGCCCTCTGATATGATAAATTTTATTGACTATTGTTTCTTGTTGTAGGATTATGTCAGACATGTTGCTTTGTTCTTTTACTTTTTTTAGAAATATAGTATAGTGAATTTAGAAAGTAAACTCCTACTTGATTTATAAAGTAGCTAATTTCATACCATTTATCTCTATATGTAAACACTAATAAGTAATTTTTGCCTCCGTTTTTTTCGTCTATTAATTTTTTATTTCTTTTTCTAAAAAATAAAGCTTCAATTATTAAAAAAAAATAAATCAGAGTGAAATTCTACTTTTTTATTTTTAGGTTTCCCAGTTTTGTTAATAGAAGAAGATATATTTCCATAAATTTGAAAATGTTGTAAAGTATGTAATAATCCACCTTCAAATTCAACTAACTTGTACTCTTTATTATGTTTTTCATTGCGATAAAATTGTAAACAAACCATTGAGTCATTAAAATTCAAGAATACAGATTGATTCATCAAAAACAAACGAAAATAATCCAACTCACTAATAGTAGATATTGGATAGGGTGATTTGGGGAAATTTGGATTTTTCTCAAAAAGCACCTTAACTATTTCTTCGCTCCCTTTACCAAATGATTCACTTTTTGATTGGCATAACTCTACTATTTGTTCTAATAAAGGTAAAAAATTATTAGATTCATTAACGTAAATAGGCTTGTCATTATATTAAATCAAATATTGTTTAGATGAGACTCCTTGAAATCTGGTTGCTTTATGTATTTCAAGCAAATCATCCATTATATTTGTAGAATCTACACTTAAAACATCTGTCAGGCTTTTTTTCTTTGTCTGAGAATCGGTATAGCCATCAATATATTTTAATTGATTTACAATATTCATTACCTTACTCCTTCCTTCAAGAAATTCAATAGGTAACATCATATTACCCTGTGGGGGATATATAATTTTAAGTTTTGCCATAAAATTTAATTCCTCGGCGGCTTTCCTCCACTAAGTAATCCCTGCATACGCTCCATAGTCTTTTTCTCAGCACAAAGCGATAAGAAAGCTTCACGCTCCAAATCCAATAGATATTGCTCAGAAACCATTTGTGGATAACTCAAATCTCCCCCCGAAATTACGTAGGCCAATTTATCGGCAATTTTTGCATCGTGTTCGGTGATGTATTTACCCATCAACATACCCGTTATACCCGCCTTGAAAAGGGCAATTCCTGCTTTTCCTTGCACCTTAATATCGGTGCGTTGCTTTGGTTGCGTATAGCCATCTTCCGCCAATTTGATTGCTTCTTCCTTCGCTTCGGCAATCAATCTGCTACGATTCAATACAATTTTGTCTTTATCGGTTTTCAAATAACCCATATCAAAAGCCTCTTGTGCCGAAGTCGAAACTTTAGCTTGAGCGATATTCATAAAGGCATTTTGAAGAATATTTAATTCTGGGTCGCCAGTTTGGTATAAATCTGAGCAACGAAGTGCCATTTCTTTCGTTCCACCGCCTGCTGGAATTAAACCAACACCTAATTCAACTAAACCCATGTAGGTTTCGGCGTGAGCCACAACTTTATCAGCATGAAGATTTAATTCGCAACCGCCACCTAAAGCCAAGCTATGTGCAGCCGTTACGACTGGAATTGATGAATATCTCGCACGCATCATTGTTTGTTGGAACTGTGCAATCATCATATTGATTTCGTCGTATTCTTGCTCAATGGCAAACATAAACAACATTGCCAAGTTTGCACCTGCTGAAAACGCCTCGTTTGAATCATTTCCAACAACTAAACCTCTGAAATCTTTCTCTGCAATGCCATAGGCTTTATTCAATCCTTCAACAACTTCCGCACCGAAAGTATTCATTTTTGAATGAAATTCTACGCCCGCAATGCCATCACCTAAATCGAAGATTGTTGAACCTGCGTTTTTCCAAATCACATTGGTTTGACGAAGATTATCCAAAATAATGAACGATTCTGTTCCTGGAATTACTTTATATGTTTTTGTAGGAATATCATAATATTTACGTTTTCCTGCTTCAACTTTATAGAAAGTTTCGTTGCCCGATTCCAACATTTCATAAACCCAAGCCGCTGGTTTAAGGTCTAAATCTTCCATGATTTTTATCATTGGACGAACCCCAATGGCATCCCAAGTTTCAAACATTCCCATTTGCCAGCCAAAACCTGAACAAATAGCTGCATCAATTCTATATAATTCGTCCGAAATTTCTGGAATACGGTTTGTTGCGTAACGGAAACCATCTGCGAAAGTTTTGCGGTAAAATTCGCCAGCTTTGTCTTTGCCAGCAAAAAGAACCGAGAAACGTTTTTTCAAATCGTCAATGCTTTTTGTGCTTTCGAGGGTTGCGAATTTAACTTTTTCCGAAGGTTTATATTCAAAACTCTTCAAATCTAACGCAAGAATGAGCGTTTTGCCTGCCGCATCTTTCGATTTTTTGTAGAAACCTTGTCCAGTTTTATCACCAAGCCATTTGTTTTCCATTAATTTTGCCATTGTAGGAGGCAAAATAAAGGCATCTTTCGATTCGTCGTTTTCTAAAACATTGATTAGGTTATTACAAACATTCACAGTTGTATCTAAACCAACTACATCTGAAAGTCGAAATGTACCTGATTTCGGGCGACCAACGACTGTGCTGGTAAGTTTATCAACTTCTTCAACAGTCAAGCCCATTTCTTCGGCCACTCTGATTGTTTGAACCATTGCATAAATCCCCAAACGATTGGCAATAAATGCAGGTGAATCTTTACACAAAACGGTTGTTTTTCCTAGGTAAAGGTCGCCATAATGCATCAAGAAATCAAGCACCGATTTATCGGTTTTGTCGGTTGGAATGATTTCCAATAAACGTAAATATCGTGGCGGATTGAAAAAGTGTGTTCCGCAGAAATGTTTTTGAAAATCATCAGAACGGCCTTCTGCCATCAAATGAATCGGAATACCCGAAGTATTTGAGGTTACTAAAGTTCCAGCTTTGCGGAATTTTTCTACTTTCTCATAAATAATTTTCTTAATGTCGAGGCGTTCTACGACTACTTCAATAATCCAATCATAAGTAGCAATTTTAGGCATATCATCATCAAAATTGCCGAATTTTACTCTACTTAATGATTTTTGATTATAAATCGGCGAAGGGCTTGCCTTTACAGCCGCTTGGAATAACTCGCCAACAATTCTATTACGAACAGTTAGATGGGTGGTGTCGAGCCCTTTTGCTTTTTCAGCATCGTTTGGCTCTTTCGGAACTATGTCAAGGAGGAGTACCTCCACTCCGATATTAGCAAAGTGCAACGCAATACGGCTTCCCATAATGCCTGCACCCAAAACAACTACTTTTTTGATACTACGATTCATGGTTTTGTGTTTGATTTTTTAATCAAAATCTCTTTTAAATATTTGAAGTATTGAACCGCAACGGCGGACCGTGCAGATGATTACGATTTTTATGATTGTTGATAAAAATCTTAATATATCATCACAATCTGCTCAATCTGCGTTCTATTTGTTTCCTAAAATCATCTGACTCTGTATTCTTTTAACGAGCATCGTGATTATTCTACGATTCAGCTCAGTTTCCATCAAAATATACTCTTTATATTGTTCTACAGAAAGTTTTCCGATACTCAATCCAACAAAATAATTGCGTATTTGTGCGTCTTTTTTGATGGTATTTTCGATATAATTGGCTTGGTCTTCGGGCGAATATCTTTCAAATACAACTTTATGTTTGACCAAATATTGCTTAAAAACTGCAATCAATAACTCATTTTGTTCTTTCAAAATTGGTCTTAAAAACTCATTCTGAAAATTCTCTTCGGCTGAAATCATATTTATTTATCTTCAAAAAACTATTGAATTAATATTAAAAATTATAAAATAAACATAATTGTGCGACAAATATACGCAATCAATATTAGTATGCAAGCATACTAATATATTTTTTTATTTGATAAATTTCGTAGGTTTGCTAAGACATAATAAACAGTATCGTGATGTCTAAACAAGATATAAGAAAAGAGTTTCTGAAAAAACGAAAAGCCCTCACCGAAATAGAAGTTGACGCCTTTTCTAAGCAAATTCATGACTGGTTTTTTAGAAGTATTCCAGTGCATGCCTACGCCACAATTCACACTTTTCTGCCAATCAAACGCAATAATGAGATAGATACTTATCTCATTATCAATACACTACAAAAGCATTTTGCCACAGATATTGTCATTCCGAGAAGCCACGAAGATGGCACAATGAGCCATTATTTACTCACGAAAGACACTTTATTTGAGGAAAATAGATGGGGAATATCAGAACCATCTTCAGTTGGCAGTCTTCATTCTTCAGTTTTAAATATAGATTTAGTTCTAATTCCATTGCTTTGTTTCGATAAAAAAGGCTATCGTGTTGGCTATGGGAAAGGTTATTACGACCGATTTTTGGCCGAATGCCACCCAAATGTTTTAAAAATTGGTCTTTCGGTTTTTGAGCCAATTAATGAAATCATTGATGTCACTGAGTTTGATATAAAAATGGATTACTGTATTACGCCAAATAAAATTTGGAGTTTTTCATAAATTTAGTACTTTTCCAAGAATTCAAACCAAATTTTACGTTATATTTGCAGTCAAGAAGCCCCCAACCCCAGAGGGGCTTCAAATTTTTCATATAAACAACTCCCCTCTGGGGTTGGGGGCTTTTAAAAAAATGAAAATTGCAGTAGTTGGTGCAACTGGATTAGTTGGCACTGAAATCTTGAAAGTATTGGCGGAAAGAAACTTCCCCGTAAGCGAAATTATTCCCGTAGCTTCCGAAAAATCAATTGGTAAACAGGTTGAGTTTAAGGGTAAACAGTTTACGGTTGTAGGCTACGAAGATGCTATCAAGATGAAACCTGCGGTTGCGATTTTCTCGGCAGGTGGAAGTTCTTCTTTGGCTTTAGCACCCTTGTTTGCTGAAGCAGGAATTCCTGTAATTGACAACTCTTCGGCATGGAGAATGGACCCAACGAAAAAGTTGATTGTTCCAGAAGTAAACGCAAATACGATTACGGCAACAGATAAAATCATTGCCAATCCAAACTGTTCGACAATCCAGATGGTAGTAGTAATGAAGCCATTACACGATAAATATAAAATCAAACGTGTAGTTGTTTCGACTTACCAATCTGTTACAGGGACAGGTAAGGCGGCTGTTGACCAATTATTTGCCGAGCGTGCTGGTGACGATAGCGTTGCGAAAGTATATCCACATAAAATTGACCTCAATGTATTGCCTCATATTGATGTTTTCTTGGATAACGGTTATACCAAGGAAGAAATGAAAATGGTCAACGAAACTAAGAAAATCATGGGTGATGATAGTATTGCTGTGACGGCCACGACTGTGCGTATTCCAACTGTTGGCGGACACTCAGAAGCAGTAAATATTGAATTTGAAAAAGATTTCGATATAGACGAAGTTCGTCGATTATTAAGCGAAACCGAAGGTGTTATCGTTCAAGATGACCCTAAAAATTTCGTTTACCCGATGCCAATAACATCTCACGGAAAAGATGAGGTTTTTGTGGGACGTATCCGTCGTGACGAATCTCAAGCCAAAACATTAAATCTTTGGGTGGTTGCCGACAACCTTCGCAAAGGTGCAGCCACTAACGCCGTTCAGATTGCTGAATATATGTTGAAAGCAAATTTATTATAAACAACTTCCCAAGTTGTTAGTTTTGAAAGGGAGGACATTTAAAATGTCTTCCCTTTTTATTTTAACTCCTAGCAAAAGATTACATTTGTGATTATCTAAAAATCCTCAAGCAAAATCGGATCGACGAAGCGGCAAGAGGCAATTCAAATTCAACCTAACAATGAAAAAACTATTTTTAATTATTCTTTTAAACCTCTTTTTGGGAATGGGGGCTTTTGCCCAAATAAATCCTGAAAACATCAAAATCGTACGGGATAAATGGGGCGTTCCGCACATTTTTGCTAAAACCGACCCCGAAGTAGCCTATGGATTGGCTTGGGCAAATGCCGAAGACGATTTCAAAACTATGCAACTTACACTTTTGGCGGGAAAAGGCATGGTTGGCCGCCATAAAGGCAAAGATGGTGCAACTGTTGATTACGTAGTCGCACTCTTACGATGTCGAGAGGTAGTCGAGGAGCAATATGACAAAGCCTTGTCGCCTGAATATAAGTCACTTATCGAAGGATATGTGGCGGGTATAAACGCCTATGCAGCCAAACACCCCAAAGAAGTTTTAGTGAAAGGCACATTTCCAACAAATACCAAAGAATATACGACTGGAACAGTACTTTCACTTTCTATGATTTCGGGTGTTGATGCGGTTTTGCAGAAAATTTTCAAAGAAAAAGTCAAAACACTCGATGATTTTAAGGCTGCAGGCTCAAATGCCATAGCGGTACATAGCTCGAAAACAAGCGATGGAAGTTCGTATCTCGCAATCAATCCTCACCAACCACTTGAAGGGCCGGTGGCTTGGTATGAAGCACATTTAATTAGTGAAGAAGGTTTAAATGTACTTGGAGCGTTGTTTCCTGGTGGGCCTGTGATTTTTGTTGGGGCAAACGAAAATTTGGGTTGGACACACACTGTCAATTACCAAGATAAGGTTGATGTTTTTCAACTCGAAATAAATCCAGCGAACAAGATGCAATATAAGTTTGACGGTAAGTGGGAAACATTAGAGCAAAAAACAGTAAAGTTGAAAGTAAAAATGGGTGTTTTCACAATCCCTATCAAAAAAGTAGCTTTGTGGAGTAAGTATGGAGCAACTATTCAGTCCAAACAAGGTACTTTTTCAGTCAGATTCAGTGCCAATCAAGATATTCGAGGCATCGAACAATGGTATAAGATGGACAAAGCTCGTAATTTTTCGGAATTTTATAAAGCCATGCAGATGACCGCAATTCCAGGTTTTAACACGATCTATGCCGATAAGCGAGACACCATTTTTTATGTAAGTAATGGCAAAATTCCGTTCCGTGCTGAAGGCTACGATTGGAAAAATACAATCCCTGGAAATACCTCAAAAACGCTCACAACGTCATTTCACCCTTTAAAAGATTTACCACAATACGTCAATCCTGCAAGTGGCTATTTATTCAATGCCAATCATACGCCTTTCAATGCAACAGGTGAAAAAGACAACCTAAAAGCCGAAAGTTTTGACCAAACAATGGGCTACGAAGTGAAAGACAATAACCGGAGCGTTCGTTTTCAAGAAATGTTTTCACAGTATAATAAAATCTCTTTTGAAGACTTTAAACGCATCAAATATGATGGCCAATTGCCAAAAGGAAAACTTTATTTTCCTGCTAACACCGATGCTTTATTTCAATTAAACCCAAGTGAATATGCTGATATACAGTCACTTATTTCAAACTTAAATTCTTGGGATAGAAACGCCAATGTTGATAGCAAAGGGGCAGCTGTATTTTTGATTATGCTTAACTATTTTACAAACGAATTTGCAAAAAAAGAAGAATTAGCAGATTATCTGCTTACCAAAGAAGATGCTATTGCGGCTTTTCGTCATGTGAATGCTTATATGAAACAATATTTTGGGCGAACTGATATTTCGCTTGGAGATTTGCAAAAACTGGTGCGTGGCGAGATCGAAAAACCATCTTGGGGCTTGCCAGATGTAATCACAGCTATGCACACTCGACCGTATAAAGATGGTAAATTGAAAGTTGTACAAGGCGAGTCGTATATTGGATTAATTAAATTCCCGAAAGAAGGTTTACCCGAAATCGAAACAGTCTTAAACTTCGGACAATCGACTCACGCTGATAGCCCACATTTTGCCGACCAAATGGACTTGTATTTAAGTCAGAAAACCAAGAAAATGACACTTAATAAAGACGAAGTAATGAAAAGTGCAGTAAAAACATACTCACCGAAATAATTTTTAATGATACAATGTTTGAATGATAGAAAAAAGAGAATAAATATTCGCTCACTCTATCATTCAAGCATTCAAAATCGCCTATATCCCTGTATAATTAAAAGGAGAAATGCGTCGAAGTTCATATTTTACCTTTTCACCCACATCTAGTGTATCAATAAAATCTTTGATACGTTTTTCAGTAATTTTTTCGTTTTTGCGAGTTAATTCTTTCAATGCCTCATAAGGTTTTGGGAAACCTTCACGGCGAAGTACTGTCTGAATTCCTTCTGCTACAACCGCCCAGTTTTCTTCCAAATGGTGGTCTATTGCTTCTTGGTTGAGTTCGAGCTTATTCATTCCTTTGTATAAAGAATTTAAGGCGATGACTGTATGACCAATCGGTACGCCCAGATTTCTCAAAACTGTTGAATCTGTCAAATCTCTTTGAAGACGAGAAATAGGCAATTTGGCTGAAAAATGCTCAAAAAGAGCATTGGCAACGCCTAAATTGCCTTCGGCATTTTCAAAATCAATTGGATTCACTTTGTGCGGCATTGCCGAAGAACCAATTTCGCCCGCTTTAATTTTTTGTTTGAAATAGCCCATCGAAACATACGTCCAAACATCACGAGAAAAATCAATCAAGATAGTATTGAGGCGTTTGAGAGCATCAAACATAGCCGCCAACATATCGTAATGCTCAACCTGAGTAGTTTTCTGACTGCGAGAAAGTCCAAGGCAATCATTTACAAAACTATTCCCAAACGTCACCCAGTCGATCTGCGGATATGCCACATGATGAGCATTGAAATTACCCGTTGCTCCACCAAATTTGGCTGCATAAGGCACAGCACTGAGCATTTCTAGTTGTTTTTCGATTCTTTCACAGAACACTAACAATTCTTTACCTAAGCGAGTAGGCGAAGCCGGTTGTCCGTGTGTATGTGCAAGCAGTGCAATATCTTTCCATTGTTCGGCCAATTCGTGCAATTTTGCCAAAGTTTGCTGAAAAGCAGGTACAACATCCATGACGATCGCTTCCTTTAACGAAAGTGGAATGGCTGTATTATTGATATCTTGCGAAGTAAGGCCAAAATGTATAAACTCCGAATGTTGCCCGATTCCCAAAACCTCAAAAGCATCTTTAATAAAATACTCAACGGCTTTTACATCGTGGTTGGTTACTTTTTCGGTTTCTTTGATTTTAAGTGCATCTTCTTCAGAAAAGTTTTCATAAATAGCACGGAGATTTTTATACAAAGCTTTATCAAAACCTTCGAGTTGAGGCAAAGGCAGTTCGCAAAGAGCGATAAAATATTCAATTTCAACTCTCACACGGTAGTGAATGAGTCCAAATTCAGAAAAATATTTTGCAAGATTTTCAATTTGTAGGCGATAACGGCCATCAATAGGAGAAATAGCAGTAAGAGTATTCAAAAGCATAATTTTTAGGTAAAAATCTTTGGAAATTAGAGGTTTGGAGGATAAAAATTGGATTTGGTTAAGTAAAATATTTTTGGAAAAGCCTTTTTAGCTTGCCTCCAACATCCAACATTGCAGCTCCAACCTCTAAATTCAAAGTACAAAGTTAAACCTATTGTGTGTTCTGACAAAATAAATTAACTTGCCGAACAATTTCAACCTTATAACAAACATAACCTCGATGCAAACTTCAAATTTTATTGGTGAATTACTAGGTACGCTCGTACTTATTTTACTCGGCGACGGTGTGGTCGCAAATATTCTTTTAAAAGGTTCAAAAGGTGAAAACGCTGGATGGTTAGTAGTAACCACAGCTTGGGCATTTGCCGTTATGTGTGGCGTATTTGTAGCTCAAAAATTTGGAAGTCCCGATGCTCACCTTAATCCCGCTATTACAATTGCAATGGCTGTAAAATCAGGCGATTGGTCGAATGTTGCTCCATTTATTACTGCTCAATTAATTGGTGCATTTTTAGGTGCTACGCTCGTATGGCTCGCATATTTGCCACATTGGGCAATAACAGAAGATAAAGGTGCAAAATTGGGTGTTTTTGCCACCTCCCCTGCCATCAGAAATACTTCGAGCAATCTTATTTCTGAAATCATTGGTACAATTGTATTAATCGTAGTATCTAACTCATTTACTTCCGATTTACCAAATGGATTTGCTCCATATTTAGTAGGTATGTTGGTTTGGGCCATTGGCTTATCATTGGGTGGTCCGACTGGATACGCCATTAATCCTGCACGTGATTTAGGCCCACGTATTGCTCATGCAGTATTACCGATTTCAGGCAAAGGTACAAGCGATTGGAACTACGCTTGGATTCCAATCGTTGGTCCAATCGTTGGAGGTATTTTGGCCGTACTCTTTTTAAATGCCTTTAATATTTAATTCAATATTCCTGTATATATACTTCTTGCTTTTAAAATTCAATACAATGAAGCGACTATTTATTATTTTAATGTGCTTTGCATCAACCGTTTGGGGACAAAACACTTACAATATTATTCCTCAACCTGACACTCTCATCGCAAAAAATGGGACATTCGAAATCAATAACAAAACCCGAATTATTTTACAAACTAACGATGCCCCAACAGCAGAAGTTGCTAAGTTGTTTTCGAACCAGGTATTTATTACAACTGGGATGAAACTTTTTACAGAGGTTTCTCTGCCAAAAGTACCTCGAATTGACCCCAAAACAAAAAAAGCAAATCCTGTTTCGCAAGTTACAAACGCCATTTTGTTTAAAAAATCGACACAGGTAATGCCTGAAGATGGCTATAAACTTTCGGTTGAATCAAATCTTGTGACTATCACCGCGAGTGGTTCGCAAGGATTTTTTTATGCTGTTCAAACACTATTTCAATTGCTTCCTGCCGAGATTTATAGTTCAGCTAATGTTAATGGTTTACAACTAAAATTGCCTTGCGTAAGCATTGTTGATAAACCACGCTACGAACACCGTGGTTTTATGCTTGATGTGGGTCGTCATTTTATGCCGCTTTCTTTTGTTAAGAAAACAATTGATTTATTGGCAATGCACAAATTGAATGTTTTGCATTGGCATTTAACCGAAGACCAAGGTTGGAGAATCGAAATAATGAAATATCCTCGACTCACGCAAGTTGGTTCGGTGCGTTCTGAAACTATTGATGGCAAAATGTCTTATAATCAACCATTAAAATTTGATGGAAAGGAACATTCGGGGTTTTATACACAAGATGAAATCAGAGAAGTAGTAAAATATGCCCAAGAAAGATACGTAACGATTATTCCCGAAATCGAAATGCCAGGCCATGCTTTAGCGGCTTTAGCGGCCTATCCAGAATTAGGTTGTACGGGTGGGCCTTATGGAGTAGCTAAAATTTGGGGTGTAATCGAAGATGTTTACTGCCCTACCGAAAAAACTTTCAACTTTATCGAAGATGTACTCACCGAAGTAATGGACTTGTTTCCGAGTAAATATATTCATATCGGTGGCGATGAATGTCCGAAAATTACTTGGCAAAGAAGTAAATTCTGTCAAGATTTGATGAAAGCCCAAGGATTGAAAGATGAACACGAACTTCAAAGTTATTTTATTAAACGTATTGATAAATTCTTGACTTCAAAAAACAGAAAAATTCTGGGTTGGGACGAGATTTTGGAAGGTGGACTTTCACCTAACGCCACGGTTATGTCGTGGAGAGGCGTGCAAGGAGGGATTGAGGCAGCCAAACAAAAACACGATGTGGTAATGACACCAAACTCGCATGTTTATATTGATTATTACCAATCTCACCCAGTTACAGAGCCTTTGGGAATTGGTGGATTCTTGACGCTCGAGAAAGTTTATTCTTATGAACCAACACCATCAGAACTAAAACCTGAAGAAGCAAAACACATTTTGGGAGCCCAAGTAAATCTTTGGACAGAATACGTTGCAACGCCCGAACATGCCGAATACATGACATTTCCTCGTGCGTGTGCCTTAGCAGAAGTTACTTGGACACCATCCATTAATAAAGATTTTGTAGATTTTGGACGAAGATTAGAGGTTCATTTCAAGCGTTTGGATGTACTGAATGTAAATTACGCCAAAAGTATTTTTGATGTAAAGGAAACTGTTACATCCAACAAAAGTATGCAAACAGTGGAAGTAAAACTCGAACCCTTCGTACGCGATGCACAGGTGCGTTATTCGCTTGATTTTTCAAAACCTACGGCCAACTCATCCATTTTTGTGCCACAGACATTTAATAAATTGACCACTGTAAGGGCAGCAATTTTCAGAAATGACCAACAAATCGGTAAGGAGTTTGTAAAAACTTATAGAATGCCTGATAAATGAGATATAATTTAATTGAGATTTTCATTATCAATAGAGATTGACAGCCACAAATTCACCAAAGCTACTTTGCCAAGATGCTGAGTGGCTTTGGCTGAATCATCTACACCCAAGTCCCATAATCATTTAAATACGAGGAAATTAAGTAGCTCTTAATCGAAAGTCGAAAAGTCAGTTTAAGATAATTAGCTTATAGACAGATATTTAGCTGTTTTCAAATTTGTCTATTCATAATATATTGTTACTTAGGTCGTTTTCATGGGCAATTTTCAAAATATTTTGTCAAAATTCCTGAGCCTTTTCATAATTTTGTTTTAAAATTGTACAAACAAGCATCAATGAGCAATAGCTAACATTAAAATTATTGTTACAGAAGACTGGGCATAAAACATGACAGAACCATACATTGTCGGTATCACGGGCGGAAGTGCGTCAGGAAAAACATTTTTTTTAAAACAATTATTAGGTGCTTTTTCTGAAAAAGAAGTCTGCCTAATTTCACAAGACAATTATTACCGTACACAGGAATTTGTACCAAAGGACCAAAATAACATAGAAAACTACGACCTTCCCGAAGCCATCGATTTTGAGCTGTATGCTCAACACATCAATGACCTCAAAAATGGCAATACTGTTCAACACAAAGAATATGTGTTCAATAATCCAAATATTGTTCCGAAAACCTTGACTTTCAAATCAGCCCCTATCATTGTAGTTGAAGGAATCTTTGTTTTTCATTCACCAGAAGTTTCTAATTTACTTGATTTAAGGGTATTTATTGATGCCCGTGAGCATATCAAAATCAAACGCCGCATCATCCGAGACAATAATGAACGTGGCTATGATTTAACCGATGTACTTTATCGTTGGGAAAATCACGTGGCTCCTACCTACGAAAAATACATCGAACCAACAAAATACAGTGCCGATATCATCATCAATAATAATTTACATTTCGAGAAAGGTTTGGATATTCTAACCTCTTTTCTCAAAACAAAACTTTCTTGATTAGTGAATTGCATATAAAGTTGGAAATTTATTATACAAATCAACCCATTTTTAATAAAAATCTATAAACACAACGCCAAATTAAAAATATCCAAATAAATGGTTTATAAATATTAAGAATGAATTTTCGATTAAAGGCACAAAGACAATCATAGCAAACCAATCAGTCCCTTATCCATAAATACATGTGTAATTGAGATAAATTAAGATAAACAAAGTCGAAAGAAAAACTGTTACTTTTGTAATAGCAAATTTTCCTATCAGTCTAAACTTTTCATATGCAAAATATTCTTTTCTGGTTTAGAAACGACTTACGACTTCACGACAATGAAGCCCTCATACAAGCAACCAAGGAAGGAAATGTGATTCCTATCTATATTTTTGATGAACGCCAGTTTATTGATACCCCTCTGGGATTTAAGCGAACTGGCACCTTTCGTGCTAAATTTTTAATCGAATCAGTTGAAAATCTTCGTAAGAATTTACAAAAAATTGGCTCTGACTTAGTTATCAGAATCGGAAAGCCTGAAGAAATTTTGGCAAAAATGGCGGCTGATCTTCGAGTGGCGGCAGTTTATGCCAGCAAAGAGGTTACTCAAGAAGAAACTACCATCGAAGCGAGCCTTTCCAAGAGACTCAAGCCGCTCAATATCGAAATCGAATTGGTGTGGATTGCTACACTATATCATGCCCGTGATTTACCTTTTCAAATAAACTTTTTATCAGATGTTTTTACTGAATTTAGAAAAAAAGTAGAACGTTCGGCAAAAATACGGCTCACTTTTGATGCCCCAAAAAGCCTTCCAAAAGTAGATAAAACGATTGAACTCAGTGAGATTCCAACATTAAAAACCCTTGGGTATGAAAACATTAAAACTGATAAACGTTCGGTATTGGCTTTTCAAGGAGGAGAAACTGCTGCTCAATATCGACTTGATGAGTACTTTTGGGACAATGATTTACTAAAAACCTACAAAGAAACTCGCAACAGACTAATTGGAGCAGATTATTCATCAAAATTTTCGGCTTGGTTGAGTTTGGGTTGTATTTCTCCTCGTACAATTTACGAAGAAGTGAAAAAATACGAAAAAGAAGCAACCGCCAATGACTCAACCTATTGGTTAGTTTTCGAATTAATTTGGCGTGATTATTTTCACTTTATTGCCTTGAAATTTGGAACTCGAATTTTCAAGCCAAGTGGTGTAAAAAACGACCTGATGAAAACATGGAAACGAGACATTGTAAATTTCGAGAAATGGATAAAAGGCGAAACCGGCGTGCCATTTATTGATGCCAATATGCGAGAATTAAAGCAAACTGGCTTTATGTCAAACCGTGGCCGCCAGAATGTAGCAAGTTTCTTAACAAAAGATCTGGGTATTGATTGGACTTGGGGAGCAGCTTATTTTGAGAGCCAACTCATTGATTATGACGTTTGTAGCATCTGGGGAAACTGGAATTATTTGGCGGGTGTAGGTAATGACCCACGAGAAGACCGCTACTTTAATATTGGCCGCCAAGCTGATATGTATGACAAAGAAGGCGAATATGTAAAACTTTGGTTACCCGAATTAAAAAAAATCCCCGCTGACAAAGTCCATTTTATCGGCCTATTGAGCGACGAAGAACAGAAAAAATATGGCGTTACTTTAGGTACGGATTATCCAAAACCTATCGTAAATATTAATAAATGGATAAAATCTTAAAAAAGCTTTCAGCAATCGACCTCAAAAACATCCACTTGCTGAATTTTTTATCCATTTATACCAATTAGCCTGTTGCATATCATTTTCAAATCAGTATATTTGAATCAAAATTTTAACCAATTACAAAAAACGAATTAAAGAAATGAACAAAAGCACACTCATCATCGTTGGTATTTTACTCATTTTCGGTATGTACGGATGTAGCTCTTATAATGGTTTGGTAGGAAAAGACCAAGAAGTGAACGGTAAATGGGCAAACGTACAGACACAATATCAACGCCGCTCAGACTTGATTCCGAACCTGGTAAATACCGTAAAGGGTGCTGCCGATTTTGAAAAAAGTACACTTACTGCCGTAATTCAAGCACGTGCAGGTGCAACAGCCGTAAATATTAAAGCTGACGAATTAACCCCTGAAAACATTCAGAAGTTTCAAGCTGCTCAAGACCAACTAAGTGGTACATTAAGCCGTTTGCTCGTTTCGGTTGAAAAATACCCGGATTTGAAAGCCAACCAAAACTTCTTGGAGCTTCAATCTCAACTTGAAGGCACTGAAAACCGCATTGCAGTTGCTCGTAATGATTTTAATACATCAGTACAAAGCTATAACTCATCGGCTTTAGCATTCCCAATGGTTATTTTTGCCAAAATGTTTGGTTTTGCTCAAAAAGGATTCTTCCAAGCCTCTGATGCCGCACAAGCTGCTCCATCAATTAAATTCTAATTTATTAATGTAAAAATAGATTGATAGTGACGTTGAAATGCAACGTCACTATTCATCAAATTTCCCAAAATCAATAATGCTTTTGTCAGAAATTGAAAAAGAAAAGGTCATTGCTGCCATCAAGCAAGCCGAACTCGATACTTCGGGCGAGGTAAAAGTTCATATCGAAGAAAATTGTCCCGAAGCAGATCCTTTAGAGCGAGCAAAACAGGTATTTCAGTATTTGAGCCTTGATACAACTGCTCAGAGAAACGCCGTGCTATTTTATTTAGCTCATGCCGACCGCAAATTTGCAGTTTTGGGCGATATTGGTATCGACAAAGTAGTTCCATCAAATTTTTGGGAAAGTACGCGTGATACCTTACGCATGTATTTTGCTCAAAACGATTTTAGCGGTGGTTTACAGATGGGAATCAAAGAAGCTGGTTTCCAATTGAAAAAATATTTTCCTTATCAAAGTAACGACATCAACGAGATTTCAAATGATATTTCAATCGAACCAATTCCATAAATTTTAAAAGTAGTTTATCCACTCATTTAATCCAAAAAATATCCTCGGACCTTTAATGTTGACTTTGGCTAAAACAACTAAGCTATTTATTGATAACTAATAAAAAATAACGGTGGTTTCCCACTCTACTCTCTCGATGTTTAACAGAATTCTCATATTCCTTTTTCTTATACAAAGTTTTGTCTTTGCACAAGATATTCCGCAGAAGCCAAATCCGCCAAAGTTTGTTAATGATTTGGTTGGCGGGCTTTTAAGTCAAGGAGAAATCAATCAATTAGAGCAAAAACTAAAAGCTTATTACGATTCAACTTCCACTCAAGTGGCAATCATAATCGTAAAGAGTGTTCAGCCTTACGATATTAGCGAATATGCCATAAAACTAGGCCGAGAATGGGGTATTGGTCAAAAAGATAAAAACAATGGGGTTGTGTTTTTATGGGCTCCAGGTGACAGAAAAATCTTTATCGCCACAGGTTACGGTGTAGAAGGCGGTTTGACAGATGCTTACAGCAAACGAATTATCGAAACCGTAGTAAAGCCAAACTTCAAGCAATTACGATATTACCAAGGTCTTGATGAAGGTACGAATAGTATTTTTAAATATTTATCGGGCGAATTTGACGCAGAACCTACTGAAGAAGGAGATTTGGGCGATGTTATTTTTGCAATTATTTTCTTCATCATTATAGGATTGATTATTTTGTATGTGATTGGAAAAATGAGTGGTGGAAGTAAAGGCGGCGGAAATCGAGGCGGTGGATTTGTACCTTATACAACTTACACAGGTTGGGGAAGCTCATCTGGTGGTTGGTCTAGCAGTGGCGGAAGCAGCGGCGGTGGTGGTTTCGACTTCGGGGGTGGTAGTTTTGGAGGTGGTGGTGCTGGTGGAGATTATTAAAATAGTTTTGAAAGATATAAGCAAAAAAGAACTTTTCTAAAGAGGTTCTTTTTTGCTTTAAAACAACTTTTCTCAAAATTTTCATTTACTCTCCACAATTCCATCAACTTTAAATCTCTTCTTTTTACCTATAAACAGTTCTTGCAAGCCTTCAATTTGATAATGAGTGAGGTGGTTTTTGTCAAGCGTCATTAAAAGATACTTTTCTGACTTATACAAATAGTTTTCGGTTTGTATCAAGGCCTCGATGTGTTTAACAGATTTGTCTTCATCAAAAATGATTTTCAACGATTTCACTGGTAAACTTTCACCTTCTTTGAGCATATAAACCGCCATCTTTGGTGTTTCTTCCTTATTGTAGCTCAATTGATACGATTGCTTGTTTAAATCAGCTTGCAAAAAAAGTTCGAGTTCTTTTTGCCAATCAATTTTATTGGTATTCAATACTTCTTTTTTCTCTTCAATCGCTAAGTTTTTGCGGGTAAGTGGCTGATTTTTATTCAATTCTGCTATCTGTTGATTTACAAGACTGGCCAAATCGAAGAATGTTTTTGTAGAATTCTGAGTTTCTAACTCAGTACATCCGACTAATAATAAGCTGATAAATAACAGTTTACGCATTTAGAAAAATGAAAAATGAAAATGTATAATGGATAAATAATAATAACAAATGTTATTATTAAAAATATAACATTTTTATATAGCATTGGCGTTCCTGTACGCCCTAAAAAAACTTAACCCCACCGCTATCGAGAGCAGTGGGGTAAGCGTCCATCTATTCAACCCTAACCTATTAAACTATGAAAACTTAATATTCTTCTTGAAAGTTGAGTCTTAACGACCTAACATTTCAATTGCTTCTGGAGCAACTGTCTGTTCTGTGTCTGTTGACTCAACGTTTGATTGGTAATCCCATAAAACTTTGATAACCGAGGCTGTTTTTGTTACTTTCTGCTTCCAAATTTTTGCCTTAGTGCCACGTACCTTATTTAGTTTTACTTCGATGTTTTCTACTGCTTTTATAAAAGCTCCTTTTTTGTCATCACTCATTGTCATGAATTTAGACGGAGAGGCATTATATAAAGTTACAACTTCTGTGAAAACATTCCAATCATTTGTTTTAACTAACTTCTTCGCATTTTTTGTCATAAAATTTGCGAAGCTTGCTTCAGCACCTCTAACTAGAATTACTTCGTTTGTTGCTGAATCACGGTCATTTGCTTTTACAATATTTGCAGTAGTCATGAATGACCCGAATACTAATGCAAATATAATTGTTTTTAATGAATTTTTCATTGTTTTGTCTTATTTTCCTTGTGGATAACGATACAAATGTATGCGAGAAAACAATATAATCCAAACGTTGTATATGGCCAACAACCGAATATTGTTCTAAAAATATTTGGATTTTTTTAATATTACAAATATATTAAACAAGTTTTTAACACAAAAACAAAATATAATTTGTATTAAAAAAATGCAACTTATATTTTATTCTAAAAACGAGTAATATGAAAATTCTTTAAAAAGTACAATCATTCGTTGTAAAAATTCATTGTTCTCTCTACACCAATTGTACAAAAATTCAAAATTATTTCGCCAACACGGTCTAATCTATCGACCAGTTGAATCATTTCGTCGTCATTGAAGGCTTTTAGTACATAATCAACCTGCTTTCCTGCATGAAAATTATTGCCTATTCCAAACCTTAATCGGTTATAAGCATTTGTACCAAGTTTTTCTTCAATGTTACGTAAACCGTTTTGCCCACCGTGCGAACCTTTGGTTTTAAGGCGTAACTTTCCGAAGGGCAAAGCGAGGTCGTCGCAAATCACCAAGAGGTTTTCGGCAGGAATTTTCAGTGCTTGCAGCCAATAGTTGATGGCATTGCCACTGAGATTCATATAAGTTGTTGGCTTGATAAAGTAAATCTGTTTTCCTTTATGTTTAAATTCAGCCACGTAAGCAAGGCGTTCCATTTTAAACGAAAAACCTTGTTGAGCCGCCAACCTATCGAGAGCCATAAAACCCACGTTGTGTCGGGTAAGTGCATATTCTGGACCAATATTCCCAAGCCCAGCTATTAAATATTTCATATTTTTAGGATTTAGGCAGTACTATTTAGGCAACGTTGCTTTGTTTGAAAATAAAAAAGCATAAAGCGAACAGCATAAAGGATACAACCAAACAATTATTAAATAAAAATTTTGTGCAAAGTTCTTAATATTTTATGCAATTAGCACACCAATTGCTTAGTTTTACAATTTAAAACTTAAACCCAAATGATGTATGTAGTTGAATGCTAATTATTGCAAAATTCACTATAGCTACGGCGACCGTCTTTATGGCGAACCCGTTCACCATGCATCATTCATCATTATAGATGTATGAACCGACTCATTCTTAGTAATCCTTTGCTTGATATTACCCTCAATCGTTTGTGCCAGCAACTGATTGAAAACCACGGAGACTTCTCGAATTCAGTGATTTTGGGACTACAACCACGCGGCATCTATTTGGCCGAGCGTATCACTAAAAAATTAAGGGAAGAAACAAAACTTGATATAAAAATAGGGTATTTAGACGCTACTTTCTTTCGTGATGATTTCAGAAGAAGAGATACACCTCTAAAACCCAACGAAACCAAGGTTCCTTTTGTGATTGAGAACAAAAAGGTGATTTTGATTGATGATGTATTGGCAACTGGCCGAATGGTTCGTGCGGCAATTGATGCCATGCAAGCATTTGGTCGCCCCGAAAAAGTGGAGCTTCTATGCCTAATAAACCGCCGCTACGAAAGAGATTTGCCAATTCAACCAGATTATACAGGCATGCGTGTAAATACACTCGATACGCAGCGTGTGTTGGTAGAATGGAAAGAACAAGGCAATGAAGAAGATAAGATTTGGTTGATTGGTTGATGCTTAGAAGTGAAGGTTTTTAAAAATAAGACAATTCTATCGGTAATTTTAGCTTTGCTAATCTAATATTGATTGCTTTCATTGGGGCGTTCAAAAATAACTTGGTGGAATGGGACGCACTACATTATACAATGAATAACTATTTGGTACTAAATTCACATGAGCTATCATTTATACTCTTTTGGTCGGAATCGTTGTTTTCAAACAAAAATTATACCTTATGCTGCTCTGATAAATCGTTATGACCGTAATGAATTAAACGAAACTAAACGCTTTGATATTAGCTATCAAATAATCTATTTGGGAACTTGTATGCCACGAACTCAACACGATTCGAGTATTGGGTTTACCCGTTTTGATTGGATAAGCAAAACTATAAATTAAGATTCCTTTCTGAAACAAAAAATCGTAGAGGTCGTCTTGTAAAGAATAATACACTGGATAGCTTTCGATAGAATTAAATAATAACTGACTATCAGATAGTTGCGAAGAAAAACGATGAATATTAACCTTTAATTTTTGTCGATTTTTTTCATAAATTTTATCAGCGTGCATGTAGGCGTATAGATAAGCAGGTGCAATCGGTGAGCATGAAGCAAAAAAAGCAGTGTTTCGGAGCGTATGAATAAAATCTTTATCGGCAAAAACTACTCCACCCGTAATACCCATCGCTTTGTGCAAGGAACTGACGACTACGAGTTTTACATTTTCGTTGACAGTTATTTGCTTAAGAATCCCAGAACCGTTTTCTCCTGTAATTCCTAAACCATGCGAATCATCAATGACGATTGTAATTGTTTGATTTTGTGGTAGTTGACTCGTCCAGACGAAATGATAAGGACTTAGTTTGAGTGCATCGCAAGAATTACAAACGATGACTGAGTGTGGAGCATTTTGCTCAAAGATTTCTTGACAAATATTGCTTGCCCAAACATCAAAACTTATATTGGGTAAACGTATATTTGGCTCATGGAAATTAGCAGAATGACTACTTGGTGCATAAAAAAACGTTGTATTCTGCGTTTTAAGATATTGTGCCACGACTTGCCCCGCCAACATTCCTGACGAAATTGACAATGCTTTTTCTGCCCCAACCCAATGAGCCATTTTTTCTTCGGCTTGGTCGTAAATATCCAATTGCAGGTTTCCGTTTCGAGAACTTCCAAACGACATTCCATAACGATTCATCCCCTCAATCAATAATCTGTTGAAGTCCGTATCTTGATTCATCCCTAAATAGCAAGTTCCACTATAAAAATCGTATTCCTTTCCTTCGAGTAAGATTTTGTTTGATGGTAATTGGTTGATTATGAATTCGTTTGGCATTTTTTGTTTTGATGAAGTTTTGCAAGCGTGAAATTAGTTTATTTTAAGGATAAATCTAAAGAATGATAAATCAAGTGTGATAATCGTTTTACTATATTGGGTTTGCCATACTTATTCTTTGAATGAATTATTTTCCCCTCCCTTTCGTTGAAAAACTAAGAATTATTCAAAAAAGCACTTCATAAATGACTCAAAAAGAGAAACTTCTACTATTTATATTGGCTTGTATCAATTTTACGCACATCATTGATTTTATGATAATGATGCCCCTAGGGCCACAATTAATGAAAATTTTCGATATTTCACCCCGACAATTTGGCTTTGTTGTATCGGCTTATGGATTGAGTGCCGGAATATCTGGATTTCTATCAGCATTTTTTGTTGATAATTACGACCGAAAAAAAGTCGTTCTTTTCGCCTATACGGGCTTTGTTATTGGTACGCTCGCCTGTGGTATTGCACCAACTTACGAAATCTTGATATTGGCGAGAGTAGTGGCGGGTGTATTCGGTGGTTTGATTGGAGCTCAAGTACTTTCAATTGTGGCTGATACCTTTGAATATGAGCGTCGTGCTACGGCAATGGGTTTTGTTACTACCGCTTTTTCGTTGGCTTCGGTGATTGGTATTCCTGCGGGGCTTTTCTTGGCAGGTAAATTTGGTTGGCATTCACCATTTTTGGTGGTTGGTGGACTTGGAATTCTAGTTGTTATCCTGATTTACAGCTACGTTCCGAGGCTCGACAAACACCTTAAAAACCGTCAACTTAAAGAAAGTCCTTTTACTGTAATTACTGACATTACTCGAAACCCAAATCAGCTTCGGGCTTTGAGTCTTTCTACAATCATTATGTTGGGACATTTTAGTATCATTCCATACATTTCGCCAACTTTGGTTGCCAATGTGGGTTTTAGTCAAGACAATATCTTTTTGATTTATTTTGTGGGCGGACTACTCACGATTTTCTCAGCACCAATGGTCGGAAAATTGGCCGACCGCAAGGGAAAATATCCAATATTTGTGATTTTTGCATTGCTTTCTATGATTCCGATTTTCTTGATAACAAATATGTTTTCAGGGGCTTTGTGGGGAGTTTTAGTAATTTCTGGAATATTTTTCGTGTTTTCAAACGGCCGTTTGATTCCTACTCAAGCAATCGTATCGAATGTGGTAAGTTCAGGACAAAGAGGTAGTTTTATGGCCATTAATTCATCGGTTCAGCTATTCGCTCAGGCAATTGCTACAAATATTGGTGGGTTTATCATTCACAAAACACCATCGGGTTATCTCGAAAACTATCCGTATGTAGGATATTTTTCCATGATCATGATTTTTATGAGTATTTTTATTGCTAAAACCGTCAAACCAATCGCAAAATGAAAAATTTATTTTTGGCTATAATCGCTTTTACTCCGTTAACACTTTTTGCCCAAGATTTTAAAGCCGAAATTGAAAAACATCGAGAGGAATATAAGGCGGATTTTCTTAAAAATTCGAGTTCACCGCTCAAGAAAGAAGATATTGAGCATTTACGTTTCTACGAACCCAACGAGAAATTTAAAGTTGCATGCGAATTTGTGGCTACAACACGACGGAACTCCGCTCGAAAAAAACCGCTCAAAATCCCAACATCTTCTGGACAAACTGCTGCTTATACAAAATTTGGAGAATTAAAGTTTGAAATTGATGGAAAGCCAAATAAACTCGCTGTTTATCAATCGCTTAAACTGAGAAACTTGCCACAGTACCGAGATTATTTGTTTATCCCATTCAAAGATTTGACAAACGGAAAAGAAAGCTATGGAGGCGGGCGTTATCTTGATTTAAGAATGAAAGAAATCGAAGGCGATAAGATTTATTTAGATTTCAATAAAGCCTATAACCCTTACTGTGCTTTTAGTGCAGGTTACAGTTGCCCAATTCCACCCAAAGAAAATCATTTGAAAGTTGCGATTGAGGCGGGAGAGAAGAATTTTGTAGGAGAGCATTGAAAGTTGGGGTTTCGACTCCGCTTAATCACCGAGTTTAAACGTTGCCAGAGTCGAAGGTAGAGGGTTTATATCTTCTTGGCAGGATTTCCGAAAACGGTTGTGCCATCAGCAACGTTTTCAACAACAACTGACCCCGCACCAACACGGGCATTTTTGCCGATTGTTACGCCCGAAATAATCACTGCTCCTGAGCCAATAAACGCACCTTCCTCAACAATGGCCTCGCTGTTAATGATTGCACCCGCTCCGATTTGCACATAATCTCCTACGCTTGCGTTGATGTCAACCACGGCCGAGGCATTGATTATACAATGATTTCCAACCGTCGCGTAAGGATTGACGATTGCACGAGCAGCAACCAAATTTCCGTGACCAATAAAGGCATCAGCCGAGACGACTGCCGTATTATGCACCGCATTGATAGGCATTGTTTTTCGGCGATTATTGAGCATTTCGATGAGTTTTTTACGCTCTTTATTATTTTCGAGGGCTACGAAAGCTTCGGTTTTTGGGCCAATTAGCTTCAAGAAACCATCGTCGTCAGTTTCGCCCAAAACCATCACATCACCGATTTCGGTATTGTGTAATTTTTTATCATCATCTAAAAAACCATAAACCACAACATTATTTCTATTGAAAATATCTAAAGCTATTTTTCCGAGATTACCTGCACCAAAAATCAAAACTGGATTTTCCATTCTAAAATTTTATTCTTTGTTTAAAAATTTATTGAGAAACTGGTACTTAGCTTCTCAAAATCAACCACCACTTACGGGCGGAATTAACACAATTTCATCGTTTTCTTTCAAAATCGCCAAATCTTCGGCATATTCGGAGTTAATGGCCACTCGCAACGACTTTAGGCTTGCAAAAGTAGGGAAATTTGTTGAAAGATGCTGTTTTAAGTCAGCAATGGTGGCGGCATCTTCGAGCGAAGTTGTATATTCAAACTGCCCGATGATGTCACGAGTAATACCAAAACATAAGATTTTTATTTTCATATTTATATTTGTAGGTAAAACTATAACCATGATTTTACAAAATAGGTTTATAAGCATACTATTTCTGAAAGCCTTTTGATATTTTTTCCTGTGAAATTAAAAAAAACTTATCTTGCAGCTAAAACTCAATATGTGTAAAATAAAGAATTTGATTAAATGATAACATTCGACGAAGTAAACATCCAAAAAGGCGACAGGACGGTTTTAGAAAATATTAATTGGCAAGCCAAAAATGGCGAAAATTGGGCAATTATTGGCGGAAATGGCTCAGGAAAAAGCACTTTTTTGGAAGCTATTGCAGGAAAAATATTTCCAACAAAAGGCAAAATCACGAAGCCAAACTATGATGAAATTGCTTTTGTAGCCAAAGATTATAGTTTTAATCGAATCGTTCAGGCAGCTACTCAATACTATCAACAGCGTTTCAATTCGCATGATGCTGAGATTTCGCCGACGGTACGAGAAATCCTACAAAACCAAATCAAGCCTATTGGTACGGTGGATGAAAAATCGGTCGATTTACCTTCTTTACCTTATTCTGAAGATGAATTAATTAAAAGTGCTAATTTACTCAAAATCAGTCATTTACTCGAACGAAAAATAGTAACTTTATCAAATGGAGAAACTCGCCGCACGCTCATAACGCTTTCGTTGTTACGTAAACCAAAAGTACTTTTGCTCGATAATCCGTTTGTTGGGCTTGACATAGAAAGTCGTGCTACTTTGCACGAAGTGATTAATCAAGTGACTGTATCTGGTATTCAGATTATCATCGTTACAACTCCCAAAGAAATTCCTTCGTGCATTACGAATATTATCCAACTTCAAAGCGGAAAAATAAAAAACACCTCTTCTCAAGCTTCTGATTTTCAACAAATTATATACAATTCGGTTATAAAGATAGATGAAGAAGTTTTAGCGGTAGTTAAGCAAATTCCAGCTAAAAACGATTTCAACTTTGCCTTAAATATGCGAAACGTAACAGTAACATACAAAGGGGAAAACGTGGTTGATAATGTAAATTGGCAAGTAAAACGTGGCGAAAAATGGGCCTTGATGGGGCCAAACGGTTCAGGGAAAAGTACAATATTGAGCTTGATTACTGGCGACAATCCACAAGGGTATCAGAATGATTATGATTTGTTTGACCGTAAACGCGGTAGTGGTGAAAGTATTTGGGACATTAAGCACAGAATTGGCTTCGTTTCTCCCGAATTACATCTATATTTTACTCGCCAAACCGAAGTTTGGAAGGCAGTAGCATCTGGGCTCTTCGATTCGGCCGGACTATTTAAAAAATTGACCTTTGAAGAACGTTCAATAACAGACAATTATCTTAAACTATTAAATATTAGTCATTTATCAGAAAGGAAAATTTATCAACTTTCCACGGGTGAGCAACGACAAGTGTTTTTGGCAAGAGCATTAGTTAAAAACCCACCGTTACTTTTGCTCGATGAACCATGCCAAGGACTCGACTACGAACACGTAATTTATTTCAGAGATTTGGTCAATGAGTTGGTGCTTGAACTCAATAAAACTCTAATTTATGTGACCCATTACGAAGAGGAAATACCTGCCTGTGTCGATAAACGCCTAAGCCTTAGTAAAGGAAAAGTGATAAATAGTTGAATAGAAAAGTGATTATAATAAATAGACTTACTTCAACTTATACCATTCAACACCCTTCAAAGCTGCTCGACGATTAACGGCTTCAGAGGCGGGATAATTTTTAGCTAAATAATCAAGAATCGCAGGTTCGGCATCGCCCAAAGGCCAAAGTTTTTGCTTTTGCTGCATCCATCTGATTTTTTCGAGCCAACCAGCTCGGTCGGTATGGAATTGTGTAATCAGTTTACTCGAATGACAGCCTGTACAATGAGCTGTTACGAGGTCGAGGCCTTTATCAACAATTAGTCCAGTTGATTTATCAATTTTTACCGAGTCAGTAAGGGCTGTTTTTAAAGCCTTTTTATTGCTTGAATCCTGTTGCTTCAAACCTGCACTAATCAATATTGCAGCACTGAAAACGAGTAAAGATATTTTATATAAGTTTTTCATAGTTTTACCCAATTTTTACTGCAATTCGGTGACAAGAATTATTTAGATACCCACCCGGATTCCACGCCGGAATAATCATTGGTTGCCCAATTCCATTCGCATCAGTTGCTTTTGCCCAAATCTCATAATAACCTTTTTTTGGGAAATTTACTTTTGTTGACCAATGTTGCCAAGCCAAACGATTTTTTGGCTTACGTAAATCACATTTTTGCCAGGTTGCTCCAAAGTCAATCGAAATTTCCATGTTTTTTACCTCAAAATCTCCCGCCCATGCGTGTCCACGTAAGTCAAGCGTGCTACCTTCTTCGAGCATTGCCCCCGATTTTGGATAGGTAATCACAGATTTTACAGGCATTGACTCTATGATTTTTAAGTCTGCATCAGCAATTTTTCCACCTGCTTCAATCGGATACGCTGGTACTCGGTAACTATGGCCGCTCATTTTTTCGCCATCATGTACTTTATTTCGGATAGAAATTCGGTTCAACCATTTACCTGAAACCGATGCTGGCCAACCGCCGACTACCAATCTAAGCGGAAATCCGTGCATTACAGGAATGTCCTTTCCATTCATTGCCCAAGCCAGAAGCGTTTCGTCTTCGAGGGCTTTTTTCATAGGCACACCCCGCGAAATGGGCGATTTTGAGGCATCACCACTCAAATGTATATCTTTTCCGTAATACCCAATATAAACCGCATCAGCATTTATGCCTACACTTTCAAGTACATCACGTAGCCTTACTCCGGTCCATTCCGCACAACTTACGGCTCCATCTTGCCACTGATTACCCGATGTTTGTGGGCTAAAACCATAGCGGCCATTGCCTGCACATTCGAGTGTGAGTTGGTAAGTATAGGCTTTAAACTTTGTCTTTAAATCATTCAAAGTGAATACTTTACGAGTTTTTGCGGACTCTCCATCAATTACCAATTCCCATTTGGTGGCATCTATTTTTTCGGGCAGATTACCATTATTGCGAACAAACATTTTATCGGCAGGTGTGATTTCATCATCGAGTAAATGCGGTGGTGTTTCGACATTCCACGGGCGGTCGTTGAGCAGCATTAAATCCTTATTCTTTCCTTCGGGAAGGTCAATAAAGGCTTTTTCGCCTAAAATTTCTACTTTTTTTGGTAGATTTTTAGCAAAAACAACATCACTACCAAGTACCGTTGCGATACTTATAATACCTTTTTGAATAAATGAACGTCTGTTATTTGAAATTTTCATAGAATAGATTTTATAAAGTAGGTGCAAAATAAATTATAAATCTCTTGAATTTTATAATTTCCCGAATTAGTTATTATATTTTTGCAAAAATTATAAAATTATGCTCGTTCGATTTGTCAGAATGACCTTTCAAGCAGATAAAACTGAAGAATTTCAAGAAATTTTTGACTCCTCGAAAGATAAGATTAGAGCCATGCGGGGTTGTCAATACCTTGAACTGATGAGAGACCTCAATCAAGCCAATATTTACATGACACACAGTCATTGGGAATCAGCAAGTGATTTGAATAATTACCGAGATTCCGAACTTTTCAAAACTACTTGGGCCAAAACAAAGGTGCTTTTTGCCGAAAAACCTTTGGCTTTTTCAGTTGAAAGTCTGACGGTGGCGTAATTTTTTGAGCAAAAATTACGTTAAATAATAGTCTTGAAGCGATTTTCAAGATTTTACGATTACGGGATTGATTTTTCTCCCCAATAATTGGTTTTTTAATTCTATTAAAATTTCAAAAAAAATGAAAAAAATAGCAATATTATTCCTCATCGGCACCTTGTCTTTAATACCAGAATTTTCGCAAGCATCTGATTATAAGATGAATAGTGTTAGCGAATTGAAAGAAATAAATGGCGGAGGTCGCAGAAAAAAGAATGGTTCTTACAGAAAGAAAAAAGGCTTTTTATGGGGAATATTCAAAGGCAAAAGCCAATGTGATTGCCCGAAACATTAAATAGTCGACAGTTTTCTATAGACAGTCCTCAGAAATACCTTCAAATTGCTAACTGTGGACTCAAAACTGCCTACTACTACTCTAAAAACTTAGTCCGATACGCCAAAGGCGTTATTTTCTTGATAGCTTTAAATTGACGATTGAAATTTGAAAGATTATTAAAACCACTTTCAAACGAAATCTCGGCGACACTCATTTTATCGACCATTAAAAGCTTACATGCGTGTTCGATGCGTATTTCGGCTAAAAATTGTGTAAAAGTGCGGCGAGTACGTTTCTTAAAATATCTACTAAAGGCCGACTCACTCATATTTGCCAAATCTGCTACGTCTTTCAGCTGAATTTCTTCTTGATACTTAAGCATCACATACTCAAAAACCTTGTTCATACGAGCCGAATCTACCTCATTTCTGAGCGAAATAGGGTTAGTTGTAAGATCTTGTTTATCTTCACTATCGCACAAAATCGTTAGAATCGCAATCATTTCTAAAAGGCGTTCCATACCAATCAAATTTGGCAAATTCTTAAATTTAGGCGTAACCTTTGTGACCGTTTTTTCGCCAAAACTTAGTCCCCTTTTAGAGCGTTCGAGCAGAGCCTTTATTGCTTGACTTTCGGGTAACTGAAGAAATTTTTCTCCTAAAAAATCTTCTAAAAAGTGAATAACCAAAGAACGAGCTTTAAACTTAGTGTCTTTATTATAAAAATCTTCATCGTTTCGATAATAATGCGGCAAGTATGACCCTATCATGCAAAGGTCACCTGCTTTAAAATCAGTAATACTACTTCCCACAAAACGCTTGCCTGTACTTTCTAAAACTAATACTATTTCATACTCCGGATGATAATGCCACGGCGTAGAAAAATAGGGCGTTTCTTGCACAAACAGATTGAATGAAGAATCAGCAGGATTTGATATTTTGAGTAACTGAGGTTTCATTTTTTCAAGAATCATGTTTAGGTCTGTAAGTATCGCTAATTTAACTATTTTCTCTTATAAAAATTATTAGAAACATTCTATTTGTGCGGCTAAATAATGAATATATGACAGCTAATTTACGACATAAATGGTATAAAATGCATCCTTTGTGTGCTTATTTGTCAAAAAAATATTAGAAATGGGTTAAATTTTAGTGGTAGAAATTTTATTATAGACGTAATTTTGTAATTATTCTAATTAAATATTTACTTATTTTTAGTTAGATCATTTTTACCTTTATTTATTAACTAATCCTTTATTAATTGAGTATGAAACAATTACTACAAAAGATGATGCTCAGCTTGGCTATTCTCATTAGCTGGCAATTTGCCGACGCCCAAGGCCGAGCAATATCAGGCAAGGTTTCCGATGCTGGTGGCAATCCACTACCAGGCGTAAGTGTAACAGTAAAAGGCACATCACAAGGAGCAATCTCAGATGTAGCAGGAAAATTTTCAGTACAAGCAGCTAACAATGCGACATTGGTATTTAGCTACATTGGTTACAAAGCACAAGAAGTGAAAGTAGGAAGCCAAAATAACATAAATGTTTCTTTGGAAGAAGATGCTGCTGCACTAAGTGAGGTGGTTGTAGTTGGTTACGGTTCACAAAAGAAAAGCCAAACAACAGGTGCGATTTCGCAAGTAAGTGCGAAGCAAATCAGCGAGATGCCAATTACGAGTTTAGGTCAAGCAATGCAAGGCCGAGTAGCTGGGGTTGATGTTTCTCAATCTGGTTCTAAGCCTGGCTCAGTTCCAAAGATTTTGATTCGTGGTCGTCGTTCATTCAACGCAGGAAATGACCCTCTATATGTTGTGGATGGGATTCCATTATCAGCTGGATATGAAGATTTGAATCCAAGTGATATCCAATCAATGGAGGTTTTGAAAGATGCTACCGCAACAGCCATTTATGGTGCTAGAGGTGCGAATGGTGTGGTGCTCGTTTCAACTAAAAGAGGTGCAGTGAAAGGAAAAACAGTAGTAACATTTGATACTTATGGTGGTGCTTCAAAACCATTGGATAAAATTCAGTTATTTAATGGTGAAGAATTTGCCGAGTACGTACGTGAAGCATATCGTGCAACAAATAACTACAAAGATGCAAATGGTGTGGCTGTTCCAACAGGAGTAGCAAATGCTGCTGCCGATGCAAAAGTAGCGGTATTAGGTGGTGACCCTGCAGTAGCTGCTGGACTTGCAGCTGGTAGAAATTCGAACTACCAAGATTTGGTTTTACATAACGGAATCATGCAAAACCACTCATTAGGAGTACAAGGCGGAAACGATAAAACGCAGTTTTATATTTCTGGTGGGTATTTCCAAGACAAAGGTATTTCAGATGGTTTAGATTATACTCGTATGTCGTTAAGAGCCAACATTGACCACAATATTAATAGCTGGTTGAAAGTCGGTCTTTCGTCATATACAATGTACAGTATAAGAAATGGTGAAAACTTGAATCCTTATCAATTTACGATTCAGCAAAACCCATTAGGTCGACCTTACGATGACAATGGTAATGTGATTTTCTCGCCAACTAATGACGCTTTATTGACAAACCCATTAGCAGAGATTGTTCCAGGAGCTCAAGTGGATAATACAAAAAGATACAGAATCTTTAATAGTCTTTATTCTGAGTTTAAAATCCTCGAAGGTTTAAAATATCGTATTAATTTTGGTCCAGACTTTACCCTTGCAAGATGGGGCCGTTTTGTTGGTGCAGCTACAAATGCTCGTAAATTCGGTGATCCTCAAGCATCTACTCGTAACGACTTTGGTTTCAACTATACACTTGAAAACGTTTTAACTTATAACAAAACATTCGCTCAAAAGCATAATCTTGGCGTAACGTTATTACAATCTATCCAAAGAGATAACTTTGAAAGATATTCAACTGATGTACAAGCAGTACCTGCCGAGACACAACAATTCTATAACTTAGGCAATGCAGGTTCGGTATTAGGTGTAGGTAGTGGTTTAACTCAGTGGACTATCAACTCATACATGGCTCGTATCAATTACGATTTCAATGACAAATATTTATTAACAGCTACAATGCGTCGTGATGGTTCAAGCCGTTTTGGTGAGAACACGAAATATGGTAATTTCCCAGGAATCGCTTTAGGTTGGAATATCAGCAATGAAGCATTCATGAAGCAAATTCCATGGTTAGACTTGTTGAAATTGAGAGCAGGCTGGGGGAAAGTGGGTAATCAAGGGGTTGCACCTTACCAAACACAAGGTTTGTTAAGCAGAACCGCTTACGCTTGGGGAAGTACAGCGGCTTACGGTTACCGTCCAAATACTATCGGAAATCCAGATTTGAAATGGGAAACTTCAGCAACTGCAAACATTGGCTTAGACTTCAGTTTCTTAAGAGGAAAAATCCAAGGTTCAATTGAGTTATACGAAACTAATACAACGGACTTATTATTGTCTGACCAATTGCCAGGTTCTATCGGCTTTAGTGCTGTGACTCGTAACGTAGGTCAAACACGTAATAAAGGTATTGAATTAGGTTTCACTACTGTAAACGTAAATACAACTGGTGGTTTCAAATGGACTACAGATTTTACTTTCACTAAAAACAAAGAAGAAATTGTATCTTTATACAATGGCAAAGTTGATGACTTAGGAAACCGTTGGTTTATTGGTCAACCATTAAACTCATACTTTGACTATAAAAAAATTGGTATTTGGCAGTTAAATGAGAAAGAGGAAGCAGCTAAATTCTATCCTGGTGATAAAGCAAACCCACTTGGAGCAGGTGTTGGTCAAGTAAAAGTACAAGATACTAATGGTGACGGTGCAGTTACAGCCGCTGATAGAGTTTTGTTAGGCTCTGATATACCTAACTTTAGTGCTGGTTTCACGACAAGATTTTCTTATAAAGGATTTGACTTATCTGCATTCTTATTTGGTCGTTTCGGAAATATGATTGTAAGTGGTTTCCACCAAAACAACAACGCTTTGGCTGGTCGTTACCAACAAATCAAAGTTGATTATTGGACGCCAAACAATCCAACTAATGAATTCCCTCGTCCGTTTAGCACACAAGAATTCCCTCAGTATAACACTACTTTGATTTATTTTGATGGTACATTCATCAAATTAAGAAATATTAACTTTGGTTATACATTTCCTCAAAGTGTTGCAAAAAAACTTGGAATGGAATCTTTGCGTTTGTTCTCAAGTATTCAACAACCAAAAATCTGGTCTGAATACCGTAGCAAATATAATGGTATCGATCCAGAAGCAACTATTACTTCTTCGGGTACTGGTACTACAAACGTTGGCTCGGGTGTAACGCCAGCAACATCGGTAACGACGGTTGGTTTGAATATCAGATTCTAAAAGCCTCCATTCCTCCCGTTGGGCAAAGTGTGGCAATTATTAATTTTTAAATTATTAAAAAAATGAACTTAATAAATATATTAAAACCAATCAAAATCTTTGGTGTTGTGGCGTTGTTATGTACGACCCAATCATGTAAAGATATATTGGACGAAACTGTAGTGTCTGGTATTGGTAACGCCTATGTCAATACTCCTAAGGGTTTTGAAGATGCTGTAAAGTCAGCTTATTCGTCACTTAGATATTATTATGCAACGCAGCAGGGCTTAACAATGACCGAATACGGTACTGACATCTACGCTACTGGTGCAGACGGCGGTTACAAAGGATTCCATTTTTATGATACTCAACTTCAACCAACAGTTGATTATTTAGGCAATACTTGGGATGAACTTTACCGCGGTATCAATACTTGTAATGCTGTAATTGATAGAGCTCCAGCTGCAACCGGTATTACTGATGCTTTGAAAAAACAAAGAGTTGCTGAGGCAAAATTTTTGAGAGCTCACTATTATTATATCTTGCACCAACAATTTGGTGGTGTTGATTTAAGATTGTCTGAGACACTTGCTCCAACTAAAGAAACAAAAAGAGCAACAGATGCTCAGATGTATGATGCCATCATCAAAGACTTGAACGATGCAATACCTTCATTGGAGGCAAAAGCTCAATCATCTGATTATGGTCGTGCTACAAAACCTGCCGCTGAAACTCTTTTAGCAAAGGTTTATTTGGCAAAAGGATATTCGTCTGCAAAAGCAGCCGATGATTTCTCGAAAGCAGCCGAATTATGTAAAACTGTAACTACAGCTTACGGCTATAAGTTATTAGATGATTTTGCAAGTGTTTTTGACGAAAACAACCAAGTAAATAGTGAAGTAGTATTTGCGGTTCAATACACATCTGACCCATTGACTAACCTTACAAATAATACTGGTGCAGTAAATGGTGGTAATAACTTACACCTTTTCTTCGGGATGCAATATGACGTTCAACCTGGTTTGAAACGTGATGTATTTTATGGTCGTCCATTCAAACGTTTACGTCCAACTACATATTTATTGGAGACTTGTTTCAAAGATCGTACAAACGACTCTCGTTATAAGAAATCGTTCCGTGATACTTGGTTGAGCAATAACCCAGGAGCTAACTTAAACGCATCGTTTGACAACTCAAAAACTAAAATTACTTTCGCCGCAGGTGATACAGCTATCTTTATTCCAGGCTATGAAATGTCGAAGGAAGAGCGTGCTAAGAAAAAATATCAGGTATTAGTACCAAGTGCATACAATGAGGCATTGTTCCCTACATTGATTAAGTTCTTCGATACAAAACGCCCAGACTTAACTTATGAAGCTGGTAGTCGCGACTATTTCGTATTCCGTTTGGCTGATGTTTACTTGATGTTGGCAGAAGCTCAATTGAAAGCTGGAAATGTTTCAGAAGCTACAAAAGCTATCAATGTAGTTCGTCAAAGAGCTGGATGGCCAGGTAAAAAAGATGCCATGTTGATTACTGATAAAGAGATGACAATGGATTTCTTAATCGAAGAAAGAGCAAGAGAATTGGCTGGTGAGCAAACTCGTTGGATGGATTTGAAACGTTGGGGTTTATTGGTTGACCGTGTGAAAAAATATAACCCGCAAGCAGCAGGAAATATTGCAGACAAACACTATGTTCGTCCGATTCCTCAAACACAAATCGACCGCTCAAATGCGGGTGTATTTGCTCAAAACCCTGGATATTAATAGTTAGTAGATTTGTTTCATCATAGTTGCCAGAGAGACTTCTCAATTTCGAGAAGTCCTCTTTTTGAAATAAAAAATAAATGTGCCACAACCTGTTGTATCAATAATGAGTTGTGGCACATTTGTATAAAAGCAGTTTCTAAAGTTTGTTATTTATTTTATTAACCTAAACTCTTTGTGCAATGTTAAACAAAATACTCTTAATGCTACTTCTCTCGGTCTCGGTTATTGCTCAAAAACCAAAAATGAAGAAGATATTTAATGGCAAAGACCTGAAAGGATGGGTTGTTCCCGATGATAAAAATTGTTGGACAGTTGAAGATGGTTTATTAATAGTAAAAAGTGAACCCGCTAAAAAAGGTTCTATACTTTGGACAGAGAAAAATTATGAAAACTTTATTATTCAAGTTGATTTCAAAATGGGTGATGGTCGGGTAGATTCTGGTATTTTCTTGAAATCAGAATTAAATCAAATACAAATTGGCATTTCTGGGTCATTAAAAAGAGATATGACAGCTTCACCTTATGTAATCGGGAAAATGTATCCGAAAGAAGCAACTAAGGTAAAAGATATTTTGAAAACACAAGATTGGAACACCATGAAAGTGAAAGTAATGGGTAAAAATTATCAGGTTTGGCTAAATGGCATTGAAGTGATGGACTACACCACCGAAAGTATCCCCGAGAGTGGGCCAATTGGCTTGCAGTTGCACCCTGGAAATGAAATGTCAATCTATTACAAAAACTTGTCCATTGCGAAACTTTAATTATTTTTGACATTTACTTTTTAACTTTTCAATCCTAAAACTATGAACAGAAGAGATTTTCTCACGCAAGCATCCATCCTTACGGCATCTTCAATGTTTTCACTGGAAGCACTTGCCGCAAAAAGCAAACACAAAATTGCCTATTCGGCAATCACTTGGAATGGCAATGATTTAGTAGCTATCGGTGATATTGCTGCTTTAGGCTTTAAAGGAATCCAACTAAGAGCCAATACTTTCGCTCCATTCAAGGACAAACCACAAGATTTGAAAGATACCATTACAAAAAGTGGTTTACAACTTGCTATGTTTTCGAGTGGAAATGTGGGAATTCAAGATGATATTTCAAAAGACATTGAAACGCACCTCAACCACGCAAAATTCATTAAAGCTTTGGGAGGGAAATCTTTGCAGATAACCAATAATTCTCGTCCAAAGGACCGTCTTCCAACAACCGACGAATTAAAAAAATACGCCAAAAACATGAGTGAAGTTGCTAAAGTTGTAAAAGGCGAAACAGGTATTCAGCCTTCTTACCACAACCACATGAATCAACTTGGCGAAACTCCCGAAGAGGTAGATATTATCTTCAACGAGATGAATCATAAGTATATCTTAGCACTTTTAGATGTAGCACACTACACGCAAGGAGGAGGAAATGCGGCCGATGCAGTGCTAAAATATAAAGACATTCTGTATGCAACGCACATAAAAGACACCAAAGTAACTGACTCAAAATCTGGTTATCAATTTGTGGAACTAGGACAAGGAAGAGTGGATTTCCCTGCAATTTTCGCCAATTTAGATAAAATCAAATTCAAAGGCTGGAATATAATTGAGCTTGACTCTGTACCTGTAAAAGGACGTACTGCTCTTGAATGCGGCCAAACCAGCAAAAAATATTTGGAGTCTATTAAAGTAAGCTTCTAAATACACTGTAAATTATGATGTTTTAGTTTTAAAAAAATGCACATTATTAAAAGTTATTGTTTATCAACATTTTACAAGCAATCTGTAGAAACAATGAAACAAAAATAACTTGCTTTACAATATATTGAACTACTTGGGGCGAACGAACATCTTGTTCGCCTTTACTTTTTTACTCGATGAATTCAATTGTCAAATGCAGTTTTCATCTTTATACCAACCCAAATATCCTGCCGAAATCTTCCTCCTTTTGAAACAGAGATTGCTTCCGTAATAATCAACACTGCACCAAAAACGGCTCAGCTATTCAAAGGCACAAAATGCCAGTCATCTACAAATCCATCGGTAGCCGAATATTGGTACATTGGCGACATCATAATTCTATTTTTTTAGAGTAATAACCTTTATTTGAAGTGGAAAAAAAAGATTAATTTCTTCCATGAATTATTAGTTGGTTGAATGAAGCTGATACATAGAAAATCATTTTATTCGTAGATTAGTATCTTTTGTTTTTTTAATTATGAAGGCAAATACCTAATTCTTGACCTTGAACACTAAAATTAGGTCAATTAAATATCAAAATCTTAATATTTTTGGTTAAATAGATATTAGATTGGTATTCCTTTAATCACTAATTTTGATTCATTATTCAATCAATTTATTAATTAAGAAAATGAAGAAAACACTTGTTGTTTTATTAGCCTTTGGAACGTTTTTTAATACTTTTGCCCAAAAAGACGCTCAATGGACAAACCTATTTAATGGTAAAGATTTAAAGGGCTGGACTCAACGTGGAGGTAAGGCTTTATATAAAGTAGAAAATGGCGAAATAATAGGTACAACCGTAAAAGATACGCCAAATTCGTTTCTTTGTACTGAAAAAGACTTCGGCGATTTCATCCTCGAACTCGACCTCAAACTTGACGACGAAATGAACGGTGGCGTACAATTTCGTAGCCTTTCAAAAGCCGACTATAAAGATGGTCGTGTACATGGCTACCAAATGGAAGTTGACCCTTCGGCACGTGCTTGGTCGGGAGCCATTTATGATGAAGGTCGCCGTGATTGGCTCTATATTCCAAACAATAATCCAGAAGGCAAAAAGGCATTCAAGCCAGTTGGACAATGGAATAAATATCGCATCGAGGCAATCGGAAATACCCTGCGTACTTTTATTAATGGTGTGCCAACTGCTCATGTAATTGATGATATGACCGCACAAGGTTTCATTGCTTTGCAAGTACACTCAATCTACGGGCCAATGAAGGAAGGAATGAAAATTCGTTGGAAAAACATCAAAATCCAGACTGAGAAACTCAAACCAAGTCCAACAGATAATTGTCCAGTTGTAAACTTGATTTTGAATAACCTTTCAGAACAAGAAAAAGCACAAGGTTTCAAAATGCTTTTCAATGGCAAAGACTTTACAGGTTGGAGAGCCGTTCACGGAACAGAAATGCCAAAACAACACTGGTCGGTAGTTGACGGAACAATCAATGTTAGCCCATCCGATGGCTCAGAAACAGGCAATGATATTGTTACGAATGAGCAATTTGGTGCATTTGAGTTGGTTTTTGAATTTAAGCTTAGTGAAGGTGCAAACTCAGGCGTAAAATACTTCGTAAACGAAGCTTTTGATTCAAATGGAAAATCTGGCATTGGACTTGAATTTCAAGTACTTGATGATGTAAAACACCCAGATGCAAAAATGGGAGCAGTTGGCAATCGTACATTGGCGAGTTTATACGATTTGATTCCTTCTTACAAAATTGATAAAGACTTAAAAATGGATGCCCGTTTTATTAAAAAAATTGGAGATTGGAATCAAGGCCGTGTGATTGTGTATCCAAATAATATAGTTCAGCACTGGCTCAATGGTTTTAAAGTTTTGGAGTATGAGCGAAAAAGTAATATTTTCAATGTATTAGTGGCTCGTAGTAAATATAAAGACTATAACGGTTTCGGTGCTGGTGATAAAGGAAATATCTTGCTTCAAGACCACGGAAATAATGTTTCTTTCAAGAATATCAAAATCAGAGAACTGAAATAAATTGTCTTTTCAACGTCATCTATTTAATTAATCATGAAAAAAATACACTTTGTTGCGGTTGCTTTATTATGTGCATCGATTGCTCAGGCCCAAAAACCTATTCAGCCAACTTTAGGTTTTCGTTCAGTAAAAACATTGAAAGCCAATGGTTTAGAATTTAAAGACCTCAATAAAAACGCTAAACTCGACAAGTACGAAGATTGGCGTTTACCGCAAGAAGCCCGAATCAAAGATTTGATTTCGCAAATGACTCTTGAGGAAAAAATAGGCTTTATGATTATCAGTACTACTCGGATGGCTGGCGATAACGTTTTTCAGGCAAATGCTCCAAGAACCGAAATCACAAGCGGGTTTAATGAAGAAGATTTGATACAGCCCAATAATATGTTCACGCGAAAACCTTTGACTGTACCGATGATGTCGTCGGCGGGAACAACCAAAGGTGTAATGAATTTTCATCTGCGTCATTTTATCTTGAGAGCCAACACCAATGCTAAAACAATGGCCGATTGGTCGAATAATTTGCAGGCATTGTGTGAAACCTCACGATTGGGAATCCCTGCAATTGTTGCTTCAAATCCACGAAATCACGTAACTATTGATGCCTCAGTTGGTTTGAGCGTTGGTACAACTGTTTTTTCAAGATGGCCAGGCGAATTAGGTATGGCAGCCATGAGAGATTTAAAATTGACTCGCGAATTTGCCGAAATTGCCGCCAAAGAATGGGCTTCTGTTGGACTTAGAAAAGGCTATATGTACATGGCTGACTTATCGACCGAACCACGTTGGCAACGTACCGAAGGAACCTTTGGCGAAGATGCCGATTTAGCTTCCAATATGATTCGCGAAATAGTTTTGGGTTTTCAAGGCACAAAACTCAATAAAAACTCGGTAGCCATGACTACCAAGCATTTTCCAGGAGGCGGCCCACAAGAGGGCGGGCAAGATTCGCACTTCGATTGGGGAAAGTTTGCACATTACCCTGGCGGAATGTTTGATTATCACGTAAAACCTTTCAAAGCTGCCATAGATGCCGGTACATCTTCTATTATGCCCTATTATTCTGCCCCAAAAGATAAGAGTATGGAAGCAGTAGGTTTTTCTTATAATAAGGCCATTATTCAAGATTTATTACGAAAAAAACTTGGTTTTAAAGGCATCATTAATTCTGATACTGGCCCAATAGATATGATGCCATGGGGAGTTGAAAATCTGAGCATCACCGAACGCTACAAAAAAGCATTGGATGCAGGAGTTGATATTTTTTCAGGCGGAGCAGACCCTGCTCTTTTACTCGAAACTGTCAAAAAAGGCATGGTTTCAGAAGCCCGAATAGATGAGTCTGTCGCTAAATTATTGAAAGAAAAATTTGATTTAGGCTTATTTGAAAACCCTTATGTTGATGTAGAAAATGCCGTTAAAACAGTTGGAAATGCTGAATTTCAGAAAAAAGCTGATTTGGCTCTCCGAAAATCAATTGTTTTACTCAGAAATGATGAAAAACTATTGCCAATAAGCAAAAAAAGCGATGGTCGCCCTACAAAAGTATATTTTGAAACTTACAAAGAAAGTAGCAGTAGAGGGCAAAGCCAAGGAACATCCATTAATGTGAATAAGCCCAAGATTCAAAACCCAAACATCGAATTTGTTTCAACCAAAGAAGAAGCCGATGTTGTCTTATTATGGTTGATTCCGAGTGCTGGTGGTTTGTTTAGTTCAGGCGGACAATCTATCGAACTAAGTCTTTCAAAAAATAAAATTGATGTAGCACATGTCAATGAAATTTTGAATGCAAAACCGACCATTTTGGCTATCAACTTTACAAATCCTTGGGTAATTGACGAAGTTGACAGCGGAACGCCGCCCGAAGGAAAAGCAAAGTCAATTTTAGCCACTTTTGGCACAACCCAAGAAGCCCTTTTGGATATTGTGAGCGGAGCTTTCAACCCAACAGGAAAAATGCCTTTCACGATACCAGTATCAGAAAAAGCCGTGCAAGAAAACAAATCAGATGTACCAGGTTATTTAGAGTCAAAAGGTTATGGCTTGTTTATGTTTGGTGCTGGATTAAGCTATTAAAGAAAGCTGACTCATTTATAGATTTTCAATAACTGATTTTCTAAATTGCCATCATTTTTTAGCAGTTCGTTGTGAATTTAAAGAGCAAATGTTTCAAAATTAGCATTTTGGGTACAAGCCATAATACCAGCATGAATTGGATTTTGGTTATGCAAAAGAATAAAATCTCGGCGATTGATTGTCAGCAATATTCTGTTTTGAGAAAATGCAAACCGCAAAACCTCATCGTCAGGTATTCGTTGTTTAGCATTGCCTGCATCAAAAGAAGTCAGAACATCATGTCCAAAATTTCGGAGTAATTTTACTACTGGAAGAGGAAAGTTTTCATTGACATAAAGTTTACTCATTATGCTTCGGCATTTTCTTGGATGTCAATATCAATTTCTTTTTTGTTGACTTTGTAATAAGCCCATACGTTATTGAGGTCTTGTTTTCGTAAAGAAGGGTATGATTTTAGCAAAACGGCATCACTTAATCCTTGTTTTTTAAAAGAAACCAATGTCCAAACAGGAATTCGAGTACGAATAATACACGCACTTCCACCACAAACGTTGGGCGTTTTTTCGATACCGGGAAATGTTTCACCGAGTTCTTTTGAAATAAAATTAAGTAGTTGAGCCTTTTTCTTAAGCGAAAGCTCTGAAATCATAGCTTCAAACTTATTAAATGAAAGTGTCATTTCTAGAAATATTAATGAACAAAATTAAGCCTAAAAACGATTTTTTCAAATATTATTTCGTGCACTCTATTCAAATTCGGCAATGGACTAAATTATAAGTAATTTGGTAGAAAAAATTACTGAAAACTCAAATTTTTAGTTAGATTTACAACAAAACAATTAGCAAAATTCAATCAATATAAAACTATGACAACTCGTAGAGATTTTATTATCAAATCGGTTATCGCAAGTGCTGGCGTAGCCGTTGGAGGTTCTGCATTTGCAAAACCAACAAGTTTTTCAGCAAAAAGTTATAACAAAATCGTTGGGGCAAACGACCGTGTGCGTGTAGGTACAATTGGTTTTTCTGACCGTCACCGCTCTTCTCATGTAGGCCCATTCAAAGAACTTGCAAAAAGTATGAACTTTGAAATGGTAGCCGTTTCAGATTTATGGAGCCGCCGTCGTGAAGAAGGTAAAGCATTTTACCAAAAACAGCTCGGTACAGATGTAAAGGCTTTCAGAAACAATGAAGAATTGTATGATGCTAAAATGGTTGATGCGGTATTTATGAGTACTGCCGATTTTCAACACGCGTTGCATACCATTGAGGCAGTAAAAGCAGGCTGCGATGTATATGCAGAAAAACCTTTGGCCGAAACCATGTCAGATGCCCGTGCGGTATTGAAAGCGGTAAAGGATTCAGGAAAAATAGTGCAAATTGGTTCACAACGCCGCAGTGGAGCAAACTATTTTGCTGCCGAAGATTTTATTAAATCTGGTAAGTTCGGCCCAATCGTTATGGTTGAATTGATGTGGAATGTAAACCAACCCGAGCGTTGGAGAAGACCTGAACTCGTAAAAGATTTGAAAGAAGCAGATATCGACTGGAAACGTTATTTAATGAACCGCCCGTTTGAAGCATTCGACCCTCGTAAATACTTAGAATATCGTCTTTTCTGGCCTTATTCATCGGGTATCCCTGGCCAATGGATGAGTCACCAAATCGATACTGTTCACTGGTTTAGTGGTTTGGCTCACCCAAGAAGTGCAGTTGCCAATGGCGGAATCTACCAATGGAAAGATGGTCGTACGAATGCCGATACCATGACAGTTGTGTTTGATTACGGCCCAGCTAATGACCCAAAAACAGGTTTCCAAGTACAATTTACTTCTCGTTTTTCAAACTCAGCGGGAGATACCAAAGAATTATACTACTCGAATGGCGGTATGATTAATTTGGATACTAACGAAATTTCATCAACTGGTGGTTTGACAGAAGGACATGCCAAAACAATGGGAATGAAAGCGAATTTGTTGCCTAAAATGACTTTGCAAGGTGATAAAGTAGCAAGCGATGCCAATACTGGTAATGACCCGTTGACATTCAACCACATCAAAAACTGGATGGAATGTGTACGTAGCCGTAAAACACCAAATGCTCCGATTGAAGCAGGTTATTCGCACTCAATTGCTAATATTATGGCAACAGCCGCTTACCGTACAGGTATGAAAGTTACTTTCGATGAGAAAACACAAGAAGTAATGGCTGGCGGAAAACCGTTTAAGTATTAAGCATACAAATTTTAAGGAAGTCATCGCTGATAGCGAAGACTTCCTTTTTTTATTACACTATTTTCCTCTTAATTCCCTCTTCAAAATCTTCCCCGATGCTCCCATTGGTAAGCTACTCATAAATTCTACAATGCGAGGATATTTGTAAGAAGCGATGCGTTCTTTTGTCCAAACAATTAATTCTTTCTCAGTAAGGCTCATTTCTGGTTTTAGCACAACACAGGCCTTTATTTCTTCACCATATTCGTCGCTTGGTATGCCAATTACGGCCACCATAGAAATGGCAGCATGTAGCATCATTACTTCCTCAACTTCTCGAGGATACACGTTATAGCCGCCACGAATAATCATATCTTTGGTTCGGTCAACGATAAAATAATAACCATCATCGTCTCTGATACCAATATCGCCTGAATGTAACCAACCATTTTTGATACTTTCGGCAGTTGCATCTGGGCGTTTATAATAACCTTTCATAACGTTATGCCCGCGGTAGCAAATTTCACCTTTTTCATTTGCTCCGAGTTCGTTACCGTTTTCATCTTTTATACAAACCTCAACTCCCCACACTGGCGTTCCGACCGAACCAGGCTTACGCACACGATCTGGGTGATTGAACGTCACCACAGGCGAACCTTCCGACATTCCGTAGCCTTCCAAAATCGCAATATTATATTTTGCTTCAAAATCTTTCAGAACCTGTACAGGCAAAGCCGCTCCACCTGACAAGCAAACACGTAGCGAACTTGAATCAAATTTATTGGCATCTGGATAACTCAAAAGTCCCCAATACATCGTTGGTACACCCGCAAAGTGTGTAATTTTTTCATTTTGAATCAAAGAAAGCACCATTTCGGCATCGAATCTCGGCACAAGTACCGCCGTTGAACCTCGAAAGACACTGGCAATCATGCACACAACTTGCCCGAAAATGTGGAAAAGTGGCAAAACCAACATCGTTTTATCATTATAATTCAAATCTTGTAAATCCTTGCTCAGATTGGCATTCAAGAAGAGATTTGAGTGCGTAAGTTCCGCTCCTTTTGGTCGGCCAGTTGTACCAGAAGTATAAATAATGACTGCAGTATCATCGGGCGAAGTAAAATAACTCTGAAAAATAGGTGATTTTCCCGCCATCAACATTCCCATTGTTTTCGTTCCTTCAATCGGCGAAGCATCTGTAAACGTTGGTGTAATCATGAAAAAATGTTTGCACGAATCGGTCATTTCAAAACCAGCATGACCTTCTTGTCCCATTGGCATTTCGGGTGTGCCAACAAAGCAAAAATAGGCTTTTGCATCAGAATCTTGCAAATGATAAGCAATTTCATGGCGTTTCAGCAAAACACTCAATGGTACAACCGTTGCCCCAGTTTTTAAGATTCCGAAATAAATCATCGGAAAATAAGGCAAATTCGGGCAAGTCAAAGCCACTTTATCACCATAACCAATACCGAGCGAAGTCAAGCCATTAGCAACCTGATTGGCAGCGGCATCGAGCTGAGCAAATGTAATACGTTTATCGGCAAAAATTAAAGCCTCTTTATTTGAAGAGTTTCGGGCGTGATGTTCTAAGATTGTTGATAAGTTAAACATGGTTTCTGACAGGTTATTTGGTCTTTGCAAGATATATTTATTATAGTACTTTGAAAAGAAAAAATTGTTTTTATTTGATGTTCAGTTTGCCCAAAAGTAATGTTTTTCTTTTCATAACATCATTTCCATAGCGAAGGGGTTGAAACCCCTTCGCTATGGAAATATCTCTCGCAAAGGCAATTAATACCGCATTAAACAAGCATAAATCGCAAAAAAACTTTCAAAATACATAAACAACAAAAGATATAGCGTAACTTTACCTTAAATTACTTACCTTAAAATAAATTAACCGTTTTTTCAAAAATTTGCTGTTTATAATTGTAGCAACGTCAACAAGTTTTGATCAGATAAGTACACCAGCGGCGAGTCCGTCTACGACTCTTTCGCATACCCTAGGACTCACAAAAATTACGCTTGATTATAGCCGTCCATCTGTAAAAGGCCGTAAAAAATTTGGTGATTTAGTGACTTACGGTAAAGTTTGGCGTACGGGTGCCAATAAAATCACTTCAATCAAATTTGATGATGAAGTATATGTTTATGGAGCTGTGATGAAAGCAGGAAGTTACGGATTTTATACTATCTCAGGCAAAAATGAATGGACGATTATATTCAATCGTGATGACAAGCAATGGGGTTCTTATGCCTACGACATCAATAAAGACGTGATTCGTTTCAATGTTCAACCAATGCAACCCAAAGGATTTACCGAACAAATGAATATCGACTTAGCAGAGTTTATGCCTACAAGTGCATACGATTCAATCAAATGGGAAAGCACCGAAGTGCGATTCAAAATCGAAAAAAGAGGTATTGATGAAAAAATCATGGCCGAAATTCCCGATAAAATAACAAAGACCGATGCTAGAACTGATACCTATTTCTCGGCAGCCGACTTTTATTATCAAAAAGGCGTAAAACTTGACCAAGCATTAACATGGGCAAATAAGGTTGTCGAAAAAGAAAAAGAATATTGGACCTACCAACACGTTGCACGTATTGCAGCGAAGCAAAATAATTGTGCAGTAGCCATCCCGAACACCGAAAAATCAATGGAATTGGCTAAAAAAGCTGGTGATGATGCCTACATTAAGTTAAACCAAGCGGTTTTGACCCAATGTAAAAAACGATATTAGAGAAATTACCTAAACGTGGCACATCTTATTATGAACGATAATGAGATGTGCCACGATTTTTGTTAAATACGTAGGAACGACTAATTTGGAAGTTCCTATGAGCAGAAAAAATCAAGACGCAGCAGTTTCAAATAACAAATAACTCATGATATGTTAGAGCAATTAGAAGCCATAAGAGAACGTTACGAAGAAGTTTCGCAGCAGATGACGATGCCAGAAATCGTGTCCGATATGACGAAATTTACTCGTTTGAGCAAAGAATATAAAGATTTAGAGAAAATCGTCAATCAACTGAAAGTCTTTAAAAATATACTTTCAAATATTGAAGGGGCAAAAGATATTATTGCCAACGAAAAGGACGAAGATATGCGTGAAATGGCAAAGGAAGAATTAGATACTTTGACCCCTCAACGTGACGAAATGGAGGTCATTTTGAAGGAAATGCTTATTCCTAAAGACCCGAACGATAGCAAAAACGTGATTCTCGAAATCAGAGCAGGAACGGGTGGTGATGAAGCTTCCATCTTTGCGGGGGATTTATTCAGAATGTACCAACGTTTCATCGAAAAACAACCAGGTTGGAAAATGACGCTCCTCGACCATAATGAAGGAACAGCAGGCGGTTATAAAGAAATTGTTGTGCAAGTAGAAGGCGATGATGTGTATGGAAAACTCAAATACGAGTCGGGAGTGCATCGGGTGCAGCGTGTTCCTGCTACCGAATCTCAAGGACGTGTGCATACTTCAGCCGCCACAGTCGCCGCACTTCCCGAAGCCGATGAAGTTGACTTAACCATTAATATGAATGACGTCAGAATTGACACTTTCTGTTCGTCGGGTGCAGGTGGACAGTCGGTAAATACCACTTATTCTGCGGTTCGTATGGTACATTTACCATCAGGTATTACAGTTTCTTGTCAAGATGAGCGTTCACAAATCAAAAACCGTGAAAAAGCACTTTCAGTTTTGCGTTCGCGACTCTATGAAATGGAAATGACCAAACATAACGATGCGATTTCGGCGGAGCGTAAAGGCTTAATTGGCAACGGCGACCGTTCGGATAAAATCAGAACATACAATTATGCCCAAAGTCGTGTAACCGACCACCGCATTGGCTATACAGTTTATAATTTACCAACCGTAATGGAAGGTGAAATTGGTGGCTTTATTGAGCAACTACGTATGGCCGATAATGCCGAAAAAATGAAAGAGGGAGCAATGGCTGTGGCGTAAATTTCAGTGGGCGATCTTTAGTAGGCAGTCTTCAGTGAGCGGTTTTCAGTCCTCAGTAGATAGTTTTTAGCCTTAAATGGGAAGTTTTCAATCCTCAATAGGCAGTGATAATTATCTGCTTTTTGCAGATTCAAACTTGTCCATATATTCAAACTTGCTAAAGTTATAGTCAATGGTGCAAGACTGCTAACTTCCTACTAAAAACTGTTTTATTAGTATACTCAATACTTATGAAAGTTATAGTAATAATGCAAAACTGCCAAATTCATACTGAAAACAATACTGCCAATGTCGTCTTTTAAAGATTTTTTTTAAAGCATTTTCTTTATCAATGGAGATTTTTAAAGTATGTAAAGAATTTTCGAAAGAAGAAGTATATGCACATACAGACCAAATTAGGCGTTCCTCAAGGTCAGTGTGTGCAAATATTGGAGAAGCTTACAGAAAAAGACGTACCCTACTCATTTTATCTCAAAGTTGACTGATTCAGATGCCGAAAATAGCGAAACGAACGTTTGGATAGACTTTGCATTTGCTTGTAAATACATTGATGAAAATACTTTTATATCTTTCATTCAAAGAAGTGTAGAAGTAGGACGGCTAATTAATCACATGATTCCAAACCCAGAAAAATATATTTAAATTTCGCAAACTGGTAATTGAAGACTAAAAACAAAAATCGAAAATTGCCCATTGCAATCTGACTACTGAAGACTTAAAACTATGAAACTCTGCTTAGCAACAAATAATGCCCATAAAGTAGAAGAATTACAAGCACTTTTGGGCGAAAAATTTCAGTTACAAACCCTCAACGAAATAGGTTGTTTTGATGATATTCCCGAAACGGCAAATACTTTCGAGGGCAATTCACTACAAAAAGCAATGTATATTTGGGAGCGTTTCCAGATTGATTGCATTGCCGATGATTCGGGTTTGGAAGTTGATGCACTCAATGGCGAACCTGGAGTTTTCTCAGCACGTTACGCAGGAGAGCATGGAAATCATTCGAAAAATATTGATAAATTGCTCGAAACCCTCAAAGGGGTTGAAAACCGTGAAGCACAATTTAGAAGCGTAATTACATTGCTAATTAATGGAGAATCTCAGTTTTTCGAGGGAATTGTTCGTGGAAAAATCAAACAAGAAAGGCACGGAGAAAAAGGTTTTGGTTACGACCCAATTTTTATACCAGAAGGCTACGACCAAACTTTTGCGGAAATGACTATGAAAGAAAAAAATCCAATAAGCCACCGTGGAATTGCGGTAGCCAAAATGATTGAATTTTTAGAGAAAATTTGAGAAATATCAACTCAATAATTAAACTTTCTTATCGTCAATCGTGGGCATCTTAAAATCTTAAAAATAGTGCAAAAAAAATGAGCGAGACCATTGGCTTCGCTCAAAAAACTCTTCATAGGTAAAGTATATCTGATTGTCTCAGAAAGGTAATCAATCCTTTTTCTGATGCAAAATTCATTGAAATCCTCTATAAAAACTACTCCATTATTATCTAATACTTGTGCTTTATTAACATTATGATTATATTTGTTTAGCTTATAATGATAATAAGGCATGAAAGTAGAATACGAAAAAATCTCCCCCGATACTGGCAGTTCATTTCGTCTGATTCATTGGAAGTCGGAAAATGACCGATATTTCTGGCATTATCACCCTGAATACGAAATTGTTTTTGTTAGAAAAGGGTCAGGTAAATTGCACATTGGAGAACATCTAAAAAATTATGAAGAAGGCGAATTGGTTTTCATCGGACCCGATTTACCGCATACTGGCTTTGGCTACGGTGTTATTGGCGAACATGAAGAAATAGTGGTACAACTCCGCAAAGATTTTTTGGGTGAGGAATTCATGCAAAAGCCAGAATTACAGCATATTAGAAAGCTTTTCGAGCGAGCAAAACAAGGGCTTTCATTTCAAGGAAAATCCCGAAAAATTGTAGCCGCCAAACTTCAAAAAATGCTCACATTTTCAAATTTTGAAAGGCTTGTTGAACTATTAAAGATTTTTGAAATACTCGCTACAACCACAGAATTTTCGGTGCTAAATGCCGCTGATAAACGCTTTGATTTTAATCATAAAGACGAAGACCGGATCAACAAAGTTTATGAATACGTAGAGAAGAATTACCAAAAAAATGTTGATATTCGGGCAGTAGCCGATTTGGCAAATTTGACCATTCCATCTTTTTGTCGATATTTCAAAAAAATTTCTCATATCACTTATACTGATTTTGTAAACGAATATCGAATAAATCAAGCCTGCCGTTTATTATTTGAAAACAAACCCATCGCCGATATTTGTTTTGAAGTAGGCTTCAATAATATCTCCCACTTCAATAAAACTTTTAAACAGCTGAAAGGAATGAGTCCAAGAGAGTATAAATCAAATCACTAGCAAGAGTTACCCCAAAGAGGAACAAAAAAGTAGGGAATCAAATTTCTATTAAAATCTTTTCACTAATTTCGCCCTCGAAAATCAACAAAACTTCTTCAACAATGAATAACGCCTTTTTTAAAGTTCCATCGCCAATCAATGAGCCTGTTTTAAATTATGCAGCAGGTTCTGCTGAAAAAATTGCTCTCAAAAAAGCAATTGCCGAAGCTCGATCAAAAGTCATCGAAGTTCCGATGTACATTGGTTCTGAACTTATACATACCGATACTAAAATCAAACTTTCACCGCCACATGACCACCAGCACGTAATAGGTTATGCCAGCGAAGGAGATGCTTCACACGTACACAAAGCCATTGATGCCGCTTTGGCTGCTCGTGAAAACTGGGCAAATCTTTCTTGGGAACACCGTGCAAGTATTTTCTTAAAAGCTGCCGACCTTTTAGCTGGGCCTTATCGTGCAAAAATCAATGCCGCTACGATGCTCGGACAGTCGAAAAATGCTTACCAAGCCGAAATCGACGCGGCTTGTGAGTTTATCGACTTTTTACGTTTCAATGTCTATTTCATGCAACAAATTTATGCTGGTCAGCCAGAATCAGGGCGTGGATTGTGGAATCGTGTTGAATATCGTCCGCTCGAAGGATTTGTTTTTGCTCTTACACCTTTCAACTTTACGGCCATCGCAGGAAATCTTCCTGCCAGCGTAGCCATGATGGGTAACGTAACTGTTTGGAAACCAGCTTACCCACAAATATATTCGGCCAACGTAATCATGGAGGTTTTGCGTGAAGCAGGCTTGCCTGATGGCGTAATTAACTTGATTTATGTTGACGGCCCAGTGGCTGGAGATATTATTTTCAAACACTCAGATTTTGCAGGAATTCATTTTACAGGTAGCACAAAAGTTTTCCAAACAATTTGGCAGACAATAGGTGAGAATATTTCAAAATTCAAGACTTATCCACGCATTGTTGGTGAAACTGGTGGAAAAGACTTCGTAATGGCTCACGAATCGGCCGATGTGAAGGCTTTGGCAACAGGTTTAGTGCGAGGTGCATTTGAATATCAAGGACAAAAATGTTCGGCAGCTTCTCGTGCATACATTCCATCAACTATTTGGCCAGCAGTAAAAGAGCAATTAATTACCAATTTGGAAGAAATAAAGATAGGCGGAACTGAAGATTTTTCAAACTTCGTGAATGCAGTTATTGATGAAAAATCTTTTGATAAAATCATGGGTTACATCAATATTGCCAAGAAAAGTGATAAAATAACAGTGATTGCGGGCGGAAATGGAGATAAATCAAAAGGTTATTTTGTTGAACCAACGATTCTGCAAACAACCGACCCAAATTATACAACGATGTGCGAAGAAATCTTCGGACCTGTGCTAACGATCTACGTTTACGAACCACAAAATTTTGAAAAAACACTTGAATTAGTTGACGCGACTTCACCTTATGCCCTTACAGGTGCAATTTTCTCACAAGATAGATACGCAATTGATTTGGCCATGAAAAAATTAGTCAATTCAGCTGGCAATTTTTACATCAACGATAAACCAACGGGTGCAGTTGTTGGTCAACAGCCGTTTGGCGGTGCTAGAGCATCGGGAACAAACGACAAAGCAGGTTCGATTTTGAATCTTTATCGTTGGGTTCAACCACGCACAATCAAAGAAACTTTCATTTCGCCAAGCGATTATAAATATCCATTTTTGGGGGAAGAGTAAAATCTCCTTTTTATAAATTTTCGTAACCACGGAGGCACCGATTACATAGATTTACACAGAGTGCTTTCTCCGTGAAAATTAGTGTTCTCTGTGCCTCTGTGGTAATTTTAATGGACGAGATAGAACAAAATTCTGTAAATTATGTTCTAATATTTAAACATTTACAATGGAAGAACAAACCAAACTTGACCGGATAATTGACGCTCGCATGAAGCTCAAAGCTCGGTTTGAAGATAAAATAAAAACAACCCCTTCAATGGCCGATGAAAAGCCGATGGGAACAGGGACTATTAATCGACATGGAATGCCGCAATTGCCTGTCGGACAGATAAATACCGTGAAGTGGCCAGTGCTTGATTTGGGTTATCACCCAGATATTACGCCCGACCGTTGGCGTTTGACAATCAACGGCGAAGTTGAAAACCCGGTTGTGCTAACATGGGAAGATTTCATGGCATTGCCACAAGTAGAAGATACCAGCGATTTTCACTGTGTAACTACGTGGTCTAAGATGGACATGGTTTGGAAAGGCGTTCGTTTAATTGATTTGGCAGCAATCGTGCAACCAAAAGAAACTGCTACGCATATTATGTGTTACGGCTACGATACTTACACTACCAATGTTTCGCTCGAAGAAGCTCTAAAACCAGATGTATTAATTGCTCACACAGTTTATAAAGAACCTTTGGCCAAAGAACACGGCGGCCCAGCACGCATGATTACCCCACAACTTTACGCATGGAAAGGCTCGAAATGGATAAAGAGAATTGAGTTTTTGACAAAAAATAAATTAGGTTTTTGGGAAGAAAGAGGATACTCAAATACGGCCTATCCTTGGCGAAATGATAGATATAGTTGAGAAAGTATATTTTTTATCATTAACAAACACCAATTTATTCTTAGTGGTAAAACTTAAAATATTCACAAATAATTCTCGACATTTTTTCGTTTAAAGATTAAATCTTTTCGTAAACACCCCAAATGCCTAAAATTCTTCTCTTGTTTTTAGTTTTTAGCTTTACGAAGAGTTTTGGGCAAAACTTCTCCCCTATTGAGTTACGAGCTGATTTGGCATTTCTGAAAGAACGCATTGAGGAAATCCATCCAAATCCTTACAAATTTATTGAGCAGAGTCGTTTTCAGCATATTTATGACTCATTATACAAAGTCGAGCGGCCACTCAATATCAAACAAACATTCGTACACTATCTAAATCTCACACGTGCTATTCAGTGCGGGCATACTTCTATTTTTGTTGACGAGCGTCTGATTAAACCCAATAATGTCAATCCGAAATTCTTGCCAACGGAAGTGGTTCTTTTCGATGACAAAGTTTATGTATCTAGAAACTTATCGGAGAATAATTTACTGACTAAAGGCTCAGAAATTTTGGCGATTGAAGATATTCCGATACCCAAACTACTCAAAAATCTATCAAAATATACTTTCCAGAATGGCGATGGTTCAAATGCTGACGTAGATGCATATTACTTCCAACGTAATTTTAGAAGATTACTTTACTTGTTTTTTGATGAGCAAGATGAACTAACCCTAAAAGTTAGGCTCGACAAAGGAATTAAAAATCTGAGCGTTAAGACACAACCTTTGGCGTATCTTAGAGAAATGGAAGCCGAGCGAAATCCAATTAAAAATACCGATTTCTACAAAAATATCTATTTGAGCGAAAACACCGCTAAGACATCAGTTCTACGTATCAGAAGTTTTGATGGAAACGAGTTTGAAAATGGTAATTTTCGCAATGAAATTCAAGGAATTTTCAGGAAAATCGCTGAGAAACAATCAAAAAACCTCATAATTGATGTTAGAAATAATGCAGGTGGCGGCCTCGATTATGCTGATGAAATACTCAAATATTTGCTCAAAAAACCCTATCAAAGATACCAAATCAGTAGTGATTCCACTGTAAAAGCCAAGAAAAAGAGGCTTTCGTACAATCAGTTTTATGACCCTATCAACGAAAATATATTTAAAGGAAATATTTATGTCTTAACCAATGAAGGTACTTTTTCGACAGCGGTTTATTTAGCGGCACATCTCAAAAACCAAGAAAACGTTGCTTTGATTGGAACAACTTGTGGTGGAGCTGCAGATGGCTCCTCGGCTGGCGAGTTTACATCTTTTACATTACCCAATACACAATTTATGGTAAGTTTGCCGCTGCTTAAAATCAATTATAACACCACTACCGAGCTTCATTTAAAGCCTACTTTTGAAGTCAAACAGACTTATAGAGATTTTTTAGCTGGAGAAGATAGTATTATGTATTTTACTAGAAGCTTGATTGAAAAATAAAGAATATTTCAAGTAATAGTATTCAAAATCTATCAAAAAGCAGTTCATTACTTCTGCAAGTAAAAATGAGTATTTTTACTTATTTTTAATTTTTAAGAAAGCTCAAAACCTTTTTCTAATGATATTCTAATTTGGATTATAAAGGCAAAAATTCAAATTTTGCTGTAAAAAAGAACCAAAAACAGGCCTTTTCGTTGTTGAAGTGTTGCTATTTAATATTTTGCGGTTAGGATAGTTTGAACAATAAATTTATAATGTTTGTTTGAACTTACGGACGACAAAAATATTTTTAGTTAACTCTAAATCCAAAAAGTCTTAAATTTATGAATGAAACAATATTAAGAAGTATTTTAGAAAAATTAGCCTTCTACTTTGAGTTTAGTAACTACCTGGGGTTGAGTAACCCAACTTTTACATCGAAAGAAGATTTTATTACTGAACTTCGCAGTAATATCGAAAAAAAAGGAGTATTTCTAATAGAAAACTCGGTTGAATTTAGCCAAATTAAAGAATTTGAAAAAAAAACCACCACACCATTTCTTTTTTTTGATGGTGGTGGTGAAGCATACTTCTTTGTTCCGAGCAAAAAAAACAAAGAGCAAAAAGCATTTAAAATCACTGGTGAAGGTTTATTACCCATCAAAAGTACCTTAGAAAAGCTGGATGTTTCTTCAGAGAAAGTCCAGCTTTTTACATTTTTTCCTGTTGAGTCTATCTCCAATGAAGCAAATCAAGAAATTGTAAAACAATCACCTTTCAAGCGTTTGGTCAATATGCTTCGGATTGAGCGAAGAGATATTTATTCAATCTACGTATATGCCATCTTGATTGGTACAATTAGTTTGGCTTTACCGCTCGGTATTCAAGCCATTATTGGTTTTGTGCAAGGTGGAGTTTATTTCAGCTCAATTTATATCCTAATTGGTTTGGTTATTTTGGCCTTGATTCTTTCTGGGGTCATGCAGGTCATGCAGCTAACTATTGTAGAATATCTGCAAGAACGGCTTTTTATCAAATCGGCATTTGAATATACTTATCGCATTACGCACATCAAGACCGAAGCACTTAGAAACTTTTACCCACCCGAATTGATGAATCGCTTTTTCGACATCATAACGATTCAAAAAACACTTCCAAAAATCTTGATTGATGTAACCGCAGCCCTTATTCAAATCATTTTTGGACTTTTACTACTTTCGGCTTACCATCCTTTATTTATAGGCTTTGCTTTACTTACGGTTTTAATCATTTTCGTGGTCATTAGAATTTATGGGAAAAGATTGCTAGATGCCAATATCGTAAAATCGAAGTATAAGTTCAAAATAGCTTATTGGTTGCAAGATATGGCACGAATGGTATCCGTATTTAAAATTACGGGAGGACAAAATTTTCCTCTTCAAAAAATGGAATATTTAACAGGTAATTACCTAAAATACCGTCAAAAATACTTTAGATATTTACTCATTCTTTTTTATAATGCCGTATTTTTTAAAGTTTTGGTGGTAGGCGGATTGTTGATTCTGGGAACATATCTAGTCGTAAATTTGCAAATTACCATCGGACAGTTTGTGGCTTCTGAAATCATAATAGTTTTAGTTGTGAGTTCGGTAGAAAAAGTAATATTATCATTCGATTCGATTTTTGATTTACTTACTGCAGTCGATAAACTTGGTCAAATATCTGACCTTCCCCTCGAAAATCACAAAGGTGTTTTAAGACATTTGGATAGTAGCAAACAGGGAATCGGTCTTGAACTCAAAGGCCTCAGATACAAATTTGAAGATAATCCTGATTATGTATTGAATAACATAAACTTGAAAATAAATCCTTCTGAGAAAATTGCGGTTTCGGGTATGAATGGCTCTGGAAAAGAGACTTTCTTAAAAGTTTTAGCAGGGATTTTAGGAAATTATCAAGGACTTATCACCTACGATGGGATTTCAATGCGGGATATTCAACAAGAACATTTCTTTAAGTATGTTAAGAAAAATCAAACTGTTGATGCAATTTTTGATGGCACAATTTTGGAAAACATTTCACTCAACCGAATAGAACTTACAGGTGCAAGAATTCAGGAAGTACTTGATGGTCTTCAACTAAGCGAAAGTATCGGCAAACTAAAAGAAGGTCTTCAAACACAAATATTATCGGGTGGTCGGCAGTTTTCCGATAGTTTCAAAACCAAACTGATTTTAGCCCGCTGTCTGCTCTTGCAGCCACGCCTGCTGATACTCTCAAACTGTTTCGATTCATTCAGTCAAGCCGAGTTGGAAGCAATCATTGCCTTTATTTTTTCGTCCGAAAAATCAACAACAGTGATCATTGAAACAAAAAAAGAGAGCATCATGCAGCAATGCGATAAAGTTATTTTAATGGATAAAGGTCAGATTGTCCAAGAAGGAAAATATGAAGTTTTAAGAACAAACCTAGCTTTTCAAAATTTTTTGCATTGATATGTTTAATAATCAGTGTCTGTATATCACTTATTATGAAGCAATTATTTTATATTAAGTCATTCAAAATATTTTAATTGAGCCAAAGAAATATGTTAAACTTATCAAAGAATGTAGTGCCAGAATCGGTCAAAGAGTCGGGTAATTCCTACGTACAAGAATTAGTAAGTACCCCAAAAAGCACTCACGTGCTGAAACGATGGCTTTTGGGATTTTTCATCATCTTTATCATTGTTTTATTTTTACCATGGCAACAAAACATTAACGGCAAAGGTACACTTACAGCCTTAAGTCCTTCAGAGCGTCCGCAGAGTATACAGAACGTAATTGCAGGAAGAATTGAAAAGTGGAATATTGCCGAAGGGCAATTGGTAAAAAAAGGCGATACACTCGTTCTACTTTCCGAATTGAAAGATGAGTATTTCGACCCTCAACTACCGCTTCGACTCGGAGAGCAACTGCAAGCAAAAAAAGAAGCACTCAACAGCTACGAAGCGAAAGCCGATGCTTTACAAAAACAAATTGATGCTTTATCACAAAATTGGCAATTAAGCCTTGAAAAAGCCCGAAATAAGGTAAAACAAAACCGAGCCAAAGTAAACGCTGATAGTGCTGATATTCAGGCAGAAAAATTACAAGTGAAAATTGCCCAAGACCGACTCGACCGCGGTCTGACGCAAGAAAAGCAAGGAATTTTGTCTCTAAACGATATTGAAACCCGACGCTTGAAAGTACAAGAAACCCAAAATAAGCTAAATTCGGTACAAAACAAATTAGCTATATCGAAGCAAGAACTCATCAATAGTCAAATCGAACTTAACGCTATCAATGCCGAATATGCCGAAAAAATAGCCAAAGCACGCTCAGATAGAAGTTCAGCTTTGGCGGCCATTTCGGATGGACAATCCGAGATTTCAAAAATAGTAAACAAACAAGCAAATGTAGATATTCGAAGAAATATGTACGTCGTTAGAGCTCCACAAGAAGGCTACGTTGTAAAGGCTCTGAAAGCAGGTATTGGAGAAACACTCAAAGAAACCGAGTCGATTTGTACACTTCAACCCATCAATCCACATTTGGCGGTTGAGTTGTACGTCAATGCAATGGATGTCCCCTTGATTCAGCAAGGTCGTATTGCTCGCTTGGAATTTGAGGGTTGGCCGGCTATTCAGTTTTCAGGTTGGCCATCGGTATCGGTCGGAACTTTTGCAGGAAAAGTAAAAGTAATTGATATGATTGATAGCAAAAATGGGCAATATCGTTTGCTTGTCACTCCCGATAGTGGCAATTGGCCAAAACAACTCAGAGTTGGCTCGGGTGTATATGGTTGGATTATGTTAGATGATGTGCCAGTTTGGTACGAAATCTGGCGTCAGTTAAATGCCTTCCCACCGAGTTTGAAAGATGTTCCAAAGGAAGGTGAAAAAACTGGAAAAGAAAGCACTGTTAAAAAATAAGTGGTAGGGGAGTATTACATACGCCCAAGGTATTGGATACTACGCTCTTTTTCAGGAAATACTCATTACCAGTTCCTCAATAACCAGTAATAAATCATGAAATGATAGAATCAATAAAACGATATATTTTACCAAAAAAGCTCATTTTGATGGTTTTTGTCTTAAGCTTGACCACAATTAAGACTTTTTCTCAAAAAACGGAGGTCTTTAGTTTTCAGGATTTTCAAGAAATTATTCTCAAAAATCACCCAGTAATTAAGCAGGCGAATTTGTATTTGGATGATGCCAAAGCAGAAATGATGCAAGCCCGTGGACAATTCGACCCAAAAGTCGCCACAACATTCGATAGAAAAGCTCTCGACGGCAAAGATTATTACAACCGTTTTGAAAGCGTTCTGAAAGTTCCCATTTATAGCGGTATTGAGCTAAAAGGTGGCTATGAGCGAAACACAGGCACTCGCCTTTTTCCAGAAGAGTCTGCCGGTTTAATTTTTAGTGGTGTAAGTGTGCCATTGGGACAAGGACTATTGATTGATGCCCGACGAAATACGCTCCTTCAAGCGAGACTCCTTAATAATATTGCCCAAGCTGAGCGACAAAAAATTATCAATAAGTTTATCTTTTCGGCCGCAAAAGATTATTGGGAGTGGTATTTGAGTTATCAGAAACTAAAACTTAACCAAGAGGCCTATCAAATGGCCGAAGACCGTTTCAAGCTACTAAGCGAACGTGCCAAAATAGGAGAAATTGCCACTATTGATAGCGTAGAAGCGGCTATTACGGTACAAGACCGACAAGTTATTCTCGAACAATCAAAGCTTGAGTTTCAGAATGGAGCCTTGGCTATCTCTAATTATCTTTGGAACAAAAGCGAACAGCCACTCGAATTGGATGCGAATTTAATTCCACAAACAATTAATCCAATGGCCATTGAACGCCAAAAAGTGGATGATATTTTGAGAAATTTGGAGCAAAACCATCCAGAAATTGCAAAAATCATTCTGAAGCAAAAGCAACTTCAAATTGAAGAGAAATTTAGAATTGAAATGCTCAAGCCAAAATTTGATGTAAACTTTAATTTACTTCGTATGCCATCAGCTTTTCAGAAAGAAGGCTCGGTTGCAAGTGGCTTCTTGCTCAATAATCATAAATTCGGCATAAATTTTGAAATGCCGATTTTGCTGCGAAAAGAACGAGGAAAATTGCAGTCGGTCAGAATTAAGCAATTACAGACTACTTTCGAGAAAGATATTGTTGGAAGAGAACTGAAAATTGCTGTTGAAAGTGCTTATAATGAAGTAGTTAATCTGGCCAAACAAATCGAATTTCAAATCATAGCAAATGCCAATCAAGAGAAATTACTGGCAGCCGAAAGGCAAAAATTTTTAATCGGAGAAAGCACCATATTCTTGATAAATACTAGAGAGACAAAGTTAATTGATATGAAGACCAAGCTCGAAAATTTGAAATCAAAATACGAAAAAGCGAAGGCTACATTACAATATTCGGGAGCAGCACAATTTTAAAGGATGTGTTGAAAAATAAATAAAGGGCGATAAACTGAAGATTTATCGCCCTTTATTTTTTGTGCCTCAACAACTCGCTCTGCGACGATTTCGTTCATACTTGACCTCAACATACCTTTAAAAGCCACTTAGGCTGAATTTTTATTCAGTCTTTATGTTTTCTGTTCTTAGTATGGAGATTTTTATTTGTTTTTTTGCCAAATATCAATTCCGTTCATGTGCACCGTGTAGTTAGAAGGAAAAACCTATCCTCAGATGCCGTTGGAACAACGGCTAAGACACTACCTGATTTTAACATCAGCCGAACCGCCACCTACTCTTTTGCCAACATTCAGGCGAACTTGGGATACTGATTGAACTGAACGGCTAATACATCGACTAAGTTAAAATTTAGCCTAACTTACAAACTTCATCCGCTAACCTTCAGGCGAACAGGAGCAATAGCCTGTACAAATTTAGATAATATAACCACACTAAAAACAATAACATAGCAGTACAGTGAAAAGCCATGGTCAGTCAGTATTTAAAAAAATGATAGCCTTTTCGCGTTGCGGCTTTGGAAGCAACCAAACCAGCCTATAAAATCCTTTGGCTGTTTATTAATAGCGATAATCACCACAATTTTCTCCTTAAGTTCATCATCGTGGTTGCGTCAAAACGAATTTGTAAAAACAAGAATTCAAATTAATGATTATGCCCTTGCTACGTCCTTTTTCTATACACTTTATAAATTTATTCTATACTTATCACCAAATAATTGAGAGTTATCACCAAATAATTAGGTGAAGGTCAAAACTATATAAATTTTGATATTTCTTTAAATCCATTTCAAAATTAAAGCATTAATTATGAAAGGAAATCTTTTTGTATTTCTTGAAATAATTTTAAGAGATACAAAAAATAAAAAATCTTGATTTAGTAAATGTTCATGTCAAAAATGATCAAGTTGTAGATTTTAAAAATAAATTATCTATTATTTAAGCAGTTTCTTATAGACTTTGTCTAGTCCCAAAATAAAAAAATATAGCAGAAAGTCATGGTTAGTCCGTATTTGAAAAATACTATCCTTTTCGAGTTGTTAGTTTGCATGATAAAATCCATTGACTACTCGTTTATGGCTAAAATTACCACAATTTTCACTATAAGTTCAGCATCAAAGTTTCGTCCAAACGAATTGACAACCCAATCTGAAAAAAAATAAAAATGGAGTCCATAGTTCCACTTAAAAATTGAGGCGATTCAGAAAAGCCGTAGGAGTAGTTCGTAAACAAAAAAATAAAATAAAATGAAGAAAGTAAAGGTAAATTCAGTAATTGCCTTATTTACGTTAGGTGTTATTTTAAGTAGTTGCAACACTACAATGCACACAGTTGGTGCAGGTGGAAAAGGCAATTGTAAATCAGTTGGTCAATATGACGCTAAAATGAAACAATGGTATTTATTCTGGGGACTATTACCGTTAAATAAAGTTGATTCAAAAAGATTAGCAAGTGGTGCAAAAAATTATAGTATTTTGACGAAAACAAGTTTTGGCGACGCACTTATCGCGATACCTGGAAGCTTATTATTAGGATTAAAAACTCAGACAATTAGAGTTTCTAAAGGTTACAAATAATATTCAATAAAAAAAGTGTTGGGAGTTAAGTTTAACTACTCAACACTTTTTCCCAATAGATTGAAATATATATAAAACTCAAAGTTAGTTTAAATTTGCAAAGTACTCGTTTTTTCGTGTTGTGTTTTTTGCATGAAACCAAACCAAGCATAGAACCCCATTGATTAATTGTTAAGGGTTGAAATGGTTGCATAGTTCAAGGACCGTTACAAATAATCCAACAATCTAATTTTGATAAATTTGATTATTAATGTCTAAAACAATGAATTTCATGCCATTTTAGCAGTCATTCGTTCCTAAAAATCCTTTAGCCCAAATTTTCAACATTCTAAAATAGCAATATAAAAATTGAACTATTTTACTTGCATGGATCAGTACTTTCTTTCTAAGGAAATCAATACTTATGTTATAATAAATTTTTAAATTTTTTTAACTACCATTACTCCCCAGGATGATATTTACGTTCGGCATTTTTAAGCACATCTTCTTTATAGAAAAGTACCTCTTTGAATTTACCTTGCGTATACATTTCCAACTGGTCGTTGAAATGTTTTGAACTTGGGTCGCCACTTTCGCCACCTGCCAACAATGATTTTGCTTTGATTTTTGGCCCAAACTCAACGGCACATATAAAGCTATTGCCACTCACACCGTAGCGTTTTTGGGTAGTTGGATAATAGCGACTGTTGTATGAAGGCAACATTCCCCAAAGTGCCGAAGCAAAACCTACCGGCACACTCGGCTGTGCATCATCATATTTTTGCTGAATATCCGACGAAATTCTTTGATAACGATTGATTTCGCCCCACGGTATTTGCCATTTACCAAATTTCTTTTTCAAATCGTTTACTACGGCCAATAATGGTGGCAAAACCTGTTCGGGCCTGGCCGACGCAGCAAATCTTTTGACATTGGTCACTTGGTCGTCTTCACCTTCATCGATGTATAATTTTTGTAAAGTTGTACTCAATTTTCCTGCCCATTCAATCGCCAAAGTGGTAGCTACCGAAGATTCTGACGAATGATAATTCCATTTTTTCAACTCAGCAATTGGCTCACTCAAGGCTGCGAAAAGTGAATCCGTAGGTTTTACGTTTTTCTCGAAAACAGTAAGCAACGACGGAATCAAGACCTCAAAAGCCGCCAAATTTGTATCATAACCCGCTGTAATCACTTTATCAATTGTGTAGCTTTTTTCTTTATCTAAAACCTTTACGGCATTTACACCTCTAAAATTCTCACCATCGGGTGCCATGTATGGTGGAAAATCTGCTTTTTTAGGACTCATCGTCCCTGCGGCCGAAAATGGTGTAGAATTACAGTTTTGAAGCCACCCATTTATAGGGTTATAGACATGAACAGTTTCATCAACTTTATGCAAACCTTTCCATTCGGTAGCAGAAGTACTTCCGTCGATTACCTTTGCCCAATTGAGTTTACGGTCACGCACAGGTACAAAGTTTCCGTGCCAATATGCAATATTCCCTTTATTATCGGCAAAAACGGTGCTATTTGAAGTATTCGCTCGCAAATCCATTGTTTTTTTGTAATCTTCAAAACCTTTTGCTTTCGTACGGCTCCAACTTTGAATCAAACTCGTCATTGAGCGATTATATGATTTTAAACTAATCCATTGGTCGTTACGTTTCGCCATAATTGGCCCATGATGCGTAGCATAAGTCGTGAAGGTTTTGGTTTTCAGAGCATCTCCATCTTTATAGTTGATACTTATTTTTTTCTCGGTAACTGGCTTTAATTGTTTGTCATATTCATAAAAATACCTCTCTCCTTTTTTCGTAATTTTCTCGGCATAAACATCGGCTACATCGACATTGCAAGAAGTGTGCATCCAACCGCAATACTCGTTAAATCCCTGATAAACAAACATTTGCCCCCAAGTTACAGCACCGTAGGCGTTCAAACCTTCTTCGCTCGTTACTTGTACTTCGGGTCTGAAATAAAAAGTTACGTGCGGGTTTATGTACAAAATGGCATTTCCTGAAGCCGTAATTTTAGGCGAAAAAGCAAAGCCATTCGAGCCAGTTTGGTTTTCAGGGTCTTTGGGTTCGGCGGTGTACGTAACTTTATCACCCGAATAAAAATTCTTCAATTCGGCCGTCGTAATATCTGCCGTGCTAATTGCTCCAATACTTCCATCAGTCCACAAAAGCGGAAACCACGGCTTGAAACGAGTCAACATCGCAGGTTTCGTGTTAGGGTGCGTGTGTAAATAAAAATTAATACCATCGGCGTAGGCATTGAGTAGTTTTTTCATCCACGGCTCGGCTTTTTTATAGTCGGAAATGGCATCGGTCGTATCAATTAACATTTTTATTTGTAAATCATCGTAAAGACTTGCTTCGCCTTTAATCTCCGACATTCTGCCCAATTTTTCGATGTAATTCATTTCTACTCGCTTAAAATCATCTTCGCACTGAGCATAGAGTAATCCAAAAACTGCATCAGCATCTGATTTTCCATAAATATGTGGAATTCCCCAATTATCTCGAATAATATTTACACGCTTGGCTTGTTGCTGAAAACGAGCAATTTCGATAGACGAAAATTTACTCAAAACAGTTTTTTGAGCGAAAATTGATAGGGAGAATAAAAAAAGTAAAAAGAATAATTTCATAAAAAGTCTTATGCGTTTGAGTGATGAAAAATGGTTTAACAAACATACACAAAATTGTAAAGAAGATTGAAAAGAAGGGCAGGTTTTTAACCTGTTAGCTGGCCTATGCTTAAAAATAAACTTTATACCTTTGAAAGGTTGAAAACCTATCATACAATTTAGTAAAAATCATTAATAAATTAATTTAATAAACTAATAATCAATTATTTACACATTCACAAAACCCATTAACAATCAATTAACAAATCTTAATCAAACCTTTTGATACCTTTCTGCATCTAAAGTATAAATTAACAATAATATTTAAGACGATGAGAAATTTCATAATGGCTGCAATCATGGTTTTTACAACTATTTTTTCGGCAAATGCACAATATGGTAATCAAGGATATGATAACTATGGTAGCAATAGTTATGATGATGATAGATATTACTACGATGACGAATTCGATTGGCATTGGGATATCCGAGTACGTATAAGTAACGGTATTCAGAATGGGCTTATCACTCGCAATGAATCAAACCGTTTGTATCGCCGCTTAGAAGATGTGGAACGTAAAGAATATGATTATTTGGCAGATGGTATCTTTAACCGTTGGGAACAACAAGAAATCTGGGAAGATGTAGCTTACCTCAACCGCCAAGTAGGTATTGAATTATTCGATTATGACCGAAGATTCTACGGGTTTGATATGGCTTGGAATGACGTTAGTGGCTATCCTCGCTGGTACTACCAAGGTGGATTTGACTTCTACCGCTTCGACCGCCGTGGCTTTGGCAATGTTCGTTTAGGTTATGTTCCTCGCCAAAACTACAACGGTTGGTACAGAAACGACCGCAACCGTGTTGGTCGTGAGTATTATAGCGAGCGTAGTCGTTACCGTACCAATGGCTCAAATGGTCGCTACGATAATAACCGAAATTTACGTAACGATAATGATAGAAACGCAAGAAGTGGTGCGTACGAAAATAACCGTCGCAACGACACAGAAAGAGGTTCAAGAGGAAACAACAACCCTCGCAACGATAATGATAGAAGATCGAGAGGGAATAACGACCCTATTAATGATAACGACAGAAGTTCGAGGGGTAGAATCGACAATAGTCGCAATAACTTCCCAACACCATCAACATCGGAGCGTCCTTCAAGAGGAAATGACGCACCAAGCCGTACAAGCACAAGCGAGAATCGATCGGATAATTATGGTAGAGGAAGTGGCATGGACAATAGTCGTAACGAACGCAATAAGCCAAGCCCAAGTAGAGATATATCTACTGGCAGCGAACGCCGAAGCCGTGGTGGAGAGGCAAGCCCAGCACCAACTCGTAGCGAACGCTCAACGCCATCAAACGAAAGCCGACAGAGCGGAGAAACTCAAAGAGCTGAAGGTGGCAGAGGTAGAAGAAATTAATTATCAGTCGACGGTTGGCAGTTTATGATCGGCATTGAATAGAAAAATAAATTACTTAACAAAAAGCGGGCAAGATTTTAAGTCTTGACCGCTTTTTGTGTGAAAACATACTACCAACTGAAAACAACGAATTGCGAACTAAAAAATCACCTTGCAATTTCAATTTTATACTTCTTTCCTTTCATTTTTTCTTCTTTGATAAGCTGTAAAAGAGTTTTAATTTTTGAACGCTTTACGGCCGCAAACGAAGTAAAATCTTTCACTTCAATAAGCCCCAAATCACCTTTTTCGAGTTGTCCTTTTTGCGACAAAAAACCTACAATATCAATTTTGTTAAGCTTATTTTTTTTCCCTCCGCTGATATAAAGCGTCTGAAATTCAGGAAGTTGCGGCAAGGAATAACGTTTCGAAAGCACTAATTCTTCCAAATTTTTATCAACATAAGCTGGGCGTTCTTCATCGTTACTAAAAATCAGATACGAAGTTCCCAAAGCGTGCATACGTGCCGTACGGCCATTGCGATGCACGAATTCATGGGCTTGTAGCGGCAAATGATAATGAATCACATGCTTCATTTCGGGAATATCCAACCCACGAGCAGCTAAATCGGTCGTGACCAAATAATTTACACTACCATTTCTGAATCTAATCAAAGCACGTTCACGAGCATCTTGTTCCATTCCGCCATGATAAAACGTAGCCACTATACCTTTTTGGTTCAAAAACTCAGTCGTTCGTTCGGCAGCATCTCGGTGATTACAAAATATTAAGGCTGCTTCCGAATTGAGCGAACAAACCAAATCAAAAATTGTATCTAATTTATCTTTTTCGTCCGAAATTACCAGCTTCATTGTCAGTTGCTCGTTTTCGGTATTTTTTTCAGGTAAAAAATCTAAAACTTGTGGCGTTGTCAAACCTGTAAATTCTGGAATTTCGATGCCCGCCGTAGCCGAAACCAAAACCCTTTTATTCAGATTCGGCAAATTTCCGATGATAAAAGACATTTGTTCATGAAAACCCAAATCCAACGATTTATCAAATTCATCAAGCACCAAAGTCGTGATGCCACCAAGCTCAAAAGTTTTCCGAGTAATATGGTCGGCAATTCTACCAGGAGTGCCAATTAATAAAGCTGGTGGCGTTGATAAATTTTGTATTTCGGTAGCCATCGGATGTCCGCCATAACAAACATTTACCTTAAACCCTGTTGACATTTTCTTCCAAACCTGCTCAATCTGCATCGCAAGCTCACGAGAGGGTGCCAATATTAAGCACTGCACTTTTGTTTGGTCAGCCTTGAGTAATTGCAAAATTGGCAATAAAAAGCCCAATGTTTTCCCCGAACCAGTTGGAGCAAGTAAAAGAGTATCGCTGTTATTAGCAATAATCGCTTTTTGTGCCGAAACCTGCATCGGGTTTAATTTCTCAATGCCGAGATTGGCTAATATTTGCGAATGTTGTTGATGAATATCCATAACACGAAGGTACGGACAATAAATAGGATTTTATTGAAATTTTTATCTTCGCGTACCTCACAAAAACTTATAATTCAAAAGACTACCAACCGTATTTCATAAACCAGCATCTTGATTAAGAATGCCAATAATTTGGACTATTTTTATTGAAAAGCAGAGGGTTTTAATCTTTTTCTAATTGTCATAAATACTGTATCTAAGCATTTAAGCATAAAAAACAGCACACTAACGCACCAAATGAATAGATTAACAGATTAAAATTTAAGATAAAAATCCTTTTTTTGTAGATTTTTAAACTTTCTAATATTAATTTTGTTTAACCCTGTGTATAGGATTAAAACTATCATTGTTGTTTTTAAACGTGTAATTTAAAAATACCAGATTAACCTGGTCAATCTAACCTAAAACTTTACTTTTGTTTATGACTGCTGAAAAGCCCATGAACGAGTTTCCTGTCATGGATACAAGTGACGGTATCGTTCTTTTTCATCCCAATATTCCAGCTAAAGCTGCTTTTAACGTAAGCGAAGTTCTAACTACTCGTTGGATTGGTCAAGGTCCAAGAGTTGATGAATTTGAGCAACGTTTCGAGCAGAAATTTACTGCTCCTTGTAAAAGCCTTGCGGTTGGCTCAGGAACTGACGCCCTACATTTATCGTATTTATTAGCCGGCCTCAAGGCAGGCGACGAGGTAATCGCCCCAGTATTTACTTGTACAGCAACCAACATCCCATTTTTGTATATGGGAGTAAAAATCGTTTTTGCTGATATTGATGCTAACCTCAATATTGATGTGAAGCACGTGGCAGAACTCATTACACCAAAAACCAAAGCAATTGTTTGTGTTCACTATGGTGGCTTGCCATGTGATATGGACGAACTTTGGGAACTTGGCCGCAAACACAACATTGCCATCATCGAAGATGCCGCTCACGCCGTTGGTGCAAAATACAAAGGTGAATTTATTGGTAGCCAAAGCGATTTTTCGATGTTTTCATTTCAAGCAATCAAGCATATTACCACTGGTGATGGTGGAATGTTGGTTGTGAAAGACCATTCATTGGTAGAAAAAGCCAAACGATTACGTTGGTTTGGTATTGACCGTAGCAGCAAACAAAAAGGTATTTGGGAAAACGATATTACCGAAGTTGGCTATAAATACCAAATGACTGATATTGCCGCAAGCATCGGGCTTGCAGCTATCGACGAGTTTGATGACCACTTGGCTCAGCGTCAAAAACTCTATCGTCTTTACTGCGAATTACTGAAAGATATTCAAGGAATCCGAGTAATCGGTAGAGAATATACTGACCGTGAACACGCCGCATGGCTACTAACTGCAGAAGTTGACGACCGTGAAAATTTAATGAAGCACCTACGTGAACACGGCATCGAGTCCGGACAAGTGCATTATCGTAATGATAAATATAGCATTTTTGGTGGACGAACTGAAGGTAAATTCCCTAAAATGGATGCCATAGAAGAACGTTATTTGGTATTACCGCTCCACGCCAAAGTAACCGAAGAAGACGTAGCCTACATTGCTTACATCTTACGTAAAGGATGGTGATAATAAATGCAGAGTGTAGAATTTAGAGTGTACGATACTCCGAACTCTACACTCTAAACTCAAAACTCTCTTCATGGATTTTACTCATAAAAAAGTAGTACTAGACTACTCTCCTGTTTTTTCAATACTTATACCATCTTGGAACAATATTGATTATCTGAAATGTGTGGTCAATAGTATCAAAAAAAACAGTCGATATAAGCATCAAATTATTGTTCATGTCAATGAAGGAAACGATGGTTCGGAAGATTGGGCCATTGGCCAAGGAGATATTAGCTATACCAAAAGCTCACAAAACTCGGGCGTTTGTTATGGTTTTAATGCCGCTTCGCACCTCGCAATTGCTGAATATTTGGTTTTTATTGATGACGATATGTACCTCTGCCCCGATTGGGATTTTTATTTATTTGAGGAAGTAAAAAAACAAAAAGATGACAAATGGTGTATCAGCGGAACAATGATTGAAGGCTTCGATAAAGGAAATGCCTGCGTAATAGCCGATAAAAACTACGGCACGCACCCATCAGAATTTGATGAAGAAAAGTTTTTGGCCGAGTTTGCCTCCTATACAAAAGAAGACTGGAATGGCAGTCAATGGTATCCGATGGTTTTGCCAACTTTTGTTTATCGAGCAGTGGGTGGTTTGAGCGTTGAGTTTTTCCCAGGAATGTACAGTGACCCCGATTTTATGATAAAATTGTGGCACTATGGCGTAAGATATTATAAAGGATTGGGTAAAAGCCGCGTATATCACTTTGCCAGTCGAAGTACAGGGCGAGTAAAACGCAATGACGGCCGAACGGAGTTTATCCTGAAATGGGGATTAAGCAGCAATACTTTTTTCAAGAATTATTTAAAAATCGGAACGAAATTTTTGGGCAAACTCCCCGACCCTGAAGAAAACTTTACGCTTCGCCTAAAAAAACGAATCGATAGATGGAAAGTTAAATTAAAATCAAAACCTGTTGATATTGCTTGAAAGATCTGTATTGTTGTAGATTATTGAAAAAAATTATACCACTTTTTAAAACAAATTACCAATTTGTAATAATGTGAAATTATCTACAAAAAAAGCCTCCAAATGTCGAAATATAAATCTCAAATCAAACAAGTCCCACACTCGAAAGGAGCTGCCTTAGCGTTTATTCATCGCTTTGTTGAAAAAAACGATGTAAAAGAAAAAACGGTGATTGATGTTTCGGCAGGTTCGGGATACGTGGCTAATTTGTGGCATGACGCAGGTGCGAGCGTGAAGGCTTTTGATATGTATCCCGATATTTTTAAAAGTGATTCGCTGACCTGCCTACCTATTGATTTGAACCAAAAACTACCGATCGAAGCCAATTCGGCCGATTATGTGCTATTGATGGAAACTATTGAGCATATTCCAAATCAGACTTTACTCCTACAAGAACTTTCAAGAATACTCAAACCCAATGGAATTTTAATCCTAACAAAGCCAAACAACAGCAGCTTAAATGGCCGACTAGGAAATTTGTGGGTAGAAGCCGAACGAAGCGATATGTTTTTATCAAACGAAGCCAGTGTAATTGGATATGACGCTACACACGTTTATAACGGTCGAGTATATCTCTGCACAGCCCAAAGGTTACGAACATTAGCAGGTTTAGCGGGCTTAAAAATACAGAAAATACATGCTAATCAGCTAAGTGTAAGTTCTTTGATTTCCTATCTTTTTTTAGGATTATTTATTCATCTTCGTTCATTTCGCACCTTTAATCGTATGATACGAAAGTCTGCAAATCCAATCGAAAAAGAAATTTTAGAAGAGCAGCATGCACTTAATACCAATCAAACTTTGCTCTTGCATAAACATCTGTGTGTTACGTTTCAAAAGAAATAACGTACGGGGCCTAAGAAAGGGATATTATTTAAAAAAAATCCCTCTCAACAGATAACGATTCTTACAAAAACTGCACAGCGGTCTCCAAACTAACCCCTCTCGAACCTTTTATCAAGACATAAGAATCTGTTAGTTGCTTATCTATCAGCCAGTTATGCAACGAAAACTTATCTGAAAAATAAAAAGCTTTAGGTAATACCTCAAGTGCATTTGTCATCAGTTCACCGAATAAAACTACCAAATCAAAGTTTCCCTTGGCCACTAATTCACCAATCAAACGGTGTTCGACTGGGCCTTCTTCGCCTAATTCAAACATATCTCCCAAAATCACGACTTTCCGTTTATCGGTTTTAAGGTTAATAAAATTCTGAATCGAAGCCGACATTGATGATGGATTTGCATTATAAGCATCGAGCAAAATGCTGTTTGTGCCTTTTTCAATAATTTGCGAACGATTATTATCAGGATTATATTCCGAAACTGCTGCATTTGCCAACTCAGGCGATACACCAAAGTGTTTTCCGATGGTCAAAGCTGCGGCAATGTTTTCAAAATTATATGAGCCAGGAAGATGCGTTTCGTATTGACAACCATTTGCTGAGAATATTACCACTGGCGAATCTTGCAACATAACAATCTCATTATCAGCCAAATAATCAAGTTTTTCTTTAAATTTTCGCTGAGCTGCCATTTCAATCAATGCTTTACTTTTGGCACTTACGAAAACCGTTCCGCCCGATTTTGCTAAAAAATCATACAGTTCACCTTTCCCTTTTTTCACACCTTCGACCCCACCAAAGCCTTCTAAGTGAGCTTTTCCGACATTGGTAATAAAACCATGCGTAGGTTCGCAAATATTACATAAATCTCGGATTTCGCCTTGGTGATTCGCTCCCATTTCGACTACGGCAATTTCATAGCTTTCGTCAATTCCGAGTATTGTGAGTGGCACTCCAATATGATTATTGAGATTTCCTTTTGTATGAAATGTCTTGAATTTTTTTGATAATACTGCCGCAACCAATTCTTTTGAAGTAGTTTTTCCATTTGACCCTGTCATGCCCACAAACGGAATATGAAGCTGTTGACGGTGGTAATTAGCCAATTTTTGTAGTGTGTAAAGTACATCTCCCACCAAAATACAACGTTCGTCGGTAGCATATTCGGCCTCATCAACAACCACAAATTTTGCACCTTTATTGAGTGCTTCTTGAGCAAATGAGTTGGCATTGAATTTATCACCTCTGAGAGCAAAAAACATTACTCCTTCGTTGATTTTTCGGGTATCGGTCGAGATGCCGTTGCTGGCTTTAAATTTTTGATATAATTCGGCAATTGACATGATTTTCTTTAATAAGTGTCGATGTATTTCACAAAGATAAACTAAAAGGAATTTGCCTTTTTTAAATCTGCTCTCTTTTCAACAATTTTTCGTGAAAAGACGGCTTGAAGTTCGACATTTTTTCCATCAAATCTTCAATATTATCTGATTCAATGAGCAAATTACGGTTTTCTACTTTCAAGAAACCCTCTTCAACCATTACATCTAATTGCTTCAAAAGATGGTCATAAAAGCCATTCAAATTAAGCAAACCTACGGGCTTTTGGTGAAGTCCCAACTGCGACCACGATAAAATCTCAAAAAGCTCGTCCATGCTACCATAGCCACCTGGGAGCGTAATAATACCATCACAGAGCTTTTCCATCAAAGCTTTTCGCTCGTGCATGGTTTCTACTTTGTGCATTTCAGGGAGGCTTTTATGCCCAACTTCCATTCGGTCTAAAAAATGTGGAATAATACCAGTTACCTGACCATTATTTGCCAAAACTGCATCGGCAATAATACCCATTAGCCCAAGGCTTCCTCCGCCATAAATAAGACGAATATTATTTTCGGCTAAAACTTTGCCCAATTTCTCGGCAGCCTCTTTATAAATAGCTTTTGTTCCAGGATTTGCTCCACAGTAAACTAAAATCACTTGCATTCTCTTTTTTGTTTTGGGATTTTTGACCTTTTTTATTGATACTAAATATATTTTATAAATAATCTATTAAATTAATAGATTGCTTTTCAAACTTGAATTTTAGCATCTTTTAAAATCGTGGTAAAAAAATAAAACCCAACGAAACGTCGGGCTTATTTTTTGTTCGCTAAATTTGTCAGGAAAAAAAATCTTTGTCGTTAAATGGATTTTGTATCTAATTAATATGCAATTTATAGACTTAAATAATAAAATGCAATTTTTTTTAGAACAATCTACCCTGCACAACCTGAGGAATTATTTTAGGTTCTTGCAGATTTAGAGCTACCTTCGCATTAACCTTATTTATCCAATATTTTGTGAGTTCGGGAGCGAAATTATTATCTCCACAATGCACAAAAATATAAGCACTTTTTAATCCAAGGTTGAGCCAAGTTTTTATACGCTCAGACCACGCGTTTATACGAGTATAATCTGTTGGGTGAAGTTCATTTCCTACAAAACGAAGCATAAGATTTGGTGTAGTGAGTGTTGCATGAAGTACATCTCGTCGGCCAGCTACATCCGAAATTACAGTTCCAACTTTCATTTCGGTAAGCATTGCACAGCTATCTGCCCAAATTTTTGCATCTTTAAACCAATCAGAATGACGAAACTCAACCGAAACGGGGAAATTTGGCGGCAATGATTTTAGGTAATTTTCTAAACTTTTTAACCTGCGTGGGTCGAACATTGGTGAAAGTTGCAAAAAAGTCATTCCTAAATTTTCTTCCAAGCCCAAAACTGCTTGGCAGAATTGTTCTGTAAGAAATTCGCATCCAATCAATTGATGGTCATGACTAATTACTTGCGGGAATTTCGGGCAAAATTTAAAACCTTCAGTGGCTGATTCTTTCCAACGTGCAATTGTTTCTTTGGTCGGAATTTGGTAATGCGTAACATTTAATTCAATAGTATTAAACTGACGAGTATAATGATAAAGAAAGTCCGCGTCTCTGGCATTTGAAGGATAAATCTTACCTGCCCAGCTTTTATTTGCCCAAATCGGTGGGCCAAAGTATAGATCGGGCAGAGAAACTTTCGGATATACAGTCGCAAGGGTTTGAGTAGTTAACGGATTATCTGGTGGAAGCTTAAAATCAACATCAGAAATATCTTTAAGTTTTCCAAAATCCATAGTTTTTGCATAATTAAAGTTTCAGACCTTTTTTTAGGTCTAAGACTTCGCTTTGAATTATAAATATTCTATCAATCTTCCAATCGATAAATCCTACACTCATGTTGCTGACTATAATGCCCAGTCGTAAAGATTTGGTTTAGTGGATGATTGAAGGTCTTTTCTTGCAGAAGATTTTCGTCAATCCCATTTTGTGGATCTAAATTTACAGCAAATATGTATTTTGGATTATCTTTCAACGTCCAAACCATCAATTTTTGATCCTGGGTTGGTTCTAAAAGCCATTTTACAGAACAACCTTTAATTTCCTCCCAAATATTTTCGGCCAGTTGGTGTATTTGCTGAAACAAATGAAACTGGTGATGATTTTTACCCCAAATAAATGGCCCATGTGTCACTTTATCTCGGTCCTTATCATCTCGTATCGCAAAAACATAAAGTTTGGTATATTCTTCGTTTTTGCCTCTTTCGATGTGCATATTTCGGGTTTCAAAACCTAAACCAACATAGCTAGGCATATCAGTCAAAAACAATGAAACAAATAAACGCAGATAATTAGCAGTGCGATAAAACTCATCAAATCGCGGGTCATCTTTATCGGCTGTTATGACCGTAAAATTTGGTGCGAAATTTCTGGTACGTAGCAATTGATTATACTTCACGAATTTCTGCATAAATTCGGGAGAACCAACCACTGAAGACTGTAAATCTCCGAGCGTAGAATCTGCATCAATTGCATCTAGATGGTCATTTTCATCGCCAAAACCCATAAAATTTGCTTCGACTAAGAATGTTTCGGCAAAGAAAGCAAAATGTTTTACTCCTTGTTTTTGCACATAATGCTTTACAGCCATTAATGGGTCATAAAATTCGTTGGGTTTGGATGGCACACCGGCTGGTCGCGGTTGTATATGAGCCATATCGCCCCGCATGAAATCTAAATTATAGGTTTGCTGACATTCATAAACTTTTTGGCAGAAATACTCCCAGACGTATTTATTGGGGTTTTCAAAATCTAATTCCCAATTGACATTATCATCTTTTGAGTGAAAAAACTTATAACGTGCTAATGGACCAAAAACCCTCGACATGGCCTGTGGATTATCAAATTCGTAAGTGTACCAACGGTTTCCGTTTTCATCAATCACAAATTCTTCGGGATTGATATGGAGGCCACGATACGGTGGTGCCATCGTCATAGGAAGCGTTTCATACCCTTGATAAATCAATTCATGCATTAACTCAATTCGGCGGCGAAGTCGGCCTTGTGTATCATTTTTATGACCAAAAATAATTTCAAGACGTTGTTCATCACGAAGAATTGGGATTTCTGGCGAAAACAAAGTGTTTTTTGAGTATGAAATGGGTGTTCCGTTGGCAGTTCCATTACGAACTAAATAATGCCAAATAATTTCTTCTACTTCTCGATAAATCGTTTCCGAATTATTCGTGATTCTTCCCCCAACACGACGAACCCATTCAAAAAAACGAGGATAAGCAATCACCATTTCTGAAAAACGATCGGTATGTGGAATTACGTCCATGCCTACACTTTTGCCCATAGCATGTAGTACATTAACCACAAATTTCAATTGTTTTTCTACCGAATTGAGCGTTGGAATTGCCGTAGCCAATTCATGACTATAAAACTCAGTATTAATATTAAAACTGGTCATTCCATAAAGACTACCAACTACACCAGGTTCCCAGAATGGTAATAAATGGAGAGAGTCTTGTGATTTTGGAATAGTAAGGGCATATTTGACGACATTGAACAAATTTCCGATGGTACGAACATTTATGCCCACCATATTCGACTTTTTCAGCCATTGGCTATCTTGATGATAGCTTGCTGGACTTTCAATGCACTTGCCAAGGTCGCCCTGACTTGAATCCAAAGCTTTTTGGATAATATCGTTACCTAATCGACGTTGAAGAATATTTAAAACATCATAAACATTTAGCTGAACGGCAATTTCGGGCAATAGGTTCTCGATGTACGACGTCTGGTGCGAGGTATATTTATCTTTGAATAAATTATGATTCTGACGCCACAAGTCAAACATCGACGTTTGTGTATAAGTATCAGTTGTCATCGGATTTCATCATAGGTTGCACACAAAGTTATGAAATACGTATAAAAGATTACAATTTAACTTTAAAAAAATAAGAAAGCTCCAGTTGATTATCTCGACTGGAGCTTCTTTGGATATGAAATCAAATAACTACTAATTATTTTTGTATTGAAATCAGATCGCATAATATACGCTCGCTTTCGGTCAATATGATGTCTTTTTCTTTTTCATCTTTATCGCCTGAACTTAATTTATTCACTGCTTTTCGGCGTTTTTCGTTTTCGTCACGCTCTTGCTTGCGTTTAGCCTCATTCAGAGAAATAACTGTGATATCTTTTATCTTACGATATTCTGCCAAATCATCGGTTAATTTTTTTAACTCTATATCTGATTTCAAACGAGCTTGGTAATTTTCTTGTAATTTGGCAAGAACTTTCTCATTAATAACTGTTGTTTTTTCGTAATCGGAAGTCTTGACTTGGTCATAAGGTAAAGCACTTGGTTGCGAACTTTCTCCCATTTCTTCTGGGTCAAAGGGCGTCGGAAGGTCAATGTCAGCAACCACGCCTTTGCGTTGAGTACTGTTACCTGTGATACGATAAAACTTTTCGGTTGTGAGTTTCAATTGACCATATCTTTCTTTTTGATCGAAACCTACGTTAGGTTTTTTGTCGGTTGAAGCGGTACGGGGTGCAAGCAAAAACTGGTCTAAATCGACTAATTGCTGGACGGTTCCTTTTCCGAAAGATTGCTCTCCAACGATCACCCCACGTTTATAATCTTGAATAGCTCCTGCAAAAATCTCAGATGCCGACGCACTAAACCGATTTTGAAGAATAACCAACGAACCACTGTAAACTATCTCAGCGTCAGTATCGCTTTCTACATCGATACCACCATTATTGTCACGGCGTTGTACTACTGGGCCTTTTGTAATAAATAAACCTGTAAGATTTATTGCTTCAGTCAATGAGCCGCCACCATTATTGCGAAGGTCAATTACAACGCCATCAACGCCTTTTGCTTTAAATTCATTTAAAAAACGTTTTACATCTTTAGTTGTACTTTGGAAATCTCCACCTTTACGGGCATCTTCAAAGTCACGGTAAAACATCGGAATATCAATTACGCCCAGTTTATAGTCTTTACCGTCTTTTTTGATTGGAACAATTATGCCTTTGGCTACTGCTTCCTCCAGTTTCACTTTTTCCCGCACTAAACGTAGTTCCTTCGTTGGCGAACCAGCAGGTGCATCACCCGGTAGTAGTCTTATACGCACAACTGTTCCTTTCGTACCTCTGATTAGCTTTACGGCATCATCCGTTAGCCAACCCACAATATCTTGCCAAGTACCGTTTTCACCTTGAGCTACGGCCACAATTCTATCATTCTTTGTTGCTTTTCCACTTTTAAATAATGGTCCACCAGGAATAATTTCGGCAATCATAACATAATCACCTTCGTTTCTTAACGAAGCACCAATTCCTTCTACCGACTGACTCATTTCGATATTAAATTGAGCCGCTGTACTTGGAATCATGTAATTTGTATGTGGGTCTATTGTTTCAGAAAAAGCATTCATAAACGATTGAAAAACATCATCGGGTCTCCATTTGGCGATGCGAGTTTCCCAACGCTTGTAGCGGTCTTTCAGGGTTGCTATCGTTGCACTGTCTTTACTTCCGCTTAGCTTCAAATCAAGTACTTGACTTTTAACAATTTTACGCCAAACATCGTCCAACTCAGTCGTAGATTTTGCCCAAGGAGTTTTCTCACGGTCGGTTTCGTAGCTTTCATTTGCGGTGAAATTAAATGGCTTATTGAGTAAAGCCATGATAAATTCGTGACGTTCTTTGTAACGTTTGCGGTAAAGGTTGAAAACCTCGAATGGAGCTGTTAAATCTCCTTCCAATAAATCTTCATCTATTCCGTCACGGTATTTTTCAAAAGACTTGATATCGCTTTCAATAAAATATGAATGTCCACCATCTACATCTTTCAAGAAATTATCCCACACTTTTGTCGAAAAATCATCGTCAAGCTTAAATTTTTGGTAGTGATGATAACTCAAAAACTGGGTAGCGAACTGCTGTACCTGCTCTTGCGTGCGAGTAGGTTTCAAATCATTGTAGCCATACTTTGGCGACGCCGCAGTCTGATTCTGAGCTTTGTTTTCAAAGCAACCAAAAAGACCATTTAAGGTTATTAGAACGATGATTCTTTTCATAATTTGTAGCATGACCACCCCAACGGCAGCGGCCGACCGTCCCTATAGGGGATTTTAATTTTTTAATTTAATTAACAATATCGAGCAATTCAACCTCAAAAATCAAAACTTGATTTGGGCCGATACTAGGTGGGCCTTGTGGGCCATAAGCTAAATTTGAAGGAATAAATAATTTCCATTTCGAACCAACGGGCATTAATTGCAAGGCTTCTACCCAACCTTGAATCACTTGTGTTACGCCAAATTCGGCAGGCTGCCCTCGATCTACAGAACTATCAAAAACACTCCCATCTATCAATGTCCCATGATAATGTACTTTCACTTTATCGGTAGAGGCTGGTTTTACACCATTACCCTCTTTAATAACTGAGTATTGCAAACCGCTCGGCAAAGTAACAACACCTGTTTTCGTTTTATTTTCAGCTAAATATTTATCACCTATTGCTTTATTTACTGCACCTTTTTTCATCGATTCATTCTGAAAATACCCTTGAATGTAGGCATTAGCTACATTGGCATCCATCAATGGTGTTTGTTCGTTTAAAACTTGGTCAATAGCTTTTGCCATTATCGCTGAATTAACTTTCAAATTTTGTTGTTTTAAATTACCTGCGATATTTATTCCAATAGCATAGCTAATAGAATCAATACCATTTTTCATAGTCTCTAATGAAGACGTAGCTACCACTACTGTTTTTGTGGTTGTCACAGGTTTTGCAGGTTGAGCTTTAGGCTTAGTTACAGGTGCTTTGGTGCTTTGTGCAAACGAAATTTGTGATAATAGAATAATAGTAGCGAAAGCAATAAATGTGTTTTTCATTTCTCAGATATACTTATTTTTAATTAACTTTTTTATAAATAACAAATAAACGTACTTTTAGTCTAAAATTTAGCATTTCTAATAAAAAACTATGTAATAATTACATAATTACGAGCAAAATGATTCGTTAACTTGCTGCAGGACTAATTATTTAACATATTTTAAGAAATAGCTACTTTATTGATCCCGTAACAATATGCTATTACCCGAAGAATTCCAAAGATATAATAGGCAAATGTTAATGCCAGAATTTGGCATAGATGGACAAGTAAAACTAAAAAATGCAAAGATTTTAGTAATTGGTTGTGGCGGACTGGGAAGTCCAATTCTGCTTTATTTAACTGCAGCGGGCATTGGCACTCTCGGAATAGTTGAAAACGACAAAATTGATATTACCAATCTTCAAAGACAAATCTTATATGCAACATCGTCAGTTGGGCAGGCAAAAATTAGTGAAACTACTAATCGCCTAAGGGCATTAAACCCATTGGTCAAAATCAATCAATATCCAACTTTATTAAGTGCAGACAATGCTTTAGAAATCATCAAAGATTATGACATTGTGATTGACGGAACGGATAATTTTCCAACTCGATATTTGGTCAATGATGCCTGTGTAATGCTCAATAAACCATTTGTTTATGGAGCAATTCATCGTTTTGAAGGACAAGTTGCGGTTTTTAATCATCGAAATTCTGCCACATATCGAGATTTATTTCCTACACCACCACCAACCGAACAGGCTCCAAACTGTGCCGAAGCAGGTGTTTTGGGAGTTTTACCAGGCATCATTGGCTCGATACAAGCACTTGAAGCCATCAAAGTAATTACAAGCATCGGCGAACCGCTTTCGGGTAAACTATTTGTAATTGATACACTTTCAATGCAAAGCCGAATTATCAATATTCCGAAAATGCCTAACTCGATTAAAATTACTCAACTAATTGACTATGAAGTATTTTGTGGAATAAAATCGGCGAATGATATTACATTTGAAGCATTACAAAAATTAAACGATTATCAATTAATTGATGTACGTGAAAAACATGAATACGAAGCTCGAAACATTGGCGGTGAATTGATGCCATTATCAGAATTAGAAAAATATTTATCAAAAATCAGTCGAGATAAAACCGTGGTTATACATTGCCAAAGTGGCGTTCGAAGCCAAAAAGCAATCAAAATTTTACAGGAAAACTTTGGTTTTACTAATTTGGTAAATCTTACTGGTGGACTGAATAAAATAGTGAATAATACCTTATGATTTCTCCAAAATCCTCATTGAAGGTTTTAATACATGAAAGAAAAATTATTAGAAAAAGTAAAAGAATTGATTGAGAATAGAATGAAAACTTCTTACGAAGCAATGGAGGCAGCCAAAAACTCAGCAAATGAAGAAGGAAAAAGTTCGGCAGGAGATAAGTATGAAACCGCCCGTGCAATGGGGCAACTCGACCGAGAAATGAACGGAAGAATGTACGAACAAGCACGCCAAGAACGCCTCTCTTTGGATAAAATTGACACCGAAACGCTTTTTACGAAAGTTGCTTTTGGGGCATTAGTAGAAACTACGATGGGATACTTTTTTGTAGCAATTGGTGCTGGTATAATCGAGTTAGAAGCTAAAAAAATTATGACAATTTCACCTCAGGCCCCTATTGGACAATTAATTATGGGAAAAACCACTGCCGAAACATTCTATTTCCGTGAAAAAACACATAAAATTGTGGCTATTTCTTGAAAACATATTTTAAGAAATTAGTTAATCCGCCATTCAAAAGCATTGAAAACCATTTAAAAAGTAAACTTACTGAATTTGAAGGAATTTCAACCCCCTGTCAAGACTAAATAAATCAAGTTTTTAATGATAAATCCTTGAAAATAAATAAAAATGACGTTTGAGCCATTGGTTATGTAGAGTACTTAAAATAATATGACTGGTATGCAATTAATTCAAATTACGGCACAAATGAATAGAAAGACTTTATCAATCTATCTACAAGAAAAATCGAACAAATTGGTGTGAAATACGAATATATATATATATTCTTCTTGAAGAAAGAGAAATAAAGATATATGATTCACAAGGAAGAGCGTATGAAACCGATTTTTTACTTTTCGCCAAACAAAAAAAATGAGAAAAATCTAACTTTTCAAGTATTTATTGAGCCAAAAGGTGAACATTTGATAAAAGAAGATGCTTGGAAACAATATTTTTTATAAATTATTAGAGCAGATAATAATATCGTAGAGATTAATACAGACTCCTACCGACTGAATGCCCTTCCATTTTATAACAATAATAATGAAAAAGGATATGTAAAAATTATTTTTGAAACTTTATATTAAAAGCTTCAATTTGACAATTTGCGAAAAATTTTCAAATTGAAACTACCAAAAGAATGTTACCAAGTTTTTGATGAAACGATTCTTCATAATAATTAACAAATAGGTAATTGAGCAGATCGGACTGCCGAAGCAGTCAAAGTAATTAATATGAAAATAAATAGAAAAACCAAATACTACTTTTCTTATGCTTAACTCCTTAATATTCTGATTTCAATTGAATAAATATTAGTTATCAGATAAATTTATCATTGGATTTTGAGTATTAAACGGTCTAAACGCAAAAAGAGTAACCTTTTCGAGGTTACTCTTTTACTAATAAAATTC